>NZ_JBVJHF010000008.1:174906-299602 GCF_055586945.1 Kribbella sp. NPDC048837
ACGGGTCCGTCGCCAGCCACCACCCGGCCAGAACTCCGGCCACACCGCGGGGCGAGCACGCGTGGGATGGGACGGGTCCGTCGCCAGCCACCACCCGGCCAGAACTCCGGCCACACCGCCGGGCGAGCACGCGTGGGATGGGACGGGTCCGTCGCCAGCCACCACCTGGCCTCGTCCTGCGGTCCGGTCTTCGATACCCGGGCCGGGACTCAGGCCGTAAGCATGGGCAGGGTGGTGCGCCGGCGCACACGGGGCGCCGACCTGGTTCACTCCCGCCACTCCCCGGCCGGAGCGGTGGTGCGCATGAGCGGGCGGTGACTGGTCTACCTCCAGCCACGCATGCCAATGGCAGGCCGGGTACGGACGGGCACGCGCGGGGCGGGTCTTAGTCGACCGACAGCCACTGCCCAGGCCACGAACCCAAGCCGGAGGACCGCTGCGCAGGAGCTGAGTGGGAACTGGTTGGCTCCAGCCGCCACCCGGGCCGGAGCACGGCTGGGCACGCGTCGGGTGGGACTTGGTTCTGCTCAAGCCGCCGCCCAGGGCCTGGCTCGGCATCGGGCACGAACTCCTGCTCGCCGTACGCAGGTGGTCGACCGGACCGTCGCGCTGGTCGAACCCGCTGGGTGCGCGATGAGCTTCGGGCCCTGACTGTGGCTCGGGTCAGGCACGGGTGATGGTGGTTATTCGGGGGGTGGGGGTTTTGGTGAGGGTGATCAGGCGGGTGGTGGGGGTGCCTGGTGGGAGGGGGGTGCTGGTGCCGGTGTGGTCTATGGCTTGGCCTGCGGTGAGGTGGTCGGTGGTTTTGAGGGTGACGGTGGTGGGGGTTTGGTGGGCGATGGTGGTTTTGTCGATCTGAATGCGGAGTCCCTGTACGCGGACTTGTTGTTTGCGGTAGGTGGCTAGCAAGGCGCGGTCGGCCTGCCATGGTTGGCTGCCGGGGACGTAGATCTTGTCGAGGATGTTCTGGTCGAGAGTCCAGAACGCGTGTGCACGTTGGGCGTCCAAGGCTCGGAGGGTGAGTGCCCAATCGGTTGCTTCGGTGCGTGACCCGGCAGTGGTCGGGTGCGGCGTGGTGGTTGATGGGGTTGTGGGGCCGGTGGACTCGGGTGGGTTGGTGGTGCCGGCGGGTGTCGTCGGGGTTGACGCGGCCGTAGGTGTCGTCGCCGTCGCGGCCGTAGGTGTCGTCGCGGTCGTGGGTGTTGGTGGGTTGTTGGCGTCTGTGGGGGTTGCGGGTTGGTTGCTGGCGGCTGCTGGGGTGGTGGGGGTGTTGAGGGCGTTGACTGTTGCTATGCCGATGAGCAGGACGATGGCTGCTCCGAGGCCGGCTGCTGCGACGACGCCGTACGCAGGGTGAGGCAGGCGCACGGCTAGGCGGTGCCACAGGGTTTGGTTGCGGCGCCACGGGTGGCGGCGGGTTCGGGGGCGGTCTGGTCGCGTTGGGGTCGCGACCGGTGCTGCGGGTGGGGTCGCTGCAGATGCGTCGGCGAGTGCCGAGGTGGGTGGCGTCGCGAGCGGTGCGAGGGCGAACGCCGAGATCGCGGTGGGCGGGGTCGGTGCAGGTGTCCCGGCGGGCGTCGACGGCGAGGTGGGTGGGAGCGCGACCGGTCCGGTGACGAATGCGGAGATCGCGGTGGGCGTCGTTGCGGGTGCGGGGTTGGGCGCTGCAGGCGGCGGGGTCGGTTTGGTGGCGAACGTCGAGGGTGTGCTGGGTGGGGTCGCTGCGGGTTCGGGAGTGAGGGCCGCGGGCGGCGGGGCCGCAGATGTTGGCGTGGCGTACGGCGAGGGCGTGGTGGGTGGGGGCGGTGCAGGTGGGGTTAGGCGGGATAGGGGGTTGATGGGGGTTGGGGTGCGGCGGGTGAGGGTGGGGCGGCGGAGGGGGCGGGGGCGGCGGGGGCGTTTGGGGAGGTTGGTGGGAGGGGGTGGGTGGGGGGTGGTGGACGGCGGCGGGGGGTGGGGGGTTGGCGGATTGGGTGGGGGCGGAGTGAGGGGGGTGCGGGAGAGTTCGATGGGGTCGTCGGGGGGTGGGGGGTTGGGGGTGGCGGCGGGCTTGGGGTGGGAGGGGGTGGGGTCTTGGAAGGCTAGGTCGATGGGGGTGGGGGCGGATAGCTGGAGGAGGTGGTGGGGTAGGTCGTGGAGTGGGGTTGTGGTGAAGAGGGTGGGGGTGAAGACGGATGGGTCGGCGCCGGCTTGGTGGGCGAGGGTGGCTAGGGCGATGAGGTCGTCGGTCGGGGTGGGGGTGGGTGTT
This sequence comes from Kribbella sp. NPDC048837, assembly GCF_055586945.1. NCBI lineage: Bacteria > Bacillati > Actinomycetota > Actinomycetes > Propionibacteriales > Kribbellaceae > Kribbella > Kribbella sp. NPDC048837. The sequence goes on from NZ_JBVJHF010000008.1 coordinate 177,155, forward strand.
GCTTGGAGGTGGAGGGCTGCGTCGGTGAGGACGGGGCGGCCGTCGGCGTCGAAGAGGGTGTTGGTTGGGCTCAGGCGGCCGTGGGTCAGTCCGGAGCGGTGGAGGTGGTCGAGAGCCTCGGCTAGGGGTGTGAGGAGGGTTACTAGCTCGCCTGGTGAGAGCGGGGGGCGGCGGGTGAGGAGGGCGGTCAGGCTGCCGGCTACGACGTACTGGCTGATGATCAGCCACTCGGCGCGGGTCTCGCGGAGCTCCAATAGGCGGGCGATGTGGGGGTGACGTATGCGTTGCAGGATGGTGAGGTCTTCACGGAGCTTCTCCTGGTCGGGGATCGTCGTGATCGGGATGCTTTTGAGTACGGCGTTGCGGCCGGACGCGAGGTCGCGGACCTGCCAGACGGCGCCGGCCGATCCGGACCCGAGCTTGCGGCGGAGGCTGTAGCCGGCGAGGTCTTCGAGGTCCATGCTCAAGAGAGTGCACGAATCGCGAGAAGCGCCGCGGAAGTTATCCACAGACCGCGGCCGGTGAGCGCGGAGTACGGCGTACGACGGGTGGCCTGTGGACGGCGGCGTACGGCGGGATGGGGCGCCGCCTACACTCGAAGGCGTGAGGAATATCAGGTATGTGGAGGCCGGATTCGGAGCCGACGCGGTGGACTACGAGACCGCGTGGGCCGAGCAGCGGCGTCTGCACGCGGAAGTTGCCGAGGGCACGGGTTCTGACACGGTCATCCTGCTCGAGCATCCGCCGGTGTACACGGCGGGCAAGCGGACGGAGCCGCACGAGCGGCCGCTCGACGGTACGCCGGTGGTGGACGTCGACCGTGGTGGGAAGATCACGTGGCACGGGCCGGGGCAACTGGTGGGCTATCCGATCGTGAAGCTGGCCTCACATGTGTACGTCGTGGACTACGTTCGGCGGCTCGAGGAGGCGCTGATCGGGGTCTGTGCTGAGCTTGGGGTGAAGACGGGGCGAGTCAAGGGGCGCAGCGGGGTTTGGGTGGCCGCGGACGATCGTGGGCGGGAGCGGAAGATCGCGGCGATCGGGATCCGGGTTGCGCAAGGTGTGACGATGCATGGGTTCGCGTTGAACTGCGACAACGATCTGGCTTGGTTCGATCGGATCGTGCCCTGTGGGATCGCGGATGCGGATGTCACGACCTTGTCGCGCGAGCTGGGGCGGGATGTTTCGGTGACTGAGGTGCTTGAGCCTGTGCGGCGGCATGTGGATGAGCTGCTTGCTTGGGAGGAGTACGAGCGGAGTCCGGACATTGATCACGCCGAGGAACCGCCGACGGCTATCACGTACGGGTTGACTGTTTGAGGCTTGCTGCCGCGGCGTTTGTGGGTTTGTGCAGGTAGCTCACAGGCGGTTGGAGTTGACGCGGACGGTCGGGCTTCGGGGTTAGTTCGTGGGTGGGGGTGGGGTGGGTAGGGGTGGTAGGCCAACTTCGGTGCGCCAGGTTTTGTGGAGGGTGTGTAGGTGGGTGGCGACTTGGGGGTTGGTGGGGAGGTGGTTGGTTTGTTCGGGGAGGTCTTGGGTGAGGTTGGAGAGGAACCAGCCGTTGCCCATGGGGGCGTGTTCGTAGGTTTTGAGGTGTTGGGTGGCGGGGGTGTCGGCGACCCAGGTGAGTTTCCAGGGGCCGGAGCGGACTGACCATTGGAATTCGCAGTCCCAGTGGAGGGTGTCGTGGGCGGCTTCTGACTGGCCGGACAGGACCGGGAGGAGGTCCAGGCCGTCGGTCGCCGGGACGGTTGCGCCGGCTGCGGTGGCCAGGGTTGGGACCAGGTCGAGGGTGCTGACCAGGGCGTCGGTACGGTGGCCGGCGGGTAGGTGGCCGGGCCAGCGCCAGAGCATCGGGATGCGGATGCCGCCGTCCCAGAGGGTGTACTTCGTGCCGCGGAGCGGAGTGTTGTCGCCGAAGTTGCAGGTGGAGCCGCCGTTGTCGGTGACGTAGACGACGATCGTGTTGTCGTCGACCAGGTCGAGCAGCCGGCCGATCTCGGCGTCCATGAGTTCCAGCTGGGCGAGGTAGTACTCCCGGCCGTGCGGCAGGTTCGGCACGATCACGTCGTCGTACCACTCGGCGAAGGGGCCGTCCACGTCCGGCGTCCAGTCGCGGAAGGTGGGCAGTCCGCGGGCGGCGAGTTCGGATTCCGGCAGTTGCCAGCAGAAGTTGTGCACCGCGTTGAACGCGAGCATGCAGAAGTACGGCCGGTCGTCCGCACCGGTGATGAACTCCGCCGCCCGTCGCCCGAGCTCCGCGGTCAGGAAGCCCTCGTGCTCGACGGGCTCGTCCCCGGACAGCAACGGCTGGACCGCCATGTGATGCGCGGCCGGCTGCCCGTACGACGAGACCGCGTCCTCCGAGTGGTGCAGATAGTTGAGCCGCCCGAACGACTGACCGGCCAGCCCGTACAGCGTCTCCTCGAACCCATGATGCGGCGGACAGGCCCGATCACCGACCGCCTCTCCCCCGTAATGCACCTTGCCGAAGTACCCGGTGCGATACCCCTGGTCCCGCAGGATCTCCGCCAGCGTCGGTACGTCGTCCGGCGGGAAAGCGGCCGAGTCGAACCACTGACCACCCCACCGCTGCTGGTACCGCCCGGAGATGATCGCGGCCCGCGACGGACTGCAGATCGGCGCCGTCACGTACGCGTCGGTGCAACTCACGCCCTCGGCCGCGAGCCGATCGAGGGCGGGCGTCCGTACGTCCTGGTGGATGCCTTGGACACCGCGATCGGCGTACCCGTGGTCATCGGAAACGATCAGCAGAATGTTGGGGGCGCTCAATGGCCCGTCCTCTCAGTCAGACGCTCGGCCTGGTCGGCTTTCGCGAGTACGTCGATCCGGTCGGGGTCCACGATCGATCGCAGCTCGGCATCGAGCTTGGCGACGAGAGACTCGTCCGTCGAGAGGTCGTGGAGCTCCGACGGATCGTTGTCGACGTTGAAGACCTGAGGTGCGTGGGCGGGACCGTAGTAGCAGTACTTCCACGGCCCCGACTTCAGCAGGAAACCGCCGTCGACCATCCCCTGAGCGTGGTACTCCGACAGCACGGGCCGATCGGAAGGCTCGAGCAGACTCCGCCCAGGAAGAGCCGGGTCCAGCGGCAGTCCGGCGATCTCCCGGAGGGTTGGGAGTACGTCGATCAGGCTGACCTGTGACGCGATCCGAGCCGGGCGCAGCGACGGATGACGAAGCAGCAGAGGGATGTGTACGGCGGGCTCGTAGAAGCACTGCTTCTGCCAGATGCCGTGGTGGCCCGCCATCTCGCCGTGGTCACTCGTGTAGATGACGACCGTGTCGTCAGGCACCGCTGCCAGCAGCCGACCGATCTGGTGGTCGAGGTGACTGATCAGTCCCCAGTAGCAGACCGTCGCCTCACGCACCTGCTCCTCGGTCAGCGGCTCGTCATTGCGGAACCCGTGCCGGAGCAGCGAGATCACCGGATGCTCGCCGCCGGTAGCCACAGGCAGCTCGACGTCCGCCGGATCGTAAAGCGCGCGAAACGCCGGTGGTGCGACCAACGGGAAGTGCGGATGCATGTACCCGACGTACAGCAGGAACGGGTCCGGCCCGGGATCGCGCAAGAACTCCAGCGCTGCATCGGTCGCCGCGACGTCGTGCCTGGTGTGGACGTGGTCGCCGGACCCGTGTTCGGTCACGTGGGAGTTGGACGGTCGCCGCCAGTCCGTCGTACGACGAGGTGGACGGCCACTGTGGTCGAGCCAGAAGTCCAGGTCGTCGGTCAGCCGACGGTCGAACCCGAGCAGCCGGTCCGGTCCGTTGAAGTGGGTCCGGCCCGCGATCACCGAGGTGTAACCCGCCTCGCGCAGATGGTGACCCCACGTGCGAAGCGACGGCCCGGGGATCACGCCGTTGTCCCAGGCCCCGATCTGGTGCACGTACTGCCCGGCCATCAGTGAGAGCCGCGACGGCACACACATCGGGCTGTTCGTGTACGCGCGGTCGAACGAAACACCCTGCGCGGCCAGCTGATCCAGATGCGGTGTCCGGACGTGCGGATGGCCGGCCCACCCTGATGCGGAGGCCGTGTGCTCGTCGGACAGGACCACCAGGATGTTGGGACGGCGCATGGGATCTACCTTAGGCAAGCGATTGACCTTCCGCGTGGTGCCGAAGTGTCTGCGGGGTGTGACGGGCAAACGTCGCTACCTTGGGGGTGTGTCCAAATTTCTTGGGTTCTTGCTCGGAGTGGCCGTAGCGCTCGCCGGGCCGGCGATCTTCGGGGTGCTCGCGGCGCCGGGCGGTATCGAGCTGAATACGAAGGAGATGGCGCTTGCCTACGGCATCGGCGCGCTGATCTTCTGGACCGTGGTGTCGTACTTCACCGGCGCCGGCGCACTGGGTGCGTTCGTCGCCTTCGGCACGCTGGTCTACTGCTGGCTCTGGATCCCGAACCGGACCACGAACTTCCTCAACGACGTCCCCGGGGTGACCACCGGGATGATCGAGGGGTCGAAGCAGTACACGCTGAACGGCGTCGTACCGATCCTCACGGTGATCTCGCTGGTCTACGGGATCCAGCTGATCGTGCACGGGGTGCAGCGCCGGCGGCGGGAGCGGGTCGAGGCGGAGCGGCTGCAGCGGGAGCAGGAGGCCGCGCAGGCGCAGCAGGAGGCGGACGCCGCGGCGGTGTACCCGGTTGCCGGGAGCACCTATCCGGTGGCGGGTCAGTACGCCGGGTCGTACGAGAACAGGAGCCGGTTCGACGACCTGTTCGACGAGGACCCGGAGCCGGTGCAGCCGCGGAACCAGGCGGACGAGCAGACCGCGCAGTACCCGGTCGCGGGGTTCGACCAGACCGCGCAGTACCCCGAGGACGATGCCCAGGGCAACGACCCCGACGACACCGTGCTGGTGCCGACCGATCGCGACGAGACGGTCCAGGTGCCGGCCGCTCCCCCGGCGGACGCCGAGCCGGAGGACACCGCGGCACCGGAGGACGAGGGCGAGCCGACGCAGGAGGCGCCTCGCGTCGAGCCGCAAGCAGAGGCTCAGCCGGAGGTGACGCAGGTCGCCCCGGCAGCAGCGCCGAAGGCGGACGAGACAAAGGCGGACGAGACGAAGGCCGCGGAGACGAAGGCGCCGGAGGCGAGGCCGGAAGCGCCGGCCGAGCCGAAGGTGGAGCAGCCACCGGCGAAGCAGCCGGAGCCGGTCGCCGCACCCGAGGCGAAGGCCTCGGAGCCAGCCGCCGCACCCGAGGCGAAGACCCCAGAGCCAGCCGCCGCACCCGAGGCGAAGACCCCGGAGCCGGTCGCAGCGAAGGAAGACCCCGCACCCGAGGCGAGGCAAGAGCCCGCCCCCAAGCCCGAGGAAGCGGTTGCCCCGAAGGCACAGGACGCGCCAGCCCAGAAGCCCCAGGACGCCCCCGCCCCGAAGCCCCAGGAGCCGGCTGCTGCCGAGCAGAAGGCGCCCGAAGCGAAGGACGAGCCCGCCAAGGAGGCGTCCGAGGGTAAGGCGGAGAAGGTGCCGGCCACCAAGGAGCAGGTGGGCTCTCAGTATCGGGAGCGGATGGAGGACCCCGAGGACACCGGGGAGTTCCACTTCACCGCGTTCGAGAGCCCCGTCGTCCGGCCCGCCGGAACCTGAGACCTCAAGCGACGTGCATGCGCTGGTGCTGATCGCGCCGCGCATGCTCGGTGATGGCCTCGTCGTACGCCGCGGTCGCCATCGCCAGCACATCCGGCGCCATCTGCGCCCGCGGTGAGTCCGTGCTCCACGCCAGCAGCAGCTTGCGGTGGATCGGGTCGCCGACCAGGGTGCGGGTGGTGACGTCGGTGGAGAGCATCCGGTACGACGTCGGCGAGATCAGCGCGACGCCCTGACCACTCGTCACGAACCCCATCAGTACGGACGTGTCGACCGAGTGATGCTCCACCTTCGGCTGGAACCCGGCCGCCTCGCACGCCGCCCGGAACAGCACGTGGAACCCGCTGTCGTCCGGCGGCTCCCCGATCCACTCCTCGTCCGACAGCGCGGACAGCTCGATCTCCCCGCGGGCCCGCGACGCGACCGCCATCGGGTGGTCCGCGGACATCACGACGTACGCCGATTCCGACTCGACGACCGTGACCGCCTCGACGCCGCTCGGCAACCGCAGTTCGAACCCGGGGAACTCCCGCAACAGCGCGAAGTCGAGCCGCCCGCTCTCCAGCTGCTGCAACAGCACGCTGGTGGACCACTCGACCTCGATGCTGACCTGCTCGATCTCGCCGTGGTCGCGCAGCCGGGACGCGATCCCCGACATCGGCGCGGTCGGGAATCCGCCGAGCCGGGCCGCGCTGGACTCGACCGCGGTCATCGCGGACACGGTCGCGGACAGGTGGTCGACGTCGACCAGGATCGCCCGGGCGCGATCGACGGCGTACCGGCCCAGGGGCGTGGGGGTGACTCCGGTGCGGGAGCGCTCGAACAGCTCACCGCCGAACGCGGCCTCGATCCGCTTGAGCTGCGCGGTCAGGCTCGGCTGGCTGACCTTCAGCCAGCGGGCGGCCCGTCCGACGGACCCCGCTTCTGCCACTAGGACCACCACCCGCAGGTGGCGCAGCTCGACGTTCATGCGTTGAGACCGTAGTCCAGGTGCAGGCACAGCACACAGGGACCCAACATTGCGGTTTTGTCACAGCCAGGCCGTCGGTGTAACGCTCGGCCCGGCTGTGACGATGAGTCAGGACGCGTCCAGCGCCAGTGCCTCCCGGTAACCGAGCCGGCGGCCGGTCTGCAGCAGCGTCCGCTCGTAGAGCCGGGCGCCGAGGCGGATGATCAGTACGGTCGTGGCGAGCAGGATCACGATCGCCACCAGCGGCTGCCACACGGGCACGTTCTCGGTCAGCATCCGGCCCGGCATCGACATCGACGACGCGATCGGGACGAACGAGGCGACCGTCTTGGCCGACGACCCGGCGAACACCGAGAAGAAGAACGGGATCATCAGGATCATCTGGCCCGGCAGCGTGGTCGACCCGAGGTCCTCCTGCCGCGTGGCCAGCGATCCGGCCACCGCCCACAACCCGGCCAGCGCGACGAACCCGAGCACGAAGAACACCACGAACCAGCCGGCCACCGGCGCGACCACCTCGAGGATGTCGGCCTGGTCGGTGGCCAGCAGCCCGATCAGCGACGCGCCCGCGATCACCACGATCTGCCCGAGGGCCAGCGCGGTGCTGCCGAGCACCTTCCCCCACAGCAGCGACCGGATCGGCACCGCCGCGGCGAGGATCTCGACGACCCGGCTCTCCTTCTCCTGCACGACGCTCTGCGCGATCATCATGCCGAAGCCGAGAGCGGTCATGTAGAACACCAGCGCCAGCCCGATGTTGACGAAGTCGGACACGATGTCCGGCAGCGGACCGGGTTTCAGCAGCTGCAACTCGACCTTGGTGCCGGCTCGCAGCTCGTCCGGAGTCAGCCCCACGCGGGCCGCGTTCTGCTCCATCCCGACGTTGACCGCCGCCTCGCGCAGCGCGCTTTCCAGCCCTGAGTCGACCCGGTCCTTGCCGAGGACGACGTACCCGTCCTGGCCGGGCAGCAGCGCCGCCTTCACGTCGCCGTTCGTGACGAGCTGCTCGGCGGCCGGCCGGTCCGCCGCCCGGGTCACCTCGAAGCCGTCGCCGCCCTTGGTCGTGGACGCCTGTTGCACGATCTTCGCGCCGGCGTCGTCGATCACCGCGATCTTGTCGGCACCGCCGCGCCCGGCGAGCACCGCCGGCACGATGACGGCGACCAGCACGATCAGCAGCATCACCGCGGTCGACCCGATGAAGGTCTTGTCCCGCAGCTTGGTGGTGACCTCGCGCTGGGCGATCAGCATCCAGGGCCGGTCGAGAGTACGGTCGTTCATCGGGTCGCCTCCCGGAAGACGTCGCTCAGCGCCACCCGCTCCGGCCCGAACTCGAGCACCGGGCCGCGGGCGATCGCCTGCTGAAGAATCTCTTGCACAACACCGTCTTCCTCGACGTCGAAGAGCGCCGTACCGCCGGCGACATCGCGCACCTTGATGCCGCGCACGTCGCGCAACCAGCCCGCGTCGCCGTCCACCCTCAGCCTGTAGGTCAGCGAAGGCCCGGCGGCCAGCTCCGCAACGGGGCCCGCGGCAACGACTTTGCCGCGGGACAGCACGACCAGGTCGTCGCACAACCGCTCGACCAGGTCGAGCTGGTGGCTGGAGAACAGCACCGGCACCTCGTCGGTGACCTCCTCGCGGAGCAGGTCCACCATCGCGTCGACGGCGAGCGGGTCGAGACCGCTGAACGGCTCGTCGAGCACCAGCGCGATCGGCTCGTGCACCAGCGCGGACGCGATCTGCACCCGCTGCTGGTTGCCCAGCGACAGCGTCTCGAGTACGTCGGTCGCCCGCTCGGCCAGCCCGAGTCGCTCGAGCAGCTTGTCGACCCGCTCGGCGGCCCGCTCCGGCGAGAGACCGTGCAGCCGGCCGAAGAACACCAGCTGGTCGTGGATCTTCATCTTCGGGTACAGCCCGCGCTCCTCGGGCATGTAGCCGAAGTCGCGCCGTACCTCCCGGGTCAGCAGCTCACCCTTCCACCGCACCTCGCCGGCGGTCGCCGCGAGGACGCCGAGGATGATCCGCATCGCCGTCGTCTTCCCGGCCCCGTTGGCCCCGACGAACCCGGTCATCCGTCCCGGTACGACGTCGAATGTCACGTCGTCCAACGCCAGATGATCACCGAACCGCCGGGTGAGCCCAGCCACCCTCAGCATCCGTCACCGTTCCCATCGACTCAGCCCCTGTACTTTCTGGGGACAGCTCATCGCGTCCAGGCGAGCCTGCGCCCGACACTCCCCAAAGCTAGTCAGGACAAGGCCGTGCGCACGTCGTCCGCACGGGTGATCACCCAGGTCATCCGCGCGGCGGACGGATCAGGACGAGGGGTCGTCGCCCGGGGTGACGAGGCCGCATTCGTAGGCGAAGACGACGGCCTGGACGCGGTCGCGGAGGCCGAGTTTGAGCAGGACGCGGGAGACGTGGGTCTTGACCGTGGCCTCGCCGACGTAGAGCTGGTTGGCGATCTCGGTGTTGGTGAGGCCGCGGGCGATCAGGCCGAGGACCTCGCGCTCACGGTCGGTCAGCTCGGCCAGCAGGTCCGGGCGGTACACGCGTTCGCCGCCGCCGGTGAACCGCTTGATCACCCGCCGGGTCACCTCCGGCGCGAGCAGCGCGTGGCCGGAGTGCACGACCTGGATCGCGTCGACCAGATCCTCCGGCGCGGTGTTCTTCAGCAGGAACCCGCTGGCCCCCGCGCCGAGCGACTCGAACAGGTAGTCGTCCCGATCGAACGTGGTCAGGATCACGACCTTGCCGGCATCCGCCGCGACGATCTGCTGGGTCGCGGTGATCCCGTCCATCCCGGGCATCTGGACATCCATCAGTACGACGTCCGGCCGCAACGCCAGCGCGAGCTCGATCGCCTTCTCGCCGTCCGACGCCTCACCGATGACCTCGATGTCCGGCTCGACCGAGAGGATCATCCGGAACCCGGCCCGGACCAGGTCCTGGTCGTCCACGAGCAGGACCCGCATCGGCGTCGGCTCAGTCATCGGTCCCTCCGGTCAGCGGGCGGTTCTGCGGGTCGAGCGGGATCCGGACCCGGACCCGGAAGCCACCGACCGGGCGCGGCCCGATCTCGCTCTCGCCGCCGAGCAGACCGACCCTCTCACGGATCCCGACGTGACCCAGCCGGCTCCCGACCGGCGCGTGTTTCGGCCGGCCGTCGTCGAGGACCTCAAGCTCGACCGCGTCCCCGAGGTAACGCAGGGTGATGTGCGCACTGCGCGCTGTCGAGTGCCGGCGTACGTTCGTCAGGGCTTCCTGGGCGATCCGGTAGACCGACACCGACACCGTCTCGGGCAGCTTGACCGGTGCGCCGATCTGGTGGAAACCGACCGACAGGCCCTCGCCGTTCACCTCCGCGATCAGCGCGGGCAGCCGGTCGGCGCCGGCCTGTGGCTCCTTGACCGCCGGTGCCGCGATGTCGAGATCCGGGTCGGCCGCGCGGAGCATGCCGAGCAGCTGGCGCATCTCGTTCACCGCCGTACGGCTGGAGTTCTCGATCACGCTGAGTGCGTCCTTGGCCGCGTCCGGGTCGGTGTCCATCACCCGGCGGGCGCCACCGGCCTGGACGCCGATGCTGCTGATGTGGTGCGCGACGACGTCGTGCAGTTCGCGGGAGATCCGCAGCCGCTCGTCGATCACCGCGCGCCGGGCGTTCGCCTCCTGCTGCGTGGCGAGCTCGGCGGCCTGCTGCTCGAGCTCGTACCGCTGCCGGGCGATCCCCCACGCGGTCCGGCCCCAGAAGTACGCGCCGAAGAAATAGAGCGCGTTCAGCGCGAGCGTGATGATGACACCCGAGACGTACGGCGAGAACAGGGCGTGGTTTGGCCCTTCGATCTCGTTGTTGCGGAGCGCCCGGACGAAACCGAGTACGAGCCAGCCGAACATGCCGATGAAGACGACGGACACCGCCGCCTTCATCAACCGGCGGTCCCGCGACCACGCGACCGCGGCGTAGATCGCCATGAACATCGTCGCCTGGGTGACCAGGTTGCCGCTGAACGCGAAGGTGGCCCGCTCGCCGGTGACGACGAACAGCACGGAGACGAGCAGGAGCACCGGGATCGGCCAGCGGCGCCGGACGCACAGCGGCAGCGCCACGGCCGCGCTGAGCACGTACGGCTCGACTCCGCCGATCCCCAGGTCGACGTGCGTCGGGGCGGCGCCCCGGGCCAGCTCGGCCCCGATGGCGCCCGCCAGCGCCATCGCGAGACCCAGCAGGACGTCGTTGCTGCGCTGCTTCGGCGACGGTCCGGGCCGCACCCAGCCCTGAACCGTCGTCCCGGTGGCGGGTGGTGTCCCCGGCTCGGCGTTCGACGACGCCGTACCGAGTTCGAGCGTGGACATAGCTCATCAGCCTACGGGTGGATGGCTCCTGACCCCGGCCGCGTACCCTGGAGGGCGTGACGATCGCCCCAGAAGGACGGAAACTGCTCAGGCTCGAGGTGCGCAACGCGGAGACCCCGATCGAGCGCAAACCCGAGTGGATCAAGACCCGCGCCAAGATGGGCCCGGAGTACCAGGCACTGCAGAAACTCGTGAAGTCCGAGCAACTGCACACGGTGTGCCAGGAAGCCGGTTGCCCGAACATCTTCGAGTGCTGGGAGGACCGCGAGGCCACCTTCCTCATCGGTGGCGACCAATGCACCCGGCGCTGCGACTTCTGCCAGATCGACACCGGTAAACCGGAGGCGCTGGACCGCGACGAGCCGCGCCGCGTGGCCGAGTCGGTCCGGACCATGGGCCTGCGGTACGCGACCGTGACCGGCGTCGCCCGCGACGACCTGGACGACGGCGGAGCCTGGCTGTACGCCGAGACGATCCGCCAGATCCACGAGCTCAACCCGGGCACCGGCGTGGAGATGCTCGCGCCGGACTTCAACGCCGTACCGGAGCAGCTGGCCGAGGTGTTCTCGTCCCGGCCGGAGGTGTTCGCGCACAACGTCGAGACGGTGCCGCGGATCTTCCGCCGGATCCGGCCCGGCTTCCGGTACGAGCGTTCGCTCGACGTGATCACCCAGGCCCGCGACTACGGGCTGGTGACCAAGTCGAACCTGATCCTCGGCATGGGCGAGACCCGCGAGGAGGTCAGCCAGGCGCTGCGCGACCTGCACGCGGCCGGCTGCGAGATCATCACCATCACCCAGTACCTGCGCCCGTCGGTGCGGCACCACCCGGTCGAGCGGTGGGTCCGGCCGGAGGAGTTCGTCGAGTTGAAGGACGAGGCCGAGGCGATCGGCTTCGTCGGTGTGATGTCCGGTCCGCTCGTGCGTTCGTCGTACCGGGCCGGTCGGCTGTACCGTCAGGCTGTGGAATCGCGGATGAATTCCGCGGCACGAGACGCATAACAGGGACCCGGGAGACATGGCCAAGAACGACGCGCCCGAAGAGAAGACCAGTCGGCTCAAGCAGATCCGGTCGGCGTACACGCTGACCAAGAAGTCCGACCCGACGGTCGGCCTGGTGCTCGCCGGGATCTTCCTCGGCATCGTCGGCGTGTTCGTCCTGCTCGGATTCCTGGTCGGACCGCTGCTGATCTGGATCCCGCTGGGTGTCGCGCTCGGGTTCCTGGCCGCCACGATCGTGTTCGGCCGCAAGGTCGAGAAGGCGGCGTACAGCCAGATCGAGGGGCAGGCCGGTGCGGCCGCGTCCGCGCTGCAGACGCTGCGCCGCGGCTGGACCGTGACGCCCGCGATCGCGGTCACCAAGAACGCCGACATCGTGCACCGCGTGGTCGGCCGGCCGGGCATCGTGCTGGTCGGCGAGGGGCAGGCGAGCCGGGTGAAGAACCTGCTCGCCGCCGAGGGCAAGAAGCACACCCGGGTGGCCGGTGGCGCCCCGGTGATCCAGATCGTCGCCGGTCAGGGCGAGGACGAGATCGACATCCGCAAGCTGACCAAACACGTGATGAAGCTCCCGCAGGCACTGCAGCCGTCGGAGATCACCGACCTGCTGCAGCGGCTGAAGGCGCTGGACGCCGTCCGCCCGCAGGTGCCGATGCCGAAGGGCCCGGTCCCGACCAGCCTCAAGGGCGCACGGCAGGCCATGAAGGGCCGCTGACAGGGGCGTTGAGAGGGCGCTGACAGGGCGCTGACAGGGGCGCTGACCAGCGCCGGGGGGCGACGAACACCTTCCTCTGCGTGAGCCGCCGGTAACCCGGCGGCCGCTCAGCAGTTGATCAGTCGTGACGTGGCACGTGTGTGCCTTCGTGTCGCGTCGTGGGGTGGTGGTTGGGCCTTAAGGTGCGACCAGGACGGATCGAGGACACGAGGTTGACGACCATGACGGATCTCTTACCGGCGGTTGTGCATCAGCCGGCGGCGGAGACGTGGCCGACACTGGCCCGCCCGCGGTCGAACCCCGTTCGCCGGGCCGGCGCGCTGGCCGCGATCCGTCTGATCGCCAAGGACCTGCCCGCGACCATCCACCTGGAGAACCGGACCTACGGCCTGGGCGGCCCGGCGATGCGGGTGCACCGGAGCGCGCACTTCCTGGACCGGCTCGGGCACGACGCCGGATCCGGGTTCGGCGAGGCGTTCCTGGCCGGCGACTGGGATCCGGAGCCGGGCACCGATCTGGCCGATCTGCTGGTCCCGTTCGCCGAGCGGTTCAGCAACGAGGAGACCCGGCACCTGCTGCCGAAGTGGGCGCAGTCGCTGCGCTGGCTGGTGACCCGCTCCCAGCCGGGCGACCAGGAGAACGACCGGGCCGGCGCCCGGGAGAACGTCAGCCGGCATTACGACCTGAGCAACGCGATGTTCTCCGAGTTCCTCGACCCGACCCTGACCTACTCGGCGGCGTACTTCGGCGGCGACCCGATGGCCGGCCTCGCGACGGCGTCGTACGACGAACTCACCCAGGCCCAGCTGAACAAGCTGGACTCGATCCTCGACGCGGCCGGTGTCGTGTCCGGGTCGCGCGTGCTGGACATCGGCTGTGGCTGGGCGAGTCTCGCGATCCGCGCCGCCCAGCGGGGCGCCTGGGTGACCGCGATCACCATCGCCTCGCAGCAGGCGTTGCTGGCGCAGCGCCGGATCGCGGAGGCCGGAGTGAGCGACCGGGTCCAGGTCGCGCTGCGTGACTACCGGGACCAGATCGGCGAGTTCGACGCCGTGCTGAGTGTAGAGATGATCGAGGCGGTCGGCGAGAAGTACTGGCCGGTCTACTTCGACGCGATCGAGCGCCGGCTGACCCCGGGCGGGGTCGCCGTGGTGCAGGCGATCGTGATGCCGCACGAGCGGATGCTCGCGACCCGGAACACCTTCACCTGGGTGCAGAAGTACATCTTCCCCGGCGGCCTGATCCCGTCGATCAAGGTGATCCAGGACATCACCGCCCAGCACACCGGCCTGCGGGCCGAGGTGCTCCGTCACCTCGGCGGGGACTACGCGCGGACGCTGCGGATCTGGCGGAACCGCTTCATGGACCGCGCGGGAGCCATCGAGGACCTCGGCTTCGACAGCACCTTCCGGCGGATGTGGGAGTTCTACCTGGCGTACTCCGAGGCCGGCTTCCGCACCGGGTACCTGGACGACGTCCAGCTCCGGCTCACCCGGCGCTGACTACCGCAGGACGACGACTGTCTTCGCCGCGAGGTCGTGCAGCCCTCGCCGGTCCCGGTCGAAGACCACGGCGGGGATGATCACGCAGATCAGCACGGCCCGGATCACACCGGCGAGCAGGCCGGGTTGTGCCGTGTACGTCGTACCGCCGCGGACCGGGATCACGCGGAGCCCACACAGCCGGTGACCGATCGTCGCGCCCATGAGGCCGGTCAGGATCGCGGTCATCGCGAAGAAGACGACCAGTTGCGCGGTGCTGAAGTCGTTGCCACCAGCCCAGATGGGCTTCGAGGTCACCGCCGACGCGATCAGCGCGGCGATCAGCCAGTCGACGAACAGCGCGAGGATGCGCCGGCCCCAGGTCGCGACCGAGCCCGGACCGTCCTGCGGCAGACCGAGCCGGTTCCCCGGAAACCGGAATTCTTCGGAGGGTCCTGTGCCCGGCTGCGCCGATGATGCCATGATGGCTAGCCTACGGAAGCACTCGCGCCCCCGCTGACAGCGGATCACAAGATCTCAGGGCGTGACCGCCGTACACCAGTGGGTCAGCGCGGACACGCTGGGCGTAACATCCGCGAAACATTGGGGTCACGACCGAGTAATGCCGAGGCCCTACGTTCAGATCAATCTCTGAGCCACCCTAGGAGTACGTATGTTTTCCAGCGCTGAGGAGCTGCTCGCCTACGTCAAGGACGAGGGCATCGAGATCATCGATGTCCGGTTCTCCGACCTGCCGGGCATCATGCAGCACTTCACCGTCCCGGTGTCGTCGTTCGGGCCCGAGGTCTTCGAAGAGGGCCTGATGTTCGACGGTTCGTCGGTGCGCGGGTTCCAGCAGATCCACGAATCCGACATGAAGCTGCTGCCCGACCCGACCACCGCCTTCCTCGACACGTTCCGTGGGACGAAGACGCTGGCGATCAACTTCTTCGTCCACGACCCGCTGACCGGCGAGGCGTACTCGCGTGACCCGCGCAACATCGCGCGGAAGGCGCAGGAGTACCTGAAGTCGACCGGCATCGCGGACACCGCGTTCTTCGCGCCCGAGGCCGAGTTCTACGTCTTCGACGACGTCCGGTTCGAGACCAAGCAGAACTCCGGCTACTACTCGATCGACTCGGTCGCCGGCGCCTGGAACACCGGCCGGGTCGAGGACGGCGGCAACCGCGGGTACAAGGTCCGCTACAAGGGTGGCTACTTCCCGGTCGCGCCGACCGACCACTTCGGCGACCTGCGCGACCAGATCACGCTGAACCTGGAGAAGGCCGGGCTGGTCGTCGAGCGCGCCCACCACGAGGTCGGCACCGCCGGTCAGGCGGAGATCAACTTCCGCTTCGACGAGCTGCTGAAGACCGCGGACAACCTGCAGAAGTTCAAGTACATCGTCAAGAACACCGCCTGGGCGGCCGGCAAGACGGCGACCTTCATGCCGAAGCCGATCTTCGGTGACAACGGCTCCGGCATGCACGTCCACCAGTCGCTGTTCTCCGGTGGCGACGCGCTGTTCTACGACGAGTCCGGGTACGGCGGCCTGTCCGACATCGCCCGCTGGTACATCGGCGGCCTGCTCAAGCACGCCCCGTCGCTGCTGGCCTTCACCAACCCGACGGTGAACTCCTACCACCGCCTGGTCCCGGGCTTCGAGGCGCCGGTCAACCTGGTCTACTCGCAGCGCAACCGCTCGGCCTGCATCCGGATCCCGATCACCGGGTCGAACCCGAAGGCGAAGCGGATCGAGTTCCGCTGCCCGGACCCGTCCGCCAACCCGTACCTGGCCTTCTCGGCCCAGCTGCTGGCCGGCCTGGACGGCATCCGCAACAAGATCGAGCCGGCCGACCCGGTCGACAAGGACCTCTACGAGCTGCCGCCGGAGGAGCACGCGGGCATCCCGCAGGTCCCCACCTCCCTGCCGGCCGTGATCGACTCCCTCGAGGCCGACCACGCCTTCCTGCTCGAGGGCGACGTCTTCACCTCCGACCTGATCGAGACCTGGGTCGACCTCAAGCGCGAGCAGGAGATCGCCCCCATCCAGCTCCGCCCCCACCCGCACGAGTTCGAGCTCTACTACGACGTCTGAGTTCGTCCGCACCAAGACGAGGCCCCCATCCGCTCTGGCGGGTGGGGGCCTCGGTCGTCAGGCCGGGATCAGTCCGGATACACATCCGGGAAGCCGAACAGGGCGACCAGGGCGGGATCGTGGTGGAACGCGACCGCCTGGGTGACCCCGGTGGCGGTGGTGGCCAGCACCACGGCACCGTTCGCCCGGAGCACGCCGTCCGCGGCCCGGTGGTAGACGACGGCCGCGGGCTGGCCGTTGGCGGTGGTCGCGAGCATCCGCCAGTCGCCCGGCGTACCCAGCACATACGCGTCCAGCACGTGGATGCACATCGCCCGGCCTGCCTGCCAGTCGCGGAATGGCGTCGCCTCCAGCGTGGCGTCCGTCCGCAGCACCTTCTCCAGCAGGGCAGCGTCGGACCGCTCGAAGGCGGCGATGTACCCGTCCAGCAGCGCGCGTGCCCGCTGGTCGGTCGGTTCGAGCAGTTCCGCCGGCTCCGTCCCCAGCTCGTTCAGTCGGGCGCGGGCCCGCTGCAGACCGCTCTTCACCGCGGCGGTGGTGGTGTCGAGGACTTCCGCGGTCTCGGCGGCGGAGAAGGCCAGCACCTCGCGCAGGATGAGGATCGCGCGCTGACGGGCGGGCAGGTGCTGCAAGCTCGCGACGAGCGCCAGCCGTACGGACTCCCGCGCGACCACCACCGCGGCCGGATCATCGGGGGGCGAGGCGATCCACGCGTCCGGCAACGGTTCCAGCCACGAGATCTCGCCGGGCGCAACAGGACTCGGCACCCGGTCCGGATCGTCGCACGGGCCGGCCAGTCCGGACGGCAGCACGCGGATGCGGCGTGGCTCCAACGCCCTCAGGCAGACGTTGGTGGCGATCTTGTACAGCCAGGACCGGATCGACGAGCGACCCTCGAATCCGGCGTACGACCGCCACGCCCGTAGGTACGTCTCCTGCACCAGGTCCTCGGCGTCGTGCGCCGAGCCCACCATGCGGTAGCAGTGCGCCAGCAACTCCCGCCGATACCGCTCCGTCTCGGCGGTGAACCGATCCTGGCTCGGAGTCGCCCGCAGCTGCGCCGTCATGCGGCGAGCTTAGGCCGACGGATGGTGCGGCTCACGGCACCAGGGCCAGCTTGCCGATGGTGGCCCTGGCTTCCAGTTCCGCGAGCGCTTTCGGGCCGTCGACCAAGTCGTAGGCGGTGGGCCGGCCGGGGGTGAGTACGCCGGCAGCGATGAGCACGGACAGCTCGGCCATGACTTCACCGAAGATCTGCGGTGCGGCCTGGATCAGTACGCCGAGGTTCAGGCCGATGACGTGGATCTGGTGCCTGTACACCAGATCCCAGTTGGTGATCGTGGCTCTGCCGCCTGCCAGGCCGTAGACGATGACCCGGCCGGTCACCCGTTTGGCCACGGCCAGGCTGGCCTCGAAGGTGGTGCCGCCTGCCGACTCCAACACCAGATCGGCACCGGCGCCGCTGGTCAGCCGCAGCACCTCGGCGACGAGGTCGCCGCCGACGGAGTCCAGCGCGTGGTCCGCGCCCAGCGCGAGCACTGTCTCGTGCTTGCCCGGAGAGGCGGTGGCGATGACCGTTGCGCCGTAGTGCTTGGCCATTCTCACCGCGGCCTGGCCGGTCGCGCCCGCCGCGGCGTGGATCACCACGGTCTGCCCGGCAGCGATGCCACCCAGAGGCTTGAGTGCGGCCAGCGCGGTGGGCCAATTGACGACCATGCCCAGCGCCTGCTGCTCTGTCCAGCCCGCGGGCACCGGTGCCGCAGCGGCCGCGGGCAACACCATGTATTCGGCGAAAGCACCGTCTCCGACGCCGATGACGCGAGTCCCCGGGCACGGGCCGGTCACCTCCTCGCCCACTGCGACGACCTCGCCGACAGCCTCGAAACCGGCCAGGTACGGCGGCCTGGGACCATCCAGGAACGTGCCATGAGCCTTCGAGATGTCGGCGAAGTTGATCCCGGTGGCGGCCACCCGGATCAGGATCTCCCCCCGGCCAGGGACCGGTACCGGCGCGTCCCTGATCAGGCGCATGTCCCGCGGACCGTTAAGGGACGTCTGCTGCAGGGCGCGCATGGTGGCGGGGATGCTCATGGGCGATCACCATTCCTTCCTCGGCATGACCGGCCCGTCCGGCGGGCCGGCCGTTTACCAGGTAGACCCCCGCCACCGCGCAAAGGAATCGACCGGCTATGGCCGGGTGAGGATCGTGCTCACCTCGGCGAGTTGGTCGGAGGTCAGCGGGCCGTGCGCCAAGGCGCCGGCGTTCTCCTCGACCTGGGCGACGGTTTTGAAGCCGGGGATCGGGATGAAGGCTTCGCTGCGGGCCCAGAGCCAGGCGAGAGCGCCTTGGGCGAGGGTGCGGCCGTCCGACGTCAGTACGTCGCGGATAGCGTCGAGGCGGCGGAGGGACTCCGCCTGGTCGCCGGTCCGGAAGTTCCACCCGTGCCGTACGTCGTCCGCCGGCAGGCTGCTGTCCTGCGTGAACTTGCCGGTCAGCAGGCCCATGCCGAGCGGACCGCGGACGATGCTCGCGAGACCGCTCTGCTCACACAGCTCGAGCACCTCGTCGTTGCCGCCGAACACGTTGAAGTGCTGCTGGATCGCCTTGCAGTGCGCGCTTTTCGCGAACACCGCGGCCCGCTCGGGGCTGTCCGTGCTCCAGCCGATCGCCCGGACCTTGCCGGCGGCGACCAGCTCCTCGAACACCGCGAGTACGTCGTCCGCCTTCGCCAGGTCGTAGCCGCCGAGGTGGAACTGGTACAGGTCGATCCGGTCGGTCCCGAGCCGGCGGAGCGACTCGTCGCAGGCCCAGCGGATGTAGTCCGGGTCGCCGTTCTCCCCCGGTGCCTCCCGCGTCTCCTCGACGTACGTGTAACCGGCCTTGGACGCGATCACGATCTCGTCCCGGACATCACCGAGCGCGGCCGCGATCAGCTTCTCGCTGTGCCCGCACCCGTAGACGTCGGCCGTGTCGAAGAACGTGACGCCGAGGTCGTACGCACGCCGCAGCGCGCGCTTCGACTCCGCGTCGTCGATCACTCCCCACCCCACCGGACTCCCCTGCCGCGCGTGCGGCCCACCGATCGCCCAGCACCCCATCCCGAGCGCACTCACCACCGGACCACCCACGCCAAGCGAACGCTGCGCCGTCGTCATCCGACCCTCCGACCCTCGGGAACGTTTCCAGCATCCTCGTCCGTCCCCCTGTTTCCGTCCAACACGGAAACAAACTGAAGCCCATGAACCCTGCTACTGAGTCAGAGGCCTTCCAGGGCCTGGAGGCGGCCGGTGGTGATGGCTTGGGAGAGGGCTGCGTGGTCGCGGTCGTTCTGGTCGGCGTACGCCGTGGCGAAGTCGGCGACGGCGCGGTCGAAGCGTTGGGACTTGCCGAGGTACGCCGCGATCGCGAAGCGGTCGCCGGAGCGGGCGTGGGCTCGGGCCAGGGTCCAGCCGCAGAGCTGGGCGTAGAGCTTCATGGCCTTCGGGTTCAGCTGCTCGATCTCGGCGGACATCTTCCAGTCGCGGAGTTGCCGCAGGTAGTAGTCCTGCGCGCCGTCCGGGGCGTCGGCGTGCAGCCAGCCGAGGAAGATGTCGCTGGCGGCCTGCATGAGCCGTTGGCCCGCGACCACACGCTCCCCCTGGTTCGTATGCTCCGAGGCACCGGCGTACTCGCTCAGCACGGAGGGACCGGCCTGCTTGGCCTGCAGGAGCAGGGCTTCGTCCGCGACGGTCGACTCCAGCAGCAAGATCCACGCCCGGGTGCCCACGCTGCCGACGCCGACCACCTTGTGGGCGACGTCCGTGAGCCGGAAGTGATCGAGCAGGTGCCGGCGATCCTGCTGCAAGGTGGCGCGATAGTCCGCGACGAGCGCCTCCAGCTGGTCGAGCACGAGCTCGCTGTCGATACCCGCGAGCTCGTTGAGCGGCATCACCAGCGGTGGATCGGAAACGATCCGCCGGCGGCCGTCCACCATAGTGGTGAGCTTCCCGATCGCCTGCAGGTTGTCGCGGGTGTACGCCTTCGCGAGGCTCTTGTGGGCAGTCCTGAGCTCGGCCTTCCGCCGCTTGCGCTCGGCCGGCGACAGTGTCGCCTGGTACTGCGCGATCATGTCCTCGACGTCGAGGCGCGTGTACCAGACCTTGAGGATCGACTGCCGCGCCAGCTCGCGCATCGCCTCGCGATAGCTCCGTACGGCGATCCGCGCGAGGCGCCGGCACTTCTTCGCACTGAAGCCGTTGTCCCGGCCCGCCACCACGAAGCTCGTCGCCAGCCGTTTGACGTCCCACTCGAACGGCCCGGGCAGCGTCTCGTCGAAGTCGTTGATGTCGAACACCAACCGCCGCTCCGGCGAGGCGTACGCGCCGAAGTTCGACAGGTGCGCGTCGCCGCAGAGCTGGACCGACAGCCCGGTCGAAGGCATCCGCGCCAGGTCCGCCGCCATGATCATGGCCGCACCGCGATAGAACGTGAACGGCGACACCAGCATCCGCCCGTGCCGGATCGGCACCAGTTCCGGAACCCGTCCCTCCGCCTGGCTGATCAGCAGCCCGATCGGATCCCGCCTCTTGCCCGGCCGGAACTCCGCGTGCGAGTCCAACGGCACGTCCTTCCGCACTGCCTTCCCCCGCGCCGCCCGCTGCTGCGCGCTCAACGCCTGCACAGTCATGACTCCAGCGTCAGCCCGCACGGTCGGCTTGACCAGACCGCGAGACGGCCCAAAGTCCACTAATACGGTGAACATAAACTGGTTTCCATGACTTTCCTCTGGTACATCCCGAACCAGGTCGATCCCGGTCACCGCGGGGACGACACCGTCCAGGGACACAACAGCCTCGACCGGCTGACCGAGCTGGCCAGGCTTGCCGAGGACCACGGCTGGGCCGGCGCGCTCCTCGGCACCGGGTGGGGCCGGCCGGACACGTTCACGGTCGCGACGGCGCTGGCCGCGCGGACGACGACCTTCCAGCCGCTGGTCGCGATCCGGCCGGGGTACTGGCAGCCGGCGCATTTCGCCTCGGCGGCGGGGACGCTGGACCAGCTGACCGGCGGACGGCTGCTGATCAACATCGTGTCGGGCCAGGACAACCTCGCGGCGTACGGCGACTCCGAGGGCGATCAGGCTCAGCGGTACGCGCGGACGCGTGAGTTCCTGCAGTTGGTACGGCGCCTGTGGACCGAGGAGGACGTGACCTTCACCGGCGAGCACTTCTCGGTCACCGGGTCCACGGTCGCGACGCGTCCCGTCGTACGGGAAGCTCGTTCGCATCCGCGGCTGTACTTCGGGGGCGCGTCGGAGGCGGCGCAGCGGGTGGCCGCGACGGATGCCGACGTACAGCTGTTCTGGGGTGAGCCGCTGGACGGGATCGCCGAGCGGATCAGCAAGCTGCGGCAGCTGGAGTCGGAGTTGGAGCGCGAGCACGCGCCGTTGGAGTTCGGGCTGCGGATCACCACGCTCGTCCGCGACACCACCGAGGAGGCCTGGGCCGACGCGGAGGCGAAGGTCGCGAAGATGGCCGAGGCGCACGGCTCCAAGGACCGCCGCTGGTTCAAGGCGGTCGGTCAGCAGCGCCTCCTCGAGCTCGCCGAGCGCGGCGAGGTCCTCGACGACAACCTCTACACCGCCCCCGGGAAGTACGGCGGGGGCGGTGCCGGTACGACGTGGCTCGTAGGCTCAGCGGACGACGTCGCGAAGTCCCTCCGCAAGTACCAGGACCTCGGCATCACCCACTTGATCCTCTCCGACACCCCGTACCGCGAAGAAACCATCCGCGTAGGCGACCAACTCCTACCCCTGCTGAGGAACGCCTAGCCGCGCAAAGGACACCGCCTTCGGCGGCGGCTGCCTTCCGGCCGCCTCCGGCGGCAGGCGCAGACCGCTGTCCCGAGCCAACGTGATCGGCGCCAGAGAACGTCTACCGGTGGTGCAGCCGGAGATGCGGACAGGTGCTGCAGGGTTCGGCGACCTGACCGGGCGCACCCGGTCAGGTCGCCCGAGGGGTCAGGGCTGACCGGTGTAGCCGGCGCTTACGTGGTAGACGCGGCCGCCCCAGCCGTCGGTGGGGAAGGAGTCGGAGACTCGGATGTAGGCGGACTTGTCCGGGCCGAGGTACGGGGTCAGGTCGATCGTCTGGTCGGCCTTGTTCTCGCCGTCGTGGATTTGGCGGGTCTCGGTCAGGACTGTGGTCCAGTGCTGACCGTCACCGCTGACCTGGACGACGTACTCGTTGTCGATCGTCAGCGTCGCATGCGCCGCGGCCGTGTCGGCCGGGAACGGGAAGCGGTAGACGAAGTACGCATTGCCGTCCGCGAACCGGTTCTGGACCCCGTTGCTCTGCGAGCCGTCCGCGTCCCACAACCACGGCGTCTCGGCCGCCGTACCCGTGTCGAAGTCGACGTTCCGCGCCACCAGGATGTCGGCCTGCGCAGTGAACGCCAGCTGGCTACCTGACGTCGCTGTCGCGGTCACCGCGTAGCGCCCGTCCGCCGTGCCCGCGGGGATCGTCACATCCAACTGGACACTCGACTTCGCAGGTACGGCGTTCCCGCGCGGACGCAGCGTGGTCGTCGCCCGCGCCGGCGTCACCGTCCACCCGGCAGGCGCCGTCGCCCGCACGTCGACCGCAAGAGGACCAGCCGGCGCAGTCGCCTGCAGAGCGACCTCGAGCTTGACATGGGTCGCGCCACCGCTCGCCGGCATCACCACCGGGTGCGCAGGACTCATCGTCGCCGACAACGACCGGTCGGGCGTCTGCTTCGGTACGGCGGCGATCAGCGCACTCAACGCACTGGCCTGCGTGCGCCAGTCGAACGCGTTCGGGTGGTCGGCATTCGTCAGACCGGACCACCGCTCACCCAGTCGCCCGGACGCATCCCGGTCGTTGTCCCACACACTGGTCGCCTGCTGCTGGACGAAGGCGGCGTACCGCGCGTCATGAGTGGTGTCGGCGAGATCCATCCAGTACCGCATGAAGATGCCCTTGAACTGCTTCCCGTTGTCGTCGCACTGACGGTCCGGCGCATCGCAGTACTCGGTCAGTACGCCGTCCGACACCAGTCCGCCGGCTGCGATCGACGCGTCGGCCAGCCGCCGTACGGTGGTCAGCAGCTTGGGATCGCGGGTCGCCCGCCACAGCTCCAGGCCGGCACCGATCGCCAGCCCCTGGTTGTAGCTCCACACCGTGCCGCCGTTGTTCTCGCAGCTGCTGGTGTTCAGGCCGTCGTTGACCAGGCCATTCGAGTTGATCATGCCGCTGCCGGTGAGCCAGTTCCATCCTTCCTGCGCCCGGCCGATCCACCGGCGGTCACCAGGCAGCCGGTTGTGCAGCTCGGCGGTGAGCCGGATCCAGAGGCCGTTGGTGACGGCGTTCTTGTACGTCCGCTCCCCATCCCACCAGACACCGCCGCCGCAGGTGTTGTCCCAGTAGCCCTCGACGTACTCGGCGATCGTGACCGCCATGTCGAGGTACTTGCGGTTCTTGGTGAGGTCGTAGGCCTGGATCCAGGTCAGCCCCCACCACTCGGAATCGTCGATCGCGCGACTGGTGAAGTTGCCGAGCAGCGGATCGCCCGAGAGATACCCGGCCGGGAACACGCCCTTGTCCTTCTCGAACGTGTTGTCCAGCTGGGACAGGTAGCGCCGGTCTCCGGTGCGCTGCATGTAGTCGCCGATCGTCTGCAACGCGACCGCCGAGTTCCACCAGCTCGAGGGAAACCACGCCTTCACCGGCTCGTACGAACTCATCAGCACGTCGGCCGCGACCCGGGCCCGCGCGACCGCGGTCGGCCCGTCGGCCCCGTTGCCCGGATCGGCTCCGGCCGGCAGTGCCGTGCCCATGCCCAGGGCCAGCACCGCCGCGCCGGACAGGACTGCGCGCAGGACGCGCGCCGAACGTTTCACGACCATCATCGAACTCCTCGTGTGCCTCGGTGCAGGCCCGCCCAGCCAACAGTTGGAAACGTTTCAGAGATGTGCCACGCGGAAGCTCATCAAGTCGAGACAACGATGTCAAGATCCTGGCGTCCAGACGAATGCGCCTCGGTGCTGAAAGGATGGCGCCATCGCTTGACGATCGCGTGCCCAGTGTGATCGGTTGATTACTGAGCGCCAGCGGTGGGTATGCGGTGCCGTGAGGCATGTGAGGAGCATTGATGGTCGTTTATCTGCCCCGGTCCGCGTGGAACGCGCGACCGCCGACCAGCGGGCCGGGCAACTTGACCGTGTCCAGGGTCGAGGGCGCGGTGATCCACTGGCCCGGGACCGGGTCGACAAGCGTTATCCACAGCAAGACGGCGGTCGCGTCGGCGTTGCGCGGGTGGCAGGACTACCACATGGACACCCGCGGCTGGTCCGACATCGCGTACCAGGTCGCGGTCGACCAGGCCGGCCGGGCCTGGACGCTGCGCGGCCTGCGCACCCAGTCCGGCGCGAACGGCGACACCGACGTGAACGAGCGGTACGGCGCGATCCTGCTCATCCTGGTCACCGGCGAGCAGCCGACCGCGGCGATGAAGGCGACCACCCGCGCGGTGATCGCCGACTTCCGCCGGATCTATCCCCGCGGTACGGCGATCCGGCCGCACTCCGCGGTCCGCCCGGACCCGACCGACTGCCCCGGACCGGCCGCTCGTGCCGCGATCGCCCGTGGCGACTTCACCCCAGGCTCTTCGGAGGACGACATGACCCCCGCCCAGATGCAGGAACTCAAGAACTTCATCGAGGCCCGCACGCAGGCCTACGCCCTCTGGGTGCACCGGCAGCTCCGCAAGGACCTGTCCGCGGTGGTGAAGGCGTACGCCCTCGACATCAAGAACTACGAGCGCCAGACCGACGCCGCCGACGCGGCCCGCGCGGCCGCCGCCGTCTGGGCCACCGCCCCCGACAACTTCCCCACCGTCGACCAGCCGGACATCCCGGCCGAACCAGACCCCAACTCCGACCCACAGGTCGACGTACCCGCGCCCGACCCGACTCCGCCGGTCGACGCCGGCAAGTAGCTGTCGGTGGGGGCTGCTTGGGTGGACCCGTGGATCTCACGGAGTTGGCTGAGCGGTTGGAAAAGCTGTCGGTGCGGTACGGCGAGGTGCTCGGGTTCGAGCGCGACCCGGACTGGTTCCTCCTCAAACTGCAGGAGGAAGTCGGCGAGCTGACCCAGGCCTACCTCCAGCACACCGGCCGCGCCCGCACCAAAGGACTCACCGCACCCGAGATCCAGGCAGCCTTCCACCAGGAATTCGCCGACGTCTTCTGCCAACTACTCCTCTTCGCCCACCACCACGAGGTCGACCTCCAGTCCGAGATCAACCAGAAGTGGCTAGCCCACGAGGTCTAGATGCTCACGCAAAGGACACCGCCTGTTCTTTTGCCGTCTTCGGCGGCGCGCGCAAATCGGTGTCCCGGGCCAGGGTGATGTGCGCCTTCGACTGAAACCCGGGGCACCGAGAGCAGAAATTGCTGACGAGCGAGATCTACCCGACAGCTCGCGACCGGCATTCCCGACCAATTCGCCCGGCACACCACACGTTCATCCCCGCCCTCCCGACCTAGCTGTTGCCTGCGGCAACCGGCTTGACCTCGGCTGCGCGGATGCCGGCCCGTCCTGGACGGGCGTTCCTGGCCAGTACGACGAGGACGGCGAGCACAGTCAGGTTGGCGGCCAGGATGCTCAGCCACAGCGGGAACGCGAGGACCTCACCGGCCAGGGCGGCGGCGTAACCGAGCGGCCACGCAAGCGTACCCACCGACTTCTCGGCACGGGTCCAGCGATCAGATGCCCACAGCAACCAGACGCCGACCACCCAGCCGATCACCAGCACGAACGGCCCGAGCCACAGCAGCACGAGCGCGCCGAACTCCCGGATCCGCAACCGCGGCGGGACATCAACCAGGACCAGCCCGTCGGTCGCGGCCGCAACAATGTCGTCAGGATCCCCGAGCCGCTGCAGAACCTCCCGGACCTCGCTCTCCGACGCCGCACCCGACGCACGCGCTTCTGCGATGTGCGAGGTCACCTCCGCGACGAGTTCCTCGCGCCGTTCCGCCGGCAGCGACTCGGCCGCGTCGGCCAGATACTTCAAGTAGGCGTCGACCAGTCGGTCGCCCTCATGTTGCACGTTCATCCCCGTCTCCCGCTCTGCAAGATCGCGTCAACCGACGTACGAAACCGTTCCCAGTCCGCCGTGAACGCCGCCAATGCCTGACTGCCCTCAGTCGTGGACTTGTAGTACCGCCGCGGTGGGCCGGACTCGGACTCCTGCCAACTCGTCTCCACCAGCCCCTCCCGCCGCAAGCGCGCGAGCAGCGGATAGATCACACGGATGACCTGATCTGGACAACCTTCGCCCGAGCCATTCCGGCGTATGCTGAGGTGGACGGCTGCCCTGGACCTGGTGGCGAGGACGCGACCCAACGGAGTCCAGGGATGTCGATCAGCGTGCGAGGTACCAATGCCACCCCGGCCACCAGCGGTTACGCCGAACTGGCCCGGGAGATCCGCCGCCTCGGCTTGCAGCGTCGCCGACCGGGGTTTTACACCGTCCGGCTGATCGCCAACGTGATCGCGCTCGGTGGCGTCGTGACCGCGATGGCGCTGCTGCGCGACTCCTGGTGGCTGATGCTGCTCGCGGTTGCGCTGGCGATCGTGTCGGCGCAGATCGGCTTCTTCGGCCACGACGCCGGTCACCACCAGATAGCTCGCAAGCGCGTCCCGACCACGCTGCTTGGCCTGCTGAACGCGAACCTGCTGAACGGACTCAGCTACGGCTGGTGGATCGACAAGCACAACGCCCACCACGCCCATCCGAACGACCTTGAGGCCGATCCGGATGTACTTCCCGGCATCCTGGTATTCGACACGACACAGGCAGCCGCGAGGAAGGGTGCGGCCGCTTGGCTGACGCGTCACCAGGCCTGGCTGTTCTTTCCTCTTCTGTTGCTCGAGGCCCTCAACCTGCATGTCTCCAGCGTCCGCGACCTACTGAAGCCGGGCATCCGGGCCAGAGCCACGGAGCTCGCCCTGCTCGGCGTCCATTTCGGCGGCTATGCCGTCTTGCTGGTCACCACCATGACCTGGCTGCAGGCGGCCGTGTTTGTCGTCATCCACCAGGGGCTGCTCGGTGTCTATCTCGGCTGCTCGTTCGCCCCCAACCACAAGGGGATGCCCGTCCTGACCGCCGAGCAGGCCGCCGACCCGTTGCTGCGGCAGGTACTCACCTCCCGCAACGTCCGGGGCGGGCGATTCGTCGACTTCGTGCTGGGCGGCCTCAACTACCAGATCGAGCACCATCTGTTCCCGAGCATGCCGCGCCCCAATCTCCGGATGGCGCAACCCGTGGTGCGTCACTTCTGCGCGGCGCACCAGGTGCCCTACGTAGAGGCCTCGGCGTTCGAGTCGTACGGTGCGATCCTCCGCCATCTGCGTGATGTCGGGGCCGAGCTGCGCCGAGCGCGGACGATCGCCACCGGATGAAGAACGGCCGGGGTCGCGACGCCCGGATGCCCGGGTGCCGGTCCAAGGAGACCAGAATCTAGGAGTGGACCATGGCTTCAGCAGCGGGGCTCGGCGATTCGCCTCCGGGTGAATTTCAAGCCGTCGGCGGAAAACTTGAGCGTGGGCTCATCTGGGTGTTCATCGTCGTGCCTACCCTCGCGCTCCTGCCGGGGATCTTTTTCGCCTGGGGTGGCTGGATCGGCTGGCACGACATCGTCCTCCTGGTCGTGTTCTACATGATCACCACCACCGGCATCGGCGCCGGCTACCACCGCGGCTTCACCCACGGCTCCTTCAAGAGCAAGCGTGGCCTCAAGATCGGACTCGCGATCGCCGGCAGCCTGGCGCTCGAAGGACCGGTCATACGCTGGGTGGCCGACCATCGCAAACACCACAAGTTCTCCGACCGCGAGGGAGACCCACACTCACCCTGGCGCTACGGCACCACCGCCTGGGCGGTGACCAAGGGATTCATCTTCGCCCATGCCGGGTGGGTGCTCTGGGGTGCGGATCGCGCCGACCCCAGGCACTACGCGCCAGACCTACTGAACGACCGCGACATGGCATGGATCTCGCGGCACTTCCGTGGACTGGCGGCGGTCTCCCTGCTGACACCTGCGCTTATCGGTGGACTGTGGGACAGGTCGTGGCACGGTGCCGCTACCGGATTCTTCTGGGGCACCCTGGTCCGCGTCGCCCTGATGCACCATGTCACGTTCTCGATCAACTCGATCTGTCATGTCACCGGCAAGAAACCCTTCGAGGCCCGGGACAGGTCAGGAAACGTCTGGTGGCTCGCGATCCTGAGCCAGGGCGAGTCATGGCACAACCTCCACCACGCCGATCCCACCTGCGCACGCCACGGCGTGCTCAAGGGACAGGTCGACGTCAACGCCTGGTTCATCAAACGATTCGAGCAGTTCGGCTGGGCCTGCGACGTGAAGTGGCCGGTCCAGGACCGCCTCGAGAAGAAGCGTGCAGCCGCCGCTTAACCTGATGAGCTCCAACCATCCGCACGGAGACCGGCCAACAGGGTGAGTACACCAGCCGAGCCCGACCAGTGCAGGTGGCTTTGGTAACGCCGGGCGAGCGGCCGTCTGCCCTGGACCCCAGCGTTGAGCTACAGCACCGGGGTCGCGCCCATGGCTGGCCGGCCGCTGCTTCGACGGGCCTGGTGGATCACCCACATCGGCCACGGAGTCGTCGGCAGCAGGTCGATCTCGACCAGGTAGGCGTCGTCGGTCTCCTCGATGTCAGCCGGGCACCGCCACAAGCGCAGGTCGACGTCCTCCGCGAGGTTGCGCATCATCTGGCTATTCGCCGGTAGATGTCTTCGAAGTGGGCGAACGGTTCGGTCGGCAGCCAGCGCAGAGGTCCCGGCGGGTGCTCGCCCGTCTCGTCCGGGTTCTGCCGGGAGGGCTGGCCATGGCGGCCGGCCCGGTCGCCGAGTGGTCGCACCATGATCGCCGTCACCTCTTCGGCTGGTTTCGGAGTCGCGCGTTCCGGACGCGAGGCCTGCACGGGTTGACGGCGGGGCCGCCGGCCGATCGGGAAGGTCATGATGTGGGCATCGAGTACGAGTCCGACCTCGTAGGCGATCTGGGGTGCGGAGTGGGCCGGCTGTTGTCCGCCGCCGCGACGCCTCCTTCGCAGTTGGAGTAGGGGCTCGGCGCAGGCCGTATTTCCCATCAGCGCTACCCCTGGGCCAACACTGTCGGCTGACCCAAGGACACGAGCCTGCTCAGCGACGCTGCCGGCGGTCGCGGACGAGCCGGCTCTGGGGATCATCAGACCTGGCGACGGCATGGATGGAGAAGCCGCCGTCGTGTTGTCCCATCGAGCTGTGGCCCGGAAACACCTCGATGGGTGAGTCGGCGACGAGGTAAACCGCCTTGTGCCGTCGATCGCGGCGCAGTCGGATGTCATCGCTTCACCCTGGACAAAGACGGTGGTTGGAGCGGTCGATGACGGTGACTCGACGTCAGCACGTCGCGGCGCCTTCGCGGCGGAACGGGGCGAGCCCCGCCGCGATGCGCGGCGGGGCTCGTTACCTGGACGATCTAGCGGGCGGTCGGCGCCGGCTCGCGGTGGCCGGTGTCGATGGCGAGGTCACCGACGTAGTTGTCGCGCAGGGTGAAACGGTCCCGACTGTTGGCCTTCACCCAGTCGGCTGCCATGGTGGCGGCGGCGTCAGCCTGCGCCCTGGTTTCCCAGGTGCTGATGGAGACGAAAGCGCTCTTGTCGACCTGGGCAACTCCGTAGGACACGAAGCCGTTGCTCTTCTTGAACAGCGGAACCATCCCGGACTTGGCCTGGCCGACTACCTCGTCGAAGGTGCCGGTCTTGATGTCATAGAGAGCGACGCGCGTGCAGCGCATGGTGTG
The DNA here is from genome assembly GCF_055586945.1 of Kribbella sp. NPDC048837. Lineage (NCBI taxonomy): Bacteria > Bacillati > Actinomycetota > Actinomycetes > Propionibacteriales > Kribbellaceae > Kribbella > Kribbella sp. NPDC048837. The sequence goes on from NZ_JBVJHF010000008.1 coordinate 207,260, forward strand.
CCTTCCTGTGGTGGAGCGGCTCGCGTAGACCCGCAAGCCAGTTCCATCAATGAACCTACGCTAGTATTTCAATACTGGCAATAGAGTTCCTGGATCTGGACATCCGGTATACTCTGTGTCATGGCTTGGGGATTCCTGACGAACCACGCGCAGGCGTTGCTGTGTATCGCCCACGACCCAGGCGTGCGGCTGCGGGAAATCGCGACCACGCTCGGCATCACCGAGCGCGCCGCATTCGGGATCGTCACCGATCTGGTGGAAGCCGGATACGTGGTCAAGGACAAGAACGGCCGCCGCAACCGCTACGGAGTCCAGGTCGACAAACCCCTGCCAGAGGTTCTGCTGCGCCAGCGAACGGTCGGCCAATTGGTGGAGCTCCTCGCCCACACCGAACTGGAAACGCGCGACCACTCCTGAGCTCACTGAGCGACATCAGGTCAAACTGACTGGAGCGTCGACCAGAACTAGCGCGGCGGAGGTAGGTAGCGGCGCCCCGCCGCCGTGTTCCTACTGAGCGGGTAAGCCCAGCGCGGCTCGGGCACGACGCCGAAGGCGGCCAAGGGACAGCCGCCGCGAAGCGGTGTCCCTTGGCCGACCTCTCCGTCAGTTCTTTCCTGAAGGCTCGAGTTCGCGGGTGTCGACGCTCTCCACGTCCGCGGTCTTCTTCCGATCCGCGTGTCCCGGCCACCAGGCCGCGTGGCCGATCAGCGCGGTCAGGCTTGGGGTGAAGAACATCGCCATCACGAACGCGGCGACGACGATGCCGAACGAGACCGCGAAACCCATCTCGGTCAGGAGTGAGTTGCCGGCCAGCATCAGCGTGGCGAACGTAGCCGCCAGGATGAACCCGGCAGCGGCCACGGTCGGACCGGCGTGCCGTACCGCGATGCTGGCGGCCTCGCGCGGATCGCGTCCTTCCCGCGCTTCCTCGCGGAGCCGGGAGATCATCAGAATGTTGTAGTCGGTGCCGATGGCAACGACGAACAGGTACATGATCACCGGCAGCATGAACATCAGCCCCGAGTGCCCCTGCCCCTTCTGGAAGATCAGCACCGTCGCACCGAGCGTGGCACCGAACCCCAGCCCGACCGAGGCCATCAGGTACCACGGCGCCACGACACTGCGCAGCAGCAACCCGAGGATGACCATGATCAGCAGCGCGGCGAGCGGGAACACCGTGCGGTAGTCGTGGTCGACCGCGGCGTCGATGTCCTTGTAGATCGACGACATGCCGCCGACGAGCGCCTTCGTCCCGGCCGGGGCGTTGGCGTGCGCGACCTCGCGTACGTCGCCGACCGCGCTGATCGCCTGGTCGGTGGCCGACCCGTACTTCAGCGTGACCGTGAAGTAGGCCGTACGCCCGTCCTTGCTGATCGCGGCGGGCTGGACGTCCGCGACACCGGGGACCGCTTCGAGCTTCCGCTCGTACGCGGGCAATGCCGCCTGGTCGAGCCGACCGTCGCCGGTCGAGGTGACGAAGACGGAGGTCGGTTCGGCGGCGCCGGCCGAGTACGCGTTCTGCATCTCGGTCTGGACGACCATCGACTCCTCGGTCTTCGGCATCGAGCCGGACGCCAGGTCGAACGTGGCCTTGAAACCGAAGGTGCCGAGCGCCAGCGCGACCATGAGCACGCCCGAGACACCGGCGAAGAGGGCGGGACGACGCTGCACGCCGCGGCCGAGCGCCGCGAACCGCGCGTTCGCCGGTTCTTTGCGCCACGCCTTCGACGGCCAGAAGAGGGCGCGCGGCGGGATCAGCGAGCAGATCGCCGGGAACAGCGTCAGTGCGGCGATCAGCGTCACCGCGACGGTGATGGCGAGCGCCGGCCCCATCTGCTGGAGGAAGCCGAGCGTCGACAGGACGAGCGCGAGGAACGAGATCATCACCGCGCCGGCCGCCGAAGCGATCGCCTCGCCGACCCGGCCGACCGCGGTGATCATGGCCTCCTTGGGCTCGTCGCCGGCCCGCAGCCGTTCGCGGTACCGGAACATCAGGAACAGGTAGTAGTCGGTGCCGACGCCCAGCAGTACGACGATCAGCAGCGACGAGATCGAGCTGTTCGCCTGGAGCCCGAAGAGCTTGCTCGCGTCCGCGATCAGCGCGTTGGCCGTGGACGACACCAGCGCGATCAGGACGAGCAGCGGCAGCACCGCGAGGATCGGCGAGCGGAAGATGATCAGCAGCGTGATCAGGATGATCGCGAACGTACCGGCGAACGTCAGCGCGTTGGCCCGGTTGGACGAGTCCTGCTGGTCGAGGCCTTGCGCTGCCGAACCGCCGAGCTTGGCGTCAAGTTGCGTACCCTTCGTAAGTTCCTTGGCATCCGCACGCAGCGTCTTCGCGGCATCGAGTTGCTTCGGCTGACCGGCGTTCTGGGTGTCCATCGAGACCAGGCCCAGGACGTAACGCCCGTCCTTCGACGGCGGCCCGGGAACGACCTGCTGGACCTGGTCGATCTTCTTCTGACCCAGTTCGGTCGTGATGCGCGCCGCGTCCTGCAGGTCGGCCGGGGTGAGCTTGCCACCGTCCGAACGCCCGTACAGGACGATCGCGGACGGCGTGAAGGCGCTGGGGAATGCGCTCTGCTGGAGGTCCGCGGCCTGGATCGATTCGTAACTCTTGGGAAGAAAGCTGCTCTCGTCACTGCTCGACGGGAGGCTGGGTGCGGTGGCGACGACCGCGGCGGCGATGAAGATCCACGCCACGATCGTCCAGATGGGATGACGGACGACGACGCGCCCGATGCGGTGGAACATTTCGGTCTGCCTCCTGGCAGCGATTCGTAGGAAGGGGTTTCAGACGGTCGCGGGGTGGATGACGATGTCGTCGAGACGCGTACGGGCGTAGACCATGAGCGTGCTGTCCTCGGTGTTGTCCCCCGCAGGCAGGGAGTTGCGTACGGCGCCCTTCGTACTCGCGGCGTCCACCTGCGCAGCCGTGCCTTCGGCGATGCCGACCTCGATGCCTCCGGAGGCATTCATCAGCTCCGCCTGACCGCGCGTGATCCGGCCGACCCGGATCGGGCAGTTGCCCGCCTTGGCGATGACGCTGCACTCGGCCCGCTCGATGTCGAAGCGACCGCCGGCCCCGTTGAGCTCGATGTCGGACAAGGCGTGGCCGATCCAGATCGTCCCGTTCGAGCCCTCGTACCGGACGATGCCCTCGACCTCGCCGATCCGCACGCCGGCCGCGCCGTTCTCGATGGTGGCGTTCCCGGCAACGTGGTCCAGCTGCACCTGCCCTGAAGCCAGATTCAACTCACAGTCCCCCAGCCGGCCCTCCGCGTGGACGTCGGTCCATGCCGTGTTCAGCACCAGCCTGGACCCGACCGGCAACTCGATCGTGATGGCGACCGAGCCGTTCTTGTCACCCGACTTGACCGTCTTGATCGACAGCTCACCGTCGGAGAACCCGACCTCGGTCTTCTCCGCCACCTTCACGTCCGACTTACTCGCACTGTTGATCGGCTCGACGAGCACCACGGTGTCGGCCCGCTCACTCGCGGCAACCCGCACCTTGGCGCCACCGGTGGTCAACGTGGCAGTAATCGGCTCCGGCGAAGCAAAAACAGACATGACAAATCTCCCTCTGTTGAGTGCGTGGTTGTTGAGCGCGTGGTCGAGGCGCGGCGGCCTGTCAGCTGCCAGGCAGCCCCGAGACCGCGATCGCTGAACCGCTCATGCCGACAACACTCATCCAGACCCCTGACGCCGATCAGTCACAGCGCTGACACCACCCCTGACACGGCAAGAGCCCTCCCACTCCCCCGGCCAGCCCCCGCCAACCACAAAGCAGCCGGGACACCGGTCCGCCTACCCCACCGAAGGCGGCCACAAGAACAGCCGCCGCGCGGCGGTGTCCATCCGACGACCGCACCCGGTCCCTGGCGCAAACCACGCTGGCTCGGGACACCATTCCGCGCACCCGCCGGAGGCGGCTACAAAACCGCCGCCGCGAAGCGGTGTCCTTTGGGCGGTGGCCCTTACTCGGTCTTCGGGCGTACGGCGAACATCACCGCGAGCACGAACGCGGGAACAACCAGCACCCACGTGGAGCTGATGCCGAGGAGGACTGGGGCGAGGCAGACCAGCAACAGGTCGAAGCCGCGCATGGGTTGGGAGAAGAGGCCGGGTGGGATGGCGCCCATGGGCGACGCGACGAGCGGGCCGGCGTACGACGGAGGCCGGGCGGAGGCCTGGCGGACCGCGCCGGAGAGCATGCCGGCGGCCACGGCGAACGCGGCTGGGCCGTTGCCGATGGCGGGGAGGGCGAGGAGTGCCCAGAGGGCCGCGAAGAGGCCGGGGACGACGGCCATGATGACGCGGAGTTCGCGCAGGTCCATCCCGAGCGCGCGGACCAGGCCGGTGGAGCGGCAGACCGAGCGCAACCCGTCCATCAGGGGCCGTACGGCGACGAACCCGGCGAACCCGGCCGCGACGGGCACGAGTACGTCGAATCCCGCGCCGGCCACCGCGTACGGTACGACGAGCAGCGCGAACCCGATCACGAGTCGCCGCGGCCACCGCAGGATCCGCACGAACTCGCGATGCACCAGGGCGGCTCCGTGCGCACCCCGACCGCGCCGCGTGTGCGCCCGCCCCTTCATCCGCCAGTGCCGTCCGGCGACCACGTCGGCCAGCATGCTGATGTCGAGACTGCTCGCGGCGCCCGCGAGCCCGGCCAGCAACTCACCGCCCGCGATCACGGTGGTTCGGTTGAGCTTGTCGAGTGTTTGCGAGGTGACGATCACCAACGCGACGCACAGGAGAAGTACGACCGCGAAGATCACCAGCAGCCGCGTCTGCGCCGGGTCGAGGAGCGGGGGCTCGGCCGGAGCCTCGGACAAGCCGATCGTAAAGACCAGGGTGTTGGTGAACGTCCCAGCGGCGCCCTGCCGCGACCCGCCTTGCAAAGCAAGCACCACCGCGGGTACGGCGGCCGCCAGCAACAGCAGGTCCGCGACCCGCAACGCCCACCGCGACCGCCGACCAGTCTGCTGCACCCACACCGTCACAGTCGCCGTACACACAAGCAAAGCCCCGACCAGAGCCGAAGCCTCGAGTACGTCGAACCACTCCAACCCCACGAGCGCCCAAACAACCAACGACGCCACGAACCCGCCAACCGCGACGACCACCATCACCAGCCGGTACGTCGGCCGCAGCAAACTGGCCCGATTGACGGGCGTGGCGAGCAACCAGAACCCGGTGGCACGTGACGCGGACACCGGGCCGACGCTCAGCAGCACCCGGATCGTGGTTGCCAGCAGCAACGGCACCACGACCCACGGCATCCAGTGCGACAGCTCTCCACACGTGAACGACGTACAGGTGGCGGCGTTGGCGTTGAGGTGCCGGACGACGTTGCCGCCGCACGCGCCGACCATGGCCAGCGTGAACACCACCAGGTAGATGTCCTCGAAGATCTGCGAGAACGGCCGGTCCGCGCGCCGCCGCCGGGTCGTCCGCATCCATTGCCGGAGCGAGCGCGAGGTCGGGATCGCACCGAAGTCCGCCGGGTCGAAGACGACCGGGCCGTCCGCTGCGCTCATGGCAGCGGGGTGAGGGTGACGATGGAGTCGGCGACGGCTTCGACCAGCGCCGGATCATGGCTGGCGAAGAGGATCGACGTACCGGACTTCTTCTCCTCGATCAGGCGGTTCGAGAGCCACTGGACGCCGTCGACGTCCAGGCGAGCCTCGGGCTCGTCGAGCACCATCAGCTTGCGGGGGCGGACCAGCGCCGTCGCCAGCGCGAGGCGACGGCGCTGACCGGAGGACAGCGAGCCCGGCAGCTGATCGGCGGCCGGCAAAAGCCCGATGTCGTCCAGGATCGTGTCGACGAGATCCTCCGGCGACGCGTTGCCGTGCGCACGGGCGAGCAGGTCGAGGTGTTCGGCCGCGGTCAGGTCGGGGAAGAAGTCGAGGTCGTCGAGCAGCGTGGCGACGTCGCGCCGGACCGCCTCGGCGCGTTCGTCGATCGGCAGGCCGTCGAGCAGGATCGTGCCCGCCGCCGGTTCGGCCGAGCCGACGATGCACTTGAGCACGGTCGTCTTGCCGGCGCCGTTCGGGCCGACCAGCGCGATCGCCTGACCGGCGGCCAGGCTGAAGGTCAGACCCTCGATCACCGGCCGGTCGCCGTACTTGTGCTGCAACTCCTTCACGCTCAACCGAGCCGCGGCCTTGCTCGACGCTGGGCTCACTTCTTGCGAACCAGGGTCAGTCCGTCGCCGATGCCGAGCATGATCACGTCGACCCGGTCGTCCTTGGCGATGTGCGCGTTGAACTCCTTGCGGTCGGTGGGACCGTCCGCGTCGATCACGCGGCCGCCGGCCAGCGTGTTGTCGAACAGCAGTACGCCGTTCGGCCGGATCAGCGGCACCAGGCGCTCGAAGTAGTCGATGTACCCGGGCTTGTCGGCGTCCACGAAGGCGAGGTCGAACGTCCCGTCGAGCGCCGCCGCCAGCTCGTGCCCGTCACCGATCCGGAGCTCGATCTTCGACGCCACCCCGGCCCGCTCCCAGTACCGCCGGCCGATCGCGGTCCACTCCTCGCTCACGTCCAGGCAGATCAGCTGCCCGTCGTCGGGCAGCCCGCGCGAGATCGCCAGCGCGGAGAACCCGGTGAAGGTGCCGATCTCGACCGCCCGGCGCGCCGAGATCAGCCGGGTCAGGGTGGTCAGCAGCCCGGCCTGGTCGGCCGTGGTGAGCATCCCGGCCGCGTCACCGAGCTGCTGGGTCTCCGCCACCAGATCGGTCGCGATCTCGTCCAGCGGCATCCCGTGCGCGACCATGTAGTCGTGCAGTTCCTCGGTCACCTGTACCTGACTGCCCATGAATTCCCGCCCTCCATGTATTAGATCGGTCGCCTGTAGTCTCTATGGGTTGTCCGCACGCCGCACACCCACCCCACCCGAGGGAGCACCCCGCATGCGCATCGCCGTCGCCGGCTCGATCGCGACCGACATCCTGATGACGTTCCCGGGCCGGTTCAAGGACCAGTTCCTCGAGGAACAGATGCACAAGGTCTCCCTGTCCTTCCTGGTCGACGAGCTGGTCGTCCACCGTGGCGGCGTCGCGGCGAACATCTGTTACGGCATGGCCCAGCTCGGGCAGCCGTCGGTGCTGGTCGGTTCGGTCGGCGCCGATTTCGCCGAGTACGGCGCGGCGCTGACGACGGCCGGCGTGGACGTGTCGCACGTGCGCGTGTGTGAAAACGTACACACCGCCCGGTTCACCTGTACGACGGACCTGGACGCGAACCAGATCGCCTCCTTCTACACCGGCGCGATGGCGCAGGCCCGCGAGCTCGACCTGGGTGCGATCCACGCGGCGACCGGCGGGATCGACCTGGTCCTGATCGGCGCGGACGACCCGGACGGCATGCTGAAGCACACCGAGCTGGCCAAGCAGCACGGGATCGCGGTGGCCGCGGACCCGTCGCAGCAGATGGCGCGGATGGACGGCGCCGATATCCGCCGGCTGATCGACGGGGCGGCGTACCTGTTCAGCAACGAGTACGAAGCCGGCCTGATGGTGCAGAAGACCGGCTGGAGCCACGGCGAGATCCTGGAGCGGGTCGGTGTCCGGATCACCACGCACGGTGGCGACGGCGTGGTGATCGAGAACGCCGACGGCATCCTGGCCAAGATCCCGGCGGTCCCGGCGCCCGGCCTGGTCGACCCGACCGGCGGCGGCGACGCGTTCCGGGCCGGCTACCTGACCGGCCGCGCGGCCGGTCTTGACCACGAGGCGGCCGCCCACCTCGGCTGCACGCTGGCGACCACGGTCCTGGAGACGGTCGGCACCCAGGAGTACACGCTCGACCAGTCCGCCTTCCTGGACCGTCTCTCCGCCACCTACGGCTCCCCCGCGGCCGCCACCGCCGCCGGCGCCCTCAGGACGAAGTAAGGCGCTCGAGGCCCCCCGTCTGGGCGAGGAGGGCGAAGCGGTCCGGGCAGCCCCAGTGTTCGACGATGCGGCCGTCCACGACGCGCGCCATCTCGAAGAGTGCGATGTCGACCGGCGCGTTGCTGGGCGGTCCGAAGAACCCGCCGGTCGCGGTGCCGCACGCCCGCCCGCGCGCCCAGACGAGGTCGCCCCACGACGACCGAATCCTCCAGCGTGTAGACGATGTCCGGCATCATCGCGTGCACCTGCCGGATCGCCTCCTTCACCTGCTCGCGGGCCCGCTCGCCCGTCCCGGCCAGCCGGAACTGGTGCTCGATCCGACCTCGCCCGGTACGACGGACACCGGGCCGCTCGCGTGCCCACATGCCCGAGGCTGTCAAGACCTATCGCCAGGTGCAGGCGGAGGAGACCCGGATCCGGATCGCGCACGCCGCGCGCCGGCTCTTCGCGTCGCAGGGGTACGGCGCGACCAGCATCGACGTGATCGCGAAGGACGCCGGCGTGGCCACGCGGACCGTGTACTCGGCCTTCGGCACCAAGCGGGAGATCCTGTCGCTGATCTGCGATCTGTGGTTGTCCGACGCCGGCGCGATCGAGCGAGCCGACCAGGTGCTGGCGATCGAGGACGCGGCCGAACGGTTGCGCGGCGCCGCGGGCTGGCTGACGAAGCTGTACGCGGCCGGCTTCGATGTCGTGCTGATCTTCGAGGCGGCCACCGACGAGAGCGCCGAGACCAGGACGCTGCTGCGCTCCAAGCTGGCCGGGCGCAACCAGCTGATGGACGCGATCATCGCGTCACTCGAGACCGACCTGAGTATCCCGCTGAAGCGGGCGCAGGCCATCTACCGTGCGCTCGCCGCGCCCGGCGTGTACCAGGAGCTCGTCGACGAGTCCGGCTGGACGCCGCGGGAGTTCGAGCAGTTCGTCGCCGACTCCCTACAACGTCAGCTGCTTTGAGAGCGGGCCCAGAGTCCGCGGACGTGGCCGATGTGGCGGCGCATGAGTTGCTCGGCGCCGTCACCGTCGCGTGCTTCGACGAGGTCCATCAGCTCGTGGTGCTCGGCCGCCGACTGGCCGAGCCGGCCACTCTCGACCAGCGGTGTCAGGCCGAGCAGCCGCGTCTGCGACCGCAGGTCCGACACCACGTCGACCAGCTTCTGGTTGCCGGAGTACGCGAGCAGGGTGACGTGGAAGACCCGGTCCGCCTCGATGTAGGCGATCAGGTCGCCCGCCTCCGCGGACACCACGATGGCCTCCGCCAGCGCCCGCAGCCGCGGGAAGTCCTCGGCGGGGATCACCGGTACGACGTCCCGGATCGTCGGCGGTTCGATCAGCTGGCGGAGCGCCGCGAGGTTGTCGAGATCGTCGTCGGACATCTCGGTCACCCGGAAGCCCTTGTTCCGCAGGGAGATCACCAGGCCCTCGCGGACCAGGTCGAGCATCGCCTCACGCACCGGTGTCGCGGACACGCCGAACCGTGCCCCGAGCATCGGCGCCGAGTACACCTCCCCCGGCACCAGTTCACCGGAGATCACCGCCGCCCGGAGCGCGTTGGCGACGCTGTCCCGCAGGTTCTCCCGCTGGGCCAGCCGCCGTACGCTCGGCAGCCCGATCGAGTCGGCCACCATCCGCTCACCTCCCTGGTCCCGGTCGCCGCCTATTGTGAAGCACCCGGCCCTCAACCGGCGGGTACGCCACCCCCGACGGAGCGCACCAGCTCGGTCAGCCGGGCGAACACCCGCTCCGCGCCGAGCCCGTCGTGCTCGTACTCGTTCGTCACCCACGCCTGCACGTTGCCGACCCGGTGCGCGGTGTCCAGCTGCAGACCGGAGTCGACGTACATGTCGTCGTAGTAGACCGCGGCCGCCACCGGTACGTCGTTCGCCGCGAGCCGCTCCAGGTCGTACAACTCCGACCACCGCGGGCGCTGCGCCAGCGCCTCGACGGCCCCCTGGAACGGCCGCAGCCCGCGGATCTCCGCGAACATCCACGGATACATCATCTCGCCGGTGAACAGCAGCGGCCTCGCGTCCTCGGCGAACTCCGGCCGCAGCTTCCGCTCCGCCTCGGCCGCCCAGCCGGTGGCGCCGTCGCCGGACCCGTAGATGCTCTCCTGCAACGCCGCGAACAGCGGGTTCCCGCTGTACGACGACAATCCCATCGCCTGGCTGAGGAACAGGTCCGACAACGAGTCGCCGTCGAAGGCCTCGTCGATCAGCCAGTGGATGCGCTCGTACCCGGGCTTCATCCCGAAGTCGATCCCGAGCGACTGGAACCGCCGGACGGTCAGCCGGTCACCATCCGGCAGCCGTACGTCGGACGCCGCGAGCCGGTCCGCGATCCGGCCGACCCGCTCCACGTTGTGCGGATAGCGCTGGTAGAACTCCCGGTTCTTCGCCGCGACCCGCGGATATGTCCGCCGATACACCTCGGCGGCCGAGGGATCGATCGAGGCGAGCCCTCCGGTGACGTAGCAGGCCGTCAACCCTTCAGGAGCCTTGGACAGATAGGTCAGCGTGAGGAATCCGCCGTAGCTCTGCCCCAGCGTCGACCACCTGCACCCGCCGAAGACCGTCGTGCGCAGGTGCTCGGCATCGGCCACGATCGAGTCCGCCCGGAAGCAGGCCAGGTAGTCCGCGCCCTCCTCGGCACTCAACGACCCCATCAGCCGGCCGGAGACCGGCGTACTGCGACCGGTCCCGCGCTGGTCCATCAGGATCACCCGGTACGTCTTCAGGGCCTGCCCGATCCACCCCGACGGCTCGACCGGACGCGGACCCTTCCCACCCGGACCGCCCTGGAGGAACAGCAGGCACGGCAGGTCCTCGTCCTTGCGCACCGGGTCGACGAGCTCGCGCGCGAAGACGGTGATCGTCTCCGCGGGATCCGACCAGTCCAGCGGCACCTCGACCGAGTGCTCCCGAACGTGCATTCCAGGGATCGTGTAGCTGGTCATCGCCACTCCTTCTGCCGACGCTTGGCGTCCCATTCCGGGTTGATCCGCGGTACGGCGGCCAGCAGCGTCTTCGTGTAGTCGTCCTGAGGATCGCCGAACACCTGATCGCGCGATCCCAGCTCTACGATTCTGCCCTGGTTCATCACCGCGACCCGCTGCGAGATCTGCCGGACCACCGCCAGGTCGTGCGCGATGAAGATGTAGCTGAACCCGCTCTCCCGCTGCAGCCGCATCAGTAGTTCCAGCACCTGTGCCTGGATCGACACGTCGAGGGCGGACACCGCCTCGTCGCAGATCACCAGCTTCGGGTTCACCGCGAGCGCCCGGGCGATCCCGATCCGCTGTGCCTGGCCGCCGGAGAACTGCGCCGGATACCGCTGGCAGTGATCCGGATTCAACCCGACCCGCGCCATCAGCTCCTGGGCGAACTGCCGCCGGCCGCCTTTCGGGACGATGCCCTGATACGTGAGCGGCGCGGTGACGATCCGCTCGACCGTGTACCGCGGGTTCAGCGACGAGAACGGGTCCTGGAACACCACCTGCACGTTGCTCCGGAACGTGGCCAGGTCCCTGCCACTGGCCAGGGTCACGTCCTGCCCGTCGAACACGACCGTACCGCTGGTCGGCTCCAGCAGGCGGGCCGCGATCCGCGCGGTCGTCGACTTCCCGCTGCCCGACTCCCCCACGATCGCGAGCGTCTCGCCCAGCTCCACCTCGAAGCTCACGTCGTCGACCGCGGTGAACGTGGACTTCTTCGCCATCGCGCCCTCGCCGCGGGTGACGAACTCCTTGGTCACCCCGCGCACCTCGAGCAATGTCATGCCGTCACCTCGTCGTCGATCCTGGGTACGGCGTCCAGCAGCGTCCGCGTGTACTCGTGCCGCGGATCCGAGAACACCTGCTCGGCCGTGCCGTACTCGACCGGATCACCCGCGCACATCACCAGCACCCGCTGGGCGATCGTGCTGATCACCGCCAGGTCGTGGGTGATGAAGATCAGCCCGGTCCCGGTGGTCGACTGCAGTTCGGCCAGCAACTCCAGGATCTGCGCCTGGACGGTGACGTCGAGGGCGGTCGTCGGCTCGTCCGCGATCAGCAGCGACGGCGAGCAGCACAACGCCATCGCGATCATCACTCGTTGCCGCTGGCCACCGGAGAACTGGTGCGGGTAGTGGTCGATCCGCCGGCCCGGATCGGGAATCCCGACCCGCTCCAGCGCCTCGATCGCCACCTGCCGGGCGGCGCGACGCGAGCCGCCGCGATGCGCCCGGTACATCTCCTCGATCTGCAGACCCACGGTGTAGTAGGGATTCAGCGACGACAGCGGGTCCTGGAACACCATCGAGATCGCGTTCCCGCGCACCGACCGCAGCTCCCGCTCCGACCGCCCCAGCAACTCGGTGCCGTCCAGCCGGATGCTGCCCTTGGTCTCCGCTCCGCGGGGAAGCAGGCCCAGTACGGCGAGCGCCGTCATCGACTTGCCCGACCCGGACTCGCCGACGATGCCGAGCGTTTCGTCCCGGCCGACCGTGAACGAGACGTTCTTCACCACGTCCACCGGACCACGCCCGGTCGGCAGTGTGACGGTCAGGTCCTCCACCACGAACAGTTCATCCGTCATGACGACGTCACCCTCACTCGTGGGTCCAGCGCGGTGTAGACCAGGTCGACCACGACGTTGCCGATGACAACGAAGAAGGCGGCCAGCAGCGTGACCGCCATGATCACCGGCTGGTCGTTCTTCGCGATCGAGTCGGCCGCCATCTTGCCGATCCCGTTCAGCCCGAAGACGGTCTCGGTGATCAGCGCGCCGCCGAGCAGGCCGGCGAAGTCCATCCCGAAGATCGTGGTGATCGGCGTCAGGGCCGGCCGCAGCGCGTGCCGTCGCAGGATCAACGGCCGGCTCAGGCCCTTGGCCCGCGCGGTCCGGAAGTAGTTCTCCGACAACGTGTCGATCACGTTGCTCCGGGTCAACCGCGCGTACAGACAGGCGTAGCCGACGGCCAGCACGGTCCACGGCATCAGGTACGACTCGAACCACAGCACGGGGTTGTCCGCGAACGCCGGCGCCGACGGGAATGGCAACACCCGCAGCTTCACGACCAGGACGTACTGCAGCACGAGCGCGAGCACGTAGTTCGGCACGCTCACCCCGCCCAGAGCGAGTGCCATCGCGGTCCGGTCCCACCACGTGCCCTGCTTGATCGCACTGACCAGACCGCCGACCACACCGGCGAGCAACCACAGTACGGCGGCGCCGACCGCGACCGTGACACTGATCGGGAGCCGCGCGGTGATCATGCTCCACACGGACTCGTTGGTCTGGAAGCTGTACCCGAGACAGGGCGCCGGGCAGTGCACCGAGCCGTACTCACGGCCCGCGAAGATGCCCCGCAGGAACTCCCAGAACTGGCTCAGGATCGGCTGGTTCAGCCCCAGCACGTCACGGATCGAGTTGATCCGGTCCGGCGTACAGGTCTTGCCGCAGATCATCACCGCGGGATCCGGTGAGAGCTTGAAGAAGATCAGGTAGGTGAACAGGCAGACCGCCAGCAGGATCACCACGAGCCCGCCGAGGCGGCCGAGCACGTAGCGGATCACGCGGCCGCTCCTTGATCGACGACCGAGCGGATCTTGTCGCCGAGCACGGTCAGCGAGAGCACGGTGAGGAACAGGAAGGCGCCGGGGATCACGAAGAACATCGGGTCCACCGAGTACCAGCTGACCGAGCTCGCGATCATCTGACCCCAGGACGCGGTCGGCGGGGAGACGCCGACGCCGAGGAAGGACAGGCCGGCCTCGGTGCCGATGTAGCCCGGGATCGCCAGCGTCGTCATCACGATGATCGAGCCGCGCAGGTTCGGCAGGATCTCCCGGAACACCACCGCGGAGTCCTTCGCCCCGGACGCCCGGGCCGCCTCGACGAACTCGCGGTTGGCCAGCGTCATCGTCTGGCCGCGGATCACCCGGGCCAGGTACGGCCAGCCGAACGCGCTGATCACCACGACCAGCAGGACCGGCCGGTTCCCGGCCGGCAGCGAGGACAGGATCGCGATCATGAAGATCAGCGCCGGGAACGCCATCAGGAAGTCCATCAACCGGGAGATCACCTGGTCGACCCAGCCGCGGTAGAACCCGGCCAGCAGGCCGAGCACGACCCCGAGGATCCCGGTCAGCAGCGTCGCCGACAACGAGATCGTGATGGACACGCGGGCGCCGTACACGATCCGGGCGAACAGGTCGCGGCCGTTCTGCGGCTCGACGCCGAACCAGTGCTCCCCGCTGATCCCGCCGAGCGCGCCGCGCGGCACGCCGCCGAGGTCGGGGTTGATCGCCGCGGAGTCGAACTGGTACGGCCCCCAGCCGCTGAGCTTGACGATCAGCGGCGCGGCCACCGCCATCAGGACCACGATCGCCAGGAACAGCACGCACGCCAGCGCGCCCTTGTCCCGGGTGATCGTGGTGAGGATCCGCCGGCCCGAGGTCGGGGGACCCGCGGCCGGCGCCGGGGTCCCCACCTCCTCGACCTCGAGCAACACCGGGGTCGTTGTCATCGGCTACTTCCCGGCGTCCGCGAGGCCGACCGAGACCAGGTCGATCCCGCCGGAGAACCCGTCGTGCAGGTAGGCGCCGGCGATGTTGCTGCCGACCAGCATCAGCACTTTCTCGTACAGCAGCGGGACGACCGGCGCGAGCGCCATGATCTGCTTGTCGAGGTCGCCGTACGCCGCGTTGGCCGCGGTCACGTCGGTCATCGTGGCGATCTCGTCGATCTTCGCGTTCACGCCCGGGTCGTTCAGCTGGGCCAGGTTCGAGTTGCCCTTCGGGGCGATGTTGCGGCCGTCGAACAGCGGCGGCAGGAAGGTCGCGCCGGACGGCCAGTCCGGGCACCAGCCGGTGATCGCGGCGTCGTGCTGCTGCGACGGCGTGCCGATCACCTCGTAGTACGTCGAGGTGTCGATGGTGTTGATCTTCACCGTGATCTTCAGCGGCTCGAGCGCCTGCTGGACCGCGACCGCCATCGCCTGCATCTTCGGCGTGGACATGATGTCGAGCGTCATCGTGAAGCCTGCCGCCACCCCCGCCTCGGTGAGCAGCTTGCCGGCCGCCGCGACGTCACCCTTGTGGTCCGGGCTCGGGTACGGGTCGTAGTCCACCCGGCCGGCCACGGTCGGCGGCTGGATGCTGGTCGCGATGTCGGCGAGGGTCGATCCGCCGACGGCGTTGCGGACCGTCTCCTTGTTGACCGCGAGGTTGATCGCCTGCCGGACCTTGACGTCGTTGAACGGCTTCTTGGTCGTGTTCAGGCCCATGTACGTCGTACAGCCGGCGAGGCCGGTCATCGTGCGCTGCTTGAGCTGCGGGGTCTGGATCCGGGCCACGGTCGCGGCCTGGATCGTGCCGGCGATCGCGTCGGCGTCGGTGCCCTGGCCGGCGATCATCCGCTCGTCGATGGTGGCCGGGTCGAGGCCGAACGTCCAGTGGTAGCCGTCCGGGTTCGCCTTGCGGATCGAGTCGGTGTTCTTGTCCCACTTGTCGTTGCGGACCAGCGTCAGCGACGCGCCGGGCTTGTACTCGGAGACCTTGTAGGGGCCGGAGGCAATCGGCTTGCTGTCCAGCTGGTTGCCCGCACCCTGGCCCTTCGGCACCGGGGTGAAGGTGTTCTGGGCGACCACGCTGCTGAAGTCGGCGAACGGCTTCTTCAGATGGAAGACGATGGTCTTCGCGTCCGGCGTCTCGATCGTCGACAGGTCACCGGACTTGTACGGGCCCAGGTACGACGCCGGTGCCGCGATCAGCTGCTTCGCGTACGGCGAGCCGATGCCGAGCTCCGGGTCCCACGCCCGCTCGACACCCCACTTCACGTCCGCGCTGGTGATCGGCGCACCGGTCTCGAAGAACAGGCCGTCCTTCAGCGTGAACGTCCAGGTCTTGCCGCCGTCGGACGGCTTCCCGGTGTCGGTCGCCAGGTCGGGGACGATCTTGGTGCCCTCGGCACCGGGCGCCGCGCCCTGGGTGGTCAGGGTCCGGTAGATCAACCGGTAGAAGTTGTTCACACCACCGTCGAACCCGCGGGCCGGATCGAGGTGCGAGTACGCCGCGTTCTGCAGCACCTGCAGCGTGCCGCCCTGCGCCGCCTTACCACCCGGCCCGGCCGACGCACCGCTGCTCGCAGTCGTGCCGCCGCCGCAGGCGCTGAGCGCCAACGCACCGGCCGCCACCAGCCCCACCAGCATGGTCGTTCTCTTCATTGATCTTCTTTCAGTTCGCGGCGCGCAGCCATACACGCATGGCCAGGGCCTGACGGTTTCCCCAGAGGAAGTACGGCACGAACGTCGCCGGCACCTCGCCCGCTCGAGCGACCTGTGGTTGCTCGGTGATGACGGGATAGAGCTCGGTCGACGGGGTCGGCGCGACGCCGACGGGTAGCTCGAGCACGACGTGGTCGTCCCACGGGCGGGCTGTCGCGTTCCTGACGTCTGTTGCTGAGAGCAACAAGTCGTCCACCGGGGCCGCGACGTCCTGCTGCTCGACGCAGTAGACAAGCGGTCCGCGGGCAACGGCAATCGCTCCCCGGGTCGCGTCCAGATACGGATGCGACCCATGCGCCCGAGGCACCATCGGAAGCGTCAGCCGAATGGTGTCGCCGGCAACAAACCTCCGCTTGACGACCGCCCAGCCAGGCTCTACCGCCGATCCGTCCACCTCAGCACCCACCACCCACGACGGAATGCGGAGGGCGATCGCCTGCTCCTCGTCCGGTGCTTGTTCGACCGTGATCGTCACCTGGCCGTCCCACGGGTAGTTCGTGGTGAGGGCGATGGTGAGGTCGCCGGTGGTGATGCGGGCGTCGGCGTACAGACCGACGTACAGGGTGTTGTCGCGGACGCCGGCGACATGGTCCTGGAGCTCCGACATCCAGCGGATGATGTTCGGCGGGCAGCACGGGCAGCCGAACCACGGGCGCCGGAGCGGATCACCGCCGCTCTCCGCCCCGGAACGCTGCTCGTGATCCGGCCGCCGCTGCAACGGGTTGTCGTAGAAGAACGCCGTACCATCGGCCGAAAGCCCAACGGCGTAAGCGTTGTAGAGCACGGTCTCGAAGACATCGAGGTACGACGCCTTGCCCGTCGCAAGGAACATCCGCCACGCCCACTGCATGGTCGCGATCGCCGCACATGTCTCGGCGTACGCGCGTTCGGACGGCAGCTCGTACCGATCGCCGATCGCCTCGTCGGAGTGCCGGCTGCCCAACCCACCGGTGAGGTAGAGCTTCGTCGCGACCATGTCGTCCCACAGCCGCTCCAGCGCCGCCAGCAGGGTCGGATCGCCGGTCTCGAGGTGCACGTCCGCCGCCCCGGCCGCGAGATACGCCATCCGTACGGCGTGGCCCGTGACCGACGGGAGCTCGCGGAACGGCGCGTTGTCCTGGAAGTACTCGGCGGGGAAGATCGTGTGCTTCAGCTTCCCCTGTCCGCGACGATCGACGAACAGCCGTGCCTGGGTCAGGTAGTCCGGGTTCCCCGTTTCTCGATAAAGCTCGACGAGCGCCATCTCGACCTCGGGATGCCCGTCGATCGCCTCCTCGCCGTCCACGCCGTACCGCCGGACGACGAGGTCCGCGAACCGGCCGGCGATGGCCAACAGTCGACCATCGGACAGTTGACGATTCGCCACGACGGCCGCCTGGATGAGGTGGCCGAGGTTGTACAGCTCGTGGCCCCAGCCGAGGTCCGACCACGGCTGCTTCGGCTGGTCGGGGTCCTGGAAGTACGAGTTCAGGTAGCCGTCCTCGGCCTGCGCCTGCTCGAGCAGTTCGACGACCTCGTCGAAGAACTCGCGGGCGCCCACCGGCGCGTCGTCCCGGCCGACCTCGTAGGCGAGGCCCTCGAGGGTCTTGTACAGATCCGTGTCGAGGAACGGGTAGCGGCCGCGGTACGGCCCGACCGACGGGT
The DNA here is from genome assembly GCF_055586945.1 of Kribbella sp. NPDC048837. Classification (NCBI taxonomy): domain Bacteria; kingdom Bacillati; phylum Actinomycetota; class Actinomycetes; order Propionibacteriales; family Kribbellaceae; genus Kribbella; species Kribbella sp. NPDC048837. The sequence continues at coordinate 225,081 of NZ_JBVJHF010000008.1, forward strand.
CGGCCAGGCGGCGCAGGTTCTCCAGGTTGCCGGCCTTGCGCAGCTCCGCGATCGAGTGCGGGATCGTCGCCACCCGATTGCGCTCCTGCCAGGCGCGCAGCAGCCCTCCGGTCAGCTCCACCTGGACCACAGACGCCATCCTCTCGTCAGTACCGTGTGACATTGCACTGACCCTAAGGCGCTCCCCCACGCCTTGCCAAGCGATTCCGAAAGACGTTTACCGACCGGAGACAACTCCCGCCCAGCACGCCCGCCGAGGTCCGCTCACCGCGGTCCGTCCGGCCGCCGCTCGCTCCTCCAGCTCCGGCGGAGGCCTGCGCAGCAGGTCAGAGGCGTGGATCGATCGGTTCCGACTCGAGCGCGAGGACTGCGAAGACACACTCATGGATGCGCCACAGCGGCTCACCGCGAGCGGCGCGCTCCAGCGACTCCAGACCGAGTGCGTACTCGCGCAGAGCCAGCGACCGCTTGTGGCCGAGGTTGCGATCACGCAGCCGCTCGAAGTTGGCGGGCTCGGTGTAGTCCGGCCCGTAGATGAGCCGCAGGTACTCCTGCCCGCGCACCTTCAGCCCCGGCTGCGCAAGCCCCTTCGCCGTCCGCGTCAGGTTGGCGGCCGGCTTCACCACCATGCCCTCACCACCCGCGCCGGTGAGCTCTTCCCACCACGCGATCCCGGCATCCCAGTTCGCCGCGTCCACGAACAGTCGCCGGGTCGGCGTGATCAGCCCCGGCCCCGCGGCCACCATCCGATCGGCGATCCCGAGGTGCCACGCGTGCGCCCGGTCCTGGTACGTCGCCCCTTCCGACGCCAGCACCTGGAACGGCGCGATCCGCACCCCGTCCAGCCCGTCCGTCGGCCAGCAGTAGCGCCGGTACGCGGCGGTGAACTTCGCGGCGTTCGCCGTACGGCGTTCCGTCGCGGCCAGCAGCCCACCGACGTCGAGACCGGCGGCGACGGCCGCCTCCAGCGCGGCGGTTGCCGCTGGCAACGCCGTACGCGCGGCCGCGCCGACGGCGGCGTACTGGTTCCGGAGCAGGTCCTCGGCCTTGGCGCTCCACGGCAGCAATTCCGCGTCGAGCAGGAGCCACGAGGTGTCGAGCTCGTCGAAGACACCCGCGTCCTCGGCAACTGTACGCAGGCGGAGCAGCAGCTCGTCCGTCAACGCGGGGTCGAAGAAGGACCGGCCCGTGCGGGTGTGGATCGCGCCGCGACCAGCGAGGCCGAAGCGTCTCTCGGCCACGTCGTCGTCCCGGGTCAGCAGCACCACGGCACGCGAACCCATGTGCTTCTCCTCGCACACCACCTCGGTGACGCCCTGCGCCCGATAGGTCTCGAAGGCCTGTCGCGGGTGCTCCAGCAAGCCTGGTTCCGGGGAGGTCGAGACCGGGCTCATCGTCGGCGGCAGGTACAGCAGGAGCCGCGGATCGATCGCGAACCGGCTCATCATCTCGAGCGCCGCGCCCGCCTGCTCGGCCCGGATGCTGAGCCGGCCGTGGGTCGAGGTCTCGATCACCCGGCGACCGGTCACGTCGGTCAGCTCGAGGACGTCGGGCTCACGCGCCGGAGCGGTTGCCACGTGCAACGGCTTCGCTGGGGCGTAGTACTCGCGGGCTGCCTGGACCGAGACCAGCTCGCGCTCGGGATACCGCAGTGCGGTCAGTGCGCCGCCGAAGACGCAGCCCGTGTCGAGGCAGATCGTGTTGTTGATCCACTCCGGCTCCGGAGTCGGGGCGTGGCCGTAGACGACCGTCGCGCGGCCGCGGTACTCGTTCGCCCACGGGTAGCGGACCGGTAGCCCGAACTCGTCGGTCTCCCCGGTCGTTTCGCCGTACAGGCAGAAGGAACGGACGCGGCCGGACGTGCGGCCGTGCATCCGCTCGACCAGGCCGGCGTGCGAGACGACCAGCTTGCCGCCGTCGAAGACGTAGTGCGAGATCAGACCGTCGATGAACGTCGCGACGGCATCGCGGAACTCGGGCGGCTCGCCGGCCAGCTGCTCCAGGGAGGATTCGAGGCCGTGGCTGATCTTCACGTTCCGGCCTCTGAGTGCCCTGAGCAACTTGTCGTCGTGGTTGCCGGGGACGCAGAAAGCGTGGCCTGCGGCAACCATTCCCATCACCAGGCGCAGCACGCCCGGGGTGTCCGGGCCGCGGTCGACCAGGTCGCCGACGAAGACGGCGCGGCGATCGGGGTGGACGGCGTCGACCGGCCGGCCGGCGGCGTCGCGGGTGAACGTGTAGCCGAGGTCGGTCAGCAGTTGCTCGAGCTCGGCCCGGCAGCCGTGGATGTCACCGATGACGTCGAACGGGCCGGTCTCGTCGGTGCGGTCGTTGAACAGCCGCGTGCGTTCGATGCTGACGGCATCGATCTCCTCGACGCCGGTCAGCACGTGCACGGTCCGGAAGCCCTCGCGTTTCAGGCTCCGCAGCCCGCGCTTGAGCTGCGACCGCTGCCGGACGACCACCTTCGCGCCGAACTGCCGGTCGGCCCGCTGCTCGTTCCGCTCCACGCACACGCGCTCCGGCGGATCCAGCACGATCGCCACCGGGAGTACGTCGTACTCCCGGGCGAGATTCACCAGCTCCTTCCGCGCCTCGGGCTGCACATTGGTCGCGTCGATCACCGTCAACCGCCCGGCCGCCAGCCGCTTCCCCGCGATGAAGTGCAACACCTCGAACGCGTCTTTGGTGGCGGCCTGATCGTTCTCGTCATCAGAAACCAGTCCGCGGCAGAAGTCACTCGAAATCACCTCGGTCGCCAGGAAATGCCGCCGGGCAAACGTCGACTTCCCCGACCCACTGGCCCCCACCAGAACCACCAGAGAAAGCTTCGGTACATCGATGGTCGTCATCGAGCCTCCGCACGCACGCGGAAGAGCGCGAGCTGGGTTGGCGGGCCGACTGCCGGATCTTCCGGACCGACCGGGCGGAACTCGACGGTGTAGTCGTACAGGTCCGCGACGCCGGCTGCCCACGTCTGGAACTGGTGGCGGGACCATTCGAAGCGGTGGTCGGGGTGGCGGTAATTGCCGGCGGGGAGGGAGGGGAAGCGGACGTTGTACTCGCTGTTGGGGGTGGTGACGATGACGGCTCCGGGGTGGGCGGTGTGGAAGACGGATCGAGCGAGGGCGGGCAGCCGGGGTGGGTCGACGTGTTCGACGACCTCCATCAGGACGGCCGCGTCCAGGCCGGCGAGGCGGTGGTCGGCGTACGTGACCGACGACTGCAGGAAGCGGAGACGCTCACGTTGACGGTCCGGGAGATCGTCGTAGTGCAGGCGTCGTTTCGCCGCGACAAGCGCCCGCGCGGACACGTCCGTCGCGATCAGCTCGCCGATCATCGGGTCCTTCAGCAGTTCACCGACGAGCGCGCCCTCACCACAGCCGAGGTCCGCGACCCGCCGCGCCCCGAGCTCCCGCAGTACGCCGGCAACCGCCGTACGACGTTCGACCGCAAGCGATACCGACCCTTCCACGGGCGCCTCCTCCACCAGCTCCACACCATCGGCCTCGGCGAGACGCTCGAGCGCGTTGTCGGCCAGATAGCGGCGATGGGCGAGATAGCGATGCGAGATCACGTCCTTCAAGGGATGCGCGCCAAGCCACCCCTCACCCGCGCGGACGAGTTTGTCCACCTCATCGGAGCCGACCCAATAGTGCTTGGCGTCATCCAGCACAGGCAGCAGCACGTACAGGTGATTGAGCGCGTCCGCCAGCCGGAGTGCGCCGCTCAGCCGCAAGTCGACGTACCGCGACATACCCCAGCCCGGGATCTCGGGATCGAGCGGCACCGGCCGCGCGTCGACCGTCCAGCCGAGCGGCGCGAACAGCCGCTCGGCCAGCTCGGCGCCACCACTGCACGGGAGCGCCGGGACATGGATCTCGAGCGGGATCGGCCGGGCCGCGAGCTCGGGCCGGGCGTCGCACCGGCCGTTCATCGCGGTCCGGAACAGCTTGCCGAGGGCGACCGCGAGCAGGCTGGAGGCGGCGTACGGACGGTCGTTCACGTACTGCCCGAGCGTGAATCCCTCCGCCGCCTTTCCCCGCCCGGACCGGACCAGCGCGATCGGGTCGATTTCGAGCAGGACGGCCGCCGTACACCGTTCGGCGGTCGCCTCGGGATAGAACACCTGCGCCGACCCGCCGGTAATGTCGACCGCCTGCGGTCGTGCCGGATTCTTGTGCAGCAGGAAGCCGAAATCGCTCGCGGGCGCGTCGATTCCGGCCAGGTCGGTGGCAATGGTCAGGAACACTGCTGTATTCGATCACGCCGCGCGTTCGGTTATGTACCGAATTACCCCGTTTTGGCAGGAGTTTTCGGGGAACCCACGGCCGAGATTTGAGACACGCTGCCGGACCTCTGGCGTGTTCGGGCCGTTTGGATCTAGCTTGTTTTGAGAAGTTGAGTCGCTACAGACCGTCCTTCCCCGTTGACAGTCGGTAATGTCCCGGTTTGTGGCGAGCGCCCAACCACGCCGACCACGGGGAAAGGACCATGGCAGCTCCCTCAGGCCGATCAGGCCACGACAGTTCCGGCGAGGCCCGCCGGTGAAACCCCAGACGTTCGAACTCGTTCGTTACAGCGACATCAGCGGCGTCTCCGGGACCGGCATCGTCGCCGAAGGCTGCGTCTTCACCGACGGCTCGGTCGCGTTGCGCTGGCACGGCGCCAACCCGTCCACGGCCGTCTGGCCGGACCTCGACTCCATCCTCGCCGTCCACGGCCACTGCGGCGCGACCGTCGTCCGCTGGCTCGACGTCTCCGAGATGGAAACGGTTCCGGGCACCGACCTGCTCCCCGGCGAAGTGGCACACATCCTGGCCACCGGCCGGCAGACCCATCACCACCCGCCGACGGCGGTCGCCTCCGCCTGAGTGACGCTTCGCCCGGCCGCCGCCGCTACGGGGTGAGGCCGGTCAGGGCGAAGAACTCCTGCCGCGAGCTGGGGTTCTCGCGCAGGGTGCCGTGCAGCGCCGACGTGACCGTGCGCGAGCCGACCGCGCGGACGCCGCGCAACGACATGCACTGGTGCTCGGCCTCGATCACCACGCCGACGCCCTTCGGGTCGAGGTGGTCCTGCAGCCAGTCGGCGACCTGCTTGGTCAGCCGCTCCTGCACCTGGAAGTCGCGCGCGAACAGCTCCACGACGCGGGCCAGCTTCGACAGCCCGAGGATCCGCTCCCCCGGCAGGTAGCCGACGTGGGCGACACCCTGGAACGGCAGCAGGTGGTGCTCGCACAGCGACTGCACCGGGATGTCCTTGGCCAGCACGAGCTCGTCGTACCCCTCGTCGTTCGGGAACGTGGTCAGCTCGAACTCGCGCGGCGTCAGCATCTCCGCGTAGGCGTGCGCGACGCGGCGCGGGGTGTCGGCCAGGTGCGCGCTGTGCGGGTCCCGCCCGAGGGCGGTCAGCAGATCCGCGACCGCGCGCTGGGCGGCGGGAAGATCGATCTCCGCACGTCCGGGGACGATGTGGAGGGGGACGGACTCGAGATCGGCCGAGATCGCCATCTACTCACTCCCTGAGAATTCAACGAAGTGCCATCATACTGTTAGTCCAACGGAAGTTGTCGATAGAATCATTCCGTGGACACTTCGTGGGACGCCCGCGTGCAGGCGGTCGCGGTGCTGGAGGAACCGACCCGGCGCCGCCTCTACGAGTACGTCGTCGCCCAGCCCGGGCCGGTGAGCCGGGACGAGGCCGCCACCGCGATCGGGATCCCGCGGACGACGGCCGCGTTCCACCTGGACAAGCTGACCGAGGAGGGTCTGCTCGCGACCTGCTACGAGCGCCGCACCGGTCGCACCGGCCCCGGCGCCGGCCGGCCCGCGAAGCTCTACCACCGCTCCGACCGCGAGATCGAGATCAGCCTCCCCGAGCGCCAGTACGCCATCGCCGGCCGCCTCCTCGCCGCCGCCATCGAGGACGCCGAGTCGACCGGGACCTCACCTCGCGAGGCGGTGAACCGCCGGGCCCGCGAGTACGGCGAAGTCATCGGACGCTCGGCCGGTGAGGCGCCGCTCACCGACATCCTGGCCGCCCACGGCTTCGAACCCCGTCCCGACAAAGGCGGCATCGCGCTCGCGAACTGCCCGTTCCAGCGCATCGCCGCCGAGCAGCCTCAGCTCGTCTGCGGCATGAACCTGCATCTCCTGGCGGGCCTGGTCAGCACCCTCGACATCCCGTACGAAGCCCGCCTCGTCCCGACCCCCGGCCACTGCTGCGTCCGCCTGGAACCGGCCGGATTAAGCTCGGCGGGTGGCGAAGAGTAAGCAGGCGGCGGGGACGCCGGCGACGGTGGCGTTGACGAAGGCGAAGATCGCGTTCACGACGCATGCGTACGACCACGACCCGGGCACCAAGTCGTACGGGCTGGAGGCGGCCGAGGCGTTGGGCCTGGCGCCGGAGCAGGTGTTCAAGACGCTGCTCGTCGAGGTCGACGGCAAGCTCACGGTCGGCGTCGTACCGGTGGACAAACAGCTTGATCTGAAGGCGATCGCGGCCGCGGCCGGCGGCAAGAAGGCGGTGATGGCCGACCCGGCCGCCGCCGAGCGGACGACCGGGTACGTCGTCGGCGGCATCAGCCCGATCGGCCAGAAGCGCCCGCTGCCCACGGTCGTCGACGACACCGCCACCGGCCACGCCACGGTCTACGTCTCCGGCGGCCGCCGCGGCCTCGACATCGGCCTGTCCCCCACCGACCTGATCGCCATCACCAGGGCGAGTACGGCGGCCATCGCCCGCTGACCGCCGTACGTCGACCCTGCGATCAGCCGGTGATGCTCGGCTTGCCGGTCTCCAGGTGCCCGGTGAGCCGGCGACGGTACGTCGTGTCCTCGACGACCGTGACCTCGACGTCGTACCAGCCGTGGTCGGTCGGCCAGGGCAGTGACCGGGTCTGCTTGCCGCGCAGCTCGACCACGGACGTCTTGCTGCCGTAGCCGCGGGCCTTCACCTTGAGGGTGAGCGGCTTGCGTGACGTGTTGACCAGCTCGAGCTCCAGCGAGTCGCCGTGCCGGTCCACGCGGACGTCGAGTCCGGCGGCCGCGCCGTCGACCGAGCCGGCCAGCTCGACCCAGAACCGGTTCGGTCCCTGCACCGCCAGCTCGAACGGGCCGTCCACCGCGATCTTCTCGACCTGCGACCACCGGACGTCGACATGCGCCGGCGCCGGCAGCTCACCGCCGTACGGATAGATCGCGAAGTGCGCCGCCTCGGCCGCGTCGTTGCCGAGGGTCAACATCAACTTGCCATCAGCAACGAGACCGGAAACCGACGGCTGGTAAGGGATCGCGCGGGCCGGCCGGCGACCCGGCTCCTGCTGCGGAACCGCCTGGTCGACCGGAGGGGTCGGCTTCCACCGAGCGATCGGAGCGGGCACCGGACCCGGCTTGTCGACCGACGGCTGCCGGTACGAGCGCTGGAAGTCGAACGCCGTCGTCAGGTCGCCACACGCGGTCCGCCGCCACTTGCTGATGTTCGGCTCGCGGACGCCGGTCCACTCCTCGAGGAAACGGATCACCGACGTGTGGTCGAACACCTGCGAGTTCACATGTCCACCGATCGACCACGGCGACACCACCGTCATCGGCACGCGCGGGCCGAGCCCGATCGGCTGACCGGCGTACCAGTCGTCGCCCGCACCCGAGTCGGGCCGGGGCGCGACCGGCGGCGGAACGTGGTCGAAGTACCCGTCGTTCTCGTCGAAGTTGATGAAAAGCACGGTCTTGGACCAGGTCTCCGGGTCCGCCGCGATCGCGTCGAGCAGGTCGTACACGAGGTTCGCGCTGCCCACCGGCGTGGACGATCCGGGGTGTTCGGAGTCGACCGCGGACGGCACCAGCCAGCTCACCCGGGGCAGCGTGCCGGCCTTGATGTCGGCGCGCAGCCGCGGGATCAGCGACTCCGGCTCGGACCGGTACATCGCCTTGCGGAACAGCTTCTGGTCCGTGGCCGGCAGCTTGTCGACCGCCGCCTTCAACTGCTGCAGCGCCTCTGCCTGCTCCGCGGGCGTCTTCGCGAAGAGCTTGTCGTAGAACTCCTCGGTGGTCCGGTAACCACCCGGCACCGACGCCAGGATCCGGTGCCCGAGCTCCTTGAAGGTCTTGAAGTACTCGACCGCGTTGTCGGTGAAGTTGTCCCACTCCTGGTAGATCTGCCAGGACACCCCGGCCTTCTCCAGCCGTTCCGGGTACGACGTCCAGTCGTAGCCGGCGTGGTCGTAGGAGTACGCCGCGTTCGTGACCGCGCGCTGCGTCGTACCGGGCTCGTAGCCGGTGGTGCCGGACCACAGGTAGTTGCGGTTCGGGTTCGTCGAGCCGTTGACCGAGCAGTGGTACGCGTCGCAGATCGTGAAGGTCTCGGCGAGCTCGTACTGCAACGGGATGTCGCGGCGCTCGTAGTGGGTCATGGTGGCGGACGTCTTCGCCTGCACCCAGTCGTCGTGCCAGCCGTTCGCCCAGGCTTGGGTGGCGTCCTTGTAGCCGTGGGCCAGCGCGCCCAGGTACTGGATGTCGTCGGGGTTGCGGCCCGCGTCTGCGGCCGCCCTGCGGATCGAGAACGGCAGCACCTCGCCGCCGCCGGTCTTCGGCTGGTGGAAGACGCTCTTGCCGTCCCGCAGCCGCAACGGCTGCCGGTCGCCGTAGCCGCGGACCCCGCGGAGCGTGCCGTAGTAGTGGTCGAACGAGCGGTTCTCCTGCATCAGCACGATGACGTGCTCGATCGCTCGCAGACCACCGCGCCGCACAGGTTGCGCCATCGCGGTATGGACGGAGGGTGGGAGCAGCGAGACCGCTGCCCCACCCACCGCCGAACCGAGCACCAGGCGCCGGGAGATCTCAGTCATGGTCGGCACCCTAGGGTCGCCCTGTAGCCGCTGCGAGACCTCCAGATGAACAGCTGTCCCCCGCTAGCCGCGCCGCGTGACCGCGGCGTCCCGCAGTTTTTCGAGCACCACCTCGGTGGTCTCCCAACCCATGCACGCGTCGGTGATCGACTGCCCGTAGGTCAGCTCCCGGGTCGGGTCGAGGTCCTGGCGACCCTCCTGCAGGAACGACTCGAGCATCACGCCGACGATCGCCCGGTTGCCCGCCGCGACCTGCGCGCCGATCTCCTCGGCCACCACCGGCTGCCGGCGGTGGTCCTTGCGGCTGTTGCCGTGGCTCGCGTCGACGACCACACGCTCGGGCAGCCCGGCCTTGCGCAGGAGCTCGGTAGCGCCGGCCACGGACTCCGCGTCGTAGTTCGGTCCGCTGTCGGATCCGCGCAGGACCAGGTGGCAGTCCGGGTTTCCGCGGGTGTGCAGGATCGCGGGCGCGCCGTCGTGGTCGATACCGGTGAACACGTGCGGTACGGCGGCGGCCTTGATCGCGTCGACCGCCGTACCGATGGAGCCGTCGGGCCGGTTCTTCATCCCGATCGGCATCGACAGGCCGGACGACAGCTGGCGGTGCACCTGGCTCTCGACCGTCCGCGCGCCGATCGCACCCCACCCGACGGTGTCGGCGATGTACTGCGGGGTGATCGGGTCGAGGAACTCACAGCCGACCGGCAGGCCGAGCTCGAGCACCTGCAGCAGCAACTGCCGAGCGGTCCGCAGGCCGCGGTTCACGTCGCCGGAGCCGTCCAGGCCCGGGTCGTTGATCAGGCCCTTCCAGCCCAGGGTCGAGCGCGGCTTCTCGAAGTACACGCGCATCACCACGAGCAGTCCGTCGGAGAGTCGCTCGGCGACCGGTCGCAGGCGCTCGGCGTACTCGAGGGCCGCCTTGGCGTCGTGCACCGAGCATGGGCCGACGACGACCAGCAGACGGTCGTCGACGCCGTTCAGGACGTCGGCCGCGGCCTGGCGACCGTCGACCACGGTCCGGGCCAGGGCGTCGTTCAGCGGCAGCTCGTCGTGCAACGCGAGCGGTGTGATCAGCGGGACCGTCTTCTCGATCCGCCGGTCGACGACGGCCGCCTGACCGGCCTGCTGAGGAAGGGTGTTCATGAGTGGGGACCTTTCCGCCGGATGACCGCGGAAGGTCGCAGCAGCCGGCTGGGAACGAGAAAAGGCAAGGACGGATGTCCTTGCCTTCGTGCCGGCTCTGGTGTCTTCGGTCGGGCGTCAGCTAGCGGCTGAGCTGCCCGGCACCAGGGCCGGCCACTCAAAAAATCGCCAATAGCTGCGCTTCACGAGTACGACGATAGCACCCGGACGGAATCCGATGGCATCCGAGCCCTGGTCATGGTTGTCTCACCCGGTGAACATCCGTCCGGCGCGGACCGACGAGCTCCCGCTCCTCCAGCACCTCGAGGTCTTCGAACACTTCCGTACGGCCGGCCGGCTCTGGGTGATCGCCGGGGAGACGGCGTTCGGGCTGGACCCGGCGGAACGGATCTTCAGGCGCCGTCCGGTTGCCCGTCAGTAACCGGAGGTGGTTCGGACTCGTTGAGGGCTGCAACGACGGGTCGAGACAACGAGGAGTGCAGCACGGTGGTGGGGCCGCGAACCTTCGAGTTGGTGCGATACCGGGATCCGAGTGGGGTGTCCGGGACGGGTGTGGTCGCCGAGGGATGTGAGTTCAGCGACGGGTCGGTGGCGCTGCGCTGGCGAGGTGACAACCCCGCGACCGCGGTCTGGCCGGATCTGACCTCCGTCCTCGCCGTGCACGGCCACCAGGGCGCGACCGAGGTCCGCTGGATCGATCCACAACCGCCGGCCGCCGCGGGCATCGACCACCTCTTCGACGACCTCCACCAGGTCCGCCCACCCACCGCCCTGACCGATCCGCCCGCACCCAGCCACGCCCGCGGATGGGCAGGCGCCCGCCATCTCCGGTAGAACATGGGCGTGACGCAGATTTACCTGGTCCGGCATGGGGAGGCGGACTACGCGCCGATCGATTCCCGGGGGTGGCCGGGGATGGCGGCCGATTCCGCCCCGCTGACTGCTCTGGGCGCGAAGCAGGCGCAGGAGCTTGCCGACCTGCTCAGCGGGATCGGCGCGACGTACCTGGTGAGCTCGCCGTTCACCCGGGCGCTGCAGAGTGCCGCGATCATCGGGCACCGGCTGGCTCTCGGCGTGCGGGTCGACTACGACCTCCGGGACTGGCTGCCGGACCACACCGGGTCGTGGCGCGGCGTGGCCGACGTACGGGCCGCTCAGGCCGAATTCGAGGCCTACGACGGGGAGTGGCCTGAGGGGATCCAGCGGCCGTGGGAGCCGCTGTCCAGGGTCCGTGAGCGGGCTCGTACGGCGCTCGCCCGGCACACGGCCAGCACCGACGGCCCGGTCCTCGCGATCACGCACGCGATGGTGATCCGGGCGCTGACCGGTGAGACCGGGACTCCGCACGGCGGGCATGAGTACTACCGCTACGATCCGGCGGAGAATGGCTGACTCCGAACTACCTCGCATCGTGGGTGTGGTGGCGCTCGGCGGGATCATCGGTTCGCTGGCCCGCTACGGGCTGGCCGAGGCGTTCCCGCACGGGCCGGGCGACTTCCCCTGGGCGACGTTCGCGACGAACGTGCTGGGCTGTTTCGCGATCGGCGTCCTGCTGGCCCGGCTCACGCCGCGATCGCATCCGTTGCTGCGGCCGTTCCTCGGCACCGGGATCCTCGGCGGCTTCACGACGTTCTCGACGTTCGCGGTCGACACCGAGAAGTTGCTGCACGGGCACATGCTCGTTGCCCTGGTCTACTACTTCGGCACGGTCACCGCGGCGATGCTGGCCGCGGCGCTCGGCGAGTGGGGCCGGCTCGGCCGGGTGAACGGCCGAGCGCGATGAGCGTCCTGCTCGTTGCCCTCGGCGCCGCGGTCGGCGCGCCCCTGCGCTTCCTGGTGGACAAGCACATGGTCGCCCGGTTGTTGCTCGGCACCCGGATCCGGACCCCGTTGCCCTGGGGAACCTTCACCGTCAACATCCTTGGCAGCTTGCTGCTCGGACTGCTCACCGGCGTCGGCAATCACACGATCGCTTTGCTCGTCGGCGTCGGGTTCTGTGGCGCGTTCACGACGTACAGCACGTTCGCCGCCGAGACGACCGCACTGGCCGCTGCCGGACGCCGTGGCATGGCGGTGCTCAACGTCGTACTCAACCTCGGAACGGGTCTGCTGGCCGCCGTCCTCGGCGTCTGGCTCGCCACGTGACCCATGTCACATCGCGTGGTGACGTGAACACCCGCGCCGCGTGAAAAGCGCCGATCACGGCCTGCGACGCCCCCGCGAGCGAACTCCGCGATAACGAATGGACCGAACTTCGAGACAACAAGGGTTGAACTCGGTGTGAGTTGAGCATAGTTTTCACCGAGCGCCCGTCCGCGCTCACGGTGAGTCAAGGAGGTTGCCATGTCGAGAGGGATGCCTCGCCTGCCCCGCCCGCTCATGGATCTGTGGGACTGGCAGTCACAAGCCGCCTGCCGGGACGTCAACCCGGAGCTCTTCTTCTCGCCCGAATCGGAGCGTGGCGTTCGCAAACGCGCCCGCGAGATGGTGGCCAAGTCGCTCTGCGGCACCTGCCCGGTCCAGCCCGAGTGCCGTCAGCACGCCCTGTCGGTCGGTGAGCCGTACGGCGTCTGGGGCGGCACCACGGAGTCCGAGCGCGACAACACCCTCCTGCCCGAGCACCGAAAGTCCGCGTAGCGGGGAGCTGCTTCTTCACCCACCACGTTCCGGCCGGTGAGGCCCGGGCGAAAGCTCAGGCCTTACCGTCGTCCGGCTCGGACGGAGTCTCCTCCGTCGGCGCCTCCTTGTCCTTGGACTTGTCCCTGTCCTTGTCCTTGGGGCGCTTCGGTTCCTTCGGCACGTCCTTCGGGCGCTCCGGCGGCTTGATCGTCGTGCGCGGGTCCCGGTAGCGATCCAGCGACTTGAGGAAGTCCGGATCGTCGTCGGGCGCGACGGGGCGGGTTGCCGGCTTCGACGGCCGGACGGCGCCGTCCGCGCGGCCGGACCGGTTCCGCGACATAAGCAGCCAGACGATCGGCCCGACGAACGGGACGAACACGATCAGGACGATCCACACCAGCTTGGGCAGGTGCGGCACGTCCTCGTCGGGCGTCTGGATGCAGGAGAACAGCGCGTAGACGCTGAGCACCAGGCTGATCAGGAACGGCAGGAATCGGACCACGCTCCAACAGTACGGCGGATCCGGCAACACGCCCGCGGCACGACGGTCAAGAAGCCAACCCGTAACCGGAGGCGGCCCGGGCTCAGTTGGCCGATGAGGTCAGTCCGCGCGCTCGCAGCACCGAGTTCTCCAGAGGCCGGAACACCAGCAGTTCGATGCCGACGCCGACCACGAAGATCAGCATGATCCCGGCGAACACCATCGAGATGTCCGACAGCGACATCCCGTTGTGCAGGTACTGGCCGAGGCCCTCGCCGAGTTCGGGCGAGGTCGCGATCAGCTCGGCCGCCATCAGCGACCGCCACGAGAACGCCCAGCCCTGCTTGAGGCCACCGAGGAACCCGGGGAGTGCCGCCGGCAGCAGGATGTACCGGATGCCGCCCAGCCGGCCGGCACCGAGCGCCTTGCCGACCCGCGGCAGGATCGGCGGCACCTGGTCCAGCCCGGACACCAGCCCGTTCGCGATCGACGGTACGGCGCCCAGCAGCACGACCCAGTAGATCGCGGCGTCGTTCAGCCCGAACCACAGGATCGCGGCCGGCACCCAGGCCACCGACGGCAGGCTCTGCAACCCCGAGACCAGCGACCCGATCCCGCGGCGGACCACCTTGATGTTGGCGATCGCCAGGCCCAGCGGTACGGCGATCACCAGCGCGATCGCGAACCCGATCACGGCCCGGTGCACCGATACCCAGAACAGCTCGACGATCTCGCCGCTCGTCACGAGTTGCCAGATCTGCCCCCACACGTCGGCCGGCGCGGGCAGCTTGAACTCGGGCCAGAACGCGGCCGCCCACAGCACCTGCCACACCAGCACGAGCAGCGCGATCGCCACGACCGGCGGCAGCACGCGGGCAGCGATCCGCCGGGTCCGTGAGCCCTCCGACGTGACGACCGGAGTGTCCAGCGCATCCAGGCCGGCCTCCACCGACCCGGCGTCGTACACCTCTTCCCGAAGGTCAGGCTGCGGCATGACTGCTGATCACCTTCCGCAGCGCGGCGTTGATCTCGTCCACCGCGTCGGCCTCGGACAGCGTGTCGACGTTCCACTGCCGCACGACCCGGCCGGGCCGCGACGAGAGCAGTACGACGCGCTGCCCGAGCCGCACGGCCTCGCGGACGTCGTGCGTCACGAACAGGATCGCCGTACCCGTGGCACGCCAGATCCGCAGCAGCTCGCCCTGCAGCACGTCACGCGTGATCGCGTCGAGCGCCGAGAACGGCTCGTCCATCAGCAGCAACGACGGCTTGCCCGCGCCGGCTCCGGTGTTGTCCGTCGTCGAGGCAAGCGCCCGGGCCAGCGCAACGCGCTGCCGCATACCACCGGACAGCTCGTGCGGCCGCTTGTCACCCAACCCGGCCAGCCTGACCAACTCGAGCAGCTCGGCCGCCTTCGCCCGCCGCTGCGACTTCGGTACGCCGGCCATCCGCAACGGCAGCTCGACATTCCCGGCGGCCGTCAGCCAAGGCATCAGCGCGGGCTCCTGGAACACGACGGCCGGCCGCGACGAGTTCAGCTCGATCCGGCCGCCCGTTGGCTGGTCCAGGCCCGCGACCAGGTTGAGCAACGTGGTCTTGCCGCAGCCCGAGGCCCCGAGCAGGCAGACGAACTCGCCGGCCGCGACCTCGAGATCCACGCCGTCCAGCGCCACGACCGCCTTCCGGCCGGTCCCGAACGCTTTGCCCACTTGGTGGAACCGCACGGGACTCACCACACTGTCCGACACGGTCCGGTCGGTCTCGACGATCGCGGTCATGGCTGCCTCCTCGGTGACTGCGTGAGTTACTTCGTGTCCAGACCGGCTGCGTCGACGGCCGGCTTGCCTGCCTTGCTCAGTACGTCGTTCAGCGGGCCGAGGTCGGCGAACCCTGCCACCGCCGGCGCCTCCTTGGCGATCCCCGCGGTGACCTGGTCCTTGGCCAGCTGCGGGAACGTGGACGCGATCGGGTCCGCGGTGATCTGGATGTTCTCGAACGCCCGGTCGATCACGGCCGGCTTCAGCGCCTTGCCGGTCGCCTCCAGCAGCTGCGCGTTCACCACGGCCTTGGCCGCCGTCTTGTCGGTGTTGGCGAAGTCGATCGAGGCGACCAGCCCGGTGAGCAGCGCCTTCACCGTCTCCGGGTGCTCCTGCAGGAACTGGGTCCGGACGATCAGCACCGTGGTCGGGAACTTGCCGTCCGGCCAGAGCGTGGCCTCGTCGAGCAGCACCTTCGCGCCGGCGTCGAGGACGAGTCGCGACGACCAGGGCTCGGGCAGCCAGGCGGCGTCGATGTCACCCTTCTTGAACGCGTCCAGGGTCTGGGCGTTCTCCAGGTTGGTCACCTTGACCTTGCCGGTCAGGTTCTTCTCGGCCAGCCACTTCTTCAGCGAGACGTCCTGGGTGTTGCCGAGCTGCGGGGTGACGACGGTCTTGCCGACCAGGTCCTCCGGCTTGGTGATCGTCGGCTTGACCACGAGCTGCGCGCCGCCGGACGTCGTACCGGCGATCAGGCGGACCGCCTCGCCGTTCGACTTCGCGTAGGCGTTGATCGCGGGACCGGAGCCGATGAACGACGCGTCCAGCGAGCCGCCGAGCAGCGCGCCGACCGCCTCCGGGCCGGCGTTGAACTTGGTCGGCACCAGCTTGGTGCTGCCGAGCTCCTTGGTGAACAGGCCCTTGCCGAGACCGACCAGGGCGGCGGCGTGGGTGACGTTCGGGAAGTAGCCGAGCCGGAGCTCGGTGGCCGGACCCTTGTCGGCCGAGGCGGCCGGGGCCTCGTCCCGGTCCGCCCGGGAGCAGCCGGCGGCGGTGACCGCGAGGGCCAGGGCGGCGACGAGCAGACGGGCAGGACGGATGCTGGAGATGCTCACAGGAAGACCTTTGTGGCGGGCGGCCGGGTGGCCGCGAGCGGAAGAGAAGAGCAGGTCAGGAGACGGTTTCGAGGTCGCGCTCGTCGTCGAGCAGACGCTCGGCCTCGGCGACCGCGCGGCGGCCGGCGAAGCGAACGCCGTAGCCGACGACCGCGGCCCAGCCGAGGACGAGAGCGCCGTACACGGCGTAGCGGGGCGTCGTTGCCACGTCGAGGCCGTTGAGGAGCGTGCGCGCGTTGGTCAGGATCAGCACCAGGCCGACACCGACCCCGAGCCACCGGGTGGCCAGCCGGGACACCAGCCAGGCCGCCAGCGGCGCCACGAGGACGCCACCGACCAGCAGGGCGCCGACGATGCTGAACGGCAGGTTCTGCCGGCCGAGGCCGAACAGGAACCCGACACTGGCCGCGACCGAGACGATGAACTCGGCGGCGTTCACCGAGCCGACCGCGCGCCGGGGCGCCAGCTTGCCGCTGCTCAGCAGTGCCGAGTTCGCGACCGGGCCCCAGCCGCCACCACCGGTGGCGTCGATGAACCCGGCCACCAGACCCAGCGGGCCGAGGAACCTGCCGGCCGGACGACCCTCGACGATGGCGCGCACCCGCCCGGTCCCGAACCGGGCCAGGATGTAGACGCCGAGCAGGAGCAGCAGACCGGCCACCCAGACCGAGGCGGACTCGGTCGACAGGCTGGACAGGAACGTCGCGCCGGCGAACGCGCCGACCCCACCCGGCACCCCGATCAGCGCGACCACGCGCCAGTCGACGTTGCCGAACCGCCAGTGCGACAGCCCGGAGGCGAGCGTGGTGCCGACCTCGGCGAGATGAACGGACGCGGACGCGACGGCCGGGGTGATCCCGGTGATCAGCAGGGCCGTGCTGGCGGTGACGCCGTAGGCCATGCCAAGGGTTCCGTCGACCAGCTGGGCGATCGAGCCCAGCAGTGCGATCAGGATGAGACGACGCACGGAACTGCTCCTACGGGTCGGGAGGAGACGCGGACGGGACGGCGGAGGTCCTACGCCGAGGTCAACAACCCGAGGAGTTCACGCGCAGCAGGTCGACGTGCCGGCGGCGCGTCAGCGCATCGCCGGGAGCGTTCGAGGTGACCTGCATGCCTCCATGAAAGCGGACAAAGTCGAGCAACATGCTCAGGTTTCGCGATGTGAGACGACAAATCGCGAAGTGAGACAAACGATCATTTTCGATCAGCGGCCGGATCTGGTCACACGGTTGAAAGCGCGC
This sequence comes from Kribbella sp. NPDC048837, assembly GCF_055586945.1. Taxonomy (NCBI): domain Bacteria; kingdom Bacillati; phylum Actinomycetota; class Actinomycetes; order Propionibacteriales; family Kribbellaceae; genus Kribbella; species Kribbella sp. NPDC048837. Next base: position 242,286 of record NZ_JBVJHF010000008.1, read on the forward strand.
GACCCGGCTGCCTAGGGTCCTCGGGGTGCCGAGACGAGCCTGAGGAGCCGCCTGATGCACGAGCCGGACGGATGGACGCCTGGTGGTCCGCTGACCGCCCGATCCCTCGAGACCGAGTACACCGTCCGGCCGTTGGGCACCGACGTGACCAAGCCGCGGCTGAGCTGGGTCGCCACGGCTCCGGGGTACGGCGCGACGCAGTCGGCGTACCAGGTCCTCGTCGCCACCTCGCCGGACCTGCTGACGCCGGAGAGCGCGGATGTGTGGGACTCCGGCAAGATGACGTCGGCGCGGACCTTCGGCATCGAGTACGACGGCCCGGCGGCACCCCGCACGCGCTACCACTGGACGGTGCGGCTGTGGGACGGCCTCGACCGCATCGGCGAGTGGGCCGCACCGGAATGGTTCGAGACCGCTCTCCTCGACGAGGGCTTCGCCGAGGGTCGCTGGATCGGCGGCACGGTCGACAGCGCTCCACTCCTCCGCCGGGCCTTCGAGGTCGACGGGACCGTACGGCGAGCGCGGCTGTACGCCAGCGGCCTCGGGTACGCCGACCTCCGGCTCAACGGTCAGGCCGTGAGTGACGCCGTCCTCGACCCCGGCTTCACCGCGTACGACCACACCGTCCTCTACACCACGCACGACGTCACCGACCTCCTGCACGCCGGCGACAACGTGGTCGGCGCAGAGCTCGGCCGCGGATTCTTCGGCCTCACCAGCCCCAACGTCTGGCGCTGGCACCAGACCCCCTGGACCGCCGACCCACGCCTGATCGCGCGCCTGGTGATCGAGTACGCCGACGGCCGCACGACCGAGGTGGTCACCGACGAGACCTGGCACCTCACCGGCGGCCCAACCCTCTCGGACTCCCTCTACCTCGGCGAGACGTACGACGCCCGCCGCGCCCTCCCAGGCTGGGACACGCCGGCCTTCGACGCCTCAGCGTGGTCCGCAGCGACCGTCGTCGACGCACCGAAGGGCAAGCTGGTCGCCCAGGCGCACGAACCCATCCGGGTGATCGAGACCGTCGAGCCGGTCGACGTCACCGCAGCCGCCCCCGGTGTGTGGGTCGCCGACTTCGGCCGGACCGGAGCCGGCTGGACCAAACTCACGGTGACCGCTCCCGCCGGGACGACGATCAGCCTGACCCACGGCGAAACGGTTGCCGATGGCAACGTGGTCGCGGTCAACCGGCACGTCGAGGGCGACCGGATCCAGCGGGACGAGTACATCGCCGCCGGCGCCGGCGTGGAGACCTGGGAGCCGCGCTTCTCCTACAAGGGTTTCCGTTACGTCCAGATCGAGGGACTCACGGATCGTCCGGACGTGGAGATGCGGGTCGTCAACTCCGACGTTCGCGCGGTCACCCGGTTCACCTCGACGCAACCGTCGTACGAGCAGTTCGACCAGGCGATGCGCCGGACGATCCTCAGCAATCTGCACGGGATCCCGACCGATACGCCGTTCTTCGAGAAGAACGGGTGGACCGGTGACGCGCAGGTGGGCGGGCCGACGATGCTGGCCACGTTCGACCTGGCCCGGTTCTTCACCAAGTGGCTCGGCGACATCCGGGACAGCCAGGCCGCGTCGGGGCAGCTGCCGGTGATCGTGCCCTCCAGCGGCTGGGGATTCACCGACCTCTCCCCCGCGACCGAGTGGCCGACCGTCTACCCGTTCCTGCTCCGCGAGATGCACCGCTCGTACGGCGACGACCGGCTGCTGCGCGAGCACTGGGAACCGCTCACCCGTTACCTGGCGTGGGAGCTCGACCGGGTCGAGGACGGGCTGTCCGTGAGCGTGCTCGGCGACTGGCTGCCACCGGGCTACGGCAGCGGGCCGGCGCCGGAGGACCGGCGGCTGACGGGAACGGCGTACCTGTACCGGGCCGTGCTCGCGGCGGCGGAGATCGGCGACATCATTGGCCGTCCCAACGACTATCGCAAGGCCGCGGCCGAGCTCGCCGACGGTCTGAACCGCGCGTTCCTGGATCGCGAGGCCGGTCGCTACCGGTCCGCCGACGATCCCGACTACCGGCAGACGTCCAACGCCGTACCGCTGGCGTTCGGGATCGTGCCCGAGGAACTCGTCGAGCGGGTCGCCGCCAACCTGGCCGCGGACGTCGAGGCACGCGGATTCCATCTCAACACCGGCTGCCTGGGCGTCGGCGTGCTGCTGCCGGTTCTCACCGCACACGGGTACGGCGAGGTCGCGATGAAGGTCGCGCTGCAGCGGACGTATCCGAGCTGGGGCTACTGGTTCGAGCTCGGCGCGGACACCATGTGGGAGATGTGGGAGGACGACGCACGCTCGCGGAACCACTACTTCCAGGGCACCGTTGTGCAGTGGATCTTCGAGAACGTCGCCGGCCTCCGCAACGTCGACGCCGGCTGGGAGCGGATCGTGGTCCGGCCGGACGCGCGGGCCGACGTGGACTCGGCGAGCATCCGCACCGAGACGATCCGCGGCCGGGTCGCGGTCGCATGGAAGAAGGTGAGCCGGGTGCTGTCGATCGAGGTGCAGGTCCCGGTCGGGACGACGGCCGAGGTCCACGTACCGTCCGCGGCTGCCTCGGACGTCACCGCCGTACCGGGTCCGTTCGTGGGCGAACCGGCGTACGAGGATGGCTACACGATCTACACGGTGCCGGCCGGGCAGTGGAACTTCACGAGCCGCTCGGCGTGACCCGGGTGTAGAGGAGGTCGCGGCACTCGCGGCCCTCGGCCTGCGCGCGGGTCTCGAACTTGGTCACCGGCCGCCATTCGGGTCGCGGGGCCCAGCCGTCGTACTGGTTGCGCAGCAGCGGCTCGGCCTCGCAGATCTCGAGCATCCGGTCCGCGTAGTCCGCCCAATCGGTTGCCAGGTGCAACGTCCCGCCCGGCTGCAGCCGGGACGCCACCAGCGCGACGAACGGCGGGGTGACCAGGCGCCGCTTGTGGTGCCGCTTCTTCGGCCACGGGTCCGGGAAGTAGATCCGCACGCCGGCCAGTGTGCCGGGGGCCACGTGGTCCCGGAGGAAGTCGAGCGCGTCGCCGTGCAGCAGCCGGACGTTGTCCAGGTCGTACTTCTCGACCCACAACATCAGCTGCCCGAGCCCGGCCGGGTACACCTCCGCGGCCAGGTGATTCACGTCCGGCGCCGCCACCGCAAGTTGGGCGGTCGCGTCACCCATCCCCGACCCGATCTCCAGCACGGTCGGCGCGTCCCGCTCGAACCACGCGACGAGGTCGACCTGACCCGGCGGCAAATCCTCAAGCCGGCGCCCCAACTCGGACCAGTGCGTCTCCCAGACACGCTTCTGTCCAACCGTCATCCGCACACTCCGCCGGACGTGGCTGAACACACCTTCCTGCCTGACCTGATCCACCGAACTCACCGGCACGAGTCTAGAAGAACGAGGGATGTGTACCGAAGGACGGGTAGTGGGCGGCCGCGCAGGCTCAGCGCGGGGGGTGGTGAGGCGGGACACCGGGCCGGCGGGTGGGGTGCGGTCGACCACTACCCGTTCTTCGGTACGTCAGTCGTCCCAGAACAGGTGCGCGACGGTGTTGGAGGCACGGCGGGTCAGGCGGAGGTAGTCGTCGGAGAAGCGGCTGGTCTCGCCGGGTGGGTAGCCGCAGATCTGGGCGACGGCAGCCAGGTCGCGCGGGTCGCGGGGCAGGGAGTCGCCGGGGCGGCCGCGGACGAGCATGATCGCGTTGCGGATCCGGGTGGCCATCTCCCAGGCCACGCGGAGGGTGTCCGCCTCGGTCGGGTCGACCAGGCCGGCCTCGACCCCGGCGTGCAGTGCGCCGAGGGTGCGGGTCGTCCGGAGAGCGGGAATCCGGTGTGCCTCGCGCAACTGCAGAAGCTGCACGGTCCACTCGATGTCGGCGAGTCCGCCGCGGCCGAGCTTCGTGTGTGTGGCCGGGTCGGCGCCACGCGGGAGCCGCTCGGCGTCGACGCGGGCCTTGATCCGGCGGATCTCCATCACGTCGCGCTCACTGATCCCGTTCGCCGGGTAGCGCAACGGGTCGATCAGTTCACGGAACGACTGACACAGCTCGGCGTCGCCACACAGCGGATCGGCACGCAATAACGCCTGCGCCTCCCACACCGCCGACCAACGCGCGTAGTAGGACGCGTACGACGCCAGCGTCCGGACCAACGGTCCTTGGCGGCCCTCGGGACGCAGATCGGCATCGACCGCGACCGCCGGATCCGCGCCGGGCAACGCCAGCAACCGCCGCAGCTCGGTCGCCGCCTGCGTGGCGAAATCGGTCGCCGCCTTCTCGTCCGCGCCCGGCTTCGGGTCGTGGACGAACATCACGTCCGCGTCGCTGCCGTATCCGAGCTCGTGCCCGCCGAACCGGCCCATCGCGACGATCGCCATCCGAGTCGGCTCCGGCTGCCCCTTCGCCACCGCTCGCCGGGCCACCTCCAGCGCGGTCGACAGCGTGCCGACCGAGATCACCGTCAGCGCCAGCCCGACCTGCTCGACGTCGAGCAGCCCCGACAGATCCGCCGCGGCCACCCGGAACAGCTCACGCCGCCGGACCGCCCGGATCGCGGCCACCGCCGCCTCGGGCTCGTCCTGCCGCCCGGCCGCCGCGGACATCTCCGTCAGCAAGGCTTCCTGGGTCCGCGGCACGAGTTCGCGTTCGTCGGCGAGCATCGCGGTCGCCTCGGGCGCGCGCTGCAACAGGTCGACGGCGTACCGGCCGCTCGCGAGCAGGTGGGCGAGCCGCTCTGCCGACGCGCCCTCGTCGCGGAGCTGACGCAGGTACCACGGAGTGGACCCGAGCGAGTCGGAGATGGTCCGGAAGGCGAGCAGCCCGGCGTCCGGGTCCGGCGACTCCGCGAACCACCCGAGCATCGCCGGCAGCAGCGCCTTCTGGATCGACGACCGCCTCGACACCCCCTCGGACAGTGCCTCGATGTGCCGCAGCGCGGACGCGGGATCGGCGTACCCGAGAGCGGTCAGCCGCTGCTTCGCGGCTTCGGGTGTCAGCCGCACCTCACCGCCGGGGATCCGCGCGACGGCCGCGAGCAGTGGCCGGTAGAACAGCTTCTCGTGCAGCCGCCGGACCTCGAGCGCGTGCTTCTTCCAGGCCGCGGTCAGGTCGGCGACCGGGTTCTTCGTGAACCCGAGCGAGCGACCGAGCCGGCGCAGGTCGGCTTCGTCGTCCGGGACGTGATGGGTACGGCGTAACCGGTACAACTGGATGCGGTGCTCCATCGACCGCAGGAACCGATAGGCATCCGCGAGTACGGCGCCATCCGTGCGGCCGACATACCCGTTCGTGGTGAGCGACTCCAGCGCGACGAGCGTCGTACCGCTGCGGACCGCTTCGTCGCTACGGCCGTGGACGAGCTGCAGGAGTTGTACGGCGAACTCCACGTCGCGCAGGCCGCCCGGACCGAGCTTGAGCTGGCGATCGACGTCGGCCGCGGGGATGTGGTCGATGACCCGCCGCCGCATCGCCTGGACGTCGCCGACGAAGCCCTCGCGGTCGGCCGCCGACCACACCAGCTCGGCGGTCTTCTCGGCGTACAGCTGACCGAGCTTCGCGTCGCCCGCGACCGGACGGGCCTTGAGGAGGGCCTGGAACTCCCACGTCTTGGCCCAGCGCTGGTAGTAGGCGAGGTGGCTGTCGAGGGTGCGGACCAGCGGGCCGGACTTGCCCTCCGGACGCAGGGCCGCGTCGACCGGCCAGAGCGTGCCCTCGCCAGTGTGCTCCGAGCAGATCCGCATCGCCGCGGCGGCCAGCAGGCTCGCGGTCTTGAGCGCGGGCGCCTCCGGCTCGCCGTCGAGCGGCTCGGCGACGAAGAGGACGTCGACGTCGCTGACGTAGTTCAGCTCGCGGCCACCACACTTGCCCATGGCAATGATCGCGAGGCGGCAGTCCGCGGCACCCGGATGGGCGGCGAAGTAGTCGTTGCGGGCGATGTGGAGCGCGGTCTCGAGCGCTCCCCCGGCCAGGTCGGCCAGGACCGCGGCCACCTCGTCGACCAGCAGCCCTTCGGCCAGGTCGCGGGCGGCCAGCCGGAGCAGGAGCCGCCGGTACTCGACCCGGAGCGCGTCGACCGGGTTCTCGGCGTCGACGGCCTTGGCGAGTTTCGCGGCGACGTCCTCGACCGACGGCCGCGCGCCGGCCAGCGCGGGATCGGCCAGGTCGTACCAGTGCCGTGGGTGCACGCCGAGATGCCGACCGAGCGCCTCGCTCGCGCCGAGCACGTAGACCAGGCGGCGCCGGAAGCCGTCGTCCATCTCGAGTGTCCGCGCGAAGGCGGGGAGGTCGTACTGGTGCCGGTGCAGCGCCTCGACCATCCCGCACAGCCCGTGCAGCGCGAGATCCGGATCCGCCGACTCCGACAAGGTGGTGATCAACTGCTGGGTCGCCATCGGGCTGCGCACATCGAGGCTGTCCAGTTGCTCCAGCATCACCCCGGCCCGCCGCGGGTCCGCGAAACCAAGCCGGACCAGCCGTCCCTCCCACGAACCCCGCCGAGCCTCAGCCACCTCTGCAGGCTACCCAAACGCCCCCGTCGCGATACGCCCGGGCTCAACCTCTGCCGGAGCCCTCATACTCAGTGTTATGAGATCGCGAAGAGATCGCGGGATGATTGCGGTCAATACACGGTGTCGTGTAGCGGATTCGCTCAGTAATCGGCATGATGGCTTCTCATGGTCATGATGACGGGGTCGCTCGCTGTTCGGGGCACGGTGGTCTGGTTGACGCCCCAGCAGGGCGGGCGAGTGTCCGGGCCGCCTGAGCCGGACTACGACTACGACTACACAGCCACCGCCTACCTGCCGCCGCGGACGGCGGAGGACGGTCAGGCCGGGATCGCGCTGCGCCGGTTCGCGCCGGGCGCCTGGCGGACGCCGGCCGAAGGGATTCTCGTGCCAGGCAAGGGAAACCGTGCCCAGCAGGTGATCCCCGGGTGCATGGTAGTGATCACCGAAGGGGTTCGCCCGGTCGGGCTGCTCACGGTCGAAGAAGTGCACGCCCTCGCCGCGGACGGCACCCCGGTGGTCGCACGCGTGGAGGACCCGCCGGCCCCGGTCATCACGCCGCCTTCCCCGGGCGAGACGCCGTACCGGCACTCCACCGCGGCATCCCGGTGGACCTCGAAGCACGCCTCCGACGACGCGCCGCCCGAGCCGGCCAGGGTCTGAACACACTCTGTTGCAATCCGCCTACCCAGGCGTTGCCTTCGGTTGTCTGCGTCGCTGGACGGCGTCCCGAAGGACTCCACCGTCATCGGTGCCGTGAGCAACGGGCTGCCGGTGCTCGACCGGATCTCGGCCTCGCCCCGGCAGCCCGTCAGGGTGCTCGCGGTCCTGATCGGTTGATCAGAAGGCGAACTGGTTCAGTACTGCGAACTTGTCCGCCGCGCCTCCGTTGGAGACCGCGACGACGCGCCGGGTGATGGTGTGTGCACCACCGGCCGGCAGGTCCAGCTTGAACTTGCTCATCGTCCAGATCGCCTGCGAGTACCCGGTGAACGCCCCGCTGTCGGCGCCGTACACCAACCCGTAGGTCTGGTTGTCCGCGCCGGTCCCGGACTGGCCGATCCAGCGCTTCGCGTCCGGCGTCTGGGCGAACGGACCACCGCTGGTGACCGGGGCGTTGCCCGACACCGCCGAGCGGGAGCCCGCACCGTCGTGGTCGAGCGCGTCACCGGCCCACACCGTCAGCGGCGCACCCGTCGCGTTGGTGAACGTCGTCGCCGCGGTGACGAACTGCTCGTCGGCGGTCGCGGTGTACGTCGTGACCACCTTGAGGTTCGCGTTCTCCGCCGAGGTCCCGGTGACCTGGACGACCGCCTTCTCGCCGGTGTTCTCGACGATCCGGATGTCGGTCGACCGCACCTGCAACTGCTGCCAGGCACTGCCGCCGGTCGGCTCGGTGGTGCTCACGTACGGCAGGTTGATCCAGTCCAGCTGGTCCGGCTGCCCGGTGATCGCCATGTCGACGACCTTGCCCGGGGTGGACGGACTCATCTGCGAGTCCTGGAAGACCTTCGCGATCGCCATCGCCAGGTGCTTGTTCTCGATCACGATGTCACCGACGCCGGCCTCGACCAGACCGCTGGGCAGCCGCTTGCCGATACTCGCGTCGACGTTGACCGGCGCCACCTCGAGATCGGCCTGGTAGGTTCCGCTGTCGCCGGCCTCGACCTCCTTGGCCGCGGTCGCGAACCCGAGCTGCGCCACCTGGATGGTGTACTTGCCCGCGCCCTGCGAGAGACCGACCTGGTAGTTGCCGGCGACATCGGTCGTGGTGCGGCCGATCGCCGTACCGTCCTGCACGACCAGGACGGTGCTGTTCGCGGCAGGTGCGCCGGTGGTCTTGTTCTTCACCGTTCCGGCCACCAGCGGCCAGGCCTTGGCGGTCGGGCCGCCCGGGGTGAAGGCGTACAGGTTGCCGTCGAACGCGCCGGCGACCACCGTGTTTCCGCTGACCGCCGGTCCGGCCGACACCCAGGTGCCGATGTCCTGCGACCACAACGGCTGACCGGTCCGCGCGTCGAGCGCGTAGAACCCGCCACTGTTCGCGCCGACGAACAGCGTGTTCCCGGACAACGCCGGCGAGGTGAACGAGCCACCCCGGTACTGCGAACCCGGCAGCAACTGGTCCCAGATCACGGCACCCGTGGTCGCGTTCAGCGCGGTGACCGCGCCACTCGGGAAGGACATGTAGACCGTGTTGCCCTTGATCGCCGCGGCGGACGGCGTCGCGCCGCTGCTCACCAGCGACGGGTGCGAGCTGGTGTAGCTCCACAACACGGCGCCGGTCGCACCGTCGCGGGCGACGATGCCGTTGTTCGAACCGATGAACACCTTGCCGTCGGCCGCGGACGGGACGCCGTCCTGCCAGCCGCCGAGGGTGTCGGTGCCCTGCCACAGCTTCGCGCCGGTCGCCAGGTCGTAGGCGATGACCACGCTGCCGTCCTGGTTCCCGACGTACACGCGACCGTCGGCGACTGCCGGCGTACCGTCGCTCATCGTGTTGCCCGCCATCGGCGAGGCCCAGACACGCTGACCTGTCTTGGCGTCGAGGGCCAGCAGCAGGCCGGTCGCCGCCTCACCGAACCGGGTCTGGTACGGGAACAACACCTTGCCGTCGGCAACCGTCACGCCGTAGTAGCCGTAGGTGCGCTGGTTGTTGCCGTCCGGCGCGGCCTCCGGGTCGTGCCGCCACTTCAGCGTGCCGGTCTTGGCGTCCACCGCGAACAGCGTGCCGCGCAGGGTCGGGACGTAGACGAGACCGTCCGACACCGCCACGCTGCCGTGCACCGACGACGGCACGGTGTAGCTCCACAACTTCTTGCCGGTGGCCAGCGAGACCGCGTGGACCGCGCTGTTGCCGTCACCGTTCTCGTCCCGCGTTCCGGCGTACACGACGCCGTCCACGATCGCCGGCGAGCCGGTGAGGAACGTGCCCTTGGTCCGGTACGACCAGGCCAGCCGCTGACCGGCGGCGATCGCGTCGGTGGCGACACCGCTGTGCGAGGCGTCGCCGTGGTGCTGCGACCAGTTGGCTCCGGCGACCGGCTGGATCGCCTTCTCCCCGGTCAGGGTGAAGTCCGACGTCCGGGTCCAGGTCGCACCGGTCTTGTCCGCGGCCTCCACCACGATCCGGTGCTTGCCGGCCTTGGTGCCGTGCGGCAGGTCGGCGTACCAGGTGAACTCACCGGTCGACTGCAACGGCTGCCACTCGCGATTGTCGATCCGGTACCGAACCCGGACCGGGTTGTCCGTCGTGTCGTAGGCGTTCACCTGGATGCCCGGGAACTTGTCCAGCGGGACCGCGGTGCCCGGGGCCGGCGAGACGACGGTCAGGTCCTTCTCCGCGCCGTAGATCCGGAACGGGTTGTCGAAGGCCTTGTTGTCCATGTGCACGAACCGGAACCCGCGCGGCGAGTTGTCGATCGTGTACGAGCTGGACACCGTCTGGATGTGCTTCGCGGTGCCGGCGAAGTCGCTCTTCGGCTCCACGTCGTTCGAGTGCTCGTGGCCGACCAGGATCAGCTCGGCGCCGTACTGCTCCAGCACCTTGCCGTACTCGTCGTACACCGACGGCGAACCGAACGGCACGTTCATCGGCTGGTGGGTCAGCACGACCAGGTGCTTGCCGCGCTTCATGTTCCGGGCGAGGTCGGCCTTGACCCACTCGAGTTGCTCGGCGAACGGCGCGGCGCCGTTGTTCTCCAGCACCAGGAAGTGCCGGTCGCTGTAGTCGAACGAGTACCACTCCGGGCCGACGTGCTTGCGGTAGTTGTTGATCCGCTCGGCGTACGTCGCTCCCGCGGCGTACTCGTGGTTGCCGACGGCCGGCCAGACCGGGACCTTCGAGTTCGCGGTCCCCCGCTGGTAGGTGTCGAACTCCGCGTCGGTGGCGTTGTTCGTCAGGTCGCCGCTGACCTGGATGAACGCGAGCTTCTGCTGGGTCGAGTTGATCTCGGTGATCTGCTCGGGCAGTTGCGCGTTGACGTGCGGGTCGGCGACGTTGGCGAAGGTGAAGCCACCGCTCGCGGACTCCTTGTCCTTGCGGAGGCCGAAGTTCACCTCCTGGCTGGCGCCGTCGGCCAGCTGACCGAGGTTCCGGTAGAACTTCGGCGTCATGGTGTCGTCGGTGCCGACCGAGTAGCCGGCCGGCTGGGTGACGAACACCAGGTCGACGTCACGACGCTCGACGTCGGTCGTGAACGTGTAGCGCCCGCTGGCGTCGGTCACGACACTCTGCTGACCGTCCGACACGCTGACGCCGGGGATCCCGACCTCACCGTTGTCGATCCGGTTGTCGGCATCCCGATCCTCGAAGACCGTGCCGGTGATGGTGGCGCTAGGCCCGTCAACGGCATCCGCGACTACGCCGCTGAGCGGTACGGCAACGACCATCACGGCCAGCCCGCCAGTAACGCCGTACAAGAGTTTGTGCCACTTCGTTGTGGCGGGTGAATGATCGTTCGACCTGTGTGACAGGCGGATCATGTGAGGAAAAACCTTTCTGCGAACCAGTAGAGGCCGAAGGCGGCGACGACCCCGGTCGCCGAGCGAACCGCCGGAACCGCGACGCGGGTCCGGCGAATCATCAGGACCAGCGGAAACACGGCGAGCAGTAGCAACGCCTGACCCACCTCGATGCCGACGTTGAAGCTCAGCAGCGAGACGAGCAGTTCCGGACTGACCTGATCGGTGATCCGCAACGACCCGGCGAAGCCGAGTCCGTGCAGAAGACCGAAACCGAAGACCACCGGAAGCCGGTGGCGGGTGGAGCCGAGCAGGTTCTCCACCGCGACGAACGCGATCGAGAGCGCGATCAGCGGTTCGACGATCACCGCGGGTACGGCGATCCCGCCCAGCAGCGTGGAGACGAGCGTGACGCTGTGCGCCACGGTGAACATCGAGATCACCTGGACCAGGCCGCGCAGACTGCCGGCACCGAGGATGAGCGCGACGACGAAGAGCACGTGATCCAGCCCGAGCAGGATGTGCTCGACGCCCATCTTCCCGAACTGCAGGCTCGAACTGGCCATCGTGTTGTCGCCGACGATGAAGTCATGGTGCGACCGGTCGAAGACGGTCCGGCCGGACGTGTCGGCGAACGTGTACTCGACCAGGTTGGTGTGATCGTCCGCGACCGCCTCGGCGGTGTCGAAGACGTCGTACTTCAAGCTGAACGCTCCGGTCGATCCCGGGCAGTCGAACACCAGGCCGAGCTCGGCGTACGCCTTGGTCGCCCGCTGACCGACCGCGGTCGTCTCGAGCGCCGACTCGCACGCGGCACCGTCGACGGAGACGACCACGCGGTCGTGCAAGTACTCGGCGATCCGGTCCTTGGCCGCGTCCAGCGCCAGCGCCCGCTGCCCGTCGTCGTTCACGGGTGCGCCGAGATCGACGGCTCGCGTGAGTACGTCGTACTCGAGGCTGAGCAACCAGGTCACGCGGCCGCCGTCCTGGTGGACCGAGGAGTAACCGGTCGACGCGATCACGTGCGCCGACGCCGACGAGGCTCCGGTCAGGAAGAGCAGGAGCAACAACCCGGTGACCACCAGCAGACGCCGCATGGGACCTGATCCCACGCGACCCCGGCGACCACTGGATGACGACTCAGGAAACTATTTGCCGCCATGACGCGGCAAATCGCCACTTTTCCGCCTGCTAGGCGTCTGCGAGCCAGGCCAGCAGGCGGCCCTGCGACCAGCAGCGGCCGACCGCTTCGGTGCGCAGGGTCGAGTGGTCGAACACCGCCAGTCCGATGATGCTGTGTCCGGAGGCGCGACGGTCGCCGAAGGTCGGGATCGCCGGCGCGACGCCGACCCCCTCAGCCGACACCCAGGCGATCGGTCGGTGGGTGGCCGCTGCATCGAGGCACTGCAGGAACCGCAGCCGACCCTCGAGCGGGAACTTCGCCAGCGCCCAGGTCGTGGTGACGATCGGCAGGACGTCCGCGGGCACTCGGGCCAAGGCGTCGGGCAGGATCTCGATTGCGTCGCCTTGCAGGAGCAGTGGAGGATCCGTCGCCGCCAGCGCGAGCTCCGCTTCCAGCGTTGCGAGCTGCTCCGGCTGATCAGGTGGCAGGCAGGCACGCAACCATCGCGCTTCATCCACGTCGGTCACGTCGATCGGGTCGAGGTCGACACCGATCCGTGCGACAACTTCTGGCATCGCTGTCCTCGGGATAGGCCGGTCTCCCACTACCCTCGCGGACAGCTGCACCGGGGATGCCGGATCGCCCAGCGATTGCCCGTTGCTGTAGCTGATGCCGACGCGATCGACGGTGAGATTGAAACCCGCCGAACAGCCGATGTCGATCAGGCCGATCGCGTCGGCGCCGACCCGGCGGGCCACCTCGGCGATGGCCGGATACAGCACCGGCCCGCGTCCGGTCTCATGAGTCCGCGGCTGCCGGTTTGTGGCGATGGCCACGACCGAGTCGGTCATCCGCACCAGCGTGTCGATCGCCGCGTCCGCCGCTGCATGGGAGTCGCCGGCCGCATACGCCGCGGCCAGCGCCGGAGCATGTCCGGCGAGCGCAAGATCATGCAGCGCGGCAAACATCAACGCAGGATTCCGCTTCCGCGCCGGCGCCGCCTCGATCGCCCGCAAGGCCTCGTCAGACTCGCTCAGTGCCACGGCGATGCGTCCATACAGCGGCGACGTCTTGGCCGCGTCGACCTCACCGAACCGCCGATAAACCTCAGCAAGCGAGCGCGCCCTACCCACGCGCACCACCCACAGTCAGCTCCGGCATCCCGCCGATTCTAGATCCACCGCCTGGCCACCAACCGCCCGCACCCAAGCACCCACCCACGACCTCGCCGACGACCGCGGCATCGTCCACGACCCGCCCGCGACAGCACCACGTGCCCCATCGCGCCCCTCCCAACCCCAGTAACCCCGCGAGCACCCATCCCACGAGCACCCACGCCACAGCCCCCATCTCACGGGCACCCACCCCGCGGGCACCCCCTCCGCACTCCACCGCGCGACGAGCCCGCAGGTTGCGCGGCTTTCCGGAGAATCCTGGTCACCTGGCGCCCAATTCTTTCCGCAAACCCCAGCCCGCTCCGCGCGGCCACTCCGACCGGCCAGATTGGAGCGCGCGAAAGCACGCGTGGGTCAACCCACCCAACCCGCGACCACAGCCATCCAACCCACGGACGCCGCCGCCCCGGCGCTCAACCGCGTGCAGCGCAAGACCATGCAGCGCACGGGCGAAAGCCCCCGCAACGCAGCGGGCGGCAGCCCGCTCACCGCGGCGGCGGCAGCCCGCGGGAACCTACAGCGCTGGCAGCGCGCGTAGCCGGCGCGACGGAGCGACGGCGTAAGCACGCGTTGGTCAAACCCCACGCCCACCGTGACCACATCCATCCACCCCAACGGGCGCCGACCCCAGCCCTCGACCGTGGGCGACAAACCCCGCAGCACGACGGGCGACAGCCCGCCAGCACGCGGGCGAAAGCCCGCTCACCGGGGAGCGCCAGCAGCAAGGAACATCCGGGCGGGTGGAAGCGCGCCACGGAGCAGCGACTGCGATAGCACGCGTGGGACAACTCCACGCGCGCCGTGACCACAGTCGCCCACCCCACGGGCGACGCCCCGGCCCTCGACCGCGGGCGACAGCACGCAGCACGCGGGCGACAGCCCGTAGACCGCGGGCGACAGCCCGTAGACCGCGGGGCGGCAGCATCGCAAGGAACGCATGGGCGGGTGGGAGCGCGCATAGCCGGCGCGGCGGAGGAGCGACGGCGAAAGCACGCGTGGGACAGACCGCAGTACCTACAGAACAGGTAGGAGTTTGTTGAGTTCGAAGGGGGTGACCTGGCGGCGGTAGTCCTGCCACTCGGCGCGCTTGTTGCGGAGGAAGAAGTCGAAGACGTGCTCCCCGAGAGTCTCAGCGACGAGCTCGCTGTCCTCCATCGCGGAGATCGCCTCGGCGAGACTGCTCGGCAGCGGCTTGATCCCGAGCGCCTTCCGCTCGCGAGGCGTCAGCGACCAGACGTCGTCCTCCGCCTCCCGCGGCAGTTCGTAGCCTTCCTCGATGCCCTTGAGCCCAGCCGCCAGCATCAACGCGAACGCCAGATACGGGTTGGCGGCGGAGTCCAGCGACCGGAACTCGACCCGTGAGGACTGCCCCTTGTGCGGCTTGTACATCGGCACCCGCACCAGAGCGGACCGGTTGTTGTGCCCCCACGAGATGAACGACGGCGCCTCGTCACCGACCGCGAGCCGCTTGTACGAGTTCACCCACTGATTCGTCACAGCGGTGATCTCGGCCGCGTGATGCAGCAGCCCGGCGATGAACGCCCGCCCGGTCTTCGACAGCTGGTACTGCGCCCCGCCCTCGAAGAACGCGTTCCGGTCGCCCTCGAACAGCGACATGTGGGTGTGCATCCCGGACCCGGGCTGGTCGGACAGCGGCTTCGGCATGAAGGACGCGTAGATGCCCTGCGACAGCGCGACCTCCTTCACGACCACGCGGAACGTCATGATGTTGTCGGCGGTCGACAGCGCGTCGGCGTACCGCAGGTCGATCTCCTGCTGGCCCGGGCCGCCCTCGTGGTGGCTGAATTCGACGGAGATGCCCATCGATTCGAGCATCGTGATCGCCTCGCGGCGGAAGTCGTTGCCGATGCCCTGCGGCGTGTGGTCGAAGTACCCGGACGAGTCGACCGGCTCCGGCGTCGTACCGGGGGCGCCGACGAGCGACTTGAACAGGTAGAACTCGATCTCGGGGTGCGTGTAGAAGGTGAACCCGAGGTCGGCGGCCTTGGACAGGGTCCGCTTCAGGACGTGCCGCGGGTCGGCGAAGGAGGCGGACCCGTCAGGCATGTTGATGTCGCAGAACATCCGCGCGGTGCCCATGGTCTCGCCGCGCCAGGGCAGGATCTGGAACGTCGACGGGTCCGGCTTGGCCAGCATGTCCGCCTCGGTCACCCGGGCGAACCCCTCGATCGCGGAGCCGTCGAAGCCGATCCCCTCGGCGAACGCGCCCTCGAGCTCGGCCGGCGCCACCGCCACCGACTTGAGGAACCCGAGCACGTCGGTGAACCAGAGCCGCACGAAGCGTACGTCGCGCTCCTCCAGGGCGCGCAGCACGAACTCCTGCTGCTTGTCCATCAGTCCACCTCCAGGTGTGAAGCCCGCACACAGTGTGCCCCGGCTCTGTTAAGCAGACGTTACGTGCTCGGGCGGACAGGAGCTCTCTCAGGGCCTAACGTGTTCCGTTGTGCAGACGATCTTCGGCGCCGGCTACCAGGTCGCCCTGATCGTGGCCGCGCTGCTGTGTGTGAGCGATCTCCTGCTCAGCACCGGCCGCTTCGTCCAGTCGGTACGGCGTAAGCGGCCGGCCGAGCGGGATGTCCTCGGTCGCCGCTGGCTGCCGATCCCGGAGCTCGGGTTCGGCATGTGCGCGTTCTGCTGCCCGGGCCTGGTCACGCTCGGCCTGACCCACCACAACGCCGACGATCTGCCGACCAAGCAGATCCTGCTCGCCGCCCTGGTCTTCGGGTACGCCGGTGCCGTGCTGTCGCGGATCGTCCGCACACCGGGCCCGGGCGGGCGCCGGTTCCGGCTACGCGCCGGCCTGCTGCTCGGTCTGCCGGCTCTCTTCGGCCTGGTCTTCGGTCTGTCGGGCGTTGCGATCTGACCGCGCCTTGAACCACGGCACCACCCGCTCGAGCGGCGCGAACGCGAGCCAGCAGACCACGGTCGGCAGGAAGTGGATCAGCAGGATCGCCGTGTTCGCCGCGTGGAAGCCGAGGAAGAAGAGCGCCCCGAGCAACTGCCACCGGCCCTTGAGCCAGAGGATCACCGGTGAGAGGAACTCCGCGGTGATGCCGACCCACTGCATCACGTGCAGCATCCACGGGTGGTGCAGCAACCACTCTCCGACCGGGTGCGGCCGCCGTACGATCGCCCACGTCAGGATCGCGCTGCTCGGCCAGGCGAGCGTCCACCCGGCGCCCCGCAGCTTGGCGATCGCGGACAGGAAGTAGGTCGCGATCACCGAGATCTGGATGCACCGGATCGCCCAGCCGGCCGCCTCGGACTTCGTCTGATCGGCGTACGGCGAGATCTCCCGGCGCCAGCGCAGGTTCCAGCCGCCGGTCCGGGGCGCCACCGTCGGCAGCACCCAGAGCGCAACGACGAGGGCGAGATGGTC
The DNA here is from genome assembly GCF_055586945.1 of Kribbella sp. NPDC048837. Lineage (NCBI taxonomy): Bacteria > Bacillati > Actinomycetota > Actinomycetes > Propionibacteriales > Kribbellaceae > Kribbella > Kribbella sp. NPDC048837. The sequence continues at coordinate 258,944 of NZ_JBVJHF010000008.1, forward strand.
GTGGTCGACCTTGCCGTCGCTCATCCCGATCAGCACCCACCAGGTGAACGCAGGGGCGACGATCCAGCCCGCGAGTCGCGGCAACCGGTTGGTCGCGCCGATCAGGCAGAACACGAGGAGGACGACGTACAGGGTGGTCGTGTTCGCGACCGACGGCCTGGGGAGGTCGAGCAGCCGGGCGAGGAGTAGGGGCTGGTACAGGCCGGGGTGCTCGCCCTTGTCACGGGTGTCGCGGACGAAGGCGTGCATGTCGAGGATGACGAACAGGTAGAGGATCGTCCGCAGCCACGCGATCCGGGCGACGGCGATCCCCGGAGTGAACCAGTCGGCAACCCGACCGGCGACGGACCGGCCGGAGGTCGACTGGCCGTCGGTGGTCCGGCCGTCGGTGGTCCGGCCCGCGGTCTCGGCGGCGCTCACTTGCGCACCACCCAGGTGGCGAGGACCTCGGACGTCGGCGGGCCCTCGACCCGGCCCTTGACCAGCTGCGTGGTGTCCCGGATCAGCTCGAGCTTCACGTACTTCGGCTTGCCCGGATGCTTCCGCGCCCACCCGTCGGCCACCGCCTGCAGCAGCGACGGATCCTTGACGATCTCACCGGTCCGCGCCTCGATCTCGGCCCGGGCGACACCGGCACCCTCGATGTTCAGCGGTACGTCGACCGTCGTACCGGCATCCGTCCGCGCGCTGATCCGGGTGAACGTGATCGCGGCGTCGTCCGCGACCGAACCGGCGTACTGCGACATGGGGCCGAACGGCCAGGCGTCGTCGGAGGCCCGCACCGATCCGTTGATCAGCAGGCCGATCCCGACCAGGGCGACCGCCACCCGCACGCCCTTGCCCACTCGGCCCAGCCGGACGTCCCCCGTCCGTACACCTTCTGTCACGCCCGTCATTAGACCATCCTCGGTTTCGAGAGGTCACTGGTAGGGAATTTTCCAAGACATGACCGTCCCAGAAAATATCCAACGCGCCCGGATGTCCCGGCGTACCACCGCGACAACAACTCGACGCAGTGCCCGGGTGACGTGTTCTACGCCCGGCTGCCGGAGCTGCGCGACCGCGTGGCCGCGGTGATGCTCGGCTGATAGGTGATCCGCCGGATCAGCAGCTCGAACGGCCCGCGGTAGGCGGCGCGCCGCATCCGGTCGGCCATCAGCACGGTCGCCAGCCAGGTCGCGACGGCGAGCAGCGCCGTGGTGGTCGTGGTGAGCGTGCGGGACAGGTCGAGCAGGTACGGCGTGAAGACGACAGCCCACACCACGGACTGAGAGAGGTAGCACGTCAGCGAACGCTGGCCGACGGCGGCGATCGCCAGGGTGATCGGGCCCTCGCGATCGCTGAGCCGGTGCGCGATCAGCACGATGAGGGCGGCGTACCCGAAACCGCCGAAGACGCCGGACGCGTCGTGCAAGGGGCCGAGGAAGCTCAGCGCGTGGTCGCTCGGCTGGTCGATGAAGCCGCCGACGACGAGTGAGACCGGGAGAGCGCCGGCCACGGCGATGGTCAGGCCGACGATCGCCGTCGTGATCAGCACCGTCCGGTGCTCAGCGGGCCGCTCGAGGATGCGCCGCCGGCCGGCCCAGAGCCCGATCAGGAACGGCGTAACGAACCCGATCCAGCCGAGTCCGGCGATGAACGGCTGGACGACGATGCGGTCACCGAACTGCCCCAGGAAGTCCGGCGGCAGCATCGACGGATCCGCCGCGTCGGACGCGGTCGCCAAGGAATCGTCACTGGGCAGGGCCGTGAGCACGAGTACGAGCGCGGCGACGATGAACAGCCAGCGGTCCTTCCAGCGCAGCGCCCACACGCCGAGGAAGAGGAGTACGCCGTACGCCGCCAGGATGTCGCCGATGTAGAGCAGCATCGCGTGCAGGAACCCGAGCGCCACGAGCACCAGACTCCGCCGCCACAACAGCTGCCGGATCGGCCACCACTCCACCCCGTCCTCCCGCTGGCGGCGGACGATCTGCGCGACGCCGTACCCGAACAACACCCCGAACATCGGGAACGCCCGCCCATCGACGAACGTCGAGATCGCCATCCCCACCACCCCGGCATCGACCGGGAATCCCCCGAACACACGGTCCCCGTAGACGAAGTAATGCGAGTTGGCCAAGGCAATGAACAACAACATGAATCCCCGGGCCAAGTCCGGCCCCAACGCCCGCTCCCCCAACCCCGTAGGTCCACTCATACCCCCAGTCAATCCACCACCCCCACCCCCCACATCCAACGAAAGTCCCCGCCCGGGAGACCTTCGTCGTCGGCGACCGGATGCCGGCCGGGCGCCCGCCGCGAGACCTGCATTTGATCAACGAGTGCATCGGGCGTGGGTTCGAGCCAGCGAACCAGTAATGTGCTCCCGTGCCTCAGCTTCGGGTAGCTCTTGCTCAGCTCAATGTGACCGTGGGTGACATTGACGGGAACGCGGACAAGATCGTCGCGTGGACCCGGAACGCTGTCGAGCGCGGCGCGCACGTGGTGGCGTTTCCGGAGCTCGGGCTGACCGGCTACCCGGTGGAGGACCTGGCGCTGCGGGCGTCGTTCGTGGACGCCTCCCAGGCCAAGATCAAGACCCTGGCGAAGCGGCTGGCCGACGAGGGCCTCGGCGACATCGTGGTGGTCTGCGGCTACCTCGACCGCGCCGGCGGTACGGCGATGGGCATCGACCGGCTCGGCCGTCCCAAGGGCTCCCCGACCAACGCCGCCGCGGTGATCCACCAGGGCCGGGTCGTCACCAGCGCGGTCAAGCACCACCTGCCGAACTACGGCGTCTTCGACGAGTTCCGGCACTTCGTCCCCGGCAACACCCTGCAGGTGATCCGGATCCACGGCATCGACGTCGCCCTCGTCATCTGCGAGGACCTCTGGCAGGACGGCGGCCCGGTCGCCGTCACCAAGGCCGCCGGCGCCGGTCTGCTGCTCGTCGTCAACAGCTCGCCGTACGAGGCCAACAAGGACGACGTCCGCGGTGACCTGGTCCGCCGCCGCGCCCGCGAGGCCGGCTGCTCGCTCGCCTACGTCAACCTGGTCGGCGGCCAGGACGAGCTCGTCTTCGACGGCGACTCGCTGATCGCCGATGCCGAGGGCACGGTGTTCGCCCGCGCCCCGCAGTTCGAGCAGGGCAGCATGGTCGTCGACCTCGACCTCCCCGCCGCGTCGGGGACGCCGGAAGGCACCCACGAGGGCATCGAGATCGTCCACACCGTGCTCCACGAGGACGCGCTGGCGCCGTACGAGCCGATGGACCCCGCGGTCGCGCCGCGGCTGTCCGACGAGGCCGAGATGTACGGCGCGATCGTCACCGGCCTGCGTGACTACGTCCAGAAGAACGGGTTCAAGTCCGTCCTGCTCGGGCTCTCCGGCGGCATCGACTCGTCGCTGGTCGCCGCGATCGCCTGTGACGCGATCGGCGCCGAGCACGTGTTCGGTATCTCCAACCCGAGCGTCTACTCCAGCGACCATTCCAAGGACGACGCCGCCGAGCTGGCCGCGCGGACCGGCCTCAACTACCGGGTGGTGCCGATCCAGCCGATGGTCCAGCCGTTCCTCGACACGCTCGGCCTGACCGGCCTGGCCGAGGAGAACCTGCAGGCCCGGGTCCGCGCGGTGATCTGGATGGGCCTGTCGAACGCCGACGGCCACCTGGTGCTTGCCTGCGGCAACAAATCCGAGCTGTCCGTCGGCTACTCCACCATCTACGGCGACGCGGTCGGCGGGTACGCGCCGCTGAAGGACGTCCCGAAGACCCTGGTCTGGCGGCTGGCGAAGTGGCGGAACGCCGACGCGAAGGAACGCGGCCAGCAGCCGCCGATCCCCGAGAACGCGATCGCCAAACCGCCGTCGGCCGAGTTGCGCCCCGGGCAGAAGGACACCGACTCGCTGCCGCCGTACGACCTGCTCGACGACATGCTGGACGACTACGTCGAGCAGGACCGCGGCAGCGCGGAACTGGTCGCCGCCGGGTTCGACACCGAGCTGGTCACGAAGGTGATCCAGCTGGTCGACCGTGCGGAGTACAAGCGGCGGCAGTATCCTCCGGGTCCGAAGATCACCCACAAGGCCTTCGGCCGGGACCGGCGACTGCCGATCACCAGCGCATGGCGTGAGGACGCACGAAAGGCAGCCGAGCACTGAGCGACTCCTGGCGGTACCGCCCTTCCACCGACATCCCGTGGGGCTCGACCGAGGAGCCCCCCGGCCGCTCCGGCCTGCCCTCCGACGATGTGAGCGATCGCTCACCCACAGGCGGTGGCGCTCACCCTCCGCAACGGTGGGACGATGAAGGCATGGTTGACAACTTCCTGTCGGCCGGTACCCCAGGTGACGACGAGGAGCTGCCGTCGCCGTACGGGACCGGACCGAAGAACCGGACAACCGAAGAGCAGCGTCGCGGGGACTACGGCGACGACAACTGGCGGGACCGGCCGAACGGGCTCGGTCTCGACCCATCGCCGTCACTGCCGAACGCACCACGGTCGTACGAGCGCGGCCCGGTCCCGCAGCAGCCGTACGTGCCCAAACCGCCGTACCTGCCGGCCGCACCGCCACCGCCGGCGCAGCAACCCCAGCAGCAGCGGTACGGCGACCAGCCGCAAGGCCGCCCGTACGGCGATCAGCCGCAGCGGCCGGAGTACTACGCCGAGCGTGAGCGCGCCCGAGAGCGTGAGCGTGAGCTCCGTGGCGAGCGTGAGGAGTACGGACAGCCGGCGTACCCGGACCAGAACCCGTTCCGACCGCAGCCGCCTGCACAGCAGACACCACCGCCGTCACAGGGCCGGCCGAGTCCGTTCGGTCCCGGCAGCAACGGCACCCCGCCGAACCGTCAGCCGCAGACCGGGCCACAGCAGCCGCCGGCCGGACCGCCGCGGCAGGCCCAGCGCCCGTCGGCACCGCCGCAGTCGAGCAACGGCGTGACGCAGCGACCGCCCGCACCGCACAGCTCGAACGGGAGCACCAGCTGGAGCAGTCCGGCCCCGACGCCTTCGCCTGCGCCGCCGGCTCAGAGCAATGGACTGAGCAACGGGCACAGCAGCAACGGTGTGACCCCGCCACAGCAGCCGCCCACGCCGCAGCAGCAGACGCCACCACCTGCCCCGGCGCAGAACCAGACGCCGCAGCAGCCGCCGCGTCCGGCCGCGCCCGCCACTCCCCCGGCGAACTACGTGGACGCTCCGACCATCACGGCGTACATGCCGGACACCATCGAGTCCTACCAGCAGGAGGCCGGTCAGAAGCAGGACAACGGCTACCTGTCGGATCCGAGCGCGGAGTACGAGAGCAACGCACCAGTGAGCGAACCCAAGCCAGTCGGCGGACGACGCCGCGCGGACGTCCAGCAGGATGCCCCGAGCCAGATCGAGCACTCCGCGTCGCACCGCGCGGCCCGCAGGGCTCAGGCAACGGCGAGCACCGCACCCTCGGAGCTCGGCGGTCAGTCGGCCCCATCGCAGAACAAGCCGGCCGACGGTGGCGGTTCCGGCGGCGGATCGGGTGACGGCAGCAAGCGGCCGCGCAGGTACCGGGTGCACCACCTCCGCGACATGAAGAGCCGCGGCGAGAAGTGGGCGATGCTCACGGCGTACGACCAGTACACCGCCGAGATCTTCGACCAGTCCGGCATCCCGGTGCTGTTGGTCGGCGACTCCGCCGCCAACAACGTCTACGGCTACGACACCACGCTCCGCGTCACCGTCGACGAACTCATCCCACTCGCCCGGGCCGTCGCCGGCGCGGTCGAGCGTGCGCTGGTCGTCGCCGATCTGCCCTTCGGTTCGTACCAGGCGTCACCCGAGCAGGCGTTCCACACCGCCGTACGGTTCATGAAGGAAGCCGGCGTACACGCGGTGAAGCTGGAAGGCGGCCGCACCATGGTCCCCATGGTCGAGAAGCTGACCCAGTCCGGCATCCCGGTGATGGCACACATCGGCTTCACACCGCAGAGCGAGCACAGCATCGGCGGCTACCGCGTACAGGGCCGCGGCGACCAGGCAGCCGGCCTGATCGACGACGCCGTCGCCCTCGCCGAGGCCGGCGCGTTCTCCGTCGTCCTCGAGATGGTGCCCGGCGACGTCGCCGCCGAGATCACCAAACGCGTCTCCATCCCCACCATCGGCATCGGCGCGGGCCGCGACACGGACGCCCAGGTCCTCGTGTGGCAAGACATGGCCGGCCTCCGCTCAGGCACCATGCCCCGCTTCGTCAAGCAGTACGCCGACCTCCGCGGCATCCTCACCACCGCCGCCACCACCTACGCCGCCGACGTAGCCTCCGGAGCCTTCCCCGCCGACGAACACACCTTCTAGTTCCTACCCGGTTCCTACCCACGCGTGCTACAGCAGTCGCTCCTACGTCGCGCCTGCTACGCGCGCTCCCACCCACCCGTCGTTTCCCTGCGGGCTACCGCCCACGGTCTGCGCGCTACCGCGCGCGGTTGACTGCTTGGCCGGCGCCCGCACGCACGGCCGCTGTCGTCCCGGCAGCCGGGTCCAGCCCACGCGTGCTCCCGCAGTCGCTCCTGCGTCGCGCCTGCTACGCGCGCTCCCACCCACCCGTCGTTTGGTTGCGGGCTACCGCCCACGACCCTGCGCGCTGCCGCGCGCGGCTGACTGCTTGGCTAGCGCCCGCCCGCACGGCTGCTGTCGTCCCGGCCGGCTCCAGCCCACGTCTGGTCCCGCACGTCGTGGGCCGGTCGTCGCGCCTTATGACGGGCTGATGCGACAGACGACGTCGGCGGCGTCTGAGCTCTCCAGGCTGAGGACCTGGAAGCCCGCTGAGATCAGCTCATCCCGAAGCGCGTCTGCTGAGAGGTGCCTTCGGTGAGGGACGTACCAGTGCCCGTCGATCTCTACGACCTCATCGACGGTCGAGTCGGCCGGGACCTCGCGGTAGTAGGTCCCGGTGGACGCGTCGTGGTAGAAACCAGGCTCGTCTTCACGTCCTGGCACGTGCACTGCCGTCGAAACCACGTAGTACCCGCCAGGCTTCAGTCGAGCCCGAACGGCCGCAAACACAGCGCCGCGATCTTGATCGGTGACGATCGACTGCAGGCAGAAGCTGTCGAGGACGAGGTCATAGCGGCTGCTCGTCGGTTCGGATGCCAGGGCACAGATGTCCGCCACGCTGAAGTTCACACCCACGCCCCGCTCGTCGGCCATCCGCCGCGCGAGCGTGATCGCCTCGGGGATGAGGTCGATCGCGTCCACCTCAAAGCCACGAGCGGCGAGGAAGCACGCCGCGGGACCTGTGCCGCAGCCGTACTCGAGCACGCGTGCACCGGGTCCAAGGTCGAGCCGCGGAAGCACACGCTCGAGGAACGCACGGTTCTGGAAGTTGTCGTAGGTCCACGCACCGCTGTCGAACAGGTCGTTCCACTGCGTATACCCAAGCCGTTCGATCTCGCGATACGCAGACTCATGCTCCGCTTGGTAGTAGCGCACACCAACCTCCTCCGGGAACCTATCCGTGCGACGCCGACTGCCAGGGCGGACCTGTCCCACTCACCAACGCCCAGCCATCACAACCCACGAGCTGAGCGTGATCCACTTCGAACCCACGCAGTTGGTGAGTGCCACATGTCCGCGTCCGCACGGGAACGACACGACAGCCGGATATCCCCGCGCGAGGGTGCCCTTTTGGTCGGCCGTGACCCACAGTCGTCTCGCGGACCACGCCAGCCTGCGCTGTCACACACGCGCGCGGCAGCGCGCACACCGCGGGCGGCAGCCCGCACGGAAACAACGGGCGGGTGGGAGCGCGCGCAGCAGGCACGACGAAGGAGTGACTGCGGGAGCACGCGTGGGCTGCTAGATCCACGGGAGGGCGGAGCGTTCCGTCCAGTACTCCTCGGGTTGTTGGATGAACTCGGTGAGAGGGCCGGCGGTGGCGTGGGCGAGGTTGCTTTCGAGTTGTTCGGCTGTGATTGCGCCGCTGAGGACGACGTCGGCCCATGGTTGGGCGGCGGCCGCGCCGATCGCGAGGGCGTCGGGGGCGACTCCGTGCTGGCGGGCGAACTCGTTGAAGGGTGTCTCGCCGGCCTTCGACGTCAAGCGGCCGTTCGCGACAACCTCCTTGATCACCACGAACCAACCGGCGGCGTGCGCCTCGGCCAGAGCGGGGCCGACCGATGTCTCGAGGACGTTCCACGTCGCTTGCACAGCTGTGAACGGAGTGTGCGACGACAGCGCCCGCCGCAGTGTCTCGGCCTGGTGTGGTCCGCTCGTCGACAGACCGACGCGTACGCCGCTGTCCGCGAGCTCCCGCAGCCGATCGAGCAACGGCTTGTCGCGGAGGGCCGGGCTGTCCGACGTGAGGCTGTGGACGAGGTAGAAGTCCGGCGGCCCACCCAGCGCTTGAAGGGTCTCCGGCCATTGTCGTTCGAACGTCGCGAGGGTGTGGTCCTTCACCTCGTGCGTCGCCACGTCCTGCCGCCAGTCGGCCACGTACGTGTAACCCCACTTCGACCCGACAGTCAGCTGCGTACGTCGCTCCGGCGTCAGCCATTCGCCGAGGAACGTCTCGGCAAGTCCGTACGAACGCGCGGCGTCGAAGTACCGAACTCCGGCCTGCCACGCCTGCTCGAGCAGCTGGTGCGTGCGCGCCCGAAGATCCTCCACCGCCCGTCCCGCCGACAGGTCCTCGTCATGACCGAGATTGATGTACCCAGGACGCCCGAGTGCCGCGAGCCCCAGACCGATGGTTGCCATGGTGCCGATCCTAGGTGTCCCCGGCAACCACTGTGAGACGCGCCGCATCGGGCGACGCGGAACGGCCTGTGTCGTCTAGCGTTTTGTTGTGTGAGCGAATCCCGATTGCCACCACCTGGCACCGTCGTACGTCGTACGACGGCCCGCGTGCTGCCGGTGCGTCCCGACGGCAAGGTGTTGCTGCTGCACGGGTGGGATCCGCTGAAGCCACAGACGCCGTACTGGTTCACGATCGGCGGTGGCGTGGAAGCCGGCGAGACAGTCACGCAGGCGGCGAGCCGGGAACTGCGCGAAGAGGTCGGCATCCTGCTGCCGGCCGACGCGCTCGGCGCACCGGTGGCGACGAACACGATCGAGTTCGAGTGGGGCGGGTGCCCGATCATCCAGCACCAGACGTTCTTCGCGGTCGCGGTGGAGGGGGTCGACGTGACGTTCGCCAACCAGGAAGAGCTCGAGCTGCAGACGATCAGCGCGCACGGCTGGTGGTACGGCGACGACCTCGAAGCGACCGGCCAGGCCGCGCACGTCACCATCCCCGGACTGCTCCGCCAGGCCGCCGACGCGATCACCCTCCGCCGCGCGTCCTGATCCGCGCACCCCTGATCAGCGCACCCCTGATCAGCACATCCTGCAGCGGAGCCCTGGTCAGCGCTTGCGGGCGTCCTTCAGGACCTTCTTCGGGACCTTCTTGTCGACCTTGTAGTGCACGCGATCGAGCCGCTCGGCGCAGCCGGCCTTCGACAGGCGCAGCAGGACGACCGGGCACTTCTTGCACCTCGGCTTGTCCTTGCAGCACTTCTTCTTCGCGGTCATCGACGGCACGCAGCGAGTGTAGGTGAGGCATACCTAACCGTCTACCTGAGCCGGCAAGGATCGTGTCGCACGTCACTCCAGCTGTCCGAGCAGCATCGCCCGCGCCTCCACGAGCGACGGCCCGTACCAGGTGAGATGCCGCCCGGACACACACTTCGCCGGCCGGGTGAATGCCTCCGGTCCGTCGTCCGGTGAAAAGGCATAAGGCTCGTCCGGCAACACCACGATGTCGTGGGCGGGTAACACATCCGGGTCGATCCGCGGATAACGTTCACCGGAATCACGCAGCACGTTGTCGATACCGATACGGCTGAGCAGATCACCCGCGAACGTGTCCCGTCCCAATGCCATCCATGGTCTACGCCAGATTGGTACGACGGCCCGCCGCCGCTTCCCGTCGTACGGCGTACTCCACACATCGCGCGCGTCGTGCAGCCACCGGGGAACGTCACCGATGATCGCGGACAGCATGCGCGTCAGTGAGTCGAGTGATTCGCCGACGGTCGTCGGCGCGGTCACCCACACCGCGATTCCGCTCGCGCGCAACGCGTCCAGATCGACCGCGCGATTCTCCTCGGCGTTCGCGAGTACGACGTCGGGAGCGAGCTCGCGGATGCGGTCGAGATCGGGATTCTTGGTACCGCGAACACGTGTCACGTCGAGGTCCGCGGGATGTGTGCAGTAGTCGGTCGCACCAACGATCAACGACGCGTGCGTGGCTGCGATCGACTCCGTCAACGAGGGCACGATGCTGACCACGCGCGTCACTTCCGACGGCATCGCGACGACGTTGCCGAGGTCGTCGGAGGGGCTCTCTCGCACGTCTGTCACCTCTGTTCGCCGAGGACGTTGCCGACGACAACACTGTCCGATTGCACGGTTCGGCACGCAGATTGTGCGCGTGTCGCCAAGAATTTCTTGAGCACCTCAGGCATGCTCGGAGCGCGGCGGAATCCCTTCTGCACAAGGATTTTCGGCATTTGCCTGCCGCTTTGCGGCTCACACGCCTTAACCTGCGGACGTTTCGGGTGCTTTACGTAGGCACCAAGTGTTGTCATCATCATGACGACGAGGAATCCACCGTGGTTTTCCTCAGCCGCACCAAGGAGGCAGAGTGCCAGCCAAGAAGGCAGCCGCAGGGAAGGCGACAGCCAAAAAGGCTTCTCCCGCCAAGAAGACTGTCGCCAAGAAGGCCAGCGCCGCGAAGACGACAACCGCGCGCAAGGTCAGCGCAGCGAAGAAGACAGTGACGAAGAAGGTGAGTGCGGCAAAGAAGACCGCCGCCAAGAAGACGGTGGCGAAGAAGGCGCCGGCCAAGAAGGTCGCCGCCCGGAAGACCGTCGCGAAGGCCCCGGCGAAGAAGGCCCCGGCCCGTAAGACCGTGGCGAAGAAGGCGCCGGCCACGAAGACCGTGGCCAAGAAGACGACGGCGAAGAAGACCGTGGCCAAGAAGGCGCCGGCGAAGAAGACGGTCGCGAAGAAGGCGCCCGCCAAGAAGACCGTCGCCAAGAAGGCCCCGGCCACGAAGGTCGCCGCCAAGAAGGCCCCGGCGAAGCGGACCGCCGCCAAGAAGGCGCCGGTGCGCAAGGTCGCGGCGAAGAAGACCCCGGCCCGCAAGGCGCCGGCCCGGAAGACCGCAACCCGGCGGGTCACCCGCTGATCCCGGCGTCGGCACACCAGCGACGCCAATCACGACAAACCCGAGGGGCACCACCTCATCCGGTGGTGCCCCTCGGTGCGTCATCACAACCTCCCCGCATCGCGAGGTGTTGGCGTTCCTCCTACACAACCACCCTGCGCGATGCACAACCACCCCGCGCAGCGGGGTGCGACGGTCGTCGTTCCCGTCAGCGCATCCACCCCGCGGAGCGGGGTGTCAGTCGTCGTTCCAGTTGGGGTCGTTGTCCCAGGCCTCGTTGCGTTCCTGGACTTTCTCCAGCGCCCGCGCGGCTTCCTCCGGGGAGCTGTACGGGCCGAGCCGGTCGCCCGACTTCGCCCCCTGGTATTGCTCCACCTTGCCGGTCTTGGTGTTGTAGTACCACTCGTTGCTGTGATCGTCGCTCATCTGGATGACCACCTCCTGGGAGTCTTGTCGCAGCTCACTAGAATGATCTCACCATGTCGACTATCACTCCCGGCATCATCTCGCCGCGCCGCGAAGTCCCCGCGTCCATCCCACGTCCCGAGTACGTCGGCAAACCGGCCCCCACGCCGTACGACGGTTCGTACGTGACAGCACCCGAACTGGTGGACCGGATGCGGGTCGCGAGCAAGCTGGCCGCGCAGGCACTGCAGGCGGTCGGTGCGGCGGCGAAGCCCGGAGTCACCACGGACGAGCTGGACGCGATCGGTCACGAGTACCTGATCGAGCGCGGTGCGTACCCGTCGACGCTCGGCTACCGCGGCTACCCGAAGTCGCTGTGTACCTCGGTGAACGAGGTGATCTGCCACGGCATCCCCGACGACCGTCCGCTCGAGGACGGCGACATCGTCAACGTCGACATCACGGCGTTCCTGGACGGCGTCCACGGCGACACCAACGCGACGTTCCTGGTCGGGGACGTGGACGAGGAGAGCCGGCTGCTGGTCGAGCGTACGCACGAGGCGCTGAACCGCGGCATCAAGGCGGTCAAGCCCGGGCGCAAGGTCAGCATCATCGGCCGCGTGATCGAGTCCTACGCCAAGCGCTTCGGGTACGGCGTCGTCCGCGACTTCACCGGTCACGGCATCGCGACGTCGTTCCACTCCGGCCTGATCATCCCGCACTACGACGACGAACGCTTCGACGACGTGATCGAGCCCGGCATGACGTTCACCATCGAGCCGATGCTCACCCTGGGCACCTACGACTACGACCTGTGGGACGACGGCTGGACCGCCACCACCAAGGACAAGTCCCGCACCGCCCAGTTCGAACACACCCTCGTAGTCACCGACACCGGCGCCGAGGTCCTCACCCTCCCGTGACCCTCACCCAGCCGCAGCGATCACCGTCCGGCCGAAGCTGATGGTCTCGCGGGCGTCGGCGGCCGTGAAGGTGAGCTCGGCGCCGGCTCGGTGGTTGATGGCTTGGGTGCAGAGGGTGGTGTACTGCGGGAAGGTGGTGCGAGCGTGTTCGCCGGCGGCGGTCTTCGAGATGATGTTGCCGGTGGCAAGTAATGCGTGCAGGCGCGGGATGCCGAGGACGTACCAAGGGATGATCCAGCCGTCGATCACCTGATCGTCCGCGACGTCGGCGAAGTGCTGTTCGAGGCGGTCGAGCATCGGCGTCCAGTACAACGTGAGGTTTGCGCGAGTGTGGTCGACCAAGGCCTGGTGGTCGTCGTGGACCGTCAGCCCCGGCACCTCCCGGATCGCCAGCGACTGCCGCGCCAACTCCGACCACAGCACCGGACTCACCGGCCCACCATGCGCCGGGTCCTTGAACTCCCCATCGATCGTGTGGACGACCGGCATACTGCGATCCGGCGGAACAGCCACCGCGGCCGCGGTCAGATACGTGACGTCGAAGTACGGACGCTCGGGAAGCTTCTCGTGGACCGGCCGAACCTCGGCCTCCGTCACCGGCGCGTCGACGATCACCACCCCGTCGATGTCGCTGCGCCCGGGACGGAAGTCGCCCACGGGAATCGACCCGGTGAGGTAGAACCCGACGACCCGGCCCGGCAGTACGTCGTCGACCAGCGCGAGGTACTGCGACGTGATCGCCTCGACCTCCTCCGGCAGATTCACCGGTTCGACGCCGACCGGATGAACGCGGCCAGGTCCGCGGACTGCTGCACCCGGGACTCGTCGTGGACGTACATCATGTGACCGGCCGCGTAGTACTTCGTCTCGATGTTGCCCACCAGCTCCGCCGGGATCTGCAGGCGCGAGAGCGTGTGCTCGGTGGCGAAGTACGGCGTGGCGCCGTCGTAGTGCCCGGAGGCCACGTGGACCTTCAGGTCCGGGTTGACGCGCATCGCTTCCGCGAGCTTCTCGGCGACGCTGATCTGCTGCCCCTCGAACTCCTTGAACGACCAGTTCTTCGCCGCCTCGAAGTTGAGGATCTCGTACGGCAGGTCGTTCTGGTACTCGAGCTCCACCCGCACGTAGTGGTTCAGCGCCGCCGTGTACGGCCCGATGATCGCGCTGAACGACGGGTCGTTGCCCTGCCGCTCACCGCCGGCGTCCGCGTCCCACCCGGTGAAGCGACCGTCCAGCCGACCGACCACCTGCCGTCGCGAGCGGAGCAGCTCGACGAAGAACCGGCCGTGCTCGATCCGCAGGTTCACCCGGTCGATGTAGTCCTCGCTCAACCCGGTCAGCGCGGCCAGCCGGCTGACCACCTCGGCGCGATAGTCGGCCGGGATCCGGTTGCCCTGGGCAAGCGCATTCGGGTACCGCCCGGCCGCGAACCGCTCGGCGTCGGCGAGCACGTCGTCGAGCGACCGGTCCGAGACCATCCCGTGGTAGTGCGCGATCGCGGCGTACGACGGCAGGAACAGCGTGTACGGAAGGTCGTTGCCCGGCGTGAAGTCGAGGGTGCCGAACTCCAGCACGGACGAGATCAGCATCACCCCGTTCAGGTACATGCCGTACCGCTCCTGCAGGTGCGCGGCCAGTCCGGCGGCGCGCGTCGTACCGTACGACTCGCCGGCCAGGAACTTCGGCGACATCCACCGACCGTTGCGCGACGTCCACAGCCGGATCACCTCGCCGACCGACTCCAGGTCGCGGGTGAACCCGTGGTACTCCCCCGGCTTCTCGCCTTCGACGGCCCGCGAGTACCCGGTCGAGACCGGGTCGATGAAGACCAGGTCGCTGTGCCGCAGCAGCGTCTCGGCGTTGTCGACCAGCGAGTACGGCGGGGGCGCGAGCTCACCGGCGTCACCCGACACCACCCGGCGTGGTCCGAGCAGACCGAGATGCAACCAGATGCTCGACGACCCCGGTCCGCCGTTGAACGCGAACGTCACCGGCCGGTCGGCCGCATCCGCGTCGTCCAGCGTGTACGCCGTCACGAACACCTCGGCCTTCGGCTGGTACCCGTCGAACTTGCCGTCGGTGAGCACCTCCTGCCGCAGCACGATCCGTCCGGTACTCGCGGTGTAGTTGAGCTCCTGTCCGTCGATCGTCAGCGAGTGCTGCGTCGTCACCAGGTCGTCGACCGGCTTCGGCGGCGCCGGCGTACCGGCGGTCGACGGTGACGACGTGGACGTGGACTCAGCGTTCTCCTCCGTGGCCATGCCGAGCACCTTAGTTCACCGCTCTCTTCCGGATCTCCTGCACTCGGCCGCGATCGGGGAGCCGATCACGTCACCGAGCTGGCTGCGGTCCACGGCTCCGCGCGCTGCCGGCACTAGCCTTTGGGCATGGCGACGATTCTTCACCTCGCGTTCGTGGACCAGTGGGAGGCCGCTCGGGAGGCCGGCAGTTACCGGTGGTCGACGCGCGGCAAGAGCCTCGACGACGGCGCGACGTTCATCCATGCGTCCCGCCCGGAGCAGGTCGCCCCGGTGGCGAACTTCGCGTACGCCGACGTCGACGAGCCGCTGTGCCTGTTGGTGATCGACACCGAGCGGCTGGTGTCGGCGGTGTGCGAGGAGCAGGTGGGCGAGCAGATGTTCCCGCACATCTACGGGCCGCTCAACCTCGATGCGGTGGTCGACGTACGCCCGTACGAGCGCGGCTCCGACGGGCGCTGGCCGGCGGTGTCCGCGCAGGCCGTATCCTGAGAGACGGAACGGGTCGGTCGGGCGATCGCGTCGTCCGCGACAGCGGGCGCCGAGGAAAGTCCGGACTCCACAGGGCAGCGTGGTGGGTAACGCCCACCCGGGGCAACCCGCGGGACAGTGCCACAGAGAACAGACCGCCAGCGGCTCCGGTGAACCCCGTGGTTCACGGGAGTGCGGGTGAGGGTGAAACGGTGGTGTAAGAGACCACCAGCTCCGCAGGTGACTGCGGAGGCTCGGTAAACCCCACGTGGAGCAAGGCCAAGAAGGGCGATGGGCAACCACCGCCCGCGCGAGCGTCCGAGGGCTGCCCGCCCGAGCTCGCGGGTAGGCCGCTGGAGGTGCCCGGCAACGGACACCGTAGATGGATGATCGCCGATCACAGAATCCGGCTTACAGACCGACCCGTTCCTCCAGCAACCGTGGTCCACCCACGCGTGCTCCGCACCCGCTCGCTCTCGTCGCTCCACTCCTCGACGCGGCAGCTCCGCGCGCTCCCACCCGCCCGAACCTTTCTTGCAGGCTGCCGCCCGCGGTCTGCGGGCTTATCGCCCCGTGCGATCAGTCGTCTCGTGAAGGCGGCCGGCCAAGCCGTCGACCGCGTGCGACGCAGGAGCACGCAACCCGCGGGCGCAAGCCCGCAACCCGCTGGGCGGTAGCCCGCAGACCGCGGGGCGACAAGCCCCGCCGGACGCGAAGCGGCAGCGCGCAAGGAACGCACGGGTGGGTGGTAGCACGCGTGGGTCAAACCAATCCCCTTTAATTCGTTGGCGACCGCTACCTGTAACGCGTTACAGTCGAGGTCAAGACAGGCCGGGTGGGCCGGAGTTGATCGGTTACCACTCTTAATGGGCGTGTTGCGGGTTCGAGTCCCGCCGTCGGTTCGCCGGCGTAGCTCAAATGGCTAGAGCAGCTCCGGTCAGCACACCACGTCCACCCGGACCTGTCTTTGTCATGCCCGGAGACCCGACAGGAGAGAAAGGAATGTCCACCGACCCGCTGGCTCTGATCAGCACCCGGCAGACGCCTCAGGCGGAGCAGGCCGACCCACGGCAGCGGCCGAACCGCGCCGGCGGCTACAGCTTCGTCCAGGACGACTTCGTCCGGCTGCACCGGTTCCTGACTCTCGGCACCACGGGAGGCACGTACTACGCGTCCCAGCGTGAGCTGACCCAGGAGAACGCCGGACTGGTCGTGGAGCTGGCAAGGAAGCACGCCGCCGAGGTCGTGGCCGCCGTACTGGACATCTCCCTGACCGGCCGGGCGCCGAAGCAGCAGCCGGCACTGTTCGCGCTCGCCGCCGCGGCCAAGCTCGGTGACGACGACGGGCGCCGGGCCGCGCTGGCCGCCGTACCGCTGGTGGCTCGGACCGGGACGCACCTCTTCCTGTTCGCCGGCTACCTGCAGCAGTTCGGTGGTTGGGGCCGCGGCACGCGACGGGCGATCGGCAACTGGTACGTCGACCCGGCCCGTGGTGTCGACTCGATCGCCTACCAGGTGCTCAAGTACCGCCAGCGGGACGGCTGGTCGCACGCGGACCTGCTGCGGCTGTCGCACCCGAAGACGACGGAGCCGGTACGGCGGGAGCTGTTCGACTGGATCCACGGTCGCCCGGCCGACCTGTCCGGACTGCCGCTGCTCACCGCTTTCGAGCGGATTCAGACAGCGACGGACGTGACCGAGGTGGTCGACGTCATCGCGCTCAACCGGGGCCTGTCGTGGGAGATGATCCCCGACCGGTTCCTGAACGAGCCGAAGGTCTGGGATGTTCTGCTCGCGAACGGTCTCCCGCAGACCGCGCTGCTCCGGCAGCTCCCCCGCCTCACCCGGCTGGGGGTGCTCGAGCCGCTCGGTTCGTGGGCGCCGATCGTCGCCGACCAGCTTGCGGACTCCGCACGCCTGAGGAAGGCGCGGGTGCATCCGGTCAACGTGCTCGTTGCCCAGCGCACCTACGCCTCCGGCCACGGCGCGCGCGGGGCCCGGGAGTGGACCCCGTCGCAGCCGATCGTCGACGCGCTCGACGCGGCGTTCTACTTCGCGTACGACGCCGTCGAGCCGGCCGGGAAGCGGATGCTGCTCGCCCTGGACGTGTCCGGGTCGATGACGTCGCCGGTGTCGGGTCTGCCGATCACCTGCCGCGAGGCGTCGGCGGCGCTGGCCCTGGTCACGGCGGGTACGGAGTCGTCGTACGAGCTCGTCGGGTTCACCAGCAGCGGCGGCTTCCGCAACACCGGGCTGACCCGGCTCGCGATCAGTCCGCGACTGCGGCTGGACACGGCGATCCGGGCGGTGTCGGAGCTGCCGTTCGGCGCGACCGACTGCTCGCTGCCGATGCAGCACGCGCTGCGGCGGAAGATCTCGGTCGACACGTTCGTGATCTACACCGACAACGAGACCTGGCACGGGGACATCCACCCGCACCAGGCGCTGCAGCAGTACCGTCGGGAGATGGGAATCGACGCTCGGCTGGTGGTGGTCGCGATGACCGCGAACGGCCGGACGATCGCCGACCCGTCGGATGCCGGAATGCTGGACGTGTCCGGTTTCGACAGCGCCGTACCCGGACTGATCGGCGACTTCGCCCGTGGTGTCTGACGCCAGAGCCCAGCAGGCGCGCGAGCTCCATCGCGCGCAGGCTGCGGCCGAGGCGTTGGCCCGGCAGCACCGCGAGCAACGCAACCGGCTGATCAAGCAGCTGCGGGCGGAGGATCCGGAGCGGTGGACCTATCCGGCGCTGGCGGCGGCGATCGGCTGCTCCCCGGAGCTGATCGCCGCCATCGTCAAAGGACGTGCCTAGCGGCAGCCTCGCGGAGGCGGCCGGCCAAGCCGTCGACCGCGTGCAACGCAGGAGCACGCGTGGGCTGGACCGGGCTGGCCTAGTGGCAGTGGTCCTCGGGTTGTGGGGCGGGGATGCGGCCGGCGGGCTTCTCCCAGGGTTCTTGGCGGCCTAGGGCGGTGAGGTCCAGGGCTGTGGGGGTGAAGGTCATGGCGTCGGGGCCTCGGCCGTAGGTGGAGTAGGTGTGGTGGACGGTGTCGTCGGTGCGGAGGAAGCAGCTCAGGCCGTGGAGGTCGAAGGGTTGTGGGAGTTGGGTGTGGCCGTTGTTGGGGTGGACGTCCCACTCGGCCTTGGTGCGGTAGTTGTACTCGAAGGGGGTGACCGACTCGTCGAGCGTGACGTGGAAGTCGTAGTTGAAGTCGCTGCCGTGGGACGAGTACCAGGGGAAGCTCCAGCCGCGCTCGGCCCGGTAGGCGGTCAGTTTCCCGTACGGCGCGCGGGAGACGAGCGCGAACGTCGTGTTGCTGCCGTGGAGGTGCTCCAGCGAGCCGATCTCGTCGACGAAGCCGGTGCAGTTCGGGCAGCCGGCGTCCCACTCGGGCTGGAACATGAAGTGGTAGACGACCAGTTGTGGCCGGCCTTCGAACAGGTCCGCCAGGCTCACCGGGCCGGCCGGGCCGGTGAAGACGTACGGCTTGTCGACCAGGACCATCGGCAGTTCGCGACGCCGCGTGTTCAACGCGTCGCGCTGCTTGGTGAACTCCTTCTCCTCCGCCAGTAACGCCTTGCGCGCGACCAGCCACTCGTCCCGGGACACGACATCCGGAAGGTTCATCCCTGCTCCTCCATCGATCAGTAACGATGTCGGTGACGTCGGAGCCGAGATCCGGATTTCGACACCCCCGGAGTGGCACGCTTGGAGTATGGCGCGCAGAGGACTCCGCCGGATGCGCACGGGGATCGTGATCCTGGTGCTCCTCGCCCTGCTCGCCGGCGCCGGGTACGTCGGCTGGATCCTGGTGAAACGGTCTGAGCCGGTATCGCTGCCCGAGCCGACCGGGAACTTCCAGGTCGGGCGCCGGACGTTCGAGTGGACCGACAGCCCGCGCCGGGATCCGTACGCCGACGGCCCGCGGAAGCTCTCGGTGTGGCTCTGGTACCCGGTCGTCAAGGGCACCACCGGCCGCAAGGTCGAGTACGCCCCGGGCCTGTGGAACGGGCTCCGCCTGAAGTCACCGCTCTCGCTGTTCCAGGGACCGTTCAACACCTTCGAGGACCGCGCCCTGGATCGCGTGGCGGTCGCGCCCGGCCGCTTCCCCGTCGTCGTCCTGATGCCGGGGATGGGACTGTCCGCGCCGATGTACGCGACCCTCGCGGAGGACCTCGCCAGTCACGGCTACCTGGTCGCCGGCGTGACCCCGACGTACAGCGCGAACCTGACCGTCCTCGACGGGCAGTCGATCGGGAGCAGACCGGATGCCAACCCGCCGAACCTCGGCGAGAGCAACGAGCAGGCGCAGAAGGCCGGCGATCACCTGGTCGGGGTCTGGGCCGCGGACGCGCGGTTCGCGGCCGGCATGGTCGCCCGGCAACTCCCGAACAGCGTCGAGCCCGCGCTCGGCACGTCGTACGTCGGTCACTCGTTCGGCGGAGCGGCTTCGTTGGAGGCCTGCCGGCTCGATCAGCGGTGTGCGGCCGCGGTCGACCTGGACGGTGCGCAGTTCGGCGACGTGGTGACCAAGGGTGTGCGGGCGCCGATCATGCTGCTCGGCGCCGACGACTCGTGCATCACCAGCATCTGCGGCCCGGACGCGAAGAACGACGCGGGCCGCGACCGCGCACTCTCGTTGCTCAAGGCAAGCACTGGTACGTCGTGGTGCGCGACGATCCCGGGCACCCGGCACTTCAACTTCACCGACTACGGCGCCTATTACCTGGCGTACCCGCTGCGGAAGTTCCTGCCGCTCGGCAGCGCCGGCTCCCGGCACGCACTCACCGTCCAGAACGGGTACGTCACCACGTTCCTGTCGCACGCGCTCTACAACACCCCGACCCCGGGCGCGCCCGCCTGCGCGACCTAACTTTCCGGGCACTCGCCGCATCGAGTGGGGTAACCGACCCACCCGACAGGAGTGCTGATGGTCAAGACCGTGTCAGCCGCAGTACTGTCCGTCGTCCTCGCGGCGATGGTCACCTCTCCCGCGCAGGCCGCGGAGCCGAACACTTGCTCGATCGACGTCGGCTCGTTCACCGCGGCCGGCAACCAGCGTTTGCAGATCCTGTCCGCTTCGTCACCGCCGAAGCGGGTTCTCGACCAGACCCTGGCCGAGAAGGTGCTGACCATGGGGCAGGTCCGGATGAGCGGGCCGATCTTCCAGGACACCGACGCCGTCGAGCCGAGCAATGTGTCCGGGAACGTCGTGATCGGATCGGCGATGTACCGGCTGACCTACAAGCTCCCCCAGCAGCAGGCGCCGACGCCGTACGACATCAAGCTCACCCGGATCGGCGGCGGTTGGGATCGCTTCATCGCGTACGAGAGCGCGAAGTCGCCGAACGGTGCGCGGCAGTACCAGTACGCACTCCGGGACGACGGCACGCTGTTCCGCTGGTCCACCACCGGTGGTGCCAGCCAGACGTGGACCGCGCTGGGTACGGCGTCCGGATTCGCCGCAGTGAAGGCGATGACGGTGCTCAGCGAGACGAGCAGCTACGACACCCTGCTGATGACCACCCGCGGCGGCGCGCTCTACACCGTCCGCATCCCCATCGCGGCCACCATGAGGCCCGTGGTGACGAAGGTCCGCACGTCGACCTGGCAGGCGTTCGAGACACTGCTCACGGCCCGCTGCGTGCAGTACGGCAGTCTCCTGGTCGGGATCGACAAGGACACCGGCAACGCCTACGAGTACGCCGTCGGCCACGCGGCGGGGACGAGCACCATCATCCAGAGCCGCTACCGCGTCCCGTGGCCGTTCACGGACCCGATCTACTTCCGCTCGCTGAACACCGACACTCGACCACTCAACGGCGACTAGTCTCAGAGGTCGATCTCGTACGTCTGACCGACCAGGCTCTGGCCCCACAGTTCGTGGGGTTCGGAGCCGGTCAGGCGGAAGCCGCGGGACAGGTAGATGTGCCGCGCCGCGACCAACGGATCGTTGGTCCACAGCACCATCCGCTTGTACCCGGCCGCGCGGGCGAAATCGAGGCAGGTGTCGACCAACTCGGCACCGAGGCCGAGACCGCGCGCGGCCGGCGTCACCAACAGCAGCCGCAACTGCGCGGTCGCCTCGTCCGGACCGCGTACACAGAAGATGCTTCCGGCCCGCTCTCCGTCCACCTCGGCGATCCACGCGGCCTCGCGCTCGTCGTCATGCTCGGAGCCGTACGCCGACACGATCTGCGCGATCAGCACCTCGTACGGCAGACCCCAGCCGTACTCGGCCGCGTAGATCTCGGCATGCGACTGCACCACCCAGCCGAGATCCCCCGGCGTCCCCAGCTTCCTGATCAGTGTGGTCATCAATCCCTGCCCGTTCTACTGACACGACTGTTTCAGTAAGCGATACTAGCCCCGTGCCGACCACGAAGCCAGCCCCTTCCGCGCGCCAGCAGGAACTGCTCGAGCGCGCGTACGCCTACTCGCTCACGCACGGGCTGGCCGACCTGTCGCTGCGACCGCTGGCCACCGCGATCGGCTCCAGCCCGCGCGTACTGCTGTTCCTGTTCGGCAGCAAGGACGGCCTGATCCGCGCGCTGCTGGCGCGCGCCCGTGTCGACGAGCTCGAGCTCCTCCGGCAGATCGACGAGCGGTACAACGAACCGCCCGGGCTGACCGTGGTCGCGCGGGAGCTGTGGACGTGGCTGGCGGCGCCGGAGCGGCGGCAGCTGATGAAGTTCTGGGTCGAGGCGTACGGGCGTTCGCTGGTCGCCCCGGACGGTCCGTGGGCCGACTACGGTCGCTCGACCGTCGACGACTGGCTGGAGCTGCTCAAGGCGAGTCAGCCCGATCCAGGATCCGCCGCGGCCGAGGCGCGGCGGACCGGCGTACTCGCGTTGCTGCGTGGTGCGCTGATCGACCTGCTCGCCAGCGGCGACCTCGACCGCACGACCGCGGCGGTCGAGGACTACCTACGGGACTAACTCGAAAGCCACGGTGCGCTTGGCTATGTCGGCTTCGACGAGTTTGACGCGGACTGCCTGGCCGAGCGGCAACGGCGTCGTGCCGGTGATGCGGCCCTCGATCGCGAGCGTGCTCAGGGCGACGATGCCGCGGGTGCTCTCGCGGTCGTCGACATCGGTGATGACGCCGTCGAACTCCGACCCGATGTGGTCGGCCACCAGACCCGCCTCGACCATGCTGACGATCGAGCGCTCGTACGCGTGCGCCCGCCGGTCCGCCTCGTCCATGACCTTCGGGATCTCGTCCATCGACTCACGCACCCAGGCCGGCACCTCGGTGCCCGCGGACAGCGCGACGCAGATCTCGCCGGCCCACCGATCCACCAGGCGCCGGAGCGGCGCAGTGACGTGCGTGTACTCCGCCTTCATCGCGGCATGCTCCGGATTGGCCGGCACGCTCCCCGCGAACGCGGTGTAGCCGGCGCCGCGGAACAGCACCGTGCAGGCCGCCAGCATCGCCGCGTGCGCCGGTACCTTCGGATCAAGTCCGTGGATGAAGGCGGCGTACGACGTCCCGTCCGGCCAGGTGATCCCGAGCGCCTTGGCGGTGTTGCCCAGCTTGCGCCGCAGGTCGTCGTGCGACTCGGGCAGCGTGCGCAGGATGCCGATCCTGCCCTTCATCATCAGCTCCGCCGCGGCCATCCCGGTGAGCAGCGAGATCTGCGCGTTCCAGCCCTCGACCGGCAGCGGCGCGCGGAACTCCAGACCCCAGCCGTGGTTGGAGGTGACGACCTCCTGGTCCGGGATGGGCAGGTTGACGCCACCGCGGTCGAGCTCGCGCTGCTCACGCAGCTTGCCGACCTCGCGCAGCAACTGCAGCGACTCCGAGGCGTAGCCGGCGTCGAGGTCCTTCTGCACGCCCGCGTAGTTGAGCTTGGCCCGCGACTTCACCAGCGCGCGTTCGCAGACCACGCCCGTACCTTCGCCGGTGGGGTCGACGGTGATCGTCCACAGCAAGGCGGGACGGACCTGGTCGGGCAGCAGCGACGCCGCACCCTCGGACAGCTCCGGCGGATGCAGCGGCGTCCGCTTGTCCGGGGCGTACAGCGTCTCGCCCCGGCGGCGCGCTTCCTGGTCGATCGGGTCGCCGGGCTGGACGAACGCGGCGACGTCGGCGATCGCGTAGTACACCGTGTACCCGTCGCCGGTGCGCTCGATGTGCAGCGCCTGGTCGAGGTCCATCGAGTCCGGTGGGTCGATGGTGACGAACTCGAGGTCCGTCCGGTCCAGCTCGGGCAGCCGTGGGTTCTTCGCCGCCGTGAGCGCCGCGGCAACCACCTCGGGTGGGAACTCCGCCGGCACCTCGAGCTCACGCCGGATGTCCTGCAGCGACGTCCGGAAGACCTCAGGTACGGCTTCCGCGAAGTGAACCCTTTGCAACGGCACGTGAGCTCTCCGTCCTCATCAGCGCACGTCGGTGTGCGTCTGAGGTCAGACTAGCGAGGGCTGCACGTTGAACGAACGCAAAGACGCGAGGCCGTCGGCATACCAGTGGATCTCGGTCAGGGTTGCCGGGCGCAACTCCATCCGGAACAGCGAGCTCATCGGGGCCTGCAGCACCGACCGGACCATCAGCTTGATCGGCGTCACGTGGGTGACCACGACGACGGTCTTGCCGGGGTACTTGGCCAGGATCCCGTCCCGGGCCGAGCGGGCCCGCCGCGCGCACGTATCGAACGACTCGCCTCCGGGCGGTGCGACCGCGGTCGACTCCAGCCACGCGTTCATCGCGTCCGGCCACTTCTGCTGGATCTCGGCGAACGTGTGCCCGTCCCAGTCCCCGAACGCGACCTCTCGCCAGTTGTCGTCCACCGCCGCGTCGAGCCCGAGCTTCGCGGCGACGACCTCGGCCGTCTCGCGGGTCCGCCGCATCGGCGACGTGACCAGCGCGTCGACGCCACCGATCCGGGACAGGTACTCCGCCGCCGCCTGAGCCTGCGCCCGTCCGGTGTCGCTCAGACCAGGGTCATCCCCGCCAGAACCCGAGAATCGCTTCTCCGCGGTGTGCGGCGTCTCGCCGTGCCGCAGAAAGATCAGCTGGGTCGGCGGCTCGGCCTGCACACCCCAGCCCTGCAACGCCTTCTGCAGGTCCGACGGCTCCTTGGCCACCGACGGCGCAGACCCGGTCTCCTCCGGGGTCAGCGGGATGTCCACGCCGTCCAGCGCCATGTTCGCCAACGCGTCGGCGGCCGCGTTCTGAGCCCGCGGCACCCAGGTCCACTCGGTCCCGAACGGCGCCAGGCCCTGCGCCTTGATCGCCAGCGGCTGCAGATCCGGGTGCTTGATCTTCCAGCGTCCGGCCATCTGCTCGATGACCAGCTTGGAGTCCATCCGGACCTCGATCGAGGCGTCCGGCGCGTACTCCGCGGCCAGCTGCAGTCCCGCGATCAGACCGGAGTACTCGGCGACGTTGTTGGTCGCGATCCCGAGCGTCTTCCCGTCCTGCGCGATCACCGCCCCGGTCGCCGGGTCCCGCACCAGAGCGCCGTACGCC
This sequence comes from Kribbella sp. NPDC048837, assembly GCF_055586945.1. Taxonomy (NCBI): domain Bacteria; kingdom Bacillati; phylum Actinomycetota; class Actinomycetes; order Propionibacteriales; family Kribbellaceae; genus Kribbella; species Kribbella sp. NPDC048837. Next base: position 283,637 of record NZ_JBVJHF010000008.1, read on the forward strand.
GCCGGTCCCGGGTTCCCGCGCGATCCACCATCGGCCTCGACGATGACGTGTGAAGGACTGCTCATCCACGTCCTCGCTTCGCTCCGGGCGCGGATGAGACACGAGGCGCGCTGTGCTTGATGATGAGCTCGCTCCGCTCGCTCATACCGCGCTCTCCGGCGTCCGCACCAGGATCCGTCCGCACTCCTCACAGCGCAGTACGGCGTCCGGCGCGGCGGCCTTGATCGCGTTCAGGTCGGACGGCGCGAGCTCCATCCGGCACCCCATGCAGCGCTTGCCGACCAGCGGCGCGGCACCGATCCCGCCGTTGTGCTCCCGGAGCCGCTGGTACTGCGTGATCAGCGCATCCGGCAGCTCCGCGGCGACCGTTGCACGCTTGTCGCCGAGCTCGGCGCGCTGCTCGTCGAGCTCCTTCAGCGCGGCGTCACGCGTCGTCTCCAGCTCGGACTGCCGGCCGGCGAACGCCTCGGCGCGGGTGCGCAGGTCGGCCTGGACGACCTCGGCCGCCTCCAGCTTCTCCATCACCTCGAGCTCGGCGTCCTCCAGGTCGGAGATCCGCCGCTCCAGCGAGCCGATCTCGTGCTGCAGGTTCTCCAGGTCCTTCGGCGAGGTGACCTGACCGGAGTCCAGACGCTGCTGGTTCCGCGCCCGGCGCTGGCGGACCTGCTCGACGTCGGAGTCGGCCTTCTTCTGCTCCCGCTGCAGGTCGCTGACCTCGGTGTCCGCGGTGACCAGGTCGCGATCGACGACGGTCTTCTCCGCGAGCAGGTCGGTCAGGGCCTGGTGCTCGGGCAGTGATTTGCGCTTGTGCGCGACCTGATCCAGCTGCAGGTCGAGATCCTGCAGGTCCAGCAACCGGCGTTGGACGGCGGGCTCGGCGTTCAGAGTCGGCTCCTTAGGTCGTGTCTGGTGGTTCAGCGCCGTAGCGAGCAGGTGCTCGGTGCGGTGCATCGGTGCGCTGGGGCGAAGGTCTCGATGCGGAGCATCGTGGCCTTTGCACCAGTGCGCCGAGGTGCCGTGCCGAGTGCCGCGCAGTAGGCGCTGAACCACCAGACACGACCTCAGTTCGTTCAGTTAGCGCTCAGAACCGCAGGGTCCATGCGTCCGTGCAGAGCGTCGAGATGTGAGTGTCCACGGTACTGCCTCGGGCTGCCAACCCTTCGACCAGGAGGCGCTCGGCGTCGCGCAGCCACGGCCATTCGCTGGCCCAGTGGGCAACGTCGACCAGCGCGGGGTCGTCGTACGCACGAGCCTCGGTGGCGGGGTGATGCCGGAGGTCGGCGGTGAGATAGGCGTCGACCCCGGCGGCCCGGACGCGGTCGAACTCCGAGTCGCCCGCTCCCCCGACCACGGCGACGGTCTCGATCGTCCGCTCCGGATCCCCGGACACCCGTACGCCGTGCTCCGTCCGCGGAAGGCTCTCCGCGACCAGCCGGCCGAAGTCCTTCAGCGGCAACGGTTCCGCGAGGACGCCGATCCGGCCGCCACCGCGTTCACTCGGCAGTTGCGCCAGCTCGTACAGATCGAAGGCCGGTACCTCGTACGAGTGTGTGGCGACCAGCGCCTCGACGACCGCCCGGCGCTTGCGCCGCGGCAGGATCATCTCCAGACGGTTCTCCGGCACGACCTCGATCTCGCCGACCCGCCCGATGGTCGGGTTCGCTCCCTCGAGCGGGCGGAAGGTGCCTTCGCCCGGACCGCTCCAGGCGGCTCGCTCGTAGTCCCCGATCTGCCCGGCGCCGGCCTTGGCCAGCGTGTCGAGCATCGCCTGCGTCTCGCCGGCCGGCACGAACACGACCAGCTTGTCCATCGGCTCGGAGGGCATCGCCTTGAGCGGACGGGTGTCCCGCAGGCCGATCGTGGCCGCGAGTGCGTCGCTGACGCCGGGGTTCGCGTTGTCGGCGTTCGTGTGGCAGACGTGCAACGCCGTACCGCTCCGGATCAGGTCGTGCACGACCCGGCCCTTCGGCGTCGTCGCCGCCACGCTGTTGACCCCGCGCAACAACAGGGGGTGGTGGGTGACGAGGAGATCGAAGTCGCCCTCGATCGCCTCGTCCACCACGGCCCGCATCGGATCCACGGCGAACAGGATCCGTCGTACCGCTTGCTCGGGGTCGCCGGTGACCAGCCCGACCGCGTCCCACGACTCCGCCCAGGCGGGGTTGTAGAGCTGGTCGAGGACGGCGATCACATCAGCAAGCGTGGGGGTCACGACCCCCATCCTGCCGCATCAGATCAGCCAGGCACTCGTATCACTCGGGAGCTTGTCGCCCTCCAGCGGACCGCTCGACAGCACCACCGCGGCGTCGGGCAGCTCGACCGGGGCGGCGCCGAAGTTCGTGATGGACTGCCACCCGCCGGGACGGGTGAAGTGCAGGACCCATTCCGTGTCGTCGACCCAGGTCAGCGAGTTGCTGGCCTGGAGTCCGCGGCGGACCGCGAGGGCCTTGCGGTACAGGCTGAGCGTGGACCCCGGGTCGCCCTCCTGCGCCTCGACGGAGTACGCGCCGAACCACTTCGGCTGGACCAGGTGCGACCCGCCCGAGCCGAAGCCGAACGACAGCCCGCCGATCGTCCACGGGATCGGCACGCGGCACCCGTCGCGGCCCTTCTCGGCACCCTTGGAGCGGAAGTACGCCGGGTCCTGCAGATTCGCCGCCGGCAGCTCGCCGACCTCCTGCAGACCGAGCTCCTCACCCTGGTACAGGTACGCCGATCCCGGCAGCGCCAGCATCAGCAGGACCGCGGCCCGGGCCCGGCGCAGTCCGAGCGCGACGTCGTTCGTCGGGTCGGTGCCGTCGCTGAGCAGCCAGTCCTTGCCGTCCTGCCAGCCGCCCTTCGGGTTCTTCGGCAGGCCGTACCGGGTCGCGTGCCGGACCACGTCGTGGTTCGAGAAGACCCAGGTCGACGACGAGCCGTTCTGCTCGGCGAGCGCGAGGTTCTCCTCGATCACCTTGCGGAACTTGTCGTACTCCCAGTCGGCCTGCAGCAGGTCGAAGTTGAACGCCTGCCCGAGCCCGTCGGCACTCGCGTACCGGGCCCGTCGCGCGGCCGGCACGAACGCCTCGGCGACCGCCGACCGGGGCGGGTCGTACTGGTTCAGCACCATGCGCCAGTCGCGGTAGATCTCGTGGACGCCGTCCTGGTCCCACAGCGGGTGCTTCCCGTTCGACTCCGACTGCCGGGGCAGCGTCGCCTTCGACGGGAACGGCTCGGTCAGGTCCTTCACCAGGGCGTGCGCGACGTCGACCCGGAACCCGTCGACGCCACGGTCCGACCAGAACCGCAGGGTCTGGACGAAGTCCGCGCGGACCTCCGGGTGCTCCCAGTTCAGGTCGGGCTGCTCGGCCGCGAACATGTGCAGGTACCACTGGCCGTCGTCGGTCCGGGCCCAGGCCGATCCGCCGAACACCGAGTCCCAGTCCGACGGCGGCTGGTCGCCCTCGCCGTCGCGGAAGATGTACCGCTCCCGGGCCGGCTCGCCCTTCGCGGCGGCGAGCGCCTCGGTGAACCACTCGTGCCGGTCGGAGGTGTGGTTCGGGACGATGTCGACGATGAGCTTGATGTGCTCGGCGTGCAGTGCCTCGACCAGCCGGTCGAAGTCGTCCAGGGTGCCGAGCCGCGGGTCGACGTTGCGGTAGTCGTCGACGTCGTACCCGCCGTCGGCGAGCGCGGACGGGTAGAAGGGGCTCAGCCAGACTGCGTCGATGCCCAGCGCCACCAGGTACGGGACTCGGCTGATGATGCCCGGCAGGTCACCGACGCCGTCGCCGTTGGAGTCGGCGAAGCTGCGCGGGTAGATCTGGTAGACGACTGCCTGCCGCCACCAGTCGGGGTCGGTCGTCTGCGGACTGGTCACGATGCCTCACTCGGATGTCAGTCTTGCCCGGATGTTTATATAGGCTCTAAATTTAGAATCTGCAGTATTCTGCGCACGGAACCACGACCAGGTCAAGAGGGCTTTTTTCATGGCGAAACCACCAGCCACGCCGCCGACGGCGACGCCGCCGATGCTGCGCCGGGTGAACGCGGGCAAGCTGCTCGGCGTGCTGATCAGGACCGGGGTGATGACCGGGACCGGCCTGATCGAGGCGACCGGGATGACCCGGGCGACCGTGCACGCGGTCTGCAACGACCTGATCTCGATGGGCTGGGTGATCGAGCACGACCCCGGCCGCGACGACGTGTCGGTGGGCCGTCCGTCGCGGCGGTTCGAGTTCAACAGCCGGGCCGGCTACGTGCTCGGCATCGACCTCGGCGCCGGCCGGACCACGGTCCTGCTGACCGACCTGCGCGGCGCGACGATCGCCAAGACCGGGCGGTCGGTGGCGGGCGTGAAGACGCCGGCGGAGCGGACCCAGCTCGTGCACGAGACGGTGGTCGAGGCGCTCGCGGACGCCGGCGTCACCGACGACCAGGTGCTGGCGGCCGGGGTCGGGGTCGCGGCGCCGGTCGACCGGGACGGGAACATCCTGGTCGACGACGAGTTCTGGCGGCGGTTCGACGCCGGGCTGGCCAACCGGTTGACCGAGCTGCACGGCTGGCCGGTCCTGCTCGAGAACGACGCCAACCTGGCCGCGCTCGGCGAGCACTGGCGCGGCGTCGGGCGGGACGTCGACGATCTCGCCGTACTGCTGGCCGGTGAGCGGTTCGGGTCCGGCCTGATGGACTCGGGCCGGCTGCTCCACGGCAGCCGCGGCGGCGCGGGCGAGATGGTCTACCTCAAGCTCGTCGAGGGTGTCGGCGACACGCATGGCATCGCCCGGATGGCCCGCGAGCGCGGCGCGGAGGCGGTCGCCGACCCGGCCGTCGAGACCACGCTGCGGAAGCTGGCCGACGACGACCCGGTCACCGCCGAGCTGGTCTTCACCGCCGCGGCCGACGGCGATGAAGTTGCCCTAGGCATCCTTCAGGAGGTGGCCGGGCGGACCGCCCGGGTGGTCGCGACCCTCGGCATCCTGTTCAACCCCGAGCTGGTCGTCCTCGGCGGCGCCGTGGCCGAGGCGGCCGCGGCGCTGCTCCCCGACATCGAGCGGCACCTGACCGGCTTCACCAGTACGCCACCGCGCGTCGCCGTCTCGTCCCTCGGCGACGCGATCGTGTCCGTCGGCGCCGTCCGGCGTGCGCTCAACCACGTCGAGCAGCACGCCCTCGATCTACACCTCAGCTGCCGGCCCGAGTGAGCGCCTGCGCAACCGCCTCCAGCACGATCACGTTGCGGCCGGACGTGGTCGCCGAGGGGATCCCGGCCGGGACGATGGCCTGATCCTCCGGGATGCCGGTGCACAGCACGAAGACGTCGTCACCGCGACCCTGCACCAAGTGCGCCAGCGCGTCGCGCATCCACGGCGTACGCACGGCATCCTGGACGGCGATCACCAGCGGCCGGCCCGCGGCCGCCTTGGCTGCGTCCGAGATCGCGTCGCCGGCCGGCGAATCGGCGTCCGTCAGGTGATGCACGCCGCGCAGCACCACGCCGTCCGACTCGGGCGCGACACGGGCGAACACCTCCGGAAGCCCACTGAAATAAGGGTTCCAGGCCGGGTGCAGCCCCTGCGTCAGGTCGACCACGTACGGCGCCGCACCGAAGGCGGGGAACATCTGGCGGGCCACGACGCGGGCCGCGACCTCGCGGATCGGCGCACCGTCCAGACCGGGCTGCCGGGTGCGCTGGGCGAGTGTGGCGGCGAGCGCGCGGACCCGGGCCGCGGCGTCCGAGACCCGTTCGGCGGCGAGCGTACCGTTGCCGATGGCATCGACCACGCGCGCGGTCAGCGTCCGCGGGTCGGCGGATCCGACCGCGATCATGGCCAGGTCCGCGCCCGCTCCGATCGACGCGACCGCGGCGTCCTCGATCGAGCGGGTCCTGGTGATCGCCTGCATCTCGAGAGCGTCCGTGGTGATCACTCCGGTGAAGCCGAGCTCCTCGCGGAGGAGCCCGGTCAGCACCCGGTGCGAGAGCGTGGCCGGCTGGTCGTCGTACGCCGAGAAGACGATGTGGGCGCTCATGACGACCTCGGCACCGGCGGCGATCGTGGCCCGGAACGGCGCGAGCTCGACGGCCTGGACCTCCTCGATCGAGCGGTCGACCCGGGGCAGACCGATGTGCGAGTCGACGGCGACGTCGCCGTGGCCCGGGAAGTGCTTCGGGCAGGCCGCGATCCCGGCCTCGTGTACGCCCTCGACGAAGGCGACGCCGTGCCGGGAGACGACCTCCGCGGTGGTGCCGAACGAGCGGGTGGAGATGACCGGGTTGGCCGGGTTGCTGTTCACGTCGACCGACGGCGCGAGCATCAGGTCGATCCCGAGTGACGCGAGCGTGGCGGCGGCGTCCCGCGCGGACGCCCGAGTCAGGTCGACGTCGTCGAGATCGCCGAGTACGCGCGGTGACGCGAGCGGCCACCGGTTCGCCGGGGCGAGGTGGCTGAACTCGCCGCCCTCGTGGTCGATCGCGATGATCAGGTCGGGTCGCTCGGCCCGCAGCGACGCGGTCAGCGCGGCCACCTGACCGGCGTCCGCGACGTTGCGGGTGAACAGGATGACCCCGCCGAGCCCGCCGGCGACGGCGCGGCGCAGCTCGTCGGTGGCGGTCGTCCCGGGGAGGCCGACGATCAGGGCGCCGGCGGCATCACGATCCAGTTGATCACTCATTGGCCCACCCTCTCGTGCCTGCGGATCGGGCGCCACCCCGGGCCCGGACCGTCACGGACAGCTAATGATCAGCCGCCTCCCGAGGTCTCCAGTGCGATCGTTGTCAGGACCTGCCATGGCACATAATTGCCTTGTTTCTGCGGGTTCGCCAGGGATTCGTTCAATTGACCCCTGTCTGTACGGGCCGACTACGGATAACGTTGTCTCTCGACCTTGACCGCCCTGACGGGGGGACGATGAGCGACGACGAAGCGATGGCGCACGGAACCGTACTGGGGATCGACATCGGCGGCACGAAGATGGCCGCCGCTCTCGTGTCCGCGGACGGCACCATCCGCACCGGAGACCGGATCCAGACTCCGACCGGTGACGCGGATGCGGTGTTCGCTGCGCTCGCGGAGCTGATCGAACGGGTCCGCGGCGCCGCCACACCGCTCGCGGTCGGGATCGGCTCGGCCGGACCGCTCGACCAGACACACGGGCTGGTCTCGCCGGTGAACATCACCGGCTGGCGCAATTTCCCCCTCGTCGACCGGGTCCGCGCACTGGCCGGCGACGTACCCGTCACGCTCGGAGTGGACGGGCACTGCTTCGCGCTGGGCGAGTTCTGGACCGGCGCCGGGCGGGACGTGGACACGCTGCTCGGCATCGTGGTGTCGACCGGGGTCGGCGGCGGGCTGGTGGTCGACGGCAAGCCGCTGATCGGGCAGTCCGGGAACGCCGCACACATCGGCCACGTCGTGGTCGACCAGGACGGCGAGGCGTGCGCCTGCGGGTCGTACGGGTGCGTCGAGGCGTACGCGAGCGGGCCGCGGATGGTTGCCCGGGCCAAGCGTCGCGGCTGGCGGACGGACGAGGACGTGGATGCCGCCGTCCTCGCAGCCGACGCGGCGGCCGGCGACGAACTGGCGGTGGCGACCTTCGACGACGGCGCGCAGGCGCTGGCCGCGGGCATCGTCGCGACCGCGGTCACGGTCGACCTGACGACGGTCGTCATCGGCGGCGGGGTGGCGAAGGCGGGTTCGGTCCTGTTCGACCCGGTCCAGGCGTGGGTGAAGCGGCTGGCCCAGCTCCCTTTCGTCACCGACCTCACGGTCGAGCCCGCCCAGCTGGACAACGCCGGGCTCCTCGGCGCCGCGCACCAGGCCTGGTCCGCCGTCAGCTGACCGTTCCGCAGGCGCGCACACTTTTGTCCGCGCGGAAAAGGTTCTCATGCGCACCTTTGCGCAATTTTTACCCAATCCCCGAATCCGTGTAACGACCGCCCCGTCCTACCCGATGCAACGGATGGATGGGGTGGGGGCACGTCATCCACGGTCGGTCACAGGGGGGCTTGGGCCGGCCGCAAGCGGTTGATCGAGGGGGGCCTCGGATCAACCGGAACGCGTGAGCGGCGGGCGAGGACACTCACCCGCCGCCCTCGCGAAGGACCCCAGCAGTGAGGCATCCAGTCAGCCAGCGTTGTCCGGGGCAACGCTCGACCAGAGAGACATGGTCCGGATGGACGTCGCGGTGCTGTTGCTGTTCGCGCTCTTCTTCACCGCACTGGTCGTGACCACCACCTCGAGGTACGACGTCCTGCGCGTCTCGACCCGGCGCCCGCGGGTGTTCCAGCTCGCCGCCGTCGGCGCCGCGTGCGGCCTGGCCGCCCTGCACAGCTCGCTGCGCCCGGCGATCCGCATGGGCGTGCTCAGGTGGGTCGGGCCGCTGATCGCGCTGGTCGTGGTCACCACGGTCGTGGCGCTGGCCGGTGGGAACGGAAGCAGTGCGGGAAGCGTCGGATCAGCGGCCGGTGGTGCCGGATCGGCGCTTGCGGTCTACTCCTTGCTCGTCTGCGTGATCAGTGCCTCATCACTGTTCCACCGACGAGCGCGGAGGGCGATCGATCCTCAGGAGGGATGAGGATCGTCGCGGGTTCTGCACCGTGGACGGCGGACCGGTGGTTGCGGGAGGGCCTCCACCGACCTGACCCCCCGTCCACAGTGCAGAACGAAACGTCCAGGGCCCAGACGTCGCCCGGACTTGCTCGCTACGGCCTCAGCCACTCGGGCTCGGGGAGAAGGCTGCGGTCCAGGCGGCCGTTGTCGTCGAGCGGGAGCTCCTCGATCGGGATCAGATCCGCCGGGACCAGGTAGATCGGGAGCTCCTTGCCCAGGTCGAGCATCAGCCGGGCCAGGACAGCGGGGTCGCTGTCCTCCAGAACGACGTACCCGATCAGGCAGGTGTCACCGCCCGGGTCCGCGCACGCGACCACGACCGCGTCGACCACTCCGGGCTGATCGGCCAGCACGTGCTCGGTCTCGCCCGGCTCGACCCGGTGGCCGCGGATCTTGACCTGGTCGTCGGCACGGCCCAGGTACTCCAGGGTCCCGTCCACGCGCCAGCGACCGAGATCGCGGCTGCGGTAGAGCCGACCGCCCAGATGACCCGGGTCCGGCACGAACGCGCGCTCGGTCTCCTCCGGCCGGCCGATGTAGCCCTGGGCAACGGCCGCGCCGCCCAGGTGGATCTCACCGACCGCACCGACCGGCACCGGCCGCAACGCCTGGTCCAGCAGGCGTACGACGACACCCTCGACCGGGCGTCCAATGGAAGGCCGGTCCTCGGCCGGGTCGACCTCGTGGATCGTCGTGACGATCGACGCCTCGGTCGGCCCGTACTCGTTGAACAGCCCGCACTCCGGGTGCGCCTCGAGGAAGTCCCGCACCTTGTGCGTCAGCACCATCGCCTCACCGCCGGCGACGATCTCGCGCAGCGCCGGCAATTCGGGCAGCCGGCGCATGGTCGCGAGCAACGCCGTCAGCGGACTGAACGCCATGAACAGCCGCTCGACCTGGTGATCCCGCAACGCGGCGACGACCGCGTCCGGGTCGTACCGGTCGTCTTCGCCGATCAGTACGAGCGCGGCGCCGGAAGCGAGCGTGGTGAACATCTCCTGCACGTGGACGTCGAACCCGAACGACGTCCACTGCAACGTTCGCAGCGACCGCCGGGTCCGCAGGTAATGGCGGACCAGGTTGACCGGGCCGCGGTGCGGGACGACAACGCCCTTCGGGTTCCCGGTCGAGCCGGAGGTATAGATGCAGTAGGCAACATCATCGGCCGCGGCCCGCACCGGCGGCGCCTGCCGCGCCCGCGGATCCCCTTCCGTCGCCGCAACCGGGACCAGCCGCAACCCGAGCCGATCGGCCAGCGCCGCGTCGTCACCGACCAGCGCGACCGCCGACGCGTCCTGGATCATGAACGCCCAGCGGGACTCGGGTACGCCGGGATCGAGCGGCAGGTACGCCGCGCCCGACTTCAGGACCGCGAGCACCGCGACGACCAACTCGGTGCCTCGGGCAACACGGACGGCGACCAGCTGGCCGGGTTTCACGCCGAGGTCGGTGAGCTGCCACGCGACCGCGTTGGACCTGCGGTCGAGTTCGGCGTACGTCAGTTCGCGATCGCCTTGGATGAGTGCGATCGCGTCGGGGGTGCGGGCGACCTGCTGCTCGAAGAGGGTGTGCAGTCCGCTGAGCTCGCCGGCGACCACCGCATCGCGACGTACCCGGCCGATCAGGCCCGTCGGCTCGACATCGCCTTCCAGCTCGCGGAGTGTCTCCAGGTCGGACTCGATCGGGAGCATCAGGTCGGGCAGCCGCAGCTCCGGGCGGGTCGTTGCCCGACGCAACACTGCTTCCAGGTACGCGAGCAGGCGGTCGACGGTGCTCTGGTCGAACAGGCCGGCCCGGTAGTCCGCCGTACAGGTGATGCCGGCGCCGTGGTAGGTCAGCCGCAGCCGCAGGTCCACCGTCGCCGGGAGGTCGTCGTCGCCGTCCTCGAACTCGACGAGGATCTGGAAGAGCGGGTCGCGCTCGAAGAACGCGAGGTCGGCACTGGCGTGGTCGAACGCGCCGGTCGCGACGTCGCGGACGCGCTGGGCGAGCTCGCCGAGGTCGGGTTCACCGGAGAGGTCGATCCGCAGCGGGAGCGGGCGGCGGGTCGCCGTCGAGGTGTCTCCCTGCGGGCGGATCAGCGCGGACCCGATCGTCACGTCGTCCTGCGCCGCGAACCGCCCGAGCACGGTGCCGACCGCCGCCAGCATCGTCATCAGCGGGCTGACCTTCCGCTCCCGGCTGAACACGAACACCGCGTCGCCGAGCTCCTCGTCCAGCTCCTGCTTCACCGAAGCCACCCGCGGCTCCACCGCCGGCCACACCCGGTCCCCCGGCAGCACCAGCGGCTCGGCCCCCGCCAACGCCACCTCCCAATACCCAAGATCCCGCCGCCGCACAGCGTCCCCAGGCACAACGCCCGCCCCAGCGGCCCCAGCCCCCGCGGCCGAGCCATCGCCCTCGCCGACCGATCCGCCTTGAGCGGACGAGCCGCCGCCCTCGCCAGCGGATCCGCCTCGCGGGGACTCGCCCGACGGGACGTCCGACTCGCCGGCGCCCCGCGCGGCGTCAGCCGGCGCGGACCCGGTCGACTCGGCACCGGCGGATCCGCCTTGCGTGGACTCGACCGACGGGACCTCCGGCTCGCCGCCGACGGAACCCGCCTGCGCGGACTCGGCCGACGGAACGTCCGGCTCGCTGTCGACGGAACCGGCCTGCGCGGACTCGGCCGACGGGACGCTCGGCTCGGTGTTGGCGGATCCGGCCTGGGCACCCTCAGTTGGTGCTGTCTCGACGGGGGCGTCCGCCGTCGGTGCACCGGAGGTGGGTGCTGTGGTTGTGTCCTCGGCGGCTTCGGGCGCGGTTTCGTTCAGGAGTGCGAGTTGTTCGCGCATCAGTTGCGTGACACCGTCGACCAGCTGACCCGCGACCCGGAGCTGCTGCGACATCAGCGCCGCCATCCCACTCCCCGGCAACTCCGCCTCACTCGTCGCCGCGGCGGCCTCATCCACCTTCGCCGCCAACTCGGCCAGCCCGGACCCCAACACCGCAAGAGCAGCCCGCGGGTCCCGCGCAGCCGGCTCCTCCGGCACGGCAACGTCTTCGGCCTCCGGCTCAACGTCCTCGACCGGCTCAGCATCCTCGACGGGCTCATCCTCGACGGGCTCAGCGTCCTCGACCCGCTCGGCTTCCGGTTCCGGCAACGCGGCAGCCTCGACCGGCTCTGCAGCCTCAGGCTCTGCGGCCTCCACCACCTGGGATGCCTCCGCAGACTCAGCCTCAGCGGCTTCCTCCGGCTCGGCGTCCTTGGTGACGGTTGCGACCGCGGTGGCGAGCTTGTGCGGGGTGGTGTAGCTGCTGAAGAGATCATCCGGCGTGAGCTCGACCGTGAACCGGCTGTTGATCTGCTCGATGACCGGCGCCATCTTCTCCGGCGTCGCCCCGAGCTCCGCGAACGTGTGGTCCACGGTGAGGTCGTACGGATCGAGGTTGAGCTCCGCGCACGTCAGATCGAGGACCGCGTTGAGCGACTCGCGGTACCGCTCGGCCGACACCTCGTCCCCCGACAACGAGCCGGCCTGCGCGAAGTAGTCCGCGTCGATCTGATGCGTCTCGGCCGGCAACGCGAACGGCGACCGCTCCGCGACCTCGTCCACCGGCTCGACCTCAGCCGGAGCCGACTCGTCCGGCGGATCCAGCGGGATCCGCTTCACCGCCGCACTCGACGGCTCGAACACGATCGCCTGCGCCCGCGCCGCCCGCTCGAACGCACTGGGCCGCGCCACACCGGCGTCCGCGGCGAGCGCCGTACCCACCGCAACCGTCACAGACGGATCGACCGGGTGGTGCACGCGACGGAACGGGTACGTCGGCAGCGGCACGCGACCGCTCCCCGGGTAGACCTTCGACCAGGCGATCTCCGTGCCCTGCTCGTACAGCTCGGCGAGCCCGTTCATCGTCGCGAGGACGGGATCCTGTCCCAACCGCTGCGCCGGGATCCACGTGCTGTTCGGCGCGATCCGGCGACCCGCGGGACTCAGTACGGCGTCCGGCCCGAGCTCCAGGAACCGCCGGCAACCGGCCGCCGTCACCGCCTCGACCGCGTCACCGAACAGCACCGGCTGTCGCAATTGCCCGACCAGATAGTCGCCGTCGAGCACGGTCCCGGACTCGAGCAAGTCACCGGACCAGCTCGACACCATCGGCGTCCGCAGCGGTTCGAGCGTGATCTCCCGGACGATCTCCGCGAAGTCCGCCAGGATCGGATCGACCAGCGAACTGTGGAAGGCCCGATCCACATCCAGCCGCTGCCACGCGACCTCGAGCCGGTCCAGCTGCGCCGCGAGCTGCCCGACGATCACCTCGGACCCGGTCAGCACGAACGACTGCGGACCGTTGCCTGCGGCAACCTCCACGCCGGTCGTCCGCGCGAGTTCGCGCACTCGGTCGGCATCCGCCCGGACGGCGACCATCGCGCCCGGCACGGTGCCACGCTGCATCAGCTCGCCGCGCTTCGCAGTCAGGCGTACGCCGTCCGCCAGTGACAACGCGCCGGCTACGCAGAGAGCGGCGTACTCCCCCACGCTGTGACCGACCACCAGCGCGGGCTGCACACCGAACGACTGCCACAACCGCGCCAGCGCGAGCTCGAAAGCGAACAACGCGGGTTGTGCAGTTTCGGTCGGCCAGACACCCTCCGACCCGGCGGCCGGCGTGAGCAACAGCTCGAGCAGGCTCCCGCCGGTCTCCTCGTGGTAGACGCGGTCGCACTCGTCCAGCACCGATCGGAACGCTGGGAAGCGCGCGGCCAGCCCCGCAGCCATCCCACGACGTGCAGCGCCTTGTCCGGTGAACGCATAGCCGAGTGGGCCGGGTCCGCCGCGCGGGACCTCGGCTGCCTGGGCGGAGCCGAGTGCGTCGACCAGTTCGGCCTCCGAGGCACCTGCGACCGCGATCCGGTGCCGGTGTGCGGGCCGGCCTAGTGCCGCCGTACCAGCGAGGTCGATGAGGCGGTGACCGGTGCCATGGTCGAGGTCTGAGCGGTACAGCTCGACCAGATCGGCCAGTGCGTCGGGGTCGGGGGCGGACAGCGCGAGTACGACCGGGCCGTCGTCGCCACGGCGGATCTGCCGCGGGGCCTCCTCCAGGATCACGTGGGCGTTGGTGCCGCCGGCGTCGAGGGCGCTGACGCCTGCGCGCAACGTCGTACCGGCTTCCCAGTCGCGTACGTCGGTGCCGATGACGAACGGGCTGCCGTCGAGATCGAGGTCCGGGTTCGGCGCGGTGTAGTTGATGGTCGGGACCAGCGTCCGGTGCTGCAGCATCAGGATGGTCTTGATCAGGCCGGCCATGCCCGCGGCGCTGTCGAGGTGGCCGATGTTCGGCTTGACCGAGCCGATCGTGCAGAAGCCGACCTTGTCGGTGTGCCGGCGCAGCGCGGTCGTGAGCGAGTTGAACTCGGCGGGGTCCGCGGTCGCACTGCCGATCGCGTTCGCCTCGATGTAGCTCAGGGAGTCGGCCGCGAACCCGGCCCGCTCCAGAGCGCGCTCGATCAGGTCGACCTGGTTGCCCGCCGGGGCGTCCTCGTTGCTGACCGCCGTGCCGCGGATCACGGCGTACACGGTGTCGCCGTCGGCGACGGCCTGGTCGAGACGCTTGAGAAGTACGGCGGCGACGCCGTTCCCGCCGACCGTGCCGTCCGCGTCCGCGGCGAACGCCCGGACGTGCCCGCTCGGCGACAGGATCGAGTCCGGCGCCGGCTGGTAGGTCGTTGCCTGAGGCACCTGTACGGCGGCGGCACCGGCCAACGCGAGATCCGCGTCACCGGACCGGAGCGCCTGACAGGCAAGGTGTACGGCGACCAGCGACGAGGACCACGCGGATTGGACGCCGATCGCCGGGCCGGTCAGACCGAGGCGGTAGGCGACGCGGGTGGCGATCGAGTCGCGGGACTGGGGCTGGCGGTTGTAGAGGTTCATGCCGGAGCCGGCGAACACACCGACGCGGCTCGAGGTCCCGGCGTACCCGCCGTGCTCGAGCGCCTGGTGACAGACCTCGAGGAAGAGCCGCTGCGCCGGCTCCATCAACTCGGCCTCGCGATCGCTCAGCCCGAAGAACTTCGCGTCGAACGACTCCACATGGTCGAGCACCCCACTGACCGCGACCATCCCGTCGCCGACCTGCCCCACCTCCTCGGCCGAGAACCGGCGGACACTCTCCACCCCGCCCACCAGGTTGTCCCAGAACTGCTCCAGCGTCTCCGCCCCCGGAAACCGCCCAGCCACCCCCACCACAGCCACCGGCTCCACAGCCGCAGCCCGCACCCCAGCAGGAACCCGCGCGACCTCGGCCGCCACGGTCGCAGCAGCCGCCTCAGAACCCGGCGCCCCCTCGCGAGCCGAAGCCACTACCAGCCCCGAGGCCGTAGTAGGAGCCGCCACAAGCCCATGCCCGGCCCCAGCAACCGCCACACCTACCCGACCTGCCTGCCCGCCCCCTCCAGCCTCATCAGCCGCCGCCGCTCCGCCGACACCCTCACCCCGAAGCACACCCTCAGCCTCAGCCTCAGCCTCAAGCCCACCCGCCGACTCAGCGTCCGCCTCCAGCTCACCCGTCGACTCAGCGTCCGCCTCCAGCTCACCCGTCGACTCAGCGTCCGCCTCCAGCTCACCGGTCGACTCAGTGTCGGCCTCCAGCCCGGCCTCGGGCTCGGGCTCGGGCTCGGGCTCGGCGACCGGTTCGGCCTGCGCCTCAACCCCACTGGCGGACCCGGCGTCGACTTCCTGCTCGGCCTCAGACGCAGCCCCATCCACGGACTCCGCCGCCTCAGCCTCGGCGCCCGCATCCTCCACGCCCGACTCGACCTCAGCGAGCGCCGCACCCTCAACAGGTACGTCGCCCTCCGCCCCCGCCGCAGTCCTATCCGCCCCCACGGTCGACTCCGACTGCACCTCGCCATCACCCGGCGCCGCTTCATCCGGGGCAGCGACCTCCGGCTCATGCTCGCCGTCGGCCGCAACCGCAGCCACGACCTCCACAGCCGACTCCGACTCACCTCCGGCCGCCGCCTCACCTCCGGCAGCCACCTCAGCCTCTGCAACCGACTCCGAGCGCGCCGCGTCCTCCGCGGTCAGCCCCGGTTCGCCCTCCGCAGCCACCGGCTCCGACGCGACATCCGCAACAACCTCACCCTTGGCAGCCGACTCCGGCTCAACCTCTGCCGCCTCGTCGACCCGTGCGGCCAACTCCGGGCCCGCCTCGTCCTCCGCCGCCAGGCCCGCCTCATCCTCCGCAGCCAGGCCCGTCTCGTCCTCCGCGGCCAGGCCCGTCTCGTCCTCCGCAGCCAGGCCCGTCTCGTCCTCCGCGGCCAGGCCCGTCTCGTCCTCCGCGGCCAGGCCCGTCTCGTCCTCCGCGGCCAGGCCCGTCTCGTCCTCCGCAG
>NZ_JBVJHF010000008.1:299699-501266 GCF_055586945.1 Kribbella sp. NPDC048837
AGCCAGGCCCGTCTCGTCCTCCGCGGCCAGGCCCGTCTCGTCCTCCGCGGCCAGGCCCGTCTCGTCCTCCGCGGCCAGGCCCGTCTCGTCCTCCGCGGCCAGGCCCGTCTCGTCCTCCGCAGCCGGGGCCGGCTCGCCGTCCGCAGCCACCTCCGGCTTCGGCTTGGCCTCCGCGACAACCTCAGCCACCGCCGGGTCAGCCGACTCCGAGTCTGCCTCGACCCGTGCAGCCGGGTCCACCTCGGCCACCTCGTCTTGCGCAGGCGCTCCGGTTTGCGCCGCGTCATCTGCGTCCGGCGTCGCCTCCGCAGACACCTTCGGCGCGGCCTTGGCGTCCGCTTCTCCCTCGGTCACCGCCACGGCAGGCGTAGCCGACTCCGAGCGGGCCTCGGCCTGACCAGCCGACTCCACCTCTGCCGCCGCCTCGGTTGGCGCAGACGACCCGGCGTCCGCAGCTGCGTCCTGCGTGGCCTCGACCTCAGCCCCGGTCTGGTCAGCCGACTGCGCGTGCGCCTCGTCCGCCGCGCCCGACGTCGCCTGGGCGTCCGCAGCCACCTCCGGCGCGGACTCGCCGCCTTCCGCAAGTTCAGCCACGTCCTGCGCAGCCGGCTCTACCTCGACCGCCGCCTCGGTTGACGCAGGCGAGTCGGGGTGTGCCTCGTCCTCCGCAGACGGCGTTGCCTCGGCTTGCGCCTGTACCTCCGACTCGGGCTCGACGTCTGCCGCGACCTCAGCCGCGGTCGGGGCAGCCGACTCCACCTCTGCCGCCGCCTCGGTTGACGCAGGCGAGTCGGGGTCCGCAGCAGGCTCGGCCTCGGCGTCTGCCGCGGGCTCGGGCTCGGCGCCTGCCGCGGGCTCGGGCTCGGCGCCTGCCGCGGGCTCGGGCTCGGCGTCTGACGGGGGCTCAGGCTCGGACTCGACGTCTGCCGCGGCCTCAGCCACGGTCGGGTCGGTCGCATGAGCCAGCTCCGCCTGCGCCTCGTCGTGTGCGGTCGGCGTCGCGTCGGCGTCCGGGGCTACCTCTGGTGCGGGCTCGGCGATTGCTGCGGCCTCGGACGGTGCGAAGGCGTCCGGCTCCGGTCCAACCTGTGCAGCCGAGTCCGCCTCAGCGGCCGCGTCGGTCGGTGCAGGCGACTCCGGGTGCACCTCGTCGTGCGCCGTCGGCTCGTCCTCCTGTACCGCCTCGGACTCGAGTTGTGCGGTCGGCTGCAGGTCCGGCTCGGTCGGGTCGGCGGCTGCATGAGCTGGCTCGGAGTCGCCGTCGTGGATGGCCGGGTCAGGCTGGGTGGCCTGGTCGGCTGGCTCAGCCTGAGTGGCCGGGTCCTCGTCAGGCGCGGACTGCGGCTCGAGTTCGGCGGCACGCTGCGGCTCGGGCGCCGGCAGCTCGGCCTCCTCAGGCTCCGCGGCCCGCTCGGGCTCCGCGGCCCGCTCGGGCTCCGCGGCCGGTTCGAGCTCCGCGGGCAGCTCGGCGGCCTGGTCGGTCCGTGGGGCCTCGGCGGCCACTGGTTCCGCCCTTGGCTCAGGCTCGGCGGTTGGCTCGGCGGCTTGTTCGGCTGCGGGCTGGGTGTTCTCGGGTGCCTTGGCCTCGTGGGGTGCGGGCTGCTGCTCGGCTGCGGGGTCTGCGTCCGGGGTGGGCTCGGCTTGGACGGGCTCGGGGTCTGCTTCGATCCGGGTGAGGATCTGGGTGTCCGGCTCCGGCGACGGGTCGGGCTCAGGGAGCTCAGCTGTCTGCTCGGTGGGGGCTGGCTCGGTGTGCTCAGCTGCGGGCTCGGGCTTCTCGTGGGCGTCTGCTGTTGAGGGCTCGGGAGCCTGGTGGCCTGCGGGGTCGGCGAGTTCGGCGGCCTCGGGCTCGGCTGAGGTGGGCGCAGATGCCGGGTGCTCCACCGGGGCGGGCGCGGCCTCAGGGTCGGTGGACGCGGGCTGGGACGGGGTGTCCGCGACGCGCGCAGAGCCGGTGGGCGAGGACGCCGGGTGCTCCACCGGGGCGGGCGCGGCTTCAGGATCGGCGGAGGCCGGTGCGGCTTCAGGCTCGGCGGAGGCCGGTGCGGTCTCAGGCTCGGCGGAGGCGGGTGCGGCCTCAGGGTCGGCCGAGGCAGGGCCGGCGGTGTCGGCGGAGCTGGGGCGGGCGCCGAGGGTGGGGCGTTGGGGTGGGGTGGGGATGGATTGCTGGAGGGTGCGTTTCCAGGCTAGGCGGACGACGGGGAGTTCGGTGGTGCGTTCGGAGGGGTCCTCGTCGGCCGAACGGGCGGTGGAGGGGCCTTCGCCGGTGGGGCCGGAGTCGGAGGTGGCGCCGGCGGGTTCTATGTGGGGGCCGTGGGCGGGCTCCAGGGTGCCGTCGATCCAGCGTTGTTTGAGGAGGGGGCGGAGGATCTTGCCGCCGGGGGTGGTGGGGAAGTCGCGGCGCGGGACGCCGACGACCTCGGCGGCCAGGCCGAGGCGGCCCTGGATCAGGCTGCGGATGCCCTGGTCCATGCCGGGGATCGACTCCGGCGTGAGCGCGTAGAAGACGACCAGGCGGTCGGTGCCGGTCTCCGCGTCGGCGACGCCGCAGGCCGCGATCAGGCCGTGTTCGGCGCCGACGACCGTCGCGGCGACGGTCTCGATGTCGTGGGCGTAGTACAGCTTGCCGGACATGATGATGCGTTCGCTGTCCCGGCCGGTGATGACCACCTGCCCGCCGGTGATGAAGCCCTGGTCGCCGGTCGCGAGCCACTTGCGGGCCGGCCAGTTGCCGATCGGGAACGCGGCCCGGTCCGCCTCCAGGTTGCCCAGGTAGCCCGGCGTGACCCGGGCCGACGCGACCTGCAACTGCCCGATCCGGCCCTCGGGCAGGACGGCGCCGTTCGGGGCGACGATCCGTACCGTCGTCCCCGGCGCCGGCGCGCCCACCGACACCAGGCTCAGCACGCCCGGCGCCTCGGCGCGCGCCTTCCCCGGCCGCGCGACCGCGACCTTCCCCGACGAAGGCCGCTGGTCGACCCACTCGACCACTCCGGTCGGGGGGATCCGGACGCGGTGCACGTTCGGTGTCAGGCCGGGCCGGGCGAACGTGATCCCGGTGACCGTCTCGGTCATCCCCCACGCCGCGACGAACGTCTCGGGTACGACGCCGAACCGGTTCGTCACCCGCAGGAACTCCGACATGACCGGCACGGTGATCTGCTCGCCACCGCTGACCAGACTGCGAAGCGCGGACAGGTCCCAGTGCCGGTCCGGCTCCCCCGCGATCGCCTGCGTCGCGAGCCGGTAGCCGAAGTTCGGCGACCAGGAGTGGTTGACCCGGTGCTGGTCCATCAGGTCGAGCCAGCGCAGCGGGTTCGCCAGCACCCAGTCGGTGTTCACGTGGATGTTCGTGCAACCGGTGAACACGGGCAGCAGGTGGTACAGCAGGAAGGCGCCGCTCTGGTCCAGCGGCAGCCAGTTGAGCGTGGTCTGACCGGGCCGCACCGGCAGCATCGCCGGCGTCCCCGCGGCGAACTCGACCAGCCCGCGATGCGTGAGCTGCACGATCTTCGGCGTACCGGTGCTGCCGGACGACATCATCAGTACGGCGATGTCGTCGGCGGCCGGCCGGTGGAAGTCCGAGGTCGGCTCGTGGCCGGCCATCGCGTCCGGGTCGAGGACGGGCAGGCCGAGGTCGTTCGGCAGGTCGGACGGGCGGCCGATCAGGACGGTCCAGCCGAGCAGGTCGGTGATCTTGCGGAGCCGCTCGCGGCCGGCCTCGGACCGGTCGCCGTCGGGGCTCGGGGCGACGAGCAGCGGCCGGATCCCGCCGAGGGTGCAGGCCCAGAACGCGGCGAAGAACCCGACCGGTTCGGTGCAGTGCACGACCGCGGGGTCTCCCGCGCGGACGCCGTTCGCCCGCAGGCCGGCCAGGATCCGGGCGGCCAGCTCGAGCAGGGTCGGGAAGTCGAGCTTGGTCTCGCGGCCGTCCGGGCCGATCTCGACCACGCCGGCGCCGCCGAAGTCACGGGCGGCCCGCAGCAGCGCGCTCGGGAGGTCGCGCGGGTACCCGGCGGGAATCATCAGGGCCGGCCCGGTGCTGATCGCCGGCCGGTCCACACTGCTTCTCACCACGCCGATGCCACCACCGGGGGGAGGGGTACGGCGTCACGCGCACACGTCACCGGGAGGAGGGGTACGGCGTCACGCGGGCACGTCACCGGAACAACGGTGGCGCCAGCCAGGTGGCGACCCACGGACACGCGCCTCCCCAACTGGACGGAGCCGGGTCAGGGCACACCCGTCTCGCTCTCACCGACGACAAGCCCCGTTTTCCGCCTGCCGGACGATGCCGTGTCCGGGCGCACCCGGTGCGTCATCGCGCCGACCGACAGCCGTGAACCCTACCAGCCGCGACCCGCCCTGGAGGAGTCCGTTCTCACCAGCCGACAGTTAAGAATTCGGCTGACCGCCACCACTGTGGACAACGACGCTCATGGCCTGCGGATACGCCCGATCGGCAGACCGTCCGCTCACCGGAAACCCACTGCCGCCGTCAACCGCGCAGTGCGGCGTCGATCCGATCCAAACCGTCACCCCAGGGCCGCGCCGGTACGACGGGGAGTCCGGCTGCACGCGCCTGTTCGACCAGCCGCTTGTTGACCTCGACGCTGACCCGAGCCCGATGCCGCTGCTCTCCGTGCTCGGGCTCGCGGGCCAGAAAGTTCGCGACGATCTGGTCCTCGTCGGACTCCTCCAGGACGAACGCGCGAACACCCCCGCCGAAACCGAGGGCCAAGCTGGGCAGCAGCACATCACTCTCGAGGACGACAGCCGTCCGGCTGTCGACATGGTCAGCGACAACAGCCCGATACGCGACCTGCACAGACTCAGCGGCCGCAAGGTGCAGGTCGGCCGTCTTCGCGGGCGACCAGCTGCCGGTCTCCGGATGGGTGTCCCAGTAGTGCAGCAACGGCTGCTGTTCGGGCGTCGTGAGAGCTTTCAGCGCCGTGTGGATGTCGTCGGCCTCGCCGAGTGGGACCCCGTAGCGCGAGGCCAGCCGCACCGCGACCGACGTCTTACCGATCCCGGCCGCGCCGCACAGCAGCGTCACAGTCCAGGAGGGCGGCGCACCAGCAGCCTTGGTCATAGCACCGAATTGTCCGACGGCGACCTGTTGTGGGCGAAGAGGGGATCGAACCCCCGACATCTTCCTTGTAAGGGAAGCGCTCTACCGCTGAGCTATCCGCCCGGATCAAACGACCGCAGGAGTCTACCCGAGGTTCAGGCTTGCCAGTGCCTCCGCGTAGTCGTCGGGGTTGCGCGCCTCGGGGATCGCGTTGACGACGGACCAGCGGATCAGGCCGGCCCGGTCCACCACGAAGGTGCCGCGGACGGCGCAACCCCGCTCGGAGTCGAAGACGCCGTACGCCGACGCGATCGACCCGTGCGGCCAGAAGTCGGTGAGCAGGCTGAACCCGAGGTTCTGGGCGTCGGCATATGCGCGCAGCGTGAACATCGGATCGCACGAGATCGCCAGGAACTCGGCCGCCTCGAGCAAGTCCGGCCGGTCCCGCAGCGCGGCCAGCTCACTCGTGCAGACCTGACTGAAGGCATACGGGTAGAACACCAGTACGACGTCCCGCCGGCCGCTGAAGTCGCTCAGCCGGACCTGTTCGCCGTACTGGTTGCGGGCGGTGAAGTCGGGTGCCCGGCTGCCGACGGCAGCGGCCACCTCAGCCTCGGCGGCCCGACTTCGGCACCACCAGTTTGGTGGCCGACCAGTCGTCGGTGACGCTCAGCGTGCTGGTCGTGGCCAGGCCGGCGACCGGAGCGGCCTCGGCGATGTCACTGGTCTCCACGTAGCCGTCGCGGCCGACCTTGGGGGTCAGCAGCCACACGACACCGCCGGCCTTCAGGTCGGTGAGGATGTCGAAGAAGGCGTCGACCAGGTCTCCGTCGTCCTCGCGGAACCAGAGCAGTACGACGTCGACGACCTCGTCGGTCTCGTCGTCGACGAAGGCTTCCCCGGTGATTTCCCGGATCGCATCGCGGAGCTCGTCGCTGCAGTCGTCGTCGTACCCGATCTCCTGAACGACCCAGCCGGCCTCCAGGCCGAGCCGGGACGCCATGTTCGGCACCCCGCTCTTGCCGTCCGCGTGGTCCGCGGTCGCGCTCACGTGTCCTCCTCCGTGGTCCCCGCTTGCCCGGGGGTAGGTTTCAGTAGCGATAGTCCATCGTGACGTACCGCGTCGCGCAAGTATGCACCAGGGATCCGTGACGTGTCCGGTATCCGCGGGGTGGGTACTGTCCGTGTCCGCTCAGATCACGCGTGGACGACCGGATTCGGGCGCCTGTGGAAGGCGAAGTAGAACGCATTCCGAACAGGTGACAGGATTGCGGTGAAGACAACCAGAGAGAACGGCAGGACACCGTGGCTTCCGGACACGAACCACCAGCCATCATCACCGAGGGGATGCCCACCCAGCTCCCCGACATCGACCCCGACGAGACACGGGAGTGGGTCGAATCGCTCGACGCGGTCCTGGACGAACGGGGCAAGGCGCGAGCGCGCTACCTGATGCTCAAGCTGATCGAGCGGGCCCGGGAGCGACAGGTCGGGGTGCCCGCGCTGCGGAGCACCGACTACATCAACTCGATCCCGCCCGAGCGGGAGCCGTGGTTCCCCGGCGACGAGCACATCGAGCGCCGGATCCGGGCCTTCATCCGGTGGAACGCGGCGGTGATGGTGAGCAAGGCCAACCGCAAGGGCCTCGAGGTCGGCGGCCACATCGCCACCTACCAGTCCGCGGCCAGCCTGTACGAGGTCGGTTTCAACCACTTCTTCCGCGGCAAGGACCACCCCGGCGGCGGCGACCAGATCTTCATCCAGGGTCACGCCTCCCCCGGCATGTACGCGCGGGCGTTCCTCGAGGGCCGGCTGTCGGCCGACCAGCTGGACGGCTTCCGCCAGGAGGTGTCCCGCGGTCCGCACAACGGCCTCTCGTCGTACCCGCACCCGCGGTTGATGCCGGACTTCTGGGAGTTCCCGACTGTCTCGATGGGTCTGGCCGCGCTCAACTCGATCTACCAGGCCCGCTTCAACCGGTACCTGCACCACCGCGGGATCAAGGACACCAGCCAGCAGCACGTCTGGGCCTTCCTCGGTGACGGCGAGATGGGTGAGCCGGAGTCGCTCGGCGCGATCGGCCTGGCCGCGCGCGAGGAGCTGGACAACCTCACCTTCGTGATCAACTGCAACCTGCAGCAGCTGGACGGCCCGGTCCGTGGCAACGGCAAGGTGATCCAGGAGCTGGAGGCGTTCTTCCGCGGTGCCGGGTGGAACGTGATCAAGGTGATCTGGGGCCGGGAGTGGGACAGCCTGCTCGCCCAGGACCACGACGGCGCGCTGGTGAACAAGATGAACACCACGCCGGACGGCCAGTTCCAGACCTACTCGGTCGAGTCCGGTGAGTACATCCGGAACAACTTCTTCGGCGGCGACCAGCGGCTGCAGCAGATGGTCAGCAAGCTGTCCGACGAGGACCTGCGCAAGCTGCCGCGCGGCGGTCACGACTACCGCAAGGTGTACGCCGCGTTCAAGAGCGCGACCGAGCACGTCGGGCAGCCGACGGTGATCCTGGCCCAGACCATCAAGGGCTGGACGATCGAGGCGCTGGAGGGCCGCAACGCGACCCACCAGATGAAGAAGCTGACCTCGGACGACCTGAAGGCGTTCCGCGACCGGCTCTACCTGCCGATCGAGGACTCCGCGCTGGAGGACGCGTACAACCCGCCGTACTTCCACCCCGGCACCGACTCGCCGGAGTACCAGTACATGATGGATCGGCGCAAGCAGCTCGGCGGTTCGCTGCCGGAGCGCCGGGTCAGCCCGAAGACCTCGCTCAAGCTTCCTGGTGACGACGTCTACAAGCCGCTCAGCAAGGGCAGCAACGGGCCGGTCGCGACCACGATGGCGCTGGTCCGGCTGTTCCGGGACCTGATGAAGGACCCGGAGATCGGCGCCCGGATCGTCCCGATCGCCCCCGACGAGTACCGCACGTTCGGCATGGACTCGATGTTCCCGACGGCCAAGATCTACAACCCGCACGGGCAGACCTACGAGGCCGTCGACCGCGCGCTGCTGCTGTCGTGGAAGGAGTCCGAGCAGGGTCAACTGCTGCACGAGGGCATCAGCGAGGCCGGCGCGATGGGCTCGATGATCGCGGCGGGTACGGCGTACGCCACCCACGGCGAGCCGATGATCCCGTTCTACATCTTCTACTCGATGTTCGGGTTCCAGCGGACCGGTGACTCGCTCTGGGCGCTCGGCGACCAGCTCGGCCGAGGCTTCCTGGTCGGCGCGACCGCCGGGCGTACGACGCTGACCGGTGAGGGACTGCAGCACGCCGACGGCCACTCGCCGCTGCTCGCCTCGACCAACCCGGCGGCCGTGCACTACGACCCGGGCTTCGCCTACGAGGTCGCGTACATCGTGAAGGACGGCCTGCGCCGGATGTACGGGTACGGCCTGGACAAGGACAAGCCGTTCGGTGAGGACGTCTTCTACTACCTCACCGTCTACAACGAGCCCGTCCCGCAGCCGGCCGAGCCGGAGAACCTCGACGTCGCGGGCCTGCTCAAGGGCATGTACCGCTTCAACGAGTACGAGACCGCCGAGGGCGACGACGTACCGCGGGTGCAGCTGCTCGGGTCCGGTGTCGCGCTGCCGTGGGTGCGCAAGGCCCAGGAGATCCTCGCCGAGGAGTACTCGGTGGCCGCCGACATCTGGTCGGTGACCTCGTGGAACGAGCTGCGCCGGGACGCGATCGCGGCCGAGCAGCACAACCTGCTGCACCCGGACGAGCCGGAGCAGGTGCCGTTCGTCACCGAGCAGCTGAAGGACACCAAGGGCCCGGTGGTCGCGGTCAGCGACTTCATGCGCGCGGTGCAGGACCAGATCTCCCGCTGGGTGCCGAACGACTACACCTCGCTCGGGACCGACGGCTGGGGCCTGGCCGACACCCGGGCCGCGGCCCGGCGCCACTTCCAGGTGGACGCCGAGTCGATCGTCGTCGCGACGCTGGAGATCCTGGCCAAGCGCGGTGACGTCAAGCCGGAGGTCGCCGCCGAGGCCGCCCGCAAGTACCGCATCGACGACCCGACCGCGGTCGCCGGCGTGAAGCAGGAGGGCGCCGGCGCCTGACGCCGCCCGCCCGCACAGGCCCCTGGACCAGCCGGTCCGGGGGCCTGTCGCTTGCTACGACAAACCTCGTACGTACGTCCGCGGGCGAGTTGCGCATTCCGTCCGACGCGGTGGGGGTGCCCGGGTTCCTACCGTCGAGGCATGACTGGCGCAAGTGTTGCTCTGCTCGCGGGGATGGTGTCCACCGTCCTGTTCGCGTCGAGCGCCCTGCCGATGGTGGTCAAGGCGATCCGGACCCGCGACCTCGCGTCGTACAGCCCGGCGAACCTCGTCCTGGCCAACGTCGGCAACGCCGTCCACTGCATCTACGTGGTGCACCTGCCGCCAGGACCGATCTGGATCCTGCACGGCTTCTACGTCCTGACGTCCGCGCTGATGCTGCTGTGGTGGTTGCGGTTCCACACCGCGGCGCGCGGCGTCGTAGCTGACGAGCGGAGGCTCGCATGAACACCATCATCATCGGCGCCGGCCAAGCAGGACTCGCGACCGGATACCACCTGCAACGGCTCGGTCAGCCGTTCACGATCCTGGACGGCAACGCCCGCATCGGGGACCAGTGGCGGGCCCAGTGGGACACGCTCAAGCTCTACACCCCGGCCAAGTACGACGGCCTGCCCGGGCTGCCGTTCCCCGGCCACCGGTGGAACTACCCGGGCAAGGACGAGGTCGCCGACTACCTCGAGTCGTACGCCGCTCACTTCAACCTGCCGATCCGGTCGAGCACACCGGTCGACCGGCTGGAACGGGTCAACGGCCACTGGGTCGCGCAGATCGGCAACGAGCGACTCGCGGCCGACAACGTCGTCGTGGCGACCGGCACCTTCGGCCGGACCCCGAGTCTGCCGGATTTCGCCGTCGACCTCGACCCGGCGATCCGGCAACTGCACTCCAGCGAGTACCGCCGGCCCGGCCAGCTGAAGCCGGGACCCGTCCTGGTCGTCGGCGGCTCCCACTCGGGCACGGACATCGCCTACGAGGTCGCGCAGACACACGACACCATCCTGTGCGGGCGCGACCCCGGCCAGCTCCCGGTCCGGCCCGGCAAGCCGGGGCAGTCGCTGTTCTGGCCGGTCTTCCTGTTCGTCGGGCGGCACGTGATCACCCGGCGACTGCCGGTCGCGAACTCGGTGATGGAGGACCTCCGCTTCCGTGGCGGCCCGATGATCCGGGTGAAGCGCGGGGACCTGCTCGCGCGAGGGGTCGAGCGGGTCCACGACCGGGTCACCGGCGTCCAGGACGGCCTGCCGGTGCTGGGCGACGGCCGGACCGTGGAGGTGTCCAACGTGGTCTGGTGCACCGGCTTCCGGCAGGTGTTCGACTGGATCGACGGACCGGTGACCGGCGCGGACGGCTGGCCGCGGGAGTTGCGCGGTGTCGCCGCCGACGCACCGGGCCTGTTCTTCTGCGGCCTGTGCTTCCAGTACGCCTTCAGCTCGATGACGCTGCCCGGTGTCGGCCGGGACGCCGCGTACGTCGCCAAACGCATCGCGGCCCGATCCCGTGCGGACCGGAGTCTTGCCGCCGCCTGACTCCGGGGCGCATGCTCACAGAAGGGGATGGCTGATGGGCATCGTCGAGGATCTGGAGCGCGCCCGGGCGGCCTTCGACCGGCGGGACTGGGCGACGGCGTACGACCGGCTGTCGTCCGCCGCCGAGCTCGGCACCGCTGACCTGCTCACGCTCGCCACCGCGGCGTACCTGGTCGGTGACAACGACGCGTGTATCCGCGCGCTGCAACGCGCGTACCGGCAGGAAGTTGACGACGGCAACGTCCTGGGCGCGGTCAAGGTCGCGTTCTGGCTGGCGCTGGTGCTCAACATCCGCGGCGAGGTCGCCATCGGCCGCGGCTGGGCCGCGCGGGCGGAGCGGTTGCTCGCCGATCAGGGCGACGTGGTCGAGCGTGGATACCTGCTCGTCCACGACTTCTACCGCCGCCTCGACCAGGGCGACTTCGCCGGGGCCAGCCACGTCGGCGCCGAGATCACCGAGGTGGCCCGGCGGTTCGGCGAACCCGATCTGCTCGCCCAGGGCCTGGTCTGTCAGGGCCGGATGCTGATGTACGCCGGTCAGGTGCCGGAGGGACTGGCACTGCTCGACGAAGCGATGGTCGGCGTCGCGGCGGGTGAGCTGTCGCCGATCTTCGCGGGCAACGTGTACTGCGCGATGATCGAGGGCTGCCAGGAGGTCCAGGACTACGACCGGGCCGCGGCCTGGACGGCGGCGCTGACCAGGTGGTGCGACACCCAGCCGGACCTGGTGCCGTTCACCGGGCAGTGCGCCGTACATCGGGGTCAGATCCTGCGGCTGCACGGTGCGTACGGCGAGGCTCTGCAGGAGTACGACGACGCGTGCCGGCGGTACGCGTCGTCAGGTGCGCAGGCCGCGGCCGGGCTGGCCTTGAGCGAACGTGGCGACGTACTACGGATCCGCGGTGAGGTCGCGGCGGCCGAGAAAGCCTACGACGAGGCGGCCGGATTCGGGCACGAGCCTCAGCCGGGACGGGCGCTGTTGCTGCTCGCGCGCGGTCGGACGACGCCAGCGGTCGGAGCGGTACGGCGGTTGCTCGCGGAAACGAACGGACCGGTGCAGCGGTCACGCCTGCTCGCGGGAGCGGCCGAGGTCCTGCTGGCCGACGGGGCTGTCGACGAGGCCGAGCCGGTCGCGGACGAACTGGCGAGTATCGCGGCCGGCTTCGGGTGTGCCGGGTTGCGGGCGTCGGCGGCGTACTGCTCGGCGCTGGTGGCGCTGGAACGTGGTGACCCCGATCGGGCGTTGCCGCAGGCCCGGATCGCGCTGCGGCTGTGGAGTGAACTGCAGGCGCCGTACGAGGTCGCGCGGACGAAGGTGCTGGTCGGGCGGTCGTTCCGGCTGCTCGAGGACGAGGACTCGGCGGTGGCCGAACTCTCTGCCGCGGGCAAGAGCTTCGCCGACCTCGGCGCTGTCCCGGCCCGGCAGGAGGTCGAGAAGTTGCTGCATGTCGGCACCGCGGGCGGTCTCACCGCGCGTGAGTTGGAAGTGCTGCGCCTGGTCGCGGACGGCCGCAGCAACGCGGATATCGCGGAGCGGCTCGTGCTGAGTGACAAGACGGTCGCGCGGCATCTCACGAACATCTTCACCAAGCTCGACGTACCGTCCCGGACCGCGGCGGCGGCGTACGCCCGCGATCACGACCTGCTCTGAAACGCTCGCCGGAGGGATCCCGTTCACTCTCGCGAGTGAGGTGCGGACCGGGTGGCCCGCCGGATGCTCGGACGGTGAACACGACTGAGCGTCCCGTCCCGCGCTGGGCCTACCGCCTGGCTCACATCATCCCGTTGCTCACCCTGCCGTCCGGCTTGTGGCGACTCGGCCTGGTCTTCGGGTCGTCGATGGGTCTCCTCGACGACAACGGCGCGCCCGCCCAGCTCGGCGGCGTCGGCGCCAAGGCGTACGTCGTGGGCCTGACGATCTTCTCCGAGCTGGTCGCCCTGACCGCGCTCGGCCTGGTCCGCCCGTGGGGCGAGGTCGCCCCACGCTGGATCCCGTTCATCGGCGGCCGCCGGGTCGCGCCGTACGCCGCCGTCGTCCCCGCGACCCTCGGCGCGCTGGCGCTGATCGCCCTCTGGACCTATGCCTTCCGCGACGCCTACACCGACCACTTCATCCCGTTCTCCAGCACGGCCTGGAAAGCACTGATGCTCGCCTGCTACACCCCGCTCAACTTCTGGGGCCCGGCCCTCCTCATCCTGACACTGGCCTACCACCGCCGCCGTGTCACCGCGCCCGCGGACGTGGTTTCAGTGCGATAGCGGGCAGGGGTGGAGCGGGCAACGCGTCACCGTCGTAGCCGGAGACCATGGCGAAGCGGTCGTTGCCGTTCGCGGCGATGGCGGACTGCCAGGCGTCGCGGGCGGCCACGATCTCCTCGTGCGAGCGGCCGATGAAGTTCCACCACATCACCAGGTGCTCCTCGAACGGTTCGCCGCCGAGCAGGAGGAAGCGCACACCGTTGCTGGAAGCAACCAAATCGACGGACTGGCGCCCGCCGCCGAGATAGGCCATCTCGCCGAAGCCGGGCGTCAGCTCCCCGACGGAGAGCGAGCCGTCGACGACCAGGACGGCGTACTCGTTCGACGCTGTCAGTGGCAACGACAGCGTGCGCCCGGGCTCGATGGTGATGTCGGCGCCGACGAGCTCGGTGTACGCCGGCGCGGGTGAGGTGACACCGGCGACCGTGCCGATCATCACCGTCCCGCGCGCACCGTCGAACGCGACCGACGGCAGGTCGGCGTACGCGTTGAACGCCGGTGGGACCGTCGTACGCACGGAGTCCGGCAGGGCGACCCACAGCTGGGCACCGTGCAGGACCGGCGGCGCGGTCGGGGTCGAGACCTCCGAGTGCGCGATGCCGTTGCCGGCCGTCATGATGTTGAGCTCGTCCGGCCGCACGAACGCGTGCGATCCCACGCTGTCGCGATGCTCGATCTCGCCCTCGAACAACCAGCTCACCGTCTGCAGACTCGTGTGCGGGTGCGGCGGGACCTGCATCCCCCGCTCCCCCGGTACGTCGTACGAGTCGACCCGGCTGGTGAGGTCCTCCGGTCCGTAGTGGTCGACGAAGCACCAGGCCCCGACCATCCGGCGGTTCTTGTTCGGCAGCAGCCGGCGCACCGTCGTCGTCCGCCCGAGCACGACCTCGCGCGGTTCCAGCAACTCGAGCGTCGGCCCTTCACCCTCCGAACCGTCGCACACGACCTCCGCCGGGTCCTTCTCAAGATCGCTCATGACGCCGTCCATTCCAGCAGTTGCTTCTGGTCCCAGGTGTTGATGACGCGGTCGGGCGTGACGCCGCAGTCCTCGGCGCGCTCGCACCCGTAGACCTGCCAGTCGAGCTGGCCGGGCGCGTGCGCGTCGGTGTCGATGGAGAAGATGCATCCGGTCTCGACCGCCAGCGACAGGAGCCGTTTGGGCGGGTCGAGGCGTTCGGGACGGGAGTTGATCTCGACCGCGGTGCCGAACTGGCGGCACGCCTCGAAGACGACGTCGGCGTCGAAGTCGGACTCCGGCCGGGTGCCGCGGCCGCCGGTGATGAGGCGGCCGGTGCAGTGGCCGAGGATGTCGACGTGCGGGTTCGCGATCGCGCGGACCATCCGCTCGGTCATCGGCTCGGCGGCCATCCGCAGCTTGGAGTGCACGCTGGCGACGACCAGGTCGAGCCGGGCCAGGATCTCGCTGTCGCAGTCCAGCGTGCCGTCCTCCAGGATGTCCACCTCGATCCCGTTCAGGATCGTGAAGCCGTCCAGCTCGGCGCCGAGCTTCTTGTTGAGCTCGGCAACGACCTCGAGCTGCTGCAGCCGGCGCTCGCGGGACAGCCCGTTCGCGACCGTGAGCCGCGCCGAGTGGTCGGTCAACGCCAGGTACTTGTGCCCGAGGCGGTGCGCCGTCCGCGCCATCTCCTCGATCGGGCTGCCGCCGTCGGACCACTCGGAGTGCAGATGCAGGTCGGCCTTCAGCGCCGCGCGCATCGCCGTACCGGCCGTGGTCAGGGCGCCGGCGGCCTCCTCCAGCTTCACCAGGTACGACGGGGTGGCGCCGTCCATCGCCTCGAGGATGACGGACTCGGTCTTCGGCCCGATCCCCGGGAGCTCGGTCAGCGTGCCGGCCCGGCGCCGTGCCCGGACCTCGGCGGCCGGCAGGGCCGCGATGGTGTCGGCCGCGCGCCGATAGGCCTTCACGCGGTGGGTCGGCTGCTGGTCGCGCTCCAGGTAGTACCCGATCGCGCGCAACGCCGCGACCGCCTCCGCCACACCCGCCTTGTCACTCATGCGTCCCATCATGGCGCGCGGGACGGACAGCCGGACATGGGCGTTATGGTCTGGGCGTGGCGAAGAGTGGCAAGGCGCATCTGGCCCGGGCCGAGCGGTTGCAGAACGCGACCGGGGCGCTCGCCACTGCCGCGATGGCGGCGATGGACGCGAACCTGCCGTGGTTCGGCAAGCTGTCCGCGCAGGACCGGTCCTGGATCGGCCTGGTCGCGCAATCCGGGATCTCGGCCTTCGTCGAGTGGTTCCGCGATCCCGGCGCGCACTCGTCGATGCCGACCCGGATCTTCGGCTCGGCGCCGCGCGAGTTCACCCGGGTGATCTCGCTGCACCAGACCGTCGACCTGGTCCGGACCACGATCGAGACGATCGAGGACACCATCGGCGACCTGCTCCCGGCCGACGACGTACCGGTGGTCCGGGACGCGATCCAGCGCTACGCCCGCGAGGTCGCGTTCGCCGCCGCGACGGTCTACGCGCAGGCCGCGGAGATGCGCGGCGCGTGGGACGCCCGGCTCGAAGCACTCCTGGTGGACTCGGTGATCCGCGGCGAGGCGGACGAGTCGGTCCGCTCCCGCGCCTCCGCCCTGGGCTGGTCCGGAGCCGCCGGTACGTCGGGATCCGCCGAGGTCAGCGTGGTGGTCGGACGCGCGCAGACCACCGACGAGAACTCCCACGTGGCCGACGCGCTCCGGCACGCGGCCCGGGAGGCCGGTGCTGACGCTCTGTGCGCGATGCAGGGCGACCGGATGGTGGTGGTACTCGGTGGTACGAGCAAACCTGTGGAGATCGTACAAAAACTCGCCCCTTGGTTTGGACCCGGGCCGATCGTCGTCGGGCCGGTCGTGAAAGATCTGATGGCGGCCGTGACCTCGGCCCGCGCGGCCGTCGCCGGCCTCCGCGCGGCCCCCGCCTGGCCGGGTGCGCCGCGACCGGTCGAGGCCGACGAGCTCCTG
Source organism: Kribbella sp. NPDC048837 (assembly GCF_055586945.1). Classification (NCBI taxonomy): domain Bacteria; kingdom Bacillati; phylum Actinomycetota; class Actinomycetes; order Propionibacteriales; family Kribbellaceae; genus Kribbella; species Kribbella sp. NPDC048837. Next base: position 315,605 of record NZ_JBVJHF010000008.1, read on the forward strand.
CCCGAACGGTCACTCTCCGGAGACGGCCACGCCCGTCGCCAACTGGCCAACGACGTCTACGGCCCACTGACCGTAGGCGATGGTGTACTCCTCGACACTGTTTCGGCCTACCTGGACTCCGGCGGCTCGATCGAGGCGACCGCCCGGGCGATGTTCATCCACGCCAACACCGTCCGGTACCGGCTGAAGCGTGTGGGCGATATCACGGGCTACAACCCGCTGAATCCCCGCGACGCTTTCACACTTCGTGTCGCACTGACGTTGGGCCGCCTCCTCAATCCCGAGCCGGGAAGCGCCGTTTTGTAGGATCCCTACAAGATCGGCCCCGGAGAATTCGTGCTGCTTCCCGGCTCACGAGCGGCCGGGAAGAGGGAGAGTGGACACGTGCTCGTCATCGTCGCGCCCGGTCAGGGCGCCCAGACCCCAGGATTCCTCGAGCCGTGGCTGGCCGATCCCGTCTTCGAGAGCCGGCTGAACTGGCTCTCCGCGGTGGCCGGTCTCGACCTCGCCCACTACGGCACCCAGGCCGACGCGGACACGATCCGGGACACCGCGATCGCGCAGCCGCTGCTGGTCGCGTCCGGCATGCTGGCGGCGCTGGCGGTGATCCCGCACCCGTCCGATGCCTTCGCCAAGGTCGGCGCCGTCGCCGGGCACAGCGTCGGTGAGATCGCGGCGGCCGCCGGCACCGGCGTGCTCAGCGCCGAGCAGGCGATGGTGCTGGTCCGCGAGCGCGGCAAGGCGATGGCGTCGGCCGCCGCGCAGACCGCCACGTCGATGACCGCCGTCCTGGGCGGCGACCGGGACGAGGTTCTGGCCAAGCTGGCCGAGCACGGCCTGACCCCGGCGAACGACAACGGCCCCGGCCAGATCGTCGCCGCCGGCACGGTCGAGGAGCTGGCCGCGCTGGCCGCCGACCCGCCGGCCAAGACCCGGCTGATCCCGCTGTCGGTCGCCGGCGCGTTCCACACCAAGCACATGGAGCCCGCGGTCCAGACGCTGGCGAAGTACGCGACCGCGATCAGCACCCACGACCCGCGGACCCGCCTGATCTCGAACCGGGACGGCCAGGTCGTGCACGACGGCCGGGACGTGCTGCAGCGGCTCGTCACCCAGGTGAACGCGCCCGTCCGCTGGGACCTCTGCATGGAGACGATGGCCGATCTGCAGGTGACCGGCATCCTCGAGCTGCCGCCGGCGGGCACGCTGACCGGCATCGCGCGCCGCGCGCTGAAGGGCGTCGAGACGTTCGCGCTGAAGACGCCGGACCAGCTCGACGACGCCCGCGCGTTCGTCGACAAGCACGGCAGCCCGTCCGAGATCGACGCCTCGCCGACCTGGCGGCTGCTGGTCGCGCCGATGAAGGGCACCTTCACCCGCACCGAGCAGGTGCTCCGCGAATCCGGTGACACGGTCGAGGCCGGCGAGGTGGTCGCGAAGGTGAAGAGCCTGCGCGACGAACTCGACGTGAAGGCCCCGCACGGCGGCATCGTCGTCGAGTGGCTCGTCGAGGAAGGCGACCGGGTCGCCCCCGGTCAGCCGCTGGTCCGCCTGCACCCCAATGGAGGCAACGCATGACCGCCATCACCGCTTCGACCGGTACGCCGTACGCCGGTGTACTCGGCATCGGGTCGTACCGGCCGCGCCGGGTCGTACCGAACTCGGAGATCCTGGAGCAGATCGACTCCAGTGACGAGTGGATCCAGACCCGGTCCGGGATCAAGGAACGCCGCTGGGCCAGCGACGACGAGACCGTGCTGATGATGTCGGTGAACGCGGCCAAGGACGCGCTGAAGGAGTCCGGCCTCGACCCGGCCCAGATCGGCTGCGTCATCGTCGCCACCGTCACGCACCTCTACCAGACCCCGGCGATCGCGACCCGCGTCGCCGTCGAGGTCGGAGCCCCGACCGCGGCCGCGTTCGACATCTCCGCGGCCTGCGCCGGCTTCTGCTACGGCATCGCGATGGCCAACGACATGGTCCGCGGCGGCAGCGCGAAGTACGTACTGGCGATCGGGGTCGAGCGACTCAGCGACATCACCGACCGCACCGACCGCGGTACGGCGTTCATCTTCGCCGACGGCGCGGGCGCCGCAGTGGTCGGGCCGACCGACGAGCCGGGCATCGGCCCGGTGGTGTGGGGCTCCGACGGCACCCAGCACAAGGTCATCAGCCAGAAGGAGTCGTGGCAGGAGGTGTTCGGCAGCTACCAGTGGCCGCACCTCACGATGGACGGCAACCCGGTGTTCCGCTGGGCGTCGTTCGAGATGGCCAAGACCGCGCAGCAGGCGCTCGACGTGGCCGGCGTGAAGGCCGAGGACCTCGACCTGTTCGTGCCGCACCAGGCGAACATGCGGATCACCGACGCGATGCGGCGCGCGCTCAAGCTGCCCGAGCACGTCAAGGTAGCCCGCGACATCGAGCGCCAGGGCAACACCTCGGCGGCGTCGATCCCGCTCGCGATCACCGCGATGCGCGAGGCCGGCGAGGCCAAGAGCGGCGACGTCGCGCTCATCATCGGCTTCGGTGCCGGCCTGGTGTACGCCGCTCAGGTGATCCGGCTCCCGTAGCCCATAGTTGTCCGGGGCGGCTCAGGTGGCCGGCCCGGCTGTAGTCAGCCAGAGAAGATCCGAAAGGGAAACCAAGAGATGGCCAGCACCGAAGAGATCCGTTCCAACCTCGCCGAGATCGTGAACGAGATCGCCGGCATCCCGGTCGAGGACGTCCAGCTGGACAAGTCCTTCACCGACGACCTCGACGTCGACTCGCTCTCCATGGTGGAGGTCGTGGTGGCCGCCGAGGAGAAGTTCGACGTGAAGATCCCCGACGACGAGGTCAAGAACCTGAAGACCGTCGGCGACGCGGTCGCGTTCATCGAGCGCGCCCAGAACGGCTGACACCCGCCGTACCCGTGCTGGCCGGGTGCTCATCGGGTCTCTCGATGAGCACCACCGCACTCACCCCTCGCTCCCAGTCCCCGATCTCTCGCAAAGGATGAGGTAAAGATGTCGAAGACCCGAGTCGTGATCACCGGGCTCGGAGCCACGACCCCGCTCGGGGGTGACGTGTCCAGCACCTGGGAAGGTCTGCTGGCCGGTCGCTCCGGTGCCCGGCGGCTCACCGACGAGTGGGTGCAGAACCTCGCGGTCCAGATCGCCGCTCCGGCCGCGGTCGAGCCGACCGAGGTGCTCGAGCGGGTGAAGGCCCGCCGCCTGGACCGGAACGCGCAGCTGGCCGTGGTCGCCGCCCGCGAGGCGTGGGCCGACGCCGGCCTGGAGGACTCCGGCCTGGACAAGGAGCGGCTCGGCATCGCGGTCGCTTCCGGCATCGGCGGCCTGGGCACCACCCTGTCGAACTACGACGCGCTGAAGACCAACCCCCGCCGGGTGTCGCCGCTGGCGATCCCGATGCTGATGCCGAACTCGGCTGCGGCGTACGTGAGCCTGGAGTTCGGCGCGAAGGCCGGTGTGCACGCCCCCGTGTCCGCCTGTGCCTCCGGCAACGAGGCGATCTCGCTCGGCCTGGACCAGATCCGGCTCGGCCGCGCGGACGTCGTACTGGCCGGCGGCACCGAGGGCGTGATCATGGCGCTGCCGCTGGCGGCGTTCGGGCAGATGATGGCGCTGAGCAAGCGCAACGACGAGCCGGAGCGGGCCTCGCGCCCGTGGGACGTGGACCGGGACGGCTTCCTGCTTGGTGAGGGCGCCGGAGTCCTGGTGCTGGAGTCGTACGAGCACGCGAGGGCGCGTGGCGCGAAGATCTACGCCGAGCTGGCCGGCGCCGGCATCTCCGCCGACGGCCACGACATCGCGCAGCCCGACCCGACCGGCTCCGGCGCGCGCCGGGCGATGGTGCGGGCACTGGCCGAGGGCGACCTGACCCCGGCCGACATCTTCCACATCAACGCGCACGCCACCTCGACCCCGCAGGGCGACATCGCGGAGTCGCTGGCGATCCGGCTGGCGCTCGGCAAGGACGCCGACCACGCGATCGCGACCGCGCCGAAGTCGATGATCGGTCACCTGCTCGGCGCGGCCGGCGCGGTCGAGTCGATCGCGACCGTGCTCGCCCTGCACCACCGGGTGGTACCGCCCACCATCAACGTGGACAAGCTCGACGACCAGATCGAGCTGGACGTCGCGACGGAGCAGCGCAAGCTGGCCGACGGGGATCTCGCGGCGCTGAACAACTCGTTCGGCTTCGGTGGCCACAACGCCGCCATCGCCTTCAAGACGGTTTAGCAGCACCCCCGCAGTTTCCGTCTCCCCCCGGAGGACGCCATGACCACGGCCCCCGCAGCACCCGCACCGCAGAAACCCGCCAAGCTGCCCCGCGAGCAGGACCCGCGGAACCCGGTCACCCGGCTGACGAACCTGCTCGACCCGGGCAGCCTGGAGCTGATCACCCCGGACAACCTGTCCGGGATGGTCGCGGCGCGCGGGACCGTCGCGGGGGCGAAGGTCGTCGCGTTCTGCTCCGACGCCACCGTGATGGGTGGCGCGATGGGCGACGAGGGATGCGACGTCGTCGTGACGGCGTACCAGGTCGCGCGCGAGGAGCAGGTGCCGATCATCGGCCTCTGGCACTCCGGTGGAGCGCGGCTGGCCGAGGGCGTGCTCAGCCTGCACGCGGTCGGCAAGATCTTCTACGCGATGACGCAGGCGTCGGGCAAGATCCCGCAGATCTCTGTCGTCCTCGGCCCGGCCGCGGGCGGCGCTGCGTACGGTCCGGCGCTGACCGACATCGTCATCCTCGGGCCGGAGGGCCGGATCTTCGTGACCGGTCCGGACGTGGTCCGCTCGGTCACCGGTGAGGACGTCGACATGCTCCGGCTCGGCGGTCCCGAGCCGCACGGCCGGCGCTCCGGCGTCGTCCATATCACCACGGACTCCGAGGCCGCCGCGATCGCGCAGGCGCGCCGGCTCGCGGACCTGCTCGCGAACCAGGGCACGGTGTCGACCGACGTGGCCGACACCGACCTGTCCGGGTTCCTGCCGGAGTCGGCCAAGCGTGCGTACGACGTCCATCCGCTGGTCGGAGGGGTGCTCGACGAGGACTCCTCCGTCGAACTGCACCAGCGGTGGGCGCCGAACATCGTCACCACCCTTGGCCGGCTGGGCGGGCGGACGGTCGGCGTGATCGCCAACAACCCGCTCCGGCTCGGTGGTTGCCTGGACGCGTTGTCGGCGGAGAAGGCGTCCCGGTTCGTCCGGATGTGCGATGCGTTCGGGGTTCCGCTGGTCGTGCTGGTCGACGTACCGGGGTATCTGCCGGGTGTCGGTCAGGAGTGGGACGGCGTCGTACGGCGGGGTGCGAAGCTGCTGCACGCGTTCGCGGAAGCCGTGGTACCGCGGGTGACGTTGGTGACGCGGAAGACGTACGGCGGTGCGTACATCGCGATGAACGCGCGGTCGCTGGGTGCGACCCGGGTATTCGCGTGGCCGCGGGCCGAGGTCGCGGTGATGGGCGCGGTCGCCGCCGTCCGGGTCCTGCACCGCCGCAAGCTCGCGGAGGTCCATCCCGAGCTGCGTCCGCAGGTCGAGGCGGAGCTCGCCGCCGAGCACGAGAAGATCGCCGGCGGCATCGAGCGCGCGCGAGAGATCGGCGTCGTCGACGAGGTCGTCGATCCGACCCGCACCCGCTCGGCCCTGGCCACCGCGCTCGCCAAAGCCGAGTCAACCGGCCAGATCCGCGGCTACCACGGCAACATCCCGCTGTAACGAAGGCTAGAGGCCCGGGCCGCCGAGGTCGCTGATCCCACCGGCGGCACCGGTGTCACCCATCCGGAACACGGGGCCGCGGATGGTGGCCTCGGTGACGTACTGGGCTCCGCCGCCCTGCGCGAAGTAGCCCGAGCTGTAGGGCTGAACCGCCTTGCCGGCTTCCCAGTACGGCACCCGGCGGTTGCCGATGACAACCATCCGGACCTCGGGCTCCTCGCCGTCCCGCAGCCGCGCCGCGTCCTGTGCGCAGACCGCGATCTTGCGGGTCCCGTGCTTCGGCTGGTTCCAGACCACGTCCGCCGTCGAGGGTCCGTGCTGCGGGTTGAAGAAGCACGGCACCCGGCGTTCCGGCACCGGCTGACCGGCACTCCGCGCGAGCACGCAGAGGATCGCGTACCGCCCGGTGGCGAGCGTGTCGGTGATCGTACTGACGTCGTCCGCCGACCGGAGTTTGTCCACAGCCTGCTGCGCCGCCTCGTACGCCGCGAGCGCGCGCTGATAGTCGAGCCGCCCGTCCGCGTCCAACTCGTCGGCCCGCACCCGCTCCCCCAGCCGGGTCAGCTCCTCCCCGAACTCGGTCACGTCTTCCCCGGCCAGCCGCTCGATCTGAGCCAGCTCCGCCGAGTCGACCTTCCGCGCGGTCCGCCGGACCAGCACCTGCCGCCCGGCCCCGACCAACGCCCCGCCACCCGCCAAGACCACGAGGATCCACTCCATCGACCCACCATAGGTCGGGTATCCGTCCACGTCAGCGGCGTTTTGGTCACGACGCACGAAGGGCGCGGACCCTGAGGTCCGCGCCCTTCACGTGGTGCGGCCGCTGTTTGCGACAACCGGGGGTGTCCCGACACCCGGTGGCCCAGCGGCCACGGCCCCTCCCACCCAGGTGAGATGTCTGATGCTCAGTCTCATCGAAAAGTTCGGGGATGTCCTGCCCTTCACGGCTTTCTTCTGAAGTTCTCAGGAACCGTTCAGACGACTTGATGGAGCCAGCGCACCGGCGCGCCGTCACCGGCGTACCGGAACGGCTCCAGCTCGTCGTCCCACGGCCGGCCCAGCAAGCGTTCGACCTCCTCGGTCAGGTCGGCCTCGCCGCTGGCGGCCTTCAGCATCGCCGCCTTCAGCCGCTCCTCCGGCACCATGATGTCGCCGTGGATGCCGGTGGTCGCGTGGAAGATCCCCAGCTCGGGAGTGAAGGAGTACCGCTCGCCTTCGACGCCGTTGCTCGGCTCCTCGGTCACCTCGAACCGGAGCTTCTGCCAGCCGCGCAGGGCCGACGCCAGCTTGGCCGCCGTGCCGGCCTCGGCCTGCCACGACAGCTCGGCCCGGTACTGGCCCTGGGCCGCGGGCTGCGGCGTCCAGTCCAGTTTCACGGGCACGCCAAGGATGCCGCCCGCGGCCCACTCGACATGCGGGCACAACGCTGACGGCACCGTGTGGACGTAGAGAACGCCACGAGTCGTCGCCACCGGGACCTCCTGTGCTCGAGGGGCGCCTTCCCCAGCGTTCTCGAACAACCGCGTCGATCCCGGCAGTACCAGCATCCCACCGGGCACAACCACACCCCACGGAACACTGCGTACATCTTGCACCACCGCCCCCACCAACACCAGCAACCTCGCCGTGTCAACTACATCACCGTCGTGTCGCGATCCGGATCAGCGCGGATCAGACGGAGCGGGCCGGATCAAACGCAGCAGCTCTGGATCAGACGGAGGAGCGCTGGACCAGGCGGGTCGGCAGGATCAGCGGGGTCGGGGTCTCGCCGGCGAGGAGCGCGAGGAGCATCCGGGCCATCTCGCGGCCGAGCGACTGGATCGGCTGGCTGATCGTGGTCAGCGGCGGATTGGTGTGCCGGGCGGTGGAGATGTCGTTGAAGCCGACGATGGCGACATCACCGGGAACCGACTTGCCCGCCTCGGCCAAGACCTGGAGGGCACCGATCGCCATCTGGTCCGAGGCGACGAAGACGGCGTCGAGATCCGGGTGCTCGGCCAGAAGCGCCCTCATCGCACAACCTCCACCGTCTTCGGAGAAGTCGCCGTGGACGACACGGCTCGCGTCCAGGCCGGCGACCGCGAGCGCCTCCTGGAAGCCCTTGTAGCGGGCAGTGCCGGCGCCCTCGTCCATCCGGCCGGTGATCGCGGCGATCCGGGTCCGGCCGGCCGCGACCAGGTGCTCGGTCGCCAGCCGCGCCCCACCACGGTTGTCCGCGTCGACGTAGTACCGCGGCTCGAAGTCGACCGGGCATCCCCCGAACACGACCGGTACGTCGGCCTTCTCCGCCAGCTGGGCCAGCGGATCGTCACCGTGCATCGACATCAGCATGACCCCGTCGGCCTGGCGGGTCCGGAGCAACTGCTCGAGCCGGGTCTGCCCGCGGGTCGAGGTCGCCAGCATCAGCATCAGCTCCAGCTCGGTGTCCTCGAGCACCGAGCTGACGCCGACCACGACCTCGGCGAAGAACGGGTCCGCGAACACCCGCGGGTTGTCGCTGGAGATCGCGAGTACGACGGCGCCCACCTGCTGGGTCGCCAACGCGCGAGCCGTTGCGTTCGGCACGTATCCGAGGTCGGCGACGGCCCGCTGGACGGCCTCCCGCTTGGCCTTGCTGACGTGCGGGGCGTTGTTGATCACCCGGGACGCCGCCGACCGGGACACGCCGGCCCGCTCGGCGACTTCGTCGAGCGTCACCTGCCGTTTGGAGAGGTCGGTCACCTGGTCGTCCTTAACGTCTGCGGTGCGTAGAGGGTAGCCCTCCCGGTCGGATGGAGACGTCGGGACGTCCCCAGTAACCGACACGCACGGTCAGGTGTCGTTTCCAGGCGGGCGGGGTCCGTGACCACGGCGACGGCGTAGCCGGCTGGCGTCTGCTTGCCGGCGGCAACGAGTTCTCCGGGAAGCGGGAGCGGCCTACGGGAAGCGGGTTGCGAGCGCGATGCAGGCGCCGGCCGCGGCCAGCGTGAAGAGCATCGCGATGCCGGCGAACCGTGAGGTGACTTCCTTGTCGACCTTGTCGTAGCCGACCGAGGAGCCGATGTCCTTGTACACGTCCTTCAGCTCGCCCGCGGACTCCGCCGTGTACGCCTCGCCGCCGGTGGTCTCGGCGATGCTGCGCAGCTCGGCGCGGTCCGGTGGGACCCGCTGGCGGATGCCGTCCATCTCGATGAAGCCGGAGTCGGTGCCGAAGCAGATCGTGTAGATCGGCGTGTTCTTCGCCTTCGCCGCCTGGGCGCCCTCCTGCGCGGTCCGGCCGACGGTCCGCTTGCCGTCGGACAGCAGCACGATCCGGGCCGGTGCCGGGTCGTTCGGGTGCGCGGGGTCCGGCGGAACCTGGGTGAGGGCCTGCAGCGAGGTGAAGATGCCCTCACCGGTCGCGGTCGACTCGGCCAGCTCGAGCCCGTCGACCGAGCGCAGCACGGTGGCCCGGTCGGTGGTCGGCGGCACGATGATGGACGCCGTACCGGCGAAGTTGACCAGGGCGACGTTGAACTTGGCCGGCAGCTGGTTGATGAACTCCTTGGCCGATTCCTTCGCCGCTTCCAGCCGGTTCGGCTCGATGTCGGTGGCCATCATCGACAGCGACACGTCGATCGCGACCACGATGGTGGCCCGTTCGCGCGGCACCTTGACCTCGTCCTTCGGCTGCGCGAACGCCACGATGCAGGTCAGTGCGGCCAGCAGCGCCAGCGTGACGGCCAGGTGCCGCCGCCACTGCGGCCGGCGCGGCGCGACCCGGTCGAGCAGCGCGATGTTGGTGAAGCGGAGCGCGTACTGCGCCCGGCGGTGCTGCAGGTAGATGTACGCCGCGACGACGACCGGGATGAGGAGCAGGAACCACAACCTGGCCGGAGACAGGAACTCCATCAGCGAGCCACTCCCTTCGGCGGTTGGTGCAGGCGGGGCGCCACCCGCCGGTAGGCGAGGACGAACCGCACCGTGTCGGCGACCCAGTCACGGTCGGTCCGCAACACGAGGTGCCCCGCACCTACCCTACGCAGGGCGGCCCGGGTTCGTTCCCGCTGCGCGAGCGCGGCCACCCCGAACGCCTCCCGGATCTTGCGCCGCCGGGTGTCGATCTCCCTGACCTGGCCGGTCTCGGGGTCACCGATCGTGACGACGCCGATGTTGGGCAGCTCCAGCTCGCGCGGGTCGACGACCTCCACCGCGAGGACCTGGTGCTGAGCGGTGAGCTTGCGCATCGCCCGCTCCCAGGACGGCTCCAGCCGGCTGTCCACCTCGCCGTCCTCGGGGGTGAGGAAGTCGGACACGATCACCCGGAGTCCGCGCTTGCGCTGCGTCCGGGCCATCGACTCCAGCGCGGCGGCCAGGTCGCTGCGGCGCGCCTCCTCCTCACCGCTGAACTGCTCGGCCAGCAGCGCCCGGAGGAGACCGTAGAGTGCGAGCCGTCCGGACCGGGCCGGCCAGCGGCGCAGCGCCGAGTCACGCAGCATCAACCCACCGAACCGGTCGCCCAGGCGGTGCGTCAGGAACCCGACGGTGGCGACGGCCGCCACGGCCAGCTCCCGCTTCTCCAACTGCGACGTACCGAAGTCCATCGAGCCGGACAGGTCGACCAGCGCCCAGGTCTCGAGCTCACGGTCCGCGATCAGGTCCCGGACGTGCGGCACCGTGGTCCGCGCGGTGACCGCCCAGTCCATCCGCCGTACGTCGTCGCCGACCTGGTACTCGCGGGCCTCGGCCAGCTCGGTGCCCGGACCGGGCAGCAGGCCCAGGTGCTCCCCGTGCAGATACCCCTCGAGCCGCCGCACGACGGTCAGCTCGAGCCGCCGCAGCGCGCGCTCGGGTGCGAGCTGCGAGATCGTCATCGCAGCTCGTGGGTCAGGGCGATTTGCCACTACACGAACTCCGGGCGGCCGGTGCCGTCGGCGCCGTCGCGCCACACCGGCTGCGGCGGCGGGACGGTGGCCAGGATGCGCTCGATCACGGCGCGCGGGTCGATGTTGTCCGCGACGGCGTCGAAGGTCAGGCCGAGCCGGTGGCCCATCACGTCGAGCGCGACCGTCTGGACGTCGCTCGGCAGCAGGTAGTCCCGGCCGTGGATCAGCGCGAGCGCCCGGCCGGCCGCGATCAGGCCGAGGGTGGCCCGCGGGCTGACGCCGAGCTCGATGATCGGCTCGAGGTCGGGCAGGTGGAAGTCGGACGGCGTCCGGGTGGCCATCACCAGGCGGACGGCGTACTCCGCGACCAGGTTGTGGACGAAGACCTGCTCGGCGGACCGCTGCAGCTCGAGGATCGTCTCCGGCTTGAGCACCTGCCGCGGCTCCGGCGGGTCGACGCTCATCCGGCGGAGGATCTCGAACTCCTCGTGCCCGCGCGGGTGCGGTACGTCGATCTTCACCAGGAACCGGTCCCGCTGCGCCTCCGGCAGCGGGTAGACGCCCTCGGACTCGATCGGGTTCTGGGTGGCGATCACGATGAACGGCTTCGGCATCGGGAAGGTCTGGCCGCCGATCGACACCTGCCGCTCGGCCATCAGCTCGAGCATCGCCGACTGCACCTTGGCCGGGGCCCGGTTCACCTCGTCGGCCAGGACGAAGTTCACGAACGTCGGGCCGAGCTCGATGTCGAACGTCTCCCGGGTCTGCCGGTAGATCCGGGTGCCGACGATGTCGGACGGGACCAGGTCAGGGGTGAACTGGATCCGGGCGAACGTGCCGCCGACCACCGAGGCGAAGGTCCGCACCGCCAGCGTCTTCGCGACGCCGGGAACACCTTCGAGCAGGCAATGACCCTTGGCCAGCAGCGAGACCATCAAGGTCTCGACCATGTGCTCCTGGCCGACGATCACCCGCTTGACCTCGCTGATGGCCTCGCCGATCAGACGGGACTGCTGGGCCACCGATCCAGCCGGCGCAGTGGTTTCGGTCATGCCTGTCCTTCCGGGGTCCGCGTTCGGACCTTGTCATTCCCCACTTCACGCAACACCGGTCATTCCATCAGATCCCCGGGTCCCCCGGGCGCACGGCCCACCAGACCCGTCCCCATCCTCCCCACCCGGGCAAATCCGCACACCCCGGACGCGGCCGAGGCAGGTGTGTGGCGACAGTGCTACCAGGCATGTGGTGGGATTGGGGGTGATGACCGCGACGGAATCACACACCGAGGTGCGCCCGGCCGAGGGGCCGGACGGCGCGCCTGCGCGAGTGATTCCGGAGCCGCTCCCGCTGCAGCCGGAGGATCCGCCGCGGGTCGGCGAGTTCTGGCTGCGCGGGCGGCTCGGGGCGAACGCGGCCGGGTACCTGTACACGGCCAGTGACGAGACCGGCCGCGACGCGGTGGTCGCGATGATGACCGAGGGGTCCGCGGACGACGCGGCCGCCCGGGAGCGGTTCGTGAACGCCGTCGACGAGCTGCCGGACGACGCCGTACTGGCGCACAACGACGCGGACGACGACGACCTGGCGTTGTGGGCGGCGCTCGGGCCGATCCGGGAGGACGACGGGTCGAGCGCCTGGTCCGACGAGCGGCTGATGGCCGAGCGGCGCGGTGAAGAGGTGCTGTCCGCGGTCCTGATGGACCGGGTCCCGCACGTCGGCCGGTTACGCGGTCCCGACTTCCGGCACTACTGGGAGGGCCGGCGCAGGCCCGGCCTGTTCCGGATCTGGCCGCTGCCGTGGCCGAACGCGCTGCGCCCGGCGTCGCGGTGGGCGCTGGTCCTGGCGCTGCTGACGATGGCGCTGATCATGGCGCTGGCGGTGTTCCTCGCCTGGCTGCTGTTCCGGCATGCCGAGCCGCTGGAGCCGGAGCCGGTGATCCCGACCCCGACCGGCACCGTGACGGTGACGGTCACCCCGACGACCCCGCCGCCGGGCACCGGCGGGACGCCGACGACCGGCCCGTCGCCGAGCCTGACGCCGACCACGATCCCGAGCACCGGGATCCCGACCGGCATCCCCAGCTCCGGCGGCACGCCCGGGGACCCGGGCGACAAGTTCTAGCGTGCGTCGGTCGCAGGATCAGACCCGCGAGTGAGGCTGAGTAGGCCGATCAGGCTGATGATCGCCCAGCTGCCTTCGAGCAGCAGGAATCCCCACGACGACCCGGCCGCGGCGATCGCCGCGAGAACGCCGGACCCGATGAGGTTCAGCAGCTGATAGGTCAGCGTGCGCTGACGAAGCCGACCGGCCTGGGTCGCCGCGAAGGCGATCAGGATCGTGACGGCGCCGGCGATCTCGAGAACATCGAGTGCATGCATCGGAGTGCCCCTCCGGGGGCCGGGCGTCGTCTTGTCGGACCGGGTACGACGCCACTCGTCCAGGGATCCGCAGAGCGCGAGATCCTGCTTTCACGATAGCAAACGCACCAAGTCGTCATCCCGCCACAACCGGTCCGGCACCGGTTGCCGGACCAGTGCCGCGTCGGCCCGGATCTCGGCCGGACTCGATGCGGCGATCAGCACCGAGGTGACCGCGGAATGCCTGCTGGGAAAGGCCAACGCGGCCTGTGGCAGGGAGACGCCGTACCGCTCGCACACGGCGGAGATCCGGCGCGCCTGGATCGTTGTCGGGTCGCTGGACTTCTCCGTCTGCAGCACCTGCGGCGTCAGCACGCCGGACACGATCACCGACACTCCACGCGCGAGGCAACGATCCAGCAGCGGCGCCGCGGACCGGTCGAGCAACGAGTACTGCCCGGCGAGCAGCACGCAGTCCAGCTCCACGTCGCGCACCAGCCGATCGAGCTGCCGCCAGTCCCCCGCCGCGGCCCCGATCGCCTTGATCACACCGTCGCGCCGCATCTCGTCGAGTGCCGGGTACGTCGCTTCGTCCTCGGCGAGCACCAGATCCACAGCAAGCCCGAGCCGCTCGCTGCTCGCTCGCACCGACGTACGCGCGTCGTCGCCGACCACCTTCGTGGACACCAGGAACTCCCCCCGGGGCCGCCGCTGCAACGCGATCCCCAGTCGTCGTTCGGAGTCGCCGTACGCCGGCGAGGTGTCGAAGAACCGGATGCCGGCCTGGTACGCCGCATCCACGGTGGCGACCGCGGCCGCGTCGCCGTCCGGGCCCGGTGACTCGCCGAGATGCGAGCCGCCGAGACCGAAGCGGGGTGGCCGGAACCTGCTCACCGCGTGAGGTGCGAGGGCGTGACTCGGAGCAGCCATTGTCACTGTCACCTCCGCTGGTCGGCAGTAGTTACCAGGATCGGGGGTTTGCGACGAATTCGCATCCCGAAACCGACTACGGACCGGAGTCGTCCACATGCACCTGGTCGACGGGCTACGCCGCCACCGGGATGCTGAGCCAGGATGGGTCGGCGGTTGGTGAGCTGAAGGTCACCGAGGTGCCGATGACGCTGCGGCCGAGGTAGCGCGGATCTACGGTGTCGATCGCGAGGACCAGGTGGTGGCCGGCGGGGACCTCCCAGCTGGTTGCCTCGAGTCTGAGGTCGATCGGGAGCGCCTTGCCGGGCGTCGCGCCTCGAAGCGTGAGCGGTTTGTGCGAGATCAACGAGCCGACTCCGAGTGCGTCGACGTCGTACAGGTAGACGAACAGCGAGGTGTTCGGACCCGACGGCTTCACGGTGACATGGAGCTTCGGCGTCCCGTTGACGACGGCGCCACTGGTGTAGACCGGGCCGGACCATACGCCGGCGAACGACCGGTCCACCAACGGCGTGACGACCCCGGTCGGAATCGACAGCAGCCCTTGCAGCGCACCGGAAACCAGCGCCACCCCACTGTCCGCGATGGTCGGTACGCCGGCAGCGATCCCGCTCGTCCAGCCGGTCGACGACTGCGCTTGGAGGCTGCCGGTCCGCGTCAACCCGGCCGGCCTGGTCAAGTACGACGTACGCGGCCGGCCGACCGCGGCCCAGTTGGAGTAACCGCGCCAGACGCCACGCTGCGACTTGAGCTGGACCGGCGCCTCCGTGTCGGCGCCGTTGTCCACGCCGGTCAGGTAGTGCCGCAGCCAGGCGACGAGCTCGTCCCAGGTCTCGTTGGGCAGGCCGATCGCACCGGTCACCTCCGGCGTGGCGTGGTCGCCGTGCGCGAGCAGCAGCCGCTTCGGACCGGTGAGCGCAGTGAAGAAGTCCGTGTACTGCGAAGGCGGGAAGATCGAGTCCTCGAAGGCGTTCGCGAGGAAGACGGCCGGCTTCCTCGCGTTGATCTGGTCGACCACCGTCGCGGCCGACCGTTGCGGTGACAGTTGCTCGGCTTCGGCGATCGCACCGTCGAAGTCACCCGTGACGAACTTGGTCTGCAGCGACGCCATCTCCGGCCCGGGCCGGCCGGTAATGTTGCCTAGGGCAAGCAGCCCGGCGACGGACTGCAGAGCGACGGTCCGGTTGGGATCGAGCGACCCGATCAGATCGGCCCACCCGCTCATCGCGCCGACCGCCTTGATCCTTGGATCTCGCGCGCTCGCGAGCAGCGACGTACCGGCGCCGTACGAGATCCCGACCGCGGCGACCCGGCTCGTGTCGGCCGGGGTGTGCTCGGCGGCCCAGTCGATCACCTTGCCGACGTCGGCCACGGTCGGCGGGCCGGCGATGTCGATACCGCCGCCGGAGTCCCAGAAGCCGCGGCTCGAGTACGAGATCACCTGAACCCGGCGGTCGCCAGCTTCGTGCCCTGACCGACGTACTCGACGTTCGGCACGCCCCAGCTCGACGGCATCACGACGAGCGGGAACGGTCCGTCGCCCTGACCGGTCGGCGTCAGGACCACGGCGCCGAGCGTGATCCCGTCGGCGCCGGGGATGCGCTCGTACGACGTACTGAAGCCGGGCGCGGCCTGGTCGGCTTCCGCACGGGAGCCGACCGTGACCAGGGTGAGAGTGACAGCGAGGGCGGCTGCGAGTCTGCGCACGGCATGACCTCCGGCTTGGGAATTACCGGAGGGTAACCACAAAGCTACCGCTGTGTCACTACCTCGGCACAGTGAGTGTCGGATCGATGCCGGTCGCCTCGGCCGACCACTCCCACAGGCGCTTGGCCAGCTCCGGATCCTGCGCCGTCCGGGTGGGATGCACGAGCTTCGGTGCGCCGCGGTACTCGAAGAAGCTTGGCCCGACGTACGAGCCGGGCGCCAGATCGGGCTTGGTCGCGGCGTAGAGGCTCGGCCAGGCGCCGGCGGCCGCGGACTGCGCGAACAACCGGTTGCCGATGCCCATCAGCCGCGCCATGAACTGCTGGCCGGCCAGCTCGGGGCCGACGGCCTGCAGGTGGGTGGACGCATAGCCAGGGTGGGCGCCCGCGCTCAGCAGGTTGACACCGGCCGCCCGCGCGCGGCGGTCGAGCTCGAACATGAAGAGGAGGTTGGCGAGCTTGGACTTCCCGTACGCATCCCACTTGCGGTAGCCGCTCGCCGGGCGCCGAAGGTCCTCCTGACTGATCCCGTTCACCGTCTTGTGCATGGCGGAACTGACCGTGACCACCCGCGGATCCGGTGCCTTCAGCAACAATTTGAGCAGTCGCCCGGTGAGCGCGAAGTGGCCGAGGTGATTGGTGCCGATCTGCAGCTCGAACCCGTCCGCGGTCTGCCGGTACGGCGTCGCCATCACGCCGGCGTTGTTGACCAGCAGATCGAGCTTGTCGTAGCTCTTGGAGACCTCGTCGGCGGCCTTCTCGACACTCGTCAGGTCGGCCAGATCCAGCTCGACGACGACCGGCTCCCGGCCGGAAGCCTGGGCGAGCTCCTGGGATACCTGCTCGGCCTTCGATGGATTGCGCGCGGCGATCAGTACGTCGGCGCCGTGTCTGAGCAACTCCAGCGCGGTCTCGTAGCCGAGTCCGCTGGTGGCGCCCGTGACGAGCGCCCGTCGTCCGGTCAGGTCGGGAATGTCCGCCGTACTCCAGGTCATGCGCCCACAGTAGTCGTGGGCGCACAACCTGGTGTCGCGGCTAGAGAATCTTGCGGTCCTGGAAGGCCTTCAGGACCTGGTTCGCAGCCGGCTTGCCGTAGAGGAGCCGGGCGGCCTGGACGGTGTCCTGCGCCGCGGCGGCGAAGGAGGTGTCCGGGTCGTAGAAGAACGTCGCCTCGAGGATCACCTTGTTGGCCTTGGTCCGGCCGAGCGCCTGGTGGATGTCCCACAGCGCGTTCGACCAGATCTCACCGTCGTCGTGCACCTCGCCGACGATGTCGTCGGTGGTCTTGCCGGTGTCGGTACGACGCAGGCAGTGCGGCTCGGTGGACGTGTACGACGTCGCGTCCCAGTCCATCACGCACGGCAGCTCGAAGCCCTTGCTGACCGGCACCGACATCGTCACGGCCCAGTAGTCGCCGAAGCCCTCACCGATCGAGCCCGCTTCGAGCGTCTCGCCGAAGCCCGGCACGATGTCGTCCTGGATCGCGTGACCGTACTCGTGCCAGATCACCTCGGCGTCCTCGGCGTCGTCGACGCCGCCCTCGCCCATCGTGATCAGGTCCGTCGACGGGTCGTAGAACGAGTTGTCACCGACGAACGTGTTGATGGAGAAGTCCTGGGACTCGTTGTTCGCCTCGGTGAAGCCGAGCTGGTGAATGTACTCCTGCGTCTGGTTGACGTGGTAGTACGCCATCACCTGCTCGAACTTGTCGTTGTGGCGCTGGTACACGAACGTGTTGGTCTTGCTGTCCGCCAGCCCGCCCTTGGCCTCCTTGATGTTCACGTAGGTGCCGTTGAGCCTGCCGGAGCCGTCCAGGTTGCGCAGGATCACGTTCTTCTGCGCGAGGAACAGGGCGTCCTGGTTCTGGTCGTTCTGGTCGGTCAGCTGCTCGTTCTGCTCGCTGACCACCGGGTTCGGGTCGAACACGGAGCCCTTGCCGTCGATGTTGTCGCTGATCACCTTCGACTCGACCACACTGCCCGACTTCGCGTCGACCAGCGACCGGCTCACACCTTCGGTCGACCTGCTGGTCACGGTCCACACCAGGCGGGCGTCCGGTCCGCCGATCACGGCGAGCTGGGCGGCACCACTCGTCGCGGCCGGCGCGGGCGTGATGCTCTTGTTCGGCTCGGCGACCCGGGCCCGGTTCGCTCGCGCGGTGACGGCCGCGTTCGCGCTCTGGGTGGCCGACGCGGCCGGAACCTTCGCGCTGACATCCAGGCTGGCCGGTACGGCGTCCCGCCCGTCGGCGATCTGTACTCCGCCGTCCTTGGTCACGTGCTTGGCGTAGTACCCGTTGATCACCGGCAGACCCTTGAAGGTCTGCTGGTACCAGTAGTGCTTGCCGAGCAGCGATGTCTTGGTCTTGATCAGCTTGAGTCCACCCGGATTGGCTGCTGCTGCCTCCGGCGCGGCCCCCGCGGCGCTGGTGAAGGACAACCCGAGCGAGATGGTGGCCAGTCCGGCGGTGACGGCCACGACCGCCTTGCGGCGTTTCGTCATACGTTCCCTCCCACGTCCGTGTTGCGTAACGCAACCACTACGATCCGTCGAGACCCTAGTTCGGTTGGGCCGTCGCTGGGAAGCAGAAGTGCCCGTCATTCCGGGGCGGCAAGGGAAAACCTGTCAACCGCCCGCGAGCAGCCGGATGACGCTCGGAAGGACCGCGACACCGACCTCCGGGTCGATCGCGCGCTGAACTCCGAGGCCCACGCCCAGGCTCAGCAGGGCCGTCGCGCAGTCGGCGGCCGGCATCGGGAGCGTGATGCCGAACGCCTTCGCGTGCTGCTCGAGGAGGGTCGTGACGGCGTCCCGGACCTGCGCGTTCCGCTCGGCGAGCTCCCGCCGTACGCCGTCGTCCTGGCGGGCACGTGTGGCGAACTCGACCTCGAACACGGTCCACGCGACGTCGCCGATGGTCTCGTCCGCCCAGCGCTGGAACGCCTGCAGCATCGCCTCGAGGGTGGTGGCGCCTTCCAGGGCGGCCGCCATCCGGTGCGCCTGGTCGGCGCGGATCGCGTCGACCACGGACAGGCAGAGCTCGTCCTTGTTCCGAAAGTTCGAGTAGACCGCGCCCTTGGAGTAGCCGGCCTCGTCGGCGACCTTCTCCAGGCTCGTGGCGGCGTACCCGTCGCGCAGGAACAGCTCGGTCGCGGTCGCCACCAGCGTCTCGCGGGTCCGGGCCTGGCTCTCGGCGCGCGTCATCCTCGGCATGGTCCGACTCTAATGCTTCGGGTATTGGCATCCTTGTAGTATTCGGATACCGTCGGTTTCTGACCGCGTGGAGGTGCGTATGGATGTGGTGGTGGTCGGCGCCGGGGCGTCGGGGATCGGGGCGGCGATCCGCCTGCTGGAGGCGGGAGTCACCGATTTCGCCGTCCTCGAGAAGGGCGCTTCGCTCGGCGGTACCTGGCGGGACAACACGTATCCCGGCTGCGCGTGCGACGTACCGTCGGCGCTGTACTCGTACTCGTTCGCGCCGAATCCGTTGTGGTCCCGGGCCTTTGCCGGCCAGGCGGAGATCCAGACCTATCTTGCGGACACTGCTCGGCGGCATGGTGTCCTGCCGCACCTGCGCTGTGGTGTCGAGATGCTGCGGGCGGACTGGGATCCGGTGCGGCAGCTCTGGTCTCTTGAGACCACCGACGGCCCGATCGAAGCACGAGTGCTGATCACGGCGACGGGCCCGTGGCACGAGCCGCTCATCCCGGCGATTTCCGGGAGCTTCGACGGGCCGGTCTTTCATTCGTCGCGCTGGGATCATGCGGTGGACCTGACCGGCAAGCGTGTGGCCGTGATCGGTACGGGCGCATCGGCGGTGCAGTTCGTGCCGGCGATCCAGCCCGCGGTGGAGTCGTTGCATCTCTTCCAACGGACTGCGCAGTGGGTGCTCCCGAAACCGGACCACTACGTCTCGGCTGCCGAGCGATGGCTCTTCCGTCGGCTCCCGTCGGCCCAGCGGCTGCTCCGGCGGCTCGAGTACGTGGGGATGGAAGCGCTGGGACTCGGCTTCCGGCATCCGTGGATCATGCGGTTGGTCCAGCAGATCGGGCTGCTGCATCTTCGGCGTACGGTGCCGTCGGCGTCGTTGCGGGAAGCCCTGACGCCGTCGTACACGCTGGGTTGTAAGCGATTGCTGATGTCCAACACGTACTATCCGGCGCTTGCCCAGGACAACGTTTCGGTCCATCCCACGGCGGTGGCCGGCCTCGACGGGCGGACCGTGGTCGGTGCGGACGGGACGCGGGTCGAGGCCGATGTCGTTGTCCTCGGCACCGGGTTCAGGATCCTCGACCTTCCGGTGGCGACGCGCGTTTTCGACGAGGCCGGGCGCAGTCTGGCCGATCATTGGCAGGGCAGTCCGCAGGCCTACCTGGGTACGGCGGTGGCCGGGTTCCCGAACTTCTTCAACCTGCTCGGGCCCAACCTCGGCACCGGTCACACGTCCGCGTTCATGATCCTCGAGGCCCAGTTGGATCATGTGCTGGGCGCGGTGTCGGCGCTGCTGTCGCGCGGGTGGTCGAGTCTCGACGTACGTCCGGACGTGCAGGCGTCGTTCGTTGCGTCGGTCCAGACGGCCTTGCGGGGAACGGTTTATGAGACCGGTGGGTGCGCGAGTTACTACCACGATGTGAACGGGCGGAACAGTTTCAGCTGGCCGTGGTCCACGCGTCGCCTCCGAGCTCGCGTCGGTCGCTTCGATGACTCGGATTACACGATCTCCTCACCGCTGAAGGTGGCGCGATGAAGTCTCTGGATCTCTCTCAGTGCGTTGTCCTGATCACCGGTGGAGCCCGTGGCATCGGACTGGCCACCGCCCAGGCCTTCGCCACCGCGGGCGCAACTGTCTACACAGGCGACCTCGACACGTTGGAATCCCCACCCCAGGACAGCAGCATCTCGGGGCCTTGGCCGCTCGACGTCACCTCCCGCGAGTCGTTCGCTCGGATCGTCGACAAGGTGATCGCCGACACCGGCCGCCTGGACATCCTGGTGAACAACGCCGGCGTCATGCCCCTCGGCCGTTTCCTCGACGAACCCGACGAACTCAGCCGCACCACCCTCGACGTCAACGTCTGGGGATTGATCCACGGACTGCGCCTGGCCCTCCCCCACATGATTGCCCAGGGCAACGGGCACGTCGTCAACCTCGCCTCGATGGCCGGCAAGATCCCGTTCCCCGGGATGGCGGTCTACAACGCGTCGAAGTACGCCGCCGTCGGGCTCACAGCCGCCGTACGCCGGGAACTCCACGGCACCGGCGTCACGGTCAGCGCCGTACTCCCGAGCGCTGTCCGCACCTCACTCTCCTCCGGCGTCCGCCTGGGCGGCCTCCTCCCCACCGTCGAGCCGACCGACGTGGCCGCCGCCATCCTCCGCACCTGCCACACCCGCCAACCGGAGATCGCCGTACCGCGCTGGCTGGCCGCGTGGAAGGTGCTCGACGGCCTGACTCCGTCGTCACTCATGACCCTCGGACGCCGCCTGGCCGGGGACGACCGCGGCCTCACCGCCGACGCCACCGCCCGTGGCGCCTACGCCGACCGCGTCGCCACCTTCACCCAGTCGCGAGAGGCTTAGCCGGGTAGTCCCGCAGTACGAGCGACGTACTGACCACCCCGAGCCGCCCGATCGCATCCACCACCTGCTCCAACCGGCCTGCGTCGGATGTGTGGACGTCGAGCAGGAAGCAGTCCTCGCCCGTCAGCCGGTACGTCGCGGTCACCTCGGGGAGATCGGCGAACAGTTCAAGCGCGGTTGGGATCCGCGCGTGCGTCGTCCGGACCCGCACCACCGCGTGGATGTTGAGGCCGACCCGCGCCGGATCGACCACGGCCCGGTACCCGGTGATGACCCCGGACCGCTCGAGCCGCTGGATGCGCGCCGACACGGCCGGCTGGGACAGATTCACCTTCCGCCCGATCTCGGCGCCGCTCAATCGGCCGTCGGCCTGCAGGATCGCTAGGATCTCGCGGTCGATCGAGTCCAATGGATTCGTGTTCGGTTCGCTCATCTGCCTTCAATCCATCAGCTCGCGCGGTACCGTCCCGATGATCGGCCCCATGATGGCAGCACTCATCACCCACTGGGAGCTGTCTCATGCGCTTCATCATCGTCCCGGGCCTCGATGGCTCCGACCAGAACCACTGGCAGTCCGCCTGGGAGTCGGACTGGCTGCCCAGCGCCACCCGCATTGCCCCGAGGTCCTGGACGCATCCCGACCGCGACGACTGGACCGCGGCGATCGACCGCGCTGTGGATGCTCCCCCAGAGGGTGATGTCGTCCTGATCGCGCACAGCCTCGGGTGCCTCGCCGCCGCGCACTGGCTGCCCTCACCGGCGGTGCGCGGCGTCTTCCTGGTGGCGCCACCGGACCCACTCGGGCCGACGTTCCCGACCGCGCTGCTCTCCACCTTCCTGCCCTTCGAGCCCGCTCCCCTGGGCGTTCCCGCCGTACTGGTCGTGAGTGAGGACGACCCGTACTGCACGCTCGAGGCCGCCGGGCGCCTGGCTACCGGCTGGGAGGTACCCCTGATCAATGCCGGCCGCCACGGCCACCTGAACTCCGACAGCGACCTCGGCCTCTGGCCCGCCGGTCAGGACCTCTTCACAAGCTTCGTGGCCGACCTCGCTCGGTAGAGGACCAGATCTGACCGCTTCCTCTCCTAGCGTTGGACCGCACCCCAGGAGAGGATCAGCCATGACGAAGTTGAGTCTGCAGGCCCTGAACCGCGCCACGCTGCACCGCCAATGGCTGATCGAGCGTCACGACGCGACCGCGTTCGAGGCGATCGAGCACCTCGTCGGCATGCAGGCCCAGTCGCCGCTCGCGCCGTACGTCGGGTTGTGGACGCGGCTGAACGGATTCCAGCCCGCCGAGCTCGTCAAGCTGCTCGAGGAGCGCGAGGTGGTCCGCGGTTCGATGATGCGGGCAACGATCCACCTGATGTCGAGCCGCGACTTCCTCGCCTTCCGCCCGCTGATCCAGCCGCGGCTCGAGCGCGAGGTGTTCCAGAACATGACGTACGGGCGCCACCGGCTCGAAGGACTCGACATCGACGCCGTACTCCAGGCCGGCATCGACCGGATGACCGAGGGCCCGGCGACCGCCGTACAACTCCGCGAACACCTCGCGCCACTCTGGCCCGACCGCGAGGCCGCGGCGCTCGCGCACGCCGTACGCTGCCTGCTCCCCACCATCCAGACCCCGCCGCGCGGCATCTGGGGCAAGGGCGGCAACCCGGCCATGTCCACCGCCGACCTCTGGCTCGACTCCCCCGTCGACCCCAACCCCTCGGTCGACACCCTCGTCCTGCGCTACCTCGCCGCCTACGGCCCCGCCTCGGTCGCCGACGCCCAGAACTGGTCCGGCCTCACCCGCCTGGGCGAAGTCTTCGACCGCCTCGACCTCCGCCCCTACACCGACCTCGAGACCGGCCGCCCCCTCTACGACCTCCCCGACCTCGAGCTCCCCGCCGAAGACACCGAGGTCCCCGTCCGCTTCCTCCCCGAGTACGACAACCTCCTCCTCTCCCACGCCGACCGCACCCGCTGGATCGACACCCCCACCCGCCAACGCCTGACCCTCCAAGAGGTCCTCACCAAAGGCTCGATCCTCCACAACGGCCAAGCCAAAGCCCTCTGGAAACAAACCAAATCCACCAAAACCCAGGCAACCCTCGAGATCGCCCCCTTCGTCAAACTCACCCGAACAGCCAAGTCCGCCATAGAGTCAGAAGCCCAAAACCTCCTGACCTTCACGACCCCGAAGGCCACACAGGAGATCACCTTCGTGGAGGACTAGCGTCAGCCCCAAGCCTGAGGTGGAATCCCTGCGGCCTGTTCGATGGTGTGGACGCGGTCGATCAGCGAAGGAGTGCTGGACATCACCTGAGCGCGTCGGCTGGTCTCCCGACCCAGCATTTGCTGGTGCTGCATCTGCCAGCCGTACAGAACTTGCACGAGCGTCGCGCCGTACCCCAGCATCGCCACCTTCCGATCGGCCTCCTTGACGTGCCAGCGGTTCAGCCAGGCAAGGAACGGCGGCGCGATGAACGGAGTCAGGAAGAGGATCGGCCAGATGTAGCCGCGGCCGAAGGTGAAGGCCGCAAGAGCGATGCCTGCGTAGGCGAGGACGAGGAAACCTCCGATGATGCAACCGAGCGCCGGCACCCGCCGCATCAATCGTGCGACCGCCCGTGCTGCGATCAAGCCGCAGCGAGCCGGGATCGAGTACCAGAAGCTGATCAGGCTCAACCATGCGCGCCCTCCCAGGTGATGACTCAACTCGTGAGCCAGGGCGGCCTCCAGGTGCTGCGGAGGAAGGGTGTAGAGCGCCCATCTCGTGACGGCGACCGTATGGCCAGGCGTCGGGGTGGCGTTGACCTCGTCCGACTCTTGGATCCAGAGCGAGAATCGGCCGACCGGAACGTCTGCGCGACGCAGCAGCTGCTGCCAGACGGGGCCTAACCGCTGTTGCTCGACGAGAGTGGGTTTGCGGAACCGGAAAAGATACCTCGCCAGCAATTCCTCGGTTGAGGGCAGGAAGATCAGAGCGCCAGACAGAATCCAGAGCGCGATGACGATCCATCCCCAGGTGAACCCGATGGCGCCGGCGATCCAGATGACGAGAACCAGGCTCCAGAAGAACCACGGCACGGCAGACAACAGTGCCGTCCACGCCGATGCCTCAGGCAGAGCGCGGGCGTGACCTGGTTGCTCGCGTTGGTGGTCGCCGGGGCCGGGCAGCTGTGACCAGTTCGGGGGTGGTGGGATGGCGCCTTGGGGGCCCTGGAACGGGGGTTGGAAGGGGGGTTGGGTTGGGCCTGGCCGAGGCCCCTGGGACCCGTTCTGGTCGTTGGGGTCGCCGGGGCCGGTCATTGGGTGTGCTCCTTGGGGATGGGCGGGTGGGGTGCGTCCATTATCAGTACAGGGACACGTGGACGTGGTCGAAGTGGCCGCCGGTGGCGTCGGTGGGGTTGTAGACGCCGCCGCCGTTGTAGGGGATCCAGGTGCCGCGGCGGGCGGACCAGATCTTGCCGTACCAGATCACGTAGTGGACGCCGGTCTGTGCGGCGGTCTTGACGGCCCAGTTGGCGATCTGGTCGCCGCGGGCCCGGGCCGGCGCTGAGCGGCGTGCGTCCGTACCGACCATGACGTCGCAGGCTTTGCCCCGGGGATGGTCGCTGGTGGGGTTCCAGACGTGTGCGTCCCAGCAGCTCATGCTGAGGGTGCCGAGATTCTTGCGGGCCTCGGCGACCCAGGCCGCAGTACGCGGAGTGACCATCCCGCCTGTGCCACTGGGGTCGGTCACCGTCGCCTGCTGCTCGGGCCAGACTCCGTTGACCGGCTGGCCGTCCTGTAGACCGCCGCTCGGCCCACAGTTGTCGTCTTGCTGCTGAGCACCTTCGTCCGAGCCCGGAGGGGGTGCGCCCGCGCGACCGGCGTACGGATTGCCGGATCGGGTGAGGTCGATCCCGGCCGCCGAGGCGATCTGGCGCGCCTCCTGCTCGCGCAGGGCATAGCGGTCGGGGAACGCCGAGACCTGTACGGCCTGGGCTGCGTCGCCGAGAGCCATCGACGGCCATCCGGTGATATCGACCAGGCCGGGCGGACTGGGCGCTTGGGCGCCGCCGAAGAACGCCTCGGCGGCGTAGTGCGGATCCATGATCTGCTCACGCGATCCCCAGCCGGCGCCGGGGCGTTGCTGGAAGAGGCCGACCGAGTCGGCGTCGCCGTACGTGAGGTTCTGCAGGTCCGATTCCACCAGTGCCGTCATCAACGCGATCAGTGTCGCCTTGCCGGGCAGACCTCGTTGCACGGCGACCTGGTCGATGAGCTTGGCGAAGGCGATCTGGGTGGCACGCAGCGGTCCGCTGGGATTCGGATTGTTGGCCTGCCCCGGTACCCCGGGAAGACAGGCGGCCTGCGGCTGCGTCGTACCTCCGAACGGTGCGAGCATCAGCAGACTCGCGACCCCGACGACCGCCAGGACGGCCGCACCCTTGACGAACACGCCTCTGCTCGCGACCGACAGCAGTCCCCGACCGAGATCACGCTCGTCGAACATCGCAGTCCCCTACTGTCATGGCCCCGTACCGCCAGACACCTCACTGACCAGCCATTGGTCGTTCTGACTCACCAGCGTGACGAGCAGGGGTAGGTCGAAGCGCTGGCCATGCTTACCGGTGACATTGATCGTGACCTTGACGAACCTCGTGATCCGGGCCGGGGTGTCGACGGGAGCCTCGGCGTTGGCCGGTGGGGCACTGACTGGTGCGGCGATGACCGTCGACGTCCCACCGTCGTTCTTGAGGGCGTCGTACGTCGGGTCACCGGCCGAGGTGAAGCTCGCCGCCACCTCTTCCGTCATGTACTTGGCGCACTTCGCTACCAAGGTCGCGTAGGTCTCCGTCGTTGGGTCGCGCGTGTAGAAGGCTCGCGCCCAGGCGCCGACCACGTCGGTCGCCAAGGCCGTCGACTCTGCCGACGGGCGCTGGGTCTGCGGCGGCGGGGTGGTGAGCGCCGTGGTCGAGCTGGATGTGGTGGGCTGAGCGGGCGGCGGGTTCGAGGGCGCGGTCGGAAGGACTTCGGGGCGCCCCGGAGTCAGCACGCCGATCGGTGCTCCGTCGTCGCTCTTGCCTCCCAGCAGCCGCGGCAGGCCACCACCGAGACCGAGGATGATGATCGCCAGGATCACGACGAGCACCACGATGACCGCCGGGCTGGTCGGCTCGGCCTGCCGCTGGCTGCGCAGCCAGGCCATGCGCTGCGCGTGATCGTCACGCCGCCAGTTCTTCTTCGCGCGCCGCCGATCGCGCCCGTGGAGCTCGTCGATCTCCTCCGGGTAGTCGTAGTCCGCGCTCATCAGGTCACGCCAACCGTCAGGCGTGTCGGGACGCGCGCGACCCGCGGACCCCTGTCCGTCGGCGTGGTCAGGCTCCGGGCCGCGCCGGCGGGGCCGGCTTCCGCCTTCCCGGCGGTCTTCTGGCGATCGTCCTCTTCGGGCCATCCGTGATCACCTGCGCGTCGGCACGTGCACCGTCACGCCGTCCTTCGTGACAGCGGAGTACTCGCGGAACCGCCGCTGCTGCGAGGTCGGCGACTTGCGCCGGATCCGTTGCCCCTTCGGAGGCCCTTCCCGAAGACTCGCGGAGTGCGTGTGAATCCTCGGCTCGTACCTGACCTCGTTGGCCGGCGCCGGAAGAGGCCGCCGAGAATGCCGAGCCTTCTGAGCCTCCGCCGACACACCGCGTGAACTCGCGGAAGATCCTCCGGTGGCCGCTACGCCGGCGGTCGTGACGGAGATCGTACGGCGGCCCTCAGTCTTGGACTGCGCGCGTGCTCTGGCGAGATTCAGCGCAGACGTGCCGCGGGACGGGGCCGCGTTCGCAGCCAGATTCCCACCAACGCCGGATGCCGACTGGCCGCCCGGACCTGTTCCGCCACCACCTGGTGTCGTCGAATCGGCTCGCCGCCGTTCCGCACCGGTCGTGAGCTCGTACGGCGAACTCCCTGAGGACGCTCGAGCCAGAGTGCCGACCACAGGCGCCTGGCGGTAAACACGCACAGACGAAACACGCTGCGGACTCGGATCAGACTGCCGAACCCGATCCCTGCCGCGCTCAGCCGGGGCAGGCGCTGCGCTACGACTGCTCAAGGCACCCATGATCCTTCGGACGGCACCCATCGCACCGCGACGTGCAAGCCCACCAAGCATGATGCTGCCTGCACCAGGACGCATCATCGTCGTGAGACTGTCGAGCAGCCTCCGGAGCCTGAAGCCGACGATCAGGACGACGATGGCCAGCCCGGTCACCGGAAGCCAGCCCAGCGGACCGGTCAACGTAAACACGGCTGTCACCAGCGTCAACGCGGTACCGAAGACCAGCATCGCCAGGAACGACTGCAGCACAAGGCCTACCAGAGCCTCGAACCAGTTCAATCCCCACTGGCGGGGCCGGCCAGGGATGATCCAGAGACAGGCGAAGAAGACCCCGACGACGAGCAGCAGCAATGCGCCGATGAATGCCATCAGCGCGGTGAAGGCGAGTGCGATGTTCAGGAAGCCGAACAACGTGGCCGCAATCGCTGCCAACATGACGACGGCAGTCCGCCCGAACGGGTTGTCCCCTTTCACCCATTTCACTGTGGGGGCGTCGTCGCCTCCCTCAGCAGGAACGATGACCTTGTTGACGTAGTCCTTCCTGGCATCCGCACTCACCCCGACGTCGAGCATGCCCTTGCCGTAACGCTCGCACGCCGAGATCGATCCGAACTCCGCGATGCACCACGGAGTGACCGCGAAACCTCGCCAACTGGCGTCCGCCGACTTCCTCAACAAGGTGTCTTTTGGTGTGCCGGTGAACCCGGGCTCCGGCCAGGGAATCGGACTCTGAATTGTCGGCCCCAAGGCATCGGACGACGCAGTCATGACCGCACCTGCGCCGAGCTGTCGAGCGCCGTCAACACCACGGAGCCACGTCGCGGGCGCCAGCGCGAAGCTGATGCTGAGGACGCCGGCAACCAGCACCCACACGATCTGCCCGAGCGCACTTCCCGTCGCGCGCCGCTGGGTATAGGCCACCACGGCGCCGAATGCGAGTGCCGACGGCAACAACCATCCGACCAACTGGGTGCCTGTGGCACCGATCGTCGCCGCGGTCGCGTCAGTGAGCGGCTTCACGTCCGTGAAGGAGAACAGCCACCAGCCGACGGAGATTGCCGCCCGGGTAATCGCCAGGATGTACATCATGACCATGTAGGCATACCCGTTGAAGATCATGTTGAAGGTGTCGGACAGCCCCGTGTCGAAGTCCAGCCCGTAGTTCATCGGGCTGTACGACTCGAAGAGGGTTCGGGTGTCGCCGTGGGTTAGGTCGGGGGTTGGGAGTAGGTCTGCGAAGCCGGTGGGGTTGGTGGGGCCCTGGTTGGGGTCGGCAGCCAGGGCTACCTGGGCGGTGATGATGAAGGAGACGCAGAGGACCGTCGTCGCCGTGCGGAGGCGGCGGGCCCACGTCATGCGACGTGCTCCTTGTTGCCGGAGGTGGGGCGGTCGGCGTTGTTGTCTGCGTTGTCGGAGGGGTCGTCGCCGTAGGCCGGGTACATGGCTTCGTTGTAGGCGGCTTCGTCGGCTTCTTGGTCGTAGACCTCGTCGGGGCCAATGGGGGATTCGTAGCGGGCGGGGTGGGCGTGCTGGTGGTCGTGGCCGTTCGGGGTGGCTGGGTGGCCGTTTTGCTGGGCCACGGGGGCCGCCGGCGGTTCAGCTGAGGCTGGGTGGGGCTCGGCCGGCGCCATCGGGGGTGTGGGCGGGAGGTCGGCTGATGGCGCTGCGGACGGCTGCGTCGAGGCTGGGCCGGCGGTGGGCTGGGGTGCCGGGGCCTGGGGCGCGGGTGCCGAGGGCTCGGAGGGCCGGGCGTAGGCCTCAGGCTCGGCGTACGCCGCATGCGGCGAGGACTGGCCGTTCGACGCGGGTGCGTGAGGCTCAGGAGCTTGGGCGTAGGCCCCAGGTGCCGGGGACTGGCCGTTGGCGGCGGGGGCCTGCGAGTGGCCGTTGGCCGAGGCGGCCGGGGACTGACCGTTGGACGCAGGTGCGTGGGGCTCGGGAGTTTGGGCGTACACCGCATGCGGCGAGGACTGGCCGTTCGACGCGGGTGCCTGGTGCTCAGGAGCTTGGGCGTAGGCCGCGGGGGCCGGGGACTGGCCGTTGGGCGCGGGGGTCGGGGAGTGGCCGTTGGACCCAGGGGCGGCGGGCTGGGTGTGGGCTTCGGCTTGGGCTGTGGCGGTGGCGGCGGGGGTGAGGGGTTCGTCGAAGGCGTCGTCGGCGAAGGGGTCCTCGGGGGTGGGGGCGGCGAGGACGGGTTGGGTGGGTTCGTTGGCGTGTTCGGATTCGGGGGTGGTGCGGAGGAGGGCTGCTACCTGCTGGCTGGGGATGTCGATCTGGACGGTGGCGACCTCGTCCCAGCGGTCTCGCATGATGCAGTGGCCGTGGCGGATGGACTTGCCGTTGGCGGCGGTGTTGATGCCGCGGACCAGGGTTTGGTACGGCGCTGTCTGCGGGCGGCCGAGGAGCTCGAGGAGGGAGTCGACCTGTTCACGGGAGCGCAGGCTGAAGGCGAACAGGGTGGTGATCTGCTCGACCAGACCGGGCAGCTTGAGGATCGACGCCGGGTCCTGGGTGTCCAGGACGAGTGAGGCGCCGAGGGCACGGCCGACACGGGCGATGTAGTCGAGGAAGGACGCGCCGTCGGGGGTCTTCGTCAGCAGGTGCACCTCGGGCACGATGACGACCTTCGAGCGACCGCGGAACTCGCGGCGGCCCGTCGTACGGACCATCCAGGCGAGGCAGCCGCGGAGACAGGCCATACCGACACGCTCGATCGGCGACCAGGATTCCGGTGCGGACTCGGGCGAGGGCAGGGTGAGGCCCGGCATCTGGACGACCCAGAGACCCGGGTTGGTGGTCAGCGAGGACAGGCCGGACGGCGGGCCGGCGACGACCGAGCCGAGGCCCGTCTCGACCAGGTCCCGCAGTGCGAAGCCGACCGTACGCGTGGTCTCCGAGTCGGAGGCGCACAGCCGCTGGATCACACCCCACGACGACGGGTCGGGCGACTGGATCTCCGCACGCGTCGCGGCCATGACCGGCGCCTCGGCCGCACCACGCAGATGCGGCGGCAGCAACAGCATCAGCTGCGAAGGAGCCTGCAGCAAAGCATCGTCCACAGGCAGCACACGCAGCAGGTCAGCAGCACCCGAGAACTGCGCCGTGATCTCAATAACAGCAGTGGGTACGCCGTACTCCGCCGCGACCGCGGACACACCGGCCGCGTCACCCTTCAGGTCGAGCAGAGGCACCCAAGCGCCGGCGAATGCGGAGTCGAGACCACCGAGCATCGCGGCGGTCGTCTTGCCTCGACCGGACCGCCCCAAGAACAAGGTGGTCGTCGCGTCACCGAGTGCAGAACCGGCAGCCGCGTCGAAACGCACCAGACCGGGCGTGGAGCCGGTCAGATACCCGATCGCCGGACCGGTGGCGTCACCGATCGACGCACCGCCCCAGAACCAGGACCCGAAGAACGCGGTCGACTCCCGGACGTGGCCGAGGTCGGGGACGCGCAACTGGTCGCCGGGCAGGGATTCCAGCCAGAGATCGCGCTGCTCGTCCGCACCGGCGGCCACGGTGATGCCGCGGTCGGCGTAGTGCGCGATGACTGCGTCGACGTACGCCTCGAGGTCCTCGCGGGTGTCCGCGCTGACCAGCAGACGGGGGTGGTCCTCGACAAGGGTCAAACCGCTGCGGTTGATGTCGCGCTTGACCTCGCGCATGACGCGCTCGGTCTCGACGATCTCGTCGGCGGTCTCCTCCGCGGTGCCCTTGGCTGCGGACCTGCGTTGTTCCTTGGCGCTCTTCCGGGTCTCGTCGACCAGGTTCCGCGCCGTCTTCTTGGTCAGCACGCGGAAGCGTACGGACGCCTCCACGGTGACGTCGATCTCCTCGCCGTCGTCGTCGATCGCCTTGATCTCGGACAACGTGCGAAGCCACTCCCCCGCGCCCGGGGTCTCGAGCTCCTCGGGGAAGTCGGTCATCGCCAGAACGGTCGTGTACGCCGCGATCTGGCCGCGGGCGTCGAAGATCCGCAAATGATCGGTATACGGCACCACGCGACCCGACGTGAGCCGGGCCAGCGACGCACCGGTGATCAGACCACGGCGGGGCGCGGCCACGGCACCACGGTGCATCTCACGGCTGATCAGCCACGAGATCACCTCGGCCGGCGCGGTGTGCGCCCGCCAGACGGTGGAGCCGAGCTGCCGGCCGAGCTTGCGGACGCGTTCGTCGAGGTGCGCCAGCTCACGGGCGCTGACCCGCCACGACGTCGTCCCGAGGGCGTCGCTGATCGAACCGCGGACCTGGGCGGTGGCGCGCGGGTCGCGGTCGGACAGGTGAACGCCGAGAGCGACGTACCGCTCCGGCATCCTCATCTCGTCGATCCGGTCGGCGCGGGTCTGTGCCCACGCCTCGTGGTCGCCGAGCCGGTAGTGGCCGCCGACGCTGTCGATGTAGTCCTGGCCGGTGGAACGGCCCCAGACGACCTTCAGGTGGCTGAGCCGGTCGCCGAGGATGGTCGCGGCGGCGCTCACCGCGGCGTCCAGGGCGGCGTCCTGCTCGGCCTCGGTGGCCAGGTCGGTGTTCGCCACGGAGATCAGGAACCACGCTTCGGCACTGCGTTCGGTGACCAGCAGGCCGTCGGCGATGGCGACCAGGCGCGGCGGCGGCAGACCGCGTTCGCGGCCGACCCCCACCAGGTTCAGGAGTTTGTCAGCGATCTTCATCGTTGCCCCTGCCTCTCCGATCGGCCGGACGAGTTCCTGCGACTGACCCGCTGCACGTGGTCCGCCCCGAGCAGGCGGGCACGCTGGTTCACGGTGATGTCCGCGCCCGCGCGGACCATCGGATCCAGCTCCACCACGACCTCGCGTTCCCACTCCGGCGTCACTCTGGCCTTCGCCAGGTTGGCCACCTTCTGGGTCGCGATGCGCTCACGCCATGGCAAGTACTCCGTCTTGTCGGCGGCCCGGGCGCCGAGACCGATGATCGGGCGGTGGGCCCGCAACGCGTAGCGGACCGACAACGCCCACTCGGTCACGCGGCGGCGGCGTTCGTGGAACTTGCCGGGTCGCCAGCCGAACGCGGTGATCACGAACGGCGGCACGACGTACAGACTGACGGTCCCCTTCTGCGGCACGCCGATGAAGGGGAACAAGATGGCGATCCAGAGCAGGATGACGACTGCTCCGAAGATGATCATCCGGCGCCGGGCGCCTTCTCCGAGGTCGATGCCGAGCAGGTCGTACTGCCGCGTCTCGATCTCGAAGTGGTGGGTCAGGGTACGGCCGACGCGCATCAATTACCTCCGGACAGCAATCCCCAGAAGCCCTTGAGCACATTGATGGTCTGGTTGTTGGCATAGATCAGCCCACCGACCAGCACTCCGGCCGCGATGTGGCCGAAGAGCTCGCCCCACTCGCGCTTGAAGTAGTGGCCGATGGCGCGCAGCACGAGGATGGCGATAAAGATGTTCCCCGCGATGACCAGGACCCAGTCTTTGAAATCCGCGCCCGTCGGAACGTTGCTGTCGGCCATCGGCACGGCGAGCTGAACCACGCTCGCGGCCAGTTCGTGCGTCATCATTGCGGTGTCTCCCTTGTTGCCTCGGTCATCCGACGGCTGGTCGCTGATGTCATCCGACGGCAGCCACTTGCCATCGTTGTGCTCCGTCCGTGGCGACAGTACGCCTCAACGTGAGCGTGTAGGTCTGGTCCAGGGTGGTGTTCCCCGCCCCGTCCCAGGTGACGGCCGCGGTCGCCCGCCGCTCGTCGTCGTTGCCGGTGAAGACCTGCCAGTCCTTCAACTCGCCGAACTTCACCGCCCCGTTGAGACTGCGAATGGTCGAGCCCGGCGCGGTCACCGCCGACACCTTGTTGTCGGACTCGGCGTACGCACTGAAGAACGCCTCCGCGTCCTTCTGCGTTGCAGCGGTCAGGTCGTCGTCCGGCACGCCGGCTTCCGGCATGTTGTCGGGCAGCGCGGCCCGCTCGTCCGGTACGAACGTCGGCGGCCCGCTGGCCACCACCCGCGAAGCGGTCTTGGCGACCGGCACCGACAGCCGCTCCCACGAGGCCGGACCGGCGGCCCACACCCCGCCCTTCTTCACGAAGGTGTAGACCTGCACCCGGACGTCGACCACGGCGGTGACGCCGTTCGCGTCGGGCTTGACCTCACCCGGGTACGCGACCTCGGCGGTCTGCTTGCCGCGACCGTTCCACCCGGCCCGGGTGTCCAGGCCGGCGGCCAGATCGAGGCCGATCTGGGCCGGGCGCGCGTCGGCGTTGTCCTCGTCCCAGGTGAGATAGGAGACGGCGTACCGGGTCGCGACCGCGCGGGCCTCGTCGGACGGGAAACTGCTCTGCCCGCTGACCACTGTCTCCGGGGCCTTGTTCGGGCTGATCCAGGAGCGGATACCGCTGATCGCCGCCAGCAGCAGCACGACGACCACCAGGCCGCGGAAGAACCGCCGGGCCCAGGTGGAGAACGACGACTCGGGCTCGGTCGACCAAGGCGCCTGGCCGGGCGCGAGCACCTCGCGGGCCGCCGGAGCCGGTGCCGCCTGCGTACCGTGCGGAGAACGCGGTTTCAAACGTTCGGGTGGCCGGTGCCCCGGCTCGCCCTCCGGCTGGCGGGACGACGACGGACGACGGGGCGGTGCCATCACGCCACCGGCCGGCGGTGGGGCCTGCGGTGCCGAGTACTGCGCCGCTACGCCCTGTGCCTGGCGAGGGGTGGGTGACACCGGTCCATCGGGGTGGGACCACCACTCCGGTGCGGTGCTCTGCGGGCGACCCTTTCCAGGCTTCTTCGTACGCCGTTGGTCCGACCAGTGCTCACCTTTTGGCGGCAGATTCAGTATCGTTCGCCACCAACTCATCGCTACCCGCCCCTCAGACAGCAGTTACGCGGACAGTAGCCGGGAGGATACGGCACGCAACTGTCCACCGGGAGACCTGAGACCAGGATCCGGATGCTCCATCGCTCCCCGCAGCCATACTGTTACCCGGCTCGCGGGCAGTGCCACCCTCATCGGGCAAGAGTGACACCTTCGGTACCGTCCTCATAGCTCCTCTCCTATACCCACTCCGGTCCACAGGGCAGCGCACACCATGCCACACGCCGAGGACAGGACCGAAAACCCGTGCGAAGAACATGGTATGAGAGCACACCAACCGATCACTCAGTGTAACTGATCCGTGGCGTTGCCTGTGGAAAACTCTCGCGTGGCGAGACATCGAATTCGGCTGTGGACAACCGCTTGCCAGCGCCGTCGGTGGGCATAAGGTCGGGGTAACCCTGCTACCCCTGGAGGACCAGGATGGAAACTCGCCGACTGGGCAGACTCGGCCACGAGAGCTCGGTACTGATCTATGGCGCCGCGTCGCTCGGCGGGGTCGACCAGGATCGGGCCGATGCCTCGATCCAGGAGGCCCTCGACGCCGGTATCAACCACTTCGACGTGGCCGCGGACTACGGCGACGCCGAGCTCCGGCTCGGCCCGCGGATGCCGGAGATCCGGGACCGCATCTTCCTCGCCACCAAGACCGGCCGCCGGACCTTCGAGGAGGCCTGGAGCGAGATCAACCGATCGCTGGAGCGGCTGCAGACCGATCACCTCGATCTCATCCAGATGCACGCGGTCTGCGATCTGGAGAACCTCGACCTCGTCACCGGCAAGGGCGGCTCGCTGGAGGCGGCGATCCGGGCCAAGGACGAAGGTATGGTCCGGGCGATCGGCATCACCGGACACACCGAGAAGGCGCCGTCGGTGCACACCGAGGGCCTGCGCCGGTTCGATTTCGACAGCGTGCTCACACCACTCAATTACCGGCTCTCGACGGACCCGCAGTACGCCGCGGATTATGCGGCCCTGGTGGAAGCGGTAAAGGCGTCCGATGCCGCGCTGATGACGATCAAGATGATTGCGCGGCGCAATTGGCGCGAAGGCGAGGAGAAGGCCTACGACACCTGGTACCGGCCCTTCGACGAGCAGCGCTACATCACCGCCGCGACCGCCTGGCTGCTGAACGGGCATCCGGAGATCACCGGCCTGGCGACGGCCGGCGAGACCCGGCTGCTGCAGCAGATGATCGTGGCCGAGCGTGAGCGGGCCGACCTCACTCCGGAGGCCGCCGCCTCGATCCTCGGGGAGGTGCACGACTACGCGTCACCCTTCGTGGACAGCCCGATCTGACAGCGTGGCCCAGGTCACAGACCCGGTTCCGGATTCCGGTCATTTCAAACGCGCGTACGACGTGGTGCGGCCGGTCCGGCGTACGTCCGGGAACACTCGGGACCAGTGCGGTGTTGAGATCGCTGTAGTCGTCTATTTTCGGAGGTCGTAGTGGCAACGGTCGAGCTGACCCAGGAGAACTTCAACGAGGTGGTCGGTAAAGACGGCCTCATCCTGGTTGATTTCTGGGCAGAGTGGTGTGGCCCGTGCAAGATGTTCGGACCCGTGTTCGAGAAGTCGTCCGAGGAGCACGCGGACATCACGTTCGGCAAGGTGGACACCGAGGCGCAGGTCGAGCTGGCGCAGGCGTTCGACATCCGGTCGATCCCGACCCTGATGGCGGTGCGCGACGGCGTCGTCCTCTACTCCCAGCCCGGCGCCCTCCCGGCCGCCAACCTGGAAGACCTGATCGGCCAGCTCCGTGCGGTCGACATGGAAGAGGTCCGCGCCCAGATCGCCGCCCACGAGGCGGAGCACGGCAGCGAGCCGCACACGCACTGATTCACCCACGACGGCCGTCGCCGGTCAGGCAGTCAAGCCGGGGCGGTCGGTAGTTCATCAAATCCGGGGGCTCAGCGAGCCCCCGGATTTCTTGTTGCCGGGCGGAGCCAGGTGATCGGGGTCCCGGCGATCTCGCCGATGGCTTCGGCCATCGCGCGCCGGTCCGGACCCCGCTCGATCTGCGGGTTGGCCGTGATCGCCGCGAGCAGTTGGCTGCGTTCGGCGGACGTGAGCCGCCCCCAACCGTCCCGGACGATCCTCAGGGCGTGGTACTGCTCGTTGCCGGTGAGCGACCGGTTGACCGCGTCGACCAGCACCTCGCTGTCGATCAGCGAGAGGTCGCCTTCCATCAGGCCGAGGGCGACCACCCGCACGACGGGTGAGCCGTGCAGGAAGAGGTCTTTGACTTCGTCCCTGTCGAACTTCTCGACCGCGGCGGCCTGGGACACCCGCTGGACGATGCGATCGAGAACCTGTCCGCGGACGGCCTTCAGTTCCGGACTGTTCAGCTCGGTGTAGATGGTCGCGTAGGCGTCGAGCTCCGGCTCCATCCCGAGCCGCCGCAGCGACTCGGCGGTCTTCCGCGCGCTCTCCGCGATCTGGCGGAGCAGCTCTACCTCGAACGCGCCGAGTTTCAGCCTGCGGATCCGGTCCACGATCGACGGCATGATCAGGAGCAGCAGACCGGCGGCGAGGACGGTGATCAGAGCGCCTTCACTGACGTCGGTGAAGAGCCCGACGACTCCGGCAACCACCAGCGCGGCCCCGAGCAGCAGGCAGAGGATGCGAGCGGTGATGTCGACGATCGGCCGCGCCTTCACCGTCCAACTCGGCGCATCTCCGGGTCGGCTGCGGCGTCGCGGCGCGGGCGGAGGACCGGGTTGGGGCGCAGGCCGCACGGCGTGGCCGGCTTGCGGCACCGGGGCCGGCGGTCGTTCGTTCACGTCGGACATCGGCTGCCTCCGTACGTCGTACGAGTTGTGCCGATGCTCTCCCGCCGAACCCCGCTCGGCAACAGCTCGTCAGCCCGACAACGGCGGGACGGTCAGGAATCGCGGGAGCTGAGGACGCAGAACTCGTTGCCTTCGGGGTCGGCGAGGACGGTGAAGGACGCGTCGGCGGGCTGGCCGACGTCGACCCGGGTGGCGCCGAGGTCCTCCAGGCGGGCGATCTCCGCGTCGCGGTCCTGGCTGGTGTGTGGGGCGAAGTCGAAGTGCAGACGGTTCTTCACGGTCTTGCCCTCCGGCACCGGGACGAACACCATGCCCGGGCCGATCCGCTCCCACGGTGTCTCGCGCATGGCCTGCTCGTCCACCCAGCCGGGGATGTTCACACACTCGTCGTCGGTCTCGTAGATCGTCTTCCAGCCGAGCGCCTCGGCCCACCAGGCGGCCTGCTTCCGCACGTCGCGGCAATCGACCACCACCGTGTACCACCGCAGCACCATGAGTACCCCTCCTCGTCGTCGAGGAGGACACCATGTCACCGAGCACCGACAGAAAACGAGAACGGAGCGGGCCCTGGGCAGGGGATCTCAGCCAGGGCCCGCTCCGGGGCCGACCGGGGCGGCAGGGGTGAGCCGAAGACGCGCGGGCAGGTGAGGTTGGGCCGCCCGGTCGGGATCACCGTGGACTATGCCGCTCGAGGTGTGGTCAGCGCAGGGTGGAGGACCTGTGGTCCGTCCGTCGACGTCAGCGCGGGACAGACATGTCAGCGCAAAGGGGTGTCAGCGCAGCGGGTTGAAGGGCCGGAGCTCCTCCGGGGTGCGTCCGGTCGTGATGGTCTCGGCCAGCAGTTGCCCGGTGATCGGGCCGAGGGTGATCCCCCACATCCCGTGACCGCCGGCGGCGAAGACCCGCGGCGACGCGGTCGCGCCGATCAGCGGCAGGCCGTCCGGCGTGCACGGCCGCGGGCCGACCCACTCGAAGGTCCGCGCGTCCAGGTCGGCGTCGCGCAGCAGCGGCCGGGCGGCCTCGACGATCGCGTCGATCCGGCGCGGGTCGAGCTTCGCCTCGGGCTTGCGGAACTCCATCATCCCGGCGACCCGGAGCCGGTCGCCCAGCGGCGTGCAGGCGATCCGCTGCGCCGGGAAGTACACCGGGCCGGCCGGCACGTGCGCGATCGGCACGCTGAAGCTGTACCCACGCCCGGCCTGCACGACAGTCCGTACGCCGAAGTCGCGCGCCAGGTCGTTCAGCCACGCGCCGGTCGCCATCACCACGGCGTCGAAGGGGTCGGTCTCACCGTCGCCGGTGACCAGGCGGACGCCGCGGATCTCCTCGACGATGTCCTTCACCACGACACCGCTGATGATCTGCCCGCCGCGGGCGATCACCGAGTCGGCCAGCACCTGGACGTACTCGCCCGGGTTGATGAAGCGCTGCCCGTGCAGCCGGATCGCGGCGCCGATCTCGTCGGACAGCGACGGCTCGATCTCGCGGGCGTCGTCACCGCTGATCGGCTCGAACTCGATGCCCTGACCGGCCGCGTGGATGTGCTCGATCTCCTCGAGCAGCACGCTCCGCTCGGCCTCGGTCCGGTACGCCGCCAGGAACGACTTGGCCTCGTACGTCTCGGCCTCGACGCCGGCCTTGGCCAGCAGGTCGAACGCGTTCAGGGCCTGCCGGTTGATCGGGACCAGCGACTCCATCGCGGTCTTCCAGCGTCCGGCGGTGCTGTTGCGAGCGAAGCGGGTGAGGAACTTGAGGAGCCGCGGGCTCGCGGTCGGCGGGACGTACACCGGTGAGGAGGGGCTCAGCACCGCACGGACGCCGTACTTGAGGACGGCCGGCTCCGGCAGCGGGGTGGCCAGGCCGGGCGTCAGCCAGCCGGCGTTGCCCCAGGACGCGCCCGCGGCGACGCCTTCGCGATCGAGCACGGTGACCTCGACGCCGGCCTCCTGGAGGAACCAGG
Source organism: Kribbella sp. NPDC048837 (assembly GCF_055586945.1). Taxonomy (NCBI): domain Bacteria; kingdom Bacillati; phylum Actinomycetota; class Actinomycetes; order Propionibacteriales; family Kribbellaceae; genus Kribbella; species Kribbella sp. NPDC048837. Next base: position 354,420 of record NZ_JBVJHF010000008.1, read on the forward strand.
CGGTGGCGAGTCCGACCATGCCCGCGCCGACGACAGCGACGCGATCGGGAACGATGTGAGTGGAACCAACAGCGACCATGTATCGATGGTCCGTCGGCAACCGGCGCCTGTCATGGTGCGATCACACCATTGATGGGACAAATGACTGTGCTCAGAGCACAATAACCTCATGATCTCCGCGCCTGACCTGATCGTCGCCGTCGGCCCAGCCCTCTTCGAGGTGGTGGTGCCGGGCAAAGGTGACGGGGAGGTCCGCGACGTCTTCCTGGCCGACCCTCAGGAGCCCGCAACCGGCCAGCCCGGCGATCTGGTCCTGGGACTCGGTCTGCGTGACGCAGAGGACGCTGTCGAGCTGGTAGAGCGCTGCGCGGCCGGCAACGCCTCAGGAGTGGTCCTGCGTACGGCGCTCGCCCACGAGCCAACCGTAGTAGCCGCAGCCGAGCAGGCCCCGCTCACCCTGGTCGCACTGCAGCCGAGCGTCACCTGGGCCCATGTGGTCTGGCTGCTCCGCGGTGTCATCGACAGAGCCGCAGCACCGGACTCCCCCGCCGCTGGAGACGCCGGAGTCCACCAGGAGCTGTTCGCACTCGCAGATGCCGCAGCTGCGATCGTCGACGCACCGGTGACCATCGAGGACAACCAGTCCCGCGTCCTGGCGTACTCCTCCGGTCAGGACTTCACCGACCCGACCCGTGTCTCCACCATCGTCGGCCGCCGGGTGCCGGCCGAGGTGATCGCACACTTCCGGGCCCGTGGCATCTTTCGCCGGCTGGCCCGGTCCAGCGAGCCGTTCCTGGTGCCGGAAGGGGCCAACGGCATCCGCCCGCGTCTCGTCGTACCGGTGCGGGCTGGTGGTGAGTGGCTGGGATCCATCTGGGCCGTCGTGGATGGTCCGGTGAGTGATGAGGTCACTGCGGAGCTCAGCAACGCCGCATCGGTGCTCGCGCTGCACTTGCTTCGGCTGCGCGCACAGGCGGACGTGGCGCGGCGCAGTGCGATCGACCGGCTGCGGACGATCCTCCGGCAGTTCTCCCCTGACAATCCGCTCGACGTACGGCTGCCACCTCAGCCATGGCGCGTCGTCGCACTCGGCTCGCCCGACGGGTACGACGTACCGCAGCAGCTCGACCTGTGGGAGTCGACGGGTCGCAGGTCCGGGTGGAGCGAGCCACAGCTGGCCGACCTCGACGGGACTGTGCTGGCAGTGGTCACCGACACGGACGGACCAGGTTCGTGGAACTGGCTGCGCAAGCTCGTCGTGGAGCAGGCCAAGACCGCACCAGGCACCTTCGCCGCCGCAGGTGGACCGGCCCGCGGTCCGGCCGATCTGCCGAGTTCCCGGGCCGAGGCGGTCGAGCTGCTCAACCTGGTACGCCGGGGTGCGGCACCCGGACCGGCGTTGCGCGTGGAGGAGGCGTGGCATGTGCTGACTGTTCACCGAGCGGTCACCTCGCTCGACACCACGAAGATGGACGGACCACTCGCCACCCTGCTGCGGCACGACATCGAGCACGACACCGGATTCGTGGACACGTTGCAGGCGTGGCTCGACTATCCGGGCCAGCCGCAACGAGCGGCGCGAGAGCTGCACCTGCACACCAACACCTTGCGGCACCGGATGAAGCGGATCGGCGAAATCGCGGAACTCGATCTGTCGGATCCGCGGGAGCGTCTGGCGTTGCAACTGCAGATCGCGGCCGTGCGGACAGAGCACTGAATCCCACGCTTCGGAACCTTCTCGCGAGTTCCCGAGAACGCTGAGATCTATGCCACAGCGCTGTGTAACAAGGCTTCATATTCCGGCAACGGATGGGCAACATCCGACTGATTAAGTCTTCCTCAGAAACACCGAGCACGACCCCCAAGGACTGTCCCAGCTTTTCACCAGGAAGCTGGGGCACCGGTCCAGCCTTTCACCAGGAGGCTGGAACGGCTGGTCCGAGCTTTTCACCAGGAAGCTCGGGCTGCGTGTGGGCCCGGCGATTGTCTGAGCGATCGCCGGGCCCCAAGCATGTTTCAGGCCAACCGGTTGACGATCGTCGCGTAGACGCCGGGCAGCCGGGCCGCCGCCGGAACGATGCGGGGAGCGAGCAACGATCTGTTGCGGGCCCAGAGCAACGAACCGGTGAGCAGCCGGCACTCCCACGAGACGCGGCGCCAGGCCGCTTCGTAGTCCTCCGGATGGTTCCTCCGGATGCAGTCGACCAACTCCGCCGAGGTCCGGAGGGCGACCGCGATCCCCTCGCCGGTCAGCGCGTCGACGTACCCGGCGGCGTCGCCCACGAGCAGGACGCGTCCGGCCACCCGCCCGCGGACGCGTTGGCGGAGCGGGCCCGCACCCATGACGGAGCTCGCCGGCGGCGCGCCGTACAGGCGGCGTTTGAGGGCGGGGAAGGCGTCGAGGTGGGAGTCGAAGGTGCCGCGGGCGGACGTGAGGATCGCGACGCCGACGAGGTCGTCGGCCACCGGGGTCACGTAGGCCTCGCCCAGCTTGGACCAGTAGACCTCCACGAGGTCGGTCCAGGGAACTACCGAGAAGTGTTGGCGGAGGCCTCGGCGTACGTCGCCTGAGGGTGGGCGGCAGAGGGACAGTTGACGGCGGACGGGTGAGTGGAGGCCGTCGGCGGCGGCCAGATAGCGCGCGGTGATACCGGCGGCGGTGACCGACGTGGTGTTCTGGGTGATCGGGCCGACGCGGGTCCGGACCACCGGTACGCCGAGGTCGGCGAGGCGGTCGGTCAGAGCTTGGTGGAGCACAGTACGGCGGACCCCCAGACCGGGGCCGAGCCGGAAGCGCGCGTCAACCTGATGACAACCGTCGAGGTACCGGATGCCGTGGAACGGCCGACCGGTCAGCGTCACGCCGAGCCGGGTCAGGTAGGAGGCGGCGCTGTGGGCGATGCCTTCGCCGCAGGCCTTGTCGATCGGGGCCGAGCGGGGCTCGACGACCACGACCGAGAGTCCGGCGAGCGTCGCCCGGATCGCCGTGGCCGCGCCGGCGGGTCCGGCACCGGCCACCAGCAGATCGACCTCCGGCTGCGCCGAGCCGGCACCGGGTCTGCCCGGCCGCGCCGAGAAAGCGCCGGGTCTGCCCGGCCGCGGCGAGCGGGCACCACCGGATCCGTTCACTTGACCAGGGCGGAGTTCAGGGCGGTTTCCTCCGTACGGATCCGGATGGCGAGGAGGGGAATGTTGAGGACGGTGAAGACGAGTGCGGTGATCCACGCGGTGTGGACCAGGGGCAGCGCGATGCCCTCGGCGACGACAGCCACGTAGTTCGGGTGGCGGATCCACCGATAGGGGCCACGGGCAACCAGATGCAATCCGGGCACCACGATCACCCGGGTGTTCCATTGGTGGCCGAGCACCGCGATGCACCACCACCGCAGCCCCTGCGACAACAACACCACCGCGAGCATCGTCCACCCGAGCACCGGGATGAACGGGCGGTGCAACGCCTCAACCAGGCACGCGGCGAGCAACCCCGTGTGCAGAGCGACCATGAACGGGTAGTGCCCGCGCCCCGACTCCACTCCGCCCCGGGCGAAGCTCCAGCGCGCGTTGCGCAGCGACACCACCAGCTCGGCCACCCGCTCGGCGGCGACCAGCAGCACCAATCCCAGATACCAGCCGTACATCACCACTCCAGCAGGACGAGCTCGGAACAGAAACCCGGGCCCATCGCAAGCAACAGACCCCTTCCCGAAGGATCCAGCCGCAGGGTGTCACCGAGCACGTGCAGCACCGAGGAGGACGACAGGTTGCCGACCGCATCGAGTGACTTCCAGGTCAGATCGAGTGCTCCTGGCCGCAGCTCCAGAGTCTCCGCCACCGCCTCCAGCACCTTCGGTCCGCCCGGATGACTCACCCACGTCCCGATGTCCGGCACCGTCAGCCCGTGAGAGGCCAGAAACCCCCGGACATCGTCACCGAGATAGGTGCGCACCACATCCGGCACATCCGCCCCGAGCACGATCCGGAAACCGCCCGACCCGACGTCCCACCCCATCACCCGCTCGGAGTCCGGATACAGCCGGCTCCGCGTCGCCACCACCGACGGCCCCGACGCCGACGGATGCTCCGAGCCGGTCAGCACCACCGCCGCCGCGCCGTCCCCGAACAACGCCCCACCGACGAGGTTCGGCAGCGACGAGTCGTCCCGCTGCAACGTCAACGAGCACAACTCCACTGACAGCAGTACGGCCACGTGCGTCGGCCGACCGAGCAGATAGTCATGCAACCGGGCGATCCCCGCCGCCCCGCCCACACACCCGAGTCCGAACAGTGGGAGCCGCTTGACGTCGTCCCGCAACCCGAGCCGCATCGCGACCCGCGCATCGATCGACGGCGCCGCCACCCCGGTCACCGTGGTGAACATCAGTACGTCGACATCGTCGAGCGTCAGCCCGGCCGCCTTCACCGCTCCCGTGACCGCCTCCGCCCCGAGATCCACGGCCGCCGCGATCCACGCGTCGTTCGCGTCCCCGAAGTCCTTCAGGACGGCGTACTGCTCCAGCGGCAGCGCGAGATGCCGGAACGACACCCCGGCGTTCGCGTGCAGCCGGCGGAGCAGCGCCGTGCCCTTGCCGTCCGGCAGGCAGATGTCGGCGAAAGCGGCGGTCAACTCGGACTGCGGATAGCGGTACGCCGGCAACGCGGGCCGGACCGCTGCGATCCGCGTCATCGTGGCATCGTTACTTCGGTGAGCCGACCCGTGTGGAGAACCGTCGAAGGTCTCGCGCTCGCGTGCCACCCCGGACCGACGGTCGCGGTCACCGCGCTGGTCACGGCCGTGGCCTGGTCGACCGGGCGAAGTCCGGCCGGATGTCTCCTCGTCGCAGCAACGATCCTCACCGGCCACCTCTCGATCGGCTGGAGCAATGACGCGATTGATGCCGCCCGCGACACCATTGTGAACCGCCAGGACAAGCCCGTGGTGCGTGGACTGGTGAGTCGTCGTACTCTCGCCATCGGCGCGGGCGTCATGCTGGTCGTCACCATCCCGCTCTCGCTCGCCAACGGGATCGCGGCCGGACTGGTGCATCTGCTCTTCGTCGCCTGCGCCTGGGCGTACAACTTCGGGCTGAAGTCGACGGCGATCTCCTGGCTCCCGTACGCCGTCGCGTTCGGCGCACTGCCCTCGTTCGTCACGCTCGGCACCGCCGACGTCTGGGCGCCGTGGTGGGCGACCGCGGCGGGCGCCCTACTCGGTATCGGTGCCCATCTGGCGAACGTCGTACCCGACCTGGACGACGACCTGGCGACCGGTGTCAGGGGCTGGCCGCAACGATTGGGGCCTTATGCCCGGCTGCTCGCGCCGGTGCCGCTGGCGGCCGCGACCGGGCTGCTGGTGATCGCACCGCCGGGTGCGATCGGCGTGGTCGGCTGGATCGCGCTGGCTCTCGTCGCCGGGCTGCTCATCGTGATCCTGGCCTGGCGGGACGCGCCGTTCCTCATCACGATCGCGATCGCCGCGGTCAGCATCCTCGCCCTGGTCTTCCGAGGTGATGCCCTGGTCTAGGCGGCGTCCGGCTTGAGCGGGGCGTTGCTGCCGAGGATGGCGGCCGTGAGCGCCTCGGCCGGCTCCTTCGAGGCCCGCGGGTTGGTGATCAGCACCAGGTCGATCGGCAGCAGCTCCGGCAGCCCGGCGCTCGGCGGCGGCTCGACCAGGTCCGCGGGCATCAGCGACCGGGCGAAGATCGCGATCCCGAGGCCGGCCCGGACCGCCGCGAGTACGCCGTTCACGCCGCGGACGATGCACGTGATCCGGCAGGACCGGCCGGCCTGCTCGAGCGACTGCACGCCGAGTGAGCGGCTGAGGGACGGAGCCTGGTAGGCGACCAGCGGGACCGGCCCGTCGGGGGCGATCCGGGTCCCGGCGATCCCGGCCCAGACCAGCGGGTCACGCCGTACCAGCCGCCCGTTGTAGGCGCCTCCGGCGCCGTGCTTCACGTAGGCGAGGTCCAGGTGCCCGGACTCGACCCGGCGGAGCAGGTTCGGGCTCTGGGCGACGGTCAGCTCGAGGTCGATCCGCGGGTAGAGCTGACGGAAGTCGCGCAGGATCCGCGGCAGCGGGGTCAGGGCCAGGTCGTCGGTCACCCCGAACCGCAGCCGCCCGCGCAGCTCCGAGCCGGTGAAGTAGCCGGCCGCCTCCTCGTGCGCGGCCAGGATTGTCCGGGCGAACCCGGCCATCGCCTCGCCGTCCGCGGTCAGCGTCACCGTCCGGGTGTCCCGCACGAACAGCGGCCGCCCGACGGCCAGCTCGAGTTTGCGGACATGTTGACTCACCGTCGGCTGCCGGATGCCCAGCCGCTCGGCCGCCTGGGTGAAGCTCAGCGACTGCGCCACCGCCAGGAACGTCCGGAGCTGGTCCGGATCGTACATCGATGCACCTCCCATTACGTGACGCAATAAGAGTAATAGGAGTAATTCGCTGTCGGAATTCAGGACCCAACCCTGAGGATGGACGTGTCCTCCCCTGACCAGTCCACTCGTAGGGAACACTCTTGACCACCCGGGCCACCGGTTCTGTTCCGTCCGTCTCCGACTTCCACACCCACCGCACCACCACCCCGGCCGAGCTCCGCGAGACCCAGCGGCGCCCCGGCTTCAAGGACACCTTCAGCGCACTGCAGGTCCGTAACTTCCGCCTCCTGGTCAGCGGGTTGCTGGTCAGTTCGACCGGCGGCTGGATCCAGCGCATCGCCCAGGACTGGCTGGTGCTCACGATCACCGGCAGCGCCACCGCGGTCGGCATCACCACCGCACTGCAGTTCCTGCCCACCCTCCTGCTCGGTCTGTACGGCGGCGTGATCGCCGACCGCTTCCCGAAGCGGAAGGTCCTGCTCGTCACCCAGTCGATGATGGGCGCGGCGGCCGGGACCCTGGCCGTGCTCGCCTTCACCGGTCAGGTGCAGGTCTGGCAGGTCTACACGATGGCTCTGTTCCTGGGTCTCGCCACCGCGGTCGACAACCCGACCCGGCAGTCCTTCGTCACCGAGCTGGTCGGCAAGGACCGGGTCCGGAACGCGATCAGCATGGTGTCGTCGACGTTCCAGCTCGGCAGCCTGATCGGCCCGGCGCTGGGCGGCGTACTGCTGGGCTCGATCGGCACCGGCTGGGCGTTCGCACTGAACTCGTGCACCTTCTTCGCCTCGATCACCGCGCTGCTGCGGATGCGCGAGTCCGAGATGCCCGGGCTGCACGCGGCCCGCAAGGCCAGTGCCGGACTGCGGATCCGGGACGGGCTGCGCGACGGCGTTCGGTACGCGTTCCACGAGCCGGCGGTGCGCTGGGCGATCGCGCTGGTCGGCATCTACGGGATGTTCTGCATCAGCCTGCCGGTGACGCTGACCGCGTTCGCCGACCGGGTCTTCCACACCGGCGCGTCGGGGTACGGCGTCCTCAACTCGGTGGTCGCCGTCGGGGCACTGACCGGCGCACTGCTGTCCGCACGGCGGGTGCGCCCGACCCGGCTGCGGAACCTGGTCGGGATCGCGACGCTGCTCACGCTGACCCAGGTCCTGGCCGCGATCCAGCCGTCGCTGTGGACCTTCATCCCGGTGCTGGCCTCGATGGGGATGGCGACGCTGATGTTCCTCACCGCCGCCCAGTCGATGGTCCAGCTGACCACGCCGGACGGGCTCCGCGGCCGGGTGTCGGGGATCTACAACCTGGTGTTCATCGGCGGCGGTGCGATCGGTGGGCCGACGGTCGGCTTCCTCGCCCAGCATTTCGGCGCTCGCACCGCACTGATGCTCGCCGGCCTGATCCCGGCCGTGGCCACCGTGGCGATCGCCCTCCGCCTGCGGCGGGACGGCCGGTTCCGGGTGGTGCTGGTGCGCAGTCGCTCACCGTGGCACCAGGCGCCGCTCCGCCTCGAGCAGACCACGATCCAGCTCTCGGCCCCGACGAGCATCCCGGCCCCGCGGACGTCCCGCCCGTTCGTCCTCGGTCGCCGGCAGCACGCCCGTACCGATTCCCACGCCCGGCCCGTGCGCGCGCGACGCCGGCCCCAGCACCACTAGTCTCCGGGGTAGGGCCGGGAAGCTGCCCCCGGCTCTGCCCCGGATCATCACGGCACGTTGATCATGCCGACCGGCGGGACCTTGACCTTGCGATGGTGCTTGGTGCCGCCCAGGACGACCTGGCGCAGCGCGACGTTGTTCTTGGTGCTGGACTCGAACAGCGGTTCTCCGGGTTGGCGACCACCAGACGGACCCGCGTTCCACACGGTCGCCGAGAACTGCAGGAAGTCCTTTGTCGCATCGGGCGTCCCCTCCTCGCCCGGTGTGACCTCGATCCCCACGCTGGCACCGGCCCCAGCGAAGCAGCCACGAACGCCGTGCCCGTCGCCGCACCCGTCGCTCTGCCGCACGGTCACGTTCAGCTTCACGGCAGCGTCGTACGCGCCGATGCTGAAGAAGTCCCGGTAGGACTTGTTCACCGTGACCGTGGCCTTGTATTTGCCGACGGCAAGCTTCACCGGTGCGCCGTAGCCCCCCGCCGCGGACCGAAGTTGATGAAGATTCGATGGCGGGTCTCGTCACAGGAAGTCATGGGTGCCGAATACTTGACCAGGTAAATTAACCCTCCTAGGCTCGGCCGCGTCCGCTCACTCCCCGGTCATCCGGAGGAACACACCGTGTTGAACATGAGACGCCGCTCCGCCGCGGCAGCGCTCGCCGCCGTCGCCCTGGTGTCGACGGCCGCCGCCATCGCCCCCGCCGACGCGGCCCAGCCCGCTGCCGCCCAGCCCCTTGTCGCCCAGCCTCCTGCCGTCCAGCCCGTAGCCGTCCAGCCCGTAGCCGTCCAGGCCGAGAAGCCGGTACCAGCCAAGTACCCGCAGGTCGCCGCCAAGCCCTACATGGGCTGGAGCAGCTGGAGCCTGCAGTCGACCAACTACCCGGGCGTGAACCCCGACGGTCCCGGCAGCTTCATCAGCGAGAAGAACATCCTCACCCAGGCGCAGGCCCTGGCGACCAAGCTCAAGCCGTACGGCTACGAGTACGTCAACGTCGACGCCGGCTGGCAGGACGGCGGTGACGAGTACGGCCGCCCGGTCGCGATGGCGACGCGGTTCCCGCGCGGGATGAAGGCGGTCGGCGACGACATCCACAAGCTCGGCCTGAAGTTCGGCATCTACACCACCGTCGGCCTCGGCAAGGACGTCTACCGCGACGGCAACACGCCGATCTACGACGCGCCCGGCTGCTTCACCCGCGACATCGTCTACCCCGACCTGCGCACGACGAACGGCTGGGACGCGGCGTACAAGATCAACTATGCGAGCCCCTGCGCGCAGAAGTACGCCGACTCGATCGCGAACCTGTTCGCGTCCTGGGGTGTCGACTTCATCAAGATGGACGGCGTCGGCCCGGGCTCCTGGAAGGGCGCTCCGGACGACCCGAACCACAACAACACCGAGGACATCGAGGCCTGGTGGCGCGCGGTGCAGAACACCGGCCGCCCGATGCTGTACACGCTGTCCTGGTCGCTCAGCCACCGGTACGCCGACGTCTGGAAGCAGAACTCCAACGGCTGGCGGATCGACACCGACGTGGAGTGCTACTGCGACACGATCGTCCGCTGGGACAGCTCGGTGAAGGCGCGCTGGTGGGACCTCCCGCAGTGGATCGACGACGCCGGGCCGGGGCACTGGAACAACCTGGACGCGCTCAACGTCGGCGTCGGCGCGATGGACGGGCTCAACGAGGCCGAGCGGCAGAGCTACATGACGTTCTGGGCGATCAACGCAGCGCCGCTGTTCGCCGGTGACGACCTGACCAAGCTGGACGCGTACGGTCTCAAGCTGCTGACCAACCGCGAGGTCATCGCGATCAACCAGTCCGGCAACCCGGCCCGCCCGCTGAACCAGGACCAGTTACAGCAGACCTGGTACGCCAAGAACGCCGACGGCAGTGTCACGGTCGCGCTGTTCAACCTGGCCGAGACCCCGGCCACGGTGACCGGCGACTTCGCCCAGCTCGGTCTCAACGGCAAGGCCACCGTCCGCGACATCTGGGCGAACCAGAACACGCGCGACGTCTCCGGCGCGGTCAGCGCGGCGCTTCCCGCCCACGGGTCGAAGCTGTACAAGATCACCCCGAACAGCCGGCCGTCTGTCGGTATCCCGGCCGACGTGACCGCGACGGACGTCAGCCGCACGACGGTGTCGCTGAACTGGCGGCCGAGCACCGGCGCCACGTCGTACAAGGTGTTTGCCGATGGCAAGCAGGTGGCGACGAGCACGACCCCGAGCACTGTCGTGACCGGGCTGCTGCCGCAGACGCAGTACACCTTCACGGTGAAGGGCGTGAAGGGCGGCAGTACGTCGGACGCGAGCGCACCGGTCACGATGTTCACCTCGAAGTCGGGCGGTCCGGTCCGCTACGAGGCCGAGGCGTCGACCAGCACGCTGACCGGGAACGCCGGCATCTCCGGCTGCAGCCTGTGCTCGGGCGGCCAGAAGATCGGCAACATCGGGTACGACGCCTCGGTGACACTGCACGACATCACCGTCCCGGCCACCGGCACCTACCTGGTCAAGATCGCCTACACCGACGGCGACACCAGCCGGCAGAGCATGCTCACGGTCAACGACGCCGACAGCTACTGGGTCAACTACCACGGCCTCGGCGACAACGACTGGGGTACGCCGCAGGTGACCTACCTCCCGATGAAGCTGACCGCCGGAGCCAACTCGATCAAGGTCAGCAACCCGTCCGGCTACATCGCCGACATCGACTGGATCACCGTCTGAGGTGTTCAGGAACCGTTCGTCCGACGTCTGCCGTAGTGACGAGGTATGACGGACGATGGATTCATGAGCGCCTATCCAGAAGCACTCGTGCCACCCGGCGGAACCGCTCCGGTCCCCCGCCGGGTGCGCGCGACCCTTGACGACCGCGTCGTCCTCGACACGTTGGACGCGATCTACCTGTGGGAGTTCCCGCCGTACCCGCAGTACTACATCCCGCTCGCGGACGTGGCCGACGGTGTGCTGACCGACACCGGCGAGACGAAGGAGTTCGGGCACGGTGTCGCGCGGGTGCACACCGCCGGATCCGGCCACGCCTGGGTGTACGACGAGGGTGTCGCAAAGGACCGGGTGCGGTTCCAATGGGACGCTCTCGACAGCTGGTTCGAGGAGGACGAGGAAGTCTTCGTCCATCCGCGGAACCCGTTCTCCCGCTGTGACGCGATCCGGTCCGGCCGGCACGTCAAGGTCGAGCTCGACGGGAAACTGCTGGCCGAGTCCCGCTCGACGGTGATCGTGTTCGAGACCGGGCTGCCGCCGCGGTACTACTTCCCGCGGACCGAGGTGAACTTCGAGCACCTGACCCCGAGCGACACCCGGAGCGCGTGCCCGTACAAGGGCCGGACGTCCGACTACTGGTCCGTCGGCGATCGCCTCGATCTCGCCTGGTCGTACGACTTCCCGACCGCGACGTTGCTGCCGATCGCCGGCCTCGTCTCCTTCTTCAACGAGAAGGTCGACCTGACCATCGACGGCGAGCCGATGGCCCGTCCCATCACGCCGTTCTCCGACCGCGACATCAGGTCCGGTCCGCCGAACTGAGCTCAGATGCCGGCGGTGGTGCCGCCGTCCATGGTGATGATCGAGGCAGTGACGTAGCTGGCCCTTGGGGAGGCCAGGAAGACGGCGACGTCGGCGACCTCTTCCGGTTCGCCGGCGCGGCCCATCGGGATCTCGGCGACCAGCTCGTGGAGGAGTTCCTCCTTCGGGCGTCCGGTCGCGCGAACCGCGGCCTCGAGGCCTTCGTCGACGCGCCCCGTGCGGGTCGTGCCCGGGTTGATCACGTTGACCCGGACGCCCTGCCCGGCGTACGCCTTGGCGTAGCCGACCGACGCCAGCATCAGCGCCGCGTTGGCCGCGCCGCCGCCGATGTGCAGCGGGTTCGCCGCACGGCCGCCCTGGCCGACCACGTTCACGACCACGCCGCTGCCCCGCGCCGCCATGCCGCGGATGACCGCCTCGGTCGCGTGCATGTAGGTGAAGTACTTCGCCTCCATCGCGGCGTGCAGCGCCTTGCTGTCCAGCTCGTCGACCGGAGTCCGCCGGGCCGCGCCCGCGCAGTTGATCAGGATGTCCGGTACGCCGATCCGCTCGAACGCCGCCTTGGTCGCGTCGGGATCGGTCAGGTCGACCGCCTCGACGTCGTAGCTCAGCCCCTTCGCCGCCAGCGCCTCCTGCGCCTTCGCCAGGTTGCCGGGATCACGGGAGATCCCGGTCACCTTCACACCCTCCCGGGCCAGTGCCTCGGCACACGCGAGTCCGATTCCCTTGCTGGCTCCGGTGACGACCGCGGTCTTGCCGGACAGTTGCAGATCCACGTGACTCCTCAGGGTTTGGCGTCTCAGCTGTTCGCGTCGTACTCGTCGCGGGCGGCGGCGATCTCGTCCATGTGGTCGTAGGCCCAGGTCCGCATCGTGGCGACGGCCGCGGCCAGGCTCAGGCCGAGCGGTGTCAGCGTATAGCTCACGGTCACCGGCACCGTGGCGACGACCGTACGCCGGACCACGCCATCGCGCTCGAGGTGGCGCAGGGTCTGGGTGAGCATCTTCTGGGTGATGCCCTCGATCGCCGACTTGAGCTGGCCGGACCGCAGTGTGCCGTGCTTCTCCAGGGTGCTGATCACCAGCATCGTCCAGGTGTCGCCGATCCGGCCCAGCACCTGACGTGTCGGGCAGGCGCCCTTGGTGGCGTCCCACTTACCTCTGACCTGGTCGGTATCCATTTGGTGCCTACCGCAGTAATTAGTGCCGTCTTCCGCCCGCTCCGAGGGATTCGTAGCGTCAGTGGCGAGTCTAAGCACGAGAGGCAAAGTTGATGAGAGCAGTGGTACCCGTCGGACCGGGTGAGGTTGCGGTAGCCGAGGTGGACGAGGTCGAGCCGGCCGCGGGCGAGGTGGTGATCGAGGTGGCCGCGTTCTCGGTCAACCGCGGTGAGACCTTCCAGCTGGAGCGGCCGCGGGACGGCTGGCGGCCGGGCAAGGACATCGCCGGCGTCGTCGTCGGCGGATCCGCCGGCGATGGGCCGCCGAGCGGGTCCAGGGTGGTCGCACATCTCCCGCATTCGGGCTGGGCCGAGCGCGTGACCGCACCGGCCACGCAGCTCGCCGTACTGCCGGACGACGTCTCGTTCCAGCAGGCCGCCGCTCTCCCACTCGCCGGGCTGACCGCGTTGCGGTTGTTGCGCGCGGCGGGCAGCGTGATCGGGCGACGGATCCTGCTCACCGGCGCGTCCGGCGGGGTCGGCCACTACGTCACCGAGCTCGCCGCCGCGGCCGGCGCATCCGTCACCGCGGTGGTCTCGTCCCCCGCCCGCGGCGAGCGCCTGCTCGAACTCGGCGCCGACAGGCTCGTGTACGACGTCGCCGACGCGACCGGACCCTTCGACCTGGTGCTCGAATCCGTCGGCGGCACTAGCCTGCCGGTCGCCCTGTCCAAGCTCGCGTACGGCGGGCAGCTGATCTGGTTCGGACAGGCGAGCCGGCAACCGATCGAGCTGGACTTCTTCAGCATGTTCGACGGGCCGGAGAACGCGACCATCCGGCACTTCCACTACACCGACGGCCGCGACGACGAGGACCTGGCGACCCTGGTCCGGCTGGTCGCCACCGGCCGGCTGCACCCGGAGCTCGGCCGGATCGAGGACTGGTCGCAGACGAACGCCGTACTCGATGCCCTCCGCAACCGCCGGATCCGCGGCAACGCCGTACTGACTCTTCAGGAGGAGACACCACAGATGGACCCCAGGACAGTTGTGACCCGGTACGTCGAGGCCGTGGCGGCGGGCGACCGGTCGGCCATTCGCGCCAGCTTCGCGCCGGATGTCGTGTGGACGTACCCGGGCGACCTCCCACTGTCGGGTGACTGGAAGGGCCGGGACGCGGTCGTCGACGAGTTCCTCGGTGCCGCGGCCGGTGACCTCTTCGCGCCGGGAACGATCACCATCACGCCGACCAACGTCATCGCCGACGGCGAGCAGGTGTTCGCCGAGTGGACCGCACGGGCGACCGCGGTGGGCGGTGGTGCCTACGACAACAAATGTGGAGCGGTCTTCACTGTCCGGGACGGTCTGATCGTCGCGGTCCGGGAGTACACCGACACCGATCACGCCCGCCGGGTGCTGTTCCCGGGCCACTCGATGCCCTGAGCAATCGTCAGTTCCCCCGCGCTTTCTGGGCCGTCGGCAACGAATTGGAATTGCCGCTGTTCGGGCCTTGAACGGATCAGTACGATGGGTGACCAGATCGACACTCTTTGTTTCGACGCCTGATGTTCGAGCAAGTTGCCCAGAGCACCGACGCCGGAGGACCCGTGCCGACCATGTCAACCTCCCATTCCCCACCCACCTCCAGCCCCGCGCCCGCGCGCGCCTGGAGGTCCGTTCTCCACCACGACCTCCCGGCCTCCCTGGTGGTCTTCCTGATCGCAGTACCGCTCTCCCTCGGAATCGCCGCGGCCTCCGGCGCTCCGCTGATCGCCGGCCTGGTGGCCGCGGTGGTCGGCGGTGTCGTCGCCGGAGCGCTCGGCGGTTCCCCGTTGCAGGTCAGCGGTCCGGCCGCCGGCCTGACCGTCGTCGTCGCCGGCCTCGTCGGTCAGTTCGGCTGGGCCGCGACCGCCGGCATCACCTGCGCCGCCGGCCTGGTCCAGATCCTGCTGGGCGTCACCCGGATCGGGCGGCTCGCCCTCTCCCTGTCTCCCGCCGTCGTGCACGGCATGCTCGCGGGCATCGGCGTCACGATCGCCGTCCAGCAGTTGCATGTGGTGCTCGGCGGCAAGGCGCAGAGCTCCTTGATCGAGAACGTCGCCGCGCTCCCCGCGCAACTCGTCGCCCACCACGGTCACTCGGTCCTGGTCGGCGTACTGACCGTGGCCATCGTGCTGGTGTGGCCCAGACTCCCCAAGGTCAAGGTGATTCCGGCGCCACTCGTCGCCGTGGTCGCGGTGACCGCACTGGCCGCGGTGTTCATGGTCGACGTCACCCGGGTCGACCTGCCGGATCAGCCGTTGAAGGAGCTGATCCTGCCGGCGATTCCCGACGGCACACCGGTGGAGATCCTGACCGCGGTGCTGACCGTCGCCCTCGTCGCCAGCGTCGAGTCGCTGCTGTCGGCCGTTGCCGTGGACAAGCTTCATCGCGGCAAACGCAGCAACCTGGATCGTGAACTGATCGGCCAAGGTGCCGCGAACGCAGTGTCCGGCGCGCTCGGTGGCATGCCGGTGACGGGCGTGATCGTGCGCAGCTCCACCAACGTCGCGGCCGGCGCGCGGACCCGCGCCTCCGCGATCCTGCACGGCCTCTGGATCGCCGCGTTCGTGCTCGCGGCCGGCTCGATGCTCGAGCTGATCCCGATGGCCGCGCTGGCCGGCGTCCTGCTCGTCACCGGGCTGCGCCTGGTCCAGCTCGCTCACATCCGCACGCTCCGCCGGCACGACGAGCTGCTCGTGTACGTCGTGACCGCCGCGGGCGTCGCCGTACTGGGACTCGCCGAAGGCGTCCTGATCGGTCTGGTGCTCGCGATCGCGCGGGTGCTCTACCGATTGGCGCGGGCCACGGTCACCGCGACCGAACACGACGGGCTGTGGACCGTGCGGATCCGCGGCACGCTCGTGTTCCTCGGCGTCGCTTCACTGGTCCGGACCTTGCGGTCGATCCCGACCGGTGCCCGGGTCCGGGTCGACCTGGACGTGGACCATCTCGACCATGCGGCGTACGAGGCGATCGAGGACTGGCGGCGCGGGCACATCGCGCGCGGCGGCTCGGTCGAGCTCAACCGGGCGGCGTTCCGGGCCGCGATGCACTCCGACCCGGCGCGACGGCTGCTGCCCTGGCAACCCCAGGTCATCCCGGCGCCCGACCAGCGGGTCTCGATGCTCGACGGGATCCGCGCGTTCGAGGCGGCCGCCGACGAGATCCGGCCGATGCTGGCCAAGCTCGCGGCGGACGGGCAGCGGCCGGCCCACCTGTTCATCACCTGCGCGGACTCGCGGATCGTGCCGACGATGATCACCACCAGCGGTCCCGGCGAGCAGTTCTGCGTGCGGAACATCGGCAACCTCGTGCCGCCGAAGGGCTCCAACAGCAACTCCGTCGACGCCGCGATCGAGTACGCCGTCGAGGTGCTCGGCGTGCAGTCGATCGTGGTCTGCGGTCACTCGCACTGCGGCGCCGCCGCGGCCGCGCTGGAGGCCAACGTCCCCGCGGGGTCAGGCCTGCAGAACTGGCTGCGGCACCTGGAACCGTCGGTCCGGCGAGCGGTCGGGCTGCCGGACATCGTCGACCCGGCGACCGGGGTGAAGCTGTCCCCGGCGGACAAGCTGTCCGTCGCGAATGTCGGCGTACAGCTGGCGAACCTGCGCAGTTTCGCCTGCGTCCGGCGGGCCGAGGCGGAAGGCCGGCTCGAGCTGATCGGGCTCTGGTTCGACATCGGCGCGGCCGCGGCCCGGCTGGTGCTCGACCGTGAGCCCTACCTGGTCCGCGCCGACGAGGAGCTCGCCGCCTCGGGCAAACGCTGATCCAACTCACGGGCGTCGGCGGGGATGCGCACCCGCCGTACGTCGAAGATCAGCAGGAGCGGGAGCGCGAGGCTGATCGCGACCAGGCCGTCGAGCCAGTAGTGGTTGGCGGTCACGACGACGACCGTGAAGGTCAGCAGCGGATGGACGACCCACAGCCAGCGCCAGCGTGAACGGGTGGCGCGGATCAGGAACACCGCGACCATGAACGCCCAGCCGACGTGCAGGCTCGGCATCGCCGCGAACTGGTTCGCCACCCCGGAGTCGGTGCTCGGTCCGTAGACGGACTGCCCGAGCAGTACGCCGGTGTCCACCCAGCCCGGCATCATCCGTGGCGGTGCCAGCGGGAAGAACATGTGCCCGAGCAACGCCAGCCCGGTCAGCGAGGCCAGCGCCCAGCGGGCCTTCCCGTACTCGGCCGGGCGCCGGATCATCAACCAGAGCAGCACTGCCGCGGTCAGCGGGAAGTGCACGCTCGCGTAGAACACGTTCGCGAGGTCGGCCAGGCCGTGCACCCGCAACGCCTGCTGCTGCACCGTCGCCTCGCTCGGCAGGCCGAGCCAGTTCTCCCAGCGGATGAGCTCGTCGGCGTGTCTGTACGCCGAGCCCGTGTGCTCCGCGGACAGGAACCGGCCGAGGTTGTACGCCCCGAACAGCACCGCCAGCAGTGCGATCTCCCGCACGATCCGCCAGATCCCGCTGTGCGTGGTGGCCTTTGGTACCGGCTGTCCCACCCGCTCCAGAGTCATCTGCGCCACGCCGACCCCCAGCTCAAACCGAACGCCCGTTCTCTGAACTTCCACCCTGCGCCGAGTCCCATCCCAAAATCAAGAACGGTTATTCGTTTTCAGATGTGATCCCTGGCACCCTTTCAAACTATCGCAATCTGCTGATACTTACGAACAATATGAACCAACTCACACCCAGCGGAAAGAACCCGTTGCTCCGCTCGGGGTGGGGTGGCCTCGCGCTTCGCGGGGGTGGGGGTTAATCGGTGGACGGTGGTGGGGTGGGGTCGGGAGGGTGCTGGGTTGGAGGTGGTCTTCGTTCGGTGGGTGTGGTTGCGGGCGGTGCTGCATCGCGGGTGGTGGGTGGTTGCGAGCGTTTATCTGGTGGTGGATGCGGCGTTGTCACCGGCTGAGCTGGTGCTGATCGGATCCGTGCAGGGGATGTTTGCGCTGGTCTGTGAGATTCCGGCGGGGGTCTTCGCGGACACCGTCAGCCGCAAGTGGTCGCTGGTGATCTCGCAGGTGCTGATGGGTACCGCGATGATCAGCACCGGACTGTTCGAGTCGTTCCCGGCCCTCGTGGCGACCCAGGTGTTGTGGGGGATCTCGTGGACCTTCGCGAGTGGCTCCGACGTCGCCTGGATCACCGACGAGCTCGACCAGCCGGACCGGATCAGCGGCGTCCTCGCCCGCGCCGCCCGCGCGCAGCTGACCGGCGCGGCGGCCGGCCTGATCGCTCTCGGCCTGCTCGCGTGGGCGACCCGCCGCGACCTCACCATCGTCATCGCCGGCGCCGCGATGACCTCACTCGCGCTGTACGTCGCGCTCCGCTTCACCGAGCACAACTTCGTCGCGACCCGGACCGCCCGATGGTCTGCGTCCTGGACCACGTTCCGCCGCGGTCTCACCCTGGTACGCCGCAGTCGCGCGATCCTGCTGATCTTCGCGGCCACGTTCCTGGTCAACGGCGCCTCGGACGCCGCCGGCCGGCTCACCCAGAAGCAGCTCCTCGACCTCGGCCTGCCCACCGATCCCGACCCGATCGTCTGGTTCACCGCCCTCAGCGTGATCGGCCTGATCGTCGGCGCGATCGCACTCCGCCTGGTGACCCACCGGATCGACGGCGCCCACGCGCGTACCGACTACGCCCTGGCGGCCGTGGCCGGTGTACTCAGCACGCTCATGCTCGCGTTCGCCCGCGACCCGGTCGTCGGCGCGATCGCCGTCGTACTCCTCGCCGGCCTCGTCACTCCACTCACGCGGGTGATCAGCACGATCTGGGTCAACGCGCGGACCACCGCGGACGTCCGCGCCACCACCCACTCGTTCCTCGCCCAACTCGAGTACCTGGGCGAGATCGTCTGCGCCTCACCATCGCCGGCATCGCCCGACTGACCACGCTTCCCCTGGCACTCACCGCGTGCGCGATCCTCTTCGCGGCAACGGCCGTGCTGATGCGTCAGCCGACCAAGGCCGAGTCCGCCGTATAGGTGTTGCATGCGCCGGGCCCGCCCGCAGCGAGGCCGAGATTGCTCCAGTACGCGTGGTTCCCGGCACCACCGTGATCGTGCTTCGGGTCGGTCGTGTTCGCGACGAGTTCGTCCCACACCTCGAGCCAGTCGCCGTCGACCGGGAACGTCGCGCGGTCGGCGCCGAGGTAGGCGGCGCCGAAGCAGGACGCCTGCAACTCGAGCCGGCGACTCTCCTCCCGCTGCAGGTCGATCCCGTTGAGCGTGATGCCGCGCTTGTACTTCGCCGCGAGGATCCCGGTCAGCAACTGCACGTGGTGCCCGTACTCGTGCCCGATGATCACCGCCATCCAGCCGAGCGCCCGCTCGGGATCCTCCTCATAGCTGTCCAGATCGGCCTGGGCATCGAGGTAGATGGTGTCGCCGCAGTAGTACGCCGGCCCGTCGTAGAAGTGACACGGCGACGACGGCGACTTGCCCAGCACGACATCCAGCTTCGGTGGTGTGAAGGTGAACCCGGCCTTCCGGATCACCGGCGCCCATGCCTTGTTCAGGCAGGCGACGAAGTCGGTGTAGTAGGCCCGGACGTTCCGCAGCGAGGTCGGCTCCATGGCCGGCTCCGCACAGTTCGGCGACGGGAGTTTGCCGGCGCGGTAGATCGGGTTCCGCGCGAGCGCCGCCGGCTCGGCCGGGGCGTTGACCGGTCCGGTCGACTCCGTGGTCGGGACCGTCGTCGGCACCTCCGATCGCAGCTTGGCCGCCTCGGATGCGGCTGCCTTCGCGGCACCTTCCGACGCGTCGGTCTTGGAGCAAGCGGAGAGGAGGAAGACAGCGGCCGCGCAGAGCGCGAGCACACCCCGTGTGTTCACCGGGAGACTGTAGACCAGCTGACGGTGGCGTGCGCAGCTCCGGCCACGACCCGCAGGGGTATGTCGGTCGGCAGCGCGTCGTACGCCGGTTGGTCGACGACGATCACGGGAGTCGCCAGGTCGTAGAGCTCGCGGGCGATCAGGGCCCCGAGCGGGATGATCGAGTCGGGGCGCGCCAAGATGACAGCGGCCGGGGCTGTGCGGGCGCGGATCTGTTCGGCGAGCACGCTCGAGGACGAGCTGGAGCCGCGGCCGGATTCCATCAGCAGGATCCGGCCGGCCAGAACGGCGCCGCATTGCGGGTGATGCGCGTCGACGATGCGACCGTTCTCGTCGGTGCCGCCCCAGAACGACAGCGGCGCGGTGAGCCGGATGGGATCGCCGGAGGCCGTGCCGGGATGGAGAGTGCGGGCCGGAACGATCATGCGTCGAGCACCACGCGGCCGGCGCGGGCGGAGGCCACGCATTCCTCGAGCGATCCGAGAACGGCCGACACGTTGATATTGCCGGGAGCGTAGTGCGCCCACTTGCCCGAGTTCGTCATCACGTTCTTCCAACCAGGCGAAAGGATCGACGTCACATAGGTGCAGGTGTCGACCACCACCGTCACCCCCGCGGCCTCGAGAACCTGCAGTACGCCGGTCTCCTCCGCCCGCGCCCGCGTCACCCGGCCAGTCGACAAGTAGAACGGCACCCTCAGCCTGGGCCCATCTCTGACGAGCGCGGCCAGTCGCGCGCATTCGGCGTACGACGCATGCGGCGTACCGACGCTGACCGCGTCGAGCTCACCCGAGGAGAACGTCGACAACGACCGTCGCACCTCGCGCAGTGTGGCAACGTCGACCTCACGGACCGGCAGACCGGACACGTCGGTCGGAGCCTCCGGCGTCACCCCGACCGCGTGGAACAACGCGACTCCCCCGGCCGAAGCGGCCGCCGCCCCGAGAGCCTTCAGCCTGTCCTCACTCACGTCCGCCGGAATCCCCAGCAGCACAGGGATTCCGGCGCCGACCACCGATCCGACATGATGCCCGAGTAGCGGGTACGCCAGCTCCGATTCCAGGAACCCGCCCAGCGGACGGCAGTCGAACACCACGGTCCCCCGCCGCGCCTCGGTCGTCTGAAGTCCGGCGTACGGCGCTCGCCCGGTGATGGCGGCGCAGATGTCGAGGAAGTCGCCGTACCGGTCGGTCCGCGCGCCGAGCACGGAGTTCGCGAACACGATCGCGTTCGACTCCGCCCACGCGACATGCTCACCGAGCCCGGGCCGGTCCGGCAGCTGGTACGGCGCACACGTGAAGCTCGGCGTACATCCGAGCGCGACGTACGCCGACATCAGCTCACGACCCGCGGCCGCGAGCTCCCGGTCCCGGACGAGCTCGGGATGTAGCAGATCCAGCGAACCGACGTTCAGCGTGGTCGGCACGCGGACCTTCGCACCGAGGTCGACCAGCCGATGCGCGAAGTCGAGGCTGACCTGGCCGTGGTACAGGCAGGAGTCAACGTGCGCCGACGTGATCTCGACCAGCCGTGGCGCCTCGGAGATCCCCGCCGAGCTGACGATCACCCGCATCGCGAGCGCGACGCCGTCGCCCTCCTGACCGCCGAGCATTGCTTGTTCCTCGGCGGTCAGGTGGAGACTCTGCATGCCCCGAAACTAGACCTTCGTCCGCCGGGAGGCGACGAGGGCCCCGGACTCGAAGCCGTCGGCGCGCAGGAGCTGGCCGGGGGTGACCTCGAGGATGTCGATGCTGAGCGGCGCCGGAGTCAGGTCCTCGGAGCTGATCGGCCGGTCGTCCAGGTAGATGTCCACCCGATCGATGCCTTGGACATCGATCGCGACGGTGAGCGTCGTACCACTGAAGGACGTCGTCAGGTCGAGCCGGCGGACCGGCATCGCCGCGAGCAGCGCACCGGCCCGGTTCAGCAGGTCGACGTTGCCTGCGAGCAGGTCGTCGCGGGTGATCCGGTGGGTCTCCGTCGGCTTGACCCCGAGGTCCTCGACGGGCGTGCCGGACAGATCGCCGACGCGCAACGTACGGCGGATCGCCACGCGCATGTTCGCCCCGTTCGGCAGGGCGACGTACGGCGAGGTCTCGTCCGGTGGTGGCGGCTCGTTCAGCAACGCGGCGAGCAAGCCGTGGGTCCACACGTTCGCGCCGCCCGCGCCGGTGTTGTCGTCGACGCCGAGGATCGTGCCGATCCCGTGGTCGGCGAAGCCGGCGGCGAAGATGTCGGTCGCCGAGTACACCCGGGCGTCGGTGATCAGCACCACCGGGCCGAGGTACGTCTGGCCGATGTCGTTCGCGCCGTCCTCCGGCGTGATCGGCTTCGCGGCCGAGTAGGTCGATCCGGTCTCGGTCGCCAGGTCGAGCGAGTCGAACCACGGACCGAGGTCGATGCCGGCCGGGTTCTCCTTGTGCCGGCGGCAGATCGCCAGGTTGACCGGCGTACTGATGAACTGCACCGGCTCCGGTGAGATGTGCCGCGGCGTCATCGTCTGCAGGGTGAACTCGCTGGCGTAGATGTGGCCGCCGCCGTTGTCGCGGACGTCCACGATCAGACCGATCTGCGGCAACAGGCCGGCCAGCCGGACGAACTCGTCCCGGAACGCGACCGGGTCCTGCACGCTGAACGTGAAGATGCGCAGGTGCCCGAAGGTCCCGGACGGCGTACTGACCTGGCGGGCCCGGAAGACGCCGGGCATCGTGGTCGGGATGTCGGCCCCGCTGACGGCGGCCGGGGTGCTCAGCTCGGCGGAGCTCTGGCCCTGTTCGAGGTCGACGACATCGCGGACGTAGAGCGCCTTCTTCGCGCGGGCCTTCTCGTCGGAGTCCAGGTCCAGACCCATCAAGGCGGACGCAGCGCTGATCGCATCCAGGTCCGTCATCGGCGGGAGGTTGGTAGTGACCTTCCACTGCTCGCGCAGTTCCTGCTCGGAGCCGTCGAGGCCGAGGTAGGTCAGCGTGACCCAGTCCTCGTCCGGCGGTGCCTGGATCACCAGCGGGCGCAGCGTGAGCGACTCCAGGCCACGGGCGAGGTTGGCCGCGTCGTTGCTGCCGGCGAACACTGCGCCGTTCAGCGCGACCGCGCGGGCGATCGGCGTACCGTTCCAGTGCGTCACCTCGGCGCCCGGGCCGAACTGCGGCGCCGAGTAGCCGGTGATGGTCCGCGTGATCAGGTAGTGGTCGGCGCCGGCCTCGTCGGTGCACTTCTCGATCATGAACGGCAGGAACGCGATCTTGCCGGCGAACGGCACCGGCAGCAGGTAGTTGGTGTGCAGATCGCGGACCGAGTGGAAGATGCTCGACATCGCGCGGTGGAAGATCCACTCGGCTTCCATCGTGGCGGCGGTCTGGCGCTCCATCCGAGCCCGCATCACCCGCAGGCGCTGCAGCGGGTTGACGGCGTGCATCGCGACCTTCAGCGGCAGGTGCACGTAGTTCTCGCTGAGCAGCAGGAGTGCCTGGTCGACCAGGAGCTTGCGCTGATCGAGTGTCAGGGTGCCCGCCGATGCCAGGAAGTCAGGCAGCGGCACGAGGGCCGCGGCCTGTTCCGTCGCAGCACTGGCTGTCCGGGCTCTGTTCGTACTCGCGACGGACGCACGGGCGGCGCGCTTCGTCGCCGTCGCCGTCTTCGCCGGCTCGCGCCGGGCCGCTGTCTTCTTCGCGGCGGTCGTCTTCTTCGCGGTGGTCGTCCTCTTCGCTGCCGCGGTCTTGCCGGCGGCGGCGGTCTTCTTCCCCGTGCCTTTCATACTGCGTGGCTGAGACATGGCTCCCCCAAATACAGCGCCCCTCCCCGGGCCGCGATTCTTCAACCGTCGTCCGCGCACCCGGTGATGTCAACGGTCAGTGGTTGACCACCGGGCTGCAAGGATGTGCGGGTGAGTGAGTTCTGGGACAGCATCACGTCGGCACAGGCCGAGCCGTCGCTGCGCGTCGTGATCGGTACGGGCGTCGTCGCGCTGCTGCTGATCGCGTGGCGACCGTTCTGGCGGTTGACCCGGCAGGTCGTGACGATCGCCCACGAAGGTGCGCACGGCCTGATCGCCGCACTCGTCGGACGCAAACTGGCGGGGATTCGCCTGCATTCGGATACCTCCGGCGTCACCGTGTCGCGCGGCCGCCCGACCGGCCCGGGGATGATCGCCGTCCTGCTGGCCGGCTATCCCGGTCCCGCACTCTTCGGCCTCGCCGCCGCGTTCGTACTGAGTCGCGGGTACGCCGTTGCGCTGCTGTGGGGACTGTTGGTGGCGCTGGTGGTCCTGCTGCTCCAGATCCGCAATCTCTACGGGCTCTGGTCGGTCGTGGTCTTCGGTGCGCTGGTCTTCGGGGTGACGTGGTGGGGCTCGCCGTCGGTCCAGTCCGCCTTCGCTCATCTGCTCACGTGGTTCCTGCTCCTGGCCGCGCCGCGCGCCGTACTGGAGTTGCAGCACTCACGACGTGGTGGGCAGGGACGGAGTTCGGACGCGGATCAGCTTCGACGGCTGACCGGCGTACCTGCGTTGATGTGGGTCGGCGTGTTCGGGCTCGTGACGCTCGCGTGTTTGGCGCTCGGCGTGCTGTGGTCCGGAGTGCTGCCGGGCTAGACCGGTGGCGGCAGCGTCACACCGAAGCCGGTGAGTGCCAGGCGGAGCAGGACTTGTCCTGGCCTGAGCAGGTCGGCGACCTTCGCGGCGCTCAACAACTCCAGCTCCGCCAGACGTTGTGCGTAGTTGCCTTGCACACGTGCCTTCTGCAGCTCGATAGTGTTGTGCCAGACCTTCTGGCGGGACTCGCGCAAGAACCGTCGTGAGGACAAGCGGTTGAGCGGCGTCAGCACCTGATCGAGCAGACTCTTCGGCCCGGTGGCCGCAAGCTCGCCGTCCTCCGCACCCACCCGCTCGGCGAGGACACCGTCGATCCGCTCATGGTCCCTGCGCCGCCGATCCATCAGGAACGGATCCAGGAAGTCGTCGTCGCTGATCACGGCCAGCAGTGCCTGCGGCAGGTCGTAGTTGACGTGCGCATTGATGCCGAGCAGCACATGCGCCAGGCCGGGCAGGTCGGCCGACGCATCGAACGCCAACCGCCACGGCCTGGGCACACCGCCCCCGTTGAGGTCCGCATCGTGGGCGTGCAGGTACAGTTCGGCGAACTTCACGTCCCAGTCCTCGACCCAGTCCGGGTCCTCGAAGCGGGCCTGGTCGATCGCTGTCCCGACCGCCTGCGTCGTCCGCAGGTAGGTCCCGAGGAAGACCTTGCGGTGTGCGAGCCCGTCCGGCAGATCGTCCATTCGCTGCCGCATCCGCGCGACCACACCGGCCACCGGACTACCATCGTTCATCGGATCTCCTCAGGGGGAGGGATCATGCGGGGCACCAGAACAAGTCCACTGTCCTTCGACCCAGTGGTCGTCGGCAACCGTGAAACCGACGCCTGGGCGTCCTACTACCGGCACGACTGGCGGCGGTTCATGGTCGCGTCCGTCGGAATGGTCGCGGCCGGATTCGGGATGTCCCCGCGCCGGACCCTGGCCGGAGCCTGGTACGTGCTGCGGGCCAATCAGATGTGGTCGCCGTTCCCGGACAACCAGCCGGATGCGGCCCGCGCGTACATGCGCCGCTTCTACGAGCTCGTCCGAGAGTCGGACGGACTCCTGTTCGACCCGGCGCGGGCCGCCTGGCTGGAGGTCGAGTGGTGGCGGGTCCATCGAGCCAACCAGCACGACGAGTCGGTCACCGAGGAGCAGCTCGAGAACGCGCTGATCGATCTGTACGCGTACGTGTACGGCGGCGACCGTGAGGCGATGCGCTCGGCCGCGCGCAAGCGGGTCGAGGCGATGTTGCTGTCCGACCGGTGGGTCCAGGCCGGGCGCCGGCTGGACGACCCACTGCTCGCGGAGGAGCGGCGCGCACTCGTCGCGTCGTACGCCGCCCTCCGCGCCGCGGTGGAGCCTGAGGTCAGCCGCGACCGCCGATGATCGGGCGATCGCGCTGCGCGACGCCGGGACCGCCGTACGGGTAGTCCGCCGCGCCGGGATCGCTGGCCCGGTCGAGCTTCTCGGTCTCCTCCGCGGTGAGGTGCAGGTCCGCGGCGGCGAGGTTGTCGTCGAGCTGTTCCAGCGTGCGGGCGCCGAGGATCACCGAGGTGATCGCCGGGC
Organism: Kribbella sp. NPDC048837; assembly: GCF_055586945.1. Taxonomy (NCBI): domain Bacteria; kingdom Bacillati; phylum Actinomycetota; class Actinomycetes; order Propionibacteriales; family Kribbellaceae; genus Kribbella; species Kribbella sp. NPDC048837. The sequence goes on from NZ_JBVJHF010000008.1 coordinate 380,175, forward strand.
GGTCGACCAGCCAGGCGAGCGCGACCTGCGCCATCGAGATGCCGCGCGCTGCCGCGATCTCCCGGACCGCGTCGACCACGTCGCGCACTCGCTGGTTCCGGCTGCGGCGATGCCAGGACTCGACGCCGCGGTCCGGGTTCTCGCCGAGCCGGGTGGCACCGGTCGGCAGCTCGTCGAACGAGTACTTCCCGGTCAGCCAGCCACCGCCGAGCGGCGACCACGGCAACAGGCCCAGCCCGTTCTCATGCGCGGCCGGGATGATCTCCCACTCGATCTCGCGCACCAGCAGGTTGTACTGCGGCTGCAGCGTGACGAGCCGCGACCAGCCGCGGTGGGCGATCAGGTCGCAGGCCTTCTGCAGCTGCCAGCCGGTGAAGTTCGACAGGCCGCCGTACGAGATCTTGCCGGCGCGGACGGCGTCCTCCAGGAAGCTGAGCGTCTCCTCGAGCGGCGTGATCGGATCCCAGGCGTGCAGCTGGTAGAGGTCGATGTGATCGACGCCGAGGCGGCTCAGCGACGCGTCCAGCGCGCGGCGGAGGTGCCGGCGCGACGTGCCGACGTCGTTCGGTCCGTCGCCGGTCGGGAACCGGCCCTTGGTCGCCAGGACGACGCTGTCGCGCGCCGAACTCTTGGCCAGCCAGCGGCCGACGATGTCCTCGGACACGCCCGCCGTGTAGACGTCGGCGGTGTCGATGAAGGTGCCGCCGGCCTCGACGTACCGGTCCAGCTGCGCGTGCGCGCCGGCCTCGTCGGTCTCGTTGCCGAACGTCATGGTGCCGAGCGCGTACGTCGAGACGACGGCGCCGCTCGGACCGAGAGTGCGGTATTCCACGGTTGATCCCTTCCTCGGAACTGTCCGAAGTGAAGACTACGGTGGCCGCTATGAAGACAAGTGAACTGCTCATCGACGCCCACAGCCGGATCCAGGAGGTCGTGCACGAGGTGGTCGAGGGTCTCGACGACAAGACGCTCGCGACCCGGCCCGGCGACACGGCCAACTCGATCGCGTGGCTGGTCTGGCACCTGACGCGCGTGCAGGACGACCACCTCGCCGACGCCGGTGGGTATGAGCAGGTCCACACCGCGGACGGCTGGCACGAGCGGCTCGGGCTGCCGCTCGACGCGGCCGACACCGGGTATGCGCACTCGTCCGACCAGGTCGCGCTGGTCCAGCTCTCGGCGGTTCAACTGCTCGGGTACTACGACGCCGTGCACGCTCGTACGGTCGAGTTCCTGAAGACAGTCACGGACGACGGCCTGGACCGGATCGTCGACCGCCGGTGGACTCCCGCGGTCACCCTGGGCGTGCGGCTGGTCAGCGTGATCGACGACTGTGCCCAGCATTCCGGCCAGGCGGCGTACGTGAGGGGTCTGCTCAGCTGAGGGTGGTCTGCCAGAGCGAGGTGCCGGCGATCAGGTAGAGCTTGTGGTTCGGCAGCAGGACCGCGTCGGTGACCGGGCCCTGCGGGCCTTGGGACTCCTGCGTGGTCCAGTGGCCGTCGACGCCGGTGAGCACCTTTACTTTGTTGTCCTGAGCAACGATCTGGACGATCTTGCCGTCGTCGACGATCGGCGGGGGCAGCTTGTCCTTGTCGCCGACCGGGATCGCCGGGACGCCCTTGAGGCGGGTGGCCCGGCCGCTGTTGTCCAGCTGCCAGATGGCGAGGTTGCCGTCGACGTACCCGGAGATCACGCAGTCCGTGGCGCAGGTCGCGGTGTTCGCCTGGCTGCGGCTGCCGGGCTCGGGGAGCGCGATCCGGGACCAGCCCTGGTTGAGGTTGGTGGACCGCCAGACGGCTGCCTCCTGGGCGACCACGTTCGATTCGAGGCGGACCTGGGACCCGACGAGGACGATGCTGTTGCCGAGCGTCGTCCCGAAGCCGGGGCCGACCAGGAGCGACGGCGTACTCTGCAGGACGGTCTTGGTCGGGTCCTGCCGGGTCCATTTGGCGTCGCCCTGCGGCAGCCACACCATCGCGTCGTTGCCGGTCTCCACGCCGCCCCACGAGCCGAGCAGCGCGCGGCCGGTCGGTGTGATGACCGCGCTGTAGAGGTCGCCCGCGGTTTGGCCGCCGAACGTGAAGAAGTCCTGCGGACGCTCGACGAGCCCGGTCTGCGGCGTGCCGGTCCACACCGTCCAGCGCGTGTTGGAGTGCGCGCCACCCGACGCTCCCCCGAGGGCGAGCAGTTGCTTGCCGTCGTACGCGATCGAGTACCAGATCGCTTCGAAGGCGTACGGGCTCTTGGGGTTCGGTTTGACCGCGATCGGCGTGCGCTGGTCCCCGTCGAGCAGGACGAGCTCCGGGACGACCTTCGCGCCGCGATGGCGCAGACCGACGAGCAGTTGGTCGCCGTGATCCGTGAGCACGACGGGCTCCGCCGTACCGACGTCGACCTTGGACCACGCGACCGCCGGCGGCGGCGTCGGGGGCTTGTCGTCACTGCAGGCTGCGATCGTCGCGAGTAGCAGCGCGACTGCGATGGCGCGCCGCATCAGCGGTTCTGCGGGAGCTTGGTGGTGGTCTTCCGACCGGTCCGCGGCGCGGACGGCGGTGGTACCACAGGCCCGATGTCACCGTCCGGCGCGACATCGAGATCGATGATCACCGGCGCGTGGTCGCTCGGTCCGGTCCCCTTGCGGGCCTTGCGATCGATCCACGCCGCCTTGACCCGCTCGGCGACCGGATCGGTCGCGAGCATCAGGTCGATCCGCATGCCGAGGTCCTGGTGGAACATGCCGGCGCGGTAGTCCCAGTAGCTGAAGACACGCTGGTCCGGCCAGCGATCGCGGACCACGTCGTGCAGACCCTTGGCGGCCATCAGGTCCGCGAGCGCCTTCCGCTCGGGCGGGGTCACATGCGTCTGACCGACGTACGCCGCTGGGTCGAAGACGTCGGCGTCGGTCGGGGCGATGTTCATGTCGCCGCAGACGATCTGGTCGGCCGGGCCGGCGGCGACGACGTCTCTCAGGGCTGCGAGCCAGGCGAGCTTGTAGTGGTAGTGATCCGAGTCCGGGACGCGACCGTTCGGGACGTAGAGCGAGTGGATCCGGATCCCACCACAGGTCGCCGCGACCGCACGGGCCTCCGGATTCGGGAAGCCGGGCGCTCCGGCGATGCCGGTCGCGACGTCCTCCAGGCCGACCTTGGACAGCAGGGCGACACCGTTCCACTGGACTTCGCCGTACAGGGCCGTCTCGTAGCCGCGGCCGGCCAGCTCGTCGCCCAGCAACGCGGTGAACGCGTCGTCCGCCAGCTTCGTCTCCTGCAGGCACACCACATCGGGCTGCCGCTCATCCAGCCACCCCAGCAACCGGGGCAACCGCTGCTTGACCGAGTTCACATTCCAGGTAGCCACTCGCACTGGATCACGGTAAACCCGACCACGGACCATTTCAGCCCAGTTTGGGGGCTCGCCAGACCAACGTGTTGAGGAGATCCTCCTCCGGGCGCTCGACGCTGTTGTTGTGGCGCGGTTTGTCCTTGCGGCCCCACGCGTCGTCGCCGAGCCACGGCGGTACCCCGAACGGCAGGTCGCTCGGCGGGATCGGCGCGTAGTCGGTCTCGAGGAACTTCGGTCCGTAGTTCGGTCCGGTGGCATCGCCGTCGGGGTCCGGCGTGACGATGGCCCGCAGTTCCGTCACGGCCTGCCGCCACTTGTCGACCAACGCCTGCGGATCGCGGCTCGTCGGATGCGGCACCTCGAACACCGGCACGTTCGGCTTGTCGTCCCAGAGCCGCACCGCGGACCGGGCCTGCGCTCCGAACGCGACGATCGCCTGCAACTCCGGGCCGGTGATCATCCGCAGCAGCGTGTTGCGCCAGTCCAGCTGGTCCGGCCGGGACAGCAGCGGCGCGGCCTGCATGGCGCGCGACGGCCGCAGCGCGTACGCGTAGGCGTTGACGAGCGCGTAGCTGTGGGTCAGACCGAGCTTGGTCAGGAAACCCTGCACGCGCTGGCCCGCGTCGCCGACCAGCGTGCGTCCGGCGACGCGTTCGGTCGGACCTGGATCGGACGCGATCGCCAGCAACCGCGCGGCGCGATTCAGCCGGCCGCGGTAGAACACCGGGCCCCAGTCGTACCAGAACAATTCCCGGAAGTCCGCATAACTGGGCACTTTCGCGAAGTGTCGCGCCACCAGGGCGGGCGGGCCCGGGTCGAAGTCAGCCATCGAAATACCTCCCCCTCGACGATGCTTGACCTACGCTCGTGAACAGGGCGGCAACGGAAATTGTACGGGAGGGGAAGCCATGTTCGTACTGCGTGGAACCGTGGTGACGATGCGACCGGACGGGCAGGTCCTCCCGAAAGGCGCGGTGTACGTCGGCGACGACGGACTGATCGCGGCCGTCACCCCGACCGACGCCGTACCGCCGGGATTCGAGAACGCGGAGCAGATCACCGCGGGCGGACTGATCTTTCCCGGACTGATCGATCTACACAATCATTTGATGTACAACAGCCTGCCGTTGTGGACCGAGCCTTCGCGCACGGTTCCGTGGACCTCGCACAACCAGTGGGGGCGGGCGCCGACATACAGCGCGCAGATCAGCCAGCCGGCCAGGTTGCTCGGCGCGGCCGCGGGTCGCGCCCTGCTGCGGTACGTCGAGACGCGGGCGATCGTCGGCGGGACGACCTCGATCCAGGGCAACCCGCGGGGCGCCGTACCGCCGGACAACGACCTGATCCGGAACGTCGACTCCGAGAAACTCGGCACCCACGACGACTTCATCCGGGTCAGCACACTGGTTGCCGACAGCAAGGAAGCGCTGGCGCCGTACGCGGCGGCGGTCGAGCAGGGGCGTGGATTCATCGCCCACTCGGCCGAGGGATCGGATCCGAAGCTGCGCTCGGAATTCGAGTTGCTCGAACAGGTCGGGGTGGTGAAACCACAACTGGTCGCGATTCACGGCGGCGCGTTGAATGCGGACGACTTCGCCGCGATGAAAGCCGGGAACTCGAGCCTGGTCTGGTCGCCGTTCTCGAATCTCTGGCTGTACGGCGCGACGGCGGATGTGCGCAGCGCTCACACTGCCGGCGTACGACTGTGCATCGGGTCGGACTGGGGACCGTCGGGGACGCGCAACGTGCTGTGGGAGTTGAAGGTCGCCGATCTGTGGAACAAGGCCGAGTCGGTGTTCACCGATGAGGAACTGGTGCGGATGGCGACGTCCAACCCGGGTGCGGCGTTGTCGGGCGTCTGGCCGCATCCGGTCGGGCAGGTCGAGCGTGGCGCGCTGGCCGACCTGATCGTCGTACGGCGTTCCGGCTCGGACGTCCACCGCAGCCTGATCGAGGCCACCGAGGTGGACATCCGGCTCGTGGTCGTCGGCGGACGCGCCCGGTACGGGTTGCGCTCGTTGATGAAGCCGCTGGCCGCGTCGGCCACCCAGATCACGGTCGGCAAGCTCTCCCGCAGCATCGACTACGGCGACCCGGCCGTCACATGGAAGACAGTGGTCGCCGAGCTGGAGCAGGTCCGCGCCGACCCCGCCGGCGCCGCCAACCGTGCCGCCACGACGTTCGCCGCTCTCGCCGATCAGGGCGCTTTCGACGGCCTTGCCGCCGGTGGCAGCTTCGACACCTTCACCTCCACCGACGTCGGCACGGACGGCTTCGTGCTCCTGCCGGACATGCCCGCACCCGAGATCGACGTCGAGGTCCGCCGCCGCGGCCCGGCCGGCGCCACCCCGGACGCGGTCACCGTCCCACCGCTGGAGCCACTGACCACGGGCGACAGCTGGTTCGACGCGGTCGACGCCAATCCCTTCCACGACGGGCTGCTCAGTGGGCTGCGCGCGTACGCCTGAGATGTATCACTTGAAGTGTATATATGCCTTCTGTAATACTTCCGGTCATGGATGTGTTCGAGGCGATCGCCGAGCCGAGCCGGCGCGAAGTACTGGATCTCCTTGCGGAGCGGGAGCGACCAGCCGGTGAGCTGGTCGCCCACCTGGACCGGCTGACGCAGCCGGCGGTGTCGCGGCATCTGCGGATCCTGCGCGAGGTCGGGCTGGTGGAGGTCCGGCCGGACGGTCAGCGGCGGATCTACGCCCTGCGCGCCGACCGGCTGATCGAGATCGAGAACTGGATCAGCCGGTACCGGAAGTACTGGCCGCGGCACCTCGACGCCCTCGAGAACCACTTCAGCCAGAAGGAGTCCACCGAATGAGCCTGACCGACCGCCACGGCGAGCTGACCATCGACGGCGACCGCGCCACCATGACGTTCCGGCGCCACCTCCCCCATCCGATCGAGGTGGTGTGGGCGGCGTTGACCGATCCGCTCGAGCGGAAGGCCTGGTTCGGCGAGACCGTCATCGACGGCCGGACCGGCGGGACCATCGAGATGATGCCCGACGAGCCGCCGGCCGCACCCGACGCCAAGCGGCTGACCGGCCGGATCCTCGTCTGGGACCCGCCGCACGTCCTCGAGCACGAGTGGCGCCAGCGGATCGTCGAGGACAGCGTCGTTCGCTACGAACTGACCGCCGAGGGCGACGGCACGCTGCTCACCTTCACCCACACCGGCCTGTCCGTCACCAACGCCCGCGGCTTCATCCCCGGTACGCACGCGTTCTTCGACCGACTAGACGCCCACCTCGCCGGCACCGACCTCCCGAACTGGTCCGATCGGTACGCCGAGGTCGCGCCGTCGTACCCAGCCTGGAACTGACCGCTGCGGCAAGTAGTTATCCACATACTCCAAGTCACCGGGTTCTTCGTCGTCTGATCACGGCACTCTCTTTGTCAGGAGAGAGGGGAACGGATGGCTGAACTGGACTGCGAGCCGGCGGATGTGACCGCTTTGGTGGCGTATCTGCGGGACATCGGGCGGCACGAACTACTGACACTGGAGGAGGTGAACGAGCACTCGTACTGGATCGAGGCCGGGGTGCTCGCGGCCGAGCGGCTGAGCGTCGATCCGGGCCGGCACGATCCGGCCGAGCTGCGGCAGGTGGTCGCGCTCGGGAAGCACTCGTGGCGGCGGATGATCGAGGGCAACCTGCGACTGGTCGTGTCGCTGGCCCGGCGGTACACCGGGAAGGGCATCTCGCTGCTGGATCTGATCCAGGAGGGCAACATCGGGCTGATGCGGGCGGTCGAACGCTTCGACCACCGGCTGGGTCACCGGTTCTCGACGTACGCGATCTGGTGGATCCGGCAGTCGATCGGCCGCGCCATCTCGGACCGCTCCCGGCTCGTCCGCATGCCCGCGCAAGCGTACGCCGACGCCTGCCGCCTGGCGTCCCTGCGCCACGACCTCACCCAGTCACTAGGCCGCGAGCCCACCACCGCAGACCTCGCCACCGCAAGCGGCCTCACCGTAGCCCGCGTCGAGCGCGCCCAAGCCTGGCGAATCCACCCCGAAACCCTCGACCTGGACGACACGGACCCAGTCATCGACGACGACGCAATCGTCCTCCGCGCCGCCCTCCGCCGCGACGTGGCCCACCACCTCCAGTTCCTGGACGACCTCCACCAATCAGTCCTCCACCACCGCTACGGCCTGGCGGGCCACACCCCCAGCACCCCGGAAGAAACCGCCACCGCCCTCAACCTCCACCCCAACCAAATCCGAACCCTCGAAAAAGAAGCCCTGAAAACCCTCCGCCGCCGAGCCCACCACCACCTCCGCGACTACGCCGCCTAGATCGGACCCACATGCCCCCACGCCCCCCGGCCGCCCCAGCCCGGCACCCCGCCACCCGACCTGCCCCCTCAACCTCCAACTGCTCCCGTTCGGTGCTTTGCCTAGCCACCAACGCAAACCCGACCACCAACCTGCAAAGCACCGAACGGGAGCTACCCGCGCCACCCCACCCACGCTCGCGGCAGCAAACCCCCACCACCCCACACCCGTTTGCCACCGACTGGAATGATGAAGACGTGAGACTCCGGCGTACCTCCTGGCCCCGTGAGCTGGCCGACGCGGTGAACGTGGCCTCCAGACACACCTCCACCGGCAAGGAAGAGATCCTCGCCGCGGTGCAACTGACCGACGCCAACTGGGTCGCCGGCACCCGCTCAGCCGTCTACCTCCCCACCGACTCCCCCGGCACCGTCCGCCGGGTCGGCTGGGAGAAGATCGAACGCGCCTCCTGGGACTCCGAAGCCTCCGTCCTCACCATCTTCGAGACCACCGACTTCGGCACCCCCCTCCGCGCCACCGAGCTCAAGGTCGACGACCCCCGCCGCTTCGGCCAGCTCCTCCGGGAACGCGTCGACGCGAGCATCGTCGTCCAGCGCCACGTCCCCCTCGCCGGCAAGCGCGGAGTCCGGATCGTCGGCCGCCGCAACCCCAGCAGCCCCGACGCCGCGGTCACCTGGAACTTCGTTCTGGACAAGGGATTGGAGCCCGACCAGCCCGGCGTCCTCGACGCCGCCGAAGCAGCCCTCAAACAGGTCCGCGACGAGTTCGGAATCTGACCCGGAAGCGAGCCTCCGGACTCCCGAATCCCGTTTTTGTAGTTCGCGCCGCGCCTGCTAACCTACTCAGGTCCTCGGGGTTCGGAGGGCAGGAACACCACCGATCCCGCGTAGCTCAATTGGCAGAGCAGCCGGCTGTTAACCGGCAGGTTACTGGTTCGAGTCCAGTCGCGGGAGCAGCAGACACCAGCATCAATTCATAGGCCGGCTCCAGTGGAGCCGGCCTTTCTCGTGCCACCCGCCTCCGGCCCTTCTCCCCCGGCCCACATCCGGCGCGCGACGCGCCGGGAACCCTATTGGCCTAGACCAGCAATTCCCGTACCGTCTCTCCAGAATCCCGAGGGGGCCTCGGGGATGAGGGGAAGGAACCCTGTGGACATCAGCAAGAAGATCCTGAACAGCAAGAGCGGCCGTCTCGTGGTCGCCGCCGTCCTGGGGGCCGGTGTGCTGGTCGGAGTCGCCGTCGCGGCGAACGGTGCCGTGAAGCCGGACTGCAAGAACCTGAGTTACCCGCTGTGCCCGCGCTCCGTCGCCGCAACGCAGGTCGTCGACAACAGCCTGCCGGCCAGCAAGCTCGCCCCCGCTGACCGCGCCGCGTTCCTGAAGGACACGGACGCGCTCGGTAAGGCCGAGGTGGCCAAGTCCTTCGACCCGGTGGTGATCGCGCACATCGGCGGATCCTTCAAGACGAACAAGACCAAGGTCGGCGAGGTCACTCTCCCGGCCGGGCGGTGGCTGCTGAACTCGACGGCATTCTTCGCCCGCACCGCCGCCGGCCCCGCGGGCACTCGCCCGCAGTTGGCTCTCCGGGTCGGCGCCACTGACACCGCCTTCGGTGACGACTTCGGCACCATCCTCGGCGCCGAGATCTCCCCCGCCAAGGACCGCGAGCTGACCGGGTCGACCGTGAAAATCGTGACCGTCACCGCACCGACCAAGGTCGAGGTGTTCGCCTTCGGCTACAACGACGACGCCGGCTCGGCCGGTTCCGGCGACATCACCGCCGCCGCGTCGGTCGTCGCCGTACGCGTCTAGGTTCTGTCTGGTAGTCCAGCGCCGTAGCGAGGAGGTGCTCGGTGCGGTGCATCGGCGCGCGGGGGCGAAGGTCTCGATGCGGAGCATCGTGGCCTTTGCACCCGCGCGGCGAGGTGCCGTGCCGAGTGCCCCGCAGTAGGCGCTGGATTACCAGACAGGACCTAACCGCCAGAGGCCCCGACCACGTCCAGTGGTCGGGGCCTTCGCACGTACGACAGATAGGTTCAAGGAATGCATCGACGGCGGTGGATCATGCTGGTCGCCGTAGTACTGCTCGCGGCAGGCGGATGCGGCACCGAGACAGCGGCGAGCGGAAGCCCCAGGCGGACACCGACCCGGCACGCAACACCGACACCTCGGCCGACGCCCACTCCGCCACCACGCACCTGCCCGGCCTCCGGAGTGTCGATCTCAGTCGGAGATTTCGACGCGTCGGTGGGCCACCGTGCTGTCATCACCAAGCTCACCAATTGCCGCTCCGAGCCGATCACCGTCACCGGCTACCCCGATGTGACCGTACTGGACAGCGAACGCAGGACGATGAAGATGACCGTCGCGCACGGCACGTCGTACATGGCCACTGACCCCGGTCCCACCAAGCTCCGCCTGCGAAAGGGCGAGACCGCGCTGGCCGCCATCTCCTGGTCCGGCACCGCGGAAATCGGCGGCACGAACGAAACCGGCGCCTACCTCTCCGTCGCGCGCGCCAAGCACGAGAACCCCACCGTCTGGCCGGTAGTCACCGACATCGGCACCACAGGCAAGATCGCCCTCACCGCTTGGTGCCTCAAGCTCCCCTGACGCGCCCGCAGTGCATGCAGGTAGGCCGTCGTACTGCGCGAATCACCAGCACGACGGCGACGAGAACCTCAGGCCTTAGCGCCTACTTGCCCTTCTTCCGATCGATGGCACGCTGAATCCGCTGCTGAGGCTGTCCAGTCAGCTTCGCGATCAACGGCACCCGATACTTGTACGCCGCGATCGCACCCACCACGAGCACGAGGAAAATAAACCAGCCCATCGATCTTCCCTTCGTCCGGACCTGCCTCCATCATGCCCGCTCCCACCCACCCGCCCCCTCCGTCAAACCCCTGACCCACCCCTGGTCTCCCCAACCCACCAGATACGATCACCCGACACGGGGCGGTAGCTCAGCTGGTTAGAGCAGGGGACTCATAATCCCTGGGTCGCGGGTTCGAGTCCCGCCCGCCCTACGGTGCAAACCCGCAGAGCTCCGTGAGGGGTCGAGCGGTCTCAGGGTGGGCGTCGGCCGCGTCTGCGGCCGGTCGCGGGGTTGGTCGTTCGATGGCCGTTCCAGGGCGTGGGGCAGTCGCTGCGCTGATTCGTTTTCCTCTGGGCAGACGGAATCTGGGGGCGGATCGGCGTGCTCGGCGGCGAGGTTGCCATAGATTTGAAGTCGAGCTGTTCGGCTACCCGCCCCGGTCGACGCCGCCCCCGCCGGATTCGAACGCTCCTCCTTTTCTCGTACGCCGGGCCATCAGCCCACGCGTCTGGTTCAGATTGGTTGCTCATGGCGATGTTCGACCTTTCCCTCGACGAGCTCCGCGAGTACCGGCCTGAGGTGGCCGCACCCGCCGACCTGGTCGAATTCTGGCGCCGGTCGATCGAGAGTGCGCGCACTCACGATCTGTCCGCCACGTTCACAGCGATCGACAACAAGCTCGCCGTCATCGACACCTACGACGTCACGTTCGCCGGCTTCGGCGGTACGCCGATCAAGGGCTGGCTGCACGTCCCGGCCGGAGCAACCGGCCCGTTGCCGACGGTCGTGCAGTACTTCGGCTACTCCGGAGGCCGCGGTTTCCCGCACGCCAGCACACTGTGGGCCCAGGCCGGCTACGCCCTCTTCCAGATGGACAACCGTGGTCAGGGCTACGGCAGCGGCGGCCCCGATGCGACCCCGGACAACAGTGCGTACGCCGGTCTCAACCACAGCCCGGGGTTCATGACGGCGGGCATCACCGACCCTGAGACCTACTACTACCGCCGGGTCTTCATCGACGCGGTCCGTGCCCTGGACGCGGCCACGGCGTCCCCGCTCGTGGATCCGGACAAGATCATCGTCACGGGCGGCAGCCAGGGTGGTGGCATCGCGATCGCGGCGGCGGGTCTGGCCGGATTGGCCGGGATCGAGTTGCTCGGCTGCGCACCCGACGTACCGTTCCTGTGCCATTTCCAGCGGGGTGTGCAGATCACCGATGAGGACCCCTACGCCGAGATCACCGAGTACCTGAGAGGTTTCCGGGACCACGTCGAAACCGTCTACCGGACCCTGAGCTACTTCGACGGCGTCAACCTGGGCCGCCTGGCCACGGCACCAGCACTGTTCTCGGTCGCCCTGATGGACCCGAACTGCCCGCCCTCGACCGTCTTCGCCGCGTACAACGCCTATGGCACCGAGGCGAACGCCGGGGTCGCCAAAGACATCAAGATCTACAGCCACAACGAGCACGAGGGCGGCGAGGCCTACCAGCAAGACGCTCAACTCGACTGGTTCGCGGACGTGTTCGGTCGGGTCGGTCACCTGACACCAACGGCGTAGAGTCGCCGGCCTCGCGAAGCAGAGGCTCGGCGTGGTTGGCCGTGGGGCTGCTCGTGATGCCGACCTCGAAAGGGCTACGGCGGGGTCATGGGGCTAGCTCGACCTCGGGTGGCTCGCAAGTCGGGGTGTCGGGGCAGAATCACCTTGTGAAGAAGCCCGAGGCCAACCCCGTGATCGCGCGCAATCGCAAGGCTGCGCATGACTACCATCTGGGCGAGTCCTGGGAGGCAGGGATCGTCCTGCAGGGGCCAGAGGTGAAGGCGCTCCGGGCCGGGCGGGCGTCTCTGGTCGGAGGCTTCGCCATGGTCGAGGACCGGGAGATCTGGCTGCACGGCGTACACATCCCGCAGTACTCCCAGGCCCGCTGGTTCAACGACGGCTCGCGCCGCAAGCGGAAACTGCTGCTGCATCGGGCCCAGATCGACAAGATCGAGCGCAAGGTCAACGAGAGCGGGCTGACGATCGTCCCGGTGACCCTCTACTTCAAGGACGGTCGCGCGAAGGTGGAGATCGCCCTGGGCCGCGGCAAGAAGACCTGGGACAAACGCCAGACGCTCGCCGAGCGCGAGGCGACCCGGGAGGTCGAGCGCGCGGTCAGCCGCCGGCTGAAGGGTCGGCGGGACTGATCCAGCGGTGCGCAGGGCTGCCGCGCTCGACGATTCAAGCCTGGGTGCTCGGGTCGCTGGGGTGGCGCGGTTGCGCGGCTAGCGTGGGTGCTCGGGTGGCGTGGCTAGCGTGGATGTACGGCGTACGTCAGGTGCGTCACCCGCGACGGCGACTCCGAACGGACCGGCTCCAGTGCGACCCTGGACGCGTCCACGCCGTCGAACAGGCGGGTGCCGGCGCCGAACAGCACCGGTGACAGCGCGATCGAGAACTCGTCGACCAGGCCGGCGTTCAGGTGCTCCAGATCGTCTCGCCGCCGCCGGCGATGCGGACGTCGCGATCGCCGGCGGCCCCGCGGGCCTGGTCGAGGGCGTGCTCGATGCCGTCGTTGACGAAGTGGAACGTGGTGCCGCCGGGCCGCTCCCACGGGTCACGCTTGGTGTGCGTCACGACGAAGACCGGGGTGTGGAAGGGCGCCTCCTCCGGCCATGACTGCTCGCCGAGGTCGAACATCCGCCTGCCCATGACGCTCGCGCCGGTGCGCTCGAAGGTCTCTCGCGCGATGTCGTTGTCGCGGCCCTCCTCGCCGCCCTCGCCGAGCTTCAGGTTCTCCCGGAAGAACCGGAGCGGGAAGGCCCACTGCTGCAGTTCCATCCACTGCGTCATCCAGCGCTCGAGCCTCGGGTCCTGCTCCCGCTGCTCGGGCGTGGCGAGAAGCCAGTCCATCGACTCGGGCACGATGAAGCCGTCCAGCGACATCGACACGCTGAAGAACACCTTTCCGGCCATCAATCCTCCACTCCCTTCCGAACGATCTCGGTGACGTAGGCAGCCAGGTGGCTCAGGGTCTGCCGGCCACCCTCGATCGCGCCGTACTTCTCGACCGCCTCGTCGCGCAGTTCCTTGGTGGGGAACACCGTGCGCATCTCGATCCGGGTCGCCGCGCCGTCGGGCGCGAACGTGAGGACCGACTCGAAGGCGTTCGGGTCGTCGCGGTACTCGCCGTGGAGCAGCGCGATCCGCTCCGGCGGGGCGATCTCGGTCCAGGAGATCCACTCCTGGTAGTCCGTCCCGTCGGGCCCGTGCAGCACGAAGTCCCACTCCCCGCCGACGCGGAACTCGAAGGACCGCGTGGTCGTGGTGAACCCCTCCGGTCCCCACCATCGCGACAGGTGCCGGACCTCGGTGAACGCCTCGAACACCAGCTCCCGCGGGGCGTCGATGACTCGGGAGATCACGATCTCCCGGTCGGCCGTCGCCGGCTCCACTCGCGCTTCTTGCCGTGCCCCTGCCATCGGTCAGTCCTCCTGCCGTGTCTGCTTGAGATCCTGCACATAGGTGTCCAGCCGATCGAAACTCTCGTTCCAGAACCGCTCGAATCCGCCGACCCACTCGTGGACCGGCCGCAGCCCGCGGGCGTCCAGGCCGTAGAGGCGCTGCTTGCCCGCCCCGCGGACCCGCACCAGCCCGACCTCCCGGAGCACCCGCAGGTGCTTGGACGCCCCCGGCTGGCTCATCCCGAGCTCCTGGGCCAGGTCGGTCACCGGCCGCTCGCCCGCCCGCAGCAGCGCCAGGATGTCGCGGCGCTGCGGCTCGGCGATCGCGTTGAACGCATCCGACGTCGTCGCTGCTCGTGCCATGTCCGCCATCATATTCCCATATCGGAATGCGTCAAGCCGCCATCGACACCTGAGCTGGGGCAGTGTCGGATCTGAGTCGATGTGTTCGTAGTAGGAGCGAAGGGCCGCCGACGACGGCTCACCGAACCGATGGAGACCACCGCAATCATGAGCGCCACCTTCACCTTCGACATCTTCTCCAGCTTCGACGGCTACGGCTCCCCCACCGGTTCGTACGGCGGCTACTGGGGGAAGCAGGGCCCGGAGTTCCTCGATCACCGCTTTACCCAGTACGGCGAGGCGCAACGGCTGGTCCTCGGCGGCAACACCTATCGCCTGTTCGCCTCGATGCTTGCCTCGAGCCCACCGGGAGCCGAGGTGCATGACCCATGGGTCACCCGGATGAGGAACCTGCCGACGACGGTCGTGTCGAACACGCTGCAAGAACCGCTCGACTGGCCGGATGCGACCGTTCTGAGCGGCGACCCCGTCGAGGCCATCGCCCGGCTCAAGGAGGAGTCGGACCTGCCGCTGCGCTCGCACGGCAGCCTGACGCTGAACCGGGCGCTGCTGGCCGCCGGCCTGGTCGACCGCGTCCAGGTGACGATCTTCCCGGTGATCAACAGCCGAAGCCAAACCGCGAAGGACCGCATCTTCGACGACACGGGCGACTTCGACCTGGAGCTGCTCGAGAGCCACACCCTCGACGGCCAGACCCAGGAGCTCATCTACCGACCAACCCTGCACACCTGAGCTCTGCTACCGCGCGGGCCCGATGTCAGGGGCAGGTCTTGCGGTAGGGCCGGGGGCCGAAGGTCTCGCGCCATTCCTCGGCGGTCAGGTCGCGGCCGGCTGTTCGGCAAGCGAACTCGACGGTGTGGTCGAGGCGGGTGTCCCAGGTGTAGATCGCGTCGTCGTAGGACGCGATCACCACGGTGTGGCCGTCGGGCCGGAAGTCCGCCGTGACGGTTGTCCGGTTCGGGACAACGACGGAGCCAAGTGGAGCGCCGGTGGAGCCGTCGTACAGGTTCACCGTCCCCTCACCGGGCGCCACCAGGAGGGAACCGTCGGCAGAGAACGCGAGACTGTTCGCGCCCCGTTTGACTTTCACAGGTCGTCCAGGCGGTGCGCCGGGCGCGGTGTCGAGCACGAGTACCTCGCCCTGCGCGCTCGTGACCGCGATATGTCGTCCGTCCGGGGCGAGTGCTACGACCTCGGGGTCGGCCAGCGGCAGCCGGCCTGAGCGGATCACCTCGCCGGCCTCGAGATCCAGCAGTGCCCAACCGGTGGTCTTCACCCCGTCCGCGATGGTGTCTCCGGTGAGCACCGCGGCGGTGTGGCCGTCGGGGCCGGCTGACAACCAGTTGATCGAGCCGTTCAGCTGGACCGGTGTGCCCACCTCTTCGAGGGTGTCGGAGTCCAGCAGCGTGGCTACGCCGGACATCTGCCCGATGGCAAGCCGGCTCCCGTCTCGCCCGGCGTAGTGGAAGTCCGAGACTCGACTGCCTACCACCGGACGGCTGGCGATGAGCTCACCTGTTCGCGCGTTCCACACGCTGAGCACGTCCGACTTCATCGTCGCCGCTCGTTCCCCGGCGGGGTGCCAGGCGACGCAGTTGCCGGTGTCACTCTCCCACCAGTTCCCGGGGAGCGGGACCGGCCTGGTGGCATGGTGCGTTTCGACGTCCTTGAACGAGATCCCGGAGGGGCCTTGACGGTAGGTGGTCTTGCCGCCGGGGGCCGGACTGATGCAGCCGTAGTCGCCACCGGTTGGAGGGATGAGGTGCGCGATGTATCTGCGCCGGCCCGCGAGGTCGTAGCTGCGCAGGGCGCCTTCGTTGGCCACGTAGAGGGTCGCGTCGTCCGGACTGAAGCCGATGCCGTTGACGCCCGCCTGGCCGACATTGAGGTCCTCCACCGCGCGGCCGGCTCGCACGTCCCACACGGTCGCCTGCAGCTCGGCTGTCGTGGTCACCAGCAGGGTCCCGCGGTGTGAGAAGCGCACTGCGGCAATTGCCTCGTCGTTTCGCCGCAGCGGGCGTTCACGAAGTCCGGTCGCAGCGTCGACCAGCAGCACCTGGCCGGGATCCAGGTTCGAGCCGGCGAGGAAGCCGCCGACGGCAAGCGTCGAGCCGTCCGGGGCGACGTCGACGCCGCCGTATCTCAGCTCGGGGCGTGAGTAGCGCAGCCTCCCGGTCGGGACGTCGTAGGCGCTCAGCGGTCTGCTCGTGTACAACCGGCTCCCGTCCGGACTCATCACCAGCCCGCCGTTCCCCGCGAGGTCCGACAGTTGCAGGGTCATCCGTACCTTCGGTGTTCCGCCCGATCGGACGTCCCAGACGAGCACTGTGGCCTCATCGGTCGGTGTCCCGTTGCGGTAAGAGTGCAGCATGGCTGTGAGCGAGTTCCCGTCCCTGCTGTAGCTGACATGCGTCGCGCGTGCCGGCAGCCCGGAGCGTGGTAGTTGCTGCGACTCCGGCACCGGTTCCAGCGTCTTCGGATCGAGCAGCAGCACTGGCTGAGTCGTCGGCGAGGCCATCCCGATCGCCAACTGACGGCCGTCCGGACTGAAGACTGCTCCCCACCCGTCCTCGGGTTCCTGGCCCGGTTGGCTTTGGGGCCGGTGCTCAGCCGTCCGCTTGCCGGTCGTCAGGTCGTACACCACGGCCGTGCCGGTCGAGTCGTGCACAACAACAGTCCTGCCGTCGGGACTGATGTCCAGGCCGCGGACGTCCAGGCTTTCGGTCTCGAACGACCGGATCAGCTGGGAGTTCTTGGCAAGTACGGCGAGCAGGTTGTCCCTGGACTCGGGGGTGTCGTCGAGCCGGAGGCCGGCCACGGCGAGCAGCATCGACTTGCCGATGTCGTCCTGTACGACGGCCTTCGCGCCGGCCTTGCCGGCATCCGCAGCCACTGCCGCCTGCTCGGCGGCGGCCGCTTCCTGGTCGGCGCGCTCGGCCTGGCGGACGGCGACGAAGCCGGCGATGAGCGCGCCGACGAGCAGGAACGCGGCGGTGGTGAGGGCGGTGCGGAGGCGGCGGTTGACCCGGATCTGATGGCGGGCGATGTCTTCGGCCGCGCGGAGCTCGGCCTCGGACAGGCGGCGGCCGGCCGCGAGGAAGTCGCGTTCGGTGTCGGTCAGCGTCGGGTTGCTGTGGTGCTGCCAGTCCAGGGCCTTGGCGAGGCGGACGCCGCGGTAGAGCTCGCTGTCGGGACGAGCGAGACCGTCCCAGGAGTCCGCGGCCACGGTCAGGTGGTGCAGGATCCGCTGGCCCTCCAGGTCGTCATCCAGCCAGCCGCGCAGCCGGGGCCAGGCGCGGGCGAGTGACTCGTGCGCGAGCTCGACAACGCCGTCGTCGCTGGTGACCAGCCGCGCGCCGACCAGAAGATCGATCATCGCCTCGTTGTCCGGCCCGGTGACGACCAGGCGCCGCGGCAGCCGGCTGCGGACCGGCTCGCCGTCCGGACCGGGGGTGATCAGTCGCAGCAGCAGGTCGCGCAGCACCGTGCGACGCTGAGGCGGGATCCGTTCGTAGACCGCCTCGGCGGACTGGGCGACCGCGCCGCGGATCCCACCCGAGGCGTTGTAGCCCGCGACGGTCAGGGTCCGGCCCTCGCGACGTCGCCAGGTCTCGGCCAGCGCATGCGACATCAGCGGCAGCGCACCGGGCTGGTCGGCCACTTCGTTCACCAGTAGATCCACCAGACCTGGCTCCACCACCAGCGATGCAAGCCGGGCAGGTTCCTCGATCGCGGCGTGGAGGTCGGTTCGAGCCATTGCGGCGAGCAGGTACAGGCCCTGCTCCACGGCCCGCGCGAACCCGGAATGGGACGAGATGTCGGCCAGCCGATCGGCCCGGAACGACAGGATCAGCGGCGCCGCGGTCGGGTGCTTGGCCAGCGCGCCGAGAAACGCGTCGCGCTCCGCGGTGTCCTGGCACAGCGAGAAGACCTCCTCGCACTGGTCGACCAGCAGCGCCGGCGTCGGGCCTGACCGCGGCATCGCGTCGGCCAGCGCGGCGACTGGATGCACGCCGGGGGTGATCACGACGACCCGGACCCCGTCGCGGCGCAGGGCGGCGGTGACGCCGGCGCGGACCAGCGAGGACTTGCCGCACCCCGACGGCCCGACGACGGCGAGGACCGAGCTGTCGGCCAGCCGTCGCAGACACGCGGCGATGTCGGCATCCCGACCGAAGAACACCTCCGCGTCGTCGACGTCGTACGGCTTGAGTCCCTGGTACGGGCACACTGCGCTCGGCTCGGGCAGCGCGCTCTCCACGACCAGCGCCGGATCCTGCCGCAGGATCGCCTGCTCCAAGGCGGCGATCTCCGGTCCTGGATCCACCCCGAGGTCACGATCCAGCACCGAGCGGACCTGGCGAAGCGTCCGCAGCGATTCACCCTGACGGCCGGACTGGTACTGCGCCGTGGCCAGCAGGGCCCACCGACGTTCGCGCAACGGGGCCTCAGCAACCAACGCCTGCGCCTTCGCCAGGACCTTGTCGTGCTGGCCCGCCCGCAGGGCTGACTCGACGTACAACTCCTCGGCTGTGTACAGGAGCTCGGTCAGCCTGGCCGCCTCGACCCGGGCGGCGTCCCATCCGTCGATCTCGGCCAGCGGCCGGCCCCGCCACAACGCCAACGCGTCCGCCAGCACAAGCGCCGACCGCTCCGCGTCATCGGCGGCGAGCAGGTCGTGCGCCCGAGAGATGGCACGCTCGAAGCGCTGCGCGTCGATCTCGTCCAACGGCACGACCAGCCGATAGCCGAGAGCGGTCGTCTCGATGGCATGAACGCCCAGCAGCTTGCGCAGCCGGACCACGCACCCCTGGACGATCTTGACCCACGACGGCGGCAGTTGCTCACCCCACAACACGTCCGCCAGTTCCTCTGCGCTGACCACTTCCCCCGGGTGGACGACCAGAGCCGCGAGCACGACGCGATCACGTCGTCCGAGAACTTTGTGTTCCCCCTCGATCGTGAGCGGGCCGAGAACGGCGATACCCACTCTTCGACTGTCGACTGTGGTCAGCCACCCGTCAAGGCCGCTGATACCGCCGTGATACCGGCCTCGGTCGGCTCGATACCGCCGGGCGGGACAACGGTTCCAACGCTCGAAGCGCAGCCGGACCGCCAACCACGGCGGACCTCGCTCGAGCAGGAGAGGGAGCCATGATCACCAACGCCGGACGCACCAGGAAGCAATCCATGACCAGCCGGCTCGCCCGGTTGGCCGCAGGGGCGGCAGTCAGCCTCGCCTTCATGACGACCGCCGCGCCGGCGATGGCTATGGAGCCTCCCGAGCCGCGTGGCGGATCCATCGAGTACAGCCCGCCGCCGGCGGCCGACACGGTGGATCTGAGCTCAGTGGCACTCGGCGCCCTGTGCGGAATCGCGCTGAGTGGGGCGGGTCTGGGCATCAGTCTGGGCGTGCAACGCCACCGCGACCACCAGGCACCGCATACCGCCTGACATGCAGCGCAAGTGCTCGTGACATTACGGGCGGGTGCGTTGGTGCCGGGTGGTGGCGGTGGGTTGCGATGTAGGGGTGCTTTGGCGGCGGCTGGCGCAGTGGCGGTACCAGGCGTAGGCGAGGAGGGCGCAGATGGCGCCGTTGAGGACTCCCGCGGTGACGTCGGTCACGTGGTGCATTCCGCGGTAGAGGCGCGAGAACGCTACGAGCAGTGGCATCGCGAGGCAGAGGATCACGGTCGTCCATCGCAGCCAGGTGCGTTCGATGCGCAGGGCGAGCAGCGCGAAGGCGACGTACAAGCCGGTCGAGGCGCCGACGTGCCCACTGGGGTAGCTCGCGGTCGGTGGTGATGCGTCGAGCTTGTCGACCTCTGGGCGGTCGCGGTCCACAACTTTGGCCGCGATCAGGAAGATCAGGCCCTGCATGGCGATCGCGACCGGTGCGACGAGCGCCAGGCGCAGGTCCCGGGTCCGCCACAGCAACAGGGACGAGACCACGATGCAGACCGCGATCACGCCCGCGGTGTTGCCGATCTGCGACCACACCGCGGTGATCGTGTCCCAGGTTCCGGTCCGGTCGGCGGCGAGATCCTTGTTCACCGACTCTTCGGCGTGGGAGATCCCCTCGAGTGGTCCCTTGAGTGCGAGCCCGATGCCGATGATCACGCCACCGAGGGCTACGCCGGGTGCGACGGTCCGGGTGAGGAGGTCGCTGCCGTCTTGCCGATGAATCCAATCCATGAAGCGAACATAATGCCCAGACCGAGTACGTGCCCGGCGAGAATGTCGGACGGGAAGTGCGCGCCGATGAAGAGCCGGTCCAGACCGACGATCACCGGCACCACGATCGCGAGCGCGACGGCGATGCGACGTTGGGTCGCGGACAGTAGCGGCCAGAGCAGGAAGACCATGACACCGGCCGCCAAGGTGATGTTCAAGGCATGGCCGGAGGGAAACGAGTAACCCTCCGCGTGCGGCACCGAGTCGTCGACGACCGGCCGGGCACGCTGGGCGATGAGCTTGGAGATGCCGCCGATCCCCCAGCCGACCATCATCGTGACGAACGCCCACAACGCCCGCCCCTTGAGCTTCTTGGACCTCCACGCCCAGACCACCACCACGGTCGCCAGCAGGTACACGAAAACCGGCTGACTGATGAGCTGAACCACGGTCAGCGCCGGCACCAGCCCATGCCGAACGCTGAACCCCGTGGCCGTCCGGATCGCCGCCTCGTCGGCCCTGATCAACGGATCGAACTGCTGCCGTACGGCGAACCCGAGGAGCACCACAGGCAGCGCGAACACCAGCATCGCCAGGACACCCCGGAGCAACCGCCAGCTCCGCGTCCGGACGACCGCAGTCACACTTGCCCGCCGCATCGTCATAACCAACCTGTACCCAACGAACCACCGGAGGACCAGACCCGCACGAGCAACGGCGGCACAATCCGGTAACTCATCGGTTCCGAATCACGGTCAGAGCCACCACCGAGCCGAGGAGGGTCAGCATGTGCACGACACCCGAACACCGAACGATCGTGGGGATGCTGGCCGCCGGCAGCCCGGTCTGGTACGTCGCCGCGGTGATCAAGAGCGATCGGCACTACGTCTACACAGTCGGTGCCCGGCACGGCTATCCGGATCGTGCCGCGCTGAAGCAGTCCCTCCAGCAGTCGGCCGCGCCACGGTAGCAACCATCCGTCGGCTATCTGCGGGGGCGGTGGTCGCGAACGACGGGTGTTCCTTCGGTCGACCGGTCGAGCGATCAGCATCTGTGGGAGAGGAAAGAGTCATGCAGGACACGCGTAAATCCAGCCGCTGGTGGCGGTTGGTGAGACGGCTGGCGGCCGTAGCGGCTGTGTTGGTTCCGGTGGCGGCGATCTCGGTTGTTTCTGCCGGGCCCGCTCAGGCGACGGGGTGCCGGACGAACGGTCACGTCTATCTGACGTCGGTGAACCCCTGGAGCGTGCGGACCGAGGACCAGCCTGTCGACGGCGGCACCGACGACTACCAGATGTTCACCGGTGACTGGACGTCGTTCCGGGTCGGCGGCAACGGCCTTCGTTCGTACACGTCGCCGGCGTGGACCGTCGAGAGCAACGTCAGCGGGTCGTTCGTCTTCAACGGCCGCGTCGCCGGAAGCAACTGCGTCGCGAACGAGACGACGGTCGGCCTTGCCAGGCACACCGTTGCGGGAGAGGTCTGGACCGTCCGCGCCAACTACCTCACGGGTAACTCGGGGCGGTTCGTCCAGAACCAGGCGCACTTCCGCATCTTCTTCGTCGACCCGCCCCCGCCCGACCCGTGGTACACGCAACCGTGCTACTACGCCGAGGCGTGCTTCTGATAGTTGTCACCTGCGAGGCGCCGCTGAAGCGGCGCCTCGCAGGCCGGCCGGGGGTCAGTGCTCGGTGCCGGTGCGAGCGGTCTTCGGGAGCAGGAAGGCGATCGCGAAGGCGAGGACGATGCCGCCGGTGGTTGCGAGGAGGGCGGTCTGGGTACCGTCGAGGGCGGCCGACGGGCGGATGGCGGGGGCGGCGTGGGCCACCTTGCCCGTGAAGATGGAGCCGATCACCGCGATACCGAGCGCGATGCCCACCTGCTCGAGAGAGCCCAGCATGCCCGTGGCCGAGCCGACCTCCTCGTCGCGGACGCCGCTCAGGATGATGTCGAACAGCGGGACGAAGACCATCCCCATCCCGGTCCCACCGATCAGGTTGGGTGCGACGAGATCCCAGTGCCCGACGTTCAGCCCGGAGAGCGCGAGTACGCCGTACAGCCCGATCAGGCCGACCGCCATCAGCGCGAGGCCGGCGTGGAGCAACTTTCGACCGTACTTCTGCATCGTGATCCCGGAGACCGCCGAGCCGATCAGCGCCCCGAACGCCCAGGGCGCCATCGCGAGGCTCGCGTGGATCGGGGTGTAGCCGAGGCCGACCTGGAGGAACATCCCGAGCACGAACGTGCCGGCCATCGCACCGAAGAAGACGACCGCGAAGAACACACCGGACAGGTACGCGCGGCTCCGCAGCAGCCGGGGCTCGATCAGCGTGGTCGCGCCGACGCGCTGCCGGCGGGACTGGTAGACGCCGAACCCGGCGAGGATCGGCACCGAGGCGATCAGCAGCGCCTTCGACCACAGCGGCCAGCCGATCTCGTGACCCTGCACCAGCGGGTAGACCAGGGCGACCAGGCCGGCGCCGGCGATCAGCAGGCCGGGAATGTCCAGCGAGATCCGGCGGCCGATGGGCTGGGTGTCCGGCAGGTACTTGGCCGCGACGAGGAAGGTGAAGATGCCGATCGGGATGTTCACCAGGAAGATCGCCCGCCAGCCGATGCCCAGCAGATCCGCGTCGAGCAGCGTGCCGCCGACGATCGGGCCGATCACCGCCGACAGACCCATCACCGGACCGAAGAACCCGAACGCCTTGGCCCGCTCGCCCGGTGCGAACAGGTCCCGGGCCAGCCCGAAGCCCTGCGGCAGCATGATCGCGGCGAACGCGCCCTGAGCGACCCGCGCGCCGATCAGCATCTCCGACGACACCGCCAGGCCGCAGAGGAACGAGGTCACGGTGAACCCGCCGACGCCGATCAGCAGCGCGCGCTTCCGGCCGAGCAGGTCACCGAGGCGCCCGCCGGCCAGGAGCAGGACGGCCAGGGCCATCGTGTACCCGGCGGCCATCCACTGGAGGCTCGCGTAGGAGCCGCCGAGGTCCGCGCGGATGGCGGGAGCCGCGACGTTCATCACGGTCGAATCGAGGAGATCCATCACCGACGCGGTGATGACCGCGGAGAAGGCGAACCAGCGCTTGCGCTGCGGGGTGGCCTCGGGGACGGCTGCTTGGCTGGCGGGGAGTTCTGCGACTGCGGTCATCATCGGCTCCAGGTCCAAACGGAACGAAATGTTCTGTTCCAACTCTAACGGAACGGAGCATTCCGTTCAAGTGCTATTGTGGTCACATGACGAAAGCTCTCAGTGGCCGGCAGGCGCAGGCGGCCCGCAACGACGGCGTGATCCTGGCCGCGGCCCGGGCGGTGTTCATCGCCGACCCCGGCGCCCCGATCTCCGCGGTGGCGGAGCGCGCCGGGGTCGGTATCAGCGCGCTCTACCGGCGGTACGCGAGCAAGGAGGAGCTGCTCCGCAAGCTCTGCAGCGACGGCCTGGGCCGGTACATCGAGGAGTCGGAGAAAGCGCTCGCCGACGACCGCGATCCGTGGGTCGCGTTCGGAGCGTTCCTGCACGCGCTGGTCGACGCCGACACCAACTCACTGACCCAGCGGCTGGCCGGCACGTTCACCCCGACACCCGACCTCTGGCAGGACGCCGCCCGGGCGGCTGAGCTGAACCAGGCCATCTACGCGCGGACGAAGGACTACCTCCGGCCGGGGATCGTGGTCGAGGACTTCGGCATGATCCTGGAGCAGATCACGTCGATCAAGCTCGGCGACGAGGCGCGGACGAACCAGCTCCGGCATCGGTACCTCACGCTGATGCTGGAGGCGATGCGTCGGCCCGGCGAACGACCGGACGGCGGTTCGGAGCTCCCCGGACCGCCGCCCAGCACTGAGGAGCTGGCCGACCGCTGGCGAGCCTGACCGCTGGTCCGGCGTGGACTGGTCCGCTGTCAGGGGGCGTGAGACCGTGAGTGGATGTCGAGCGCGCTGCTGATCATCGGCGGTCTGATCGGGCTCCTGGGTGGAGCCGAGCTGCTGGTTCGCGGCGGAACGGGCCTGGCCCTACGGTTCGGCATCGCGCCGATCGTCGTCGGGGTCACGGTGGTGTCCCTCGGCACCAGCATGCCGGAACTCGCCATCGGCATCGACGCCGCACGGCAAGGCAACGCCGGCCTCGCCGTCGGCAACATCGTCGGCACCAACCTGGTCAACATCCTGCTGATCCTCGGCCTCAGCGCCCTGATCAGCCCCCTCACCCTCGACACCCGCACGATCCGCTTCGACCTGCCCTGCATGACCGCGGCCTCGCTCGTGCTCCTGCTCGTCGCCCTCGACGGCGTCCTCAGCACGATCGACGGCGTCATCCTCGTGCTGCTCGGAATCGGCTACACCCTCGCGGTACTGCGCACCAGCCGGCAGGAGACGCCCGCCGTCCAGGCGGAGTACCAGGCGAACACCGACGCGCCACAGCAGCGGCCCTGGCTGCACATCGTCAGCCTCCTCGTCGGCATCGCCGTCATCGTGATCGGCGCGACGCTCCTCGTCGACGGCGCCGTCGACGCCGCCCGGGACCTGGGCGTCAGCGACGCCGTCATCGGACTGACCATCATCGCGATCGGTACGTCGGCTCCCGAGCTCGTGACCACGATCGTCTCCACGCTCCGAGGCAACCGGGACATTGCCTTGGGCAACCTCCTGGGCTCGAGCGTCTACAACATCGCGATCATCCTCGGCATCACGATCCTCGTATCACCCAGCGTCGTCGACGTCCCCGACGAGATCATCGGCGGCGACCTCCTGCTGATGGTCGGCGCCGCGGTCGCCTGCATACCCGTCTTCATGTCCGGCCGCCGCATCACCCGCACCGAAGGCGGTGTCTTCGTCGCGGCCTACCTCGCCTACCTCGCCTGGCTCCTCATCACCCGGACGTGACAGCCGTCGGCGGACGCGGGAGCGTCCGCCGACGGCTTCGAGGGCTAAGGCCCGGTGACCGCGTTCACGATCACGGAGCCGGCGCCGATGGTGGCGTTGGTGTCGGTTTGGACGGTGAGGGTGCCGGTGATGGTCCGGCCGGCGCCCGGGTCGGCGTTGACGGTCAGGGTCGCGGTGGGCGACCACGACGAGCCTGACGGGTGCAGCGCGTTGGTGTCCGCGCTCACCAGGGTGCCGAGTGCCGGCGCGACGTAGGAGTCGACCAGGTCGTACGCCGTACTGCCGCTCGGCACGTTGAACCCGTCGACCTCGATCCTGTACAGCGCCGCGACCGGGTTGGCGAGCGTCACCTGTTCGACGGCCGTCGCGCCGCCGCTGGCTCCTACCAGGACGCAGGTCGGGGCGCAGCGGTAGACGAGGAGGTCGATGTCGGCCTGTGGATCGGACGAGTTCCCGGTGCGGATCGTGTACGACGTGACACCTGCCGGCACCGTGACGTCGAACGTCTGCGTCGCCAGGTGGGCGATCGTCGGACGCTGGGTCTGCGTGCTGGCCAACGAGCCGCCGCCGACGAGCCGGCCGGTGAAGCCGGCGAGTTGGTTGGAGACCGTGTAGTTGCGAGTGACCGGTACGCCGAGCGCCACTGACGACACCACGTCCGGGTTCGGCGAGATCGTCGTACCGAGGACTGTCGCGGTCAGGCCGAAGGGCGCTTCCTTGACGTCCGACGTACGGCGTGCCTCGACGACGACCTCCCAGACGCCCGGCTGGGGGTTGACGAACGTACGGCTATGCGGTGAGCCACCCGCACAACCTGCGCCGGCGTCCGGGTCGTAGCAACTCGTACTCGCGTTGCTGTCCACGGGCAGACCCTGCGGGCTGTACCGCAGGAAGCGGATCTGCCCCGCGCCGGCCTGGTCGCCGCCGCCGGTCAGGTCCACCTTGAGCGCGCTCGTGCCGGCCGGCACGCGGACGAAGTAGCTGCGGGTCGCGTCCCGCCCGACCTTGCCGCTGGCCTGGAACGTGTACGCGTTGGCCGCCGTCAGGTCGGCCGGCACGAACACCGAGTTCATCGTCATCAGGTCGACGCCAGGAGTGGTCGGGTCGTCGAGCTGCAGGACCGCCGAGTGGGCGCCCGTACTGGACGGGTTGATCTGGACGGAGAACGAGACCGCCTTGTTCAACGGCAGGAACACCAAGGGCAGCGACGTGAAGGTGCCGTCGTTGCCTACCCACCGCACCAGGTGCGGTATCGGCAGGTTGAGCCCGGTCGTCCGGGTCAGGGTGTACGTGCGGACGTACTTGACCCCACGGGTGACGCCCTCACGATCGTGGATGCCGACACCGACGTCCGGCGTCGCCAGCTGACCACTGAGCACGGTGTTCACCGGAACGGACGCGGTGATCGCGTTCGGCCGCTGCCCGGCGCGAAGCTGCTTCCAGGCAGCCGTCACCTGGACCAGACCTGCGCCTTGTTCGTAAGCGCCGAGCTGACTCTGGTACGCCGCACTCGACCGGATCGCGCTCCGCAGAGCGGCCGCGGTCGGCCGGGTCCCGAACGTCGCCTTGTAAGCGCTGACGAGCAGAGCACCGGCGCCCGTGGTCTCCGGAGCAGCCATCGAGGTGCCGTTCAGCATCGAGTAGCCGGGCGGCAGGGTGTACGTGCCGGCCACCGGACCACCGGGCTGCCAGAGCGGCGTGGTGGAGATCGCCGAACCCGGCGCGATGACGTCCGGCTTGAAGCCGCCGTCCTCCCGCGGGCCGCGCGACGAGAACGGGTGCAAGCCCTTGCTGTTCAAGGGATCCGAGCCGTAGTTCGCGAGCCAGGTCGCCCTCGTGATGTACGAGCCGACCGCGATCGAGTTGGTGGCCACCGCCGGATCGCCGACGGAGTTCGCCCCGGCGCCGCTGTTGCCGGCCGAGAGGAAGATCTGCATGTTGAACTCGTCGATCGTCCGGTTGTAGAGCTCCGCCCGGGCGTTGTTGCCGTCGTTGAGCCCCGGCAGACCGCCGATCGAGATGTTCACGACGTCGGCGCCGTTGTGCGCGGCGTACAGCACGCCGTCGATCAGGCCGCTCGTCGTACAGGACGTGGTGGTCAGGCAGACCTTGACCGCCATCAGCTGCGCGCCCGGAGCCGCGCCGCTCATCTGGCCGCCGAACAGGCCGTTGGCGGCGGTGATGCCGGCGACGTGGGTACCGTGCTGCGCACCGGCGATGCCCAGGTTGACCACCGAGCCCGCGTCGGAGTCCGGGTTGTACACCGAGCGATCGGTGACCACGACGAACGGGACGCTCTCGTTGACGGCCGTCGCCGGGTTGTCGGTGCCGAGGTGACCCGTGTCGCGATTGACCTTGAAGTCGATCATCGAGGTCTGGTCGGTGAAGTCGCCGTCCTGGTCGGTGTCGACGTACACCCGCTTCGTCGTACGGTCCTGCAGGACGCCGATCGACTCGGCGGTCACGCCGTCCCGGTCGATGTCGCCGCCGAGCTCGCCCTGGGCCAGCTCGCCGGCCGCCTCACGGAGCAGACCGAGCGCGTACGGACCACCCGTCGCCGGTGCGGTCCAGGTCCGGCCGCCGGCCGTGAACGTGCCGTTGAAGCGTCCCGTCGTACTGATCCAGGTCGCGTCACCCGAGGTCGGGGAGTTCGCGTTGTACCAGTCGACGATCTTCGGCAGCCCGGTCGTCGTGGTCTTCAGGGCCGGTACGTCGAGATCGATGCCGGAGTCCAGGATCGCGATCTTGGTGCCGCGGCCGTCCCACTTCGGGTTGGCCAGGGCGAACTGCGCGGCCTGGGTGTCGCCGGTCGGCAGGTACGGGTTGACCCGCGGCGTGGTCGCGCTGGGCGGTGTCTGCGGGATCGGCAGCTGGGTCCCGTCCGGCTGCGGATCGTCCATCTTGAACAGGCCGTCGACGTCGACGGCCTCGACCGCGCTCGCCTTGGCGGCCTGCTCGGCCTTGCCGACGGGCATCTCGACCTTGAGGTAGTCGACGGTCGCGTCGGTCTTCAGCACGACCCCGCCGAGAGCGCGCAGCTGGTCCGCGGCGGCCGACATCCGGTCTCGCTGGGCCGCGACCAGCAGCGTCACGGTCTTCTTGCCGGCGGCCTGCGCCGCGGCGATCCGCGCGCGGTCGGTGTCGCCGAGGTCCTGGTCCGACTTCGGATGTGGATCGGTGGCGGCGGTGGTGGCGTGGTCGGTTCCCCGCGGTTGTGCCGCGGCCCCTGGAACGGTGGTGACGGTGGCGGTTGCCAACCCGAGCACCGTGGCGAGCACGGCAGCAAGCCGCGCCTTCCGGCGGTACGCAGGCATCGTCGACAGAGTCATGTGGCGGTCCTCCCCTGGCCCGATGAGCTGCCAGCAGTGGACCCTGTCACCCCGGTCAACGCAAGACCTCGGCCCAGAACTGGCTCGCCGCTCCCGCCTCGAGGGGCGCGGCGAATCGCCGGCGGGCGTGCGGCCGCCCGCCGGCGGTTCTGGGTGGCGTGGCGTCAGTCGATGACGCGGAAGCCGTTGCGTGCACCCAGTTTCGTCAGGCTCAGCCTCCCCGGGATCCCGTCGAACGGCGGTGGGACCGTGGCCTTCTGGAAGAGCGCGTAGGCCTTGCGGAACTCGGTGCCGGCGTAGCCGTCGACGAACTCCGGCGGCTTGAGGCCCTGGTGCCGCAGCGCCTTCTCGACGATCAGCACGTCGCGCTTGTGCAGCCCGTCCCCACTCGGACGGAACTGGTCACGGCGGGCGGCGTCGATGACGTTGCTGAGGTCGACGACCGGCAACGGTATCGGAGACCCGGGTCGCCAGACCCGGACTCCGTTGACGTCCTCGCTCCAGCCGCGGTACCGCTGTCCCCAGGTGCGGGTGATGAACGAGATCGCAACCCTGTCGATCTTGCCGCGCCGCTTGATGTCGTTGCTGAAGCAGGTCCCGTCGCCGGCGCTGATGGCGACGTGCCCGTCACCTCCGTTGGTCCACCAGACGGGGACTCCGAGTGGCGGCGTACTGGTGGTGCCGTGCCTGAGGTCGGCCCCGAAGTAGCCCTTCTCGGCCGACCCGTACAGCGGTCCGACGTTGAAGCACTTCCGGACGAAGACCAGACACTGGCGGAACCAATCCTGGCTCGGGTTGGTCACCTGTCCCGTAGCGAAGTTGATCGCAGCTTGCCCGGTGCGGATCGCCATCTCACTGCCCTCCGTCCGGATCGACCTCGTCGGCCGACTTCACGGCATCGTCCGGCCGGGTCTCCTGCCCCGGCTCCTCGCCCGGTTCCAAGGCGACCTCGTCGCTGTTCCCGCCCGGCTCGGCGAACTCGCTGTCGAGCGCCGGGTCATCCGCCACCACCCCCGCCGACTTGTTCAACGGCAGCAGCGTACTTTCGTCCAACTCGTCGACAGATTGTGAACTGTCGACCACTACCTCGCTCATCGCGAAACCTCCCCCTGTTTGCTGGTACTCCAATAACTACTCTCACGCCACCGTTTGCAACATCCGAAGGAAACCCTCAGATCCGCGGCAGGAACCCTCAGATTCCCAGCCGGCCTCCGGCCGGCCTCACGATCGCGGGCCGAACAGGCGTTCTGCGTTGTGGAGAGACTCGGTGACGGCGGCTTGGCCGTGGGGGGTTACTTCTTGCTGGTACGACGTGAGGGCCTCGAGGAGTGGGGTTTCGCCGGTCAGTGCCCGGGTCAGACGGGCGGCGTCCCAGAGGGCGGTGTTGGCGCCGGCGCCGGCGGCGGGGGTCATCGGGTGGATGGCGTCGCCGAGCAGGGTGACGCGGGAGACGGGCCACGTGGCGACCTGCTTGCAGGTCCGGAGCGTGATGGGGAACGCGGCGTCGACCTCCGCGGACGCGACCAACTCGCGGACGGTCGGGTGCCACGACGCGGTCACGCGGGTGACGATGCTCCACAGGTCGGCCGGGGACATCGTGAAGAGTTCGTCATCGGCGCATCCGAGTACGGCGTTCGTTCCGGTGAGGACCGCCATCAGGTAGTCGCCGTACTCCTCCGGCGGTGTCCGGAACAGCACCGGCGCGAACGCCGCACCCGCCCCGCGCCCGTTGGTGACGAAGCTGAAACCGCGCAGGAACGCCTGTGGTACAAGGGATTTCACCGCCGGGGTCAGCGGCACCTTGCCGTAGATGCACCGCACGCCGATGTCGGCCACCTCGAAGTCCGGCACCACCTGAGCCCGGACGCGCGATCCGACACCATCCGCCCCGACCAGTACGTCGGCAGTCGCCGAAGTCCCGTCCGCGAACCGGATCCCGACCCCGTCGCCGTCAGCGACGTACGACACGAACTCCTTGCCGAACACGAGGACGTCGTCGAGCCCTGTCATCAGCGCCCGCCGGAACGCATACCGATCGACCGCGGTCACCCTGTCCGGCCCGCCACCCGGAAAGACCTGCTCGAACATCGGCTTCAACTGGCTGTCGAACCCGGCGAGCAGATCCCCGGGATGCGTCGCGGTCTCGATGACACGACGACGGACGACCTCCGGCAGCATCGAGGCCAGCGCCTCCTCCCCGACCGGGCTGATGTGGATCCGGTACCCCTGCTTGCGATGCCGCGGCGACGGATCCCGCTCGTACACCTGCACGTCCACGCCCGCCTCGGCCAATCCCTGAGCCAGCGCCAGCCCACCGATCCCCGCACCGACGACCGCTACTCGCATCACAACTCTCCCTAATCAACCGTTCCGACGACTTTATCATCCGTATGGTTGATTAAGTTAGCACGCTGGTTGGCAGTCCGCTACCATCACTGCGTGCGGAGATCACCAGGACCCGACGAGCGGCAGCGCGACGCCGAGCGGAGCCGGCAGCAGCTGCTGGACGCGGCCGTCGCCGAGTTCGGCGCGCACGGCTTCAGCGGCGCGCGGGTCAGCGAGATCGCCCGGCGGGCCGGGGTCAACAAGCAGCTGATCTCGTACTACTTCGGCGGCAAGGAGGGTCTCTACCGCGCGGTCGCCGAGCAGTGGCGGGCGAGCGAGCCGACGATCACCGCCGACGCCGGCACCCTCGGCGAGGTGGTCGGTGCCTACGCCCGCGCGGCGATGGCGCAGCCCGACATGCTCCGGCTGCTGGTCCGTGAAGGCGTGGACAGCGACACCGGCGGGAACGACGAAGGACGGACCGCCCGCTTCGAGGGAATGCTCGCCGACTTCCGCCAACGGCAGGCCGACGGAGAGCTCGCGGCCGACCTGGATCCGGCGTACGTCGGACTCGCACTGTTCGGCCTGGCCGCGGCACCGGTCGTGTTCCCGCAGATCGCCCGTGCCCTCGGCCTGGATCCTGACGCCGCCGACTTCGCCGACCGGTACACCGAGCAGGCCGCCCGGCTCGTGTCACATCTGGCCGAGAAGGACTAGAGCGCGCCCGAGATCGCCGTCTTGCGCAGGTCGGCGCGGTACGCCTCGAGCGCGATCAGCTCGCCGAACATCCGGTTGTAGTCGTCGGCGCGGTCGATCGGATTCGTCCGCTGCAGCTTGGACTTCAGGTCCTGGATCCGGCGCGCACAGGTCAGCTCCTGCAACCGGGCCAGCAACGCCTGCGCATACGGCTCGTCGGGCTCGCGTCCGAGCCGCAACGGATCCACGGCCAGCGCGCTCACCACCGCCGCGGCCGGATCGTTGCCGATGGCATCGCGTACGGCGACCACCCACGCCTCACCGGGAGCCGCGGCGGCCGGACCGCCCACCTTCGCCATCGCGACCCGGATCGCGGCCAGCCACGGATGCGTGAAGTCGTGGTCGTCGAGCTCGTCGAACGCGACGCCGACCAGCGCCGGATGCTGCATCGCGACCTTCAGCACGTCCCACTCGATCACGAACCGCTGGTCCCGCGGCGACGGGATGTCCACCCGCGGCGGAGGAGCGGGAGCCTCGGTCTGGACGACGACCGGCCCGCGATCGTTGGACGGCGCGGCCGCCGGCGCCGGCCGGGACGCCGCCCGGTACACCTCGGAGCGGACCTGGTCGACCTCCATCCCGAGCTGCCCGGCGAGCTCGCGGGTGAACGCGTCCACCTTCGACCGGTCACGGATGCTGATCACCAGGCGGGCCGCCTCGCGGAGCGCGTCGATCCGCGTGTCCGCGCGATCCAGGTCGTACTTCGACAGCACGTTGGTGAGCACGAACCGGTACAGCGGAACCCGCCGCCCGATCAGCTCGCGGACCGCGGCGTCACCCTTCTCCAGCCGCAGGTCGCACGGATCCAGTCCGTCCGGCTCCACGGCGACGTACGTCTGCGAGGCGAACGCCTGGTCGCCGGCGAAGGCCTTCAGCGCCGCACGCTGACCGGCCTCGTCACCGTCGAAGGTGAAGATCACCTCACCACGGAACTGGTCATGGTCGAGCAGCAGCTGCCGCAGTACACGCGCGTGGTCGTCGCCGAACGACGTCCCACAGGTGGCGACCGCCGTCTGCACGCCCGCCAGGTGGCAGGCCATCACGTCGGTGTAGCCCTCGACGACCACGGCCTGGCGGCCCTTGGCGATCTCGCGGCGGGCGAGGTCGACGCCGTACAGAACCTTGGACTTCTTGTAGATCGGGGTCTCGGGAGTGTTCAGGTACTTCGCTTCGATCCGGTCGTCGTCGAACAACCGACGGGCACCGAACCCGATCACGTCCGAGGACGCGTCCCGGATCGGCCACATCAGCCGGCCGCGGAACCGGTCGTACAGGCCGCGCTGTCCTTCGGCGGACAGGCCGGCTGCGACGAGCTCCGCGTTCGTGAAGCCGCGGCCGCGCAAGTGGTTGGTCAGCGCCTCACCGCCGCGCGGCGAGAACCCGACGCCGAAGTGGACGGCGGCGTCCTTGTCGAAGCCGCGCTTGTCCAGGAACTGCCGGCCGGGCGCTGCGTCGGCCGCGCCGAACAGCTGCTCGACGTAGTACTCCGCGGCGACCTTGTGCGCCTCGACCAGCCGGGGCCGCTGGTTGCCCGGACCGCGCTGGATCGGCGCGCCGGACTCGTCGTACCGCAGTTGGATGCCGACCTTGGCGGCCAGCGTCTCGACCGCTTCGTGGAAGCTGATCTGGTCGATCTTCTGGATGAAGTCGATGACGTCGCCGCCCTCTTGGCAGCCGAAGCAGTAGAAGAACCCCCGCGCCGGGGTGACGTTGAACGACGGCGACTTCTCGTCGTGGAACGGGCACAACCCCTTGAGCGAACCACCGCCGGCGTTCTTCAAGGTCACGTACGAGCCGACGATGTCGTCGATCCGGGCCCGCTCGCGCACCAGCGCGATGTCCTCGTCCTTGATCCGGCCTGCCACCCCGCGAGTCTACGACGCCGGCCGGGTGGACTTAACCTGGATGCCGTGCCGCGTACTCTTCGCCCTGGTCAAGTGTCCGAGCTCTACGTCGTCGAGGTGTCCACCGGCGAGCGCCGCCTGGTGTACAGCTCCCCCGATCTGCTCTTCGAAGCGCCCAACTGGACGCCCGGCGGCGAGCTCATCGTCAACGGGGACGGACGGCTGTTCCGGGTCGCCGACGGGCTCGAGGAGATCGACCTCGGCGGGGTGCCGGCGATCAACAACGACCATGTGGTGAGTCCGGACGGGACGACGGTCTACGTGTCGGCCGACGACGGACATCTGTACGCCGTACCGCTCGAGGGCGGCCGGCCGCGTCGGGTGACCAACGATCGGGGACCCGGGTTCCACCACTACCTGCACGGGGTCTCGCCGGACGGCACGACCTTGGCGTACATCGGGTTGGAGCACGTGGACGGGCGCCGGATCACCAACGTGTGGACGATTCCGGCGGCCGGCGGTGACGACGTACAGATCACCGACGACGAGCACGCGGACGACGGGTCCGAGTACAGCCCGGACGGAAAGTGGATCTACTTCAACTCGGAAAGAGCCGGCCACGCCCAGTTGTTCAGGATCGGGGGTGGTGAGATCGAACAGCTGACCTTCGACGAGCGGGTGAACTGGTTCCCGCATCCGGCACCGGACTGCTCCGCGACCGCCTACGTCAGCTTCCCGCCCGGCACCGAGGGGCATCCCGCCGATATCGAGGACGTCCGGGTGCGGCTGCTCACCGCCGGCGGTGAGATCAGGGAGATCGCGACACTGTTCGGCGGCCAGGGCACGATGAACGTGCCGAGCTGGTCGCCGGACAGCACCGCCTTCGCGTACGTCGCCTACCCGCTCTAGACGTCCGCCAGCTCCACCGAGGTGTCGGCGAGGCGGGCCGGGTCGACCTGCTTGCCGGAGCGGATCAGAGCCTGGATCGCGTCGATCGTGTCCCAGTTGTTGACGTGCATGCCGGCGAGGACATGCCGGTCGTCGTCCAGCCAGAACGCGAAATAGGCACCGGAGGCCGGGTCGCCGCGCAGGACGACCTGGTACGACATACCGCGCGGAACGTCACCGGCGTACTCCATGCCGAGGTCGAACTGGTCGGTGAAGAAGTACGGGATCGCGTCGTGCGCAACGTCCTGGCCGAGCATCGCCTTCGCGGCCGACTCGCCGGTGTCCTTCGCGTTCTGCCAGTGCTCTACCCGCACCGGCCGCCCGAACAGCGGGTGGGCCCACCGCACCACGTCGCCGGCGGCGTACACGTCCGCGGCCGAGGTCCGCAGGTCCGGGCCGGTCACGATGCCCGAGCCGTTCTCGCGGGTCGCGACCTCGATGCCGGCCTCCGCGGCCAGCTCGACATTCGGCTGTACGCCGACGCCGACGACCACCAGGTCCGCCGGAAGCACCTCGTCACCGGCGAGCCGCACCCCGCTCACCTCGTCGGTGCCCTCGAAGCCCTCGACGCCGGCGCCGAACCGGAACTGGACCCCGTGCTGCCGGTGGAACTCGGCGAACAACTCGCCGATCTCTTCGCCGAGGACCGCGGCCAGCGCGGTCGACTGCGGCTCGACGACCGTGACCTCACACCCACGTTCGCGAGCAGCCGAGGCCGCCTCCAACCCGATCCAGCCCGCGCCGACCACGACGACACGCGGCTTGGCGGCGTACGCGTCGGTCAGGGCCTGTGACTCCTCGGCCGTCCGCAGGTAGTGGATGCCCGGAAGGTCGGCACCCGGTATGTCGAGCTTCCGGACGCGGCTGCCGGTGGCGATCAGCAGCTTGGCGTAGGACACCTGGGAACCGTCGTCGAGGGTGACCGTGTGGGCGGCGGGATCGATGGCGGTGACGGTCTGCCCGAGGCGCAGCTCGATCGTGTTGTCGTCGTACCACTGCTGGTCGTGCAGCTGGGCCACGTCCGTCTGGTCCTTGCCGAGCAGCACCCCCTTGGACAGCGGCGGTCGCTCGTACGGCAGGGCGTTCTCACTGCCGATCAGGACGATGCCGCCGCTCCAGCCTTCGGTCCGCAGCGTCTCCGCCGCGGTCGCTCCCGCGAGGCTCGCACCGACGATGACAATGGGTTGCTGGTCTGCGTCTGTCATGCAGCCGACTCTAGTGCGCGAGACCGTGTCGCGTACCCACCGAGTCAGTACTCAGTGGACGAGCTGGGCGTGCCAGGTCTGGGCTGAGGGGTCGGTGAGGGAGGCGACCTGGTCGACGATGACGCGGAGGCGGGTGTGGTCGTCGGGGGCCTCGGTGAAGTCGGACCGGAAAGCGGCGTCCAGGTGGCGGGGTGCCGTCTTCCAGAGGGCCTCGACGAGCTCGGTGAGGAGCTCGCGCTGGGAGGCGCGGCGGGCCTGCCGCTCGGGTGAGTCGAGGACGTGGAACATGCCGACGCCTTTGAGCAGACCGATCTCCACCCGGATGCCGTCGGGGATGACCAGGTCGGCCTCGTACCGGATCAGGCGGGAGCGGCCGAAGACCGCATGCGTCGCCTGCTCGGCGGCTGTCGCGAAGCGTCCGATCAGCTGGCTGGTCAGGTCCTTCAGCCCGCCGAGCGCCCGCCGGCTGTCGTCGAACCGCCCGCCCGGCCAGTAGTTCAGCGCCGTCAGCCGCGCCCAGCCCTCGTCCAGCTCCGCATCGGTTGCCTCCGGCAAATACAGCCGCCGGACGATCTCCCAGTACGGCGCCCGGTCCGCGCCGACCGCCGCGAGATCGATGTGGTGGGCAACGATCCCGTCCTCGACGTCGTGCACCGAGTACGCCACGTCGTCGGCGAAGTCCATCACCTGCGCCTCCAGGCAGCGGCGCTCGCCGACGCCCTGACGCAACCACGTGAAGACCGCGAGATCGTCGTCGTACACTCCGAACTTGCGTTCTCCGCCGCGCCGGGGCCACGGATACTTGGTGGCCGCGTCGAGCGTGGCCCGGCTGAGGTTGAGCCCGACGCTGCGGCCGTCGGCGTCGAACGTCTTCGACTCAAGCCTTGTCAGCAGACGCAACGTCTGCGCGTTCCCTTCGAACCCGCCGATGTTCGCGGCGACCTGGTCGAGCGCCCGCTCGCCGTTGTGCCCGAACGGCGGGTGCCCCAGATCATGGGACAGGCAGGCGGCGTCGACGATGTCCGGATCGCAGCCGAGGGTCGCGGCCAGCTCGCGACCGATCTGCGCGACCTCGAGGCTGTGGGTCAGCCGGTTGCGGACGAAGTCGTCGCTACCGGCCGTCACCACCTGCGTCTTGGCGGCCAGCCTCCGCAACGCCGCACTGTGCAGCACGCGGGCACGATCACGCGCGAACGCCGTCCGCCCCGGCCGCTTGACCGGCTCGGCGACCCATCGCTCGGCGTCATGCTCGTCGTACCACTCATGCTGCTTCCTCATCACTGCTCACAGTAGCGGCGACCACCGACAGTTCGGTGAACAAGCGTCGAGCAGACCGCATTGGATCCGACGTCCCGGGTACAGCGGAAGCGAGGGAAGGAAGAGTCGTGGTTCACGAACGAAGGTCAAGCCTGCCGGCGGTCGTCGATCGGACCGGGTTCGAGGCGGAACTGGACGCGCTCCGCGTCCGGGAGAAGGCGCACACCCACGAGGGCGACGCGATCGCCGCGGCCCGCAGGCGCCTGCCGATGGTCGAGGTCGACGCCACCGTCAAGCTGATCGGACCCAAGGGACCGCTGACCCTGCTCGACGCCTTCGAAGGGCGCAAGCAACTCATCGCCTACTACTTCATGTGGCACCCCGGTAAACCTGCCGGCGATCAGTGCCAGGGCTGCACCTGGTGCAACGGCAACGTCGCCGAGCTGTCCTACCTGCACTCCCGCAGCATCACGTACGCCGTCTTCTGCCAGGGCCCCTACGACGAGAGCCGCCGCTACCGCGATTTCATGGGCTGGACGATGCCCTGGTACTCGGCCGTGGACTCGCTCGACGAACTGCTCGTCGGCCGCAAGGTCGGCAACATGCACCTGGTCTGCTACGTCCGGGACGGCGATCGCGTGTTCGAGACCTGGTGGACGACGATCCGCGGCGTCGAGGTGATGGACAACAGCTACTCGCTGATGGACCTCACCGTGTACGGACGCCAGGAGGAACACGAGGACTCCCCTGCCGGATGGCCGCAGCCTTGGGAAGTAGGTGGTCTGACCGCCGACGGCCGTCCCATCTCCCAGTGGTCGCGCCTGGAAGCCGGCCGCTCTGACGACCTCACCTGAGGGGCGTGAATCGCCAGAGCGGCCTTGGACCGCGGGTCAGCTGGAGACGCAGTAGCGAAGCCAGACCACACCGCCGTCGAAGACCTCGGTGCCGGCGTGCTGCAACTCCAGCCGTCCCGTGTCGTACCAGCGTCGGCCGGTCCCGACGAGGACCGGGTGGACGAGCAGCGCGAGCTCATCGACGAGGCGGAGGTCGAGGAGCGCGTTGACGAGCGCACCGCCGGAGTCGACCCGGACCGTCTGAACCCCGCGCGTACCAAGGACATCGAGCACCTCGGCCAGGTCGACCTGGTCGTATCCGGTGACGAGCTCACGGGTCGTCGCGTCGGGCGGTCGCGCCGGCGTCTGATCGGCGTACAGGGCAAGGACGTCGGACCAGTGGCCGAGCTGTCGGAGCGTCTCCCACTCACGGACCCGCCCCCGGCTGTCCACCACCGCGAGCAACGGACCATCAGGCCGCGGCCCCGGCCGAGGAGCCGCCCGTACGGCGATCTCCTGCGCAAGGATCGTGTCGGCACCGACCAAGGTGACGTCCTCCTGCCACAAGGTCGCGAGCGCATAGAACCGCGCAAGGTCGACGTCGAATCCCGACGTCACCCCGTCCAGCGACACCGCCACCTGAGCCACCACATGAGGCCGCATGCCGCCAACCTAGAGAGGCCCACCGACAACCTCACCAGGGCAAAGTCGTCCCGGCAGTGGCGGCTGACTCCAGCCGGAAGCGAACGGCGTGCCGGGCCTGGTCGTACGTCGATTTGTCCTCGTGCAGGATCGACGCGAGGTTCGCCGCCTCGTAGTACGCGTTGAGATCGAAGGCCAGGAACTTCGGGTCGCCGGCCAGCTCACCCCGGTCGATCGCCTCGGCGATCATGGTCTCGATCAGGTCCATCCACTCGCGATGCACGGCGGCGAGCGACTCCTGCACCGCTCCGCCGCGGGCCGCGTACTCGTGCGAGACCTTCTGGAAGAAGCACCCGCCCGGGAACACCCGGCGCTCCGAGTAGTCCAGCCAGTGCTTGCTCAACGCCCAGACCCGCCCGAGCCCGGGCTCGACCTCCAACGCCGGCGTCACCACGTTGTCGGCGTAGATCCGGCGCGCGGCCCGGATCGTCGCGAGCTGCAACTCCTCCTTGGACCCGAAGTGCGCGAACAGCCCGCTCTTGCTGATCCCCAGCTCGGTCGCGAGCCGCCCGATCGACAGTCCTTCGAGCCCGTCGACCGAGGCGATGTCGACCGACCGGCGCAGCACCGCGCGCCGGGTCTGGTCACCCCGCGCCAGCCGTCCGTCGACCTTCTCCACGGTTCCCGATCCTAAGGGTGTTGACGTTCGTGCCTTGCCAAACTAATAATACGACCGTTCGTATAGTTTGCCAGTCGAGGAGCGCCATGAAGAACCTGGTCAGGACCGGACTGCCGGCCATCGGAGCGGTGTCACCCCGGCTCGCCGGACGCCTCGCGTTCGCGCTGTGGCGCCGGCCGCTGGCCCGCGGCCGGGTCCGCGACGCCGAGCGCAAGGTCCACGAGGCCGCGCGGGTCGAGGTCGTCGACGGCGTCGTCAGCTACGCCTGGGGCGACGGCCGCCGGCCGGTGCTGCTCGTGCACGGCTGGCGCTCCCGCGCGTCGCGGTACGCCGGGTTCGTCACCAAGCTGCTCGAGCTCGGCTACAGCCCGGTCTCGTACGACGCTCCCGGGCACGGCGACTCCGCCGGTCCGATCGTGTCGATCCTCGGCCACCAGCGGATCATCCGCCGGCTGGAGGAGCTGCACGGCCCGTTCGAGGGCGTGATCGCCCACTCCCTCGGCGTACCGTTCGCGCTGTACGCCGTCCGCGAAGGCGTGGCCGCCGGGCGGATGGTCACGATCAGCGGCGTGGCCGAGTTCGGCTACCTGGCGGACACCTTCTGCGCCGAGCTGGGTCTGGGCCCGAAGATCAACCGGGCGCTCCGGCGAAACATCGAGCGCGGGTACTTCGACGGCGACGACCGGATCTGGACCCGGTTCTCGGTGTCCACCGGTGACATCGACCTACTGGTGATCCACAACGACGAGGACGAGGTCGTGGATCCTCGGCAGGCGGGCGTGCTGGTCAGGGCCTACGGACCGCGGGCGAACTTCCTCGCGACGAACGGCCTGGGTCACAGCCGGATCCTGTCCGATCCGGAGGTGATCACCGAGGCCGTCGCCTTCCTGCAGGACTCAGATGTCCCGGAACGTCTCGATCTGGGCGCCTAGGCTGTTGAGCCGGGTGGCAAGGTCCTCGTAGCCGCGGTTGATCACGTAGACGCTGCGCAGGACCGACGTACCCTTCGCGGCCATCATCGCGATCAGCGTGACCACGGCCGGCCGGAGCGCCGGCGGGCACATGATCTCCGCACCGGAGAAGTGCGTCGGGCCCTCGACCATCACCCGGTGCGGGTCGAGCAGCTTGACCCGGCCGCCGAGCTTGTTCAGGTCGGTCAGGTAGATCGCGCGGTTCTCGTAGACCCAGTCGTGGATCAGCGTCTGGCCGGTC
The DNA here is from genome assembly GCF_055586945.1 of Kribbella sp. NPDC048837. Classification (NCBI taxonomy): domain Bacteria; kingdom Bacillati; phylum Actinomycetota; class Actinomycetes; order Propionibacteriales; family Kribbellaceae; genus Kribbella; species Kribbella sp. NPDC048837. Next base: position 420,538 of record NZ_JBVJHF010000008.1, read on the forward strand.
GCCTTCGCCGCGATCACCGCGAAGAACGGCAGGTTGTCGATGTTCAGGCCGGGGAACGGCATCGGGTGGATCTTGTCGATCGGCGCGTGCAGCTTCGACGGCCGGGTGGTCAGGTCGACCAGCCGGGTCCGGCCGTTCTCGGCCAGGTACTCGTCGCTGCGGCTGTAGTCGAGGCCCATCTCCTCCAGCAGCGCGAGCTCGATCTCCAGGAACTCCACCGGCGCCCGGCGGATGGTGATCTCCGAGCCGGTCACGATCGCCGCGGTGAGCAGGCTCATCGCCTCGATCGGGTCCTCGGACGGCGCGTAGTCGACGTCCACGTCGATCTCGGACTTGCCGTGCACGGTCAGCGTGGTGGTGCCGACCCCGTCGATCCGCACCCCGAGCAGGTCGAGGTAGAAGCACAGGTCCTGGACCATGTAGTTCGAGCTGGCATTGCGGATCACCGTGACCCCGTCGTACCGGGCCGCGGCCATGATCGCGTTCTCGGTCACGGTGTCGCCGCGCTCGGTCAGCACGATCGGCTTGCCCGGGCTGATCGCCCGATTCACCACCGCGTGGTACTCACCGCCGGTCGCCTTCACCTCGAGCCCGAACGGACGGAGCGCGGCCATGTGCGGCTCGACGGTCCGCGTGCCCAGGTCGCAGCCACCGGCATACGGCAACTGGAAGGTGTCCTCGCGGTGCAGCAGCGGGCCGAGGAACATGATGATCGAGCGGGTCCGGCGGGCCGCCTCGGCATCCATCGCCCCGAGGTCGAGGTGGGCCGGCGGGACGATCTCCAGGTCGCCGGCGTCGTTCAGCCAGGTGGTCCGGACGCCGATCGAGTTCAGCACCTCGAGTAGCCGGTTGACCTCTTCGATCCGGGCCACCTTGCGCAGCGTCGTCCGGCCCTTGTTCAGCAGGCTGGCGCACAGCAGCGCGACACCGGCGTTCTTGCTGGACTTCACGTCGATGGATCCGGACAGCCGCAGTCCACCCACCACACGGAGGTGGACCGGGCCTCCTCCGAGAGAGACAATTTCGGAGTCGAGTGCCTCGCCGATCCGGGCGAGCATCTCGAGGGTGAGGTTCTGATGACCCTTTTCGATCCTGTTCACCGCACTCTGGCTGGTGTTCAGTACTTCCGCGAGCTGCGTCTGCGTCCAGCCGCGATGCTTGCGGGCGTCCCGGATGAGATTTCCGATCCGGCTCAGGTAGTCATCGGTCATGCGCCGGACCTTATCTCACATGTGAGATACCTCTGCATCGACCCGCCGGTGCCAGCGTAGCCAATGTCACGCCGGCCCTGGCACCGGCCCCCGGGCAGACCCCTACCGTCCGTTGAAACGACCGCCGCCTAGAGTTACTCCAACTCCCGCCGCCAGGAGAGGATCAGCAGATGCCCGACGACACCTCCCCCGCGGTGGTGAGCGAGTTCGAGGCGGAGTCCTGGCCGCTCGAGGCAGCCGCCGAAAGCCTGCACCAGGTCATCGACGGGTTCCACAACGGCGACACCCGGCCGCTGGTCATCGGTGACGGCGACCAGCCGGTGCTGGTGGTGCTCGCGATCGCCGACCTGGCCGACTTCCGGGCCCGGATCGCGGAGCTGCTGGCCAACCCGGTCGACGCCGGCTGGCTGCGGTACTACCTGCGCTCGACGTTCGACATGAGCTCGGAGCGGCTGGTCGAGCTGCTCGGGGTCGACGGCGACCACGGGCTCTCCTCGCTGGCGAGTCAGGTGAACGTCGAGCAGGCCGCCGTACTGATGCCCGATCATCTGCGCCGCACCGAAGCCGGCGGGAACCCGCTGATGCTGATCGGCGACGGGATGATGGCGACCGCGGCGCTGGTCGCGTTCCCGGCGTTCCAGGTGCTGCTCGCGATGGAGGGCGAGGGCAAGGGCGAGGACGACTCCTGCGCGCACGACGACGAGGAGAAGCCGACCACGCCGCTGGAGGTGCTGGCCGAGCGGCTCGGGCCGGTGTCGACCCAGCTGGTCGCGCAGATCAACTCCGGCCGCGAGCCGGGCCTGCCGCGCTACGAGCTGCATTTCGAGGACGACCTGGTCGAGCACCTGCGGGACCTGGAGGGGCGCGCGCAGAAGGCCCCGGGCGGTGGTGCGTACGACGAGTTGAACGATCTGCTGCATCAGTTCGACCAGATGCGCAGCGGGCTGGTCGGGGTCGAGGACGACGAGGAGGAGCCGGGCGAGGCGCCGTACCTGGAAGCCTCCGACCTGAAGGCCGCGCTGCCGGATCTGCGCGACAACTACCGCAACGGCGCCGACGACCCGTACCTGATCGGCCTCGACGGCCACCCGCTCGCCGGGCTGATCACCTTCGACCTCTACGAGGAACTGCAGAAGGTCTCGGTCGAGCTGGACGGCACCGACGAAGCCCCGGTCCTCCCCCTCCCCCAGCCGCGCTGGGAGAACGGCCCACCCCTTCTCCCCTTCGAGATCGCCCTCGAGCTGTGCGACGCGGTCATCGAGGACATCGCCAACGGCGAAGCATCCATGCTCTTCATCGCCGACGAGGACAACGAACCAGAACTGGTCCTGGCCCCCCTCGTCTGGCTCTGGGCCTACGTGGACCACCTGGACCTGGAAGCCGCCGACGTCTGATCCTCGTCAGCTGAGCGGGAACAGCGGCTCCCAATCGGCGAGGGTGGCGATCTCGGCGACGTCGGCCGGTGTGTAGGGGTCCTTGGCGAGGATGTCGCGGAGCTCGGCTTCGTCGGCGACGTCGTAGACGAGGAGGGCGCCGGTCTGATCGGTGAAGGGGCCGGCGGCGACGAGCTTCCCGGCCGCCTTCAGCTCGGTGAGGTATTCGCGGTGGGCCGGACGGACCTCCATCCGGCGGTCGGTCTCGGCGAGGTCGAAGCGCAGTTGCACGACATAAAGGGCCATGCCGAAAACCCTACAACGCGTTGGAAACAAGAGGATTTGGTGCGGGAAGGGAGTCACGAGCCGCCACAGCGGCTGGTTCAGGTCAGACCCGAAAGTCGACGAGTGATCGCCCTTCCCGCCCGGATATTCTCGCCACCCGGAGAGCGCTTACGCAAGGGGTTGGTTAAGGAAATTGCTGCAGAAAGTTGAGTCGGGTAACGCTCCGTGACCGACCCGCCCGCCGCCTCGATCCGCCGCCCGATACAGCTCTACAGTCCGTCACGCCGGTCCGTTGTCAAGGCACGATCCACGGAATACGAGGACAAAAGCGCGGGATATTCGGCCGCCGAATAACCCGAAGGTCTGCCGGAGATTCGCTAATTACCCGCCAATGCTGCTCTGCCGGACTCGAGGCGGGCGACCGGGATGCGGAAGGGCGAGCAGGAGACGTAGTCGAGGCCGACCTCGTGGAAGAAGTGGATGCTGTCGGGGTCGCCGCCGTGTTCGCCGCAAACACCGATCTTGAGGCCGGGCTTGGCGGCGCGGCCGCGGTCGACGCCCGTACGGACGAGTGCGCCGACCCCCTCGCGGTCGATCGACTCGAACGGCGACACCGCGAAGATGCCCTTCTCCAGGTAGCGGGAGAAGAACGCGCCCTCGACGTCGTCGCGGCTGAAGCCCCACGTCGTCTGGGTCAGGTCGTTCGTCCCGAACGAGAAGAAGTCGGCCGCCTCGGCGATCTGGTCCGCGATCACCGCGGCCCGCGGCAGCTCGATCATCGTGCCGATCGGGATCTCCGGCTCCACACCGACCTCGGCGAGCACGCCCTCCACCTCGTCGCGGACCAGGTGCAACTCCTGGACCGCGCCGACCAGCGGGATCATGATCTCCGGCCGCGGGTCCTTGCCCTGCGCGCGAAGCTCCAGCGCGGCCGACGCGATCGCCCGCACCTGCATCGCGAACAGCCCCGGGACGACCAGGCCGAGTCGGACACCCCGCAGGCCGAGCATCGGGTTCTGTTCGTGCAGCCGCTCGACCGCGGTGAGCAGCGCGGCATCGTGCCCCGGGTCCTCACCGCGTTCGCGGGCCAGCGCCACCTTCACCGCGAGATCCTCCATCGACGGCAGGAACTCGTGCAGCGGCGGATCGATCAGCCGGATCGTCACCGGCAGCCCGTCCATCGCGTCCAGCAGCTCGAGGAAGTCGCCGCGCTGCAAGGGCTCCAGCTCGGCCAGCGCCGCGTCACGGTCGGCGTCGTTGTCGGCCAGGATCAGCCGCTCGACCGACTCCCGCCGCTCCCCCAGGAACATGTGCTCGGTCCGGCACAACCCGATCCCCTCGGCTCCGAACCGCCGCGCCCGGGCGGCGTCGTCCGCGGTGTCCGCATTGGTCCGTACGCCGAGACGCCGTACGTCGTCCGCGTGGCTGATCAACCGGTGCACCGACGCGACGAGCTCGTCGCCGGCGTCCGGAGCCAGCGTGCCCTCGAAGTACTGCACGACCGGTGACGGGACGACCGGGACCTCACCGCGGAACACCTCGCCGGTGGTGCCGTCGATCGAGATCAGCTCGCCGGCCTCGAGCACCGTGCCCTTGACCTTGATGGTGCCTTGGGCAACATTCACGTCGAGTTCCTCGGCGCCGCAGACACAGGTCTTGCCCATGCCGCGGGCGACCACGGCCGCGTGCGAGGTCTTGCCGCCGCGGCTGGTCAGGATGCCCTGGGCCGCGATCATGCCGTGCAAGTCGTCCGGGTTCGTCTCGCGCCGGACCAGGATCACCTTCTCGCCCTTGTCCGCCGCCTCGACCGCCGCGGCCGAGGTGAAGACCACCTTGCCCGAGGCCGCACCCGGCGACGCGCCGATCGCCTTGGTGATCAGGTCCTTGGCCGCGTCCGCGTCGAACCGCGGGAACATCAGCTGCGCCAGCTGCGCGCCCTTCACCCGGCGCAGTGCCTCGCCGGTGTCGATCACGCCCTCGTCGATCAGGCTGGTCGCGATCCGGAACGCCGCCGCCGCGGTCCGCTTGCCGACCCGGGTCTGCAACATCCACAGCTTGCCGCGCTCGACCGTGAACTCGATGTCGCACAGGTCGCGGTAGTGCCCCTCGAGCTTGGCCATGATCGCCATCAGGTCGTCGTACGACGTCTTGTCGATCTGCTCCAGGTCCGCCAGCGGGACCGTGTTGCGGATGCCGGCCACCACGTCCTCGCCCTGCGCGTTCTGCAGGTAGTCGCCGTACACACCGGGCTGTCCGGTCGACGGGTCGCGGGTGAACGCGACACCTGTGCCGGAGTCCATGCCGAGGTTGCCGAACACCATCGAGCAGATGTTGACCGCCGTACCGAGGTCGGTGGCGATCCGCTCCTGGCGGCGGTACAGGATGGCGCGGTCGGAGTTCCACGAGCCGAAGACGGCCTCGATCGCGAGGTCCATCTGGGTCCGCGGGTCCTGCGGGAACTCGCGGCCGGTGTGCTCGTGGACGGCCCGCTTGAACGTCTCGACCAGGCCCTTCAGGTCGTCGGCGTCCAGGTCGAGGTCGTTGCTGGTGCCCTTGGCCTGCTTCGCCGCCTCGATCGCGCCCTCGAAGACATCGCCCTCCATGCCGAGCACAGTCTTGCCGAACATCTGGATCAGCCGGCGGTACGCGTCCCAGGCGAACCGCGGGTTGCCGGAGTGGTGCGCGAGCCCGTTCACCGAGTCGTCGTTGAGGCCGACGTTCAGGACGGTCTCCATCATGCCGGGCATCGACACGGCCGCGCCGGAGCGGACCGAGACCAGCAGCGGGTCGTCGGCCTGGCCGAGCTTCTTGCCCATCGTCTGCTGCAACAGGTCGACGTGGTGGTCGATCTCGTCGGCGAGCTCCGGCGGCACCGCGCCGGTGGCCAGGTACGCGCGGCAGGCGTCGGCGGTGATCGTGAAACCGGGTGGCACCGGCAGGCCGAGGTTGGTCATCTCGGCCAGGTTCGCCCCCTTGCCGCCGAGCAGCTGCTTCATGTCCTTGTTGCCTTCGGCGAAGTCGTAGACGAGTTTCGGCACTGTCACTCCCTTGGTTCGGGCGGTGCTGGTGAGTCGCGGTGTGGTGGTCCGCTGGCCCATCGACTCCGGTGGCGGGGGCGTGTTTTCAGAGTAAGCCAGAAAACCAGTCCAGTTGAACACTGGTCTCACGATGCCGACGTGACCCTGCCCACAGGTCGAAGGCCGGAAAACCCTTCCCCCATTGACAACGCAAGACAATCCACCCCTTCACCGACGAAACCTCGCGGCGACCTGAAACCGGCTTTTCGTCAAGGTCACCCGGGTTCGCCGGGCGGGTTTGCGGGCGAGCCCGCGGGACCGTTCCGGGCCGTGCGGATCACCCGCCGAGCGCGGCTCGCGGGTAGGCTTCGGGCGTGCGGATCGTCTCGTTGCTGCCGTCGGCGACGGAGATCTGTTTCGCCTTGGGCGCCGGTGCGGACGTGGTCGGCGTGACCTTCGAGTGTGACTACCCGGCCGTCGCGCGGACCCGGCGGATCGTGTCGACGACCGCACTCCCCGAGGGACTGACGCCGGGTGAGATCGACGCGTTCGTGCGGCAGCGGGTCGCGGCCGGCGAGGACCTCTACCACCTCGACGCCGGCGCGCTCCGCGAACTCGATCCCGATGTCGTCATCACTCAGGACCTCTGCAAGGTCTGCGCGATCGACGTGACGAACGTCGCCGAAGCCCTCGATTACCTGGGCTGCCGAGCCGAGGTGGTCACCACCGACCCCCACACCCTCGAAGAGGTCCTCACCTCCATCGAAACCATCGGCAAAGCAATCGACCGAGACCCGGCACCGTTGGTGGACGACCTCCGCCACCGGCTCCGGGAGGTAGCCGGTCATCTAGGAAGGAGCGCTCAGGCACAGGGCGAGCCGGCGCAGGTTGCGTTGCTGGAGTGGACGGATCCGCCGTACGCGCCGGGGCATTGGTTGCCGGAGATGGTGGAGTTGGCGGGTGGGATCAGCGTGCTGGGGTCCGCGGGTCAGCGTTCGGCGGAGATCACCTGGGACGTGGTCGGCGCCAAGCGACCCGAGATCGTGGTTGTCGCGCCGTGTGGGTTTGGGCTGGATGGTGCTGCTCGGCTGGCGGAGGAACTGTTGGGTGTGCTCCCGGCGGGGGTTGCGGTGTGGGCGGCGGATGCGAATGGGTACTTCGCGCGGCCGGGGCCCCGGCTTCTCGACGGGATCGAAATGCTGGCGGAGCTCCTGCGGGGCGGGACGCCGGATCCGGGGATCGCGCGGAGAGTCCGGTAGTGGTGTTCGTCTCGGTGTACGGCGGGACACGGCGAGACGCGGCGGACGCGCGTACGCTCGGAGACGCCGACGGTTCGCGCGGTCATGAGATCTGTGATCGGGCGAGGCAAGAGGGAACCCGGTGGGAATCCGGGACTGCCCCGCAGCGGTGAACGGGAACGACCGCCGTCACGAGCACTGGACGCCCCAGCGTCCGGGAAGCGACGGCCAGTAGGTCCACCGGTCAGCGACCGGTCCGCCCGTGAGTCCGAAGACCTGCCGCCGGTGCGCGCACCAACCGGTGCGCGCGGGAACGGCGGTCTCGTGGGAGGACCCGGCCCGGAGCCATGGCTCGTCGGCTGTACCGCACCGACCGCCACCGGCACGGTCTCTCCGCGATCCGCCGAACCATCGGCACGCTCGCGAGGAGAGAGACGTGAACACCATCAAGACGGTCCTGGGCTACCCACGGATCGGCCCGGCCCGCGAACTCAAGAAGGCCGTCGAGAAGTACTGGTCCGGCGCCATCGACGCCACCGAACTGGAGGCGACCGCCCATCGGCTGCGCGCCGACACCTGGCGCGACCTGACCGCCCGCGGCCTCGACGTACTCCCCGGCAACACGTTCTCGTACTACGACCAGATGCTCGACCACGTGCAACTGTTCGGCGTCGTCCCCGACCGCTTCCAAGGCCGCTCCACCCTCGACACGTACTTCGCGATGGCCCGCGGCCGGGACGACGTCGCACCACTCGAACTGACCAAGTGGTTCGACACCAACTACCACTACCTCGTCCCCGAGCTCAGCGAGAACACCACCTTCGAGCTCGATCCGGCCAAGCCCCTCGAGGACCTGGCGGCCGCACGCGAGCTCGGCGTCGACACCCGCCCGGTCCTGATCGGACCACTCACGTTCCTGCTGCTGTCGAAGTCGGTCACACCGGGTTTCGAACCGCTCAGCCTGCTCGACCGCTTACTCGACGCGTACGCCGACCTGCTCAGCCAACTCGAGTCCGCCGGAGCGGAGTGGGTGCAGCTGGACGAGCCCGCATTGGTCCAGGACCGCACCCCGGCCGAGCTCGACGCACTGCGCCGCGCCTACGACCGCCTGGCTTCACTCACGGACCGCCCACGCCTGCTCGTCGCGACGTACTTCGGTGACCCTGGCCCGGCGTTGCCCGTGCTGACGTCGACCGCCGTCGACGGTCTCGCGGTCGAACTCCTGTCCGCTCCGGGCCTCGTCGACCAACTCGCCGTACTCCCGAGCCTCCGCCGCAAGACGCTGGTCGCCGGAGTGGTCGACGGCCGCAACATCTGGCGCACTCCCCTGGGCGACGCGCTCTCCACCTGCGCGAAGCTGCTCGGATCGGTCGGTCAGCTGGCCGTCTCCACCTCCTGCTCGCTGCTGCACGTGCCGTACGACGTGGACGCGGAGGACGAGCTGGATCCACGCGTCCGCGAGCGACTCGCGTTCGCGCGACAGAAGGTCGACGAGGTCGTCGTACTCGGCCGAGCCCTCGACGAGGGGGTCCTGGTCGACCTCGGCAACACACCCGGCGGACCGGTCGAGGAATCCAACCTGGTCCGCGAGCAGGCCGTCCGCGACCGGGCCGCCTCGATTCGTCCCGCGGATCGACAGCGGCCGCCGTACGACGAACGCCGTATCGCACAGGAATCGATCGGACTGCCCGCACTCGCGACCACCACGATCGGCTCCTTCCCGCAGACCGCGGACATCCGCCAGGCCCGCGCCGACCTCCGGACCGCGCGGATCGACGCCGCGACGTACGACGAGCGGATGCGGGCCGAAATCGCGCGGGTGATCGGCCTGCAGGAGGAGCTCGGTCTCGACGTACTCGTGCATGGTGAGCCCGAGCGCAACGACATGGTCCAGTACTTCGCCGAGCAGCTGGACGGCTTCGCGACCACCAAGCACGGCTGGGTGCAGTCGTACGGCAGCCGCTGCGTCCGTCCACCGATCCTGTACGGCGAGGTGTCGCGACCGGCCCCGATGACCGTGCCGTGGGCGTCGTACGCGCAGTCGCTGACCGAGCGGCCGGTGAAGGGCATGCTGACCGGGCCGGTGACGATCCTGGCCTGGTCGTTCGTCCGTAACGACCAGCCGCTCGCCGTCACGGCCGACCAGGTCGCTCTGGCGATCCGCGACGAGGTGGCCGACCTGGTCGCGGCCGGGATCAGGATCGTGCAGGTGGACGAGCCCGCGTTGCGCGAGCTGCTGCCGCTGCGGACCGCGGAACAGAAGGCGTACCTGGACTGGGCGGTCGGTGCGTTCCGGCTGGCGACCGGTGGTGCGCCGGCGGGCGTCCAGATCCACACGCATCTGTGCTACTCGGAGTTCGGTGCGGTGATCGCCGGGATCGACGGGCTGGACGCGGACGTGACCACGATCGAGGCGGCTCGATCGAAGATGGAGGTGCTGAAGGATCTCGCCGCGGCCGGCTTCCGGCGTGGCGTCGGGCCGGGGGTGTACGACATCCACTCCCCACGCGTTCCGGGCACCGAGGAACTCACCGCCCTGATCCGGGCGGCCCTCGCCACTACGCCCGCCGAGCAACTGTGGATCAACCCGGACTGTGGTCTGAAGACGCGCGGGTACGACGAGGTCGTCCCCGCGCTGCGGCACCTGGTCGAGGCCGCCCGCGCCGCCAGGGCCTGATCGAATGATGTTGCTGTGGGCACCTGTCAAGGTGCCCACAGCTCACAGTTTCCGGCGGGTGCGCAGGTAGTCGCCGACCACCGCGGCGCCGAGGCCGTCGGCGTCCGGTGCGAGCACGCGGCCGCCGCTGCGGCGGGCGAGCAAATCGACGAACGCGTTCAGCCGCGGGTCGTCGCCGAGCCGGAACACGGTCAGCGAGGCGCCGAGCTTGGCCAGCCGGTCCACCTCGAAGATCGTCTTCCGCAACGTCGCCGGCTCGGGTGGATACGAGAACTCCGCCGTACCGTCCGGCTCCAGGTGCGCGGTCGGCTCGCCGTCGGTCACCATCAGCACGACGGGCTGCGCGTCCGGGTGCCGGCGCAGGTGGCGGCCGGCCAGCAACAGGGCGTGATGCGCGTTGGTGCCCTGCTCCCAGGTGCCTTCCATCCCGATCAACTGCGGCAGCTCGACGACTCCGGCGTACCGGCCGAAGGTGATCAGCTGGAGCGCGTCGTTGCGGTAGCGCGTCGAGATCAGTTGGTGCAGCGCGAGCGCCGTCCGCTTCATGGGTAGCCAGCGACCCTCCTGGACCATCGACCAGGACGTGTCGACGAGCAACGCGACCGCGGCCCTGGCCCGGTGTTCGGTCTCCGCAATCTCGACATCCGCCACATCCAGCTTGACGGACCCACTGCGCGTGGCAGTCCGCAGTACGGCGTTCCGCACCGTTCGCGGCACGTCCCACGGCTGGGTGTCGCCGAACTCCCACTGCCGCGTGGACCCGCTCAGCTCACCGGCCGCGCCCGCGTTCGCCGCGTCGCGTTCACCGGAGCCCCGTGCAGTCCGCAGTACGTCGGCCAACGCGGTCTGACCGAGTTGCCGCAAGGCCTTCGGTGACAACCGCAACGAACCGTCGGGCGCCCGCTCGATCAGCCCTTGATCGCGGAGCTGCCGCTCGAGCTCGGACAGCCGCCGGGCATCGACCGTTGCCTCGTCACCCAATTGCCGCGTGAGCGCGTCGAGGTCGATGTCCTCCAGCCGCGCACCCGGGTACGACTGAGCCAATTGCTCGGCCAACGCGTCCAGCTCGGCGAGATCCGACATCGCCCGCGCGCCGTCGGCGAGACCGAGCGGATCGTCACCGCTCATCCGCTCCGATCCGGACCAGTCCTCCCCCGGCCGGAGCGACTGCAACTGAGCGTCGAGCTGTGCCAATTGCTGAGCGAGCTGCGGACTGCCGAACGCCTGCTGCGACAGCTCCATCAGCTCGGCCCGCTGCTCCGGCGTCATCGAGTTCAGCATCCGCTGCGCCGCGGCCGCCCGCCGCGCGAGGACGTCGATCAGTTCGTCGACGTTGCGCGGATTCTCCGGGAAGAACTCGCCGTGCTTGGCCATGAACTCCTCGAAGAGCTCCGGCACCTCCGGCCGGCCCTGCGCATGCGCCGCCAGCAACGCGTTGAGGTCGGTCAGCATCTCGTTGATCGCCTCGACGTCCTCGGGCGTGGTCTGCTGCAGCGCCTCCTTCATGCCCTCGAACCGCGACCCGAGCAACTCGCGCCCGAGCAGCTCACGGATCTGCTCGTACTTCTCCCGGGCCTCCGATGACTCCCACTGGTAGTTCGCGAGTTCTCGTACGGCGGCCGCCGTACCGGACGGAAGCGCGTCCAGCTCGGCCTCCTTGAACCGGGCGTCGTCGGACGGGTTCGGGAACAGCTCGTGCCGCTCCGCCTCGAGCGCCTCGTCGAGCAACCGCTGCACGTCCCGCAGCGTGCCGTCGAGGTTGTGCCGCCGCTGGATCTCGCGGCGGCGCTCCCACAACCTGCGGGTGAGATCGTCCAGGCCCTGGGTGTTCCGGGTGCCGCGCCGGAGCAGCTCCTCCAGCGCGGACCGCGGCGACGACCCGTTCATCACGTCCCGGCCGATCTCGTCCAGCGCGTCCCGCAGATCCGCGGGCGCCTTCAGTGGATCGGGCCCGTCGTGCCACGGCCCGTAGGACCAGCCTTCCGGTATCGACGCGGACATGTCAGATCCCGTAGATGGTGGTGTCGTCGTCGGCGTCCTTGGCGACTCGTTTGGACAGGTAGAGCGCTTCGAGGGCGAGCTCGACCGCGGCGGCGATCCGTCCCGGCGACTCGTCCGGCTCGACGCCGGCGCGGGCCGCGACATCGTGGAGGACGGGCAGCTCGGGCAATGCCGCGAGTACGTCCCGGCCAGGCACTCGCTCCCCGGTGGTCACCAGGTTGCCGTCGGCAATGGCGTGGGCGAGCGGGCTGAGGTCGAGACCGGCGAAGCGCTCCCGTGCGGTGTCCGCGACCGAGCGGCGGAGCAGGTACTCGAGCAGTTCGATCTCGCGCCCTTCCTCACCGGGCTCGAACTCGAGCTTGCCGCGCAGGACGGCCGGCACGGCCTCCAGGTCGACCGGGCGAGCGACGGCCGGCTCCTCGCCGGTGATCGCGCTGCGGCGCAACGCGGCCGCGGCGATCGTCTCGGCTGCGGCGACCGCGAACCGGGCCGACACCCCCGAACGCTGGTCGATCGCGGTCGACTCCCGCAGGTGCCGGACGAACCGGGCCAGCACCTCCAGCAGCGGCTCGCCCACCTCGGCGGTGAACTCGGCCTCCTGCCGGATCACGTCCACCTCGGCGTCGATGTCGAGCGGGTAGTGGGTCCGGACCTCGGCGCCGAACCGGTCCTTCAGCGGCGTGATGATGCGGCCCCGGTTGGTGTAGTCCTCCGGGTTGGCCGTTGCCACCAGCAACACGTCGAGCGGCAGCCGCAGCGTGTACCCGCGGACCTGGATGTCGCGCTCCTCCATCACGTTGAGCAGCGCGACCTGGATCCGCTCGGCCAGGTCCGGCAGCTCGTTGATCGCCACGATGCCGCGGTGCGCCCGCGGGACCAGGCCGAAGTGGATGGTCTCGGGGTCGCCGAGACTGCGGCCCTCGGCAACCTTCACCGGGTCCACGTCACCGATCAGGTCACCGACGGAAGTGTCCGGCGTCGCGAGCTTCTCGGCGTACCGCAGGCTGCGGTGCAGCCAGGCGACCGGGAGGTCGTCGCCCAGCTCCGCGGCGCGGCGGCGCGAGGCGGGCGTGATCGGGTCGAGCGGGTGTTCGGGGAGCTCGGCCCCTTCGATCACGGGGGTCCACTCGTCCAGCAGGCCGACGAGGGTGCGCAGCAGCCGGGTCTTGCCCTGACCACGCTCACCCAGCAGGACCACGTCGTGGCCCGCGATCAGAGCGCGTTCGAGTTGCGGAATCACCGTCCGGGTGAATCCGACGATGCCGGGCCAGGGATCACGCCCGGCCCGGAGTTCGGTCAGCAGGTTGTCACGAAGCTCGGCCTTGATCGACCGAGGGAGATATCCGGCGGCCCGGAGGTCACCGGCCTTACGGGGCAGTTCAGCAGGTGCACTAGTCACCCTGAAGACGTTAGCTCGGTCACCCCAGCAACGCTCGCGGTATTTCAGACCCTGGGCGTGACGCGACCCGACGTGAAGACGTGGGTCGGGGTGAAGGTGACCGGCACCCAAGGGTGCGTCGGCGCCTCCCGGGTGACGAAATGGTCCCCGTCCGCAGGTTCCGTCGGGCGCAGCTCGTACTCGTGGAAGGGCTGGTCGGTGAACGCCACCCGGTCACCCGTCGCGTGGTAGATCATCACCAGTTCGTCGTCCCGTCGTACGACGTCCAGCCGCACGCTGGCCCGCTCGAACCGGCCGACGTGGCGGTCGTCGATCGGGGCGTCGATCGGCTGCGGTGCAGCCGGGTGGCCGACGCCGGTGAAGTGGGTGAAGACCTCGGTGGCCAGCGGCTCGAACAGCGTCGTACCGTTGCCGGAGTTCGTCAGCAGGCACATGATCAGCCGGGCCTCGGGGTCGATCCGCAGGAACGCCAGCTGGGAGATCGTCGTACCGTCGTGACCGAAGAGCCGGCGGCCGTCCCAGTCGTAGATCCGCCAGGCCAGGCCGAGGTCGGAGAACCCGCCGATGCCACCCGCGTACGGGACCTGCGGCACCTGCATGTCCGCGTAGCGCTCGTCGGTCAGGTGCATCCGGGCGAACTCCAGGACGTCGCCGGCACTCGCCGTGATCAGCCCGGCCGGTCCGATGCTGCGGGGCAGCTGCCACATCTTCACCGGCGTCCCGTCAGCGCCGAGGTGACCGAGTGCGGCGCGATGCATGATCGCGTCCTCCGGCAGGGTGACCGTGCTGGTCAGGCCGAGCGGCTCGACCAGGCGGGCCTTGAGCGACTCGTCCCAGGTGCGCTCGTCGAGGACCTCGACGATCCGGCCGAGCAGCACGAATCCCGCATTGCAGTAGGAGTACGCCGTACCCGGCTCGAAGAGACTGTCCACGTCACCGAGGAGAGCGACGTACCGCTCGACGCAGTCGTCACCGCGGCCGGTGTCGGTGAACACGTCGCCGTCGATGCCGCTGGTGTGGGTGAGCAGGTGACGGACCGTGATCCGCTCGTCAATCGGTGCCTCGGGCAACAGTTTGACCACCGGATCGTCCAGCGTCAGCCGGCCCTCGGCGGCGAGCTGGACGATCATCGTGGCGGTCCACGGCTTCGTCACCGAGCCGATCTGGAACAGCGAGTCCGCCGTCGTCTCGACCCCGGTCGCGGCGTTCAGCACGCCGTACGGCGCGATCGTCGTCTCGCCGTCGTGCCAGATCCCGAGCACCGCTCCGGGAACCTCCGCCGCCACCGCCAGTTCACTCAACCGCGCAGACCAGTCAGGCATGCGGCCAACCTACTTCGTGGCCTCCTCGAGCAATGCACGGAGGGCGGTCCAGGCGGCGTTCTCGTCGAAGCCCTGCCCCAGCAGGATCTTCGTCGCCAGGCCGCCCTGGTCCCGGTAGAACGCGAGCAGCAGATGCTCGGTGCCGACATAGTTGTGGCCCAGCGTCAGGGCCTCGCCGACGGCTCCTTGCAGCACGTGCGCGGTCCTGCGGGTGAAGGGAGGCCGGGCGGCGTCCAGCGTCTTCGGCGGGTCGGTCGGCTCCTCCGGCGGATTGACCTCGTGGACCGCCGTACGGATGCGCTCCTCGGTGAGGCCGTGCTGGAGCAGCGCCTTCGTGGCCAGTGATTCGGGCTGGGTGAAGAACGCGAGCAACAGGTGCTCGGTGCCGATGTAGTCGTGGTTGTCGCCGCGGGCGACGTCCGCCGCAGCCTTGACCACGGCCATCGCCCGCTGCGTGTAGCGGTTGAACGCGGGCTTGGTCGTCCAGGAGTCCGCGAACCGCTTGTGCGCAGCCTGCTTGCTCACCCCGAGCACCGCACTGATCTCCACCCACGACTTCCCCGCGCCGCGGGCCCGGTCCACGAAGAACCCGAGAGCCGCGTCACTCGTGCTGGTCAGTTCGCTGATCGTCGTCGCCGCGGTGGCGAGCTGCTCCAGCTCGTCGTCGCTGCCCGCGTCCGCCTTGATGGTGTCGATGAGCTGCTGCAGATCAGGCCCCGGAGTCATATCGTCAACCTTAGGTTGACGATCTGTTCAGCGTCAACCCTGGGTTGACGGGGTGCGTTGGACCGAAGGACGGGTAGTGGTCGGCGCCGGCCGGCTTCGCAGGACCGCGGCAGGCGTGGAGTCTGCCGCGGATGACGACCACTACCCGTCCTTCGGTACGGTGTGGCGCGTGCAACCCCTGCCGGATGTGATCGACGACGGATTGCGGGTGCTGTTCTCCGGGATCAATCCCGGGCTGATGTCGGCGGAGACCGGTCACCACTTCGCGCGGCCGGGCAATCGGTTCTGGCCGGCGTTGCACCTCAGCGGGTTCACTCCGCGGCAGTTGCAACCGGCCGAGCAGCGCGAGCTCCTCACCTACCGGCTCGGGATCACCAACGTCGTCGACCGCCCGTCCGCGCGAGCCGATGAGCTCACGCGCGCGGAGTACGTGGCCGGTGGGGAGAACCTGGTGAACAAGGTCCTCCGCTATCGGCCCGAATGGCTGGCGGTCGTCGGCGTCACGGCGTACCGCGATGCTTTCGGCGAGCGGACGGCCAAGATCGGGCGGCAGGAGCGACTGATCGGGACGACCCGCGTCTGGATCCTGCCGAACCCGAGCGGCCTCAACGCCCACTACACGCTGCCGAAGCTGGCCGCCGCGTTCGCCGAGCTCGCGCAGATCAGTTGAGGGCATTCCGCAACGTCGAGATGGCCAGCTCGATGGCCGCGGTCGCCGCGTGGGTGTCGCGGAGCGCGTCCAGCATGACGAAGTCGTGGATGATCGCGGCGAACCGGACGGCGGTCGTCGGGACGCCCGCCTCGAGCAGCTTGGCGGCGTACGCCTCACCCTCGTCACGGAGTACGTCGGCCGCACCGGTGATCACCAGCGCCGGGGGCAGGCCGGTCAGCTGCTCGGTGGTCGCGCGCAACGGGGACGCGGTGATCTGGTTCCGCTCGTTCTCGTCGGTCGTGTACTGGTCCCAGAACCACTTCATGCCGTCCCGCATCAGGAAGTAGCCCTCGGCGAACTGCTTGTACGAGTCGGTGTCGAACGAGGCATCGGTGACCGGGTAGAACAGCACCTGCTGGACGAACTTCACGTCGCCGCGCTCCTTCGCCAGCAGCGTCACCGCAGCCGTCATGTTGCCGCCGACCGAGTCCCCGGCGATCGCCAGCCGCTGCGCGTCCAGGCCGTGGTCTTTGCCCGAGGCAATGATCCAGCGGGCGACGGCGTAGTTCTGCTCGAGCGCGTGCGGGTAGCGGACCTCCGGCGACAGGTCGTACTCCGGGAACACGACCGCCGCACCGGCGCCGACCGCGAGCTCACGGACCAGCCGGTCGTGCGTGTGCGCGTTGCCGAACACCCAGCCCGCGCCGTGGATGTAAAGGATCACCGGCAGCACGCCGGTCGCACCCTGCGGCTTCACGATCCGGGCCTTGGTGCCGTCGGCCGCCGTGACCCACTCCTCGTCGACCGGGAGCTTCGGGTAGTCGGTGGTCTGCACCTCGTCGACCGCCTTGCGGCCTTCCTCCGGGGTCAGCTGGAACAGGTACGGCGGCTTGGCGGTGGCGTCGGCGAAGGCCTGGGCGGCGGGTTCGAGCACGGTCATGACGATCTCCTCCTGGCTGGGTTCGATGGAGAGAACGTACGTTCTCTCCGATGTCCTGTACTCTAGGAGAACGATGGTTCTCCGCGCAAGGTGGCGCGGGTCACGCGGGAGGAAACAGATGGCTCTGGACACGGCGACGGCACAGCAGCACGTGCTCGACGCGGCCGACGCGCTGTTCTACGAGCGCGGCGTGCAGGCGGTCGGGATGGACGCGATCCGCTCGGCGTCCGGAGTCTCGCTCAAGCGGCTGTACCAGCTCTTCCCGTCCAAGGACCGGCTGATCGAGGCTTACCTGGACCGCCGCGAGATCCTCTGGCAGACGATGCTCGCCGACCACGTCGAGGCGAAGACCGACCCACGTGAGCGGATCCTCGCGGTGTTCGACTTCCTGTACTCCTGGTCGAGCCAACGCGACTACCGCGGCTGCGCCTTCATCAACGCGTTCGGCGAGCTCGGGTCGGTCTCACCGCGAGTCGCGGAGCTGGCGCTGCAGCACAAGGAGGGTTTCCGGCAGGCGCTGATCAAGCTCGCCGGGGAGGCCGGCGCCCCCGATCCGGACCGCCTGGCCGACCACCTCATCCTGCTCAGCGAAGGCGCGATCACCCGGTCCGCGATCTCCGGCTCCCCCGACCCCGCGATCCGCGCCCGCGAAGCCGCCGGGCTGCTGCTGGACGCGACCCTGCCGTCCTGACCTGACACCGGGGGTCGGCAGGATTGGCCCATGCGTGCGAGTGAGCTCCTCCGGTCGATCGACGGTCTCTCGTACGGGCAGCGGGCGCGGCTGCTCGCCGGCCGGGCCCACGAGCTGACCGGGCTACTCGACGAGTTGGGCCGGGGTGACGCGTTCCAGCGGACGCTCGGTCTCCAGATCGCCGAGGCCGCCCGCGACACGGCGTACGTGACCAGACTGCTGCGCGATCCCGAGCCGGCGGTCCAGAGCCGGGCACTGGCGGCGGTCGCGCGCGGCGTACCCGTGTCCGACGACGACCTGCGGATCCTGTACGACGACGCGCCCGCGGCGCTGCGGCCGAAGCTCGTGTCCCTGGTACGCCGGACGCGGCGCGAGCACCTCGCCAATCGCCTGATCGACGAGCACCGTGCCCGGTGGGGTGACGAGGCCGCCGCCGGGCTGCTCGGCGGGACCGACCGAGCGACCGTCGAGCGGCTGCTGCCGGAGTTGGCGTACTGCATGACACCGGGGAGCTGGCGGCGACTTGCCGTTCGGCATACCGAAGTGGTGCTCGCCTATGCGACACGCACTCTCCCGACCGGAGAGGATCGGGACGAGTGGTGGCGTGGCGTCGGGCACGGGGTCACGGCTGCGCTCGATGTTGCCCCGGACACCGTTCTCGCCCTCATCGAGGAGGCGATCCCGCCGGATGATCTTCCGGTCGCGGTGCTCGACGTCATCGGCCGGCTGACCGATCGCGACCCGGCTCGGGTGCTCGCGCTGGTGCTCGCGCCCGACCGGCAGGGTGTTGTCCGGAAGGCGTTGACTCCGGCGTTCCGTCGCCGCCTGTACCGGTATACCAACGAGGAGCTGACTGCGCTCGGCCGTGTCGTCTGGCCGGATCTCACCGGCCTCCTGCAGGATCTCGCGCCGTCTCGTCGTACGACGATCTTCGAGGCCGTCACCAGTTCGGTCGACCTCGGCCAGGCCGTGCTGTCCGAGGAACTGCTCGACGTTCTCCCGGCCGCGACCCGCCACTCACAGGCCAGGCGGATGCTCGAGCTGCCGGCCGTCGCGGAGGACCTACTCCACCGGTGGCGCGTGTTGGCTCAGCTTCCCTATGAGGAGGCGTTCGCGGAGCTCGAGGCCGAGGTACGACGCCCGGACGCGGACTACCGGGCCGGGGTCTTTCGGGCGGTGATCCGGGCGGCCGGGCGGTCGCGGCGGAGCGAGGATCTGGCTCGCGCGCTGACGTGGGCTGCGGAACGGGTCCGCAACGACCGCGACACTGTGCGGGTGGCGGTGCTCGACGCGTTGACCGCCGTACCTCCGTCACTGCTGGCGGACGTGCATGTTCGTCAGCTGCAGACTTTGCTCACGGACGCGCTCGAGGCTCGGGACGCTTCGTGGGCGACCCGGCGGGCGCTCACCACGCTGGCCGAGCGGGCCGTCGTACAAGGTGCCTTGGGCAACCGATCCGCTTTGCTGGACTGGGGTTTGCAGGCCCACGCGCGGTTGTCCGAGAACCGGGGCTCGCTCAGTCTTTACGGTCTGGTCGACGGTCTGCCTCGCGGGCGTGAGACCGACGTGTACGACGTACTGCGGCCGGCCATCGAGGCTGCGGCCAAGCGGAACGAGTTCGGGCTGGCGTTCTCCGTGGCGGCCGCGCTGGGTCGGCGGGGCTGGTCGCTGACCCATCTGCACGAGGTGCTCGAGCAGGCTGTCTGGTCGAACCAGGAGAACACCGTCCAGCAGGCCTGCAGGTACTGGCTGGATCCGCCGCGGACGCGTCACGACCGGGCCGCGTCGATCATCGCCCGCGATGTGCGGATGGCTCGCTGGCATCCGGTCTGGTGGGTGGTCACCGAGATCCACACCGATCTGCTCGACCCGGTGTTCGCCGCCGCGGACCGGATCCGCCGGTTCGACCGCAACAGCCCGGCGTGGGAGGTGCCGGACTACGCCGTACGGGTCTGGCTTCCTCGACAGCAGGCCCGGTATACCGAACTCCTCGTCGGTGCTGCCCGGGACGAGCGGATGCCCGAGTGGTATCGGGCTTCGGCGGTGCGCGCGTTGGGGCACGTGCCGGGGGCTGATCTGGAGCAGTTCCTCGACGGTGACGACGTACTACTTCAGGAGGCCGCGCTCGCCGGGTTGGCGTGGACCGACCGGCCGGACCTCGCTCTGCCGGTGCTGCTCGCGCACGCCGGTGACGATCGCGCCCGAGTCGCGATGTACGCCGCCTCGCGGGCCGCGCGGTACGTCCGGCCGAGTCTGCTGCCTGGTCTGCTGCAGCCGCTGCTGACGGGGGACGGTGCCAAGGTGACGTCCCGCAAGGAGGCGGTCCGGCTGCTCGGGGAGCTGCGCGCGCCTGGTGCCGGCGCGATCCTGACGGAGGCCTGGACGACTGCGCATCGGGATGTACGGGCGGCGATCGCCAGCACGGTGTCGCAGTACCTGCTGTACGACGCGGCCGCGTGGGCGGTGCTGGAGCAGGCCGTGCACGATTCTGCGGCGACGGCCGTCGTACTGACCGAGCGACGGGCGTACGCCGTACCGACTGTCTACCGCTCGCGGTATGCCGACCTGTTGATCGCGGTCACGACCAGAGCCGAGCCGGAGGTGGTCGGACCGGCGCTGCTCGCATTGCAGCAGTGGGCCCGCTACAACCGCGCCGCGGCTCGGGTCTGCGCCGACTTCATCACCGACCTCGCGAACCGCAGTCCCATCTGGTCCGACGCGGCCATTGCTCTCGTCGGCATCGTGGCGTCCAACCCGTCCGACGGCCTGGACGACCTGGTCGACGCGGTCCGGCTACTCGTCCGCCTCGAAGACGATCCGCACCTACCGAACGCAACCGCCGACCGCGATCACCCCGCCTGCCAACGCCTGACGCTCCTGGTATACCGCCTGTCGACCCAACTAGCCGGCCGCTCGGAACAGCTCCGCCAACTCCTCAAACAGGTAGCCGCCGAGCTGACCACCCCAGACTTCCTGAACCTCCGCCTCACCCTCACCATCACCGCCCTGCAAACCACCCACCTGGCAGCCGACCTCTCCGACCTCCGTCACCTCATCAACAACCGCCCCCTAGCCGCCCTGACCGCAGCCGACCTCCTCCAAGCTCGCCTCACAACCGACCCCACCTGGACCCCCACAACCCTCCTCCCCGTAGCCACCCCCCTGACTCAAGCCGAAGACCTCCCCTCCGGCCTGCTGCTCCACGCTCTGATCTCGGTTGCAGCCCCCCGCGCCGGTTGGCCCCCAGAGTGGCGCCACCTCCTAGTTGCCCTACGCAACCACCCCCACCCCGACATCCGCCAACGAGCCCTAGACCTAACC
Organism: Kribbella sp. NPDC048837; assembly: GCF_055586945.1. Classification (NCBI taxonomy): domain Bacteria; kingdom Bacillati; phylum Actinomycetota; class Actinomycetes; order Propionibacteriales; family Kribbellaceae; genus Kribbella; species Kribbella sp. NPDC048837. The sequence continues at coordinate 441,391 of NZ_JBVJHF010000008.1, forward strand.
CCCGCCCCCGAGAACTAGCCCAGCCCCACCCACGACCCGCAAGCAGGCGAAGGCACCCTCGACCAACTTTCGGCCGCGGCGGCGAGTAATTGGTGGGGACTGGGTCGGCCGCATCGCCACCGACCTCGGCCGGCCTACTCCTCAGGCTTCGGTTGTTCAGCAGCCTCGCGAGCGCGTTTGCGGCGTTTGCCTTCGTGCATGGCTACTACCCGCGCGATGGGGATGCCCCGGCCTTCCTCTAGCAGGTCCTCGGGAAGGGTCTGGGGTGCCGGAAGCTGAGCCGCCCACCGATCGACGTCGCCCAGCTGGGCAACCGCCGTACGCACGGTGAAGTCGCGCGGCGTGACCCGATCCAGCTCGTCCCACCCAACAGGAAACGACACCGGCGTACCAGGCCGCACGCGCGGACTGTAGGCGGCGACAACCGTCGCCCCACCGGAGCGCGTCGAGTCGACGAAGACCTTCCCGTGCCGGTCCTCCTTGATGTACGCCGTGGTCGCAACCTCGGGGTCGATCCGCTCAGCCCGAGCCGCGATCGCCCGCGTCGCAGCCGCAGCGTCCTCCATCGACACCGAATCATCGATCGGCACGATGACATGCACACCCTTGGCCCCGCTCGTCTTGACCGCGCCCGTCAGCCCCGCATCGGCCAACGCCTGCCGCACCAGGAACGCGGCCTGCACCGCCTTCGCGAACGTCTCGTCCCCCTCCGGCGGATCGAGGTCCAGTACCAGATGCGTGACGTGATCCCACCGGTCCGCGCGCACCAGCGTCGGGTGGTATTCCACCGCGCGCTGGTTGGCGAACCACAGCAGCGTCCGCCGGTTGTCGCACAACGCGTACGACACCTCGCGCTTGGACGCCTCCGCCCACACCGGCACCGTCTTCACCCAGTCGGGCGTGTACTTGGGCACGTTCTTCTGCATGAACGCCGGCTGCCCCGGCCGGATCCGGATCACCGACAACGGCCGGTCCCGGAGCTCGGGCAGCATCACCTCGTGCACCGCGTCCAGGTAGTCGACCAGGTCGCGCTTCGTCGCATCCGCCCCGTCGAACAGCGGCTGATCCAGGTTGGTCAGGTCGACCCCGTCACGCGTCTCATCCGGCTTGCTCGCCATCCCCAGAGCTTAGGCCGTACGGGTTCACGGGACACGGCTCAGAAGCCTGACCAGGGCTTCGATAACTACTGCGTCCTCTCCGGGCTCAAGCGTCTGCGGGTTGAGAGCGATCGCGTCATCGGGCATGCGGAAGGTCCCGACCGCGATCCGCGGGTCGCCATCCCAGAGCGCCTCGACCAGCGCATCTCGTGTCCATCCGCTGGTTGTCGACAATCGAACGATCGCCCGGCTGTGGGGCTGACCGGCCTCACTCGGGTACCCACGCTCGACGGTTACGCCCGGCAGCTCGCGCAGTCCGACGATCCACCGGTCGACCATCTGCTCGTATCCCGCGAGTACGGCGTCCTCGTCCTGCTCGAGCGTCCACTCGACCGCGGCGAGCAACGCGAGGAGTTCCTCCTTGCCCACCTTCATCCCGCGCCCGATCTCCTGGGACGGCGACGCGTGGGCCCGGCACCTGTCGACGATCCACTGCTTCCCCAGCACCAACCCGCTGGCCTGCGGTCCGCGCAGACCCTTTCCCCCGCTGAAGAGCACCGCATCCGCCCCGACCTCCCTGGTATACCGCCACAGCGAGGAGACGGGCGGGATCTGCGCCGCCGCATCCACGATCACGGGTACGCCGGCCTCCCGCGCCACGGGGACCACGTCCTCGATCGGCAGCACGCCGGTCGCCAGGTGGGCTCCGGCGAACCACAGCACGCACGCGGGACGTCGTACGAGCGCCTCCTGCAACTCGGCGATCGACGGACCGATCTCCACGATGCGCGCGCCGGTGATCCGGGCGGAGTAGTCGTAACCGTTGCGTTGGCCCGCGAACATGACCACTTCGGCGTCGGTCGGGAACGCCTGCGCCGGCTCACCGATGCACGACGCGACGGTGAGGGTGATCGCCGCCGCGGCGCCGGAGGTCACGCAGGCCGCCTCGTTGTGGGTGAGCTCGGCCAGGCGTTCGCCGACCCGGTCGTGCAGCTCGGGCAGGTCGACGAAATGTGCGGCCGCGTCGGCCATCGCCTTCACCGCCGGCGGCGGCATCAACGACCCACCGAGGACCGTCAACGTGGCAGACGCGTTGACGACGGACCGCACCCCAAACGGATTACTCATTTCAGGCACCTTCGCGTTGGGGTGGTCACCCGGGCCGGGCAGCTTCGGGTGGGGGTGGTCATGTGGTGATGAATCTGGAGAGGGGCTGGACGGCCAAGAGTTCGGCCAGCCAGGCGTCGAGGAAGTCGTTGTCGGTGCCGTCGAGGTGGGTCAGCCGGTAGACGCTCCCGGCCGGCAGCGCCTCGATCAGCGACGCACACCAGTCGGGATCGTCGACCGCGAGCAGCGTCCGTCCGCTGACCGCGGGCGCGTGCCGGGCGGGATCGAAGTAGGCAATCGTGTTGTCGACAATCTCCGCGGAGGACCCGGCGCGCAGGTAGTCGTTGAGCTCCTCGAGCGGGTAGTGACTGGACTGCAACCGCGCCTCCATCGCCCGGTAGAACAGCAGATCCGACACCCGCACCGCGCTGAAACCGGGCCTCCGCGCCGCCGTCAGCACCGCCAGGTCATCCCCACTCACGGCCACCCGCGCCGGATCCACCTCCGACAAGCTCATCAAGAACTCGGCCGCCCGCAGGCAGTCCGCCGCGATCCCGCGATAGATGTACGACGCCGGGTCGTCGATGCCCATCGTCAACAATCCCGGGTACGCCGCCGAGAACCCTTCGTCGGCCAGCCGCTGACCACGGTGCATCAGCCCGAGGACGACGTACCGGCTCCGGTCGTTCGGATGGGGGACGTGGTTGACGCTGCCGTAGCGCGGCGTCTGCAGCAGCGCGGGGAACGGGCCGTCGCCGGTCGGGATGCTGAGATGACCGAAGACGCGGTACGGCCCGGTGCTGGTGAGCCGAACGGTGTAGCTGGTCGCCTCGGCCGTGGTCCGCTGCGGCACCAGGTCGAGAACCGGTCGGCCGGGAATCGCGGCCAGTTCCTCGTCGACGGCCGCCCAGTAGCTAGCGAAGTTCATCGGTCACCGTCCCGGATTGAGATGCTCGGCAAGGAAGTCCTCCACGATCCGCATCACTCCCGGCAGCCCGGCGTGGTGCGCGCAGTGTGGATACGTATGCAGTGTCTTCTCACACGTCAGCACCCGATGCAACGCGAACCCGGTCTCCGGCGGGCACACATCGTCCTCAAGCCCGAGGTACAGCAGCGTCGGCGCCTGCACCTTCGGCGCGAAGTTGAGCCCGTCGTAGTACGCGACCGTCTCCCGCACCCTGTCGACGTCCTTCGGATGCAGCCGCAGGTACTCGTTGATCTCCTCGTACGGGTACGAGCGAGTGAGCGTCGGCGCCGTCATGATCCCGCACAGGTACGGCGCTCCCGCGGCAACGCAGCGAATCACGTCGGTCAGCAGCGCGGCCGTGCTGATCCCGAGTCCACCGCCCTGACTCGACCCCTGCAGTCCGATCCGAAGATTGTCGACTTCCGGACGATCGAGCAGAACCTCGACCGCGCGCACCACGTCGAGGTAGAACCCGCGATATCCGTACGTGTTGTGGTCGACGATGTTGTGCGTCAGCAGACCCGGGTAGCCCGGGTTGAACACGGTGTTGGACCGCAACTTGCCCCGGGGCGCCACCGCGAGGGCGGCGTACCCGAGTTCGGACCACTCCTTCGGGATGGTCGGCTCGGAGATGTAGCCGGGGATCGTGACCAGACCCGGGTACGGCGCGGTCCCGGCCCGCGGAACGGTATACCAACCGGCGATCCGCAGACCGCCGTAGCTCGTGTAGCGCAGGTCGTAGACGATCACCTTGTCCGTGGACAGCGACGGCATCTCGGTCAGCACGGGATCCAGCGGGTACGACGCACAATCCGCCAGGCCGGCCGCCCAGAAATCGTCGAAGTCGTCCGGCAGCTCGACCTCGACGGTCGCATTCTCGGGGTCTCTCAACGCCGTTCCTCTCGATGGGATGCCTGTAGAGCAGTGCCGCCAGAGGTGTCAACCAGGTGCAGAGGAGCTCCATGGTTGTCCCTTCAACGCTTGGCCGATGCGAAGTCGGTACAGACGCGTCGGGCGCCCTTTCGGATGGTGCTGTGCAGTGCCCTCGACGCTCACCAGGCCGCCTGCGTCGAGGGTGCGGATCAGCCGGCGCCCGCTCTGATCCGTGATGCCGAGATGGCCGGCGAGCTCGCCAGGCGAGAGCGCGCGGCCTTCCAGTTCGTGGTCCAGCGCCGCGAGCCGTGACACGGTCACGGCGCTGAGACCGACGTACTTCGCGAGCCGTTCGACGTCCTCGCCGTGCTCGCGGTAGGAGTACCGCGGTGCCTCACCGGCCGGTCCCATTGGGCCGATGATCACGCCGCTGTCTTCGAACAAGTACGCACACGGCTCGCTCGCGAGCTCGGCCCGCGCGGCCGCCTGCTCCGCGAGCAGGACGCAGTTTCGCGCGGACACGCCGACGCCGAAACCGGCCGAGACATGTACGCCGAGCGCCGCGGCCGCCTCGGCCAGAGCCGGTACGGCGACCCAGTTGCGGGTGATGCGCTCGAACAACGCCTTGTGCGCGAAGACGACGACGCCCCGCCGGCCACGGTTCTCGATCCAGGCGCCGGCGAACTCGGGGGTGTTGAGCAACAGATTCATCAGCCCGATCCGGGCCCGCTCCTCGTCCGCGGACTGCGAGATGAGGAAGACCCCGGCCGCGAACCGCTGCGCGCTCGCCCGCTCCGACTCGATCCGCAACGCGAGCTCGTGCAACTCGGTCCGGATGGTCGCCGGCACCGGCATACCACTCACGATCGGGATCTGCCCGTCGAGCAGTTCCCGAACGGCGGCGCGCCCGCTGATCACGTAGCTGCGATCGCCGAACCGGTGGTACGCCGAGCGGTGGAACTCGACGATGTCCTCGACCGACTGGGTCGGTGCGTAGGGCAAGCAATCGATCTGGTCCTGGTCGAGCTCGAGCGCGGTCGCGACGGCCTCGACCGCCTCGGCCGGGAAGGTGTCGATGCTGACCGGCATACGGCCCCAGCCCTGCTCCTGGGCGCGGTAGAGCGCGAGCGTCAGGTCGAGCGCCGACGACCGGATGACGCCGACCGGCAGGCCGGGTGGGAGAAGCTCACGGCTGGCCGTGTACGGGACCGGGCCGGCGAGGAAGCCGTCGAGGCGGGTCGTGCTCAGGAACTCGGCGACCTTGGCGCGGATCTCGTCCTCGTGGTCGTAGCTGACCCACTCCAGATCCACGCCCCCGAGCGTGCTCGCCGCATCGTGAAACAACCCACGGTGCGTCACATGCGTGACAACCCCGATCACGATGGCCACGGCACCCCTTTACGAACCAGGTTCGGAAATGACTCGTAAATCCACTGCGCACCCAAGGTGGCCGAGATCCACTAGCCAGGTCAAGGGATCCGCAGAAAGAGAAGGTGACCGAACTGCCCGCCCCCGCAGCCCCGGCGCCCCGGCGAGGACAGAGGCAGCGGCAGGCGGCGGGCGGCAGGCGGCGGGCGCGGCAGGCGGCGAGCGGCAGGCGGGCGCGGCGGCAGGCGGGCGCGGCGGCAGGCGCGGCGGCGGATGGCGGGCGCGGCGGCCGGTGGCAGGCGCGGCAGGCTGCCGCGGGCGGCGGGCGGCGGGCGGCGGGCGGCGGGCGGCGATAGCACCACGCCATCAGCTCGGCGACCACGCACGAGGGTGGGCGGCCGGACCACCCTCGGGGAGCTCGTCAGGTCAGCGGAGGGCGGAGGCGAGCTGTTCGTAGGTGGGGACGAGTTCGGACCAGCGCGACTCGGGGTTGGCGAGTTCCTGGTGGGCGAGGTAGGCGGCGAGGTTCTCGGCGTGGATTTGCCAGCCGGCGCCGAAGTACTCGATCTTGTCGAGGGGCAGGCCGCGGATCTCGATGGTCAGGACGGTGTGTGAGCCTGCGGCGGTGAGCGTGGCTTCGACGGTTTGCTCGAAGGGTTTCGGGCCGTTGCCTCGTTGCGCGGACTCGTCCGTTTCCCTGGTGCTGACCCGGAGTCGCCGCGGTGGTTCGCAGGTGTCGATGCGCCCTACGCTCTCCAGGTCGGCGGACTCGAGGTACACGGTGAAGGCGCCACCGGAGCGGAGGTCACCGTCGACCTTGCCGTACCACCGGGCCAGTCGCTCGGGGTCCGTGATTGACGACCACAGATCGTCGATGTCGGTGTCGTAGCGGTCCTCGACGTGGACGACGCCCGTACCGTCGGCCACCGCCAGGCGCCCCAGGACGCGACTCCCTGCATTGCTCGTCATCTGTTATTCCTTTCGTTTGCCTCTGGCGATCTCGGTGTGGAGGGCGTCCAGTCGCTGCTCCCAGAGACCGCGATAGCGCCCCAGCCATTCGTCGAGCTCGGCGAACGGCTCGGACCGCAAGCTGTAGACCCGCCGCTGCGCCTCCTGCCGGCTCTCCACCAGCCCCGCCTCCCGCAACACCCGCAGATGCCGCGAAACCCCGGGCCGCGCGATCGGCAAGAGCGCCGCCAGTTCCCCCGCGGTGGCCGGCCCCGAAGCCAACGCCTCCACCAAGGTCCGCCGCCCGTCATCAGCCAACGCCCGCAAAACAGCTTCCACCCCTTGAAGGTAACCACTGGGGTACGTAACCGTCAAGGTACATAAGCGGGCGATTGTGGTCTCTGAGAACTGCGGACCACACGCCAGCAATCAACTGAGGGGTAAGACCCGACACGGGCTCACACGCCGAACCTCGTCACGCGCGGCGGCTGGGTGGCGCAATCACCTTGCGAGCCGCCCACACAGCGCACGTGAGACCCAGTGTGCGGGGTCAGCCGCAACAACAGCCGTCACCACGGGTGGTGTCCTCTCTCCCCCCACCGACCCCACCCGCGAGCGCGCGGTAGGTGAGCGGGCGACATACACCCGCCCTCGGGGGGCACCACGCCGAACCTCCGCATGCGCGAGAAGCCACGGCCGGTGGGTGGCGCAATCACCTTGCAAGCCGCCCACCACAGCACCTGACCCCCGGTGCCTGGCACCGCCGAAGCGCGGCCGCACGAACGGCCGCCAACCACGGGCGGTGTCCTCGCTCCCCCACGATCCAACCCACCGCGCGGGGTGGGCGGGCGGGGCAACCACCTTCCGTCACGCACACCACGGCAGACCGTGAGACGATCCGCGGCGCCGCCGGAGGCGGCCAAAAGGCAGCCGCCGCCGAAGGCGGTGTCCTTTCCACCCGACCCAACCACATTCCATCCGCAGACCACAGCAGACTGTGTTGCGGGTGTGCGGCGCCGCCGGAGGCGGCCAAGAGGCAGTCGCCGCCGAAGGTGGTGTCCTTTTGTGCCGGAGGCGGCGTCCTTTGCGGACGGAGGTGGTGTTAGCCGCCGGAGACGCCGAGTTCGGCGTCGGCTAGGTCGGCGGTGAGGCCGTCGGTGTCGTCGAGCCAGCCTTGAGGGAGGACGATGTGGTCGCGGGGGCTGCCCTGGCGGCCTCGGGGGGCGCCCAGCTCAGCGACCGGGAACGGGACCGTCGGGTCGAGCTGGGCCAGGAGCTCGTCCAACTGGGCAAGGGACTCGACCATGCCGAGGGCCGCGCGGAGTTCGCCGCCGGCTGGGAATCCCTTGAGGTACCAGGGGACGTGTTTGCGGAAGTCGCGGAGCCCCCGCGGCTCCCCCATCAGATCGGCGAGCAGTTCACCGTGGCGGCGCATGACGGTCGCGACCTCGCCCAGCCGAGGAAGGTTGAGGGCCTCGCCGCCGGCGAAGGCGACCGCGAGGTCGCGGAACAGCCACGGCCTGCCGAGGCAACCTCGACCCACGATCACTCCGGCGCACCCGGTCTCGGCGACCATCCGTAGGGCGTCGCCGGCTTCCCAGATGTCGCCGTTGCCGAGCACCGGGATGTCCACGTGCTCCACCAGCGCGGCGATCGTGGACCAGTCCGCCTGACCCGAGTACGCCTGTGCCGCCGTACGCCCGTGAAGCCCGATCGCCGCGGCCCCGGAGTCCGAAGCGATCCGCCCGGCGTCGAGGTAGGTCTGGTGATCCCGGTCGATCCCGATCCGCGTCTTCATCGTGACGGGTACGCCGTACGGTGTCGCGGCGTGCACCGCGGACCGCAGGATCGCGCCGAGCAGGTTGCGCTTCCACGGCAGCGCGGCGCCACCGCCCTTGCGCGTCACCTTCGGCACCGGGCAGCCGAAGTTCAGGTCGATGTGCGCGACGCCGTACTCGTCGCACAGAATCTGTACCGCGCGACCGATGAACACCGGATCGACGCCGTACAACTGCACCGATCGCACGGTCTCGCGCGAGTCGAACGTCAGCATGTCGAGCGACTTCTGGTCGCCCTCGACGATCCCGCGCGAGGTGATCATCTCGCAGACGTACAGCCCAGCACCCTGCTCGGCGCACAGCCGCCGGTACGCCGCGTTCGTGATGCCGGCCATCGGCGCCAGCACCACGGGCGTGTCGATCGTGAGGTTGCCCAGCTTCAGCATGTCAGGCCTTTGCCACCAGGACCTGGCCGTTGCCGGAAACCTGTGCTTTATAAGGCTGTACGGCGTTCGCCGTCGTCGTCACGTCGCACGCGATGCCCGCGTCGGAATGCTTGACCACGGCAACATCGTCCATCGTGCAGGTCACCTTGGCCGCGTCGGTCACCGTCCGCAGGACCGCGTCGACGACCTTCGCCCGAACGATGGCGACCGATTCGGAGGTGAACTTGTACGACGCGCTGTACTGCTTGGCGTCGATCGTCAGCGTCCCGCTGTAGGGCTTGCCGGCGTACGTGACCGTGCAGGTGAGCTCGTGCTTCCCGGGCGTCTCGGCGGTCTCGATGCCGGGGCATTTCACGGTCGTGGTGGCGGCCTTGCCGGCCGCGATCTGGGCCTGCTTGGCGATCGCGAACCGGATCCGGTCGGCCAGTGGCGCGTCGTCGGGCGGCGCGCCGGTCACCTTCGGCGTCGGCCACGGCTTCGACGGCGTCGGCAGCGGAGTCAAGGCGGGCGTCGAGGCGGTCGGAATCGGCGCGTTGGAAGACGTCGAAGAGGAAGACCCGGTCGAAGGCGTGGAACCGGCCTCCGGCTTGCTGTCCGAGCAGGCGGACAGCAGGAACACCGCCAGCGCGGACAACCCGAAGACGGCCAGCCCGAAGCGCAACCGCTGCCCCGACAGCACCATCGTCAGCAACCCACCAGGTGCTGGGCGAGGTACCCGGTGACCTCGGTCAGCGCGACCCGCTCCTGCTTCATCGAGTCGCGTTCCCGGATCGTCACCGCCTGGTCGTCGAGGGTGTCGAAGTCGACGGTGATGCAGTACGGCGTACCGATCTCGTCCTGGCGGCGGTAGCGGCGGCCGATCGCGCCGGCGTCGTCGAAGTCGACGTTCCAGTTCTTCCGCAGCTCGGTGGCCAGGTCGCGGGCCTTCGGGGACAGGTCGGCGTTGCGCGACAACGGCAGTACGGCGGCCTTGACCGGCGCGAGCCGCGGGTCGAAGCGCAGTACCGTCCGCTTGTCCACGCCGCCCTTGGCGTTCGGGGCCTCGTCCTCGGTGTAGGCGTCGAGCAGGAACGCGAGCACGTTGCGGGTCAGGCCGGCCGCGGGCTCGATCACGTACGGCGTCCAGCGCTCACCCTTCTCCTGGTCGAAGTACGACAGGTCGGCGCCGGAGTGCTTGGAGTGCGTGGACAGGTCGAAGTCGGTCCGGTTCGCGATGCCCTCGAGCTCGTCGAACTCCTTGCCGCCGAAGTTGAACTTGTACTCGATGTCGACGGTGCGCTTCGAGTAGTGGCTCAGCTTCTCCTTCGGGTGCTCGTACAGCCGCATGTTGTCGGCGTTGAGCCCGAGGCCGGTGTACCAGTCCCAGCGCGCCTTCAGCCAGTACTCGTGCCACTCCTCGTCCGAGCCCGGGGCGACGAAGAACTCCATCTCCATCTGCTCGAACTCGCGGGTGCGGAAGATGAAGTTGCCCGGCGTGATCTCGTTGCGGAAGCTCTTGCCGACCTGGGCGATGCCGAACGGCGGCTTCTTCCGGGCGGTGCCCATCACGTTCGCGAAGTTGATGAAGATGCCCTGCGCGGTCTCCGGGCGGAGGTAGTGCAGGCCCTCCTCGGACTCGACCGGGCCGAGGTAGGTCTTCAGCAGGCCGTTGAACATCCGCGGCTCGGTGAAGGTGTTCTTGTTGCCGCAGTTCGGGCAGGCGATCTCGGCCAGCTTGACGTCGTCGGCGTCCTTGTTCTTCCGCCGGGCGTAGTCCTCGCGCAGGTGGTCGTCGCGGAACCGCTTGTGGCACGACTGGCACTCGGTCAGCGGGTCGACGAACTCGGACAGGTGGCCGGAGGCCTCCCAGACCTTGGTCGGCAGGATCACCGAGGAGTCCAGGCCGACGATGTCGTCACGGCTCGTCACCATCGCCCGCCACCACTGGGTGCGGATGTTGTTCTTCAGCTCGACACCGAGCGGTCCGTAGTCCCAGGCCGACTTGGTACCGCCGTAGATCTCGCCGCACGGGTAGACGAAGCCTCTCCGCTTACTGAGGCTGACGACGGCATCGACGGTTTCCACGGGCACTTTTAGACTCCAGAACAGGCAGTTGCAATACGGAAGGGTCCAGGCTATCGGTCCGGGGTGCCCGCCGTCGCATCAGTGCGACGCGAGCATCTCCGCGAGGTCCTCGTAGGCGGTGGGCTCGTCGATCGCCTGGGACAGCAGCGGTACGGCGGTCAGCTTCACCTCGTACGGCGACAGCGCCCGGCGGTAACTGCCGACGTTCTCCCACTCCAGGTTGAGCGCCAGCAACTCCGGGTCATCGACATTGCGGCCGAGCTGCGCCGCCACGAACCCCTTCTGCTGCGCCAGTACGTCGACAGCGGCCTTCGCCCGGACGGCGAACTCCGCCTGCTCGGCCTCCGTCACGCGGAACCTGATCACCACGAACACGCGGCTCACCTTACGTGACGCACACGGACGCCGATCAGCACTTCCGCTCCGGCGGCCGCCGCCGCACAGTGGCGGTATGCCCGAGCCTGTGGTCGGCCGGACGTGGGAACTCGCGGCCCTCGCCGGTCTGCTGGACGAGGTCGAGCGCGGACGTGGACAGGGCGCGCTCCTGCTGGGTGACGCGGGCATCGGCAAATCGACCACTGCGGCGGCCTTCGCGGACACGGCGCGCGACCGCGGTGTCCGGGTGGTGTGGGGGCGCTGCCCGGAGACCGAGACGATGCCGTACTGGCCGTGGCGGCAGGCGTTCCGCGCTCTCGGCATCCCGACCGCGCTGCCGGCGGCCGCGGCGACCGGCCGCGTGGCTGTCTTCGCCGAGGTCGCCGACCAGCTGGCGGCGGCCACCGCGCAACAACCGGCTGTGATCGTTCTCGAGGACGTTCACATCGCCGACGGACCGACCCTGGCCCTGCTGCAGTTCGTGGTGGGCGTCTTGCCGGAGCTGAGCTGTCTGCTCCTGCTCACCAGTCGCGACAACGCCGTGGACCTCACCGAGCCGGCTGCCGACGTACTGCGCGGCCTGCCGGTCTCGTTCGTGCGCCTTGCGCTGACCGGGTTGGACCGGGAGGCGACAGGCCAGCTCGTCGAGCAGGTCCTCGGCGGCCGGTCCGATGCCGGCTATGCCGACGCGGTGTACGCACGGACGGGCGGGAACCCGTTCTTCGTCCAGGAACTGACCCGGCTGCACGCGGCCCGTGGGACAGCGTCCCTGGAGACGCCGACCGGCGTACGCCAGGTGCTCGAGCGACGGCTGGCGCGCCTGAACCAGCACGCGTACGACGTCCTCGCGGCGGCCTCGGTACTGGGTGAGGAGGCGGACATCCGCCTGATCGCCGCAGTCCGGGGCACGCCGACCGCGGACGTTCTCGCCCTGCTCGGCGAGGCGGTGGCGGCCCGACTTGCCGAGGTCGATGGGGACCGGGTCCGGTTCGCGCATTCGCTTGTTCGTGAGGTCGTGTACTCCGGTCTCGGCGCCCTGCAACGGTCGAATCTGCACCTGCTGGCGGGACAGGCGCTCACCGGTCGCTGCTGCCCGACCGGGGTGCACAACGTGACGAACGGCCTGCCACTGATCGACTCGTGTTGCCGGCCGGCGCTGGTCGAGGCGAACGCGGGCCAGGTCGCAGCGCACTACCGGGCCGCGATCGGTCATCCGCAGGCGGAGGAGCGTTCCCGGGAGTTCGCGCTGATCGCCGCGCGCGCCGCGATGCGCCGATCCGGGTACGAACAGGCGGTGCGCTTCTACCGCTGGGCCGATGAGACCGACCCCGCAGCGCGCCTCGAGCTCGGCGAAGCGCAGGTCCTGGCCGGGGAACTGGTCGCCGGTCGGGACACATTGCGCGCGGTGGCTCGGGAGGCCGTGGCGAGCGCGGATGCCGAGACCGTCGCGCGGGCGGTGCTGGCGATGGGTGGAGGACTCGGCGGGTTCGAGGTCGATCTCGCGGACACCGAGCAGATCCGGCTGCTGGAGCACGCAGCGCCGATGCTGGCCGATGGCGCGCTCAAGGCAGCTGTCCTCGCACGGCTGGCGCTCGGTCGCACTCGTACCGACCACGGCGACGGGCCGCGCGCGCTCGCGCAGGACGCGGTCGCGCTGGCCCGCGACGCGGGCGATCCACGCGCAGAGGTCGCGGCCTTGGCGGCCTGGTGCGATGTCTTCGCCGGACCCGATCATGTCGCCGAACGCGTCGCGGCCGCCGAGCGGATGCTGGAGATGGCCGTCGCGACGGCCGACGTGGCGCTCGTCCTGCTGGCGCGCCGATCGCTGGTGGTGGCCCTGCTCGAACAGGGGCGGTTCGCCGATGCCGACGTACACATCGCCGCGTTCGCACGAGCGGTGTCGCCGCTCCGGCTGCCGTTGTACAGCTGGCTGGTGCCGATCTGGCAGGGGATGCGGGCGCTGATGACCGGTGCCCTCGACGACGCCTCGACTTGCATCGCACGAGCCAGGGAGCTCGCCGACGATGCGGACAGCGTCAACGCCGGACTTATGGTGTTCGCGCTGCGGGCAGCGCATGCGCACGCGACCGGCACCGTCCCCGGCCTGCGCGAGTACATCGAGCAGGTGATGGCGCCGTACGTCGACCACCCGATGATCGACGGTCCGGCTGCCTGCTATCTGGCCCGGGCCGGTGCCGTCGAGCGAGCGCGCGGCATCGTTCGACGCCGCGTCCGCGGTGGCCTGGCGGCGATTCCGAAAGACGCCGAATGGCTGGAGTCGGTCGCCCTGTTCGGCGAGGCGGGCCGCCTGCTCGGCGATGACGAGGCGGTGACCATCGCGTCCGAGGCGCTGGCGCCGTACGCCGGGTTGTGGGTGATCGACGGCGTCGGCGGGGCGTGTCTTGGGCAGGTCGAGCTGTTCCTCGGCCGGTTCGCGGCGCGGCTCGGACGATCTGACGCGCGCGGGCTGCTCGAGACCGCGCTCGACGCACACCGTGCCGCCGGCGCCGAGACGCTGGTCGCCGAGACCGAGCAGGCGCTCGCCGAACTCGGCGCGGCCCGGGTCCGCAGGGTCGTGGACACCGGCGAACTGCGCCGCCGCGGCGCGACGTGGGAGGTGAACTGGCGCGGTGTCGCCGTGCACATCCCGGATTCCAAGGGCATCCGCGACATCGCGGTCCTGCTGGCGCAGCCGGGTGTCCCGGTCAGTGTCCTGGATCTGTCCGGTCCCGGGCGGGTCGGCGGTGGCCTCGGCCCGGTGCTCGACGATCAGGCGCGCACCGCCTATCGCGACCGCTTGCGTGGGCTGGAGGACGATCTCGCCGAGGCGGAGGCCGACCACGATCCGATCCGTGCCGAGAAGGCCCGGGCCGAACGGGACTTCCTGGCGCGCGAACTTGCGAGCGCGCTCGGACTCGGCGGCCGGGCCCGCACCGCCGGCGACCCGGTGGAGCGCAGCCGGAAAGCCGTCTCGATGCGCATCGGAACCGCGGTCAAGGCGATCGAACAGGTGCACCCGGCCCTCGGGCGGCACTTGCGCGTATCGGTCCGGACCGGCCGCCAGTGCGTCTACGAGCCCGAGGACGACGTCACCTGGCATTGCCAGACCACACCTGGCGCCTGAGTGGGTGAAAGCAAACCCACGCGAAAGGGCACTGCCATGACCACCATCGACACCGCACCCGCGGAAACCGTCCTCGACCGCCTGTTCGGCGCGGCGCTGGGTGCGGCCGAACTGTTCACGATCTACCTCGGCGACGTGAACGGGCTGTACCGCGCGATCGGCGATGCCGGTCCGCTCACGGCGACCGAGCTGTCCGACCGGACCGGCGTCGACCTGCGCTACCTGGTCGAATGGCTGCAGTCGCAGGCGATCAGCGGGATGCTCACCATCGACGGGACCGACGTGTGGAGCGACCGGTACAACCTGGCGCCGGGCGTCCGTGAGGCACTGCTGGAGCCGGCGAACCCGTTCTTCGCCGGCGGTCTCGCCGCGATCGCACCGGCCGTCGGCCGGGCGTTCCCACTGCTGGTCGATGCCTTCAGGACCGGTACGGGCGTGCCGTACGGCGCGTACGGCCCGGAGGCGGTCGGAGCCCAGGAGGCGCTGAACCGGCCGGCGTACGTCAACTCTCTGGTCGCCGAATGGGTGCCTGCCATCCCGGGCCTGCACGACCTGCTGACGCGAGGCGCCCGGGTCGCGGACGTGGGCACCGGCGCCGGCTGGTCGGCGATCGAGCTGGCCAAGGCGTACCCGGCCGTGCGCGTGGACGGGTTCGACAACGACGAGGACTCCATCTCGCGAGCCCGGCGCAACGCGACCGAGCAGGGCGTCGCCGACCAGGTGGACTTCGAGGTCCGCGACGGCAGCGCGGTGTCAGTCAACGGCCCGCGCTACGACGTCGTCACGTTCTTCGAGTGTCTGCACGACCTCGCGCACCCTGTCGAGGCGCTGGCCGCCGCCCGGGACGCACTCGCGCCGGGCGGCTCGGTGATCGTCATGGACGAGCGGGCCGACGACGCGCTGACCACGCCGGGCGACGAGGTGCAGCGCTTCCTGGCCGCGGCGAGCGTCATCTGGTGTACGCCGCAGGGCCGGGTCGAGGCCGACTCCGACGTCGTCGGCACGATGCTGCGGACCGGCCACCTGCGCCACCTCGCCGGGCAGGCCGGGTTCTCGAGGGTCGACGTACTGCCGATCGAGCACCCGTTCTGGCGGTTCTACCAGCTCATCCCGTAAGGAGACGTCCGCGGAACTCATTGCACCTGGAACAATGGAGCAATGAGTTCCCAGGGCAGTCAGCCGGTGAGTCCGCTTCGGCAGCGGATCACGAAGTTCAGTTACCCGTATGTCGCGCGGCTGCACGGGATGCCGAAGCTCACCCTGCCCGGGATCACCCTGGTGCTCGCGCTGGCCGGCGTGTTCGCGCCCGTACCGGTCGCCATTCCCGCCCTGCTCCTCCTGGCGCTGCTGCTGTCCTGGCTGGGATTCCTGTCCTGGCCGGTGGTCACCACCGGGCCACGGCTGCTCCGGATCTTCTCGATCCTCGTGATCCTGCTCTTCGCCGTCTCCCGGATCGCAAACGGCTGATCAGGACCGGCCCAGACTGTCGTACGCCGCGTCGACGGCGGCGGCCCGCAACTCGGCGACCGGGACGTTGTCGATCATCACCGCGCAGTCGGAGAGCCCGCCGATGGCGACCATCGCCCGGACCTGGTCGGCGAGGGACGGTGTGGACCCGATCAGCAGCTCGGTCAGCTGCTGCCGCCACTCGATGAAGCGGACGGCCAGCTTGAGCTCCTGCAGCACGGACAGGTCGCGGATGGCCAGCTGGATCAGGATGCGGTGCTTGTAGGCGAGATCGAAGTACGACCCGAGGAGCTCGCGGGTCTCGACGGGCGCGGCGGCCTGCTGCGCGACGGCGTACGCCTCGAAGTCCTCGATCAACGGCTGGACCAGGCTGTTCAGCAGGTCCTCGCGGCTGGCGAAGTGGTAATAGAGCGCCGGCTTGGTCACGCCGAGGCGGTCCGCGATGTCGCGCAGGCTCGTCTGCTGCATCCCTCGCTCGGAGAACAGCTCGAGCGCGACCTGCTGGATCCGCGCCCGGGTGTCCCCGGCCCGTTGTCTCGGCATACCCGGAAGATTAGCTGACCTTCCGGTAAGTAAGCCATTGACAACGCCGCGGCTATTGCTTACCTTCCGTTAAGTAAGCGAATCGAGGGGGTTGTCATGAAGGTCCTGATCTCCGGCGCCAGCGTGGCCGGTCCGGTGCTCGCCTACTGGTTGCACCGCTACGGTTTCGAGCCGACCGTCGTCGAGCGCACACCGGCGATGCGGCACGGTCTCGGCGGGCACGCCGTGGACCTGTTCGGCCCGGCCGCCGAGGTCGCCCGCCGGATGGGCCGCTGGGACGCGATCGAGGCGGCCCGGACCCGGATCGAGTCGATGACGATCGAGCGCTTCGGCAAGCGCCCGGTGAACATCGACCTCAGCCGCCTGTACGCCGGGATCTCCAGCAATCACGTGGAGATCCTCCGCGGCGAGCTCACCAAGATCCTGTCCGACGCCACCCGCGACAGCACCGAGTACGTCTTCGGCGACTCGATCACGGCCCTGCACGACGACGGCACCGGCGTGGACGTCTCGTTCGAGTCCGGCCGGGACCGCCGGTTCGACCTGGTGATCGGTGCCGACGGCATGCATTCGAACGTCCGCCGGCTCGTCTTCGGCCCCGAGGAACCGATGCGCCGGCCACTCGGCGGCTATCTCGCGGTGTACTCGATGCCCGCCGTCCTCGGTCTCGGCGACCGGATGCTCGGCCATCTGAGCGTCGACAGACTGTGCGGTGCGTACGGCGTGCACCAGACCGGCCAGGAGCGAGCGACCTTCCTGTTCCGGACGCCGCACGAGTTGCGCTACGACTACCGCGACAAGGACGAACAGAAAGCCCTGCTGCGCAAGGAGTTCCAGGACTACGGCTGGAAGGTGCCACAGCTCCTCGAGCACCTGGACGCAGCCGACGACTTCTACTTCGACTCGATCTCGCAGATCACCCTCGACACCTGGCAGCGTGGCCGGATCGCGCTCGTCGGCGATGCCGGCTTCTGCCCTGCACCAGCCGTCGGTGGTGGCACCAGCCTGGCGGTGGTGACGGCGTACATCCTGGCCGGTGAGCTCGCCGCGGCCCGCAGCGATCCGCCGTCCGGCCTGCGGAACTACGAGAAGGCGGTACGCCGGATGGTCGAGCTGAGCCGGGGTATCGGACCGCGAGTGATGCGTTCGATCATCCCCAGCGGTCCCGGCGCCGTGCGGCTGATGCCGATCGCGGCTGCCGCCGTACCGAAGCTGCCGATTCCGCTGCAGCGGTTCATCTGGTCGCAGAACGCCGCGGGCAAGGCACTGACCTCGGTGCCACTCCCCGACTACTCCGACCTGATCAGAGTGCCTCGCGCTGTCTAGTCGACAGCTTCCAGGCCCAGCCCGATCAGGCGGTCGCTGAGCCAGCGCAGTTCCTTGGCGATCCGTTTGGCCAACTGCTGCTTGGTCCGCGGAGGACGCGGCCACGCATAGACCTCGGACTCCAAGTGGTGCGTGAGTGCATGGCCGCCGCCGACCAGTCTGGCCAGACAGTCCTCCAAGACCAGGGTGGTCGCGGAGAGCGGAGGCGGCGGCGCAGTGTGGGCGGGGACGTGGGCATGCATGCGCCAGGCCGAGTGTCCCGACAACTCGTACGCCTGGGCCACGTCGTCCACACCCGGTCCACCCCACTCGCGCACCTGCCGCAGGTACTTCGGAGTCCCGAGCTGACCGAGCGCGTAGCGACCAGCCGCGTCACCCGGATCCACCAGCGTCGGCGCGACGGACAGTTGCCCCTTCACCACGTCGACGCCAGCCCGCCACAGCGTCTCGAACGCGTCGGCCGGCTGCTCGAACTGGGCCGCGAGATGACACGCGTCCAAGCCGAGTCCGATGCGCGACCTCCCGCCGTACGGGCTCGAGTAGCGGCTCAGCCAGGCGGCGGCCTGGCCGATCATCTCGAGGACGCAGCCGGGCTCGGGCTCGACCGCCAGCCGGATCGTCCGGCCGGTGCGGGACTCGGTCCGGGCGATGTGCTTCTCCAAACGATCGAAGGCCTCCCGAGCCGCGGTGTTGCGACCCTTCGACCACGGCACCCGCCAGGCCAGCGGCAGCGTCGAGACCGATCCGTACGACGCGTCCGCCGGGAGCAACTCGGCGAGTACGTCGATCAGGTCGAGGGTGTACCGGAGTCGCTCGGGCTCGGTCCAGTCCGGGCAGAACACCTTGGTCCCGACGACCGTGTCGGTGAAGTGGGAGTGCGGAATGCCGTTCAACGTGACGACTTCCAACCGGTTCCGGGTCAGCGACCGGCGCAGCTTCTTCAGGGAGGACGGCGAGTTGGCCAGCCGGTCGGCCAACGGGCTCGGAAACCACAGCCCGACCCCGAGCACCGGTACGTCGAGGGTCGCGCGGACCAGCCCCGCGCAGCCGTCGAGGCCGGCGATCATCTCGTCGAGATCCGCGGCCGGGTGAACGGTCGCGCAGTACCCCAGGTGGACGGTCGAACCGTCCCGATGACGGAACCTCATCAGCACTCCTCACCCCGTAGGCCACAGAAGGTGATCGCTAGCGGACTCTCCGTGACCTACTCAGCACTCTAGAAGCCTGACGGGCCGGGTGGAAGGGCTGATTTTCGGTTAGCTCACGTGGATGTGTTCCGGTTCGGCGGTGACCAGGTTCCGCGAGCGGTCCGCGACGGCCATCGCGGCCAGAGCGGTGGTGAGCGGGACGGCCGCGATGATCCCGAGGCTGCCGACCAGACCGCGGACCACTTCCATGGCGACCGTCTCGGTGGAGAGGACGGACTGGGCGGGAAGGCCCTGGATCGCGAAGACGAGCAGGGTCGGCATCGCCGCGCCGGCGTAGGCGAGCACGAGGGTGTTGACCACCGAGGCGACGTGGGTGCGGCCGATGCGCAGGCCGGCGCCGACCAGCTCACGCCGGTTCGCGGCCGGATTCGCGGCGGACAGCTCCCAGACCGCCGCCGCCTGGGTGACGGTGACATCGTCGAGTACGCCGAGCGCACCGATCACCATCCCGGCCACCAGCAGCCCGGTCAGGTCGATGTCCGGCGCGAGCTGTTTGGCGGCCGAGGCGCCCTCGGAGGCCAGGCCGCTCAGCTGGCAGAGCTTGGTGAAGATCCACCCGAGGACGACGGTCAGTCCCAGCGCCGCGATCGTTCCGGACAGTGCTATCGAACTCTCCGCATTGACCCCATGCGTCAGGAAGAGCGCTATCGCCATGATCACCGTGCCGCCGACCACCGCGACCACCAGTGCGTTCTCGCCCTTGAGGATCGCGGGCAGGATGAACTGCGTCAGCATGACCGCGGTCACCGCCAGCGCGATCAGCGCCGCGAAACCACGCCACCGCGAGAGCGCCACGACCGCGATCGCGAAGATCCCGGCGAGCAGCAGCAACGGCTTCGTCCGGTCGTGGTCGACGTACTGGTACCGGTCGGCGATCGTCTTCGCGTCGCTCTGCACTCCCAGCATCACGGTCTGTCCGACCTTGACCGGGATCGGGACCTGACCGGCCTTCGGCACCTGGACCGGCGCCAGCTTCCCCTTGTCCGGTCCGTTGCTCAGCTTGACCGTCGCCTCGTCGCACTGGTCCTTCGCGTTCGGGCACGCCTTGAGAGCGATCACCTCGCCGCGGGCGGTCTCGGTCTGGTACGACGCGACCTTCACGCCGCCGCCCGGCCACAGCACGATCATCGCGACCACAGCGGCCGTGATCAGCGGGATCAGGATCGCGGCGACCACGAACCGGACGCGCCGGGCGACGATCGCGTCCTGGTCCACCACCGAGGTGTCGACCACATGGTCGCCGTGACCATGTCCGTGTCCGTGCCCGTGACCGCGCGGAATGTCCAGGCGCCGCCTACGGTTGCTCCGGTGGTCGGCACGTCGGTGCCCGGCAGTGCGGCTGGCCATCGGTGAACTCCCTGTTTTGACAATCACTTCCAGTTAAATGAAAATGATTGTCATGAGATCTTGTGCTCGTGCTGTCGTCGCCGGCGCCACCGCCCTGGCCGCCCTCGCCCTGGCCGGGTGTGGGGGCTCGTCCGCCAGCGGCGCTGCTGACGGCAAGCTCGACGTCGTGGCTTCGTTCTACCCGCTCGAGTTCATCGCCCGCACAGTGGGGGGCGATGCCGTGAACGTGACCACGCTCACCGCCCCCGGCGTCGAGCCGCACGATCTGGAGCTGACTCCCAAGCAGGTGGGTACGGTCGCCACCGCGAAGCTGGTCGTCTACGAGAAGGGCCTGCAGCCGGCCGTCGACGAGGCCGTCGACCAGAACGCCAAGGACGCCGGCTTCGACGTCTCCCCGGCCGCCAAGCTGGAGGCCACCGGCGCCGACTTCGAGGAGCACGAGGAGCCCGGCGGCGCCGCCCCGGCCGCGCACACCGAGGACGCGCTCGACCCGCACTTCTGGCTCGACCCGGTCCGGTACGCCGACGTCGTCAAGGCGGTCGAGGAGAAGCTCGCCGCGACCGACAGCGCGAACGCCGAGGGTTACCACACCCGGGCGAAGGCCCTGCTGAACGAGATCGGCAAGCTCGACACCGAGTTCAAGACCGGTCTGGCCGACTGCAAGCTGAACACCTTCGTGACGAGTCATCAGGCCTTCGCGTACCTCGCGAAGCGATACGGTCTGACGATGGTCGGCATCGCCGGGTTCACCCCGGACGCCGAGCCGACCCCGGCCCGGATCAAGGAGGTCCAGGACATCGTGAAGGCCCAGCACGTGACCACGATCTTCTACGAGGAGCTGGTCAGCCCGAAGGTGGCCGAGACGATCGCCCGTGACGTCGGCGTGCAGACCGCCGTACTGAGCCCGATCGAGGGGCTGTCCGACGCGAACTCCCAGCAGACCTACCTGACCCTGATGCGGGACAACCTCCAGGAGCTGCGGAAGGCGAACAGCTGCTCGTGACACCACCAGAAAGCTCCGCGCAGGCCGTCCAGGTCGCCGATCTGTCGGTCGACCTGGGCGGTCGGCTCGTACTCCGGGGCGTCGACCTGCAGATCCGCCAGGGCGAGGTGGTCGCCGTCCTCGGTACCAACGGCTCCGGCAAGTCGACGCTGATCCGGACCATCGTCGGGCTGCTCCCGGCCGCGCGCGGGGAGGTCCGCCTGTTCGGTACGCCGGTCCCCCGCTTCCGCGAGTGGCGCCGGGTGGGCTACGTCCCGCAGCGCATCACCGCGGCCGGCGGTGTCCCCGCGACCGTGTACGAGGTGGTCTCGTCCGGGCTGCTGTCGAAGCGGCGGATGTTCAGCCCGCTGGGAACGGCCGGGAAACAGGCGATCGAGCAGGCGCTGGAGATCGTCGACATGGCCGACCGGCGCAAGGACGCGGTCGCCGAGCTGTCCGGCGGCCAGCAGCAGCGGGTCCTGATCGCCCGGGCGCTGGTGTCGGAACCCGAGCTGCTGATCCTCGACGAACCGACCGCCGGGGTCGACCTGGCCAGCCAGCAGATCTTCGCCGACGCGGTTCGCGAGCGGGTCGCCCGCGGCACCACCGTGGTGATGGTCAGCCACGACCTCGGCCCGATGGACGCGCTGATCGACCGCTCGGTCGTCCTGCGCCGCGGCCGGATCGTGTACGACGGCCCGCCGCACGCATCCCAAACGCACGCTCATGTCCACCACTCCCACACTGGTGACGAACCGGGATGGCTCACGTCATGACCATGTTCGAGTTGGAGTTCATGCAGCGCGCGTTGATCGCCGGGCTGCTGACCGGGCTGTCCGCGCCCGCGATAGGCACGTACCTGGTGCAGCGGCGGCTGTCGCTGATGGGTGACGGGATCGGCCACATCGCGATCACCGGTGTCGCTCTCGGCCTACTGACCGGCAGTGCGCCGGTGCTGACCGCTGTGCTCGTGTCGATCGCCGGTGCGACCGCGATCGAGCTGGTCCGCGCTCGCGGGAAGGCCAGTGGCGACGTAGCCCTCGCACTGCTCTTCTATGGCGGTATCGCGGGCGGTGTGCTGCTCATCGGCCTGGCCGGGCAAGGCGCAGCCACTCTGAACACCTATCTGTTCGGTTCACTCACTACTGTCTCGCAGAGCGACCTGTACGTCGTCGTCGGGCTGGCCGTCACGGTCCTGGTGGTGGCGATCGGGTTGGGACCACAGTTGTTCGCGGTCTGCCAGGACGAGGAATTCGCTCGTACGACGGGACTCCGGGTCCAGTTGCTCAACCTGCTGATCGCGGTAATGGCGGCCGTGACCGTGACCGTGGCGATGCGGACTGTGGGTCTGCTGCTCGTCAGTGCACTCATGGTCGTCCCGGTGGCGACCGCACAGCAGTTGACGCGCTCGTTCCGCAGTACCTTCCTGACCGCGTGTGTGATCGGTGTGGTCGCGTGTCTGGCCGGGATCGTCACGTCGTACAACGCGAATGTGGCTCCGGGCGCGACCATCGTCGTACTGGCGCTGGCCGGGTTCGTGGTGGCGGCGACGATCGGGACACTGCTGCGGCGGCGGTCCGGGCGAGCGCTCCCATTGGAGGACGAGGAGCCGGAGATCGGCGTACCGGCGCCGGAGCCGCATGTGGTGAGCGCCGGGCACCCGCACGCGCACAATCCGCAGTGCGGTCACAAGAAGGTCGAGCACGGCGATCACGTCGACTACGTGCACGACGGTCACCTGCACGCGGCTCACGGAGACCATTGGGATGAGCACTGATTTGCTGACTTCTGAGACAATCGGTGTGACTTGAGGACAGGAGGAACGGTGGCCATCGGAACACGCTCGACCCGTCAGCGCGCTGCGGTCGCGTCCGCGCTCGACAACCTCGACGACTTCCGGACCGCCCAGGAGATCCACCAGGAGCTCCGGGGCGCGGGTGAGGCCGTCGGCCTGACCACTGTCTACCGGACCCTGCAGGCGCTCGCCGATTCACGCGAGGTCGACGTCCTGCGCACCACGGACGGCGAGACGGCGTACCGGCGCTGCTCGAAGGGTCATCACCACCACCTGGTCTGCCGCAACTGCGGCCGGACCGTCGAGGTCGAGGGCCCGGCGGTCGAGCGCTGGGCCGACAAGGTCGCGGCCGAGCACGGCTACGCCGACGTCAGCCACACCCTGGAGATCTTCGGCACCTGCGGCGACTGCCAGCAGCCCAACTAGCGCAGGAGCCGCGGACCGCCGTCATGAAGTGCTGGTAGCCGCGGCGTCCGATCAGCCGCCAGACGATCCGCACCGGCGCCGGCAGGTCGGCCCGCATCCGGGCGGCCTCGTCAGCCTTCGCGGTCGCGAGCAGTTCGCCCATCGCGGTGAACCGCTGATGCGGCTTGAACTTGCTGAAGGCAACCTTTCCGAGGTGGTCCCACTCGGCCTGGGTGATGTGCGCCGCGATCAGCGGCACCACCCTCACCCGGGATCTCCTCGCCTGACTGTGGCCCAACTCACCTTTGCCTTCGAGCGCACTCAAAGGCGTACGGTCGAAGACATGAACACCACGGAGTTGCTCAGGCCGCCGGTCGACCCGCAGTTGCTGGGTCTGCTCGAGCTTCCGGACGACCTGCCCGAGCAGTTGTCGATCGCGGAGACCGCCGCGATCACCGGGCTCACCGCCCACACCCTGCGGTACTACGAACGGATCGGGCTGGTCCAGGTCGGCCGGGACGACGCCGGGTACCGCAGCTACGACCGGCAGGCTCTGGCCCGGATCGTGTTCGTCACCCGGCTGCGCGCGTCCGACATGCCGATCGGCACGATCAGTCACTACCTGGATCTGGTCCTGCAGGGCGACCACACCGCGCCACAGCGGCTCGCCCTGATGGAAGAACACCGGGCCAGGATCCAGCAGCAGCTGCGCGATCTGCAGCTCGCGCTGGCGGTGACCGACTACAAGATCGCCGTGTACGGCGGCAGTGCCGCTCCGTAAATCCGGTTGTGCTCGACCGCCGGTCCGCTCGTGGTCCGTCGGTGGGCGGAGCCATGCCAACTTCACGTAGGAGATTCTGATGAAACTGGGTAGCAACGGCGCCGAGGTCAGCCGCCTCGGACTGGGTTGTATGGGAATGAGCTTCGCGTACGGCGAGACCGACGACACCGAGTCGATCGCGACGCTGCACCGGGCGCTCGACCTCGGCATCACCTTCCTCGACACCGCGGACCTGTACGGCTTCGGCGCCAACGAGGAACTGGTCGGCCGGGCGATCGCGGACCGTCGCGACGAGGTGTTCCTGGCGACCAAGTTCGGCATCGTCGGCGATCCCCGGAACCCGGCCGCGCGTGGCGTGAACGGTTCACCGGCGTACGTGCGTTCCGCGATCGACGGATCGCTGCGCCGGCTCGGCCTCGACCACGTCGACCTGTACTACCAGCACCGCGCGGATCCGGCCGTACCCGTCGAGGAGACCGTCGGCGCGATGGCCGAGCTGGTGGAAGCCGGCAAGATCCGGTACCTCGGGCTGTCCGAGGCGTCGGCCGAGACCATCCGGCGGGCGCACGCGGTCCACCCGATCACGGCAGTGCAGACCGAGTGGTCGCTGTTCAGCCGGGACATCGAGGAGTCGGTGCTGCCGACCTGCCGCGAGCTCGGCATCGGGATCGTGCCGTACTCGCCACTCGGCCGCGGCATGCTGACCGGCGCACTGCCGCAGGACCTCGCGTCCGACGACTACCGCCGTACCCTCCCGCGCTTCGACGACGAGAACCTGGCGGCGAACCTCGCGCTGGTCGAGGAGATCCGCGCAGTGGCCGCCCGGTACGACGCGACGCCGGGACAGGTCGCGCTCGCCTGGGTGCTTGCTCAGGGCAACGACGTGGCGCCGATCCCGGGGACGAAGCGGCGTCGCTACCTGGAGGAGAACGCCCGCGCCCTCGAGGTGGAACTGTCCGACGACGACATCGCGTCGCTGGCCAAGCTCACCCCGGTGGGCACGCGCTACCCGGACATGAACTGGGTCGCCGGGACCACCGCGCCGCAGGACTGATAGACTGACCGCAGTAAGCCTTCCGTACCGGATCTTCTTCCGGCGGGAGGCTTTTCTGCGTTCTCAGACACCTTC
Organism: Kribbella sp. NPDC048837; assembly: GCF_055586945.1. Lineage (NCBI taxonomy): Bacteria > Bacillati > Actinomycetota > Actinomycetes > Propionibacteriales > Kribbellaceae > Kribbella > Kribbella sp. NPDC048837. The sequence goes on from NZ_JBVJHF010000008.1 coordinate 466,521, forward strand.
TTTGTGAGGAGACCTATGTTCGTACGACGGGCCGGTGCGGAGGATCGAGTCGTGCTGGAGCGGTTGTGGCTGATGTTCCGGCACGACATGTCCGAGTTCCAGGGGCAGCTGCCGCGGCCGGACGGGAGCTACCGGACCGAGTGGCTGGAGAAGGTCCTCACCGGCGATCCGGACTGGGCCGGGTACTTGTTCTTCAGCGGCGAGAGCCCGGTCGGCTTCTGCTTCATGCGCGCGCTCACCCAACCGGTGCGAGTGCTGAACGCCTTCTTCATGGTGCGGCCGGTCCGGCGGAACGGACTGGGCCTGCGGGCGGTGCGCGACGTCCTCGCACACCACCCCGGCCCGGTTGACGTCGCGTTCCAGGAGAACAACCCCAAGGCCGTGAGGTTCTGGCACCGGGTCGCAACCGAGGTCTCCGGGGACGTGTGGACGTCGGAACGCCGCCCGATCGCCGGGAAGCCCGACGCGATCCCCGATGTCTGGATCTCCTTTCAGAACACCACAACCGACCGCAGCACGTCGCCGTGATGCATCTTGGTGAACGCGGCCTCCACCTCGTCCAGGGCGATCGTCTCGGAGACGAAGCGGTCCAGCGGCAGCCGGCCCTGCAGGTGGAGGTCGATCAGCAGCGGGAAGTCCCGGGTCGGCAGGCAGTCGCCGTACCAGCTGGACTTCAGTGAGCCGCCGCGGCCGAAGAAGTCCAGCAACGGCATCTCGAGCGTCATGTCCGGCGTCGGTACGCCGACCAGGACGACGGTGCCGGCCAGGTCCCGGGCGTAGAACGCCTGCTTCCACGTCTCCGGGCGGCCGACCGCGTCGATCACCACATCCGCACCGAACCCACCGGTCAGCTCCTGGACCGCGGCCACCACGCCGTCGTGGTCGAGGCCCTTGGAGTTGATCGTGTGGGTGGCGCCGAGCTCCTGGGCGGTGTTCAGTTTGCGCTCGTCGATGTCGATGGCAATGACCTTCGCCGCCCCGGCGAGCCGCGCGCCGACGACGGCCGCCGTACCGACGCCGCCGGAGCCGATCACGGCGACGCTGTCACCGCGGCCGACGTTGCCGGTGTTGATCGCCGCGCCGAGGCCGGCCATCACGCCACAGCCGAGCAGACCGGCGACCTCGGGCTTGGCGGCCGGGTCCACTTTCGTGCACTGGCCGGCCGCGACCAGGGTCTTGTCGGCGAACGCGCCGATGCCGAGGGCCGGGCTGAGCTCGGTGCCGTCGGCCAGCGTCATCTTCTGCTTGGCGTTGTGGGTGTTGAAGCAGTACCAGGGGCGGCCGCGCAGGCAGGCCCGGCAGTTGCCGCAGACCGCGCGCCAGTTGAGTACGACGAAGTCGCCCGGCTCGACGTCCGTCACGCCGTCGCCGACCGACTCCACGATCCCGGCGGCCTCATGGCCGAGGAGGAACGGGAAGTCGTCGTTGATGCCGCCTTCGCGGTAGTGCAGGTCCGTGTGGCAGACACCGCACGCCTGGACCTTGACCACCGCCTCCCCCGGCCCGGGATCGGGGATGGTGATCTCCTCGATCGACACCGGTAGGCCTTTGCCCTTCGCCACCACACCACGCACCGTCTGAGCCATTCCCCGACGCTATCCGGCGGACCCGCGTGCCGTCAGCCCCCTTGGGCGTGTCCACCGGTCGGGGGACAGGCAGTCCACCGGCCGGTGCTCCCGGGGGGCGCGGTCCGGACGGGAGGGTTGAGGCATGCAGACGGAGAACGCAGTGAGGGTGCGGGGCCTGGTGAAGCGCTACCCCGACAAGGTGGCGGTCGACGGTGTCGACCTGGACATCCACCGGGGTGAGGTGTTCGCCCTGCTCGGGCCGAACGGGGCCGGCAAGACGACGACCACGGAGATCCTGGAGGGGTATCGCCGGGCCGACGCCGGAGAGGTCAGCGTGCTCGGCACCGACCCCGGCCGGGGCGACCGGGCGTGGCGCAGCCGGCTCGGGATCGTCCTGCAGACCTCGCGCGACGAGGCCGAGTCGACGGTCGCCGAGCTGGTCAGCCACTACGCCGCCTACTACCCGAACCCCCGCGACCCGGACGAGGTGATCGCGGCCGTCGGGCTCGAGGAGAAGCGCAGGACCCGCCCGCGCAAGCTGTCCGGCGGTCAGCGCCGCCGGCTCGACGTGGCCCTCGGCGTGATCGGCAACCCTGAGCTGCTGTTCCTGGACGAGCCGACGACCGGGTTCGACCCCGAGGCCCGCCGGCAGTTCTGGACCCTGATCGAGAACCTGCGCACCAGCGGTACGACGATTCTGCTGACCACCCACTACCTGGACGAGGCCGAGCACCTGGCCGACCGGGTCGGGGTGATCGCCGACGGCCGGATGGTCGAGATCGGTACGCCGGAGACGCTCGGCGGGCGTGGAGCCCGCACCGCCCGGGTCTCCTGGAGTGACGCCGACGGCCCGCACGAGCTGCGCACCGACCAGCCGACGGCCGAGGTCGCCGCGCTGATGCAGCGCTTCGGCGGCGAAGTACCGGAGCTCGAGGTCCGGCGCCCGAGCCTGGAAGACATCTACCTGGACCTGATCGGCAAGGCCGCCGCCGACACCCCCAAAGTTGCGATCGAAGCTGGAGCACTCTGATGGCCGACACCACCACCAAGCCGCTGCCGTCGACGCTGTCGGTCGGCCTGGCCCGGACCAAGCTCGAGGTCCGCGAGTTCTTCCGGGAGAAGGAGGCGCTGATCTTCACCTTCTTCTTCCCGATCATCTTCCTCGGCATCTTCTCCGCCGTCTTCGGCAGCACCGACTTCAACGGCGTCAACGCGGCCACGTACTTCACGCCCGGGATGATCGCCTCCGGCATCTTCCTGAGCAGCTTCCAGTCGCTGGCGATCAGCATCGCGCTGGAGCGCGACGAAGGCCTGCTGAAGCGGCTGCGCGGTACGCCGATGCCGCCGCAGGCCTACTTCATCGGCAAGATCGGCCAGGTCCTGGTCACCTCGGTCGCGCAGGTAGCCTTGCTGCTGGCGATCTCCGGCCTGCTGCTCGGCGTCGACCTGCCGACCGAGCCGGACAAGTGGGCGAACTTCCTGTGGATCTTCATCCTCGGCACCGCGTCGGGATCGGTGCTCGGCATCGCGTTCAGCGTCGTACCGAAGTCCGGAAAGGCCGCGTCCGCGGTCGTCACCCCGGTGGTCCTGCTGCTGCAGTTCATGTCCGGCGTCTACTTCGTCTACAGCAGCCTGCCGGCCTGGATGCGCGGCGTCGCCTCGATCTTCCCGCTGAAGTGGCTCGCCCAGGGCATGCGGTCGGTGTTCCTGCCGGACGGGTTCGAGGTGAACGAGCCGAGCGGCTCGTGGCAGCTCGGCCTCGGCGCGCTCGTGCTCACGATCTGGCTGGTCGTGGGTCTGCTCGTCGCCCAGCGCGTGTTCCGCTGGACCCGCCGGGACGCGGGCTGATGAAGGAGCCCTGCGGTACGACGCCTGGCCCGGTGGCCCGGCGTCGTACCCCTGCCCGGGCCGGACCTCGTATCCGGATCCCGGTGTGGAGGAAGATGGTCACTGTGGAGACCTCATCCGGAGCCGGCCAGCCGGTGTGGACCCGGACCCTCGTCGGGTGGCACATCGTGTTCTGGGTGCTACTGACGATGACGCTGGTGCTGTCGTTCTCCGGTGATCTCGACCGGACGCAGCAGGTGGTGTTCGTCGGGACGGTGGTCGTGCTCGGGGCGGCGTACCAGTTCGTCGGCCGGCCCGCGATGGGGTCCCGGCGGCCGCTTGCGGCGTACGGGTACCGGCTGGTGCTGATCGCCTGCCTGATGGTGCTGGTCGGGTTGTATCCGCAGGCGATCTTCCTGATGTTCATCGCGACCGCGCAGATCTGGCTGCTGTGCGAGAACGTGCGCGAGAGCGCGCTGCTCAGCCTGCTGCTGGTGATCGGTGTCGGCGCGGCTCAGTTGTGGGGCGCCGGGTGGGGCTGGGACCCGTTCTGGGAGATCCTCCCGTGGATGCTGGTCAGCCTCGTGGTGAGCCTGCTGCTCGGGATCTGGATCGAGAAGGTGATCACGCAGAGTCAGCAGCGGGCGGTGCTGATCGAGCAGCTCGAGTCGGCCCGGGACGAGCTCGCCGAGGCGCACCACAGCGCCGGCGTGATGGCTGAGCGGGAGCGGATGGCGCGGGAGATCCACGACACGCTCGCGCAGGGGATGACGAGCATCGTGATGCTGGCGCAAGCAGCGTCGGTGGAACTGCAGCGCGGCGGTACCGACGGAACGGCGGCCCGGCTGGCGGCGATCGAGGACACCGCCCGGGAGAACCTGGCCGAGGCCCGCGCACTGGTTGCCGCGTTCACCCCGGTTGCGTTGTCGGAGGCAACGTTGACGGAGGTGCTGCGGCGGCAGGGCGAACGGTTCGCGGCCGAGACGGGCGTCGACGTACAGGTGTCGCTGGATCTTCCGGACGAGGAGGTCGCGGCGCTGCCGCAGGCGCAGCAGGTGGTGTTGCTGCGGTCGGCGCAGGAGGCGCTGGCGAATGTGCGGAAGCACGCTCGGGCGACGCAGGTGCTGATCACGTTGGGGCTGTCGGACGATGGCGTGTGGATCGAGATCCGGGACGACGGGTCCGGGTTCACGCCGACCGCGGTGTCCGGTGGGTTCGGGCTGAATGCGATGCGTGGCCGGGTCGAGGAGTCGGGCGGCTCGGTGCAGGTGGAGAGCTCGCCTGGTCACGGCACGCGGATTCAGGTGCTGGTTCCGGCTGGGGAGGATGCGTGATTCGGGTTCTGGTGGTCGACGACCATCCGGTGGTGCGGTCCGGGCTGATCGGGATGCTCGCGGTGACCGACGACATCTCGGTGGTCGGCGAAGCGGGTGACGGTTCCGAGGCCCTTGCGCTGGTGGAGTCGACCAGGCCTGACGTCGTACTGATGGATCTGCGGATGCCACGCACGGACGGGGTGACCGCGACCGGTGCGATCGTGTCCGGGTATCCGTCGACGCGGGTGCTCGTGCTGACGACGTACGACACCGACACGGACATCCTGCACGCGGTCGAGGCCGGGGCGGCCGGGTACCTGCTGAAGGACACTCCGCACACGGAGCTGCTGGACGGGATCCGTGCGGCCTCGCGTGGCGAGACTGTGCTGGCTCCGCCGGTTGCGGCGCGGTTGATGTCGCGGCTGCGTACGCCGGCAGCACCGGCCGCCGCTCAGCCGTCGCCGCGGGAGCTGGAGGTGCTCGCGGCGGTCGCGCGGGGGTTGAGCAACGCGGAGATCGGGCGGGAGCTGTTCATCGGTGAGGCGACGGTGAAGACGCATCTCCAACGGCTGTTCGCGAAACTCGACGTCGACGATCGCACTCGCGCGGTCACGGTCGCGATCGAACGCGGTCTGCTTCCGTCGCCGGGGCGCTGATCAGCGGTTCAGGCTTGCGTCCTGGGCCGGGCCGTCCAGGCGGTGGCGAAGGTCCTGCTCCACGGAACCACGGCCGACGTGCTGAGCCGATGGCGGTGTTGGATTCGAGCCCGCCCGCAGCGCGGCGGCCAACTCGGCATCGTGCTGTACGGCGCGACTCTCGGTGGCCTGGTTGACGCCGTACTGAGCCGCCTCACCGATGCGCGTCCGCTCGTCGTAGATGGTGTTCCCGGTGTCCCGCAGTCTGGCCTGGGCCTGCGTCACCGTGGTCCGCAGCGACTCGCTGGTCTGCTCGACGGCCCTCGAGTGCCGGGACTCGCCGATCTGCACCTGACCGGTCTCGAACGCCATCGACGACCTCCGGGTCTCGTCGAGCCGTTGCACCGTGTCCCTGATACCGGCGTCCGCGCGAACAGTGGCGAACTTGAGCTGCTCCAGCCTGGTGCGCAACCCGGTCGACTGCGCGGAGCCGGCGTACTCGGGAAGCTGGTCGAGCGCGTCGAGGTGCTGGAGGGCCTGATCGAGCCGGCCCGAACTGTAGGCCAGCTTGTCGCGGAGCTCCTCGAGATCGCGCTGACTGCTGCCGATCCGCGACGACAGCTCCCCCGCGGCGACCTGCGACGCGCCGAATGTCCGGCGGACCTGCATGTCGGCGTCGTTCCACTGCTCCATGGCGCGATGGTCCCGGGTCCGCTGGGCGACCTGCCCGGCCTGCTCGGCCGAACGCTCGGCGCCACGGACGACTCCGGCGGTGCCTGCCAGCCGCTGGACGTCTGTCAGGTGACGGCCGATGCTCTTGTCGACCTCGCCCAGGTCCTGCAGCACGTTGCGCATCGTCCGGTGCGCGTCGACCATCGCCTGCGCGATCAGATCGGTCCGGCCGGCGATCTCCGCCTCGTTCGCCATCAGTGCTCGTCCTTCGTCGTCTGTTGCGCCAGGTGCTCGTCCTCGGCCAGGCTCGCGCGCAGGGTCTCGGCCACCTGACGGACCTGCTCCTGCGCGGCGCGGAGTTCCCGCTCCACGGTCTGTTGCGGGGTCTCGTCGGTCGGCTGGTCCGGCACGCTGCTGCTCCTGTCGGTGAGAGATCTTCCGAAACAGCGTAGACGTGGCCGAGTCCACGATCGCTAGCTCTCGGCAACGACCTCGTTCGGTACGGCGCCGCCGTACCTGCGGTCGCGCTGGGCGTAGATCTCGATCGCCCGCCAGAGGTCGCGGCGGTCGAAGTCGGGCCAGAGGGTGTCGAGGAAGACCATCTCGGCGTACGCGAGCTGCCAGACCAGGAAGTTCGACGTACGCTGCTCGCCCGAGGACCGGACGAACAGGTCCACCTCGGGGATGTCCGGCGCGTACAGGTGCCGCGCGATCGTCTGCTCGGTGATCCGGTCCGGCTTGAGCTTGCCTGCGGCAACTTCCCGCGCGATCGACTTCATCGCGTCGGCGATCTCCGCGCGGCCGCCGTAGTTCACGCAGAACTGCAGGGTGATCGTGTCGTTGTGCTTGGTCCGCTCCTGCGCGTACTCCAGCTCGTCGATCACGCTCTTCCACAACCGCGGCCGCCGCCCGGACCACACCACCCGGACCCCCATCGCGTCCAGCTCGTCCCGCCGCCGGTGGATCACCTCCCGGTTGAACCCCATCAGGAACCGCACCTCGTCCGGCGACCGGGCCCAGTTCTCCGTCGAGAACGCGTACGCCGAGAGGTACTTCACCCCGATCTCGATCCCACCCTTGATCACATCCAGCAGCGAAGCCTCCCCCGCCCGATGCCCCTCGGTCCGAGGCAGCCCCCGCTGCTTGGCCCACCGCCCGTTCCCATCCATGACGATCGCCACATGCCGCGGCACCAACTCGGCAGGAATCCCCGGCACCCGGGCCCCGGAAGGATGCGGCTCCGGCGGAACCACCACCTTCTCCCCCGCCCGTGCCTCAACCCGACTCCGACGACGTCCCAATGGCGACATAAGCAGCAGTCTCCCACCCCTGGAAACCCGCTCTGCAGCAACCTGCAACCTGTGGATAACCCACCCGGACGAACACCCTCCGTATGACACCCTTACACCAACAGCACACAGATCGGAGCCCGAATGCCCTCCCGACCGGCCCTCGGCCGCGCCACCGCAGCCCTCTGCGCCCTCCTAGCGCTGACGTCCTGCCAAGGCTCCCCCGAAGCCGGCCACCCCAACACCACCCCGACTTCCCCCACACCCACCCCAACCCCCACCGCCCCCTCAACACCGACCTGGACCCCCGAACAAGAAGCCGCCATCACCGCCGCCAAAGCGCGCTATGTCGCCGCCACCGCCGCGGTGGATCGGGCCCTCGTTGACCCAGCCACGCTGAACCGTTCGGCGCTCGAAAAGGCAGGTGTCGGTGGCGAATGGATCATCACCGTCATCGACCAAGCCAGATCGATGACTCGCAGCGGCTGGTATCAGACCGGCAGCACGAAAATCACCAAGACCACGGTGACTTCAGTGAAGGTCGACGCGGAGCAACCAGAGGTGAATCTCAGCAACTGCCTGGACAGCTCGCAACTGGTCATCAGGTTCAAGAAAGACGGTAAACCCGTGCCAATGGGTCCCGGCAATGGACGCCGCCACCAATTCGTGTCCCACCTGGTGTACGCCGCACCCGCACCGGGCGGGCAAAAGATGTGGTTCTTGATCTCCGACAAGGACACCGGAACATGTTGAGAAGCGCTCGACGGCTCAGTTGGATCGGGATGGCGGCACTGGCCGGTCTCATTCTCTCCGGTGGCGCTGCGTCAGCGATCGACAGGCCACCGCCTCCGGGCCCCAACTACCAATGGGTCTGTGCCCTCCGCTACTGCCAATGGGTCGCCACCAACAATGTGACCCCTCCAGCCACGCCCGGTCACCCTGGCACGGATGACAAGCACGGCAAGAAGACCAAGCCTGTGTGCGAATTCCATGGCGCCGCGCAGGCATGCGTCGACGCACAGCTCGGTAACTGGTCGAACGGCCACCAGTGCTACATGCGCCGCGAGGTGCCTCAACCGCCACCTGATGACTTCCGGTGGCAAGGCCACACCGACGGCAGTATCTGGGCATGCGTGAGGGAGCAGGGGTACGACGAGGGTCGGCATCTCGTGACGGAGTGGGTCTGGCTGCCCGGTGAGCCTGACACCGTGGTGATTGATCCGGTGACGGTTGCTTATCGTGCGGTGGCGATGATGTTGTTGGCGCCGCCGTTGGTGAAGACGGCGCCTGGGGTTGGGCAGGTCGGGCTGGTGAACATGCCGGTGTGGCTGTGGGTGGACAAGACGGAGAACACCTGGGGCCCGATCGAGCGGACGGCAGTTGTGCCGGGGTTGTCGGTCACGGCTACAGCGCACGTCACAGCGATCAACTGGTCACTGGGGGACGGCACCACGATTCGGTGTGAGACTGCGGGGACGCCGTACGACAAGTCGATGGGTGTGAAGGACTCGCCTGATTGTGGGTATCGGTATAAGAAGACGTCTCGGGAGTTGCCTAAGTGCGTGTATCCGGTGACGGCTACGGCGCATTGGGACATCACGTGGCGGAGCACGTTGGGCGATACCGGGCAGATTGCCATGACGCAGCAGGCGAGCACCCAACTGCGGATCGGCGAGGCTGTTCCGGTTCTTGTCGATCCTGGCGGGTCAGAGGTCGCGGCGCCGGCGAAAGCGAGCTGCTGAGCGATGTGGTGCGCAGAGGACAGCGGGGTGATGGGGCTTGGCGCGTCTCTCCGCGGTGGGCCGTTGGTCCGCCCTGTGCTGACTAGACTCTGCGATATGCCTGGGCCTACGACAGATGCGCGGATCTACCTGCTGGATTCGGATGAGCGTCAGATCTCGCCGGGCGGGCCTGCGGTGGTGCGGCCTGACGGGGTGCGCGAGGAGATCCCGGTCGGGGTCTATCGGGCGATTCAGCACGTGATCGAGGCGATGCGGGCCGGGATGGCGGTGAAGGTGGTGCCGGTGCGGCCCGAGGTGCCGATCGACGAGGCAGCCGACGCGATCGGCATGGGGCGCGACGATCTGCGGGCTTATGTTGCCGAGGGCGCCGTTCCGTTCCGGTCGTCGGAGTACGTCGACTGGGTGCGACTCGCCGACGTGATCGAATGGGACAACCAGCGGCGGAAGGAGCAGGGCGCGGCGCTCCAGGAGTTGCTGGACGACGAGCCGTGGGACGAGCCGGGGACTGACGACCGATGACCGAATCGGACTCTCCGGTCCGATCGCAGCCGGAGCGTGCCTTCCTCGACGCGAACGTGATCCGTGGGCAGTTGACCAACGACATACTGCTGACGATGGCGTACAAGCAAGTCTTCGAGCCTCACTGGTCGCAGCACGTCTTGGATGAGATGCGCCGCAATCGGCCGCCGGGGGTCTCCGAGGAGCGGATCGACCGGCGCATCGCGATGATGAACAAGGTCTTTCCCCGGGCGACGACGAGCGGTTATGAGGATCTGGAACCGCAGATGCAGGCCGATCCCAAGGACAAGCACGTACTTGCGGGCGCCGTCCACAGCGGCTCCGACGTACTGGTCACCGATAACACCAAAGACTTCGACCCTCCGTCGACCGGGCCGAACGCGATGCGAGTCGAGAAAGTGTCGCAGTTCCTCAGCCGCAAACTCGAGGAAGACCCTGCGCGGGTTCAGGAAGCACTGCAGGAGATGCTCGACCGCAACAAGCGGGATCCCCGCACGATGCCGGCGCTGCTGGACAAGATGGCCACGCAACCGGAGCTCCGGGCGTTCGCTCAGAAGCTGAACGCCGTCGTCCCGACCGAGCAGCGTGGCAGCGCCGAGGTTCTGACCGCCAACCAGCGCGGCTCCGCGAAGTCGGCTGCTCTCGACGGGGTGGCGCCTGCGACGGGTGCGGCGCAGGCTCCGGGCAGCACACCTGAGGCTCGTAAGTCGACACCGCAGGGTCCGGAGAAGGCCAAGGACGTGGAGCAGGAGCACTGACGCTGCGAGCTCGGCGCCCTTGAGTCGGGTAGGCAAATAGGCTGACGGTATGGATGTGTTGCCGGGACAGTCGGAGATCTTTCTGTTGTCTGAGGAGGATCGGAAGGTGGCGCCTGCGGGGCCGACGTTGGTCGGGCCGGATCAGGTCAGGCATGACATTTCGCCGAAGGTCTTTGAGGCGATGCAGTTTGTCGAGGATGCGACGCGTCAGGGATTCGCGGTGCAGATCGTTGCCCTGCGGCATGAGCTGCCTATCGACGAGGCGGCCGCCGCGGTGGGCATGGGCTCGGACGAGTTGCGATCGTATGCGGTTGAGGACGCGATCCCGTTCCGTTCCAGCGAATACACCGACTGGGTGCGGCTGGCCGACGTACTGGCTCTCGTTGAGCGGCTGCGTGTGCAGCGCCGGGAGGCGCTTGATGCGATGTTGAGGGAGTCGGTGTACGACGATGACGACACACCCGCTCCCGGCCGCGAGCGGTAGCTGGAGATCCTGAATGCCGGAGCCACAACGGCGGGCCTGGAGAAGGCCAGGGACGTGGAGCAGGAGCACTGATGCCGCGAGCTCGGCGAGGGTGTCGGAGTGTGGGGCTTGGTGGATGCCGCACTCCGCGATGACGGACGGGCGGGCGGGCGGGCGGGGTGGTCATCTGCTGCGGTTTCTTGTGGGAGGCGTTGTCAGCTGGTGCAGTCGCGAACTGGGGGTGGGGAAGTAGCTTGGCCGCCGGCAGGGTCGACCAGGACCGGTCGTAGGTCTGTTACGCGGAGGGGTGTGGATCGGCTGAAGTTGAGGGGGATGTCGCCTTCCATGCCGCCGCCGGTCCAGTGGACGTTCCAATAGGCGGTGGCGGTGATTTGGTAGGTGCCGGACTTCTCGCAGCGTGAGGTCTTTCGGTATTTGTGGCCGCAGGTTGGGGACGCTGGGATCTCCTTGAGGGACTTGCCCTCGGCCATCGCGCGGCTGAACGGCGTACCCGCGCCTTTGCAGGTGACGGTCTCGCCGCCGCCCATTGACCACTCGATCCGGTCGACGGTCCCGGTCGCCTCGATCGCGACGCCGCCGACCGCTGCACGCTTGGTCTGCGGCCCCGTCGTCGTCGACCCCGGATCGGTCACCCACATCCAGATCGGCACGTTGACGATCCCCTCGTGGGTGGTGCTCTGCACGTACGGCGATAGGCCGAGTTGCGGCGCCACGAAGTCCATCGTCTCCACCACCTGCTGCGCCGCAACCCGTGGATCGATGGTCTGCGTCTGCCCCGGTTCGCGGATGACCGACTCGAACCGCTCGATCCCCTGCGGCCGGCCATCGACAACCCCGAGAATCACCCAGCACCGGTAGAACTTCGTGCCCGGCGGATAACCACTGACCGGATTCACCAACGACATCGGCGCTTCCTGTGGGGTCAAGTAACACCCCGAAGCCGCATCGAAGAACCCATCCGCCGTCCGACAAGGCACCGCCTGCCCCTCGAATACGCACCCAGACCCCCCAGGCTTCTTCGACCCGGGTGTCGTCTTCGCGTCATCGGCTGGCTGTTGCCCGTCATCGTCGGCGGTCAGCTCGCACTCGCCAGAAATGATGTCCTGCCTGCACTGTGGTGGATCGGAACCCAACGTCTGATCGGGACCCGCTATGGCGCTCGGGGCGGGCAATGCACATAGCGCGGAAACCAAAGCCAGGCCAGCTGCTCTCATCAGCATTGTGCTGCCTTGTTCATGCCGTAGTAGGCCTTCCAGGCGCCGTGGTCCAGGCGCATCTGCATCTCGTCGATCCAGCGAGTCGGCGTGCCGGGTTTCTTGACATTGCTGCCCTTCGCGTCAACCGTGGTTACCTTCGATCCGTCGACACATGCCTGGACAGTGACCTCGGCGATCTGACCAGTTGCACCAGCAGGCCCAACACTGAGCACCTTCGTCCAGATCACGTCGATCTGCCCGACACCACGCCACTTGCGCCCCCTGAACGTCGCCGCCTGATTCAGCTCGGTCTTGAGCATGATCCCGGTCGCAACCTTCGATAGCCCCGAGATGTCGTTGCCACCGCTCATGGCTGTCGCGAGTTTGGCCGCGATATACCCCCGGTACGCCGCCTGTGCGGCTGCTGCAGCGGACTGTTCTGGATCGGGTGACGGAGTACTCGACGTACTCGTCGGTGCAGGTGACGGGGTGAATGGTGTGGGGGTGGGGGTGTTTGGGGTGCAGGCGGGTAGGGCTAGGGCGGTGAGGGCCGCGGCCGCTGGGGGCAGTAGCCGCCTGATCATCGGACCTCCACGTACGGGTGTTGGACTACTGAGAGTGCAACTCTTCCATACGTACGGTTCGCGGCGTGGAGGTTATCCACAGGACTGCAGGTTGTTGCAGGGGCGTCAGGAGGTGAGGTCCAGGTGGGGGAGGGAGCGGAGTTGGTGGTCTTGGTGGTAGGTGAAGAAGGCGGCTATCAGGCCGGTGGCTTCGCGGCGGGTTTTTGGGTCGGCTTGGAGGGCGGTGGGCCAGTCGCCGGTGAGGAGGGCGGCCAGGTGGGCGACGGTGGTGGGGGCGGGCATGGCTGAGGCGGGTGGGCGGCAGGTGCTGCAGACCATGCCGCCGGAGGCGGGGTTGAAGGCTCGGTGGGGGCCGGGTTCGCCGCAGCGGGCGCAGTCGGCGAAAGAGGGGGCGTAGCCGGAGATCGCCAGGGAGCGGAGGAGGAAGGAGTCCAGGACGAGGGCCGGTTCGCGTTCGCCGGTGGACAGGACGCGGAGGGCGCCGGCCAGCAGGAGGTGCTGCTGGGTGGCGGGTTCCTTCTCCTCGACGACGAGGCGGTCGGCGGTCTCCAGCAGGACCGTGCCGGCCGTGTACCGAGCGTAGTCGCCGACGATGCCCTCGCCGTACGCCGCGATCGACTCGGCCTGGGTGACGACGTCGAGGGTGCGGCCGGTGGCGAGTTGCAGGTCGACGTGGCTGAACGGCTCGAGCCGGGCGCCGAAGCGCGACGACGTACGGCGGACTCCCTTGGCGACGGCGCGGATCTTGCCGTGCCCGCGGGTCAGCAGCGTGGCGATCCGGTCCGCCTCACCCAGCTTCTGGGTGCGCAACACGATCGCCTGATCCCGGTAGAGCGGCACGAGGTCAGTGTCTCACCCGCGACCGACATACTCCTCGAGGCTGATCGGACGGCTGCCCGTGATGTCCTCGACCGCGCGGGATACGTGACTGAGCTCGCCACTGGCGATCGCGGCGTACGACGTGACCCAACCGGCCACCTCCCACGCGGGAGCGCCGTAGCACTCGCGTGACCGGTAGGCCTCGTCGAGCGTCTCGGGCTCGTAGCGGAACTTCCGCCCCGACGCCTCCGTGAGTATCGCGGCCGCCTCGGCCAGCGTGAACGCGACCGGACCGGTGAGGTCGTACGTCGCCCCGCTGTGCCCCGGGTCCACCAGCACCCGGGCCGCCACCGCCGCCACGTCGTCCCGCGCGACCGCGGCCGTCCGCCCGTCGCCGGCCGGCCCCCGGATCACCCCGTCCTCACCGGCGAACCTGGGCACGAAGTCGAGATAGAGGTTGTCCCGCAGGAAGGTGAAGTCGACCCCCGTGGACCGGATGTGCTGTTCGGTATGCCAATGGTCCCGCGCGAACGTGAACGTCGCACCAGGCGCCGCCCCGGCAAACGAGGTGTACACGATCCGCGACACACCCGCCGCCACCGCCGCGTCGACCGTGGCCTTGTGCAACGAAACCCGATCCGCGGATTCCGTTGCACTGAGCAACATCAGCACGTCGACCCCGTCCAGGGCGTCCAGCAGCGCGTCATGTTCGCCGTACGCCGCCTGTGCCACCGAAGCGCCCGGCAGCACCGGAGCCCGCCCGGGGTCCCGGACGAGCAGCCGCAGCGGCACGCCGGAATCCGCCAGCCGGCGCGCGATCCGGGAGCCGAGCTGACCGGTCGACCCGGTGACCCCGATCACTTGCCCACCAGGTCCATTCCGCCCTGCGAGTACCGCTGCCCCGAGACCGCGTCCGCCGGGAACGCCTCGTCCAGCGCCGTCAACTCGTCCGCCGTCAGCGTGATGTCGGCCGCGCCCAGGTTCTCGGCCAGGTACTTGCGCCGTTTCGTCCCCGGGATCGGCGCCACATCATTGCCCTGCGCAAGCAACCACGCGAGCGCCAGCTGCCCCGGCGTGACACCCTTCACGGCGGCCAGCGCCTGGACCTGGGCGACCAGGTCGAGGTTGCGCTGGAAGTTCTCCCCGGTGAACCGCGGCAGCCCGCGCCGCATGTCGTCCGGCTCGAAGTCGTCGGGCGACTTGAGCTGACCGGTGAGGAACCCGCGACCGAGCGGGCTGAACGGCACGAACCCGATCCCGAGCTCCCGCAGCGTCGGCAGCACGACGGTCTCCGGGTCGCGCGTCCACAGCGACCATTCACTCTGTACGGCGCTGATCGGGTGCACCGCGTGCGCGGCCCGGACCGTGTCGCCGTTCACCTCGGACAGCCCCAGGTACCGCACCTTGCCGGCCTCGACCATCGACGCCATCGCCCCGACGGTCTCCTCGATCGGCACCTGTGGGTCACGCCGGTGCAGGTACCACAGGTCGACGTGGTCCACGCCCAGCCGGCGCAACGAGGCGTCGAGGGCCTCCCGCGCGTACGCCGGCGACCCGTCGACGACCGACGGCAGCGCGCTGGCGCTCGCCGGCCGCTTGAAGCCGAACTTGGTGGCGAGCACCACCTGGTCGCGGCGGCCGGCCAGGGCGCGGCCGACCAGTTCCTCGTTCTCGCCGTCGCCGTACACGTCGGCAGTGTCGATGAAGGTGCACCCCGCGTCGATGGCCGCGTGGATGGTGGCGACGGACTCGGTCTCGGTCTCGTCCGAGGTCACGCCGTACGACTGGGACATCCCCATGCAGCCGAGGCCGAGGCAGGAAACGGTCAGGTCACCGAGCTGGGATTCACGCATGACCCGAACCTACCGCCGGGACCCGTTGCGCTGGGCAACACCCTCCGCCCGGTCACCGTCCGTGACACCCACATTGCTGCCTAGACAACAACTCTGTGACATTTCGCCACCGCCCGCCCCTCCGCCCACGCCGTTCCGTATGTTCGGGCGGGCGGGTGGCGAGTCGCTGGGGGTGGGCAAACGGATGTTCGTACGACAAGCACTGCGGTACCGCTGGTCCCAGGCGCTGGTGCTGGCCGGCATCAGCCTGCTGATCGGGACCTGCGCGGTGTTCGGGCCGTGGTTCGCCCGCGCCGTCCAGCAGACCGTGATGACCGAGACCCTGTCCGGCCAGCGGCTGTCGGCGGCGTGGCAGCTCGAGACGAGTCCGGCCCGGAGCTCGGCGAGCAACCCGCAGCCCGAGGACCTGACAAAGCTGATCCCCGCCGACATCGCGCCCCTGTTCACCAAGCCCGTGCTGGGTATCCACAGCGACGTCAACTGGCGTGACGCGCCCGAGCCGATCGTCAGCCGGTTGCTGTGGCGGGACGGCTACTGCACCGAGATCGTCGTGGTCGCCGGCCGCTGCCCGAGCGGGCCGAACGAAGTGATCGCCTCGACCGTCGACCAGAAGACCTGGGGTCTCGAGCCCGGCAAGACCCTCGCGGTGGTCCCGGAGACCTCCGACGTCGGCGGCACGCTCAAGGTCGTTGGCCTCTACCGTCCGAAGGACAGCGAGGCGGACTACTGGTTCGGTCGCCCACCCGTCGGTCACTCCCATCCCCCGATCGACAAGCAACCAGGCGAGTCCGACTACTTGCTGACCGACCGTACGACGTTCGCGGCGAACACCTGGAGTCAGCACACAACGCTAGACACGCGGCCGGCGCCGGGAGTGGCGAGGCTCGACGACCTGGACCGCCTCGAAGCAGCCTCGAACGCCGTCAAGATCAAAGCCACCGACCTCGGTGCGGAGAACACCTCCGGCCTGCCCGGCGTGCTCGACCGGATCCGGAACGAGCGCGGACAGGCCGCGACGATCATCCCGCTGGTGATGGTGCAGGTCGCTCTGTTCGGGCTGGTCGTCCTCGCACTGGCTCTCGCCGTGGTGGTCGACCAACGGCGGCCGGAGATCGCGGTCGCCCGTCTGCGCGGATCCACTGCCCGTCGCACCGGCCGCTCGTTGTCCGTCGAGCTTGGTATACCAGTGCTGCTGGGAACGCTCGCCGGAGCACCGGTCGGCTTCGCGCTGCTCCTGATCGTCCGGGCCACCTGGCTGCACCATGGCTCCCCCATCGAGCTGCCGTGGACGGTCCCGGTGGCCCTGCTCGCGGTCGCGGTAGTCGCTCTCGGTGTCGTGGTGCTCCAGGTGCGTGGCGTCGTTCGGCAGCAGATCTCCGCCCTTCTACGGCGAGTGGCACCACACCGTCGCGGCCGGACGCTGGGCATGGTCGACCTGGCCATCATCGTGCTCGCCGTCGCCGGCCTCGTGTCCGGTCTGACCGGCTCGGGTCGAGGCCCGCTGCCGGTACTCGCGCCCGCGTTGCTGGCGCTCGCGGTGGGACTCACGTTCGCCCACCTGCTCCTTCCGCTCGCGGGCCTCATCAGCCGGCGGGCGTTGCGCCGGGGACGCCTGGGCCTGGCCCTCGGGGCACTGCAGATCTCCCGCCGGCCCGCCGTCACCCGCATCGTCGCGGCGGTCGCGGTCGCCGCCGCGCTCGTCGTGTTCGCCGGTCAGGCCGCGTCGGTGGGCGAGCACAACCGGGAGTCCCGGGCCGGCTACGAGACCGGCGCCGGGGGCGTGCTGCGGGTGAACGCCGGCTACCTGGGCAAGTTCACCCAGGCGATCGACAAGATCGACCCGGACCGCCACTGGCTGACCCCGGTCGTGCTGACGCGACCGCCGTCGCCCGACTCGCTGCAGACGATGATGATCGAACCGGACAGCTTCCAGCGGATCGCGTACCGCGGCGACCGGCTCACCGACGCCGAGGGGTTCCGCAGGCTGTCGGCGCCGAGCGTCCGGCCGATCGAGTTCCGCAGTACCGAGCTGACCATCACCGCCTCGACCGGACCGATGACACCGGTGCAGGCGAAGACGGCCAACGACGGTCAGGAGCCCGTGCCGCAACCGGCCGCGAAGTCTGTCCGGCTGGTCGCGAACGTCGTCAACCTCGGCACCGGAGCGCGCAATCTGCTGACCTTTCCCCGGCTGCCGCTGGGCCGGCAGGCCGAACTGCAGGCCAAGATCGACTGTCGCGATGGATGCCAGCTCCTCCGGCTCGGCATCAGCCGCGACCTGGACGACCAGGCCGGGATCCGCGGTGACGTGAAGATCGAGAAGCTCTCCAGCGACGACCACGCCTCCATCCCGCTCGGCCGGCCCGAGGACTGGCAGTCAGTCAAGCAACCGGACTCGAGCCAGGACTCGATCGAAGCGGCGCAGGGCGGTGCACTGACGATGGCGGTGACGAACCTGGGCGGCGACCAGCTCCTGCAATACGCATCGGTACCGGCCGTGACCCCCGCGCTCGTGACGCCGGACTACCGGTACGACGCCTCGGCCACGAGTCCCGGATTCGACGGCGCACCGATCGCGCTGGCCAAGCTCGACCGGCTCGACGGTCCGGTGAACAGGTTCCCGCTCCGCACCGCGGTCGTCGATCTGGAGACGGTACGGCGCCTCGGCGGGACAGTGGACGAAGCGTCGACCGAGTTCGAGCTCTGGCTGAACGCCGATGGCCTGGCGAAGGCCGACGTCATCGTCGGGCAGCTCCGCGCGGCCGGGTTCGCACCGGAGTTGATCGACCGCCGGACCGACCGGATCGCGTCGTACGGGCGGTCTGCGAGTGCACTGGCCCTGCAGCTGACCCCTGTGGTCGGGATAGCGGGCTGGGCGCTGGCGATCGTCGTACTGCTGCTTACTGTGGTGACGTCGTGGCGGTCGCGGGCTCAGGACTACGCGAGCCTGCGGATCACCGGCGTACCCGCGAGCACGACTGGGCGGGCCGCGCGGTGGGAGCAGACCGGTCCGGTGGCTTTGGCCGTGCTGCTGGGGTCGGTGTGCGGTGTGATCGGCGCGCAGATCGCATTGCCCTTGATACCGCTGTTCGCGGACTCCGGTGGGCCGATACCGCTTGAGCTCAGCACCAACTGGCCGGTCGCACTGCTGCTCTGGCTCGCGGGTACGGCGGTACTCGCGGCCGTGACGCTCTTGCTGGGCACCGGCGTCAACCGGCGCGCCGGCTTCGCCCGAATCCGGGAGGACCTGACGTGACCGGCCTCGCCATCAGTACGACGGGACTCGTGCACATCTACCGTGCACACGGGCATGACGTCGCCGCGCTGTCCGGCATCGGGATCACCGTCCGCCCCGGCGAGTTGGTGGGCCTGCTCGGGCCATCCGGGGCCGGGAAGTCGACACTGCTGCAGTTGTGTGGCGGACTGCTGACCCCGAGCGCGGGCCGGTTGCAGATCGGTGAGCACAACGTCGCGACCATGACCGAGGCCGAGCTCGACCGGATGCGGTCCGGTGACGTGGGCATCGTGCTGCAGGGGGCCGGGCGCAACCTGATCCCGTATCTCACGCCGGTGGACAACATCCGCTACGCCCAAGGCGCGGCACCACGGGACCGCGAGCTGCCCACGCCCGATGCGATCCTTGAGCTCGTCGGCCTCCCCCAGCACGCGAACACCCCGTTGACCGCGCTGACGCCGGGCCAGATCCAGCTGTGTGCGGTGGCGGTCGGGATCGCGACGTTCCCAGGACTGTTGCTGGCCGACGAACCGACCAGCCAGCTCGACCACCACGCGCGCGACGAGGTGCTGGCGGCGATCCGGACGATCAACGCCGAGACCGGGATGACCGTGCTGCTGATCACCCACGACCCCGAGGTGGCGGCGACGTTGCCGCGGACGATCACGATCCGGGACGGCCGGATCGCCTCGGAAGGACGTTCAGGCGAGGAGTACGCCGTGGTCGCGACCGACGGCTCGTTGCCGCTGCCGCCCCACGTGGCCGAACTGCTGCCGGCCGGGACGCTCGTCCAGGTCACGACGGAGGACGGCGGGATCCGGCTCACCCCGGTCGACCAGGAGGGAACGCGGTGATCGACGTCAGCCAGGTCACGGTCACCTACGGCGAGACGACCGCGGTGGCGGACGTGTCGTTCCGGGTGCCGCCGGGATTCGTACTCGCGGTCAGCGGCCCGTCCGGCGCCGGGAAGAGCTCGTTGCTATGGGCAATCGCCGGCGCCGTACCGCTGACCACCGGTCAGGTCGAGGTCGACGGACTCGTGATCAAGGACCGGCCGTCGGCGGCCGCGCACGGCGTCGTCCTGATCCCGCAGGGCAACGGACTCGCGCGCGTGCTCACCGCCCGGGAGAACCTCTCGATCCCACTGCTCGCCGAGCGCAAGCCGAGGGACGAGCTCGACCGGGCGGTCGAAGCGGCACTCACCCAGGTCGGCCTGGAGGAGAGTGGGGACCATCTGGTCGAGGAACTGTCCGGTGGTGAACAGCAACGCGTGGCCGTTGCCCGCGGCATCGCCCAGCAGGGCCGGGTGATCCTGGCCGACGAGTCCACCAGCGAACTCGACAGCACCAACCGCGAGCGCGTCCTCGAACTGCTCCGCGCCGAGGCGGATCGCGGCGCCGCCGTCGTGATCGCCACCCACGACCCCAACGTCGCCGACAGCGCCGACGGCCACGCGCTAATGGACGAGGGCCGGCTCAGCTGGCTGCGGCGCCTGTGACGCCACGTCGGGTCCGACCAGCACCGGATCGAGCTGGATCCTGGTCACACCGAGCGGTGCGAGCATCTCGCGCAGCGCCTCCTCGGTGAGCCGCATCCACTCCTGCCGCGGACCCGTTGCCGCGCGCAACTGTGCGAACGTGGTGAAAGCAATGCCGACCCGTCGTCCGTCGGGCAGTCGCCCGGTCTGCAGCGCGGCCGCCGCACCAGTCGATCGAACGGGAACCAACCAGTCACCGCAATGTCGAGGCTTCACACTTCGACGTTAAGCCGCCGCGTGGCCGGATTCCCCTGTCCTCACAGAACTCCCACATCATTCTCACAGGCCCAGCTGGGTCGGGGTGGTCGGCGGCCCGGTCTCCAGTACCTTCCGCACCAGCTCGGGGAGAGCACGGGGTGCGAAGGGACCGTCGTGGGCCTCGAGCTCGGCCGGCGTCCACCACGCGTGGCCGTAGACGTTCTCGGCCTCCAGCTCCGCGTCGGTCAGCTCGCCGGCCGGAGTGAAGCCGTCCACGCGGACCAGGAAGTACTCGTTGAGCACACCGTCGTACCCGGTGGCGTGGCCCTCGGCAACGACCTCCTGGTGCCACAGGTGCGGCGGATCGTCCGGGACGTCGAGGCCGATCTCCTCGCGGAGCTCGCGCCGCAACCCGTCGACGACGGACTCCCCCGCCTCGATGCCGCCCCCGGGCGTCGCCCACAGCGGACCTGAGGAGAACTCGAACCGGACCAGCAGGATGCGGTCGTCGGCGTCGATGACGACACCACGAGCGGCCGGGCGCAGGTGCGGCAAGGTCAGCTCCAGCTCGCGATGTTCTTCGACCGCGCGGAAACCGAAGCGGGCGTTGACCTTGCGCATCGGCGCGTTCGACAGTGCGGTCCACGTGTGCAGGAAGCGCTGCGTGGTCCGGTGCTTGGCCAGCTGGGTGAGGTTCGCCAGCTTGAGGTGCGTGCCCAGGTGGTGACCGCGATGCTCGCGCAGCACCAGCGTGTCGTCCTGCTGGGCGTGCTCGGCATCGGCGCGCGGCAGGTACAGCAACGTGTACCCGGCGGGCTCTCCCGAGAGCGTGTGCGCCATCGTCACCAGCGCGAGATAGTTGCGGTCGATCCGCTGCTCACTCGCCTGCAGCTTCTCGACCGTCCACGGCACGACTTCCCGCGTCATCCCGCCGGTCGGTACGTCGTGATCCATCGCCGTGTGCAGATCGGCGTACGCCTGCTGATGTTCCGGCGGGCAGACCCCCGCCCAGGATGTGAGTTGGTAGCCGTCAAGTGAGCCCGCGGACTCCACCAGCTCGGCCAGCCGGAATTCGTCGTACGGCAGCGGTACGACGAGATGCTCCTCGACATGCTCGACGGTGAAACCGAGCCGCGCGGCGAACGCCGCTCCCGGCCAGGGATCCGACGGCACCTCGAGCTCGGCCTGGACGATCGTCCGGCCGAGCTGCGCCGACCGCGTGACCGCCCACTGCCACAGCGCCGTACCGATCCCCCGGCGCCGGTGCTGCGGCGGTACGGCGACGTCGACCTCGACCGTGTCCAGATTGTCGGTCAGCCGGTACCCGAACACCATCGTGCCGAGCACCCGGTCGTCCTCGAACGCGGCGACCGCGAGCCGCTGCTTCAGCGGGCCCGGGTGGCGCAGCGACCACCCGAGCGCCTCCCGCCCGACCACCAGGGCGGCTTCCCGGCCGGCGACCGAGCCGGCCCGGTAGGCGTCGAACCACTCGTCGAACAAGGCCAGGTCGGCCGGGTCGATCTCGCGAACGATGATCACCCGGCCGACCCAACCAAACAAACGGGTCAGAACGCCAGTCGACAACTCAGACCGGCGCGACCTTGCCCTGGTACATGTACATGATCACGAAGTTGTCCGCGTACGGAGCGTTCTTCAGGATCGGGTCGTCGTCCGCCGGGAACTTGGCGACCCGGGTCCCCTCGAGGGCCGGGTTGTTACCGTAGCGCTCCCACAGCGGCATGATCGGGAGCAGTTCGTTGAAGGCCAGCGCCGCGGCGGTGACGTTCTTCTTCTGCTCGTCGAGGTTCAGGCCCTGCGCGGACTTGTCGACGACGGCCTGCAGGTCGATCGGACCCGCGGATGTCGTCTGCTTGAGCGGGAAGTTCATTCCCTTGCCGCCGGAGTTCGCCGCCGTCACGTAGTTGAACGTGTAGAGGTTCTGGACGAACGAGAAGTACGGGTGCGGGTGCGACGACGCGCCCCAGCTCTGGATCGCCATGTCGAACTTGCCGGCCAGGACGTCCGGGTTCAGCTGGGTGAACGTGATGCCGCGCTTGGTGATGTTGAACCCGAACTTGTTCAGCTGGTCAGCCGCGTTGGTGGCGGCCGGGTTCCAGTCGGCGAACTCGGTCGGGAACTTGATGTCGTAGGCCGCCGGCTTGCCGTTCGGCAAGGTCCACTTCCCACCGGAGTTCTTCCAGCCCGCCGCCTGCAGCAGCGAGGTGGCCTTGGCCTCGTCCTTCTCGTAGGCCTGCAGCTTCTTCTGGTCCTCGTCGGAGATCCAGTCCGGTACGGCGATGTCGGAGAAGCCGGCCATGAACTTGCAGGCCTTGCCGGAGTCGCCGAGCGCGACGGTGCCGTTCTCGTTGCGGTCGATGATGTAGGCGATCGCCTGCCGCACGCGGACGTCGGCGAACTCCGGGTGGGTGGTGTAGTTGTACACCAGGGCCGGGCCCGAGTACACCGGCGGACGGAGGATCCGGAAGCCGGTGTTCAGGAACGTCTTCTCGCTGGCCACCGCGAAGCCGTGGGTGGCGTAGTCGACGTCCTTGTTCATCACCGTCGGGGTGATGTCGGAGGTCTCACCGTTGTACAGCAGGACCTTGCTGAAGCCGATCTTGTCGGCGAACAGGCCCTTGTCGTTCTTGACCAGGCTCATCTGGGAGTTGGTCATGGTCTTGGCGTCGTAGTTGAACGGGCCGGACACGACCGGGTTCTCTGGGCGGAACTTCTGGAAGTCACCGTTCAGCGCCTTGCCTTCGGCACTGTCCAGGCTGGTCTTGGCCTTGCGCATCGTCTCGGCCTTGGTGGCCCACTCACCGTAGACCGAGTCCGGCAGGATCGGCGCCCGGAGGATGTAGCGCTCGAGCACCGTCGACGGCGTGCCGATGGTGAACAGGACGGTGGTGTCGTCCTGGGCCTTGACGTCGGACAGGAACGTCCACGACTGCTGGCGCATCAGCCAGTGCAGGTTGAACGTCGACACGACGTCCTTGCTGGTGATCGGCGAGCCGTCACTCCAGGTCAGTCCGGACCGGAGCTTCATCGTGTAGGTGTTGGCCGCCTCGTCCAGCGCACTGGACTCGGCCATCATGTATTCCCACTTCTTGTCCGCCCAGTAGTACAGACCGCCGCTCGGGTAGATCAGGTCGAGGTACGGGCTCTGCTGCTGGATGCCGTCGGTGACACCGGCGGCCAGGTTGAAGTGACCCTTGGGGGGCAGCTGGTACGGGTACGCGCCGTGGAACTCCTTGTTACCGCCCGACTTGCTGCTCTCCGCGGTCGGAGAGCTCGGTGAACACGCCTCCAGCGACCCGATGCCGGCGATGCCGACGCCGGCGATGCCGAACAGCTGGAGCACGTGCCGGCGAGAGACCGCGTTGGTCCGGTCGCTCGCGCCGGATTCGTTGGTGCCGGTGGGACTCATCCTTCGTCCTTTCCTGAACTGACCGCACGCCCGCGTGGTCAGGCACTACCACTGGTTACTGCTAACCGTCCTCGCGTTTCTCCCGGCGCCTGGTCAGGACGACCCCGGCGACGACGATCAGGCCCAAGAGCAGGCCCAAACACAAGGTGAACAGGGTGATCACGAACTCTGGTGTCCCCGGCGTCAGCGTGAGGAGCAGAAGCACGCTGGCCAGGACCAGGAACGCCGCCCAGCCGAGAGCCACTCGGCCGATCTCGGGAGGCATCAGCCGGCCGGCTCGTCCGACGGCCTGAGCTGGTCGACGCCGTCGCGTGCCACCACATGGCACGCGGCCGACTGACCGGGACGGATGTCGACCAGTTCGGGCACCTCGCCGTCACACAGGCCGCCCTCGAACAGCGGGCAGCGCGGATGGAACGAGCACCCGGGTGGCAGGTGCGCCAGGCTCGGGATCTCCAGGCTGCGCAGCGAGCCGGCGCCCTTGGTCTTGGTCAGGTCCGGATCGGGCTCCGGGATCGCGTCGATCAGCGCCCGGGTGTAGGGATGCGTGGGCGCGTTGATGATCTGCCGCGTCGGCCCGAACTCGACGATCCGGCCCAGGTACATCACCGCGGTCTTCCCGTTCCAGCCGAAGTACTTCGCGATCGCCAGGTCGTGGGTGATGAACAGGAACCCGACGCCGAGGTCGTCGCGCAGCCGGCCGAGCATCGCCAGCACGCTGATCCGGATCGACACGTCGAGCATCGAGGTCGACTCGTCGGCGATGATCAGCTTCGGGTCCAGCGTCAGCGCCCGGGCGACCGACGCCCGCTGCCGCTGGCCGCCGGACAACTGGTGCGGGTACTTCTGCAGGTAGTTCTCCGGTGGGGTCAGGTCGACCTTCGCCAGCAGCTCGGCCGCTCGCGCGGCGGCGGCCTTCGAGCCCTTGACCACCCCGTGCTTGAGCAGCGGCGCGGTCAGCGTCTGCTGGATGGTCCGGGTCGGGTTCAGCGAGGCGTACGGATCCTGGTGGACGTACTGGACACTCCGCCGGAACGTGGAGAAGTCCTGCCGCTTCATCGACCAGATGTCGGCGCCGTCGAAGGCCACCTGGCCGCCGGTCGGACGGGACAGACCGGCCGCCATCCGGGCCGCCGTGGTCTTGCCGGAGCCGCTCTCGCCGACCAGGCAGAGCACCTCACCGGGATTCACCGACAGGTCGACGTTGTCGACCGCGCGGATCGGGCCGGCCTTGGTGTCGAACACCTGGCTGACCCCCGCCAGCGTCATCAGTGGCTTCCGCCCGTCGGCCGTGCTGGCCGGGGCCGTCTCCATGGCGGTCATGAGGCGGTTCCTAGCGTGTCGGTGGGCCGCTTGCGTTCGAGGTGGACTTCTTTGGAGTGGATGCAGGCGACCTCGTGCGCGTCGCCCGGCTGGTCGGTCACCGCGAGCAGCGGCGGATCCTCCGCCTTGCACTCGTCGGTGGCGAACTTGCAGCGTGGGTGGAACGTGCAGCCCTTCGGCAGGGCCGCCAGACTCGGCGGTCCGCCCGGGATCGACTCGAGGTCCGGCAGGTCGCCGACGATCGGCGGCACGGCGTTGATCAGGGCGAGCGTGTACGGATGCCGTGGCCGGTAGAACAGGTCCCGGACGCCACCGGTCTCGACGAGGCGACCGGCGTACATGGTGGCCACCCGGTCGGCCAGCTCGGCGGCCAGCGACAGGTCGTGCGAGATGAAGATCATCGAGAAGCCGAGCCGGTCCCGGACCTCGTGCAGGACGTCGACGATCGATCGCTGCGTGAGGATGTCCAGGGCCGTGGTCGGCTCGTCCAGGATCAGCACCTCCGGGTCGAGCAGCAGGCTCATCGCGATCAGCACCCGCTGCCGCATACCGCCGGACAGTTCGTGCGGGTAGCTGTCCATCACCCGGGCCGGCTCCAGCCGGACCAGCCGGAGCAGCTCCCCGGCCCGGTCCTCGACCTCCTGCCGGGTGGCCTTGGTGTGGGCCCGCATCGTGTCGTACATGTGCCCGCGGATCTTCAGCAACGGGTTGAAGGCGTTCATCGCGCCCTGGAAGACCATCGCCGCGTCCCGCCAGCGGAACTCCCGCAGGTCGCGGCCGTTGAGGCCGAGGATGTCGATCTCGGCACCGTCGCCGCGGTTGAACGTCACCGTGCCGCTGGCGTGGCCCAGCCGCGGCAGGAGCCGCAGCAGACCGAGCCCCAAGGTCGTCTTGCCGCAGCCGCTCTCCCCCACCAGCGCGAGGCTCTCGCCGGGGTACAGGTCGAGGTCGACGCCGCGGACGGCCTGCACCGTGGCACCGGCGCCGGTCCGGTACTCGACCTTGAAGTCGCGGATGGACAGCAGTGGCTTGCCCTGGCCGCCACGCACGGCGCGGGCAGCTGAGGTGGAGGTGTTCGGAACAGTCACCAGGCTCACCGGTCCCGGAGGCGCGGGTTGAGGATCTCTTCGAGCGATCTCGTCATCATCACCAATCCGAGGAGCAGGAGGACGATCGCCGCGATCGGGCTCAGGATGAACGCCAGGCTGTCCTCGTTGAAGATGGCGCCGGCGATCCAGGCGCGGTTGAGCATGATCCCCCAGTTCGATCCGGTCAACGGCGCCAGACCCAGCAGGTAGAGGCCGACCAGCGCGTAGATCGCGTTGCTGACGGCGATCATGAAGTTCATCAGGATGAAGCTGGCCATGTTCGGCAGGATCTCGACGAAGATCACCCGGACCGTGCCGAGGTCGAGCAGCCGGGCCGCCTCGACGAACTCACGTTCCTTCAGCGAGAGCACCAGGGACCGGATCGCCCGGGTCAGCACCGGCCAGGCCAGGCCGCCGACCAGGAAGGCGAGCAGGATCGGCGAGTCGAGCTTGAACAGCGCGCCGAGCACCGCGAGCAGCACGATCGTCGGGATGGTGAGCGCGACATCGGCGGCGCTGACCACGACCGAGTCGACCCAGCCACCGAGGTAGGCGGCCAGCGAGCCGAGGACGATCGCGATGACCGTCGAGATCGCGGCGGCGAGGAATCCGATGAAGATGACGGACGCCCCGCCGTCGATGATCTGGATCAGGACGTCCTTGCCCTCGTTGTCGGTGCCGAGCAGGTGCCCGGGCGATCCGGCGGGCAGCATGATCGACTTCACGTCCGGAACCAGGTCCGGGGTGAAGATCGGCCCGATCGCGGTGATCAGCACCAGCAGCGCGACGATGATGAAGCCGATGAAGCCGGCCGGGCTCCGGCGCAGCCCGCGGAGGATGCCGGACATCCGGCCGACGCTGGTCGTGCCGATGACCTCGCTGGGGCCGGGGATCGCTACATCTGTCATGTCGGACATCTCGTCACCCCTTCGCCTTGGCGCCGAGCCGGATCCGCGGATCCAGCCGGCTGTAGAAGATGTCGGCGACGAGGTTGGCCGCCACCACGGAGATCGTGAGGACCAGGAAGATTCCCTGCAGGACCGGGTAGTCGCGGCCCGAGAGCGCGTTGTAGAGGCTGAAGCCGATGCCCTGGTAGCCGAAGATCCGCTCCACGAAGATCGACCCGCCGACGACGAAGCCGAGCGACACGGCGAGCGCGCTGAACATCGGCAGGACGGCGTTGCGTCCCACGTATCCGGTGCGGATCCGCGCCGACGACAAGCCGCGGGCCCGGGCGACGGTCACGTAGTCCTCGCCCAGTGTCTCCACGGTGGAGGACTTCATCACCAGTGCCCAGGACCCGACCGTGGTCAGGGTGTAGGCGAGGATCGGCAGCGTCGCGTGGTACAGCGCGTCGCTGAGGAAACTCAGGGTGAAGCCGGGCTCGACACCCGGCGAGTACGAGCCGCGGGCCAGGGTCAGGTTGAACCACTGCAGTTTCACGCCGAGGAAGACCACGATCAGGATCGCGAGGATGTAGTTCGGGATCGCGTGCAGCAGCGCCCCGAGCGAGGTGAGCACGTGGTCGATCCAGCTCTCCCGGCGGTAGGCCATCACCATGCCGGCCAGGATGCCGATGACGAAGGCGATGACCGTGGCGATTCCCACGGAGAACAGCGTCCAGGGCAGATAGGTCCTGATCACCTCGGCCACCGTGGTGCCGGGTGACAGCAGCGAGTTCCCGAAGTCGCCGTGCAGCATGTTGACCATGTAGTTGGCGTACTGCTGGATCAACGGCTGGTCCGGATCGAGCGAGAACAGGCTGCGCGCCTGCGCGGCGGCGTCGGCGTACGAGACACCGGTCTGCGCGATCTGGGTCGAGATGAAGGTGTCGACCGGGTTGCCCGGCAGCAGCCGGACCAGGAAGAACGTCAGCGTCGCGACGATGTAGATGGTCAAGATCGCCTTGGCCAGTCTTCGGACCAGCCAGGCATTATAGAAACGTCGCACCGCCGTCGGTCTCGGCTCTTGGGCCGGACCTTCGATCAGCTTCGACGCGGATGTCTCGACCGCACCGCTCACTGCTCACCTCCACACGACTGCCAGGGAAAAGTCGGTGGCACGGACCCTCAGACAGCGGATTTAGTAATGCTGTCTTGCAAGGATCTGCGCATAGTGACGACAGTGTGCGCAACCTCGGTCAGCGAGTCAACGTCTTGAGGCAACGTTGAGACAACGTTGCGAACCGTGACGCAACGGTATCGGGGCGTGTCGGAATCGCCCGCCTCCGACACGGGAGGCGGGCGATCCCTGATTGCTCAGCGGGTGGCGCGGTTGATGGCGGACACGACCGCCTTGAGCGAGGCGGTGAGGATGTTGGCGTCCCGGCCGACACCCCAGAAGACCTCGTCGCCGACCTCGCACTCGACGTACGCCGCGGCCAGCGCGTCGCCGCCCGCGGACAGCGCGTGTTCGTGATAGTCAAGGACACGGACGTCGTACTTCAGCGGCTTGATCGCGTCGACGAAGGCCGACACCGGACCGTTGCCCTCGCCCACCAGCTCGTGCGGCACGCCACCGGAATAGACCTGAACGCGAAGCTGGTCACCCTGGCCTTCGCCGGAGGTCGAATTGACCGTCAGCAGCGACAGCTTGCCCGGGGCCAGGTACTCGTTCGCGAAGATGTCCCACATCTGCTGCGGGCCGACCTCGCCGCCCTCGGCGTCGGTGTGCTGCTGGATCACCCTGCTGAACTCGATCTGCAGCCGGCGCGGCAGGTCGAGCCGGTGCTCGGACTTCATGATGTACGCGACGCCGCCCTTGCCGGACTGCGAGTTCACCCGGATGACCGCCTCGTACGACCGGCCGACGTCCTTCGGGTCGATCGGCAGGTACGGCGCCTCCCAGGCGATCTCCGACACCGGCTTGCCCTCGGCCGCCGCCTGCTTGTCCAGCGCCTCCAGGCCCTTCTTGATGGCGTCCTGGTGCGATCCGGAGAAGGCGGTGTAGACCAGGTCGCCGGCGTACGGCTGGCGCTCAGGAACGCGCATCTGTGTGCAGTACTCGACCGTACGGCGGATCTCGTCGATGTCGGCGAAGTCGATCTGCGGGTCGATGCCCTGGCTGAACAGGTTCATCCCCAGCGTGACCAGGTCGACGTTGCCGGTCCGCTCACCGTGGCCGAACAGGCAGCCCTCGACGCGATCGGCCCCCGCCATCAGCGCCAGCTCGGTCGCGGCCACCGCCGTCCCGCGGTCGTTGTGCGGGTGCAGGCTGATCGTGCTGTACTCACGCCGGGTCAGGTTGCGGCCGAACCACTCGATCTGGTCGGCGTACACGTTCGGCGTCGACATCTCGACGGTGGCGGGCAGGTTCAGGATGATCTCGCGGCCCTCGGCCGGCTGCCACTGGTCGCTGACCGCCTCGCACACCTCGAGCGCGAACTCCAGCTCGGTCCCGGTGAAGATCTCCGGGCTGTACTGGTAGCCGAACTCGCAATCGCCCAGCATGTCGTCGGCGTACTTCATCACCGTCTCGGTGCCGCGGACCGCGATGTTCAGGCACTCGGCCTTGTCCACGTTGAAGACGACCCGGCGGAACAGCGGCGCGGTCGCGTTGTACAGGTGGATGGTCGCCTTCGGCGAGCCCTGCAGCGACTGCACGGTCCGCTCGATCAGCTCGTCGCGGGCCTGGGTCAGCACCGAGATCGTCACGTCGTCGGGGATGACGTCCTCTTCGATCAGGCTGCGGACGAAGTCGAAGTCGTACTGGCTCGCGCTCGGGAAGCCGACCTCGATCTCCTTGTAGCCCATCTTCACCAGCAGGTCGAACATCCGCCGCTTGCGGGCCGGGGACATCGGCTCGACCAGGGCCTGGTTGCCGTCGCGGAGGTCGGTGGACAGCCAGCGCGGGGTGTGGTCCACGGACTTGGCCGGCCAGGTGCGGTCCGGCAGGTCGATCGGCGGGAACGCGCGGTAGCGGTGGATCGGCATGCCGGTCGGCTGCTGGACAGGCTTGGGCTGGTTCTTGGGTGCCACGGGGGTTCTCCTCGGAGGATGTGCTGCAGTCGCTGGGGGGTCGTGAGGACGACCGGCGCGTACGACGAGACTCCGCGGCGAGGGAACCGGCCTTGTCAGGCCTCGCCGCGGCAGCGAAGGAGGAGAAGCTGGTGCCGCATGATGCCAGTGAGTGTAGGCACAACCCACCCGGCCCGTCGAACCGGGGTCTTGACCGCCGAGACACGGAGCGTGATCGCTGCGGTTGGTAGACAACGTCTACGGCGATCGTGTAGACACTGTCTACGTGATCGCTCTGGGGCTACTGACGGCGTCCGCGTGCTGCCATGCCGCCTGGAACCTGCTGATCAAGAGGTCCGGTCAGGGC
Organism: Kribbella sp. NPDC048837; assembly: GCF_055586945.1. Taxonomy (NCBI): domain Bacteria; kingdom Bacillati; phylum Actinomycetota; class Actinomycetes; order Propionibacteriales; family Kribbellaceae; genus Kribbella; species Kribbella sp. NPDC048837. Next base: position 496,914 of record NZ_JBVJHF010000008.1, read on the forward strand.
GGTCCGGGATTCGTGTGGCTCTGCGGCCTGATCACGCTGCCGCTCTCCCTGGTTCTGCTCATCCGCGGCTCGATCGCGACGACCTGGTGGCCCGCACTGGTCAGCATGGTCCTGCACACGGCGTACGCCGTGACCCTGCAGAAGGCGTACGGCGCCGGCGAGTTCTCGACGGTCTATCCGGTCAGCCGAGGGACGGCACCTGTGCTGGTGACGGTGGCGGCGATTCCGTGGGTGGGCAATCCCGGACCACGGGTCTTTGCCGGTGCCGCCGTGGTGCTGGGCGGCGTACTGCTCATGGACGGGTTGCACTCGCGCCGCTTGGGGCGCGGAATCGGCCTGGGCCTGGCGGTTGCGAGCTGCACCGCCGCTTACACGCTCTGGGACGGATTCGCGGTCACGTCGCTCGGCGTCGACGTACTGACCTATCTCGCCGTGGCGAACGTGGCACAGGTCGCGGTGTTGACCGTGGTGGTCCGGAACTTCGATCTGAGCCAGTGGCGTCGCGCGGTGCCCATCGCCGTCCTGACGCCCGCCAGCTACGGCCTCGTCCTCCTGGCTCTGTCTCTTGCTTCGGTCGACACGGTGGCGATCGGCCGCACGCTGAACGTCGTCCTCGGAGCCCTGCTCGGTGCGGTCGTCCTGCACGAACGACTCACGCTCCCCCGCATCGCCGGACTCGCCACCATCATCGCCGGCGTACTCCTGACTTGTGTTCAAGGGCGCTTGAAATTTTAAGCTTCGGGTATGACTGATTCCCTCGCCGATCGGATCGGCAGTCACGGGCTCGGCGTCCTGGTGACGATCAAGCGGGACGGACGACCGCAACTGTCGAACGTCACCTATGTGTACGACGGCACCCGGATCCGGGTCTCGCTCACCGATGGCCGCGCCAAGACGAAGAACCTCCGCCGCGACCCGCGCGCCAGTCTGTACGTCGACGGCCCGCGCGGCCGCTCGTACGTCGTACTGGAGGGCAAGGCCGAGCTCAGTCCGGTCGCCGCGGACCCGTACGACGAGGTCGTCGAGGATCTCGTCGACTACTACCGGACCGCGTCCGGTGAGCACCCGGACTGGGACGAGTACCGCGCGGTGATGGTCCGCGACCAGCGGCTGATGTTCTCGATGACCGTCGACCACGCCTACGGGATGCCGACCCCGAGCTGAACGAGGTCGCCGGCCCGGGCCGCGTCGCGGTACCGCTTGGGCGCGATCCCGTTGACACGTTTGAACGCGTTGCTGAAGGCGCTGTCGGACGTGTAGCCGAGGGAGTGCGCGAGGGCCGACAGCGGTTCGTCGCTCTCGCGCAGCGCCCGCTGGGCGAGCCGCATCCGCCAGTTGAGCAGATAGGTCAGCGGCGGCTCGCCGGCGACCGCCTTGAAGCGTTCGGCGAAGGTGGTCCGCGACATCGACACGGTCCGGGCCAGGTCGTCGAGCTGCCAGGCCCGGCCGGGATCCGCGTGCATCGAGCGGACCGCGGGCGCGATGCGTTCGTCACCGAGGGCCCGCAGCCAACCGGCCGGCAACGTCCGCGCCTCGGCCAGGTAGCTCCGCAGCACCTGGACGAAGACCAGCTCGACAAGGTTGCCGGAGGCAAGCTCTGACCCGACCCGGCCGTCGGCCACCTCGTGCGCGAGCCGGTCCAGCAGCCAGCGCAGCACGACGGCCTCCTCACTGTCCGCCCTGACGTGCAGCAGCGGCGGCAGCGCGTCCAGCAGCAGCTCACGGCCGACCTCGTTGAGATCGATGTGGCCGCCCAGGTTGACCACCTCGCGGCCCTCGCCGATCCGCACCATCGGCGGCCGGTCCGGCGGGAACTGCTCGGTCGCGTCCACCGGCTCGAGCTCGAGGTCGCTGGTCAGCACGAAGCCGCGGGTCCCGTCGAAGACCGCCAGCTCACCGGGCATCAGCCGGACCGGCGCGTGCTCGTCCAGGACCAGCCAGCACTCGCCTTCCGTGATCGCGATGAGCTTCAGCCGGTTCGGCTTCGGGAAGCGCAGCGACCACTGGCCGCCGGCGACGAACCCGCCCGACACCACACAGCGCGCGTCGATCAGCTCGAGGACGTCGGATAGTGGATCAGCGGGCATATCCGTACTATCGCGCAAGAAATCCGGACTCACAAATATTCTGCGTCCGGATCCGCGTTCCTACGCTGAAGGCATGACCACTCCCCAAGAACCCATCGGCTCCGGCTTCGGCGCGGCCTCCACGGCTGCGGACGTCGTCCGGGGCGTTGACCTGACCGGCCGGACCGCGATCGTCACCGGCGGATACTCCGGGCTCGGACTCGAGACCGTCCGGGTCCTGCGGCTGGCCGGCGCCGAGGTGATCGTCCCGGCCCGCGACGTGGGCCGTGCCGGCAAGGCCGTCGCCCAGTTGAGCGGCGTGCGGGTCGCCCCGATGGACCTGCTCGACCAGGACTCCATCGACGCCTTCGCGGACACCTTCCTCGCCGACGGCAAGCCGCTGCACATCCTGGTGAACAGCGCCGGCATCATGGCGAACCCGTTCACACTCGACGCCCGCGGCTACGAATCGCAGTTCGCGACCAACCACCTCGGACACTTCCAGCTCACCACTCGACTGCTGCCGGCCCTGCGGCAGGCCGAGGGCGCTCGCGTCGTCTCGGTCTCGTCGCGCGGGCACCGGTACTCCGATGTGCACTTCGACGACCTGCACTTCGCGCATCGCGAGTACCAGCCGCTGACGGCGTACGGGCAGTCGAAGACGGCGAACGTCCTCTTCGCGGTCGCGCTCGACGAGCGTGAGCAGGACAACGGCGTACGCGCGTTCTCCTTGCATCCCGGCAGCATCGTCACCAATCTGGCGCGGTATACCAATCCCGAGACACTCCGCACGGCCGGCGTCCTGGACGCGGACGGCGAGCCGGTGATCGACCCGGCGCGAGGACTCAAGACCGTCGAGCAGGGCGCGTCGACCAGCGTCTGGTGCGCGACCAGCCCGCAGCTCGACGGACGCGGCGGCGTGTACTGCGAGAACACCGACATCGCCCCGATCCGCACCGACGAGGCGGAGCTCGGCGAGCTGGAGATGTCCGAGGGCACGTACGGCGTCCGGCCGTACGCGATCGACGCCGACGCGGCCCGGCGGCTGTGGACGGTCAGCGAGGAACTTCTCCACCACCGATAAATCTGTCGCGGTAAGTGTCCATCTAGTGGACGCTGAGGGCGTGGAGATCACCAGACTGTCGCCCGACGACGAGGTCGGCTGCGCGGACGCCGTGGCGCTGATCAGCGTCGCGACCAAGCTCGACTGCCCGGCCGCGAACGTACCGACGCCCCGCGGCTACGCCGCCAAGTTGAAGCACGGCTGGGATGGCGACCCGGGCCGGGCCTATCTGGCCCGGGACGAGGACGGCGTGGCCGTCGGACTTCTCGGCCTGCACGCCCCGACGTACGACAACACCCATCTCTCGTGGGTCGACCTGCAGGTTCACCCCGACCACCGCGGACGCGGGATCGGCACCGAGCTGCTCGCATACGGCGAGCAGCTGGCGCGCGAGCTCGGCCGGACCAGCGTCGGCACGGACAACTGGGACCTGCCGAAGGCGAACGCGTTCTCGCTGCGGCACGGGTTCGAGCAGAAGGCGATCGAGGTCAACCGGCGGCAGGACATCGCCGGCCTCGACTGGTCCGTCGTGCAGCGCTTGTACGACGAGGCGGTTCAGGCATCGCAGGGGTACGAACTACTGCGGCTGACCGGGCCGGTGCCCGAGGACCTGATCGGCGGTCTGGTCGCGCTGACCGCGTCGATCAACGACGCACCGAAGGACGACCTGGACATCGAGGACGACGTGTTCACCCCGGAGCGGCTCCGCGCGTACGAGGCCGCCCAGGAAGCCGGCGACCAGAGCGTCTACCGGGTGATCGCGCGCGAACGTTCGACCGGCGAACTGGCCGGCCACTCGGTCATCGCGGTCGAGCGCGAACGACCGCACATCGCCGAGCAGCACGACACCGCCGTCGACCGCAACCACCGCGGCCACCGCCTCGGCGCCCTGGTCAAGACCGCCATGCTGCTGTGGATGCGCGACCAGGAACCCGCGATCACCCAGCTCGACACCTGGAACGCCGAGTCCAACACCCACATGATCGCGATCAACGAACAACTCAACTACCACATAGTCGCCCGAGCCATCGCCTACCAGAAGCCGCTCTAGTCGGCAGGTGGTTCATCCCACGCGTGCTACGCAGGCACTCCTTCGTCGCGCCCGCTACGCGCGCTCCCGCCCACCCGATGGGGTGTACCAAGGTTGTTGGACAGGTGCTCTTGGTTGAGAGGATTTGTTCATGGCTGAGAAGCGTCGCCGGTTCAGTGCGCAGTTCAAGGCTG
>NZ_JBVJHF010000009.1:0-492569 GCF_055586945.1 Kribbella sp. NPDC048837
CACCGAGGAGAACTCCCAAACCGCAGGCGCGATCAGCGCCTAACCCGACAACGACGAAGGACCAAACGTCGTACACCACCTCACGGGACTTGACCGTGGCGCCGGGTGATGTGGGCGGACGCGGGTGGCACCAGATGGAGATCGTCGGGCGGCTGGGTTGCGGCAAATGAGTCGCCCGGCAAGCGGCTGCTTGATCGGCGGCTGGCGGCTGGCGGCTGGCGCGGGACGTGGCCGGTGGCTGGCTTGTCCTGCGGAGTGCTTCGGACCTGGAGCCCGCGTGGGTGGTTAGGGCGTGGGGCCGGAGGTGGTTACGGGGTCGTGCCATGGGTCGGGGAGGTGGTCGTTGGGGTCCTGAGGGTGATCGTCGGGGCGGTGGGTGCTGTTCGGGCCGGCGTGCTCGGGTGTGGGGGTGGGAGGTTCGCCCCAGATGGCGAGGGTTGCTGCTGGCGGAGGTGGGACGGTGTGATGGCTGTGGGGTGTTCGGCCAGGAGGTGTCGGTGGAGCAGGCCTGGGCGGGGGGGGGGTGGTTTTGGTGAGGGTCGACGAGTCGCGCGCGTGTGAGGTGGCGACGGTTGCTCGTGGGGTGGTGGTGGGGGGTGACGAGTTGGGGCAGCCGGGGGCGCCGCCTCGGCTCGCGGTGGCGTTGCGTCGGGCAAGGGTTTTGATGAGGGCAGACAGGAGGGGCTGGACAGGACCGGTCCCGTGTGCGGTGTGGGTGGGGTGGGCGGCTTGGCTTGTGGCTGGATGGCGCGGGGTGGTGGGTCGGCCCAGGTAGGGCGCGCTACGTGGACTTTGCCGTTGGTGATGGTGATGTGCCAGTGGCCGGCGTGGAGGTCGAGGTGGTGGCGGCGGCAGAGGAGGGCGAGGTTGTGTACGGCGGTGGGGCCGCCGTCGATCCAGGAGGTGAGGTGGTGGGCGTCGCATTGGACGGGTGGGGCTCCGCAGATGACGCAGCCTTTGTCACGGGCATTCAGGGCGCGACGCATTCCCGCAGTGACGAGGCGTTCCGCGCGGCCGACGTCGAGGGGCTCGGAGTTCGAGCCCAAGACGAGCGGGATCACTTTCGCGTCGCAGGCCATGCGGCGGATGGTGGCGGCGGAGAGGCCGTCGCCGTAGACGGTGTCACCGATGGCATCGGCGGCTGCAGCTTTAAGGTCCTTGAAGTCGATGGTGACGGTGATGTTGGCCTTGGCGCCGAAGCCGGGCAGCCAACCGCGTGCTCCGGCCGTTCGGTCCGCTGGGAAGGTTGTGGGTTCACTGGCGACGGTCGGGCTTGTGGCTTGAGCTGTTGTGCCGGTGCCGGTGCCGGTGCCGTTGTTGCTGCAGGTGCCGGTGCTGCTGGTGTCGCTGTCGGTCGTGGGGCGACTGTTGTGGTAGGCGGCTGCGGCCGGAGTGTGGGTGGTGCGGAGCTTGACGCCGGTGTCGGTGGCTGCGGCGGCGATGGTGAGGGTGGTGGTGAGGGCGTCGGCTTGGCGTTTGTCGCGGGAGCGGGGATCCAGTTCACCGTCTACGGTCTTGTGGGGACGAGCTCCTGCGTGGATGAGGGTCCGGAGGAGTTCGGCGTTCTCGTTGGCTAGGTAGCCGCGGAACTTCACGCCGTTCTCGGCGCTCATCAGGGTCAGGGACTCTCGGGTGTAGGCGTGGTGTTCGGTGGGTTCGGGGCCGTCGGTGTCGAGGAGGTCGCGGGCGCGTTGGCCGGCTTTGCGGAGTTCTGTCGGGGAGAGGTGGCGGGCTAGGCCGACGAGTTCTTGTTCGGCGACGGCGATGTTCTCGACGGGGACGGTGGCCGGGACCTTCTCGAGGGCGAACACGATGGCTTCGGCTTGGGCGGGGCGCAGGAACACCTGATCCTCCGCTGGTGTCTCCGCGTCTGCCGCAGTGCTGTTCGGCTCTGCCGGACCGTCGACGGGGATGTCGGTGTCGTCGTGCGCGGCGGTGGGTTGGTCCGGGGCTGGGAGGGCGGCGGAGACCGCGGGGTACTTCGCGAGGGCGCGGGCCAGGCGGAGGTCGCGGCGGGCTTGGGGTGGGTCTTGGCGGTAGCGGAAGGTGAGGAGTTGGGCGGTGTCGTGGGCGCCTAGGTCGGCGGCGTAGCCGTCGTGGTCCAGGGCGGCGATGAGGTGGAGGCGGTAGGTCTCGAGGCGGGCTAGTTCGGCGTCGAGGTGGTCGAGAGTGGTCAGCTTTTCGCTGCTACTCATCGACCACACCGGTCGCTCGCCCAGGAGTTCCATGTCGTCAACTCTAGGCGCGGCCACCGACAGTTCTCAAACGCAGAAGGCCTTATTTTCAAGGGAATTTGTTGTCCACAGCTGTGGACAGGTTGCTTAGGTTGCTGTGGGCAACAGGTGTGCGCGGAGGCGGCGTGCGTAGGGGCGGCGTTCTTCGGGTGTTGCTGGGGTGGGGAGGTGGCGGGTGTTGTAGAGGTTGTCGCCGGGGTAGCGGGGGAAGACGTGGACGTGGTAGTGCCAGGCGTCCTGGTAGCCGGCGGGCTCGTTGTGTTGGCGGGTGGAGACGCCTTCGCAGCCGTACGTGTGGCGGATGGCGATGGCGATCTCGCGGACGGCATCGTGGACGGCGTGGCCGTCGGGCGCCGGGAGATCGTAGAGGTTCTCGTGGTGTGCGGTCGGTACGACGAGCACGTGGCCGCGGTTGTTGGGCCACCAGCGGGAGGCGACGAAGGCCAGGGCCCGGTCCGTTCGGAGGACGATGTCGTCCTGGCTGGTCAGGTGGTCTTCGCCCCCGGTCGCCAGGCGGCAGAAGGGGCAGTCGTAGTCAGGTGGCTCGTGGTTGAACATCGGACTCGGTCCGGAGGGTGTGGAGGCCTTGCCAGAGGAGGGTTTTGAGGGTTTGGGCGACCTTTTGGGGTGAAGGCGGGTCGGGGGTGCGGCTGCGCCAGATGGCTAGGCGCTCGGTGGCGCCGGAGATGCTTTGGGCGACGATCTCGATCTCGTCGTCGTCCGCGGTGTGGCCGGGTGGGAGGTTCATCCGGACCATCGTGGAGATGAGGTCGATGAAGGCGGCGCGGACCTCGTCGGTGGCCGCGGCGGCGGGGCCGGCGGCCGGGCCGGTGCTCAGCATGCCCTCGTCGATCAGCACCGACCACGCCTGCGGGTGGTCGTCGAGGAACTGGAACCAGGCGACGAAACCGGCGTACAGCGCGTCCTCGGCTTCGGTCGCGGCCATCACCGCGTCGGCCACGGTCTCCAGGAGCTGGGTGCGCAGGCGGGCGAGGCAGGCGAGGAACAGGCCGTCCTTGGAGCCGTAGTACTGGTAGATCAGCGGCTTCGACACCCCGACCTCGGCGGCGACGTCGTCCATCGAGGTGCCCTGGTAGCCGCGCTCCCCGAAGATCCGCTCGGCCGCCTCGAGGATCTCCCGCTCCCGCGCGGCCCGGTTTCGCCGGCGCTTCGGCGGTCCAGCACTCGCCGGCGGTACGGCGCTCTCCGTGGTCGACGTCACCTGGACAGCCTAACTGACTCCGAGTAACTTACTGGCAGTAAGTTGTTGGTCCAGCGCGCTGGAGGGCTGATGGAGACCAGGCATCACCGCGTCGTCGTGGTCGGGACCGGGTTCGCCGGGATCGGGATGGCGGTCCGGCTGAAGCAGGCCGGGTACGACGACTTCGCCGTACTGGAGCGTGCGGACGACGTCGGCGGCACCTGGCGGGACAACACGTACCCGGGCTGCCGGTGTGACGTCCCGTCGCACCTGTACTCGTTCTCCTTCGCGCCCAACCCGGACTGGTCGTCGACGTTCTCACCGCAGCCCGAGATCGAGGACTACCTGCGCAAAGTCACCGACCGCTTCGGCGTCCGCCCGCACATCCGCTTCGGGCGCGCGGTCGAGTCCGCACGCTGGGAGGACGGTCGCTGGCGGATCCGGACCAGTCAGGGCGAGTTCACCGCGGACGTGCTGCTGTCGGGGATGGGGCCGCTCGCGGAACCGTCGTACCCGAAGCTTCCCGGGATCGAGTCGTTCGAGGGCGAGGTCTTCCACTCGGCGCAGTGGGACCACGATCTGGAGCTGAGCGGCCGCAAGGTCGCGGTGATCGGGACCGGTGCGTCGGCGATCCAGTTCGTGCCGGCGATCCAGCCCGAGGTCGAGGAACTGCGCCTGTTCCAGCGGACGCCGCCGTGGGTGATGCCGCGGCCGGATCGCAGGATCACGTCGGTGGAGAAGGCGATCTTCCGGCGGTTCCCCTTGGTGCAGAAGGCGATCCGGGCCGGCGTCTACTGGGGTCGCGAGTCGATGGTGCTCGGGTTCACCAAGCTGCCGGCGATCATGAGGCAGGTGCAGAAGGTCGCCGAGAAGCACCTCGCGCACCAGGTTCGCGATCCGCTGCTGCGGGCCAAGCTCACGCCCGACTTCACCCTCGGCTGCAAGCGCGTCCTGATCTCCGACGACTACTACCCGGCGATCGCCCAACCGAATGTCGAGGTCGTCACCGACGGGATCGCCGAGGTCACCCCGACCGGCATCGTCACCGCGGACGGCGTGAAGCACGAGGTCGACACGATCATCTACGGGACCGGCTTCCGGGTCACCGACCTGCCGGTGATGGACATGGTGCACGGCCGCGACGGCGTCTCGCTGCGCGAGGCGTGGTCCGACGGCATGGAAGCCCACCTCGGTACGGCGGTCTCCGGCTTCCCGAACTTCTTCCTGCTGATCGGCCCGAACACCGGCCTCGGCCACAGCTCGATGGTGTTCATGATCGAGTCCCAGATCGCGTACATCATGTCCGCGCTGAAGACGATGGACGCGGAGGGGCTGCGACAGGTCGAGGTGCGGCCGGAGGTGCAGCGCGCGTTCGTGGACGGTGTCCGGTCGTCGATGCGCAACACGGTCTGGACCCGCGGTGGCTGCACCAGCTGGTACCTGGACGCACAGGGGCGCAACACCACGCTCTGGCCGTCATTCACGTTCACGTTCCGCCGGCTGACCAGGCGCTTCGACGCCGCGGAGTATCGCACTCTCGCTATGTGACATCGAGCGTGTTACATTCTATCGGTCAGATAACCGGCCGATCGGAGGCACCGTGCTGGAGCTGCTGCTGCCGCTGCACGGGATCGGTGGTCGTGGCGATCTGCCGGTGCCGCTGTGGCTGGCGATCTACTCCGCCGGCGCGGCGGTCGCGGTCTCGTTCTTCGCGCTCGCCGCGTTCTGGTCGCGGCCACGCTTCGAGGTCACCGCCGGGCGCTCGCTGGTTGTCATCACGAGGATTGTCGACAATCGCACGACTCGTTGGGTGCTGAAGCTCGCCGGTGTGGTGGCCCTCGCGTTGCTGCTCGGGGCCGCGTGGTTCGGCAGCACTTCGCCGGCGCTGAACCCGGCGCCGACCTGGCTGTACGTGTGGATCTGGGTCGGCATCATCCCGCTCTCACTGCTGTGTGGCCCGATCTGGCGAGTGGCCAACCCGCTGCGCACGATCGCGGGACTCGTCCGGAGGTCGTCGTACCGGACGTTGCCGACGGGGAACGCGTACTGGCCTGCGGTGGCCGGACTGGCGGGATTCCTCTGGCTCGAGCTCGCGTACCCGGACGGGTCCGAGCCGCTCGTGGTCGCGATCTTCGTCTCGATCTACGCTCTGGTGAACGTTGCTGCGGGCATCGTTTATGGACCCGCCTGGTTCGGGATCGGTGACAGCTTCGAGGTGTACGCCGAGGTGCTGGCGCGACTGAGCCCGTTCGGTCGCGGCGGTGACGGGCGGCTGGAACTGCGCAACCCGCTGGCCGGACTGGTCACGATGCCGCGCCAGCCGGGGATCGTCGGGCTGCTGTGTTTGTTGCTCGGGTCAACGGCTTTCGACGGGATCTCCCGGTGGTCGGCCTGGACCCGGCTGACCGGTGAGCTCGGTCGGACGCAGCACATCGTCGTACACACCTTGGGGCTCGCCGCGGCGGTGGCGATCGTCTCGGTGCTGTTCGTACTCGCGGCGCGGACGACGGGATCCGCGCGGGTCCGGCCGGGTGCGGTCGGGGCGGCCGGGTTGCCGGGGGCGTTCGTGCATTCGCTGGTGCCGATCGCGATCGGGTACGCGGTGGCGCACTACTTCTCGTTCGCGATGTTCCAGGGGCAGGAGGGGGTGCTGCTCGCGACGGATCCGTTCGGGCGTGGGTGGGACCTGCTCGGGACCAGCGGGACTCGGATCGACTACGCGTTCCTCGGGACCGGGTTGATCGCGGGGGTCCAGATCGGCGCGATCGTGCTCGGACACGTGCTTGGGGTCGTGTCCGCGCATGATCGCGCTGCCGAGCTGTTCCGGCGCCGGCAGTTGCGGCGGGCGCAGTACCCGATGCTGGCGGCGATGGTCGCGTTCGCGGCCGGCGGGATCGCACTGGTGACGGCGTCATGATCGCGTTGCACATGGGCGGCATCCCCGAGACCGCGATGGTCCTCGGCCCGATCCTGCTGATCATCGCCTTCATTCGCATCGCCCGCCGCAACGAGGCGAGCCTCCCCGACGACGACCCCGAAGACTGGAACGCCGACCTCGGTGACCTCCCAGCAGCCGATGCACCGAAGAACGGGTAGTGGTGCCGCACACCTCGGTCGGCTGCGCCTGCCGATTCGCCGAGGGAGCTGCCACTACCCGTTCTTAGGTACGAGGCTTGGGGAGGGTCAGGCGGCTAGGACTGCGTCGGTGTAGCCGCTGACTCGGGTCAGGTGGGCTGCGGTGGCCAGCTTGGCCAGTTGGGCGCAGCCGGCGGTGAGGGCGTCCTGAAGGGTGGGCCACTGGTCTACGCACCAGTACGGGTCGTCGGGCTGGCGGTCGAGGTCGTCGTCGATGTCGGCGCACCAGCCGCCGGTGCGGATGTGGTGGACGTGGAGCCTGAGATTCATGGTCGTGGGTTTCTGGGACAGCCCTGGACGGGGGCAGGGTGGACGAGGGTTCAGAACGGCAGCGGGCGGCCGGACGGGGTGCGGAGGTCGAGCGTCTTCGTCTGACGGCGCGTGGTCGTGGTGCGCGGCCGGCGGCGGATCTGGATCTGGCGCATCGTCGTGCTCCTGCCTGCTGCGGGCGGTAGGACTGTCCGCCCTCGAATTCCTGGTAAGAGAACAGTCCCAAGTAAGGGCGGTCCCGCACATGCGGATGATTACCTATCTACCTACCCACGCAGCCCTGGCCGTTCGGTAGGGGATCACTAGGGGCCTGGCCGGGGTCGGACACTCCGGTTTCGAGAGCCGCGGGTCGGGGCACGAAGTGAGCGTGACGACGTTCATGGTGCTCGGCGGTGTGCTCATCGCCTTTCTGGTGGCCGTGATGCCGGCCTGTCTGGCACCCGGTACGGCGGCCGTCGCCGAACCCGTCGTCGACCCGGCCCCGACCCCTGGCCCGGCCGAGGGTCCGATGCCCGACCCACTCGGCCCCGGCAACCGCACCCGACCAACCTGGATCGTCGCCGCGGCCGCCGCGGTCCTCGTCGCCGGCTTGTTCGCGCTCCGCCGCCGGACCTCCGCCCGCTGAGCGGCCGCGCCGACCGGTCGGCCCGAAGGCCAGCTGGCGGAGCGCGTCCAGCGGAGGCCTGGCGTAGCGAGCGGGTTTAGCCGGTCGAGGGGAGGGTCTTCGGGGCGAGGCCGAGCTCTTCGTAGGCGGCGATCTCGATCTCGCGGCCCATGGACTCGCGGAACGCGGCGACCAGGGCCTGCCCGGCCAGCGGGATGATGCCTTCGAGGGTGCGCTGGATGTCCGGCCACCCGTCCGCGGGCATGCCGGCGTCGGTGAAGTCGCGCCAGACCGTGCTGCGGAACAGCTCGACGTAGATCTTGGCGACCGCGTCGGCCTGGGCGAACAGCTTGGGCAGCATCTCGAAGATCGCCTGCATCGGGACCCCGAGCTTGATCACCTCGAGCCCGGTGCGGAGCAGGTCCGGGTTCGGGATCCGGAGCCGGCCGTCCTCCTGGCGCTCGGCGATCCCGAGCTCGACCAGCTGAGTGATCACTGCCGGATCGTGCCGGACGCCGGCCCGCTCGGCCAGCTGGAACTCGTCGAGCACCTCCGGCTCCGACGGCGTCCACGGATTCACCAGCGTCTCGAACACGCCCAGCGCCAGCGCGCCGTCAGGCAGCTCGCTCATCATCCGCTCGACCGCGGCCAGCGTGTAGCCCTTGCCGAGCAGCTCGCGGACCAGCGTGAGTCGCCCCACATGGTCGGCGCCGTAGTACCCGGTCCGGCCGACGAGCCGGGGCGGCGGGATCAGGCCGCGCCCGGCGTACGCGCGTACGTTCCGCACCGTCATGCCCACCTTGGCGGCGAGCTGGTCGACGGTGAGCTCCTCGTCCGGCTTCTGGTCCACCCTTGACAGTCTTCCAGACTCAACGTTACATAGTCGATGTAACATCAGCGATGAAGAATCTAAGGAGACCGTCGATGGCGATCCCCCTCGCGACCACCGGGACGGCGTCGTTCGACCAGATCGCGATCGTCACCGGGCTCGTCTCGCTGATGTACGTCGCACTCGCCGTGCTCCTGTGGCGCGAACGGACCGGACGCGTCACGCTGGTAGGACGACTTGCGGACACCATCGGGAGACTGGACGGAGTCCCCCGATGGGCCGCGTTGTCGCCGTACCTGCATGCCGTCTCGCTGCTCGCCTGCGCGTTCGGGGTGTGGTGGGACATCGCGGTGCACATCGACCGCGGCCGCGACACCGGCCCGTTCGGTACGCCGGCGCACTACCCGATCTTCTTCGGCATCCTCGGCGTGATCATCTCCGGCGTCCTGCCGATCGCCCTCGCGAGCAAGCCGCTGCCGGCTCGCACGATCAAGCTGACCAAGGGCTGGCGGATCCCGTGCAGTGCCGCGCTGGTCACGGTCTGCGGGACCTTCGCGCTGGTCGGCTTTCCTCTCGACGACCTGTGGCACCGGCTCTTCGGTGAGGACGTCACGCTGTGGGGACCGACCCATCTGCTGATGATCGGCGGCGTGGTGTTCTCGATCTTCGCCCGGCTGCTGGCACTGGCCGAGGTCGAGCAACTGATCGGCATCAACATGCGGCGCCGGTTCCAGGAGATCGTCTCGGTCGGTGCGTTGCTGATCGCGTGGGACCTGTTCAGCACCGAGTTCAACTACGGCGTACCGCAGTTCCCACTGATCCTGCAGCCGATCCTGATCGTGTTCGGCGCCGCGCTGGCCTTCACCGTCCTGCGGGCGCGCCGTGGTCCGGGGACGACGTACGCCGCGCTGGTGGTCTACCTGCTGATCCGCGGCGGCATCGCCTGGGCCGTCGACCGGCCGCTCGGCGAGATCCTCGGCCACTTCCCGCTGCTCATCGTCGAGGCGACCCTGATCGAGCTCGTGGCGTTTGCCCTCGGCAACAAGAACCGCTTCCGCCTCGGCCTGGTCGCCGGCGCGCTGATCGGCACCGTCGGCGTGGTCGCGGAGTACGCCTGGAGCCACGTCTGGATGCCGATCGCCTGGCCGTCGTCGATGCTCCCGTCGGTCCTCGGGTACGGCGTGGTCGTCGGAGCCGGCGCCGGTCTGGTCGGGGCCTGGCTCGCCACCCGGTACGCCGAAGTCGCCGGAGAGGAACGTGCGATCGGGATCCGGAACGCTCGGCCGATCGCGGTCCGGCGTACCCATCAACTCGGGGCTGCCGGGCTGGTCGTCGTACTCGCGGTGCTGTTCTTCTGTGTGCCGCGGTCGGCCGATCCGGGCGTGTCCGGGACGGTGTCGTTGGAGCGGGTGGCCACGGGGGCCGAGCCGACGGCGCACGTGACGGTCAAGCTGGAGCCGGGGGACGCGGCCGAGGGCGCGCGCTGGTTCGAGGCGATGGCGTGGCAGGGCGGCGGGATGATCCTGCACCCGATGGTGAAGGTTGCCGAGGGCACCTACCGCTCCGCGGACGCGCTGCCGATGTACGGGAAGTGGAAGTCGATGATCCGGCTGCACCAGGGGCAGCGGGATCTGGTGGCGCTGTGGGTGTACGCGCCGGAGGACACGGCGATCGAGAAGCCCGCGGTCCAGGTGTCGAACGGGCAGACGGTCGAGTTCGTCGACGAGCAGCAGGTGCTGCGGCGCGAGGAGCGGACCGACGTGCCAGGATGGATGTGGAACGGCGGCTACGCCTTGCTCGGCGTGGTCGGGTTGCTCGAGATCGCCGGGATCGCCTGGCTGGTCGGGCGCGGCGCCCGTGGCGGGCGGATGCGCGCGGCCCACCTGGCCGCCGGTGAGCGGGAACGGGAGATTGCGTGACGATCCAGTTGGAACGGTCCGGAGTGACCACGTCGGACGGCGTACGGCTGAACGTCGAGACCACCGGACCTGTCGACGCGCCGGTGACGGTGCTGCTCGTGCACGGGTGGACGTGTTCGACCCGGGCCTGGCACAACCAGGTCGAGGACCTGCCCCGGATCCTCGGGGACGGCGTACGGATCGTCAGCTACGACCACCGCGGGCACGGGCGGTCCGACGTGGCGCCGGCCGGGTCGATGCGGATCGAGCAGCTCGCCGACGATCTCGTGACGGTGCTCGACTCGGTGGTCGGTGACGGGCCGGTCGTGTACGCCGGTCACTCGATGGGCGGCATGACCCTGATGACACTCGCCGCCGAGCATCCCGAGCTCTTCGGCTCCCGCATCCAGGCGGCCGCGCTGGTCAGCACCTCCTGCGGCGAGTGCGGATCCGGCGCCTTCGGGCTCCCGAAGCGTTTCGAGCCGGCGACAGTCCGGGTCGCGCCCCGGGTAGCGAACCTCATCGCGGCGCGCGTGGACCGCCAGGCCGGCCGCGGCGCGTCGCGACTCGAGCTGGCGACCCGGCTGCGGCGTCCCGCACTGCGGCAGGTGGTGTTCGGGCGGAAGCCCGATCCGGCCGAGGTGGATCTCTTCCTGTCCGACCTCGCGGTCGTCCCGGGGCCGTCGTACAGCGGATTCTTCGAGGCGATCCTGCGGCACGACTGCGCGCACACGCTGAAGGTGCTCGACCAGATCCCGGTCGAGATCATGCACGGCACCCGCGACCGGCTGCTCCCGCCGCGGCACGCCAACCGGATGGCCGCCGAGCTACCGACTGCTCGCCTGTGGATGTATCCCGGCGCCGGCCACATGCTCATGCAGGAACGCCCGCGCGACGTCACCCACCGACTCGCCTCGCTCGCCCGCAAGGTCACCGGCTGAGAATCGCGTCACGGCCGCGGCGCGCGTCCTCGCCTAGGGTGGCGACGTGCAGAACCTTCTCTCCGATGTCGTCGTCGTCGATCTGACCCGCGCGCTGGCCGGGCCGCATGCGGCGATGATGCTCGGCGACCTCGGCGCGCGGGTGATCAAGGTGGAGGCGCCCGAGCGGGGGGACGACAGCCGCGGTTGGGGACCGCCGTTCGTCGAGGGCGAGTCGACGTACTTCCTCTCCGCGAACCGGAACAAGGAATCCGTCACCGCGGACCTGAAGTCGGACGAGGGCAAGGACTTCCTGACCAAGCTGATCCGCAAGGCCGACGTCCTGATCGAGAACTTCCGGCCCGGCGTGCTCGACCGGCTCGGGTTCTCCACGGCCAGGTTGCACGAGCTCAACCCCGGTCTGGTGATCCTGTCGATCACGGGGTTCGGGCACGACGGGCCGGATGGCGGACGAGCCGGGTACGACCAGATCGCGCAGGGTGAAGGCGGTCTGATGAGCATCACCGGCGCGGTCGAACCGACCAAGGTCGGCGCGCCGATAGCGGACCTGCTGGCCGGGATGTACGGCGCTTATGGTGCGGTGGCCGCGCTGCACGAGCGATCGATCACCGGCAAGGGTCGCGTCGTACGGACGAGCCTGCTCGCGTCCGTCGTCGGGGTGCATGCCTTCCACGGCACGAAGTGGACGGTCGCCCACCAGTTGCCCGAGCGGGTCGGCAACCACCATGCGCAGATCGCGCCGTACGGGATGTACGGGACCGCGGACGACAGCATCCAGGTCGCGGTCGGCAGCGAGGGGCAGTGGCGGACGTTCGCGCCGATCGTCGGGCTCGATCCGGAGGACGAGCGGTTCGCGGTCAACTCGCAGCGGGTGGCGCACCGCGACGAGCTGACTGTCGCGATCGAGTCCGCGTTCGCCGCCGAGCCGGCGGACGTGTGGCTGAAACGCCTTGCGGACAAGGGTATTCCGGCCGGCAAGGTCCGTGACTTCCAGCAGGTCTACGAGTGGGACCAGACGCTGTCCCAGGGCCTCCTGATCGACGTCGACCACCCGACGCTCGGCACGATCCAGCTCCCTGGTCCGCCGCTCCGCTTCGACGACCAGCCGTACGCCGGAGCCCGCGAGACCAACCTGGCCCCGCCGCGGCTGGGCGAGCACAACGAGTCGGTCAGAGCCTGGCTGGACTCGGAGTAGAAGCCCGCACGACGAGCTCCTGATCATCAGCCCGAACGAGGGTAAGCCGCTGACCGCGGTGGTGGAGAAGGCCTACGACAAGGAAGCCATCGCGGCCGCCAGGAAACTCCTGATCGACTGCGGCACGATCGAAAGACCCGGACCCTCCCCACCCGCCTCATCGACCCCACCAACGCCGCCGGGATCTACGCCGAGGAGAACCCCACGGGTCAGCGCGCCCGATTACCCACGGGTCTGTCATGCACTTTACGTACGGAACCCCCGGGGCTTACCAGTGACATGAGAGGATCACCCGCGTGACTGCCTTGCCGAGTGTTTCGTACTCCATCACCGTTCGCCTCGAGGTGCCCGCGGGTGGCTCGACGGTGAGCAAGCTGACGACCGCGGTCGAGCAGGCCGGCGGTCTGGTCACCGCGCTCGACGTGACCGCGTCCGGCCACGAGCGGCTGCGGATCGACGTGACGTGCGCCGCGGCCGACACCGAGCACGCCGGCCGCCTGGTCGAGGCGATGCGCGCCGTTCCCGGCGTCGAGATCGGCCGGGTCTCGGACCGGACCTTCCTGATGCACCTCGGCGGCAAGATCTCGATGGAGGCCAAGCACCCGATCCGCAACCGTGACGACCTGTCGATGATCTACACGCCGGGGGTCGCGCGGGTCTGCCTGGCGATTGCGGCCAACCCCGACGACGCGCGCCGGCTGACCATCAAGCGCAACAGCGTCGCGGTCGTCACCGACGGCTCGGCCGTCCTCGGCCTGGGCAACATCGGCCCGAAGGCCGCGCTGCCGGTGATGGAGGGCAAGGCGGCGCTGTTCAAGCGGTTCGCCGGGATCGACGCGTGGCCGCTGTGCCTGGACACCCAGGACCCGGACGACATCGTCAAGATCGTCAAGGCGATCGCGCCGGGCTTCGCCGGGATCAACCTGGAGGACATCTCCGCGCCGCGCTGCTTCGAGATCGAGGCCCGGCTGCGCGAGGAGCTCGACATCCCGGTCTTCCACGACGACCAGCACGGTACGGCGGTCGTCGTCCTCGGCGCGCTCTACAACGCGCTGCGCGTGGTCGGCAAGGACATCAGCGCCGTGCGGGTCGTGATGTCCGGCGCCGGCGCGGCCGGGACGGCGATCCTGAAGCTGCTGCTCGCGGCCGGGCTCAAGGACGCGACCGTCGCCGACGTCGACGGCGTCATCCACCTCGAGCGCGACGGTCTGTCGCCGGAGCTGCGCTGGATCGCGGAGAACACCAACGCGGCCAAGTACAGCGGCGACCTGAAGGGTGCGCTGGCCGGGGCGGACGTGTTCATCGGGGTCTCGGCGCCGAACATCCTGACCGGCGCCGACATCGCGACCATGAACGACGGCTCGATCGTGTTCGCGCTGGCCAACCCGGTGCCCGAGGTCGACCCGGCCGAGGCGGGCGAGCACGCGGCCGTGGTGGCGACCGGCCGCAGCGACTTCCCGAACCAGATCAACAACGTGCTGGTCTTCCCGGGCGTCTTCCGCGGTCTGCTCGACGCGCAGTCCTCGAAAGTGTCGATCGAGATGGAGCTGGCCGCCGCGAAGGCACTGGCCGGCGTGGTCACCGACGACGAGCTGAACGCGACCTACATCGTGCCGAGCGTCTTCCACCCGGAAGTGCACACGATGGTTGCGCACGCCGTCCGCGACGCGGCCGGCGGCAGGGCACCCGCGGCGGAGCTGTTCCCGGACGACTCGCCGTCGCTTTGACCGGCTCTACTACGGTGGTCGCATGAGTTCGACGGTGGCGGGGGCGACCGAGTCGCGCGTGCAGGTCTGGACCTGGCGGCTCGCGTTCGTCGCCGCCGTCGCCCTGCAGTTGTACGGCGTCTACGCGCCGCGGGAGGCGGGTCCGCACGTCGGGATCCCGCAGATCGACAAGGTCGCGCACTTCTTCCTGTTCGCGGCGGTCGCGTTCCTCGGGCTGAAGGTCGGGATCCCGGCGCGCTGGTTGCTGGGGGCACTGGTCGCGAACGCGATCGTCAGCGAGATCATCCAGCACTACCTGCTGCCCCAGCGCGACGGCAATCCGTTCGACTCGCTCGCGGACCTCGCCGGGGTCGCCTTCGGTGCTTGGGTCGGCTACCGGGTGTTCCGTCGTACGACATGATGGGTGTATGACGGCCTCGACCCTGACCGGTTCGCTGCTCGTGGCGACCCCGTTGCTCGACGAGCCGCCCTTCCGCCGGTCGGTGATCCTGCTGCTGGATCACGACGACGACGGCGCGCTGGGGGTGGTGGTGAACCGCGCGGCCGACCTGGCCGTGGACCGGGTGCTGCCGGACTGGTCGACCACGGTGAACGAGCCCGGCGTGCTCTTCATGGGAGGCCCGGTCGGCACCGACAGCGCGCTGGCCGTCGCGGAGGTGATCGAATCCGCCGACCCGCCGGGCTGGCGGGAGTGCTTCGGTCGGATCGGGCTGATCGACCTGGACGTGCCGCCGGCGCTGCTCGAGGGCGCGATCCAGCGGATGCGGATCTTCGCCGGGTACGCCGGGTGGTCCAGCGGGCAGCTCGAGGGCGAGATCACCGAGGGCGCCTGGTACGTCGTCGAGTCCGAACCCGACGACGTGTTCAGCCTGCACCCGGACACGCTGTGGCGCCGGGTGCTGCGCCGCCAGAACGACCAGATGGCCTACCTGGCGACGTACCCGGACGATCCCACCCAGAACTGAGGCCGCGCGCCGCGCGCGGCCCTGCTCCGGCGGAGCCTACTCGCCGCCCTCGTCGTCCCCCGGGTTGAGCGACTCCCAGATCTCCTTGCACTCCGGGCAGACCGGGAACCGCTGCGGGTCGCGGCTGGGCACCCACACCTTGCCGCAGAGCGCGACCACCGGCGTCCCCATCACCATCGCCTCGGTCAGCTTGTCCTTCGGCACGTAGTGCGAGAACCGCTCGTGATCGCCGGGCTCTTCCAGCGACGGCTTGGTCCGCTCGTCGACAACCGTCTCGGCGCCCGGGGTCAGCTGAGTACTCATACCCCAGAGTGTAGGACGCAACTCCAGCCGACCAGGGAACTTTATCCACAGTCTGCCCGTACCCCGACATGCCGGTCGGCAGTTGTCACAGGAGTCAGGTAACGTTCCTGCACGGCCGACAGTCGACTAGCGGGGGAGTATGCCGTCCGTGGATTCGAGCGTGCCAGCTGGACCAGCCGTGCTTCCGCCGGCGTATCCGGATCGCGCCGCGTGGGGTACCGCGAGCAAGTTGCGGGCCTGGCAGGCGGAGGCGCTCAAGCTCTATCTCGAGAACCAGCCGCGGGACTTCCTGGCCGTGGCGACACCGGGTGCCGGTAAGACCACCTTCGCGCTCACCGTGGCCGCCGAGCTGCTGCACCGGCGGCTGATCGAGCGGGTGACGGTGGTGACGCCGACCGAGCACCTCAAGACCCAGTGGGCCGACGCGGCCGACCGGGCCGGGATCGCGATCGACCCGGCGTTCGCCGGCCGGCGCGGCAAGACCAACAAGGACTTCCAGGGCGTCGCGGTGACGTACGCCGGGGTCGCGGTGAACCCGCTGGCCTTCCGGGTCCGGACCGAGCGGTTCAAGACGCTGGTGATCCTGGACGAGGTGCACCACGGCGGCGACGCGCTCAGCTGGGGTGACGGCGTCCGCGAGGCGTTCGAGCCAGCGGCCCGCCGGCTCTGCCTGACCGGCACGCCGTTCCGCAGTGACGACAACCCGATCCCGTTCGTGACGTACGAGCACGGCGCGGACGGTCACGCGCGGAGCAAGGCGGACTACACCTACGGGTACGGTCACGCGCTGCAGGATCACGTCGTACGCCCGGTGATCTTCATGTCGTACTCCGGGGAGATGCGGTGGAGGACCAAGGCCGGTGACGAGGTCGCGGCGCGGCTGGGTGAGCCGTTGACCAAGGACCTCACCGCGCAGGCGCTGCGGACGGCGCTCGACCCGGCCGGCGAGTGGATGCCGGCGGTGCTGGCGGCCGCGGACAAGCGGCTGACCGAGGTCCGGCGGCACATGCCGGACGCGGGCGCCCTGGTCATCTCCGGCGACCAGAACACGGCCCGCGCGTACGCGAAGACCCTCCGCGAGCTCACCGGCGAGGCGCCGACCGTCGTGCTGTCCGACGAGAAGGCGGCGAGCAAGAAGATCGCGAAGTTCTCCGAGGGCGACTCGCGGTGGATGGTCGCGGTCCGGATGGTCAGTGAGGGCGTGGACGTGCCGCGGCTCGCGGTCGGGGTCTACGCCACACCGACGTCGACGCCGCTGTTCTTCGCGCAGGCGGTCGGGCGGTTCGTCCGGGCCCGGAAGCGGGGTGAGACCGCGTCGGTGTTCGTGCCGTCGGTGACACGGTTGCTGAGCTTCGCCGCCGAGATGGAGGTCGAGCGGGACCACGTGCTCGGGCGGAAGAACACCAACGACGACGGTGACATCTTCGCGCTCGAGGACGACCTGCTTGCGAAGGCGAACCAGACCGAGGGCGCCAGCGACGAACTGGAGGGGAACTTCGAGGCCCTCGGGTCGGACGCGAGTTTCGACCGGGTGGTGTTCGACGGCGGCGACTACGGGACCGGCGGCGACCAGGCCTCGGACGAGGAGCTCGACTTCCTCGGGCTGCCCGGGTTGCTGGAGCCCGATCAGGTGCGGGAGTTGCTGCGCGAGCGGCAGGCGAAGTCGCTGGCGGCCCAGAAGCGGTCGAAGCGGTCGTCCGCCGACGAGCGCGAGGACCCCACGCCGACGGAGTTGGCCACCCACGAGCAGGTCTCGCTGCTGCGCCGGGAGCTGAACGGCCTGGTCGCCGCCTGGCACCACCGCACCGGCCAGCCGCACGGCGTCATCCACAACGACCTCCGCCGCAAACTCGGCGGCCCCGCCGCCGCCCACGCCTCCTCCCTCCAGCTGAAGGAGCGGATCGAACTGATCCGGGACTGGGCCACCCAGCGCCGCGCCTGACAAATCCCGCAACACCCGCGAACTGTTGACGAACAGAGCGCGGCGCTGCAACCTTTGTCTACCGCCCCGCAAGAAGTTGGCAAGATCATGAAATTTCAGTAGGCACCCTCTTGTCGGTGCGGCGTCCGCCCCCGCCCATCCGACGGAGATCACTTCATGCATCCGAAGAACGTCCGACGACTGCTGCTCGCGGTCGTGCTCATAGTCGCCGGGCTGCTGCCCGGACACGCGACCGCGGCCGTCACCGCCAACCTCTCCAAGACCCTGTCGGCGAGCAGTTCGCTCGGGCAGTACCCGAGCGGCAACGCCGGCGACGGCAACCAGAACACCTACTGGGAGAGCGCCAACAACGCCTTCCCGCAGTGGATCCAGGCCGACCTCGGTGCCGCCACCGACGTCAACCAGGTGACGCTCAAGCTCCCGGCCTCCTGGGGCCCGCGGAGCCAGACCCTCACGGTCCAGGGCAGTACGAACGGTTCGTCGTACAGCACGATCGTCGGCAGTACGGCGTACTCCTTCAGCGGGACCAACACGGTCACCATCGACTTCGCCAACACCTCGGCCCGCTACGTCCGGCTGACCTTCACCGCGAACACCGGCTGGCCGGCCGCCCAACTCTCGGAGTTCGACCTGGCCGGACCTGGTGGCGGGCCCGTCGAACCGCCGACCGGGACCGATCTCGCCGGCGGCAAGCCCGTCGAGGCGTCGAGCTCGGCCTTCAACTTCGTCGCCACGAACGCGAACGACGGCAACCTCGGCAGCTACTGGGAGTCCAACGGCTTCCCGTCGGCCTTGACCGTCAAGCTCGGCGCGAACGCCGACCTGAGCTCGCTCGTGGTCAAGCTCAACCCCGACCCGGTCTGGGGCCCGCGCACCCAGAGCATCGAGGTCCTCGGCCGTGAACAGTCGGCGTCCGGCTTCACCTCGATCAAGCCGCGGACCGACTACCAGTTCAACCCGAACAGCGGCGGGAACGCGATCACGATCCCGGTCACCGGCCGGTACGCCGACGTCCGGCTCCAGTTCTTCACCAACACCGGCGCCCCCGGCGGCCAGGTCGCCGAGTTCCAGGTCTTCGGTACGGCGGCGCCCAACCCGGACCTCGTGGTCACCTCCGTCGACTGGACCCCGGCCGCCCCGACCGAGACCACGCCGATCACCCTGCAGGCCACCGTCAGGAACAACGGCTCCGCGGCCGCCCCGGCCAGCAGCCTGAACTTCCTGCTCGGCGGTTCGGTCGCCGGCACGGCCGCGGTCGGTACGCTCGCCGCCGGCGCCTCGACCACCGTCACCGCCGGCGCCGGAACCCGTGCCCAAGGCAACTACACCGTCGCCGCGGTCGCCGACGCCGGCAACACCGTCACCGAGCAGAGCGAGACCAACAACACGCTCCAGGCAACCAGCCAGCTCCAGGTCGCCCAAGCCCCCGGCCCGGACCTCCTGGTCACCGGCATCACCCCGAACCCGGCCAACCCGGCCCCGGGCAGCCAGGTCTCCTTCACCGTTGCCGTCAACAACCGTGGTACGACGGCCGCCGCTGCGAGCACGACCCGGCTGACCATCGGCACCACCACCCTCAACGGCAGCACCGGATCGATCTCCGCCGGCGCCACCGCGAACGTCGCGATCGCCGGTACCTGGACCGCCACCAACGGCGGCGCCACCCTTGCCGCAACCGCTGACGCGACCAACACCGTTGCCGAGACCAACGAAACCAACAACACGCTGACCAAGGCGATCGTGGTCGGCCGCGGGGCCGCCGTCCCGTACACGTCGTACGAGGCGGAGGCCGCCGGCTACACCGGCGCGCTGCTCACTTCCGACGCGCTGCGCACCTTCGGTCACACCAACTTCGCCACCGAGTCGTCCGGCCGCCAGTCGGTCCGGCTGAACTCGACCGGCCAGTACGTCGAGTTCACCTCGACCGTGCCGACCAACTCGATCGTGGTCCGCAACTCGATCCCCGACTCGGCCAACGGACAGGGGCTCGAGGCAACGATCAGCCTGTACGTCGACGGCACGTTCAAGCAGAAGCTCACCCTGTCGTCCCACAACAGCTGGCTCTACGGCACCAGCGACGGACCCGAGTCGCTCACCAACACCCCGGGCGGCGATGCCCGCCGGCTGTTCGACGAATCACACGCGCTGCTCGGTACGTCGTACCCGGCCGGCACCAAGTTCAAGTTGCAGCGCGACTCCGGCGACACCGCGGCGTTCTACATCATCGACATGATCGACCTGGAGCAGGTGGCGCCGCAGCTGACCCAACCGGCCGGCTGCACCTCGATCACCCAGTACGGCGCGGTGCCGAACGACGGGATCGACGACGCCGACGCGATCCAGCGGGCCGTCACCGACGACCAGAACGGCGTGATCAGCTGTGTCTGGATCCCGGCCGGCCAATGGCGCCAGGAGAAGAAGATCCTCACCGACGACCCGCTGAACCGGGGGCAGTACAACCAGGTCGGGATCAGCAACACCACGATCCGCGGCGCGGGCATGTGGTACTCACAGCTCTACTCGACCATCGAGCCGCAGAACGCCGGCGGCATCAACCATCCGCACGAGGGCAACTTCGGCTTCGACATCGACAAGTTCGTGCAGCTCTCGGACCTCGCCATCTTCGGGTCCGGACGGATCCGCGGCGGTGACGGGAACGCCGAGGGCGGTGTCGCGCTGAACGGCCGGTTCGGGACCGGGACGAAGATCAGCAACGTCTGGATCGAGCACTCGAACGTCGGGGTCTGGGTCGGCCGCGACTACGACAACATCCCCGAACTGTGGGGACCGGGCGACGGCCTGGAGTTCAGCGGGATGCGGATCCGCGACACCTATGCGGACGGGATCAACTTCTCCAACGGCACCCGCAACTCGAAGGTGTTCAACTCGTCCTTCCGCACCACCGGCGACGACGCGCTGGCGGTCTGGGCGAACAAGTACGTCAAGGACCAGTCGGTCGACATCGGCCACGACAACGCGTTCACCAACAACACCGTCCAGCTGCCGTGGCGGGCCAACGGCATCGCGATCTACGGCGGCTACGGCAACAAGATCGAGAACAACCTGATCTACGACACGATGAACTACCCCGGCATCATGCTGGCGACCGACCACGACCCGCTGCCGTTCTCGGGTCAGACGCTGATCGCCAACAACGCGCTCCACCGGTGTGGCGGGGTGTTCTGGAACGAGGACCAGGAGTTCGGCGCGATCACGCTGTTCCCGTCGAACCTGCCGATCCCCGGTGTCACCATCCGCGACACGGAGATCCACGACTCGACGTACGACGGCATCCAGTTCAAGACCGGCGGCGGTGAGATGCCGAACGTCGCCCTGACCAACCTCCGGATCGACAAGTCGAACAACGGCTCCGGCATCCTCGCGATGGGCGGCGCCCGCGGCAACGCCACCCTCACCAACGTCACCGTCACGAACTCGCGCGACGGCGACATCGTCAAGGAACCCGGCTCGACCTTCACCTTCTCCGGGCAGTAGTCCCACCCGTCCGGGTGTACCTCCTACGGGCGGTACACCCGGTCGGTGCCCCGCCGGTCGTCAACCCCGGGTCAGCTGCCGGGTGCCGATCACCTCGAGGAGGCGGATGGCAGGGTCGTCAGGGTAGGTGCTGGTCGCCGCCCGCAGGTCGGCCGCCGCCTCCCGCGCGAATTCCCGGGTCGAAGGCCGCGGTGAACATGGTCACCGTGATGCCGGCCAACGAACTGCGCGGCACCGGCATCCTGGTGAACGCGGCCGACCCCGGGAACTGCGCCACCGGCGAGGTGTACGCCGAGGACGGCCGCCTGGCCTGGTGAGTCAGACGGTGGCGCCGGACCAGGCCAGGGCCTGCTTGAGCAGTTGCCCGCGGCCACCTTCGAGGTCGGCCAGCAGGCTCGGCTGGAGGGCCTCGGCCGGCGTCAGCCAGGTGAGCTCGAGCGCGTCCTGCCGCGGGTTGCACTCACCCGTGACCGGTACGACGTACACGAGGGCGACCGCGTGCTGGCGCGGGTCGTGCAGCGGGGTGACGCCGGGGAACGGGAGGTACTCGGCGACCGTGGCCGGCACCAGGGTGGCCGGCAGCCGGGGGAACGCGGCCGGGCCGAGGTCCTTCTCGATGTTGCGCTGGAGGGCCTCACGGATCGACTCGCCGTGCAGGACACGGCCGGACACCAGGGTCCGGGTGATCTCGCCGGTCGCGGCCGAGGTGCGCAGGAGCACACCGATGTGCTCGATCTGGCCCAGGGTGTCGACACGGGCCGGGACGGCCTCGACGTACAGGATCGGCACCCGCGAGCGGGTCTCGGCGAGCGCGAACTCGGAGAGCCAGCCGGGGTTCGGGTCAGGCGTGCGCACGGACGTCATGCCCATATCTTTGCTTACACCCTGAAAGTGGCCCGGTACTGGGAGGGACTGAGGCCGAAGGTGGCGCGGAAGCGGCGGCTGGCGTGGCTCGGGTCGTGCCAGCCGACCGTGGCGCCGATGGTCGCGATCGGCAGCTCGGTCTCGATCAGGAGGCCGGCGGCCCGCTCGGCGCGGAGCCGGTCGAGGTAGGCCATCGGAGAGATGCCCGCGGTCCGGCCGAACAGGCGGACCAGGTAGCCCGGCGCGAGGTTGACCAGCCTGGCCAGCCGGTCGAGCGTCCACGGCTCCTCGATACTTGCCTCTAGCAAGCGCATTGCGTGCTGGACGGCCGGATGGGCCGGGGCGGATGACCCGCCCCCGGGGACGAGCGCACCGGACAGCAATCCGAAGACGTCGGCGCCGAGGTAGGCGTTCCGGACCACCAGACCATCGCAGTCGGTGTACCCGTGCCACTCGCCCGGCCGCAGCACGACGACCGAGTCGGGCTGGAGCGGCACCTCACCGGCGGCCGAGACATGAGTGCCGCGCCCGGCAACCACGACCGCGATCTCGAAGAACGCGTGACTGTGCGGCGCGACGTCGGCGACGAGCTCGATCCGCTCGCCGGCGACCGGGAGGCGCTGGTCGGGGAACACCTCGCTGCTCAGGACATTGTGCATGCGCACCTCGCACAGGTCAGGATCCGTCAAGTCTTGGTCAACCACTGCCTGTCCTCCGCAGCCGTCACGCCTCAGGCTGGAAGCACCTTCCCGCCAACGGATTTCGAGGAGCACACCGATGACCACGACCGACCCTACGGCACCCGTCGTACTCGATGAAGAGATCATTTCCGCCTACCGCCGCGACGGGGTGGTGCGGATCCAGAACATCATCGGCACCGAGGAGGCGGCCAGGTTCCGGGATGCCGCCATCGCGGCGAGCGAGTCGGCGGACGACTACTCGAAGGGGTCGCCGATCTTCAAGCAGCACGTCAACGTCTGGCGGGACAACGCCGTACTCCGGGAGCTCACCCTCGACCCACGGCTCGCCGCGGCCGCCACCGCGCTGGCCGGGGTGCCGGTGCGGATCTGGCACGACCAGCTGCTGATCAAACCGCCGCACAACGGCGCGGCAACCGAGTTCCACCAGGACGCGCCGTACTGGCCGCACGCCGGGTCGCGGGCCTCACTGTCGGCCTGGGTCGCGCTGGTCGACGTACCGGTGGAGCGCGGGTGCATGACCTTCATCCCGGGCTCGCAGCACCACCAGGATCTGCGGTCTCAGGACCTGGCCGATCGCGACGACATGTTCCGGGCCGCGCCCGACCTGCGCTGGGAGGAGCGGCTGACGATCCCGCTGCGGGCCGGCGACTGCACCTTCCACAACGCCTACCTGGCCCACTCCGCGACGCCCAACCTGACCGACGACCCGCGGGTCGCCCACGTGAACATCTATATCGACGCCGCCGCCACCTACACCGGCGGCGGCCACGTGGTCACCGACGGGCTCGGCCTGGCCGCCGGCGAACCGTTCGATGACGAACACTTCCCGAGGGTCTGATACTTCACGTCATGACATAAGTTGTCATCGTGCCTTTGCTGACTGACATCC
This sequence comes from Kribbella sp. NPDC048837, assembly GCF_055586945.1. NCBI lineage: Bacteria > Bacillati > Actinomycetota > Actinomycetes > Propionibacteriales > Kribbellaceae > Kribbella > Kribbella sp. NPDC048837. Next base: position 23,194 of record NZ_JBVJHF010000009.1, read on the forward strand.
GCCCGCTCAAGGAGTCACCGGATTTCCGTCGGCTGTGGGTCGGGTCGACGGTGTCGCAGCTGGGGCAACAGATGACCGCGGTGACCGTGTCGATCCAGGTGTACGCGCTGTCGCACTCGACGTTCGCGGTCGGTCTGGTCGGGTTGTGCTCGCTGGTGCCGCTGATCGTGTTCGGGCTGTACGGCGGCGCGATGGCCGACGCGATCGACCGGCGGACCCTCGCGCTCGTCTCGTCGGCCGGGTTGTGGCTGCTCTCGATGATCCTGGTGCTGCAGTCGCAGCTGGAGTGGGGCCAGGTGTGGATCCTGTACGCCGTCGTGGCCTGCCAGTCGGCGTGTTTCGCGGTGAACGGCCCGGCCCGGTCCGCGATCATCCCGCGGCTGATCCGGCCCGAGCTGCTGCCGGCCGCGAACACGCTCAGCCAGGCCTCGTTCAACCTGGGGTTCACGGTCGGGCCGCTGCTGGGCGCGGCGGTGATCGCCTGGCACGGGTTCGCGGCGGCGTACCTGATCGACGTGATCACGTTCACCGCCGCCCTGTACGCGCTGTTCCGGCTGCCGCCGGTGCCGCCGACCGGCCTGGTCCGCCGGGCCGGTCTGCGGTCGGTGCTCGAGGGGTTCACGTTCCTGCGGGCGGCGCCGGCGCTGCTGGCGACGTTCCTCGCGGACATCCTCGCGATGGTGTTCGCCCAGCCGCGGGCGCTGTTCCCGGCGGTGGCGGGCGCGTTCTTCGCCGGCGGCGTCAAGACCGTCGGCGTGCTGCAGGCGGCCCCGGCGCTCGGTGCGCTGCTCGGCGTGGTGTTCTCCGGCTGGGTGAGCCGGGTGCGCCGTCAGGGCGTGGCGATCGTCGTCGCCATCACGGTCTACGCCGCGGCGGTCGGTCTGTTCGGGCTGTCGCGGACGATCTGGCTGGGGGTCGCGCTGCTCGCGTTGTCGGGGGCGGCCGACATGGTGAGTTCGGCGTACCGGAACACTGTGCTGCAGTCCGCCGCGCCGGACGCGATGCGTGGGCGGCTGCAGGGCGTGTTCATCGTGGTCGTGGCCGGCGGGCCGCGCCTGGGTGACTTCGTCGCGGGTACGGCGGCCTCGCTCACCACTCCGACCATCGCGCTGCTCGGCGGTGCGACCGTCTGCATCGTGGGTCTGCTGATCCTGCTGGCCCGCAACCGGCCGTTCCGCGAGTACGACTCGCGGACCCGCGCGCTCAGCTGAGGCTGCGTCAGCCCCCGGTCGCCAGCTTCTTCAGCACGGTCGGCCAGGAGTCCATGTCCGGGTTGATCTCCTGCATCGGCTTGTCGTCGACGGTGACGAGCTTGCGGTCGCCGAGCGGCTTCTTCAGCTTGATCGCGGTGAGCGAGACGTTGCCCTCCGGCGGGCAGGGCGCGTTGCTGTCGACCAGGACGGTGATCTTGTCGTCGGCCTCCTCGACCTTCAGGTCGAGGTTGCAGCTCAGGCCGGTGCCGATCAGGAGATCCACGTCGTCGTAGCCCGGGGAGTTCTGGATCCACTTCAGGTACTTCGGCTTCTTCTTCTTGACCAGCTGGTACGACGACACCGGCTGCTGGACCTCCTCGAACGCCTTGCCCGAGCCGTCGCCGAAGAAGCTCCCGTAGATCATGTTGATGCACGGGTCCTTGGTGTCCTTCGCGTCGTCGACCGCGCCGAAGGCCTTGGCGGCGGTGTAGCAGCCGTTCGCCTCCCGGTTCAGCGAGACGTTGAAACCGACCAGTGCGAGCGCTCCGGCCACCAGGGCGACCGCCAGCATCCGCCGCGACTTGACCTGCTGCGGGCCGAGGACGCCGGCCTCCCGCCGGGCCTCTTCCGACGTCGCCTGCGGGTCCACCGGGTGCTGGCGGAACAGCGCCATGATCGAGCTCGTCCACTGCGGATTGATCAAGGTCGGGATGGCGTAGACCAGGATCAGCACCACGATCACGGCGATGGCGGGGAGGAGCGCCCAGTAATTTCGCACGGCAGCAAGATACGGGGCCATCGGGCCGCGCCCGAAAAACGGATACGCTTCGGAGGTGCCCGCCGAGACCTCGCAGACGCTCGACCGAGGACTGACCGTCCTCGAGCTGCTCGCGGACGCCCCGGACGGTCTCTCGATCACCGAACTCGCCGCCGCCCTCGGGGTCAGCCGGACCGTGGTCTACCGCCTGGTGAACACGCTCGAGCTGCACCGGCTGGTGCGCCGCGACAGTGAGGGCCGGGCCCGGCTCGGTCTGGCCGTGCTGCATTACAGCCGCCGCGTGCAGCCCACGCTCCGTGACGCCGCGCTGCCTGTGCTGCGATCACTCGCCGAGGACACCGGCGCGACCGCGCATCTGACCGTGGCCGACGGTGACGAGGCGCTCGCGATCGCGGTGATCGAGCCGAGCTGGACCGATTTCCACGTCTCCTACCGGATGGGCTCGCGACACGCCCTCGACCAGGGGGCCGCGGGGAAGGCGATCCTGGCCGGGCGCCGCAAACCCGATCCGGCCGGCCGGCCGTTCGTGGTCACGTCGGGGGAACTGCAGGCCGGCGCGCAGGGCGTGTCGTCCCCGGTTCTCGGCGTACCGGGCGTCGAAGCCTCCATCGGCGTCGTCGTCCTCGGCAAACTCGACCGCGACTTCGTCGGCCCCCGAGTAGCCCGCGCCGCCGTCGAGGTCGCCAAGCGTCTCGCCTAGTTCTTGGTAGCTGCTTCCACCAGAGGAAGGACTCGGTGGGGGATCTGTTCGGCCAGGGCGATCACGGTGGAGGCTCTCTGGATGCCTCGGACGATGACGACCTGGTCGATCACGCGTTGCAGGTCCGCATTCGAACGGGCGACGATCCGGCACCACAGGTCCTCGGCGCCGGTGATCGTGTGCACCTCCAGCACCTCCGGGATCCGGGCCAGCGCCTCGGCGACCGTCGTGTGCCCGGACCCCTGCTCGATCTGCAGAGTGGCGAACGCCGTCACCGGATAGCCGATCGCGGTCGTGTCGATGTCCGGCCCCCACCCGCGCACCACCCCGTCCCGCTGCAACCGGTCCAGCCGCGCCTGCACCGTGCCGCGCGCGACCCCCAGCCGCCGCGACGCCTCCAGGACACCGACCCGCGGCTCGGCCGCGAACAGCCGCAGGATCCGGGCGTCCAGCGCGTCCACGGACATGTGTCCTCCGGTAGTGGTCAGACTGACCAAATGGCCTAGCAGTGTCCCCAGCATACTGAACAACCTGCCCAGTGAAACAAGGAACTGTTGCGCAACCTGTGTCCTCCCGACAAGGCTCGGTGCACGAACCCGACCCGGGAGGATCACGATGACCAGCACCGACCTCACCCCCGCAGAGCTCGACGCCGATCTCGACCTCGACCAGCTGAAGCAGCTCGTCGGCCTGGTGCCGTACGACGAGAGCACCGACCCCTTCCCGGTCACCGCGATGGACGCCGTGGTCTTCGTGGTCGGCAACGCCACCCAGACCGCGAAGTACTACCAGCTCGCCTTCGGGATGGACCTGGTCGCGTACTCCGGCCCCGAGACGGGCAGCAAGGACAGCAAGGCGTTCGTGCTGAAGGCCGGCTCGGCCCGCTTCGTCATCACCGGCGGCGTGAGCCCGAAGAGCCCGCTGCTCGAGCACCACCGCAAGCACGGTGACGGCGTCGCCGACCTCGCGCTCGAGGTCCCGGACGTGGACAAGTGCGTGGAGCACGCCCGCAGGCAGGGCGCGGTCGTCCTCGAGGAGCCGAACGACGTCACCGACGAGCACGGCACGATCCGCCGGGCCGCGATCGCGGCGTACGGCGACACCCGGCACACGCTGATCGACCGGAGCAAGTACGACGGCCCGTACCTGCCCGGGTTCGTCGCCGCGACCACCCGGGTGACGCGGCCGGAGGGCCACCCGAAGCGGCTGTTCCAGGCCGTCGACCACGTCGTCGGCAACGTCGAGCTCGGCAAGATGGACGAGTGGGTCGGCTTCTACAACAAGGTCATGGGCTTCGTGAACATGGCGGAGTTCATCGGTGACGACATCGCCACCGACTACTCCGCGCTGATGAGCAAGGTCGTCGCCAACGGCAACCACCGGGTCAAGTTCCCGCTGAACGAGCCGGCCATCGCGAAGAGGAAGTCGCAGATCGACGAGTTCCTGGAGTTCTACGACGGCGCCGGGGCGCAGCACATCGCGCTGGCGACCAACGACATCCTGCGTACCGTCGACATCATGCGGGCGAACGGCGTGGAGTTCCTCGACACGCCGGACTCGTACTACCAGGACCCGGAGCTGCGGGCCCGGATCGGCCAGGTGCGGGTGCCGATCGAGGAGCTGCAGTCCCGCGGCATCCTGGTCGACCGCGACGAGGACGGCTATCTGCTGCAGATCTTCACCGCGCCGATCGGTGATCGGCCGACGGTGTTCTACGAGCTGATCGAGCGGCACGGCTCGCTCGGCTTCGGCAAGGGCAACTTCAAGGCCCTGTTCGAGGCCATCGAGCGCGAGCAGGAGCGCCGCGGCAACCTCTGAGCCCCGGCTGATCCCTGGCCGCGGCGACCGTGATCCTTGGCCGGGGCAACCTCTGATCCTTGCCGGAAGCAACTGGATACGGCGTGTCGCCGTCCGATTACCGGAATGACTGTCGAGGCAGGGGCTGTTCGCGTAGTGTGCCTTCCTGAGCGGGCGTCGGGGCGCACGCTCAGGAAGGGTTTCGTCATGAAGACTCTGGGCATTCTGCTCAGCACCGCGGGCCTGGCCGGGGTGGGCGCGTTCGCCCTCGCCGCGACGCCGGCCCAGGCGGCCGGAGCCGCCACCTGTTCGGGCGCGAGGTCGATCGCGTCGGCGCCGATGCTGCGCGACCACCGGCCGCCCAGCTGGGGCACCGTCCGGCTGGTCCGGGACAGCTGCTCGCAGTACTGGGCCGAGATCACCATGGCGTCGCCGGTGGTGGCCAACGCGAAGGCCAACGCCTTCCTGGTGCAGTACGGCGGCTCCAACAGCGGCCGGGTGCTCAGCTGTGACAGCAGCGGCGGCAACGGCTCGGTGATCCAGGGCCAGCGCACCTGCCGGACGCCCAAGGTGAGGTCGACCGACGGCGCCGTCACGTTCGCCGCCATCGGCCGTGAGTTCCACAACTACGGCGGCGGCTACGAGGAGATCTCGGAGAACGCCACCAAGCGCACCCGCTGAGGCCCGCTCACCCGCCGGGGTGACGCGGGGGGTGATTCTTCCGGAAGTGGACATCGTTACTCGCGCGTCACGTCCGAGGCAGCTACTAGGCTCGCAGTATGAGTGAGGTTGTCGAGCAGTTGCGGCAGGCGTTGCCTCCCGAGGCGCTGGTGACGGATCCGGACCGGATGGAGAGTTTCCGGTACGACCGGGCGATGTTCTGCCCGGCCGGGATGCCGCTCGCCGTCGTCCTGGCCCGGGAGACCGCGCACGTGCAGGCCGCGGTGCGGATCGCGAGCGAGGCCGGCGTACCGATCGTCCCGCAGGGCGCGCGGTCCGGTCTGTCCGGGGCGGCCAACGCGCTGGACGGGTGCATCGTGATCTCGCTGGAGAAGATGGACCGGATCCTGGCCATCGAGCCGGTCGACCGGTACGTCGTCACCCAGCCCGGCGTCTACAACGCCGTCCTGTCCCGCGCGGTCGCCGAGCACGGGCTGTTCTACCCGCCGGACCCGTCCAGCTGGGAGTTCTGCTCGATCGGCGGCAACCTGTCCACCAACTCCGGTGGCCTGTGCTGCGTGAAGTACGGCGTGACCACGGACTACGTGCTCGGCCTGGAGGTCGTGCTCGCCGACGGCCGGGTGCTGCGGACCGGCCGGAAGACCGTCAAGGGTGTCGCCGGGTACGACCTGGCCAAGCTGATCGTGGGCAGCGAGGGGACGCTCGGCATCATCACCGAGGCGACCCTGGCGCTGCGGCCGCAGGCGGCCCGGCCGAAGACGATGGCCGCGCTGTTCGGCTCCGGCGTCGGGGCCGGCGAGGCGATCATCGAGATCATCCGCAGCGGCGTCTCGCTCAGCCTGCTCGAGATCATGGACCGGACCACGATCCGCGCGGTGAACAAGTACAAGCGGATGGACCTGCCCGACGAGGCGGCCGCGATGCTGATCGCCCAGTCGGACGCGGGCGGCGAGGCCGGCGCGGCCGATGTCGCCGCGGTGGCCAAGCTGTGCCGCGACCACGGCGCGCTGGAGTGCATCGAGGCCGAGGACGACGCCGAGGGCGAGCTGCTGCTGGAGGGCCGCCGGGCGGCGCTGACCGCACTGGAACAACTCGGTACGACGATGATCGACGACGTCGCCGTACCGCGCTCGCGGCTGGCCGAGTTCATCGGCCGGATCGAGGAGCTGTCGGCCGAGCTGGACATCACGATCGGGGTGCTCGGGCACGCCGGCGACGGCAACATGCACCCGACGGTGGTCTTCGACCAGACCGACCCGGCCCAGGCCGAGCGGGCGCAGCAGGCGTTCGACCGGGTGATGGAGATCGGGCTCGAGCTCGGCGGCACGATCACCGGTGAGCACGGCGTGGGCATGCTGAAGCGGACCTGGCTGGTCGAGGAGATCGGACCGGTCGCGATCGACGTGCACCGGGCGATCAAGACGGCCCTGGACCCGAAGAACCTGCTCAACCCGGGGAAGATCGTCGCCGGGTAGGCGCTGTGACTCAACCGCAACGGAACTGCCGGGGCCGTTCGACGTCCACGGCCGCCGAATGTGACGTCCGGCCAGCACTATGGAAGGTAGTTGTCTGAATCTCCCGGGGGAATCGATGAGGCTGGGTAGGAGGCGCCCTATGCGCACGCGGCATCCGGGGCGTCCCCGGTGCGCGGTGCCCGGGCCGGTCCGCCGTACCGTCATCGCCGCCGTCGCGACTTTCGTGGCCCTGGGCATCATCTCCGGTTGTGCCAACGGCGGCGGCCTGCGGGTCGAGGGGGCCGAGGCGCCGCCGAGCAGCCCGACGCCGTCGGCCGTCCTGGGCACCAACGGCTTCCGGCCGAAGCCGACGCCGGCGGTGGCCGTCGATCTGGCGCAGGTCAGGCTCAAACTGCTCGCCGATCGGCGCACTCCGGGCTACGCGCGGACGGTGCTGGAGAAATGTACGGTGATTTCGCGTTGCCTCAGCAGGGGTAAGACCGTTGATGTTATGCACAGCGGTTCACCTCAGCAGATCGTCCTGATCCACACCCTGGAGAAGTTCGTCTTCGGCTTCTTCCTGATCGCCGTCACGCCCACGGGCGTGCCGCGGCCGATCTGGAACCTGAAGGTCGATCAGCCGACCGTGAACGTCAGCCCGCAAGGAGACCTCGTGGTCGAGTCGAAGATCTTCGCGATCGACGACCCGGTCTGTTGCCCTTCGGGCGGACGGGTCGAGGTCTACCGTTGGAGCGGTCGGCAGATGACCAAGGTGAGCTCGACGGACCAATAAGGGAGACTGAAGTTCGGTGGTACCGGAAGAACCGGCAGCGCGCATTCTCATGGTCGAGGACGACGCGGTGATCCGTGAGGCGACCCAGTTGACCCTCGAACGCCACGGGTACGACGTGACCACGGCCGAGGACGGCCTGGAAGCGATCGAACGATTCGAGAAGATCCACCCCGACGTCGTGATGCTCGACATCATGCTGCCCGGGCTGGACGGGATCTCGGTGTGCCGCCGGGTCCGGGAGACCAGCACGGTTCCGATCGTGATGGTGTCCGCGCGGGGTGACGCGCTCGACGTGGTCCTGGGGCTGGAAGCGGGCGCGGACGACTACGTGACCAAACCGTTCGACACACAGGTCCTGGTGGCCCGGCTGCGGGCGGTGATGCGGCGCGCGGTCTCCGATCCGGAGCGTCCGGCGCCGGCGGCCGGTTCCGGCGTGGAGTCGTTCGGCGACCTCGAGCTGGACCGGGAGGCCCTGGAGGTCCGCCGGGGTGGCTCGACCGTGCAGCTTACGCCGACCGAGCTCAAGCTGCTGATCGAGTTCGCCAACAACCCGGGTGTGGTGCTGAGCCGCTCGACGCTGCTGCAACGGGTCTGGGACTACGAGTGGGGCGGCGACGGCCGGCTCGTCGACGTGCACCTGCAGCGGTTGCGGACCAAGATCGGCGCGGACCGGATCGAAACGGTCCGCGGGTTCGGATACAAGCTCAGGGCCTAGGGGATGGGCCTCCGCGGCAAGCTCGGCCTGATCTTCCTGCTCGTCTCGTCGCTCGCGATCCTCGTGCTCTGCGTCGCGGTCTACACCCAGGCCCAGTCGGCCCGGCTGGACCGGACGCGGAGCTTCGCGGACGAGCGGATCCAGCTCGCGGCGCAGAGTTACGACAGCAACGACGTCCCGGTGTTCGGGGCGAAGCTGGACGATCCGCAGCTGCCCCCGCAGTTGCGCGAGGCGGTGCTGGAGGGCAAGCGGGCGACGTTCAAGACGGGGTCGCCGCACGCGAAGATGTGGGCGGCGGTCGGGGTCAAGGACGGCAAGATCCTCTCGATCGAGCAGGACTACGAGACCAGCGACGACTCGATGAAGGCGCTGCAGCAGGCGCTCGTCCTCGGCGGCATCGGCACGGTCGCCCTGGTCGCGCTGGTCAGCGTGATCCTGGCCGGCGGCCTGTCCAAGCGGATCGTCGCGGTCGCGGGTACGGCGCGCCGGATCGCGGCCGGGGACCTGGATGCGTCGGCGGCCGAGACGGTTGGCAAAGGCAAGGACGAGGTGGCGTCGCTGGCGACGGCGCTGGACACGATGGCCAGCTCGCTGCGTGGTCAGCTGGAGGCCGAGCGGCGCTTCACCGCCGACGTGGCACACGACCTGCGCACTCCGGTGACCGGGTTGACCACCGCGGCCGAGTTGCTGCCGCCCGGCCGGCCGAGCGAGCTGGTCCGGGACCGGGCGAAGGTGCTGCGCCGGCTCGTCGAGGATCTGCTCGAGATCGCGCGGTTCGACTCCGGCGTGGAGCAGGCGGACCTCGAGCTGGTCGGCCTGGGCGCGTTCGTCGGGTCCGCGGTCGGCCGGTTGCGGATGCAGCAGGCGCTCGCGCCGGACAGCGTCGTCGTACGCCAAGCCGGTCCGGAGGTCACGGTGTCCACCGACTCGCGCCGGATCGAGCGGATCCTGGCCAACCTGATCGTCAACGGGCTGCGCCACGGGCGGCCGCCGGTCGAGGTCACGGTCACCGGCCGGACCGTCGAGGTGGTTGACCACGGCAACGGTTATCCCGAGGAGTTGATTGCCGAGGGCCCGCGTCGGTTCCGGTCCGGGATGGCTGAGCGCGGTGTGGGTCACGGACTCGGCCTGACCATCGCGGCAGGCCACGCGAAAGTGCTCGGGGCCGAGCTCAGCTTCGGCGAAGCTCCGGGCGGCGGCGCGTTGGCGAGGCTGGTGCTGCCGGCCGAGCCTGAGACGGAGTTGCAACACAACTAATCGCGGAGCGACCGCGTCTCCTCTTGCGACGGGCTCACCGAGAGCCCGGCACAACGAGGGGAAACCACAGATCATGCGTTCTCAGTTCGTACGTCGTTCGGCCGGTGTCGTCGCGGGTGTCGCTCTGGCCGCCGGTGGGCTCGGCATCGCCGGAGCCCTGCAGGCCAACGCGGCCGGCACCAAGGCGACCACGGTCAGCGCGCCGGTGGCGGCGAAGTCGATCACGATCAAGTCGGACAAGGCGACCGCGAAGGCGTGGGCCAAGGTCTCGTTCACCGGCAGGACGAGTGGGATCGCGAAGAACACCGTCGTCCAGGTGCAGCGCTTCGAGAACGGCAAGTGGGTGAACTTCCCGGCCACCACCAAGGTGACCGGCAAGGCGACCTACTCGGTGTGGGTGCAGAGCGGCCGGGTCGGCGTGAACAAGTTCCGCGTCGTCGCCGCCAAAACCGCCAGCGCTTCGGTGAACGTCACCATCACCAAGTGAGACCCGAGCGGCGCCACTTCCCCAGGGGGCGAGAAGTGGCGCCGCTTGTCTTCTAGTGAGTCCCGTACACGTTGAGTTCCGCGGCCGATCCGAAGACCGCGCCGTTGAGTGAACTGGTACCGACGAACTTCACGAAGCGGCCCGGTTTCGCGGTGAAGTTCAACCGCTGGGTCGCGGTCGAGTTCGGGAACTCGCCGGTCGCGACCGGCGTACCCCAGGCCTGGCCGTCGGTGCTGACGTAGAGCTCGTAGCCCTTGAACATCCCGTTCGTCCCGCTCTGCCGTGGCAGGTAGCTGAAGCCGTCCACCTGGTACGTCGAGCCGAGGTCGAGCGTGATGTGGTGCGGGAAGGTCGCCGGCGTCGGCACCTCCGACCACGCGGAATGCCAGATAGTGCTGGGGTTTCCGTCCAGGGCCTCCGTCGCGGCACCGCCCGTGCCGACGTCCTCACTGCTGACGTCCGCCACCGTGATCCGGGACTGCGGGACGATCCCCGGCGGCAGCACAGTCGCCTCCGCGGTGATCGTTGCCTGACCACCCGTTGCCGTCAGCACATACTTGCCTTCCGGCGTCCCGGTCGGCGGAGTCACGTCCCACTTGGTCGTCACACTGGCGCCCGGGGCAACGGTCGTGTGAGTGGCCGGGGTCGCCGCCGCGACGGTCCAGCCATCCGGGGCCGTGAGCCCGAGCGTGACGTTGTTTGCGGCAACGACATCGTTGTTGGTGAACGTGGTGACGACCGTGTTCGCCTCACCGGAGACCAGGCCGGTCAGCCCGGACACCGCTACCGACGTACAGTCCGCCGGTTCGGACGTCGTACCCAGGTCGGTGACGGCGAAGTCGTCCATGATGAAGTCGGCCTGGTCGCCACCGCCGGACAGTTTGCGCAGACCGACCCAGTAGTCGCCGCCGCACCCGGCCACGAACTCCTGGCTGAACGTCGACTTCGTCCGCTGCTCGCCGATCGGAGTCGACTTGATGTCCACGGACTCCGGCCGGTCGACGCCCTGGACCCACGCGTACTGCCCGGCGCGGCCGCTCTCGTAGTCGAAGTTGACCTTGTACTTGTGCCCCGGCTGGAAGTTCACCGTCGACGGCGTGGTCCGGTAGACGACACCCTCGTTCTCCTCATGGGACTTGAGCGACCACTCGCCGTCGAGGACGTCGTCGACGAGCTTGCCGTTCCAGCCCGCCTGCGTGTACGGCGCGTGCTTGCGAGCGAGCACCGTCCGTGGGTCGGTGACCCCGCCGGCATCGCCCTTCACGAACGGGCCCCAGCCCTGGTCGACATTCTCGAAGTCGTCGACGAGGCCGGCCGCGGGACGCTTGGTCTCGACGACACGGACGTCGTCGATCCGCACCTTCGCCGTACCAGCGGCGGCCGCGATCGACAGCTCGGCGGTGCTGCCCTTGGCCTCGAAGACCACTCGCGTCCGTTGGTAGTACGCGTCGTGCTTGTCGTCGGAGGCAACCATGTTCTGCGCCGTCGACCTCGTCACCCGATTGCTCACGCCGTCCACCGCGAGAGTGGTCGGATGAGACTTGCCCGGCTCGACCTCCACCCACGCCGAGGCGCTGTAGGTGCGGCCGCGGGTGAGACCGGTGATGCTCTGGCGGAGCGACGACGCCTTCGCGCCGAGGGATGCGACGAGCTGGCCGTTCGCCAGGGTGTCGATCGTCGCGCCGCCGGTTGCCTTCCACGCGGTCAGGTTGCCGGCGTTGAAGCCCGGGTCCTGCAGGTGGCTGCCTTCGCCGAAGTCGGCGACTCGCGGCGCCGGTGCGGCGATCGGGTAGAGGACATAGGGCTGACCGGGGGTTGCGTCCAGAGTGATGCTGCCGTTGCGCACGGGCGCGGTGGCCACCTTCACTCGTCCGTTGTCGGTCAGCTTGTCGACGGAGAAGCTCCTAACGCCCGCAAAGGAAGCGGGAACCTTCCAGGTGGTGCGGCCGCCGGCCGGGTTGTAGTGGTAGAGCTTCTTGTTGCCGTCCCACGGCAGCAGGTACTTGTCGCCGTCGAGGACCTTCGCGGCACCGACGTACACAGTCCGTCGGCCGTTCTCGACCGCGCCGCGGACGCCGCCGGTGAAGGTGATCTCGTCGGTGTTCCAGTCGGTGATCTTCTGCTGCTGGAGGAACTTGGCCGGCAGGTTCCGCTGCCAGATGTTGGTGTAGAACGCGTTCCAGTCGGTCTCGCCGGTCCAGCCCTCGAACTCGACGATCGCGGACTGGCCGAGGATCGGGTCGTTGTTCCAGACATCCTTCTCGTGGTTGCGGACGAACCGGATCATCTGGGAGTTCAGGCCCTTGTTCGTCGGACCGCCGTAGTCGAGGTCGTTGGCCCAGTGCGACCACAGCGAGGTCCGCTCGTGCCGGTCGGCCCACTCGGTCGCGATCTGCCAGCCCTGGCCGGCGAGTTGCCGGGTGAGACCGTCGGCGAGCCAGCCCGACTGGTAGTACACGTCGATGTAGAGCTCCTGCAGGTTCTTGTCGGTCTCGTCGCGGAGCTGCTGGAACCGGTCGACGATGTTGCCCGAGGCAAGATCAGGACGCTGCTTGATGTAGTAGCTCTGGTTCAGCCAGTTCCAGCCCTTGGCGTTCTTGTCGACGAGGTCCTCGCTGAACGCGTTCGCCTCCGGGTAGGACTCGGTCGCGTTGACGTGCACCCCGAAGGCGGCGTTCCAGGCCTTGCCCTTCCTCAGCAGGGTGTTGAGATCGGTCAGGCCGCCGGCGCGGAGGTTGTAGTTGCCGCCGTAGTCCGGGTGCGCCGAGTCGTGTCCCTCGGAGCCGTACCCTTTCAGGATCGCCATCTGGCCGAGACCGTCGGTGGCGAGCGAGATCCGCTTGACGTCGTCGAGCGTTCGCAGGAACGGGTGCGTGGCCTGGCTGGCGAAGTTGAACGGGATGTGCGTGACGACGCGGTCCTTGACCTGGTCGCCGCCCTGCGGCTCGGTCATGATCGAGCGGAACGCGATCGCGCCGTCCTGCCAGTCGACGGTCTTGTCCTGGTTCGCGTCCGGCGTCACCACGACCTTTGCCCACGGCAACGGTTCGGTGTACGGCGCGGTGTCGGCGCGATAGGTCCACTGACCGCTCCAGACGCCGACGCGGGCACTGCCGTCGGCGGCCCTGCGGGCCCGGTGCCAGAACCGGGCGCCGTCGTCGGCGGTCTGACCGGACGGCTTGTCGTACACCGAGTTCGACTCGATGCCGGCGGCCAGGCCGCTGGTGTTCACGAACGCGTACGCCGCTCCCGTCGCGGACGGCTCGGCCGCGGTCGTCGCCGTGACCGGCGTGATCTTGTCCGCGGTCCGGGTGGAATCCGGGTCCAGCGTGGTGAACGCGGTGGTCGCGCCGGCGTCCGTACTCGCGACCGAGACCAGGTCGTGGTCGGGGATGTCGATGGTGTGCACGCGGCTGGTCTCGGTGTCGCGGACCGCGTCGATGGCGAAGCTCGTCACCCGGCCGGTCACGCTCAGGCTCGCGTCCAGCTCCACGCCGGGGAGGGCGTCGAAGGCGAGCTGGTACGACGCTCGCCCGTCGGTGACCGTGGGTGGCGCGGAGAGGTGCGCCGTGCGGGCCACTCCGTCGATGGTGACCGTCGAGATCGCGTCCGGCTGGCCGCCGAGGGCCTGGCCGGAGGCGTTGTCCAGGTACTTGATCACCCGCGGGAAGTCGGCTCCGACGGTGACCGTCAACTCACGCGACCGCAGCGTCAGGTCGCCGGTCGCGTGCGCGCCGGTCGGCACGCTCAGGACACCGGCGGCGAGCGTTACAGCCAGTACTCCACACCCCACTGAACGTTTCATGCGGAGAAAGTTCGCACGTAACCGCTAACACGTCAAGAGAAACGAACAGTAATGAACAAGAACAGCCTCGCCTTCGGCTCGGCGGAGTGAGGGGGCCTCGCCTGCGGCTCGGGGTGAGGGTTGGCCTCGCCTTCGGCTCGGCGGGGTGGTGTGGGCCTCGCCTTCGGCGGGGGTGGAAGGCGAGGGAGATCAGGCCGACGGGGTGGGGGCTGGGGTGATCCGGCCGCTCACCTGGCCCAGGCCGAGGCGGGTGGTGGTGGAGGTGGTGGCCCAGGCGGTGATGGTGACGGTGTCGCCGTCTTCGAGGAAGGTGTGGGTCTTGCCGTCGACGACCAGGGGCTCGCGGCCGGCCCAGGTGAGTTCGATGAAGGAGCCGCGTTGGTTCTTGTCCGGGCCGCTGACCGTGCCGGAGGCGTACAGGTCGCCGGTGCGGACGGAGGCGCCGTTGACCGTCATGTGGGCGAGCATCTGGGCGGGCGACCAGTAGATGTCCTTGTAGGGCGGCGTGCTCACCAAGTGCCCGTTCAGGTAGACCTCGAAGGTGATGTCGTAGTTCACCAGGTTGTCGCTCGCGAGGTAGGGGAGGACCGGCGGGTCCTGCACGGGCAGCGGGACCGCCGCCGCCTCCAGTGCGTCCAGCGACACCACCCACGGCGAGATGGACGTGGCGAAGGACTTACCCAGGAACGGGCCGAGCGGCACGTACTCCCACGCCTGCAGGTCCCGCGCGGACCAGTCGTTCACGATCACCACGCCGTACACGTAGTCGCGGAAATCCTCAACGGACACAGGGGATCCGAGCGCGGACGGCGTACCGACGACGTAACCGAGCTCGACCTCGATGTCGAGGCGCTGCGACGGGCCGTACGTCGGCGCGGAGGCATCCGGCGCCTTGCGCTGACCCGACGGACGCACGATGTCGGTGCCACTGGCAACGATCGTGCCGGCGCGGCCGTGGTAGCCGACCGGGAGGTGCTTCCAGTTCGGCAGCAGGGGCTCGGAGTCCGGGCGGAACAGCCGGCCGAGGTTGGTGGCGTGCTGCTCGGACGCGTAGAAGTCGACGTAGTCGGCGACCTCGAACGGCAGTTGCATCGTGACCGCCGACTGCGGGATCAGATGCGGCTCGACGGTGTCGCGGTCGTTCGGGTTGCGGATGAGCTCGAGCAGCCAGTTGCGGGTCGCCCGCCAGGCCGGCCGGCCGAGCGCGAGGAACGCGTTCAGCGTCGGCTCGGCGAACAACTGGGACCCGTCCAGCATCTGCGCGGACGCGACCGGTGCGAGGTCGATGATCTGGTCGCCGATCGCGGCACCCACCCGGGGGTCCTCGTCGCCGTGCCGGAACACGCCGAGCGGCAGGTTGTCCGGCCCGAACGGCGAGTTCGCGGGGATGTCGATCCAGGTCACAGGGTCTCCCACAGCTTCAGCGTGGTCAGGTCGTGGCGGGGTTCGTCGATGCTGCACGAGCCGAACGAGGTGAACCACCGCCGGGTGCCTCCGGCCTGCTCCTCGGACAACGTCCGGGCCTGCTCGGCGAGCGCTTCGCCATCCCGTGACCCCACCACGGCTGCCACCTCGTCCTGCGAGGCGCCGTCGAGGGACGCGCGGGTGGCGAGCAGCACGTTCAGGAAGCCGTGATGCTCGAACCCGGTGCCGGACGCGGTATGCCGGATCGCGTTGTGCAGCCCGGCAGTGCACTTGAACGCGACCTCGCGGTCCAGGCAGGCCGTGATGAACGCGGCGACCTGGAACTCCGACGGGAACAGCGAGGCGTCGAGCCCACCGGTCCGCAGCTTGGCGGCATACCCGGCGTCGGCGACGACATCGAGTGCTCGCTCCCACGCTCCGTCCAGACCGATCTCGACGTACGCCGTCTCTTCGTCGAGGCAGTCGTCACACACGCGGACCACGCGGAGCGCGTTGCGCGACAGATCGTCCTCCGCGCGCAGCCGGACCTCGATCGCCTTGACCTCGACATCGCCGGAGCGATCGCCGTACCGGACGGCGGGCTCGATCCCGCCGGCGCCACCGGTGATCACGACCGCGACCTCGAGCGGTCCGCCGCCGGTCCGGGCGGCCTCCGCGGCGACCTTCATCAGGTCCTCGTCGGTACACACGAACGGGCCGACCAGGTCGGCGTACGGCGACTGCCGGTGCACGCGGTGGGCGGCGACGGCTTCGGCCAGGGGCAGATCGCCGGGCGGGAACATCGCGGCGTCGTCGACCAGGTGCCGGAACAGGGCAGGGACGGTTGACATGGATCAGAGCCTAACGGATGCTTTCGGTAAGCGGACGCATGCGTTCGAATATCGAACACGCAGGAGCGGGAGAGATGGCGTTCTACCGGCAGGTCGGCGAGGTTCCACCGAAGCGGCACACGCAGTTCCGGAAACCGGACGGCGGGCTGTACTACGAGGAGCTGATGGGGGAGGAGGGGTTCTCATCGGACTCGTCGCTGCTGTACCACACCGGCGTACCGTCCGCCATCGTCGACTCACAGGTGTGGGACCTGCCGGATCTCGCCACCGTCGCGAACCACCCGCTCACCCCGCGGCACCTGAAACTGCACGACCTGTTCACCGACACGTCGAAGAGCAACGCGGTGGATGACCGGCGGCTCGTGCTCGGCAACGGCGACGTCCGGATCTCGTACGTCGTCGCCGAGCAGCCGTCGCCGTACTACCGCAACGCGATCGGTGACGAGTGCGTGTACGTCGAGAAGGGTTCGGCGACCGTGGAGACGGTGTTCGGCGTGCTGAACGCGGTCGAGGGCGACTACGTGATCATCCCGCGCGCGACCACGCACCGCTGGCTGCCGGGTCCGAACGGCGTGCACGCCTACTGCATCGAGGCCAACTCGCACATCGCGCCGCCGAAGCGGTACCTGTCCCGCTACGGACAGTTCCTCGAGCACTCGCCGTACTGCGAGCGGGACCTGCACCCGACGACCGAGCCGCTCGTGGTCGAGGACACCGACGTCGAGGTACTGGTGAAGCACCGCGGGCAGGGGCCCGGCGGGATCGTCGGCAGCCGGATGACGTACGCGACGCATCCGTTCGACGTGGTCGGGTGGGACGGCTGCCTGTACCCGTACACGTTCAACGTGAGCGACTACGAGCCGATCACCGGGCGGATCCACCAGCCGCCACCCGTGCACCAGGTGTTCGAGGGGAACAACTTCGTCGTCTGCAACTTCGTGCCACGCAAGGTCGACTACCACCCGCTGTCGGTGCCGGTGCCGTACTACCACTCGAACGTCGACTCCGACGAGGTGATGTTCTACTGCGGCGGGGACTACGAGGCGCGGAAGGGGTCGGGGATCGGCCTCGGCTCGATCTCGCTGCACCCCGGCGGGTACGCGCACGGTCCGCAGCCGTCGGCGATCGAGGCCTCGCTGGGCGCCGAGCGGTTCGAGGAGCTCGCGGTGATGGTCGACACGTTCCGTCCACTGGAACTGGGCGAGGGCGGTCGCGCGGTCGACGACGGCGTCTACGCCTGGACCTGGGCGGGCCGCCGAAACTCCTGACGCCACGCTGCCCTGGATCCTGTGGGATTCTTGGGCGGTGAGTGAGGACGGGGAAGCCTTTGTGGTCGGGATCGACCGGGAGGCGCTGCTGCGGCGGCGTGAGGTCGTCCGGACGGTGGAGCGGCGCGGCGCCTGGGTGACGCTGGCGATCGGTGCCGTCGGCATCGTTGCCGCGCTCTACGCGCTGATCGCCTTCCGGGGCTCGGGGCTGTGGCCGTTCGCGCTGTTGTTGGTCGTGGCAATGATCCCGCTGGTGCTGAGCACGCTGCTGGCGTTCCGGTTGCAGGCCGAGCGGCAGCGTTGGTACGCCGCCAACGAGCTGCAACCGGTCGCGATGCGGATGACCTCCAAGGGACTCGAGCTGGCCTGCGAGGGAGCGGCGTACCCGGTGGTTCTGCCGTGGCAGACGGTTCGCGGCTTCCGGCAGGAGAAGCTCCTCGGGCAGTACGCCCTCGAGCTCGACCTCGCCCCCGGCATCGGCGCCACCACGGCCGGGGTCCGCGGCCTGGACCAGCCGGCCGTCCGAGCCGTCGTGAAGCCGAACCCGTTCCTCCGCCCGACCGGCCTGTTCCTGGTCAAGGCCCTGGATCAGCCGGTCCACATCATCGACGAGGCGCTCAGGCACTTCTCCCACGGCACCGCCGGCGTCCGCCGCTGACAGATCAGCAGGGCAGCGACTGGTAGGTGTAACCCTGCTTGGTGAGTGTGGTGAGGGCCCGGTCGAGGGCCGCGACGGTCTCGGAGCGGTTGCCGCCGCCGTCGTGCATCAGGATGATCGCGCCCGGCCTGGCGCCGGCCAGGATCGCGTGCTCGATCTTGGCGGCACCCGGCTTGGTCCAGTCCTCGGTGTCGACGTCCCACAGCACCTGCCGCTGGTGCAGGGCCGCCGCGGTCGCCTCGACCTTGGCGTTCGTGGCCCCGGTCGGCGGGCGGAGGCACTTCGATTTCACCCCGGAGGCGATCTCCTGCCGCATCTTCGCGTCCGGGAGATGCGTCAGCGTCTTGTGGTCCCACGTGTGGTTGCCGACGCGATGACCGGCGGCCCGTTCGAGGGTGAGCAGTTCCGGGAACTGCGCCACCTGGATGCCGAGCACGAAGAACGTGGCGTGCGCGTTGTGCTTGCGCAGCACCTGCAGGATCTTCGGCGTCCACTCGGGCTGCGGGCCGTCGTCGAAGGTCAGGTAGAGCACCTTGCCGTGCCCGGTGAGATTCCAGTCGTCCGGCGCGGTCGTGGCGTGCACCGCGGGGTGCTGCGGCTGTGTCGGGCGCCGCGGCTTCCGCGCCGCGGACGAGGTGCCTTGTTTGCGGGTGACCGGCGTACTGAGCGGTCCGTGCTCCGAGGACATCTCGACCGCGGGCGCGGCACTGGTCACGGAACGGTCGGAGGGCTGGGCGGCTTGGGCGAGAACGGCACCGCAGAGGAGGGCGGCGACCAACGGCAGGAGCTTGCCGGGCGGCTTGGTCATGACGAGCATCTTCTCGCGCCACCCGGGCCATCCGGGCACCGGGTGGGACGTGTCGCCCGTATCGTGGGCCCCTGCGCCGGAGACCCCGGCCACGACGACCGGTGAGGCGGACGCATGACGAACAGCGGTGAGCGGACGACGATGACGCGACGGACAGTGATCGGCGGCGCCGCGGCGCTGGCCGCGGCCGGTTTCGAGGCGGTCCCGGCGTACGCCGGTCAGGGGCACGGTGACAAGACGGTCCGCCTGACCGTGATGGGTACCACCGACCTGCACGGCAACGTCTTCAACTGGGACTACTTCAAGAACGCCGAGTACGACGACACCGCGCACAACGACATCGGCCTGGCCAAGATCTCCACCCTGGTCACCGCGGTCCGGGACCGGATCGCCGCCGACCGGCGCGCCCCGCGCCCGCTGCTGCTCGACGCCGGCGACACCATCCAGGGCACCCCGCTGGCCTACTACTTCGCCAAGATCGAGCCGATCACCGGTGGGCACACCCACCCGATGGCCGCCGCGATGAATCAGATCGGGTACGACGCCGCCGCGCTGGGCAACCACGAGTTCAACTACGGCCTCGACATCCTGCGCAAGTTCCAGCGGCAGCTGCGGTTCCCGCTGCTCGGGGCCAACGCCCAGGACTGGACCACGGGCCTGCCGGTGTTCCCGCCGTACGTGCTGAAGCGGGTGCACGTCCCGGGCGAGAAGCCGATCACCGTCGGCATCCTCGGCCTGACCAACCCGGGCATCGCGATCTGGGACAAGGCGAACGTCGAGAACAAGATCAAGTTCGGCGGGATCGTCGAGCTCGCCAAGATCTGGGTCCCGCGGGTCCGACGGGCCGGCGCCGACGTGGTGATCGTGTCCGCCCACTCGGGCATGGACCTGTCCTCGTCGTACGGCGACGCCCTGCCGGTGCCCGAGAACGCGTCGGCCCTGATGGCCGAGACGGTCCCCGGCATCGACGCCGTACTCGTCGGGCACGCGCACCTGGAGATCCCCGAGCGGCTGGTGACGAACACGGCCAGCGGTGAGCAGGTCGTGCTGAGCGAGCCGCTGAAGTGGGGCATGCGGCTGTCGCTGATCGACCTGGACCTGCAGAAGGTCCGCGGCCGCTGGACGGTCGTCGGCCGGCACGGTCAGGTGCTGAACGCGAACACGGTCGACGCCGACCCGAAGGTCGTCGCGGTGCTGCAGAAGGACCACGACAAGGTCGTCGAGTACGTCAACTCGAAGATCGGCACTTGCACCGAGGCGATGTCCGCGGCGACCGCGCCGTGGGAGGACACCGCCGCACTCGACTTCGTCAACTTCATCCAGGCCGATGCGGTGTCGAAGGCCCTGGTCGGTACGCCGCAAGCCACACTGCCGGTGCTCGCGATCGCGGCACCGTTCAACCGCGCCGCCGCGATCCCGGCCGGGGACGTGTCGATCCGCGACGTCGCCGGGCTGTACATCTTCGACAACACGCTGCTCGGCGTGACGATGACGGGCGCGCAGATCAAGGACTACCTCGAGTTCTCCGCGCAGTACTACAAGCAGGTGACCGGCACCGGGCCGTTCCCGTCCGACCAGGTCACCAACGCCCCGACCCCGACCGCGCCGCTCGGGACCCCGGACTACAACTACGACGTCATGGGCGGCCTCACCAAGCCGCTCACCTACACGATCGACATCGCCAAGGCGCCCGGGGCGCGGATCACCAACCTCGCGTACGACGGCGCCCCGGTGGCGGCCGACCAGGAGTTCGTGGTCGCGGTGAACAACTACCGCCAGTCCGGCGGCGGCAACTTCCCGCACGTCAAGACCGCGCCCGTCGTCTACAACCGCCAGGTCGAGATCCGCCAACTGATGATCGACTACGTCACCGCCACCGGCACCGTAGACCCCACCACCTTCCACACCACCGACTGGTCCCTCACCTCCAACGGCACGCCCATCGTCGTGACGAGCTGAACCCCGCCGGGGGTGGTCTGCCCACGCGTGCTCCCGCGCTCGCTCCTGCGTCGCACCCGCTACGCGCGCGCCCACCCACCCCCCGGCTCACCGCCGGCGGCACCCGTGCCAGGCTGCCGCCGGCGGTGTGCGGCTGCCGCCTTCGACTGCATCGCGGTCGGGGCTGCGTGCGGTTGGTGAGCCGGACCGTGGTGACGGGACCAGAGGCCCACGCGGTGCAGCGCGCGCTTGGTGAGCTGTCTGGCGCCAAGCACAGGCGACGGGGGCGGTGGAGTTCCGGCACGGCTCGGGGACGTACGTTGGCCCGACGATCAACAACGTCGTACTTGCGAACCCGCATCGGCCCCCCGATCACCAAGGAGTCGGTGCTGCAGTTGATCAGTGCTCGTCTGGTCATCGAGCCGGCCATCGCCGCGCAGTCCGCGGCCGCCCGCCAGGCGGAGAACCTGGAGCGGCTCGAGGCGGCCGTGACGAACGCGCTGATCCCGCCGGGCGGGCCGACGTTCGCACTGAACTTCCACGTCGAGCTCGCCGCCGCCTCCGGCAATCCCCTGCTCCAAGAGGTACTGGCGTCCTTGCTGAAGGTGCGCGTCCGTGAGCAGCAGCAGATCCGGGCGCTCTACGACAATCGCGAGCGTGACCACGAGGAGCACCAAGCGATCGTGGAGGCGGTGAGAACGCAGGACCCGGAGCGGGCCGAGCGCCTCACCCGCGAACACCTCGACAACATCCGCCGCGCGGCCGAATCCGCCCCGGACTGGTCATGACGATCTCTCCGGAAAGAAGCCGTCACCAGGTGGCCAGAAGTCTCCGGAAACTGGCGGAGATGACAACGGACGAGGCGCTCGAGGCCGTGCGGACCGCGCCGCTGGTGATCGTGCCCGTGGGGGCGCAGGAGCAGCACGGCGGCGGGATGGCGATGTCCACCGACACCGTGCGCGCGGTCGGGGTGGCCGAGCGGGTCGCGGAGCGGCTGGCCGGCCGGGCCGTCGTCGCGCCGGTCGTCCCGTACGGCGTCTCCCCGCACCACCTCGCCTTCGCCGGGACCGTGTCGTTGGCTCCGGCAACGTTCATGAGCGTCGTCCGGGACGTGATCGGCAGCCTGCACGAGCACGGCTGGCGGCAGTTCCTGGTCATCACCGGGCACGGAGGGAACAACGCCGCCCTGTCCGTGCTCGCGCAGGAGTACGTCCGCAGCGACCTCACCTTCGCGTGGACTCCGGTCACGTCCGTCGTGTCGGACCTGATCACCGATGTCAGTGCGGTGCACGGTCACGCCGGTGAGGCGGAGACCGCGCAGATGCTGTACCTGGCTCCCGAGCTCGTCCAGGCCGATCGCCTGGAGCCGGGAGCGACCACGCTCGACGAACTGACCACACCGGCCCGGCTGTCCCGGCAGGCGCGCGGCCCGCGCCTGTCCGTCGGGTTCGACGCGTACCACAAGCGTGGCGTGCTGGGTGACCCCCGCCCCGCCACCGCCGAGGACGGCCGTCTCCTGGTCGAGACCGCCGCCGACCGGATAGCCGCCTTCGCCGACGAACTGCTGTCGGCCTGACCCAGCGCACCGACTCACTGGACCCCGCTCAGGGAGGTCCAGGCGTGAGCCTGCCCGCCCGCAGGCAGTTTGCCCCAGGAGGCACCCCGATGAATCTCGCACGCCCGAAATCGCCCGCCCGCGTGGTCGCGGCGCTGCTGGTCGCGGCCGGCCTGGTGACCGCCGCCACTACGTTGCCTCAGGCAACTGCCGCGACGGCGTCCCGGAGTACTGGTTGTGGTCGGCAAGCAGTCGGCGGCCTCACCCGGACCTACCGCCTGCACGTGCCGGACAAGTACAACTCCGCCAAGCCCTACCCGCTGATCCTCACCTTCCACGGTCGCGGCAAGACCGGCGCCCAGACCGAGGCGTTCTCCGATCTGTCGAAGCTCGACGCGATCGTTGCCTACCCCAACGGTGTGATCGGGGACGAGGACAAGCAGGCCTGGCAGGGCGCGCCGTACTCGGCGAAGGGGGTCGACGACGTCAAGTTCACCGCCGACCTGCTGGACCACCTCGAGAGCATGCTCTGCGTCGACACCGACGCGGTCTACGCGACCGGCAAGTCCAACGGCGCCGGCGCCGAGCCGCCCGGTCCCGGTCCTCGACATCCACGGCACCGGCGACACCACCATCCCGTACGGCGGCGACGGTCAGCGTGACCTGCCGAGTGTGCAGACCTGGGTCCGCGACTGGTCGGTCCGCGACCACTGCGATCCGGCGCCGAAGGCGACGCAGCTGGGCGACGACGTACTCAAGTTCACCTACAAGGGCTGCAAGGCCGATGTCGTGCACGTCGCGGTCACGGACGGCGGGCACAGCTGGCCGGGGTCGGATGCGTCGTCCGGGCCGGGCTACGTCACCCAGACGTTCGAGGCGCACGAGCTGATCGGCGCCTTCTTCCGAGCCCACAAACTGTCATGAGTACGGCGACCGACACGAGGGCGCTGCCGCGCCTGGTCCGGGCGATGGCGGTGATCGAGCGGGCCGGCAACGCGCTACCGCATCCGTTCTGGCTGTTCTGGATCCTGTCCGCGATCCTCGCCGTGGTCAGCGCGGTCCTGGCCGGGTTCGGCGTCTCGGTGGTCTCGCCGAAGGACGGCAAGACGGTCGCGGTGCAGAACCTGCTGTCCGGTGACGGGCTGCGAATGGCGGTGTCGACGGCGATCTCGAACTTCGCCGAGTTCCCGCCGATGGCGACGATCGTGGTCGTGATCATGGGGGTCGCGCTGGCCGAGCGGACCGGGTTCCTGCAGGCGCTGATGCGGGTCAGCGTGTCCCGGGTGCCGCAGTCGATGGTGGTGTTCGCGGTCGCGTTCGCCGGCACGATGGCGCATGTCGCGTCGGCGGGGGCGTACATCATCCTGGTGCCGCTCGGCGGGCTCGCGTTCCGCGCGGTCGGACGGTCGCCGATCCTCGGCATCGTGGTCGCGTACACCGCGATCGCCTCCGGGTACGACGCCAGCCCGATCCCGACCCCGAACGACGCGATCTTCGCCGGCATCACCACCGCGGCCGCGCGGACCGTGGATCCGGATGCCTACATCTCGCCGTTGTCGAACTGGTTCTTCAACATCGCGTCCTCGGTCCTGCTGGCGCTGGTGATCACCCTGGTGACGCGGCTGGTGCTGAGCCGGCGGACCGACCTCGACGCCGACCCGGACGCGCCCGGCGACGATCCGGACCAGTTGACGGTATCCGTTGCCGAGCGCAACGGTCTGCGCCGGGCGGGGATCGTCTTCCTGCTCGCGGCCGCCGCCATCGTCGCCGTCCTGGTGCCGCACAACTCGCCGCTGCGCGGTGAGAACGGCAGTATCGTCGAGTCCCCGTTCCTGGACGGGATCGCGATGGTGGTCGCGGTCCTGTTCGGCCTGGTCGGCATCACGTACGGCGTCACCGTGAAGGCGATCGAGCGGGCCGCCGACGTACCGAAGCTGATGGCCGAGGGCATCAAACAGATGGCGCCGGTGCTGGTGCTGTTCTTCGCGATCGCGCAGTTCCTCGCGTACTTCGACTGGAGCAACCTCGGTGATCTGCTGTCGGCGGAGTCGGCCCGGGTGCTCGGCGATCTCGGCGCGCCGAAGGTGGTGATCTTCCTCGGCATCCTGGTGCTGCTGACGCTGATCAACGTGCTGGTGACCAGCGGCTCGGCGATGTGGTCGCTGACCGCGCCGATCCTGGTGCCGATGATGCTGCTGCTCAGCGTGCCGGCCGAGACCACGCAGGCGTTGTTCCGGATCGCCGACTCGGGGTCGACCGCGATCACGCCGATGAGTCCGTACTTCGTGATGGCCCTCGGGTTCCTGCAGCGTTATCGCAAGGACGCCGGCGTCGGCACGCTGGCGTCGTACACGGTGCCGCTGGCGATCGCGATGACGGTCGCGTGGACGCTGCTGTTCCTCGCCTGGTGGGCGCTCGGGATCCCGCTCGGACCAGGAGCGCCGGTCAGGTGAGCTTGACGCCGGCCGCGCGGAGGTCGACCAGGGCCTGCTCGGTGCTGCCCCGGGCGACTCCCGCGGTCAGCGCGGTGAGGACCGTCGTGTCGAAGCCTTCCTGGCGGGCGTCGAGGGCGGTCGCGCGGACGCAGTAGTCGGTGGCGATCCCGCACACGTCGACGTCGGTGACGCCCTTGTCCCGCAGCCAGTCGGCCAGGTCGCGGCCACCCTCGTGGGACTTGCCCTCGAAGCCCGAGTAGGCGGCCGCGTACTCGCCCTTGTCGAAGATCGCGTCGAACGGCTGCGGGTCCAGGTTCGGGTGGAAGCTGACACCGTCGGTGCCGGCGACGCAGTGCCGCGGCCAGGAGTGCTCGTAGTCGGGTTCGATCGAGAAGTGGTCACCCGGGTCGATGTGATGGTCCCGGGTGGCCACGACGTACTCGTACTGCCGGTCGGCCGGCTCGGCCTCGTGCCACTTGTGCAGCAGCTCGCCGATCCGGAAGGCGACATCGGCTCCACCCCGGACGGCCAGGCTTCCGCCCTCGCAGAAGTCGTTCTGCACATCCACCACGATCAGTGCCCGGGCCATCGCGACGCTCCTTCGCCAGGTGTCCTAGGCCCACGGTACAAGCGTTGCCGCTGTCAGACCGCGATTGCGCACCTCCGGTGGGTCACCCGGCCAGCAACTGGCCGCCGGTCACCCGCAGGATCTCGCCCTGGATCGCGGTGGTCCGGGGCGAGGTGAGGAAGAGGATCGCGTCGGCCACATCGGTGGTGTCCGGCAGCTTGCGGGCGCTGAACCCGGCCGCGATCCGGTCGAGCGCCGGCTTCGGGATGACCCGGTGCTCGCCGTTCTCCAGGGTGATTCCCGGCATCACGATGTTGACCAGGACGCCGTCCCGGCCGAGGTCGTGCTGCAGTGCGGTGACGAACCCGTGCAGACCGGCCTTCGCCGCGCCGTACGGCCAGGATCCGGGCAGCGGGCGGACGGCCACATCCGTCGACAGCAGGACGAGGCGTCCGTGCTCCGAGCGCCGCAGCGCCGGCGCGACCTGCTGCACGAGGTGGAAGTTCCCCTCGAGGTTGGCCCGCAGGACAGGGATCCACCACTCCGGCTTCGCGTCCTCGATGTTCTCGGGCCGGTCGCCGAACCCGAGGTTGCCCCAGTTGACCGCGTTCCCGACCACTGCGTCGAGTCCGCCCCACCGGTCGACCGTCGACGTGACCGCGGCCGCGATCGTCTCCGGCTCGTTCAGATCCATCGGCACGACGTACGCCGTACCGCCGGCCGCCTCGATCTCCGCCGCGACCGTCTCGGCCGCGTCCTTGCGGGAGTTGTAGGTGATCGCGACCCGGGCCCCCTCACGGCCGTACGCGACCGCGGTGGCCCGCCCGATGCCGGACGACCCGCCGGTCACCAGCACCGCCGCATTCCGCAGCCCCAGTTCCATGAACCGCTCCTCGTGTCATAGTTAGTCGGCTAAGAAGAAAACTTAGCCGACTAATTAAAGACCCGCAAGGGCGATCCGCTGCCGGCGTGCGTTGAGCGGACAGTTATCGTGTGGTGGCACGCAGTCATCACCTCGGGGGCTCTCCATGAAGAAGGCAGTTCTGGCCGTCGTCACCGCTGCGGCCGTGGTGGCCGCGGCCCTGGTTCCGTCCGGCCGGCCGGTGGTCGCGGCGACAGGTGGCCAGGCGAGCCGGACTCCGACGGGGTTCGCGTCGTCGTTGTCCGCGGTCGACCAGACGACCTGGCAGACCAACGCCAGTGTGAACGCGCTCGCGGTGACCGGGAACACGGTGTTCGCCGGCGGGCTGTTCACCCGGGTCCGGCCGCCGGGCAAGGCGCTGGGTGAGGGGGACGCGGCCCGGAAGTACCTCGCCGCCTTCAACCGCACCACCGGTGTGCCGACGCGGTTCGCGCCGACGGTGAACGGGCCGGTCTGGAGCATCGCCACCTCGCCGGACGGCAAGTGGGTCGCGATCGGCGGCGACTTCACCGCGGTGAACGGCAAGGCCCGCCAGCACGTCGCACTGCTCAGTGTTGCCACCGGCAACCTGGTGGACGGGTGGGCGCCGGCGGTCAACTACCGGGTGGCGGCGCTGCGGATCTCCGGCAACACCGTCTACCTGGGCGGTTCGTTCGGCCGGGTCGGCAAGGTCACTCGGAACCGGCTCGCCGCGGTGACCCTGAGCACCGGCGCCGTCCTGCCGTGGAACCCGGACGCGGACGACGACGTGCACGCGATCGAGCTGTCCGAGGACGGGACCCGCGTCTTCCTCGGCGGTGGGTTCACGACGCTGAAGGGTACGGCGCACCACGCGCTGGCGATGGTGAACACCACCACCGGCGCCGCCTTCTCGATGCCCGCCGCGGCGGCGATCCCGGAGGAGACGCCCGACTGCGACAGCCGGGTCAAGGACATCGAGGTGCAGGGCAACAAGGTCTTCGTGGCCAACGCCGGCTCCGGCATCGGCTGCTACGACGGTGTACTGGCGGCCGACGCGACCACCGGCAAGCTGCTGTGGCAGAACAACTGCCTGGGCGCGACCGAGGCGATCAAGGCGCTCGGCAACTGGCTCTACAAGGGTTCGCACGCCCACGACTGCAGCAACGACGGCGGCTTCGGCGACAACACCGGCATGCACCACCTGCTGGTGCTGAGCACGGCCACCGGCAAGTTGGGTCCCTGGTTCCCGAACACCGACGCGGGTGGCGAGACCCTGGTCGGTCCGCTGGCGTTCGCGTCCGGCGGCAACGACCTGTGGGCGGGCGGCGATTTCACCGCGGTGAACGGCGTACCGCAGCAGGGCCTCACCCGATTCACCAATGCGCCGGGTGGTGCGGCACCGGCCGTGCCGGCCGCGCCGAAGGTGGCAAGCAGTCGCGTCAACAAGGTGACGGTCAGCTTCACCACGGTGGTCGACACGGACAACACCGCGCTGACCTACGCGCTCTACCGGGGCGAAACCCGGGTCGGGACCTGGTCGCGCTATTCCTACCCCTGGACGACGCCGACCACCATCAGCTTCAGTGACACCGGCCTGACCAGCCGCCAGACCCTCGCCTACCACGTCGAGGTCACCGACGGCCGCAACCTCCGCAAGGGAAAAGCCGCTGCGGTCAAGGTCCGCTGACGGGTACGCTGCGAG
Source organism: Kribbella sp. NPDC048837 (assembly GCF_055586945.1). Lineage (NCBI taxonomy): Bacteria > Bacillati > Actinomycetota > Actinomycetes > Propionibacteriales > Kribbellaceae > Kribbella > Kribbella sp. NPDC048837. The sequence goes on from NZ_JBVJHF010000009.1 coordinate 50,924, forward strand.
TCGACTTTCGAGGAGTTGGGACATGCCCGGTAGATCGAGCACGCGCTGACCTGAATCGTCATCGCGTGCTGCTTTCGGTGTAAGCGGCACGGTTCCCCCTGCCCTGGTGCGTTCGGCGCGCCCGGGCTGACTCGAAGGACCTCTTCGTGCCGCTGTCTTCTCGCGTGCCCGGTCTGTGGGCCGATCGTGACTTTCTCCGGCTCTGGCTCGGCCAGAGCGCATCCCAACTGGCATCCTTTGCCAGCCAGGTGACGTTGCCACTGGTGGCGGTGACCGCACTCGGTGCCAGCGCCGCGCAACTCGGCGTACTCCGGGCCGTGCAGCAACTCCCGATCCTGATCTTCTCGCTGTTCGTCGGTGTGCTCGTCGATCGGTGGCGGTCGCGGACCATGATGGTGTACGCCGACCTCGGGCGGGCGCTCGTGCTGGCGACGATCCCGCTCGGCTGGATGCTCGGCCTGCCGTTCCTGTACGCCGTGGGGTTCGTGGCCGGCGTCTTCACGGTCTGCTTCGACGTCGCCTCCATGGCCTGCCTGCCGCGGCTGGTCGATCGCGATCAGCTTGCCCAAGGCAACAGCATGCTGGAGACCACCCGCTCGGCCGCGCAGATCTGCGGCCCGGCGCTCGGCGGCGCGCTCGTCTCGCTGCTGACCGCCCCGACCGCGGTCCTCGCGAGCGCTGCGTGCTACCTGGTGTCCGCGGTGTCCGTCGGCCGCATCCGGCGCCTCGGACAGCCTGCCTCGGACGCGACCGCATCATCGGGCTCGCCGACCGGGTTGCGCCGGCAGTTGGCCGACGGGTTGCGGGTCGTGGTTCGCGACGGGCTCTGCGGGCGATCGCGACGGCGACCTGTATCTACCAGTTCTTCTTCACCGCGTTGACCACCATCTACCTGCTCTTCCTGACCCGCGCATTGGACCTGCCGGGTGCCGCCGTCGGTCTGGTGCTGGCGGCCTTCGGGCCGGGCGTGCTGATCGGCTCGCTGCTGTCCAGCTGGCTCCCCGGACGCTTCGGCTACGGCCGCGTGCTGGTGCTCGCCGCCCTCGTCTCCGACCTCGTCATGCTCTCCGCCTCTCTGCTCGACGGATCGGGCTCGGCCACCGTTGCCGCGTTGATCGTCGTCAACGTTCTGTACGGCCTGTTCAGTCAATGCGTCGATATCGTGGTGACCTCGATCCGGCAGGCGATCACACCGCTCCCGATCCAGGGTCGAGTCGTTGCCACCATCAACTTCCTCGGCCTCGGGCTGACGCCGTTCGGCGCGCTGCTCGGCGGTGCCGCGGCCGGCCTGTTCGGTATCCGCACGGCACTCGTGATCGCCACCGCGGGACTGTTCCTGTCCCCGCTGTGCCTGAGCCTGTCCCCGCTGGCCCGGATCGGCCGAAGCCTGCCACGCTGAATCCGGGGCCGATACCAAGGTCCCGGGCCCTCCAACCACGGCTGGGGGAAGGGGGCCACGGACTGCGTCACCGGCCGGTGAGATAATCACCGGTAGATGAAACCACTGGTGAGGGACGCGTGACGGGGCCGGAGCACTTGGCCGTCGTCGCCGCCGGGTTGGCCGCGGGAGTACTCACCTCGACCGTCGGCGTCGCGTCCCTGGTCAGCTTTCCGGCGCTGATCGCGCTCGGCATCCCGCCGGTGGTCGCCAACGCGTCGAACACGATCGGGCTGCTGCCGGGTGCGCTGAGCGGCTCATTCGGCTACCGCCGTGAGCTCCGCGAGGTGTCGCGGCCGACCACGATCGCGGTCGTGCTGACCTGTGCGATCGGCGCGATCGGTGGTGCGGCGCTGCTGCTGGCCCTGCCGCCCGGGGTGTTCGCGGCCGCGGCGCCCTGGCTGATCCTCTTCACCTGCCTGATCGTCGGCGTCCAGCCGTGGATCTCACGCCGGCTGCGCTCCCGGCACGCGCACCCGCACGGAACGCGGGCGACGATGACCCCGGCGACGACCTTCTTCGCGGCGCTCACCGGGGTGTACGGCGGCTACTTCGGCGCGGGCGCCGGCGTGATGATGATGGCGGTGCTCGGGCTCGGCCTCGACCTGGAGCTCAAAGTCGTCAACGCGCTCAAGACGCTGGCCCTGCTGGCCGCGAACCTGGTCGCGAGCGTGATCTTCGTCTTCATCGCGGATCTCGACCTGACCGCGGCCGGTCTGCTCGCCGTCGGGTCGGTCGTCGGCGGCTACGCCGGTGCGCACATCGGCCGGCGGCTGCCGCCGACGTTGCTGCGCGTCCTGATCGTGGTGGCCGGCGTGACCGCCGCCGTCCTCATGCTGCGCTAGACGTGCTGCAGGATGGCGCCGGCCGCGATCAGCAGGCAGATGCCGCCGTTCAGATACTTGTGGCTGAACAGGATCGCGACGAACTCGCGGATCGTTGCCGTCGGCCAGTAGTACGCCGCCGTCGGGGAGCCGACCACCTGGCCGTTGACCTTGGCCTTCCGCGCGGTGAGCGCGGCCCGGAAGGCGTGGAAGTTGTTCGTCACGATCAGGCAGCGGTACTTCGGCTGCCGCGCGACCATCAGCTCCCGGCTGAAGGTCAGGTTCTCCCACGTGCTCGTCGACTTGTCCTCGCGCAGCACCCGATCCGCGGGCACACCGCGCTCGATCAGGTACGACGCCATCGCGTGCGACTCGGGGATGTCCTCGTCCGGGCCCTGGCCGCCGGACGTGATGATCAGCGGTGACCGGCCCTTCCTGATCGCCCGGTCGTACACCTGCTTCCCGCGATCCAGCCGGCTGGCGAGCAGCGGCGGGACCCGCGAGCCGCGCAGGCCGGAGCCGAGCACGACGACGAAGTCGACCTTGCGGGACGAGCGGACCCGGCTGTAGACGAACGCGTAGGCGAGGAAGCAGACGAACAGGAACGAGATGTAGGTCAGTACGCCGATCAGCACCGACCGCACCGCCGCGAGCGGCTCCCAGCCGATCTTCTGCACCGCCACGCCGAAGACGACGAACCCGATGATCCCGAGCCCGGCGAGCAGCGACAGCAGGTTGGCCGGCCGCCGCCCCTCGCGGCGCAGCATCGTGACGCCGTTGACCACCAGGAACACGGCCAGGACGGCGATCGCCAACGGGATGGCCACCAGGATCGCCACCACCAGCAGCTTGGCCGCGGTCCGGTTGACGGCCTCGAGCGCGAAGATCACCCCGAGGCCGGCGAACATCAGCGTCAGCACCAGGAAGACGGCGTTCTTGAACAGCCGCCGGTCCCGTCCGAAGCTGACGGCGAAGACGAGGAGCCAGAACCCGGCGATTCCGAACGAGATGAGCATCGGGCGCCATCAAACCATCTGATGGCGCCCGATCGGCTCACACCAGGCTGGTCAGTGACGAGATCGATGCCTTGTCCAGGTCCGGCTGCCCGCGGCGGACGACGTACAGGTTGCTGAGCTTGTCGCGGCCGTAGGAGGTGCTGTAGATGACGACCCGGCGGCGGGACAGTGTGGGGCGCAACTCAGTTCCTCTCCAATGGGTAAGACCGTCGATCTCCCACCATCGAGGATGTGCGAGAGTCGTGCCGGGACCGGCGCGCGAGGAAGGTGCACTCCATGACAAATGTCACGAACTGGGCGGGGAACGTCAGCTTCTCCAGCGCACTCGAAAGGCCGCGCTCGGTCGCGGAAGTGCAGGAGCTCGTGGCCGGCAGCGAGAAAGTCCGCGTGCTGGGCACCGGGCACTCGTTCAACCGGATCGCGGACAGCGCCGGTGTGCTGGTCAGCGTGGCCGATCTGCCGCAGGTGATCGAGGTCGGCGAGCGCGGGGTGACCGTCTCGGCCGGTCTGCGGTACGGCGAGGTCACCGCGGCTCTGCAGGCTCAAGGACTCGCGTTGCACAACCTCGGATCGTTGCCGCACATCTCGGTGGCCGGAGCGTGCTCGACCGGAACGCACGGGTCCGGCGACACCAACGGCCCGCTCGCGGACGCGGTCAACGCGATCACGTTCGTGGATGCGCGCGGTGAGCTCGTCACGCTCACCCGGGACGACGCGGACTTCGCCGGCTCGGTGATCTCGCTCGGCGCGCTCGGCGTGACCGTGAGCCTGACGCTCGACGTCCAGCCGTCGTACCAGGTCAGCCAGGTCGTGTACGACGGCCTGCCGGTGGAGCGGCTCGGGACGGACTTGACCGCGGTGATGGGCAGTGCGTACAGCGTCAGCGCCTTCACCGACTGGGTCGACCCGGACGTGATGGTGTGGCGCAAGCAGCGGGGTCACGAGCCGATCGAACCCACCTGGCTCGGGGCGAAGGTTGCCGACGGCCCGCGGCACCCGATCAAGACGATGCCGGCGGACTACGCCACCCAGCAGGGCGGCCTGCCCGGCCCGTGGAACGAGCGGCTGCCGCACTTCCGGCTCGAGTTCACCCCGAGCAACGGCGACGAGCTGCAGTCGGAGTACTTCGTCGCCCGCGAGCGGGCGCCCGAGGCATTCGACGTACTACGGGCCCTGGGCAACCAGTTCGCGCCGGTCATCCAGGTCTCCGAGGTGCGGACGATCGCCGCCGACGACCTCTGGCTGAGCCCGAGCCAGGGCCGCGACACCGTCGCCCTGCACTTCACCTGGATCCAGGACGAGGCGGCGGTCCGGCCGGTCGTCGCCGCGCTTGAGGCGGCCCTCGCCCCGCTCGACGTTCGGCCGCACTGGGGGAAGGTGTTCGCCGCAGACGCCGCGACACTCCGGGAGCGCTACCCGAAGGTGCCCGACTTCATCGCGCTGGCCGCGAAGTACGACCCGACCGGCAAGTTCCGCAACCCCTACCTGGACACCTACCTACCTAGCTGAGGTCCACCAGCGACAGCGGCAGGTCGTCGATCCGGTACGACGGGGACGGCGACCGCAGCAGCGTCCCGCTCACGTGGCGGGCGCTGTTGCTGAGCACGACCCGGCCCTGATCGTTGACGATGGCAACGGTACGGCGGGTGGCCCGCAGGCACGGCAGCACCGCCTTCTCGAAGGTGAACACCCGGACGTCCGCACCGGCCACGCCGACGAACCGTTCCCCGGCCAGGACCGGCACGGTGAACGTCAACGTGTAGTCGTCGGTGCAGAGGTAGTCGACGTACGGCCCGGTGATGTGCCGTCGCCCGGTCGTGCGGGGTACGTCGTACCAGGGCAGGGACTCGTAGTCGTAGAAGTTCTCCCCGCGCGGATCGGTGTCGACCAGGAGCCGCTCGGCCGAGCCGTTGCTGAGCATGAACCACTCGAGCCACCAGCGGGAGTCGGCCAGCGCCTCGACGGCGGCGACGAACCCCGCTCCCTGGATCCGGCCGTCCGGATCGGTCAGCGCGGGGTGGACGACGGTGGCGACGCCGGTCAGGTCACCGCGGCGGACATCGGCCTGACCGGCGAACACCTCGGTGACCCGGCTCGCGACCTCTTCCGCCAGACCGAACGCTTCCCCGACCACCGACTCGACCAGGTCGAGAACGGCCTCCAGGCCGGCGTCGAGCGTGAGGGTGGCGACTTCGTCCGTACTCATGGGACCTCCAAAGTCAGTCTGAGGTCGATCAGCCGTGCCGTCGAGTCTGCGACGCGTTCTTCGGCGGCCGCACGGGCCGCGTCGCCGTCGGTGCGTTCGATCGCCGCAACCACGTCCCGGCAGCTCTGCACGGTCCCGCGGTGGCTCTCGTCGTCGCCGAACGCGAGCCACAGCAGCGTGCCCACCTCGGCCTGCAGGCTCACCTCGGCGCGGTAGAGCCGGGTGGACTGCGCGGTCGCGGCCACCTCGATGTGGAACTGGGCGTCGGCCCGGCGGCGACCGCCGAGACCCTTGGCGAGCTCGAGGCTGTCGCAGACCGCGGTCAGCCGCTGGACGTCGTCCGGGGTGGCCCGCTCGGCCGCCAGCCGGGCCGCCGTGCCGGCGATGGCGCTGTAGTGGTCGCCGAGATCGCGCAGTTGCGCCAGGCTCAGCTCCTCCAGCCGGTCGCGGACGATCGCGGTCGACATCTCCTCGTGCGCGCGGACGAAGCTGCCACCGCCGCGACCGCGCCGGGTGTGGATCAGGCCGCGCAGCCGCAGCGACGACAGCGCCTCGCGGATGGTGGTGGTGGAGACGCCGAAGATGCCGGCCAGGTCGGCTTCGCCGGGGAGTTGCTCGGAGTCCGGGATCAGGCCGAGCGCGATCGCGTCGGTCAGCCGGCGCGCCACCAGTTCCGATCGGCTCAGCGTCTCCAGCGGTGCGAACACCGCCGCCGCGCCACTGCCGTAGAACCGCAGCGCCATCCCGTCTCACCCACCCTCACGACACAACTCCGGCACAGATCCCGGACATTCTCGCCGATGCCTTGAACTTTAACATCTGTTTTCATATGTTTACGGCCACACGGTGACCGTCCCTCCACGTCGGGAGTGAGCGATGCGAACAGTCCGGAACCTGATCAACGGCACACCGAGCGACGCGCTCAGCGGCGCCACCAGCGAGTTGATCGATCCGGCCACCGGCAAGGTCTTCGGGACGGCGCCACTGTCCGGCGACGAGGACGTGGATGCGGCGTACGAGGCCGCGACCGCCGCCGCACCCGGTTGGGGTGGCGCGACCCCGGCCGAACGGCAGCGCGCGCTGCTCCGCTTCGCGGACCTGGTCGAGGCCCGCGCGGACGATCTCGTCACCGCGGAGTCGCAGAACACCGGCAAGCCGCTGGAGCTGACCCGGACCGAGGAACTCGCGGTCATGGTCGACCAGCTGCGCTTCTTCGCCGGTGCGGCGCGGTTGCTCGAAGGGAAGTCGGCCGGGGAGTACATGGCCGGCCACACGTCCTGGATCCGCCGCGAGCCGATCGGCGTCGTCGGTCAGGTGACGCCGTGGAACTACCCGATGATGATGGCGGTCTGGAAGTTCGGCCCGGCCCTTGCCGCCGGCAACACCGTCGTCCTGAAGCCGGCCGAGACCACGCCGGTGTCCACGGCGATGCTCGCGGAGATCGCGTCCGAGGTGCTGCCGGCCGGTGTCTTCAACGTCGTCTGTGGTGACCGCGCGACCGGGCAGGCCGTGGTCGCGCACCCCGCGCCCGGCCTGGTCAGCATCACCGGCTCGACCCGGGCCGGCTCCGAGGTCGCGAGTACGGCGGCTCTCGACCTGAAGCGCACGCACCTCGAACTGGGTGGCAAGGCGCCGGCGGTCGTGTTCGCCGACGCGGACCTCGCGGCGGCTGCCGAAGCCATCGGCATCGGTGGCTACTTCAACGCCGGCCAGGACTGTACGGCGGCCTGCCGGGTGCTCGTCGACGCGAGCATCCACGACGAGTTCGTGCAGACGCTGGTCGACTGGGCCCGCGCGAACGCCCGGCCCGGGCTCGCCGACGACACCGACGCGTTGTTCGGGCCGTTGAACAGCAGCCTGCAGCTCGATCGCGTCCGCGGGTTCCTGGCCCGGATGCCCGAGCACGGGTCGATCGTCCTCGGCGGCGAGCGCTCCGGCGGAACCCTTGCCGACGGCTACTTCCTGGACGCCACCGTCGTCACCGGCCTGCGGCAGGACGACGAGATGATCCAGGACGAGGTGTTCGGCCCGGTCATCACCGTGCAGTCGTTCACCGACGAGGACGAGGCGCTGCGGATGGCCAACGGCGTGCGCTACGGCCTGGCGTCGAGCGTGTTCACCGCCGACCACTCGCGCGCGCTGCGGATGTCCAAGGCCCTCGACTTCGGCTGCGTCTGGATCAACACACACATCCCGCTCGTGGCCGAGATGCCACACGGTGGCTTCAAGCACTCCGGTCACGGCAAGGACCTGTCGCTGTACGGCGTCGAGGACTACACGCGGGTCAAGCACGTGATGTCGGCGATCGGATGAGGGCGTTGGCGACCGACGAGAAGGTGGAGGCCGTGGCGACCGGCGCCACGGCCGTCAGCCTGCGTGGGTTGCGGAAGACCTTCGGCGACGTGACCGCGGTCGACGGGATCGATCTCGACCTGGCCGAGGGCGAGTTCTTCTCGATGCTCGGCCCGTCGGGCTCCGGCAAGACCACGGTGCTGCGGATGATCGCCGGCTTCGAGGTGCCGACGGCCGGCCGGATCCTGCTCGGCGGCGTCGACGTCACCGACCAGGCGCCGTACGCGCGGGACGTGAACACCGTCTTCCAGGACTATGCGCTGTTCCCGCACATGAGTGTGCTGCAGAACGTCGAGTACGGGCTGCGGGTCAAGGGGGTCGACCGGCGGAGTCGCCGTGCCAGGGCTGTCGAAGCACTCGGGACAGTCCGGTTGGAGGGGTACGGCGACCGTCGGCCGAGCCAGCTGTCCGGTGGCCAGCGGCAACGAGTCGCGCTGGCCCGGGCACTGGTGAACCGGCCCAAGGTGCTGTTGCTCGACGAACCGCTCGGCGCCCTCGACCTGAAGCTCCGGCGCGAGATGCAGATCGAGCTGAAGGCGATGCAGCGCGATGTCGGGATCACCTTCGTGTTCGTCACCCACGACCAGGAAGAGGCGCTGACGATGAGCGACCGGATCGCCGTGTTCAACGGCGGCCGGATCGAGCAGCTGGCCGCACCGGCCGAGCTGTACGAGCACCCGGCGAGCACGTTCGTCGCCGGGTTCGTCGGCACGTCGAACCTGATCGAGGGTGAGGTCGCGACGGCGATCCTCGGCACCGCCGGGCTCTACACCGTGCGCCCGGAGAAGATCCAGCTGCACCCGCGCGACGAGCCCGCCGAGGCCGGGATGTGTACGGCGACCGGGGTGGTCCGTGAGGTGGTGTACCTCGGCTCGGCCACCCAGTCCGTGGTCGACCTGGACGCCGGTGGATCGCTCATCGTCCTGCAGCAGAACCTGCACGGCTCGGTGCAGGACAAGCTCGAACTCCGGGGTGCCAGGGTCCGGCTCACCTGGCTCCGCGAACACACCGTCGCGATCGGCGGTCAGCCATAGAAACGTCCGCCTGAACCCCTGCTTTCCTTCCTTCCTTTCAACTCCCGCCCCGAACCGAGGAGGTTTCCGTGAAGAAACTCAGTGTGGCGGCGAGTGTGGCAGTGCTCGCGCTGCTCGCGACCGCGTGTGGCACGTCCGGCGGCGATTCCGGGGACTCCGGCGACGGAGCGGCCGGGACCAGTGGGTTCACGCCACCGGACCTGAAGAAGCTCGAGACGCTCGGGACGGGGGAGGGCAAGCTCAGCGTGCTGGCCTGGCCCGGGTACGCCGAGGACGGCTCGAACGACCCGAAGGTCGACTGGGTGACGCCGTTCGAGCAGCAGACCGGCTGCCAGGTGACGGTGAAGACGTTCGGCACCTCCGACGAGGCCGTCACGCTGATGAAGACCGGGCAGTACGACGTGGTGTCGGCCTCCGGCGACGCGTCGCTGCGGCTGATCGCGGCCGGGAACGTCGAGCCGGTGAACACCGACCTGATCCCGAACTACGCCGACATCTACCCGTTCCTGAAGAATCGCCCGTGGAACTCGGTGAACGGCCAGATGTACGGCGTCCCGCACGGGTACGGCGCGAATCTGCTGATGTGGCGGACCGACAAGGTGAAGCCGGCCCCGACCTCGTGGAGCGCGGTCTTCGACGCGAACTCGCCGTACAAGGGTGCCGTGACCGCGTACGACTCGCCGATCTACATCGCCGACGCCGCGATGTACCTGATGGCGACCAAGCCGGACCTGGGCATCAAGAACCCGTACGCCCTGGACGACAAGCAGTTCCAGGCCACGGTCGACCTGCTGAAGACGCAGAAGACGCTCGTGTCGGAGTACTGGTCGGACTACCTGAAGGAGGTGCAGGCGTTCACCAGTGGCAACTCGGTGATCGGCACCACCTGGCAGGTGATCGCGAACGTCGCGACCGGCGAGAAGGTACCGGTCCAGGTGACCGTGCCGACCGAGGGCGTGACCGGCTGGTCCGACACCTGGATGGTCAGCGCGACGTCGAAGAACAAGAACTGCGCGTACCTGTGGATGAACCACATCATCAGCCCGGAGGCGAACGCGGCCGTGGCCGAGTACTTCGGTGAGTCGCCGGCCAACGGCAAGGCCTGCGCGAAGACGGCCGACAAGAACCACTGCGCGACGTTCCACGCGGGCGACGCGGCGTACGCCGAGAAGATCTGGTACTGGACCACTCCCATCGAGCAGTGCCTGGACGGCCGCACCGACGTCAAGTGCACCGACTACAGCAAGTGGACCCAAGCCTGGACGCAGATCAAGGGTTGACGTCCTCCCCGCCGTCAGGACGGAGATTCCAACTACTACGCGGAGGTAGCGAGTTGAGGTTCACGCTTCAACGAGACCCGTACGGGCGTCTCTCGGCGTGCGCTGACGGCCCGCCCGGCCGCGATGTTGACAGCTGCGTTCACGTCGGCGTGCGCCTGATGTCCGCAGGCTACGCACCGGAAGACCGCTTGGCTCTCGCGGTTTTCCGGTGCGCGATGCCCGCAGACGCTACAGGTCTGCGACGTGTACGCAGGGTTGACCCGCTCGACCCGACCCAGCGCCTTGTGGTCCAGACGACGTACCAGCGCGCCCCAGCCGTTGGCCAGGATGCCGCGATTGAGTCCGGCTTTGGCGCGGCGCCGGTTCGGCAGGTAGGCACCTGCTCGTCGGGGGTCGGGTTTGGGTCTGGGGCGCTTGGTCATCTGGGTGATGCGCAGGTCTTCGACGCGGATGAGGTCGAAGCGCCGGGCGAGGTCGGTGCTGGTCTTCTCCACCCAGTCCGTGCGACGGTCTCCGGCGCGGGTATGCAGCTTCGCGATTGCAGCCTTGACCCGCGCGCGCCGGTTGGAGCCACGTCGGCACCGGGCAAGACGGCGCTGCAACTGCTCGAGCCGTTGCTGCTCGCATTCCGACAGACCGGGACAGGTCAGGAGTTCACCGGTGGACAGCGCCGCCGAGACGATCACTCCGCGGTCCACGCCGACCACCTCACCTTTACCCGGGGCGGGGATCGACGGCGGGATGACAGCGAACGCGATGTGCCAGCGGCCGACCTGGTCGCAGGTGGCACGGTAGGACCTCGCGTCGGCAATGGCGCGGGACAGCCGGAATCGAACCCAACCGACTTTGGGGATGTTGACCGCGGACCATTTCCGATTCAGCTTCATCACCCGAGACGCCTGGGGTCCGACAATGCGGAAGCCTTCGCGCCGCCCGGCTCTGCGCCAGGTCGGGCGCCGATGGGTCCCGCGGTAGAAGTTCTTGACGGCCTGGTCGAAGTCTCGCAGTGCCTGCTGCTGGACGGTCTGCGACCCGGCCCGCAGCCAGTCGAACGTGGCTCGTGCCTCCGTCAATTGGTGCGCTTGCTCGATGTACCCGGGTGTCGCTCCTTTGTCGCGGGTCCACATCGACCACTGCTCAAGCGCCAGGTTCCACATGTACCGGGCATGTCTGCACTGATCCAGCAACGCGGCGTGCTGCGCGGGAGTCGGGTACAGCCGGAACCGGGACATGTCGTCTACCCAATCAGCCGGGACCGACAGTCCCCGATCCCCGAGGGGAGGCGGTCGCGGATCCTCCCCACCCTGACCGACAAGGCTTCCCCGCGACGACGCCCATGAGCACGCTGCACCGTCACCCGAAGGCTCGGTTGGGGCTGTTGCTCGGGCCGCCGATGTTGTGGCTCGGGGTTGCGTACCTGGGGGCGCTGGCGGCGTTGTTCGTCACCGCCCTCTGGACGCAGAACGGGTTCACCGGGCAGATCGAGCGGGTGTGGACGCTGGACAGCTTCCGGACGCTGTTCACCGTCGAGGTGTATCGCACGATCGCACTGCGGACGATCGCGGTCGCCCTGCTGGTGACCGTGATCGACGCGGTGGTCGCGTTCCCGATCGCGCTCTACATGGCGAAGGTGGCCGGGCCGGGGTTGCGCCGGTTCCTGCTGGTGGCGGTGCTGATGCCGTTGTGGGCCAGTTACCTGGTCAAGGCGTACGCGTGGCGCGGGATGTTCTCCGAGGGCGGGCTGGTGTCCTCGGCGTTCGAGGCGGTCGGGCTGAAGTCACCCGGGTACGGGCTGACGGCGACCATCGTGACGCTGGCGTACCTGTGGCTGCCGTACATGATCCTGCCGATCTACGCCGGTCTCGAACGGCTGCCGAACTCGCTGCTCGAGGCCTCGGCCGACCTCGGCGGGCGGACCGCCCAGACGATGCGGCGGGTGATCATGCCGATGATCGTGCCGGCGATGGTGGCCGGCTCGATCTTCACCTTCAGCCTGACGCTGGGTGACTACATCGCGGTCCGGATCGTCGGTGGCACCAACCAGTTGCTGGGCAACGTGGTGTATGACAACGTGGGCGCCGCCAACAACCTGCCGTTCGCGGCCGCGGTCGCCACGATCCCGGTCGTCGTGATGCTCGGGTACCTGGCGGCGGTCCGGCGGACCGGAGCGATGGAGAGCCTGTGATGACGCTGTCCCGATCGACCCGGATCGTGCTGCGGGTGCTGACCGCGCTGATTCTCGGCTTCATCTATGTACCGCTGCTGCTGGTTCTGGTGAACTCGTTCAATGTGAACAAGACGTTCGCCTGGCCGCCGCGGGACTTCACCCTGGAGTGGTGGCGCCGGGCGGCCGAGAGCCAGGGTGCGCTGGACGCGCTCTGGGTGAGCGTGCGGGTGGGACTGGCCGCGACCGTGATCGCGCTGGTGCTCGGCACGATGATCGCGTTCGCGCTGCAGCGGTTCGCCTTCTACGGGCGGGACACGGTGTCGCTGCTGGTGATCCTGCCGATCGCACTGCCGGGCATCGTCACCGGGATCGCGCTGAACAACGCGTTCCGGACGCTGTTCGGGTGGGAGCTGGGCTTCGTCACGATCGTGATCGCGCACGCGACGTTCTGCATCGTGACCGTGTTCAACAACGTGATCGCCCGGTTGCGGCGGACCGGGGTACAGCTGGAGCAGGCGTCGGCGGATCTGGGTGCGTCCGGGTTCACGACGTTCCGGCTGGTGACCTTCCCGATGATCCGGTCGGCGTTGCTGGCCGGCGCACTGCTCGCGTTCGCGCTGTCGTTCGACGAGATCATCGTGACCACGTTCACCGCCGGGGCGAACCAGCAGACGCTGCCGATCTGGATCTTCAACAACCTGTTCCGGCCGAACCAGGCGCCGATCGTCAACGTGGTCGCGGCCGCGCTGATCGTGTTCTCGGTGATCCCGGTCTGGCTGGCTCAGAAACTCTCGGGCGACGCGGAATCCTTAGGAGCTGGACGATGACGGTGGAGCAGGAACGGAAGCTGGTCACGGAGATTCCCGGGCCGCGGTCCGTCGAACTGCTGGGGCGGGTACGGCGCTCGGTCGCGCGCGGGGTCGGGATCACCCTGCCGGTGTTCGTCACCGAGGCCGGCGGCGGGATCGTGGTGGATGCCGATGGCAACCACTTGATCGATCTCGGGTCCGGGATCGCGGTGGTGAACGTCGGCAACGCGGCCCCGCGGGTGGTGAGCGCGGTCCAGGAGCAGGTGGCCCGGTTCACCCACACCTGCTTCATGGTCACGCCGTACGACGGTTACCTCGAGGTGTGCGAGGCGCTGAACCGGATCACGCCCGGCGACCACGACAAGCGGTCGGTGCTGCTGAACTCCGGTGCCGAGGCGGTGGAGAACGCGGTGAAGATCGCGCGTGCGCACACCAAGCGGGACGCGGTGGTGGTGTTCGACCACGGGTACCACGGGCGGACCAACCTGACGATGGCGATGACGGCGAAGAACATGCCGTACAAGGACGGGTTCGGGCCGTTCGCGCCGGAGGTGTACCGGGTGCCGACGTCGTACCCGTACCGGGACGGGCTGAGCGGGCCGGAGGCGGCGGCGCGGTCGGTGGCGGCGATCGAGAAGTACGTCGGTGCGTCGAACGTGGCGTGCGTGGTGATCGAACCGATCCACGGGGAGGGCGGCTTCGTCGTACCGGCTGACGGGTTCCTGCCCGCTGTTGCCGAGTGGTGCCGGGCCAACGGGGTGGTGTTCGTCGCGGACGAGATCCAGACCGGGTTCGGGCGGACCGGCGACCTGTTCGCGTGTACTCGCGAGGGCGTCGTACCTGACCTGATCACGCTCGCGAAGGGGATCGCGGGCGGGCTCCCGCTGGCGGCCGTCACCGGGCGGGCCGAGATCATGGACGCGCCGCACGTGAGCGGCCTCGGCGGGACGTACGGCGGGAACCCGGTGGCGTGCGCGGCCGCGCTGGCGGCGATCGCGACCATCGAGACCGAGGACCTGCCGGCCCGGGCCCGGGAGATCGGCGACATCATGCTGCCCGCGCTGCGTGACCTGGCCGCGCGGCACCCGGTGATCGGCGATGTCCGCGGCCGCGGCGCGATGATCGCCATCGAGCTCGTGAACTCGTCGGGGGAGCCGGATCCGGTCGCGACCGGGGAGATCGCGAAGGCGTGTCACGCCGAGGGGATGGTGGTGCTGACCGCGGGGACCTACGGCAACGTACTGCGGTTCCTGCCCCCGCTCGTCATGCCGCCGGACCTGCTCCGAGAGGCAATGAGCCTGCTCGCGAAGGTGTTCGACGCGCGCTAGGGAAGGCACTCGAGGGTGGTGGATCACCGGGTGTCGCGCACATCACACCGGCGTGGCCTGACCTATGCCCTGTCGACCCCGTCGATAAGACGTGGGGATCCTCGATAGAACCGTGACGACACTCTTAGCGCTCCTGGGCGGCGTTGCCGTGGTAGGTGGTGCTACCGACCTCGCCACCGTGGTGGCGCCGGACAACTTCCGCGAGCTCCACGCCTACGAGGCTGCTCCGCGCTGCTCGGCCGCTCCGTCCACACCGGCTGAATGCCGGTGGACGGAGGAGTTCACCGTGTCCGACGTCCACGTCGTCAAGGACTACCAGCAGGGCGAACGCAGCGCGGTCCTGACCCGCGCGTCCGGCGCCAGGTGGTACACGGGGTTCAACGGGAGTGGCCCTGTCCTGGAGCAACTCGACGAGGGCGACCGGGTGACCGGGACCATCTGGCGCGGCCGGATGACCGAGATCACGGCCAAGGGCGCCTCCCAGGAGACCAGATGGGCGCCGGCGGGCGGGGGCGGGCCTGAGATCCTGGCGCTGATCCTGGCCTCCAGCGGCCTGCTCGTGATCGTCGCCTGCGCTTGGCGGCTGCAACGCCGCCGCGTTACACCGGCCATCGAAGCCACCCTCGCTCTGGGCGTACAGCTGCCCATCGTAGGGCTCTTCTCCGCGGTCGCGCTCTTTCTCCTCGCCGATTTCCTGGCGCCGAGCTTGGCCGACAACTTCTGGCTGTTCGCGGCCGTCTTCTGCGCCGGCGCTGCCTGGCTGACGGTCGCGCAACGCCGGAGCCTCAGGGCACCGCGCACCCCGGGCATTCCGATCTAGGTGTGCACCTCAGGGCTCGAGGGTGGTGGTGATGGTCCAGAGGAGATTGCGCAGGATGCGGCGGTCTTCGGGGGAGAGGGCGGCGAGCGCGCGGCGGCCGGCGCGGTCGTAGACCTGCTGGACCGTGTGCGCGAGTTCGGTCCCCCTGTCGGTGAGTTCGATGCCCACCTGGCGCGCGTCCGTACTGCTCCTGACCCGGCGGACGAGGCCTGCGGCCTCCATCCGCTGGGTGGTCTTGGTCGCGGTCGGGACCTCGACGTCGAGCACCCTCGCCAGTTGCGCTACCGGCAGCGATCCGAGGTGGAGGAGCTTGGCCAGCACCAGTTCCTGGCCGGTGTGCAGCCCGGTCCCGGCCAGCTCGTCGGTCACCGCCTTGCGAGCTGCCCGGTCCGCGAACCGCAGCGCGACCAGGACATCAGCTTCGCTGGCGGGCGCCTCGGGCGGCCATTCTGTCTGGTCGGTGCTCACGTGTGGCTCCGGGGCAGGAACGGGTTGCGGGCGTCGTAGTCGCCGGTGTACTCGGTCGGGATGGCGGGCTCGCCGCGGCTCAGCTGGCTGGCGTAGCGGGGGAGCTCGTCGCGGACCTTCAGGTGATGCGCCTGCGACTCGGCGGGCGTCGTACGCCCGATGATCTTGCCCGCCTCGACCAGCGGCTTGAGCAGGACCCGGTCGTCGCCGTCGTCGACCGGCTGCTCGCCGACCCCGATCAGCTCGACCTCGGCGACACCGGTGGCCGACCGGCGCCGCAGCGCCCACTTGCGGCCGCCGATGGAGATCTTGTCCGGGCTCTTCTTCGCCACCGGGACCAGGGCGCCGCTCGCGTCCTCCCGGGCGACCAGCTTGTACACGAAGCCGCAGGTCGGGTGCCCGCTCCCGGTCACGAGCGACGTGCCGACGCCGTACCCGTCGACCGGAGCCGGGGCGAGCGCGGCGATCTGGTACTCGTCCAGGTCGCTGGTCACGATGATCCGGGTCTTCGTGGCGCCGAGCGCGTCCAGCTGCTCACGGACCTGCCCGGCCAGCGACGGCAGGTCGCCGGAGTCGAGCCGGACCGCGCCGAGCTCGGGACCGGTGATCTCGATCGCGGTCCGGACCGCCTCGGCCACGTCGTACGTGTCCACCAGCAGGGTCGTCCCCTTGCCGAGGGCATCGACCTGGGAGGTGAACGCCTCCCGCTCGTTGTCGTGCAGCAGGGTGAACGAGTGCGCCGCCGTACCCCCGCTGGGGATCCCGTGCCGCCTGGCCGCCTCCAGGTTGGAGGTGGTCGCGAACCCCGCGATGTACGCCGCCAGCGCCGAGGCGACCGCGGCCTCCTCGTGGGTCCGGCGCGAGCCCATCTCGATACAGGGCCGCCCACCGGCCCACCAGGTCATCCTGGAGGCTGCCGAGGCGACCGCGGAGTCGTGGTTCAGGATGGACAGGAAGACGGTTTCCAGGAGCACGGCCTCGGCGAAACTCGACTCCACCACCAGCACCGGCGAGCCGGGGAAGAAGATCTCCCCGTCGGCGTAGCCGGAGATGTCGCCGGTGAACCGGTAGTCCGCCAGCCAGTCGCGGGTAGCCTGGTCGACGACGCCGTGATCGGCCAGGAAGGCGATTGCCCGCTCGTCGAAACGGAACCGCTCGAGCGCGTCGAGCAGCCGGTTCACGCCGGCGACCACGCCGTACCGGCGGCCGTCGGGCAGCCGGCGGGCGAACAGCTCGAAGACCGAGCGGCGCTGCGCTGTGCCGTCGGCCAGGCTGGCCTGCAGCATGGTGAGCTCGTAGTGGTCGGTCAGGAGCGCGGTCGAGTGCGTCACAGGGGCAGCCTATTGCGAACACGGAACCGATGATGGAGAGAATGGACCGGTGAGCACCGCACCAAGCGAACTCGAGAGCCCCGAGGTCGACGAGGCGATCGAGCTGAGCCCTCCGTGGGTGACGATCGTCTGGAACGACCCGGTCAACCTGATGGACTACGTCACGTTCGTGTTCCAGACCTACTTCGGCTACTCCAAGAAGAAGGCGGAGAAGCTCATGCTGCAGGTGCACCAGGAGGGCAAGTCGGCGGTCTCGAACGGCAACCGCGAGGCGATGGAACGCGACGTCGAGGCAATGCACACCTACGGCCTGTGGGCCACCTGCGAGAAGTCGTGACGCGGTTCCGCAGGCACCGTAAGACCGTCGTCGTCAGTTTCGCCGAGCACGAGGCGGACATCCTGGCGAACCTGCTCCGCAACCTGGTCGAGCTCCTGTACGACGGGATGCCGCCGCGCGCCACCGAGTCGTCGGACCCGCTTGCCGCCCTGCTCGACAACGACGGACCCACGTCGCCGCCGGAGGACGTCGTACTGCAGCGGCTGCTGCCGGACGCGTACAAGTCCGACGACATGGCCTCGGCGGAGTTCCGCCGCTTCACCGAGCGCGGCCTGCGGGAGGGCAAGGTCAGCGACGCCAAGCGCGTGCTGTCCGCTCTGGAGGAGTCCGGTGCTGACGAGATCGCCCTCGAGCCGGACGAGCAACTGTCCTGGCTCCGCGCCCTGAACGACCTCCGCCTGGCGATCGGCACCCGCCTGGACATCAAAGAAGAAGACGACTACGCCACCTGGGAGAAGCTCCCGGACGACGACCCCCGCCGCCTGACGTACGACCTGTACGACTGGCTGGGATACCTCCAATCAGCTCTGCTGCATAACATGCGCTGAGTGAGCTATCCGAAGACTGGTGCGCGACTGACTGCTAGCCCTGACTTCCCGGGTATTGAGCGGGAGGTGCTGGGGTACTGGGACGTCGATGGGACGTTCCGGGCGTCGGTGGAGGCGCGGGCGGCGGGGGAGGACGGGGCCAACGAGTTCGTCTTCTACGACGGACCGCCGTTCGCGAACGGGTTGCCGCACTACGGGCACCTGCTGACCGGGTACGTGAAGGACGTCGTCCCGCGGTACCAGACCATGCGCGGGCGGCGGGTCGAGCGGCGGTTCGGATGGGACACGCACGGGCTGCCGGCCGAGCTGGAGGCCCAGCGGGTGCTCGGGCTGAAGACCAAGGCCGAGATCCTCGCGCTGGGGATCGAGAAGTTCAACGCGGCCTGCCGGGCCTCGGTGCTCAAGTACACCGACGAGTGGCGCAGTTACGTCACCCGGCAGGCGCGGTGGGTCGACTTCGACCATGACTACAAAACGCTCAACCGCGACTACATGGAGTCGGTGATCTGGGCGTTCAAGACGCTCTACGACAAGGGCCTGGTGTACGAGGGCCTCCGGGTGCTCCCGTACTGCTGGAACGACGAGACCCCGCTGTCCAACCACGAACTGCGGATGGACGACGACGTCTACCAGCCGCGGCAGGACCCGTCGGTGACCGTGGCGGTCGAGCTGGAGACCGGTGAACGACTGCTGGCCTGGACGACCACGCCCTGGACCCTGCCGAGCAACCTCGCGATGGCGGTCGGCCCGGAGGTCGACTATGTGATTGTCGACGATCCTGCCGGTCCGACGATCCTCGCCGAGGCGCGGTTGCAGGCGTACGGCTACACCGACATCCTGCGCCGGCTCAAAGGCTCCGAGCTGATCGGCCGCTGCTACACCCCGCTGTTCCCGTTCTTCGCCGACGCCGAGGTGTGGGGGACCGGTGCGGCGTTCCAGGTGATCGCCGCCGAGCACGTGACGACCGACGAGGGTACGGGCGTGGTTCACATGGCTCCGGCGTACGGCGAGGAGGACCAGATCGCCTGTGATGCCGTCGGGATCCCCACGCTGCTGACCGTCGACGACGGAGCGCGGTTCACCTCGGTCGTTCCGCCGTACCAGGGTCTGCATGTGTTCGAGGCGAACCGGCCGATCATCCGGGACCTGCGAGCCGCCGGGACCCTGGTGCGCGAGGACAGCATCGTGCACAGCTATCCGCACTGCTGGCGGTGCCGCAATCCGCTGATCTACAAGGCGGTGTCGAGCTGGTTCGTCGAGGTGACCCGGATCCGGGACCGGATGGTCGAGCTGAACGAGCAGATCACCTGGGTGCCCGAGCACGTCAAGCACGGCCAGTTCGGCAAGTGGCTGTCGAACGCGCGGGACTGGTCGATCAGCCGGAACCGGTTCTGGGGCAGCCCGCTCCCGGTCTGGCGGTCGGACGACCCGGCGTACCCGCGGATCGATGTCTACGGGTCGATCGAGGAGCTCGAGCGCGACTTCGGCGTACCGGTCCCGGACCTGCACCGCCCGTACGTCGACGAGTTGACCCGGCCGAATCCCGACGACCCGACCGGGCGGTCGACGATGCGGCGGGTGCCCGATGTCCTGGACGTGTGGTTCGACTCGGGGTCGATGAGTTTCGCGCAGGTGCACTACCCGTTCGAGAACACCGACTGGTTCGAGCACCACTTCCCCGGCGACTTCATCGTCGAGTACATCGGCCAGACGCGCGGCTGGTTCTACACGTTGCACGTGCTGTCGACGGCGCTGTTCGACCGGCCGGCGTTCTCGTCCTGCCTGAGTCACGGGATCGTGCTCGGCAACGACGGGCAGAAGATGAGCAAGTCGCTGCGGAACTACGCGGACGTGTCCGAGGTGTTCGACCGCGACGGCGCGGACGCGATGCGCTGGTTCCTGATGTCGAGCCCGATCCTGCGCGGCGGGAACCTGGTCGTCACCGAGGACGCCATCCGCGACGGTGTCCGGCAGGTGCTGATCCCGCTCTGGAACGCGTGGTACTTCTTCGCCTTGTACGCGAACGCCGGCGGTGCGTCGGGCTCTTGGTCGACGGAGTCGCAGCACCAGCTGGATCGGTACCTGCTCGCGCGACTGCGGATCTTCGTCGGCGACGTGCAGGAGAAACTCGATCGGTACGACGTCGCGTCGGCCTGTGACGCCGTGTCCGGCTATGTCGAGGTGCTGACGAACTGGTACATCCGCCGCTCCCGGGAGCGGTTCTGGGCCGGCGACCCCGCGGCGATCGACACGCTCTACACCGCGCTGGAGGTGGTCTGCCGGACCGCGGCCCCGCTGCTCCCGCTGGTCACGGAGCAGGTCTGGCGCGGGCTGACCGGTGAGCGCTCGGTCCATGTGTCCGATTGGCCGATTGTTGACAATCTGCCCGACGACCCGGAGCTGGTCGCGCGGATGGAACGGGCCCGGGAGGTGTGCTCGGTCGCGTCATCGATCCGGAAGGCGGCCGGCATCCGCGCCCGCCAGCCGCTGCGGGTGCTGACCGTGGCCGCCGCGGCGGCGGCCGACCTGGAGCCGCTGGTGTCGATCATCGCGGCCGAGGTCAACGTCCGGGAGGTCGTGCTGACCTCGGCGGACGCGGTGGACGCGCCGGTGTCCCAGCGGCTGACCGTGAACGCCCGTACGGCGGGGCCCCGGCTGGGGCGGGACGTCCAGGCGGTGATCAAGGCGTCCAAGAGCGGCGACTGGTCGGTGTCACCATCGGGCGTTGTTGTTGCCGGGGGCATCGAGTTGCTCTCGCCGGAGTACACGCTCGAAACCACCCTTGTAGAAGGCGGTTCCGCGAGTGGGCTGCTGTCCGGCGGCGGCTTCGTCGTACTGGACACGACGATCACGCCCGAGCTGGAGGCGGAGGGGACCGCGCGCGACGTGATCCGCTCGGTGCAGCAGGCGCGGCGGGACGCCGGCCTGGACGTGACCGATCGGGTCCGGCTGTCGCTGACCGCGGAGCCCGCTGTCGTCGCCGCGGTCGAGGCGCATCGCGAGCTGATCATGGCGGAGACGCTCGCGGTCGAGCTCGATGTTGCGGAGGGTCCTGAACTGCGGATCAACGTCACTGCCTAGGGTGGGCCGCATGGAGACGCGGAAGCTTGGTCGGACCGGTCGGGACGTGGGTGTGGTCGGGCTCGGTGCCTGGCAGTTGGGCGCCGACTGGGGGTCGGTGGACGAGAGTGACGCGCTGGCGGTGCTCCGCACGGCCGTCGAGGGCGGTGTCACGTTCATCGACACCGCCGACGTGTACGGCGACGGCCGCAGCGAGCGGCTGGTCGGACAGGTCCTGAAGGAGTACGACGGCCTCACCGTCGCGACCAAGATGGGCCGCCGGGTCGAGCAGGTCCCGGAGAACTACTCGCCGGAGAACTTCCGCGCCTGGAACGACCGGTCCCGCGCCAACCTCGGCGTCGACACGATCGATCTCGTCCAGCTGCACTGCCCGCCGACGCCGGTCTACTCGACCGACGCGGTCTTCGACGCGCTCGACGCGATGGTGGCCGAGGGCCGGATCGCGTCGTACGGCGTGAGTGTGGAGACCTGCGCCGAGGCGCTCACCGCGATCGCCCGGCCGAACGTGGCGTCCGTGCAGATCATCCTGAACGCGTTCCGCCTGAAGCCCCTCGACGAGGTGCTCCCGGCTGCCCGGGCGGCCGGCGTGGGCATCATCGCCCGCGTCCCGCTGGCCAGCGGTCTGCTCTCCGGCAAGTACGACGAGAACACCGTCTTCTCCGCGGACGACCACCGCACCTACAACCGCCACGGCGAGGCCTTCGACGTCGGCGAGACCTTCTCCGGCGTCGACTTCGGCACCGGCCTGGAGGCCGTCCGCCGCCTGATGCCCTGGCTCCCCGCCGGCACCACGATGGCCCAGTTCGCCCTCCGCTGGATCATCGACCAGCCCGGTGTGACCGTCGTCATCCCCGGCGCCCGCAACCCCGCCCAGGTCGCCGGCAACATCTCCGCCGCCACCCTGCCCCCGCTCACCCCCGACCAACTGGCCGCCGTCCAGGAGACCTACGACGCCCTGATCCGCCCCCAGATCCACGACCGCTGGTAGCGCTCTGTCCGCATACTGGACCGACTCCCGGGTTGGCGGGGTCGGTCCGGCGGTCGCCGTACCGTGGTTGTCGTGTTGATCATCGAGAGCGCGACGTATGACGCGATCGTGGAGCATGCCCGCAAGGATCATCCGGACGAGGCGTGCGGCGTGGTCGCGGGGCCGGCCGGGTCGGATCGGGCGGTGCGGTTCGTGCCGATGCTCAACGCGGCGATGTCGCCGACGTTCTACGAGTTCGACTCCGGCGACCTGCTCCGCCTCTACAAGGAGATGGACGAGCGGGACGAGGAACCGGTGGTGATCTACCACTCGCACACCGCCACCGAGGCGTACCCGTCACGCACGGACATCAACCTCGCCCAGGAGCCGGGCGCCCACTACGTGCTGGTGTCGACCCGCGACGGTGCGGACTCCCCGGCGTACGACGGGCCTGTCGAGTTCCGCTCGTACCGGATCATCGACGGCGAGGTCGTGGAAGAAGACGTACGCGTAGTTGGTTCTTATGAGGAAAGAGAAGGAGAGCACTGATATGGCGATCGAGCTGCGCGTGCCGACGATCCTGCGCACGTACACCGGCGGCGAGAAGGCGGTGAACGGCGACGGCGCGACCCTGGCCGAGTTCATCGACGACGTGAACGGCAACCACCCGGGCCTCAAGGAGCGCATCGTGGAGGGCGAGCCGGAGGAACTGCGCCGGTTCGTGAACGTGTACGTGAACGACGAGGACGTCCGGTTCACCGGCGGCCTGAAGACCGAGGTCAAGGACGGCGACGTGGTCGTCGTGCTGCCCGCGGTCGCCGGCGGCTGAGGCGGACGCCGAATCATGCGTTTCGACAGCCTGCTCGACTCCGTCGGCGGCACCCCGCTGGTGGGCCTGCCGAAGCTGTCGCCCTCAGCCGACGTCCGGCTCTGGGCGAAGCTTGAGGACCACAACCCGACCGGCTCGATCAAGGACCGGGCCGCGCTGCGGATGCTGCTCGACGCCGAGAAGGACGGCCGGCTGCGGCCGGGGAACACGATCCTCGAGCCGACCTCGGGCAACACCGGGATCTCGCTGGCGATGGCGGCCAAGCTGCGCGGCTACCGGATGGTCTGCGTGATGCCGGAGAACACCTCCGAGGAGCGGCGCCAGATCCTGCGGATGTGGGGAGTCGAGATCATCTCCTCCCCGGCCGCCGGCGGCTCGAACGAGGCCGTCCGGGTGGCCAAGCAGGTCGCGGCGGAGCACCCCGACTGGGTGATGCTCTACCAGTACGGCAACCCGTCGAACGCGGCCGCGCACTACGACGGCACCGCCCGCGAGATCCTCGCCGACCTCCCGTCGGTCACGCACTTCGTGGCCGGCCTCGGCACCACCGGCACGCTGATGGGCGCCGGCCGGTTCTTCCGTGAGCACAAGCCCGAGGTGCGCATCGTCGCCGCGGAACCGCGGTACGGCGAGCTCGTCTACGGACTGCGCAACCTCGACGAGGGCTTCGTCCCGGAGCTGTACGACGAGACGCTGATCGACGCGCGGTTCTCGGTCGGTCCGCGCGACGCCGTCCGGCGGGTCCGCGAACTCCTCGACAACGAAGGCATCTTCGCCGGCATCTCGACCGGCGCGATCCTGCACGCCGCGCTCGGCCAGGCGGCCAAGTGTGTCCGCGAGGGCGAGACCGCGGACATCGCGTTCGTGGTCGCCGACGGCGGCTGGAAGTACCTGTCCACCGGAGCGTACGAGGGCACGATCGACGAGGCCGAGGATCGCCTCGAGGGCCAGCTCTGGGCCTGAGCAGTTGGTTGGTCCGGGCACCGGCGGGCGGGGGGCCGGGGCTCGGGACGGTGCCGATTGTTGCTGTCGGCACCTGAAGAGGTTTACGTCATGTCCGCCTACGGTTGCTTGAAGAGGACCTTGCGTCCCAGTCGGGGATGGACGCCGCGGCCCTTGCAGCTGTTGCACGGGCGCTGGGCGTAACTGAACAGGCTGCCGTGGTGCCGGCCGGCGCCTTTGCAACGGTTGCATTTGGCGTTCGGGTGCAGGGACAGCGAGACGACGTACAAGGCGAACGCCGCCATGGCCAGCACCAGCAGCATCCCGGTCGGCCCGAGGGTCGCCGCGATGTCTCCGAAGGTGCTGTGGGTGTCCGCAGCCTGATTCGCCGCTGTCGCGTCGTTGGGCTGCGGATGCGGTGCGGCGGTGGTGCTGAGCACCACCGCGATGTGGTGCGCCAGACTCATGGCATCACGAGGGGCGGTCGAGCAAACATCGCTCCAGAGTGGCGCGCATCACGCGAAAAGGCAATTCCATAACGTAAAGATGTGGACAACTCCGGCGTGTCGTTTCGCCGGGTTAGGTAAGGCTGACTTCGGGCCTGCCCGCGACCGGACCTGTATAAGCTTCAGCTGTGGCTGACGCACCGGTGGGGATCTTCGATTCGGGCTTCGGCGGACTCACGGTCGCCCGGGCGGTGCTCGACCAGTTGCCGCACGAGCCGATCCTGTACTTGGGCGACACCGCCCGCCAGCCGTACGGGCCGAAGCCGATCGCCGAGGTCCGCGAGTACGCGCTGGAGTGCCTGGACCACCTGGTCGAGGCCGGCGTGAAGATGCTCGTCATCGCCTGCAACTCGGCCAGCGCCGCGATGCTCCGCGATGCCCGCGAGCGGTACGACGTGCCCGTGGTCGAGGTGATCCTCCCGGCCGCCCGCCGCGCCGTCGCCGCGACCCGGAACCAGCGCGTCGGCGTGATCTGCACCCGCGCGACCGCGCAGTCGCTGGCGTACGAGGACGGGTTCGCCGCCGCGCCGCAGGTCGAGCTGTTCACCCGGGCCTGCCCGGAGTTCGTCGACTTCGTCGAGCGGGGCGTGACGTCCGGTCCGGAGCTGCTCGAGGCCGCGCACGAGTACCTCGACCCGCTGGTCGACGCCGGCGTGGACACGCTCATCCTCGGCTGCACGCACTACCCGCTGCTGACCGGCGTGATCTCGTACGTGATGGGTGACAACGTCACCCTGGTCAGCAGCGCGGAAGAGTGCGCCAAGGACGTGTACGGCGTACTCACCAAGACCGGGCTGCTGCGTCCGGACGACCTGTCCGAGCCGCGGCACCGGTTCGTCACGACGGGGAGCCCGGACGAGTTCGCCGCCATCGGCTCGCGCTTCCTCGGACCGGTGCTGTCGTCGGTCGACCAGTTCGCCTGGATCCGTTAGCCATCAGGGATGTGATCCAGCTCGCACCGAAGGTTGTCGACGGCACCGGCCTTCCTGCGAGCGGGGCAACCCGCCGGTAGTGTTCACGCTATGAAGCTCACCGTGATCGGTTGCTCCGGGTCCGTCCCCGGGCCGGACTCGGCCGCCTCGAGCTATCTGGTCACCGCCGAGGGTTTCCACCTGATCCTCGACCTCGGCAGTGGCGCGCTCGGCGCGCTCCAGCGGCATCTCGCCGTCCCGGAGATCGGCGCGATCGGCCTGTCCCACTTGCATCCTGACCACTGCATGGATCTGTGCGGGCTGTACGTCGCGGCCAAGTACGCGCCGGGTGCGCCGATCCCGCGGATCCCGGTCTTCGGCCCGCCGGGAACGGCCGGCCGGATGGCGCTGGCCTACGACCTGCCGACAAATCCCGGGATGGAGGAGGAGCTGGAGTTCCATGCCTGGCAGGAAGTTCAGACCATCGGCCCCTTCACCGTCCGGACCGCGCCGATGGTGCACCCGGTCCCGGCGTACGCGATCCGGGTTGAGCACGGCAACAAGTCCCTCGTCTACACCGGCGACACCGGTCCGAACGAGGCACTGATCGAGCTCGCTCGCGGCGCCGACGTCCTGCTGTCCGAGGCGGCCTTGCCGGACAACGATCCGCACAACCCGACCGACCTTCACCTGACTCCCGCCGATGCCGGTGAACAGGCCAAGAAGGCCGGCGTCAAACGCCTCGTCATCACCCACGTCCCACCGTGGTACGACCGCGCGACCCAGGCCGAGAACGCCCGCCGGACCTATCCCGGTCCGGTCGAGATCGCCACCCCGCATGCCGTTTTCGACATCTGACGGCGTGCGGTTGTGGACCGCAACCACCGGTACGCCGACCGCCGCCCCGCCCGTGGTCGTCCTGCACGGCGGACCTGGTCTCTGGGACGACTACGCCGTACTCGCGGAGATGCTGGACGACCTGACCGTCGTGCACCGCTTCGACCAGCGTGGTTGCGGTCGCTCGGGTCCGTCGGACGAACAAACGATGGCTCGACTCGCGCAGGACATCGACGAACTCCGCGAGTACTGGGGCCATGAGCGCGTCATCGTCGTCGGTCACTCCGCCGGTGCCACGCTCGCGGTGATCTACGCGGCGACCTATCCGGATCACACGGCCGGAGTGGTCTACCTCGGCGGCGTCGGGATCGGCGACTGGCGTACGCCGTACTACGCGGAGCTCGAGCGCCGGATGACGCCGGCGCAGCGGGATCGGCTGGACGCGCTCACCGGGAACACGCGGACTCCGGACGAGGAGATCGAGTTCCGGGTGCTCAGCTGGTTCACCAGTCATGCGGATCAGTCGATGGCGCTCACGTGGGCGCATGAGGAAGCGTCCGTCGACCTGCCGATCAACTTCGCGGCGAACCGCGCGCTGAACGACGAGACCAAGTCCTGGCCGGCCAGCTACCTCGCCGGCCTCGCCGCGACCCTCCCGATGCCCGTCACCTTCATCCACGGCGACGGCGATCCCCGCCCGGTCTCGTTCGTCCAGATGTTGGCTGCGCACACGCCGCATCACACCTTCCATCTGATCCCGGGCGCCGGCCATTCACCCTGGCGTGAGAGACCGGAGGAGCTACGCACCGTGCTTCGGCACGCGGTCTCCGGCAGGTGCTGACCGGTCCGGGCTTGAGGGACTGGACAGATTCGGATTCTGAGATCTACTCTCAAATTAGAGCTGATCTCAGAAAGGTGTTCCGTCATGACCGCAGTCACGCTCGACCCGCGCCGGTGGTGGGCGCTGGGGGCGATGTCGCTCAGCCTGATCGTGATCGGGCTGGATCTGACCGTGCTGAACGTCGCGCTGCCGACGCTGGCGACCGAGCTGGATGCGTCGACGAGTCAGCTGCAGTGGTTCGCGAACGCGTACACGCTCGTGCTTGCCTCACTGCTGCTTCCCGCCGGGCTGCTCGGCGACCGGTACGGGCCGAAGCGGTTGATGCTGGGTGCGCTCGTGGTGTTCGGGCTTGCCTCCGCGGCCTGCGCGTTCGCCGACTCGCCGGGCGAACTGATCGCGGCGCGGGCAGCGCTCGGCATCGGCTCGGCGTTCCTGATTCCGCTGTCGATGTCGTTGCTCAACCTCCTGTTCGCGCCGGAGGAGCGCCAGCGTGCGATGACGATCTGGCTGATGGCGAACTCGATCGGCATCCCGCTCGGCCCGGTGCTCGGCGGGTGGCTGCTCGACCACTACCGCTGGGGCTCGATCTTCCTGATCAACCTGCCGCTGGTCGCGATCGGCCTGCTCGCGGTGGCGCTTCTCATTCCGCTGACTCCAGGCCACCGTTCGCGGCGGATCGACGTCCTGGGGATCCTGCTGACCGGTGCTGGGCTCGTGTCGCTGACCTACGGGTTCATCGAGGCAGGCGAGCGCGGCTGGGGCTCGGTGTGGGCGATCGGTGGGATCGCGGCCGGCGTGGTTCTGCTGGCGGCGTTCGTCGGGTGGGCACGGCGTACGTCGGACCCCTTGGTCGACCTGGGGCTGTTCCGATCGGCGGGCTTCACGTGGGGGACCGTGCTCGCGACGATGGCGTCGTTCGCGTTGGTGGGCTTGCTGTTCGTGCTGCCGCAGCTGTTCCAGGCCGTGCAGGGCGCGGACGCGTTGCAAACCGGGCTGCGGTTGCTGCCGATCATCGGCGGACTGCTGATCGGAGCGAAGGCCGCCGAGCGACTGGTCACCGTGGCGGGAGCGCGGGTCTCGGTGGTCGTCGGCTTCCTGCTGATGCTGCTCGGGCTGGCGATCGGAGCCTTCACCGGAGTCGGCAACGGCTATGGGTTCACGGCGGTCTGGGTCAGCCTGGTCGGGGTCAGCATCGGGTTCACGCTGCCGCCGATGAACGGGCTGGCGCTCGCGGCCCTGCCGATCGAACAGAGCGGATCCGGGTCCGCTCTGATCCAGGCGTGCCGGCAGGTCGGCGGCACGCTCGGTGTCGCGATTCTCGGGACGGTGCTGAACGCGGCGTACCGGAACCACCTGGACGTCGGCGGTCTGCCGCCGGCCGTGGCCGACGCGGCCCGCGAGAGCGCGTCGGCCGCGGTCGCGATCGGCTCGCCGGCTCTCACCCGATCTGCCCGCGAAGCCTTCGTGCACGGCATGGACATCACGCTGTGGGTATGCAGCGGGCTCGCCCTCGTCGGGATCGTGCTCGCGCTGGCCTTCCTGCCACGCCGTACCGGGGTTGCCGCCCCTGAGCCGGCGGAAGTTGCCACAATCGGCTCATGAAGACGGACAAGCCGCCCGGGCTGCGCGAGCGCAAGAAGGCGAAGACCCGGGCGGCCATCCAGGAGCACGCGCTGCGGCTGTTCCGGGACCAGGGGTACGCCGAGACGACCGTGCAGGAGATCGCGGCCGCGGCCGAGGTGTCGCCGGCGACCTTCTTCCGGTACTTCGCGACCAAGGAGGACACCATCGTCCTCGACCGGCTCGACCCGCTGATGATCGAGCTGTTCCGCTCCCAGCCGCCCGAGCTCGGCCCGACCGAGGCCCTCCGGGCGGCGATCCGGCAGAGCATGACGACGCTCACCGAGGACGAGTGGGAACTGGAGTCCGAACGCCAGCGACTCGTCATGAACGCCCCCGAGCTCCGCGTCCGCATGCTCGACCAGCTGTACGCCGGCATCGACCTGCTCGCCACCCTCGCCGCCGAACGCACCGGCCGGACCCCCACCGACTTCGCCGTCCGAGCCTGGGCCGGCGCCGTCATCGGCGTCGTCATGGCGACCTACCAGGAAGCCGCCGACCTTCCCATGCAGGACTACCTCGCCACCATCGACAACGCCTTCACCCTCCTGCAACAAGGCATCCCTCTGACGACCTAGGAAGGTGGCCCCTTGCCGCCGTCACGTGATCGGCTCACACTCACAACTGAGGTTGGGGCACGTGGGGGCGTGTGGTTCTTGGGGTGTGTGGGGGTGGGGGGCAATGGTACGTCGTCGTGCCGGAAAGGCACTCGGAGGACTGCTTGCGCTGGCGCTGGCCGTCGGCAGCCTGCTGGTGATGCCGGGTCCCGCGGTCGCCGCGACGCCGGCGCATGTTCAGAGCCGGGCCAAGGAAATCACCTCGGGCACGCTCAACAGCCTGGCGTTCTCGTCCGCGAACTCGGCCGGGAACCTGATCGTCGTCTACCTGATCTGGAACACGAACGCGTCGGTCACACTCACCGACACCAAGGCGAACACCTACGCCGCGGTGGCACCGGTCACGCGGTGGAACAACAACACCTGGAGCTCCCAGGTCTTCTACGCCAAGAACATCGGCGCCGGCGCGAACACGGTGCGGGCCACGTTCTCGAGCTCGATCACCGCGTGGGCGGACCTGTACATCCACGAGTACTCGGGCCTGGACAAGTCCGCTCCGCTGGACGTGTCGGCCGCCGCGGTCGGCACGGCCGCTGCCATGAGCAGCGGTACGGCGACCACCACCAACCCGTCGGACCTGATCTTCGGCGCGGGTGCGTCCACCGGCACCGTGACCGCGGCCGGTGCCGGGTTCACCAGCCGGCGCGCCAACTTCGGCAACCGGACCGAGGACAAGGTCGTCGGTACGGCGGGACCGTACAGCGCAACCGCCACCCAGAGCGGCGCCGGCTGGGTGATGCACATGGTGGCGTTCAAGGGCGACTCCACACCCGCTGACACCACGCCACCGACAGTCGCCGTCACGGCGCCCGTCAACAACGCCACGGTCAGCGACATCGTCACCGTGTCCGCGGATGCCGCCGACAACGACCGCGTCGCCGGTGTGCAGTTCTTCGTCGACGGTACGGCGACCGGGCCGGAGGACACGGCCGCGCCGTACGCGCTGACCTGGGACAGCCGCACGACCGGCAACGGCGCGCACACGCTCGCCGCGCGGGCGCGTGACGCGACCGGGAACACGACGACGTCGGCGATCGTCAACGTCAACGTCTCCAACACGAACTACTTCCAGAACGAGATCCTCGCGACCGGGTTCGACCTGCCGACGACGTTCGAGTTCCTGCCCGACGGCCGCATGCTGGTCGCGGAACTGCAGGGCCGGATCAAGCTGCTGCCGCCGCCCTACCTCACGGCGAGCCCGGGGCTGTTCCTGCAGATCACGAACATCGGCCAGGCCGGTGTCCAGCAGGGCATCTACGACCTCGTCCTCGATCCCGCGTTCGCGACGAACCACTACTACTACGTCTTCTACACACTCGGTACGCCGAACCACGACCGGGTCTCCCGGTTCACCGCGAACGCGGCCCTGGACGGCACGGTGCCCGGCAGCGAGTTCGTGCTGTACGAGGACCCGCAGGACGCGAACGCCGAGCACCACGGCGGCGCGCTGAACTTCGGCAACGACGGCAAGCTCCTGTTCACCACCGGCGAGCACTTCGTCCCGTCCGCCGCGCCGTTGCTGACCAGCCCGAGGGGCAAGGTCCACCGGGTCAACACCGACGGGACCGCGCCGGCGGACAACCCGTTCTACGACGGTGCCGGGCCGAACGTCGACACGATCTGGGCCCGCGGCCTGCGCAACCCGTACCGGGCTTACTACGACCCGCCGACCGGGCGTCTGTTCATCGGCGATGTCGGCGGCAACGATCCGGCCACCTCGAAGGAGGAGATCGATCTCGGCGTGCGCGGTGCGGACTACGGCTGGCCGGCCACCGAGGGTCCCTGCGCGGCGCCGTGCACCAGCCCGCTGCTGTGGTACCCGCACGGCGGTCGTGACGCCGCGGTCACCAGCGGCTTCGTCTACCACGGCACCGCCTTCCCGGCGGCGTACCGCGGGGCGTACTTCTACGCCGACTACACCCAGAACTGGATCCGCGGTCTCACCCTCGACGCCGGCGGAGCCGTCACCGGCACGTTCAACTTCGAGCCCGCCGACGGCACGGTGGACGGACCGTACGGCGACATCGTCTACCTGGCCGAGGGACCGGACGGCTCCTTGTACTACGTGGATCTGGGCTACTCCGACGAGAGCGGCACGTTCGGCGTGAGCAAGATCCGCCGGATCAAGTACGTGGAGAACAACCAGGCACCCGTGGTCAACGCCTCGGCCACCCCGACCTCCGGCCCGACCCCGCTGGACGTGTCGTTCTCGAGCGCCGGGTCGTCCGACCCCGAGGGGCAGCCGCTCACGTACTCGTGGTCGTTCGGGGACGGTACGACGTCCACCGAGCCGAACCCGACGCACACCTATCCGACCGCCGGCGCCTACCAGGCCCGGCTGACCGTGTCCGACGGCGTCAACACTTCCCTCTCGACGCCCATCGCGATCAGCGCCGGCAGTGTCCCGACGGCCACCATCCTCGCGCCGACCGACGGCGTCCACTTCCGGGCCGGGGACGTGATCACCTACAGCGGTGCGGGCAACGATCCCGACGACGGCGCGCTGCCCGCGAGTGCCTTCACCTGGAACATCGACTTCCTGCACGACGGCCACGTGCATCCCGGTACGCCGATCACCGGGGTGACGGGTGGCACGTTCACCATCCCGGTGACGGGACACGACTTCACCGGCAACACCCGGTACCGCATCACGTTGACGGTCCGCGACTCGACCGGCCTGACCTCGACGCAGTCGGTGACGATCTGGCCGGACAAGGTGAACCTGAGCTTCGACACCGTACCGACCGGCCGGACGCTGTACCTCGACGGCATCGCGCGGACCACACCGTTCGTCGCCGACACACTCATCGGCTACAACCACGTCGTCGAGGCCCGGAACCAGATCGCGGGCAACACGTCGTACACGTTCTCGTCGTGGTCCGACGGGGGCGGTCAGCAACACACCATCACGGTGTCCGACACCCCGCAGAGCTACGTGGCGACGTACACCGCGACGCAACTGCCGACGGGGCTGGTAGGTGCGTGGGGCTTCAACGAGGTGTCCGGTGCGTCGGCCGTCGACGCGTCCGGCAGTGGGAACAACGGGACGATGTCCGGTGCGGGCGTGACCAGGACCGCGGCCGGCAAGTACGGCGGAGCCCTGTCCTTCAACGGCTCGGCAGGCAATGTGACCGTGCCGAACTCTGCCACGCTCAACTTCAGCTCCAGCTACACCCTCGAGGCCTGGGTCAACCCGACCGCGCTGAGCAACTACGAGACCGTCCTGATCAAGGAGGTGACCGGCGGCTGCGGGTACTGGCTGCAGACGACCGGCAACCGGATCGCCAGCGGATTCAGCAACGGTGGATGCCGTGAGTTCGTCAGCACGACACCGACCGTGCCGCTCAACCAGTGGTCGCATCTCGCCGCCGTCTTCAACGACACCGCGAATACGTACACGCTCTACCTCAACGGCACGGCGATCCTGACCGCGGCGCAGACCGTCTCGCCGGTGCCCAACACCCAGGCCCTGGTGTTCGGCCAGTCCGCCTGCAGCAGCTGCGGCGGCGAGCGCTGGCGCGGGCTGATCGACGACATCCGGATCTACAACCGCGCCCTGACCGCCACCGAGATTCAGGTCGACAGGGACACCGGCATCAGCTAGCGCCGGTCAAGCGGCGTACTCCACCGCGGTACGCCGCAGCAGGCTGTCGCCGGCCCGGAGCCCGAACCTGTCGGCAGCCGAACCACCGCGCACAACCAGCTCGACGAAACCTGTGCCGGAGCTGCCGACGATGAGACCCGCGGCACCACTCGGTACGGCGGTCAGGTGGGGATAACAGGTGACATCGACGTCCTCCGTGGTGCCGTCGGAGTTGCGGCGGGCAACCGTCAGCGAGTCGCCGAGGAGGAAGCCGACGTCCTCCGGCCGGCGGTCGAGTTTGCAGTTGCCGAAGTTGTCGACCACGCTCACCGTCGGCTCGTCGTCGAGAACCTCGGGTACGTCGGTCGCCGTCGACGGGACCGCGTGCCCGTCGGCGACCCATTTGGCCAGCAACGGCAGGTACCACAGGCTGCGGAACTGGGTGTCGACGATCTTGTCGATCTCCGCCGTACTGAAGTCGGCCCACGCGCCAGCGGCCTCGACGACCTCGCGGATGTCGGTGACGTGCACACGGTCGACAGCGAGCTCACGCCGTACCAGGGAGAGCGCGCGGGCGTTGAAGGTGCCGGCGACCAGGTGCCGGCCGTAGGTGAAGAAGCAGAACGGTACGCCGTTCGGCCAGACGCCGTCGCGGGGTGCGATGTTGAGCAGCGTGATGGTCGGGTGGCCGGCCTCGCCCAGACTGGTCGTGGATTGTAGACAGTCCAGCAGGGTGAGTGCGGCGAACGACTCCGGATCCGGCCCGTCGGCCGCGACGATGGTCGGCGACTGCCCGAACAGGGCGCCGATCCGGGTGCTGAGTCTGGCCCGGGCGTTACCGTCCGAACAGTCGGTGACATAGGTGATCGGGTACATGCGAGCTCCTGGTGGTTGCAGCTGAGGACAAAAAGAGAGAGGCCCCCGACATCGGGGGCCTCTCGCTGCAAGCACATGCGCCTACGCCGCTAGAGTCCTCCGCATCGAGGGCTCAGCATTCGCATAGCGGCGTACCAGGTCACGACGAAGAGGGTAGCACTTTCATCGCGACTGGCCGTTGTCGAAATAGGTGACCAGCTCCGGATCGAGGGCCGGGATGTCCATCGGGGTGCCGTTCGAGCGGAGCGACATGGTCGCGGCGTACCCGGCGGCGACCGCGGCGCGGGCCGCGACCGGGGAGGTGAGGGTCGCCCCGCCGTCGCGGACGAACCGGATGAACTCGGCCACCAGGTGCGGGTCGGCGCCGCCGTGGTGGTCGGTCTCGCCGGAGATCTCGACGACCTGGTCGGCGTCCTCGCGGTACCCGGACCGGCGGCTGTTCCAGACCTTCACCACGCCGCCGGCGGTGTCACCGAAGTTCTCCAGGCGGCCGTGCGTACCGATGACCGTGTAGTTGCGCCAGTAGTCCGGCGTGTAGTGGCACTGCTCGTAGGTGAGGAAGACCCCGTTGTCCAGCAGGAGATTCGCCATCGACAGGTCCTCGACGTCCATCACCGGCGACAGGCCCTTCTGCTCCAGCGGCGGCCAGTTGCTGTCGCTGACGAAGTCGCCGAACCGCTGGTCCGACCGGTCGAGCCGGTCCTCGATCCCGCCGTACAGGGTGAGGGCGCCCATGGCGTTCACGCGGGTCGTGTAGCCGCCGGCCAGCCAGTGCATCACGTCGATGTCGTGGGCACCCTTCTGCAGCAGCAGTCCGGTGGTACGGCTGCGGTCGGCGTGCCAGTCCTTGAAGTAGAAGTCGCCGCCGTGGCCGACGAAGTGCCGGCACCAGATCGCCTTCACGTCACCGATCGCGCCGTCCTGGATCAGCTGCCGCATCGTCAGGACCACGGGCATGTGCCGCATGTTGTGGCCGACGTACAGCCGGGCGCCGGAGTCGTACGCCGCCCGCAGGACCCGGTCACAGCCCTCGGTGGTGATCGCCAGCGGCTTCTCCACGAACACCGAGACACCGGCCTCGAGGAAGTCGATCGCCGGCCCCTCGTGCAGGTCGTCCGGCGTGGTCAGGAAGACTCCGTCGAGCTTCTGGTCGAGCAGCTCGGTGTGGTCGGCGTACGCCGTTGCCTCCGGGTACCGCTCGAGGGCCAGGTCCCGCTGGCCGGGGGCCGGGTCGGCCACCGCGACGACAGCGGATCCCTCGCCGGGCTTGTGGGCGTACTGCGCGATCCGGCTTCGGGAGCCGAGTCCCACCAGACCAAACCGAAGATCACTCATCAGCTAGCAACTCCTGCACATAGTTGTTTGCAACACCCTAACT
Source organism: Kribbella sp. NPDC048837 (assembly GCF_055586945.1). Classification (NCBI taxonomy): domain Bacteria; kingdom Bacillati; phylum Actinomycetota; class Actinomycetes; order Propionibacteriales; family Kribbellaceae; genus Kribbella; species Kribbella sp. NPDC048837. The sequence goes on from NZ_JBVJHF010000009.1 coordinate 85,870, forward strand.
CCGAGCATTTCCGTCACTCAATGGTGATCTTGCCCAGTGGCCTGGTCCCCAATGCTCGGTTGGTGTTGACATGGCGGCAACCTCGGTCTCACCGGGACCTCGCTCCGTGCCGTCACCATGGCGGAATGTGAGCCTCCACTACGTGGCACTAGGGGACTCGACCACCGTAGGGGTCGGGGACCCGATGAACGGCAGCAGCACGACCGACCTCTCCGGTGCCGGCGCGCGCCCGGGCGAAGGGTGGCGGGGCTGGGCCTCGCTGCTCGCCGACTCCCTGGCCAGCTCCCACCGTGTGACGTTCTCCAACTACGCGACCAGTGGCGCGACCGTCTCCGCCGTGGCGGCCGACCAACTGCCGGACGCGGTGTCCACCGGCCCGATCGACATCGCCTCCCTCATCGTCGGGGTCAACGACACCCTGCGATCCACCTTCGACGCGGGCCGGATCCGGGACAGCCTGCACCAGTGCGCCGAGCAACTGACCGCCCGCGGCGCGCTTCTGCTCACCGTCCGCTTCCACGACCACGGCCAGGTGTTCGGCCTGCCGGTGTGGCTGCGCCGGCCGCTGTGGCAACGGATCGAGCAGGTCAACCTCGCGTACGACGACCTGCACACCAGGTACGGCGGGATCCGGCTGGACATGGCCGACTACCCCGAGGTGTACCGCCGGGACTTCTGGAGCATCGACCGGCTGCACCCGGGTGAACGCGGTCACCGCACGCTGGCCCGGGCGTTCGCCGACGAACTCGCCCGGCGCGGGCTGCAGATCGACGTACGGCCGGAGCTCGACTGCGCGTACCGTCCGCCGAGCAAATGGGCGGATGCGGTCTGGCTGGTGCGGGAAGGCGTCCCCTGGCTCGGCCGGCGCGCCAGCGACCTGGTCCCGTGGGCGGCCCGCATGGCCGTCACCCAGTTCCGTCCGTCGCCCGGCCCGCTGGCGCTTCCGCCGTCCACCAGTTCGGAGGTCCAGCGCCTGGAGGCATAGGGTCTGGTCCATGGCACGTATCGATGGACGTACTCCGGATCAGCTGCGCCCCGTCACCCTGACCCGGAAGTGGCTCGACCACGCCGAAGGGTCGGTGCTGGTGGAGTTCGGGCGGACCCGGGTGCTGTGCGCGGCCAGCGTGACCGAGGGCGTACCGCGGTGGCGGAAGGGCTCCGGCCTCGGCTGGGTCAGCGCCGAGTACGCGATGCTGCCGCGGGCAACCAACACCCGCTCGGACCGCGAGTCGGTGAAGGGCAGGATCGGCGGACGCACGCACGAGATCTCCCGGCTGATCGGTCGCTCGCTGCGGGCCGTCATCGACTACAAGGCCCTTGGTGAGAACACGATCCTGCTCGACTGCGACGTACTGCAGGCCGACGGCGGCACGCGGACCGCGGCGATCACCGGCGCGTACGTCGCGCTCGCGGACGCGGTGTCGTTCCTGCGCGACCGCAAGCTGCTGAAGAGCGAGCCGCTGACCGGTTCGGTGTCCGCGGTGTCGGTCGGCATCATCGACGGCGCGCCGATGCTCGACCTCTGCTACGAGGAGGACGTGCGGGCCGAGACGGACATGAACCTGGTCATCACCGGCGACGGCAAGTTCATCGAGGTGCAGGGCACGGCCGAGGGTGCGCCGTTCGACCGCGCCGAGCTGGACAGCCTGCTGGAGCTCGGTGCGGCGGGGTGCGCGGAGCTGGCGAAGTTCCAGCAGGAGGCGCTGTCGTGACCAAGGTCCTGCTCGCCTCGAACAACAAGAAGAAGCTCGAGGAACTGCGCCGGATCCTGACCCCGATCGTGCCGGGGATCGAGGTGCTCGGGCTGGGCGACGTCGCGCCGTACGACGAACCGGCCGAGACCGAGCCGACGTTCGAGGGCAACGCGCTGCTGAAGGCGCACGCGGCGCTGGCGGCGACCGGGCTGCCGTCGATCGCGGACGACAGTGGGATCTGCGTCGACGCGTTGAACGGGATGCCCGGCGTACTGTCGGCGCGCTGGTCCGGGCCGTTGAAGGACAACCACGCGAACAACGTGCTGCTGCTCGGGCAGCTCGAGGACATACCGGACGAGCGGCGCGGCGCGTCGTTCATCGCCGCGGTCGCGTTCGTCCGGCCCGACGGACCGGACGAGCTGGTCCTCGGCGAGATGCGCGGCTCGGTCATCCGTGAGCTGCGCGGGACGGGCGGGTTCGGGTACGACGTCCTGTTCCAGGCCGACGGGTACGACCGGACCACGGCGGAGCTGTCGGTCGAGGAGAAGGACGCGATCAGCCACCGGGGCAAGGCGTTGCGTGCGCTCGCCCCGATCGTCGCGAAGGCGCTGGGAGGGTAAGGCCATGTTGTTCGCCGGATCGGATCGCGACGGGGTCGCGAACGGAAAGATCACCGTGGCGTACCGGCGGTGGGCCGAGGCACGGGTGGTCGAGGGCCGGATCTACCGCACCAACGCGGGCCGGATCGAGATCGACAGCGTCCGCCAGGTCAACCCGGAGCTGATCGCCGACACCGACGCCGAGGTCGCCGCCGCGGACCGCCGCAACGCCAAGGACGTCCGCCGCCGGCTCCGCGGCGACGAGACCCAGCCGACCTTCCTGATCCGCTTCCATCTCGTCGAAGGCCCCGACCCGCGCGAGCAACTCGCCGCCCAGTCGAGCCTCACCCCCGACGACCTCGCGGACCTCACCACCCGCCTGGCCCGCTTCGACGACCTCAGCCACCACGGCCCCTGGACCACGGACACCCTCCGCCTGATCCAGTCCCAGCCGGCCACCCGCGCCGCCGACCTGGCCGCCTCGGTCGGCCGCGAAACCGCCCCCTTCAAACTGGACGTCCGCAAACTCAAGAACCTAGGCCTGACCCACAGCCTCGAAGTCGGCTACGAACTAAGCCCCCGAGGCAAGGCCTACCTGAACACCCTCGACTGACGGTTCGGGCGGGTTGGGTGCCAGAGGCGGGATTTGAACCCGCACGCCCGGGGGCACCGGCACCTAAAGCCGGCGTGTCTGCCGTTCCACCACTCTGGCTGGGGGAGCTGCCTCCCCTTCGGATAGACATCCTAAGGGGAGGCAGCTGGGGTCAGCGGCTTTGCAGGGCGTCGATGAAGACCTGGCGCAGGTCGCCGGGGTTGCGGGCGACGTAGGACTGGCCGCCGGTGGCCTTGGCCAGGGTGCGGAGCTCGTCCGGGTTGGCGTCCGGTCCCATGCCGAGGGCGATGATCCGGACCGGGCGGGCCGGGTCGGTCAGGCCCTGGAGGGTCTTCACGGTCTGCTGCAGGGTCGGGCTGCCCGGGTCGTCGTTCTTGCCGTCGGTGAACAGCAGGATCGAGTTGACCGCGCTGGAGCTGTACTGCTGCCGGACCGCGCGGACCGCCGCGATCGCGGTGTCGTACAGGCCGGTGCCGCCGTTCGGGACCGGGTGCTGGATCTTCAGCTGGCCGAGGATCTTCTCCCGCTGCCGGGTCGACAGCGGACCGATCGGGACCAGTTCCTTGTAGTCGGCGTCGTCCGGGCCGATCTTGGTCGAGAACGTCCACAGGCCGAGCGACGCGCTGTTCGGGAACAGCGAGAGACCGCCGCCGGCCGCCTCGATGGTCAGCTGCATCCGGGTCTTGCCGCCGACCTTCTCCGCCATCGAGCCGGAGATGTCGATGACCGCGAGCGAATGCGTGGACAGCGACAGCCGGGTCCAGTTCAGCAGCGTCTTGTCGATCGCCTCGCTGGTCGGCTTGGTCAGCTGGCTCACGTCGCCGACGCCGCGCCCGCCGCTGAGCGGGCTCTGCGACGAGTCCCGGAAGCCGGCGTCGTCGCGGGCCTGCCCGAACGCGTCGGACAGCATCTCGCCGGCCAGCGCGTTCGCGGCCGAGGTGGCCTGCTCGGTGTCCGACTTCGCGGTGACCACGATCGGGTAGTCCAGGAAGAGCGTGCCGGTGGCCGGCACGATCGCCTTGAGCTGCGCCTCCGGGTGCTGCTCCTGGTACTGGACGAAGCTCTGCTCCGACGCCGGGACGACGGTCTGGCTGTCGGCCTGGGCGGCGCGACCGAAGACCACGTTGACGTCGGTGTACGGCTTGGCCATCGAGCCGAGGCTCTGGGCCAGCGGCACGATCAGCTGGCTGACCGCACTGTCGGAGGCGGACGTCTTCTGCCGCTCCGACTGGATCGCCAGCAGGGCCAGCGCACCGGGGGAGGTGCTCAGCGGGTCCAGCAGGGCCGGTGCCTTGACCTGGCCGAGGCTGCGCAGCCAGGACGAGGTGTCGGCGAAGTTCGAGTTCCGGCCGACCAGCACCAGCGGTGAGGTGGCGATGGACGGTACGGCGATGGTCGGGACGCTGTCGCCGTCATCGGCCTGGGCGACCCACAGCGACGAGTCCGGGACCCAGAGGTCGGGCCGGCTGTCGGCGCCGCTGGCGACGTCCTGGGCGACCTTCGACGAGGGTGCCGCGGTGATGGTGAACTGCAGACACGGAGTGCCGTCCTTGCCGCCCTTGCTCGACAGCGACTTGGCCGCCGCCTCCAGCGAGGACTGCATCTCGGGCGTCGTGGTCAACTGGATCTGCGTCGGGTCGTCGCACGACTTGGCGCCGCCGAGGAAGCCGTCGGCTCCCGACTCGGATCCGAAGGAGCGAACCACAAACACGGCGCCCAGAGACAGCACCAGTAGCCCGATCGCGGTGATGTACACCGAACGACGGTTGTTGTTGTTACTTCGCGTGACCGCAGAGGAATGTTTTCCCATCGCGGCAGGTCCCTCCCTCCCAGAGGCTGACTGCGCGCGCAGATTACCCGGTTTCGCCACGTCACGGCGAAGGTCGCCACCGTTCTTGACACACCCTTCGATGGACGCCGGTGGCCCGGGGAGTACCGCTCTTTCACAGGAACGCTGGAAAACTCACCGACGGTAGTGCTTCGGCTCCGGTCCGGTGAGATCGGGGTGTGATCCAAATCACATCAAAGACGTCCCTCAAACGACCGTTCCATGGACCATCACCATGAAACGGTCGAAGGTTTCCCTCCGGAGAACGTCCTGACAAGGTTGTCTTTCACCACCCGGCTCACAGGCCGAGGTCGCGGCGGAGCTTGGCCACGTGGCCGGTGGCCTTGACGTTGTACTGGGCCACCGCGATCTTCCCGTCGGGGTCGACGACGAAGGTGGACCGGATCACCCCGGTGACCTTCTTCCCGTACATGGTCTTCTCGCCGAAGGCGCCGTACGCCGTCAGGACCTCCTTGTCCGGGTCGCTGAGCAGCGGGAACGTCACGCCGTCGCGCTCGCGGAACTTGGCCAGCTTGGCCGGCTTGTCCGGCGAGATGCCGAGGACGGCGTACCCCGCGGCCTGCAGCGAGTCCAGCGAGTCGCGGAAGTCGCAGGCCTGCTTGGTGCAGCCCGGGGTCATCGCGGCCGGGTAGAAGTACACGATCACGTTCTTCCCGCGCAGGTCCGTCAGCGCCACTTCGTTGCCGTCGGCATCGGGCAGGGTGAATTCGGGTGCGGTGTCGCCGGCGGACAGACGTTCGGACATCAGGCCCTCCACGGGGATCTAGTCAACTGCCGGCAATGTTACGTGCGGAATAACTGCCGGGCGTTCGGGGTGCGGGACGGTCGATCGTGGGTGAAGATGCGCAGATGAGCCGCGCATCCGCCCGCCCCGGTGGTCCCCAGCTGTTCGACGGGTATCTGGACCCGCGCCGCCCGCACGCCGGCGCGTACGACGAGATGTTCGACCCGGTCGACGGCGTCCGTACGGCGTACAAGCGGCTGCACGACTCACTCCTGCCGCTGCAGCCCGCGGACCTCACTACCCGGGCCGACGCGCTCGACCGGGCGCTGGTGGACCAGGGCATCACGTTCAGCCTGTCCGGGGAGGAGCGGCCGTTCCCGCTGGATCTGGTGCCGCGGGTGATCACGGCGTCGGAGTGGTCCCGGCTCGAGCGTGGCATCGTGCAGCGGGTCCGGGCGCTGGAGGCGTTCCTCGCCGACATCTACGGCGAGCAGCAGATCGTGGCGGACGGCGTACTGCCGCGCCGGCTGATCACCTCGTGCGAGCACTTCCACCGGCAGGCGGCCGGGATCGCACCGCCGAACGGCGTTCGCATCCATGTGGCCGGCATCGACGTGGTCCGCGACGAGCAGGGCGACTTCCGGGTGCTGGAGGACAACCTGCGCAGTCCGTCCGGGGTGTCCTATGTGATGGAGAACCGCCGGACGATGGCGCGGGTGTTCCCGGACCTGTTCGCCAAGCACCGGGTGCGTGCGGTCGGCGACTACGCCGTACACCTGCTCAGAGCACTCAGAGCGGCGGCTCCGCCGGGTGCTACCGATCCCAACGTCGTCGTACTCACGCCAGGCGTCTACAACTCGGCGTACTTCGAGCACTCGCTGCTGGCGCGTCAGATGGGTGTGGAGCTGGTGGAAGGGCGGGACCTGCTCGCCCGCAACAACTCGATCTACCTGCGCACCACCGAGGGCGAGCAGCGGGTGGATGTGATCTACCGGCGGATCGACGACGAGTTCCTGGACCCGGTGCACTTCGTACCGGACTCCGTGCTCGGTGTCGCGGGCCTGGTGAACGCGGCGCGGGCCGGCAACGTGGTGATCGCCAACGCGATCGGGAACGGTGTGGGCGACGACAAGCTGATCTATACGTATCTGCCGGAGATCCTGAAGTACTACCTGGGTGAAACGCCACTTCTGCCGAACGTGGACACCTACCGCTGCTGGCTGCCCACTGAGCAGGCGGAGGTGCTGGACCGGCTGGATGAGCTCGTCACGAAGCCTGTGGAGGGCTCCGGCGGCTACGGCATCGTCTTCGGACCGGATGCCTCGGCCAAGGAGCTGCAAGCCCAGCGCCGCCGGATCAAGGCCAATCCGCGCGGCTGGATCGCACAGCCCGTCGTCCAGCTGTCCACTGTGCCGACCAAGGTCGGTGAGCGGCTGCAGCCGAGGCATGTGGATCTGCGGCCCTTCGCGGTGAACGACGGCGACTCTGTCTTCGTACTGCCCGGTGGACTGACCAGAGTGGCGATCCCCGAGGGCAGTCTGGTCGTGAACTCGTCGCAGGGCGGTGGGTCGAAGGACACCTGGGTGCTGGCGCCCAGGGCGTCCGGTGAGGACGCGGAGCTGCGCGGGCCAGGGCTGGGAGCGACCGGGCTGAAGTCCGACGAGGCGTCCACCCCGGAGCGCGGTCCGGAGCTGAACGTCGCCCAACAGCAGCAGCAACAGTGATGGGGAGGTGCTGACGATGCTCGCACGCAACGCCGAGTCGCTGTACTGGATCGGCCGGTACGTCGAACGCGCGGACGACACCGCGCGGATCCTCGACGTCTCGGTCCACCAACTGCTCGAGGACGCCACCGTCGACGCGGACACGGCCAGCCGCACACTGCTGGCCGTCCTGGGCATCACGCCGCCAGACGGCACGCAGCTGGACGTGTGGGGACTGACCGAGCTGGTCGCGATGTCGCCGGAGTCCGGCTCGATCGTGTCCTCGATCGGCAGCGCCCGCGAGAACACCCGGGTCGCTCGTGAGGTGGTGTCCAGCGAGCTGTGGCAGTGCATCAACGCCATGTGGAACGCCGTACCCGAGCGGCAGCGGGCCGCCCGACGGGTGGGGCCGCACGAGTTCTTCACGTTCGTGGAGGACCGGGCCGCGATGTTCGCCGGGCTGGCCGACTCCACCATGAGCCGGGACGACGGATGGCGGTTCCTGGTCCTCGGCCGGTCGGTGGAGCGGGTGGACATGATCGTCCGGCTGCTGATGTCACGGGTCGGTGACAAGCCGACGTCGCCGGGCTGGGTGACGGTACTGCGTTCTGCCGGTGCACACGACACGTACTTGCGGACCTATCGGGGCGCGCTGGATGCGTCGCGCGTGGTGCAGTTCCTTCTCCTGGACAGACTGTTCCCGCGGTCGGCGTTCCACGCCCTCATGCAGGCGGAGTCCTGCCTCGAGGCGCTCGACCATGGTCCGTCTGCCCGGATCGGTGCGGGAGCCGAGGCATCCCGGCTGTTGGGCAAGGCCCGGAGCGATCTGGAGTTCCTGCGGCCGGCCGAGCTGCTCGACGACCTCACCGGCCGGCTGCAGGCGCTGCAGACCACAGTCCGCGACGTGGGTGAGGCGGTGTCGCGCCAGTACTTCCATGCGGTGCCCTGGATCGAGTGGAACAACGCGGAGGTCAACCTATGAAGTGGCGTCTCCGGGTCGTCCACACGACCGGCTACAGGTACGCGACCGCCGTTACGCAGTCGTACAACGAAGCACGGCTCACTCCACGCAGCGATGCTCGGCAGAACCTCATGGTCGCCCGACTGGAGACCGTTCCCGCGACGCGCGCGTACAAGTACACGGACTACTGGGGCACCGAGGTCAACTCCTTCGACCTGCACACTCCGCACACCGAGCTGAAGGTGGTCGCGGCCTCCGTCGTCGAGACGACCGAGGAGCCGCCGCCGGCCGTCGACGCGACCTGGTCCGACATCCGCGCCCACGAGACTCTCGACAAGTACGCCGAGTACCTCGAATGGACCGGCTACGTGCCGAAGCACCGCGACCTGGCCGCCGTCGCCAGATCCCTGCGTACCGGCCGTACGCCGCACGACACCGTGCTGGCCATCTCCCAGTGGGTGCACGACACACTCAAGTACCAACGCGGCACCACCGGCGTGCACTCGTCCGCCATCGACGCGTGGCAGGCCGGTGAGGGCGTGTGCCAGGACTACGCACACCTCACTCTGGCGATGCTGCGTGCGGTCGGCGTACCCGCTCGGTACGTGTCCGGCTACCTGCACACCAAGCCCAACGCCGCCGTCGGTGAGACGGTCGTGGGGGAGAGTCATGCCTGGGTGGAGGCGTGGACCGGTGACTGGTGGGGCTTCGATCCGACCAACGCCATCCCGATCGGCCACCGGCACGTATGGGTCGCCACCGGCCGCGACTACGCCGACGTGTCCCCGCTGAAGGGCATCTACTCCGGCGGTGCGGCGACCGCCATCGAGGTGACCGTCGACATGACCCGGTTAGCCTGAGCGCATGCGGGCCATGATTGTCACGCCGGGGAAAGCCGACTCGGCCAGGGTGGGAGACGTACCGGAACCGCCCGAAGCAGATGGATCGGTTCTGGTGGAGGGCCTGTACACCGGCATCTGCGGGACCGATCTCGAATTGGTCTCCGGTGCGTTCGGAAGCGGCCGACCCGGCTCCGACCACCTCGTCCTCGGCCATGAGTCGCTGGGCCGGGTGCTGGAGGCTCCGGAGGGCTGCGGCTTCAGCCCCGGAGACCTGGTCGCCGGCGTGGTCCGCAGACCCGACCCGGAGCCCTGTCCGGCCTGTGCGCGCGGTGAGTGGGACTTCTGCCGCAACGGGCTGTACACCGAGCGCGGCATCAAGGAGATGGACGGGTACGGCGCCGAGCGGTGGCGCGTGGACCCGTACTTCGCCGTACCCGTCCCCAGTGAGCTCGGGCAGTTCGGCGTACTCGTGGAGCCGACCAGCATCCTCACCAAGGCGTGGGAGCAGGTGGACCAGGTCGGTGCGCGTTCGTGGTTCGGTCCGAAGCATGTGCTGGTCACGGGCGCCGGACCGATCGGCCTGCTCGCCGCATTGATGGCGAACCAGCGTGGGTACGACGTCCATGTCCTCGACCGGGCCGTGGACGGGCCGAAACCGGAGCTGGTGCGGGCGCTCGGCGGGACGTACCTCACCGACCTGAACGACCTGGACGTCATACCCGATGTGGTGATCGAGGCCACCGGGGCCGGGCAGGTGGTGTTCGACTGCGCGATGCTGCTCCCGCCGGCCGGAGTGATGTCCCTGATCGGCATCGCACCCGGACCGGCGTCGATCGACGTCCAGCTGGACGCACTGATCCGGCAGCTGGTGGTCCGCAACGTGGCACTGGTCGGCTCGGTGAACGCGGGCAAACGCCACTACGCGGACGCTGTGGACGTCCTGCTCGCGGCCGACCGGTCCTGGCTGGAGCGGCTGATCACGCGCACGGTGCCGCTGTCGGACTGGCCGTCGGCCCTGGTCCGGGAGCCGGATGACATCAAGGTGGTCGTGGACTTGCGGGGATGACCTGCGAGGATGGGGGCAGACAGGGGCAGGCCCGGCCATCCCGGGGCAGGCCCGCCAGGTGAAGGGAGCGTCGGCAAGTGTCGGACACGAAGGCTCGGACCCCCGAGCAGATCGAGGCGGACATCGCCGCCACCCGGGCGCGCTTGGCCTCGACCGTGGACGAGCTGGTCGACCGGGCGAACCCGAAGAACGTCGCGCTGCGCCAGGTCGAGCAGGCCAAGGCCCAGGTGTTCGACGAGAGCGGCCGGTTGCGCACCCAGAAGATCGTCGCGGTCGGCGGCGCCGTGGTCGGCGTCCTCGGCGTCCTGCTGCTGATCCGCCGGCTGGTGGGTCGCCGGTGACTCCACGCAAGCGGCTGTCCGACGACAAGCTGCCGATCCGGATGCTGCACGACCGGGTGCTGGTCTCGGTCGAGCAGGAGGGTGAGCGCAAGTCGTCGGCCGGCATCCTGATCCCGGCCACCGCGCAGATGGGCCGCCGGCTCGCCTGGGCGAAGGTGGTCGCGATCGGCGCCAACGTCCGGACCGTCGAGGTGGACGACCGGGTCCTGTTCGATCCGGAGGACCGGGCCGAGGTCGAGGTCCGCGGCGACGACTACATCCTGCTGCGCGAGCGCGACCTGCACGCGGTCGCGGCCGGCCGCCTCGAGGACGGCCAGACCGGCCTCTACCTGTAGCTCACCGGCAGCACGGCGACCCGGGCCAGATCCGCGTCACCGGGCAGGAACGCCGGGCCGTGCAGCATCTCGTTGCCCGAGGCACCGACGAACAGCAGCACCGACGGGATCTTCCCGGACGGCGATGGCCGGGCCGGCTCTCCACCGTCATCCGATCCCGTACAGTCGCCGGGCGTTGTCGCGACCCCACAACGTCGCCACCCGGCGGGCATCGTCGGCGGACCAGTCTCCCTGCTCGACGAACCCGCCGAGCACGGTGTCGAGCGCTCGGCGCCACAGCAAGGCACCGAGGTAGTGCAGCTCGGCCGGACCGGCGGCGTCCGACGAGTAGAGCAGCTTCGCGAACGGCGCCAGCTCCAGACCCTCGGCGATCACGGCCGCCGCGCGCGCTCCGACGTACATGGTGGTGAGTCCGAGGTCGAAGCTCACGTGGGGGAAGGCGTGCGCGAGGTACCCGGCCTCGCGGTGGAACGGGTAGCAGTGCAGCAGCACGATCTGTGTGCCGAGTGGCTCGACCAGGCGCAGCCAGTCGGTCAGCAGGAGTGGGTCGGCGGTCCGCAGGTTCAGATCCGTGTCGCCGAAGCCCACGTGCAGTTGCAACGGCAGACCGCGTCGAGCTCCGAGCCAGAGCAGCCAGCGCAGCAGTACCGGGTCGGTCACGCGGTCGGGACCGGCGGAGTACCACCGGTCGAGTGCGGACCGGACGTCCGCGGCGCTCGGCTCGGTCGGATCGAAGTCGAACCCGTGCCGATAGGCCACGATGCTTTTCAGCCCCACCGCATCAGCAGTCCGGGCCTCCAGTCGCCGTACCAACGCATCCGGTACGGCGGACGCCGTTGACTCGTGGGATGCGACGTACTCGAGCTCGGACTCGAGCCGGACGATCTCGTGGGTCCGTGCCCCGCTCAGCGTCGCCAGTCCGTCCATGTCGCCCAGGTACCCGGTGTCGACGAGGTAGTCGCTGACACCCGCCGCCCGGAGGAAGACGCTCTCGTCCTGGTGTGCCCGCGCAGCCAGGTAGTCATAGGCGGACGCATGCGGTTCCAGCCCGAGCAGGGGAGCGCAGTGACGGCGGATCGCCAGGCCCAGTTGGGAGTCGAACGTCGACATCCAGTCCGGCATCGAGCGGTCGGACTCGGTGATCAGTTGCTCGAAGCCCGCGCGGTCGAAGGGACCCCGGGCGACTCCGTGCACGTGGTGGTCGATCAACGCCAGGTCGTCAGTAAACAACGCTAGACTCCCGCGTGACTCGCGAGCCGGAACCGCGACGGGACACTGCTCTGGCCGAGCACCAGGTCGCGGACGAAAGCACCGACCAGGGGCACGAACTTGAAGCCCTGACCGCAGAAGCCGACCGCGACGGTGACCGGCCCGGCCCGGTCGATGACGAAGTTGTCCGACGGAGTGTTGTCGTACAGGCAACTGATGGCCGTCGACCTCCCGGTGTCCAGACCGGGGAACCACTCCTCGACGTACTGCAGCAGCCTGGCGTCGCGCTCCGGCTCCACCGCGAAGTCGCGGGTGTCGGGGTCGACCACGGTCCCGCTGGCGTGCAGTCCGACCTTCACTCCGGACCCGGGTTCGAACAACCCGTAGGCGTCCGGACCCCAGTGCACGAAGCTCGGCCAGTCCAGGTCCTCGGACAGCGGTGCGAAGAACCGCGGCTGCTCCTGCGTCACCGTGAACTCCGGCAACGGCACCAGTCCGGTCAGCAACCGGGGCGCCCACGCCCCCGCCGTCACCACGACATGCCGCGCCCGCACCGCACCGCCCGGTACGTCGAGCTCCACCAGCTCGTCGTGCACCCGCACGGCCCGCACCGGTGACTGCACCCGGAACTCGGCACCCAGCCGCGTTGCCACGGACTGCAGGGCCTTCACGCTGCGATCGGCGTACAAGCGTCCCGAGTTCGGCTGGTAGAGCACCGGTGTCTCGAACCGGAATCCCGGCCAGCGCTCCGTCGCCGCTTGCGGGGCGAGCACCTCACCGGTTGCCGCATGCAACGATCGGAAGGTCTCCACCTTCGCGGCGTCCGCGCCGTGGTCGATGCCGCCGGTGACCTCGAAGAGCGTCTCGCCGGAGTCCTCCTCCAGCTCACGCCACAGCGGCCGGGCCTGCTCGGTCAGCCGCATCACCTCCGCGTCGTCCGCGGACGGCCGGAACAGGCGCGTGCCGCCGTGCGATCCACCGCGGTCGTGCCCGAGCGTGTACTGCTCCAGTACGACGACCTCACGCCCGGCCGCCGCCAGTGCGCGAGCCGCCGCCGACCCCATCGCACCGGCCCCCACCACCGCCACGTCGTACGTCATCCCTCACCCCTTCGCCCGGCCGTCACTGTCGTAGCGTGCGCGCATCAAGCCTTCCACCACTTGGTGGTCCGTGCGCGGCGAATCGTGCAGTGCGGCCATGGTCCCCACCCGGTCACCTTCGGTCCGATTCTGTCCCATCTTCACCTTCGCGGAGACCTGCTCGGCGCGCAGGGTGAACGCCTGGAGCTCCGGCAATCGTTCGGCCGTGCGGTCGCGAGCCCACTCGTCAACGCGCCAGCGAGCCTTCGGTTCGCCCGGATTCAGCCCCTGCTCGTGGTCCTGCACCGGCCCCCACGACCCGCAGAGTATGGGCCATGACTTCCGCTGACCTCCTGCTCCGCCGCGATAACCACGTGCATTTCCAGCAGTGGGCGCTGTCCCGCCAGCACCTCGACCTGTCCGGTACGACGTCCGCCCGGGAGGTCGCGGACCGGGTCAGGGACCGGCTCGCCACCGATCCGCCGCCGGCCGGTGTCGCACTGCTCGGGTACGGGTTCCGTGACGGGCTATGGCCGGACGAGCCTCGACGAGGTCTCCGGTGACGTACCGGTGGCACTGGCCAGTGGAGACCTGCACTGCGGCTGGTTGAACAGCGCCGCCGGTGCATGCGCTGGACGATCGGGACGTGGCGGACCGGCACTGGGCCGGGCGGACCGATCGGGCGTTCGCCTTCGGCGGTCTGCTCGCTGCTGGGGCTGACCTGCGGCTCGGGTCCGATGCGCCGGTCGCGCCGCTCGATCCCTGGCTGTCGATCGCGGCCGCGGTGCACCGCTCGGACGATGGGCGACAGTCGTGGCACCCCGAGCAGGAGACCCCGGTCACCGCCGCGCTGGACGCGTCGACGCGCGGCGGCCGGACTCCGGTCGAGGGTGGTGCGGCGGATCTCGTCGTACTCGATGCCGACCCGGTGGTCGCCACCGTCGAGGCTCTCCGCACCACCCTGGTCCACGCGACGTTGCTCGCCGGCCGGTGGACGTGGCGGGCGGCCTAGAAGCTGTTCGGGCCGAACCGGAAGACGGCCACCAGGACGGCCAGGACGAGCACGACCGCGTTGATCACGATCGGCTGCGGCTCCTTGCGGCGGCCGTGGGTGATGATCGCGCCGATCATGATCACGCCGAGCCCGGTCGCGGCGAGCGGGACCAGGATCGGGGCGATGCCGAGGGCGCCGGGCAGGATCAGGCCGAGCGCGCCGAGCACCTCGGCGGTACCGATCAGCTTGATCGTGCCGGCGGAGAAGTCCTCGACCCACTGCATGTTCGGGTTCGCCAGCAGCTTGCGCCGGCTCTGGGTCAGCTTGGTCGCTCCGGCGGCGAGGAAGAAGGCGGCCAGGATTCCGGCGACGATCCACAGAAAGATGTTCATGTCTCACTCTCGGTCATCAGTTGATGCGTCAACCCAAAGGTAGCTCGGGTGACTTGAAGCGTCAACTAAGTCGGTACCATGGTCTCGTGGAGGGTGAACCGCGGTGGTTGGAGAAGGACGAGCTGGCGAGCTGGATGTCGCTGGCCGCGTTGATGTTCAAGCTGCCCGGCGTCCTGGACTACCAGCTGCAGCGTGACTCCGGGCTGACCCACTTCGAGTACCTGGTGCTCGCCGGGCTGTCCGAGTCACCCGACCGGTCGCGCCGGATGAGCGACCTGGCCGGCTTCGCGAACGGCTCGCTGTCACGACTGTCGCACGTGGTCAAGCGCCTCGAGCAGCGCGGTTTCGTCGAACGCCGTCCGGCCGAGGACGACGGCCGGATCACCGTCGCCACCATGACCGACGCCGGCTACGAGATCCTCGTCGCCGCGGCTCCCGGGCACGTCGCGACGGTCCGCGAGTACGTCATCGACACGCTCACGCCGGACCAGCTCGCCCAGCTCAAGGTGATCGCCGACCAGATCCTAGACAAGGTCGATCCCGGAAAGCCGTGCTGACACAATGGCGCAGTGATCTTCGAGACCTCCACCCGGTTGCCTGATTTCCCGTGGGACAAGCTCGCCCCGTACAAGCAGAAGGCGGCCGAGCACCCCGACGGCATCGTCGACCTGTCCATCGGCAGTCCGGTGGACCCGGTGCCGGACCTGGTGAAGAAGGCCCTGGCCGACGCGGCAGACGCCCCGGCGTACCCGACCACCATCGGTACGGCGTCCGTCCGGCAAGCCGCTGTGGACTGGATGGCCCGGCGTCTCGACGTCACCGGAGTGGACCCGCAGACCGGCGTACTGCCGGTGATCGGCACCAAGGAGCTGATCATGCTGCTGCCGACGCTGCTGGGCGTCGGAGCCGGTGACACCGTCCTGATCCCGGACCTGGCCTACCCGACGTACGAGGCGGGTGCCGCGCTGGCCCGCGCGACCAGCGTGCCGATCGCGGACCCGACTGCCTTTGAGGGGCCGGTGCGGGTGGCGTATCTGAACTCCCCGCGCAATCCGTCCGGTGAGATCACGTCGGTGGACGATCTGCGGCGGGCGGTCGAGTGGGCGCGGGCGAACGGCGTACTGCTGGTCAGCGACGAGTGCTACGCCGAGTTCGGCTGGGACGCGCGGCCGGTGTCCGTGCTGCACCCGGAGGTGTGCGGTGGCAGCTTCGACAATCTGCTCGCGGTGCACTCGCTGTCCAAGCGGTCCAACCTGGCCGGCTACCGCGGTGGGTTCGTGGCCGGTGACACGTCGGTTGTCACCGAGTTGCTCGCCGTACGGAAGCACGCGGGGCTGATGGTGCCGTCGCCGATTCAGGCCGCCATGGCGGTGGCATTCGCAGACGACACGCATGTGGAGGAGCAGCGGGCGCGGTACCTGCGCCGGCGGGCGGTCCTTCGCGAAGCGCTCACCGATGCCGGCTGGGAGATCACGCTGTCCAACGGCGGGCTGTACCTGTGGGCTTCGCATCCGGCGTACGACGCCTACGGCTCCGTGGGGGCGCTGGCGGACCTGGGCATCTTGGTTGCGCCGGGCGCCTTTTACGGCGCGGCGGGGGAGCGGCACGTCCGGGTGGCGCTGACCGGGACGGACGAGCGCATCGACGCCGCGGTGAAAAGACTGCAGGACTAACAGAACTTCCTCGTCCGGTGTGACGTCTTCTTGTGTGACTGCCTCTTATGTGGGTAGGTGAACCCAAGGAGGGGGAGGCATGCGCAATAGATGGCGTTGCATCGGGGTGGCAGGCGTACTGCTGTTGGGGATGGTGCCGGTAGGTGCTGCCCACGCGGTTGACGATCCGACGGTGACACCGTCGACTTCGCCGACCGCCGCGGTCGGTCCCACGTCGCCGACCGGTGCGGTCGGTCCGACCGCGACCCCGCCTGCTCCGGTCGACACGCCTGCGGTCGAGGAGCCGACGCCGACGCCGACTCCCACGCCTACTGCCACGCCGGCGGCGGCGTGGTCCATCACGCTGGACCAGCCGGCCGCGTCCTGGGAGGACAAGCCGACGATCTTCACCGGCAAGATCAGCCAGCCGATCACCGGCTCCTACATCACGCTGTGGCAGCGCGTCCCGGGGGCGTGGGTGCTGCGAGGGTCGACCCGGACCACGGCCGGTGGGGTGTACAAGTTCAGCTACATCTCGGCGTACACGGGTACTTGGGCGTTCCGGACCATGATCGGCGTGAAGGACACGACCGCGCTCGCGATCTCGGCGTACCGGACCGTGCCGATCCAGGACCGCAAGATCGTCATCAACACGCCGGCCGCCTGGTACGCGACGCTGACCGGAGTCTCGGTGACCGGGCGGATGACGCCGGCCGAGCCGGGCAAGGAGCTCGCACTGCAGGACTACCTCGGCAGCGGCAAGTGGCGGCTGCTGAGTATCGCGACGATGGATGCGGCCGGCAACTTCCGGCTCCGGGTCCCGGACGACATACCGTCCACCCGGACGGTGCGCGTCCTGACCCGTTACGTCAGCCAGCCCGCGATGGAGTACTCCGGCCTGGCCACGATCGTGGTCAAGGCCGCTCTGAACCCGAAGGTGTACGCCGTCTCGGCCGCCATGGTGCCGAACACGTACCGGGCCGGCTGCCCGGTCACACCGTCGTCCCTGCGGCTACTGCAGCTGAACTACTGGGGCTTCGACGGCAAGGTGCACCGCGGTGAGCTGATCCTGCGCGACGCCGCGGTGTCGAAGATGATCACCGTGTGGACCTCGACGTTCGCGTCCAAGTTCCCGATCCGGCAGATGCGGCGGGTGGACGTGTTCGGCGGCAGCGACATCAAGTCGATGGCGGCCGACAACACCTCGGCCTTCAACTGCCGCCGGGTCACCGGTGACCCGTACTCGCTCTCCCCGCACTCCTACGGCTGGGCGATCGACATCAACACGGTCGAGAACCCGTACCTGGCCGCGAACGGCGTCTGGTACCCGTCGAACGGGCTTGCCTACCGCGACCGCTCCGTGTCGCGTCCGGGCATGCTCTTCACGAGCAGCACCGCCACCAAGGCACTGATTGCCCAGGGCTACTTCTGGGGCGCCGGCTGGGCCAAACCCGACTACCAGCACTTCGAGCCGAAGTGAAAACCCTCGTAGCCGCTGTGGGGGTGTCGGCGCTGCTGGTGGGCTGCAGCACTGGGGCAGCTTCGGGGCCCCAGGCTGCTGCTCCCACCTCGACGCCCATCCCCAGCACGGTCGGTGGCACTGTGCCGGTGCCGACGAACACGTTGAGCACGGCCAAGCCCACCGATGCCGCCGTTCCGCCCGAACTGCCAGAGGAAGCAACCGCGCCACCTCCCGCCACCGCCGGACCGCTGAGCGCCCGCAACCTGCCGACGCCTGACAAGCTCGGCACCGGCTGGAAGACATACGTCGACCCGGGCGGCGCGGAGGCCGGGTTCCTCGGGAACAACACCTGGACCCGTCGCCGTGACCCACACCAGGCCGCCTTCGAGGCACTCCCCTCCGGCTGCTCCGGCCAGCCGGTGACGGGCTCGCTCCCGGTCCCGCAGTACGCCCTGGCCGGCAGCTACCGCACCCCCGACGCCCTCCCCGCCACTGCCTTGCTCCTGCGCTTCACCGACGCCGCCAAGGCCACCGCCTACTTCACCGGCTACCAAACCCGCATGAAGTCCTGCGGCACCGGCGGCGACCTCTCGGTGAGCGGACTCTGGTCCGAACAAACCGCCGCCACCGCCATCCGCTCCTACGCCGGAGCCGAGTCCTACATAGACATCTCCGTAGTCCAAGGCACCACAGTCGCTCTCCTAGCCACCACCTCAACCACCCCCCAATCCCAATCCGCCTGGTCCCACACCACCGCCCAAACCCTCCAATCCACCATCGACACCCCCTAGCCCCGCCCGGCCCAGCCCGGCTCACCCAAGCCCGCCCCGTCCCGGCCCACCCGGGCCCCTCACCCCGTCTCCGGCTCCTCGCGCCTGAGTCAGAAACGCCCCACGCCGCCCCGCCTTCACCCCCAGCCCCGCCTCAGCCCGGCCGCCCCAACCCGACCTGCCCGCTCACCCCGTCCGCGACGCCTCTCGAGCCTGAGCCACCCCACCCCGCCCGCCTTCAACGCCCCCGGCCGGCCAACCCCGCCCCAGCCCGGCCCTAAAGACCCGCCCCCGCCTCACCTCCGGCGCTGCAGGCGCCTGCTCTCCCGCAAGCAAACTGAACCAGAAGTTGTATTACCATTCAGTATTGTTTGTCCTAGACTCCGGTTATGGGTGACTTCGACCGGTATGCCCGCCTGACCGCGAACCTCGACGCGCCGTACGCCGTCATCGACCTCGCCGCGTTCCGCCGGAACGCCGACGACCTGGTCCGCCGCGCCGCCGGCACCCCGATCCGGATCGCCTCCAAGTCCGTACGCTGCCGCGCCCTCATCGCAGCCGCCCTCAAACGCTCCGGATTCCACGGGGTGATGAGCTATGCCCTCCCGGAAGCCCTCTGGCTCGCCCGCAACGGCATCGACGACATCCTGCTCGGCTACCCGACCACCCACCGCACCGCCCTCCGCGCCCTCTCCAACGACCCCGAGGCGGCCGCGAAGATCACCCTGATGATCGACTCACCCGAGCACCTGGCCTTCATCAAGTCCGTCACCACCGGCGGCGCCCGCATCCAGGTCTGCCTCGACGTAGACGCCTCGCTCCGAGTCCTCGGCCAGCACCTCGGCGTACGCCGCTCACCCCTACGCACCCCCGCCGACGTCGCCGCCCTCGCCCGTACGGTCGCCTCCGACGACGCCTTCGAACTGACCGGCGTGATGTTCTACGAGGCCCAGATCGCGGGCCTGCCCGACACCTCACCGGCCGTCCGCTGGGTGAAGCGCCGCTCCGCCGCCGAACTCGCCGACCGCCGCGGCGCGGTCGTCGACGCGGTCAAGCAGTTCGCGCCGATCCGGCTCGTCAACAGCGGCGGCACCGGGAGCCTCGAGGTCAGCAGCGCTGACCCGGTCGTCACCGAGGTCACCGCCGGTTCCGGCTTCTACGGCCCCACGCTCTTCGACAAGTACGACGTCTTCCAGCCGGAGCACGCGGTCGCCTACGCGCTGGACGTCGTACGGCGTCCTGCCCCGCGGATCGCCACGCTCTTCGGCGGCGGCTACGTCGCCTCCGGCCCGGCCAAGAAGTCACGCTTGCCGTTGCCGGCCTGGCCGTCCGGCTTGAAGCTGCTGGGCACAGAAGGTGCCGGAGAAGTGCAGACTCCGGTCCTTGGGAGTTCCGCCGCCGGGCTGCATCTTGGAGACAGAGTCTGGATGCGCTATGCAAAGGCGGGCGAAATGCTGGAGCGATTCGATGTCCTACACGCAATAGACGGCGACAACCTGACCGAGCTCCCGACCTACCGAGGCGAGGGAAAGAACTTCGGATGACCCCCCCGCCGAGCCACCTCACCACCTCCCGCCCCAACGGCCTGAGCACCAGCCTGAGCGCCCGCGCCACCTCCCACCGGGCGAGGCTGAGCGCCTGCCCGACTGCCCTCGTCACCGGGCGGCGCGGGAGCCTGAGCGCCCGCGTCGCCTCCCGCCGCGCCGGGCTGAGCGACCGCGCCACCTTCACACGCGACGGGCTGAGTAGCTGGGTGAGCGACTTCGCCACCTCCCGCCAGGACGGGCTGAGCACCTGGTCGAGTTACCTTGCCATCGGTCGGCGCGACAGGATGAGCACCTGCGTGAGTGACCTCGCGGCCTTCCGGGGCGGTGGGTGGTTGAGTGATCTTGTCTTCGGGCGGGGCGACGGGAGGATGGGATGAATACCTGGCGGAACTGGGCCGGTACGGAGTCGGCGACCGGCGTGGAGATCCTGCGTCCGACCTCGGCCGACGAGCTCGCGGCGGTGGTGAAGTCCGCGGCCGAGCAGGGCAAGAAGCTCAAGGCGGTCGGCTCCGGCCACTCGTTCACCGGCTGCTCCGTGCCCGAGCAGGTGATGATCCGGATGGATGGCCTGTCCTCGATCATCCACGCGGACAAGGATTCCGGCCGGGTGACCGTCGGCGCGGGCACCGGCCTGCGCAAACTCAACGCCGGCCTCGCCGCCTTCGACCTCGCGATGGCGAACCTCGGCGACATCGACAAACAGACCATCTCCGGCGCGATCTCCACCGGCACCCACGGCACCGGCGCGCGCCTCGGCGGCCTCGCCACCCAGGTCGTCGCGCTCGACCTCGTCACCGCCGACGGCTCGATCCTGCACTGCTCAGCAGAAGAGAACCCGGACGTCTTCGGCGCAGCCCGCATCTCCGTCGGCGCGCTCGGCGTGATCAGCTCGCTCACCCTGCAGTGCGTCCCCGCCTTCCTCCTCCGCGCCCAGGAGATGCCACTCCCGCTGAGCGAAGTCCTGACCGGCTTCGACGAGCTTGCCGATGGCAACGATCACTTCGAGTTCTACTGGTTCCCGCACACCGACATCGCGCTGACCAAACGCAACAACCGTGTCGCGCCGGGCGTCGGCGCGTCCCCGGTCGGCCGGGTCCGCGGCTGGGTCGACGACGAACTCCTGTCCAACAAGGTCTTCGAGCTCACCAACCGGATCGCGGTCCGCCGCCCCACCCTGGTCCCACGAATCAACCGGATCGCCTCCCGCGCCCTGTCTGCCCGCGAGTACGTCGATTCGTCGTACAAGGTCTTCTGTTCCGAACGCAACGTGATCTTCCGCGAATCGGAGTACGCCGTACCGCGCGAACACGTGGTCGACGTCATCCACCGCCTCCGCGACTGGATTGACACCTCAGGCTCGCGTATCCCGTTCCCGATCGAGGTCCGAGTCGCCGCCCCCGACGACATCTGGCTCTCCACCGCCTTCGGCCGAGACACCGCCTACATCGCGATCCACCAGTACCACCGCCTACCCCACGACCCGTACTTCCGCGCCTTCGAACGCATCGTTGCCGACTACAACGGCCGCCCCCACTGGGGCAAACTCCACACCCTCACCGCCCAGGACCTCCGCACCCGCTACCCCCACTTCGACGACTACCTAGCAGTTCGCAACCGCCTGGACCCCCACCAAACCTTCCAAAACCCCTACACCCGCCAAGTCTTCGGCTAACCCTCCAGGCCTCGCACCACCCCATCGGGTCTTCGGCTGACCCCTCCGCCCCCACGTCCGTCGGCGGATGGCCCCTTTGGGCAAAGGTACTTCCGGGGTGGTGTGGTGCAGGCTAGCCTGCGGGAATGAATGCTGCGGAGAGGCTCGAACCGGTTGTCGAGGACTGGCACAAAGCACTGGCGGTGGTCGCGCATCCGGACGACCTGGAGTTCGGGTCGGCCGCGGCGGTCGCGCGATGGACCGGGCAGGGGAAAGAGGTCGTGTACTGCCTGCTCACCTCCGGCGAGGCAGGGATCGACGGTGTCGCACCACAAGAATGCGGTCCGCTGCGCGAAGCCGAGCAGATCGAGTCCGCGCGGATCGTCGGCGTCTCGTCGGTCGAGTTCCTCGGCCAGCCGGACGGCACCATCGAGTACGGCGTCGCGCTCCGCCGCGTCATCACCGAGGTGATCCGCCGGCATCAGCCGGAGATCGTGATCACCAACAACTTCCGCGACAGCTGGGACGGCGACGTACTCCTCAACCAGGCCGATCACATCAACACCGGCCGCGCCACCCTCGACGCCGTCCGCGACGCCGCCAACCGGTGGATCTTCTCGGAGGCCGGCGAACGCTGGAACGGAGTCCGCCAGGTCTGGGCCGCCGGCTCACCCCGGGCCCGCCACGCCGCCGACACCACCGAAACCTTCGACATCGGCATCAAGTCCCTCAAAGCCCACAAGGCCTACATAGACGGCCTCGACTGGCCCAACTTCGACCCCGAAGAATTCCTCGAAGGCGTCTCCCGCCCCGCCGGCACCCTCCTGGGCACCAAGTACGCCACCCGCTTCGAAGTCTTCACCCCCTAACCCACTCCACCGACTACGGCCGCTGGTCGGAAACCGAGCGGGACCTGTTCCCCGCGGCGACCCGACTGTCAGTCGCGCAACCCACCCACAGCCCGCGGGCAAGCACACCCGCCGGTCGCGTTAGCAGCCCACGGGCGAGTGCACCGCCCGTCAGCTAGCGCTCGCCGACGGCCGCAGGTGAGTGGCGCTGCTGGCTGGCATCGGCCCACATGCGGGGGTGAGTGACGCTGCCGGTCGGGCTGGCACCGGCCCACATGCCGCGGGTCGGTGAGGCTGCCGGTCAGGTTGGCCCTTACCCGCACTCCCGTGGGTGTGCGCGGTGCTGCCGGTGGGGCTGGCGCTGACATCCGCGCACCGCGGGTAAGTGCACTTGCCGGTCGGGTTGGCCCTCACACCCCCACACCGCGGATGAGTGAAGCGGCGGGACGGGTTAGCCCGCGCGCGTGCGGGATGGGTCAGCTCGCGCGCCCACGAGCCGCGGGTGAGGGGGTGTCAGTCCTGGGGGAGGTCTAGGGCTGCGTTGAGGTGTGGGGGTGTGGGGTTGGGGCGGCGGGGTTCGCGGTCGCCGGCGGTGCCGGGTGGGTCTTGGCGGGTGTTCCAGGAGCGGACCAGGGTGCGGCCCTTGCGGGAGAGGCGGTGGAGGTCTATCTGCTGGACCTGGGAGGCTGGGAAGCCGAGTTGGGCGAGGCTTCGGTTCGCCATGCCGCAGGCCTCGTCGTGTTTGCGCGCCGCCATCTTGTGCTGCAGCACGATCGCGACGGTTCCGTCGGGGAGATCCTCGACCCGCTGGAACCGCATGCCTTTGTCCAGGGCCCACGACTTCATCGCGAGCTCGAGATAGTCGGATTCGGACAGTCGTCGGTCAGTCCTCGCGCGAGCAACCACTTCATAACGGGCCATATCCCGATCATCCGTCGCCCCACCCCCGATTTCCAGAAACCCCAGCCGAGCTCCGCCGTCATCCGGTGCGGCGCCTGGAGGTCAGGACGAGATCCCGCGGGTCATGCGGACGGCGGCTCGAGATCTGCGCGAGGGTGCCTGCACCTCCGCTCACCGCGCGTGTGGCACACGTCGGGTCCGGCGTGCCTGCTCGGCCTCTCGTACGTCGTGATGCCTCGCGCGTGGCGAGGACGGCGGGTTCAGCCTCGGCACCCGCGGCGGCGGCCAGGCTGCCGTGGCTCGGACTGCCTCGAGGAGCGGATCGTCGACGCCGCCGTGCGGCTGGGGGTTAGCGGAAGGCGTTGATGGCGGTGGCTACTTCGGTGGGGTTGGAGATGGGGGTTAGGTGGTTGGCGTTGGGGATGAGGGTGGGGGTGGGGGCGCCGATGCGGGTGGCGGTTTCGGTGGGGTTGCCGCCGTTGGTGTCCAGGGCGCCGAAGACGACCGACTTGGGGATGGGGAGGTCGCGGAGTTGGGACAGGCGTTCGGGGGAGACCGCGGGGATGCCGTGGGCGGTCATTTGCCAGATCGCCTTCTCCGCGCCGGGTTGGCGGAAGGGGCGCGTCCACTGGTCGACGTCCGGCGCGGGGCAGTTGGGCGCGCACGTGTTGTTGTAGATCTTGCGGATCAGCCAGTCCGAGCCGAGGACGAGGCGGAGCAGCGTCGTGCGGTACGGCGGAACGACAACCCGCCGTACGCCGGAATCACCGCCGGGCAACGGCAGACCGTCGCCGTCGAGGAACATGATTCCGCCGATGCGGGTCGGTGCCTCGAGCGTGGCCTCCGCGGCGATGCCGGCGCCCAGGGAGTGACCGACGAGGATCGGGCGCGGTTGGCCGGGACCGCCGAGGTGCATGGCGTCGAGGAACGCCAGGAGTTGGGCGCCGAGGTGTTCGACGGTGTACGGCGCTTTGCGTTCGCTGTAGCCGTAGCCGGTGATGTCGTAGGCGTAGACCCGGTGGTTGGTCGCGAGCAGGGGTGCGAGACGGGACCAGGTGTCGACCGATTCCACGGCGCCATGGACGAGCACGATCGGTGTGCCCGTCGTACCCCAGGTGTCGTAGCGCGTCTTGATGTCACCGGTCTGGACGAACTTGAGGCCTGGGGGTCGTGCGGCGGTTCCGCTGGTGAAGGCGTTGTACCCGAGTGATGCGGCCGTGACGATCAGCCAGAGACCGAGGATGCTCAGCAACACCCGGCGCAGGAACCGTTTCACGCCCCAAGTCTGACCGTCGCCTCAAGCTCGGCTTCTGGCGTTACGGCTGGAGGGTGCGTTGGGATTCGGTGAGGACGGCGGGGGAGGCGAGCGATTGCCAGCGGGGGATCTGTTCCTGGAGGAAAGGGCGGAGCTTCGGGGCCAGGGCGGGGGCGTGATCCAGGACGTCGAGTTCGTTGACGATCGTGAGGTCGATGAAGTCGCGGAGGTCCGCGGTGCTCAGCTCCTCCGACGTACCGGTGAAGCGGTCGGTGACGGTGTGGTGCTCGGCGAGGTCGCGCCAGGTGGTCTCGCGTTCGCAGGAGCCGTAGCGGTAGACGATCAGCTCGGCCTCGGTGCCGATGACGGACTCCAGCACCGGGCGCTCGGTCTGCCAGTCGAACAGGTGGGTCGGGAAGCCGTCGGTCCCGTACGCCGCGTGCGCGAGGCCGGCCAGGGCGAGGGTGTCGGAGGCGCCGAGGGAGGTCAGGCGCTTGGCGACGCGGTGGAGGTGCACGTACAGGCTCCCGCCCGCGTGCTCGAGTTCGTCGGCACCGCGCACCAGCAGCAGCGATCCCATGTCCTGGAAAGTACTCATCTGACCCCTTCGGTTCGGAGCGGTCAGGGCCCGGTGGGATCGGCCCAGAGAAACACGGTACGGCTTGGGGCATGCCCACGCCCAGCGATCCGGCGCGGCGGGTTCGTCACATTTCCAGCTGTACTTCGGGCGTGGTAAGGGGTGGCGGCCGTGGGGCGGGGGTGCCGCTGCCGCTGCGTTTGGTGGTGGGTGCGGGTAGCTGCCGTTTGGTGCTTCCCACCCTCGTGCGGGTGGTGCCCACGCGATCCGCCGGCTGGACGGGTGGGAACCACCAAACGTCAGCAGCTGGGGTCGAGGCGACCGGGCAGGCGGGGGAGGCAGGTGTGGTTGAGGAGGTCAGGCAGGCGGGGGAGGCAGGTGTGGTTGAGGAGGTCAGGCAGGCGGGGGAGGCAAGTGTGGTTGAGGAAGTCAGGCAGGCGGGGAAGGCGCTTGTGATTGAGGTCGTGGGCCGGTGCTGGGGTGGGGCCACGCACCCCGGGGCGTGGCGAGACGCTCGGCCGGGGTGCGTGTGGCTTGAGGGGGCGGCGGGTCAGTCCGCGAGGTCGGCGAGGGCCTTGCGGGCGGCTTCTAGTTCGGCTTCGAGGGCGGCTACCTTGGCGGCCTGCTGTTCGCGGGCGGCTTCGATGACCTCGTCGATGGGGGTGGAGAGGTCCTCGTGGAGTTCCTTCGCGGCGCGGGAGACGGCGGCGGCTGCGACGGCGAGGTTGCGGGCCAGGTAGGTGGAGCCCTGCTTGAGCTCGGCGTGCCATTCGCCGTCGGCGGTGCCGGTGACGGTGAGGGTCAGCTCGAGGGTCTTGGTCTTCTTGGCGGCCGCCTTCTTGGCCGGAGCCTTCTTGGGCTTCTCCTCGACGGGAGCGTCGGCGGCCGGCGGGGCTGCGTCTTCGGGGGCTGCGCTGTCGACAGATGGGACCAAGGCTTCGGGAGTGTCGGCGTCGGTGGACGGCGCTTCTGCTGCCAGAGTGTCTACAGTCATCGTTGCGGCGATCTCCTTCTGAACATCGCCCGCCGTGAGCGGGCTGGCGCTGAGAGTTTATTAGAACACACGTTCGACTCCCAGCCAAACCGCCACCTGCTGTCAAGTCTGCCGAACGCCGAGCAGCTTCACCAGGAAGCGGTCGATCTGGTCCTGCAGCGGCGGTAGGTCGGCCTCCGGCTCGTTGATCCGGATCGACACCGCGCCGTGCACGGCTGCCCGGAGGTCGAAAGCGACCGCGGCAGCATCGTCGGCCGGCGCGAGGCCGGCGTCCATGCAGCGCTGGACGGCTGCCATCGCGCGCGTGGCCAGCTCCTCCTTGAAGGCCAGGTGCATCCGCCGGTTCAGCGTGCTCTCGTGCAGCACCTTGTAGAGCCCGGCGTACTCCCGGACCCACGTCCCCAGGAACAGCAACCGTGCCCGTAGCCGCTCCACCGGATCGTCGCCGCCGCTCGCTTCCGCCTGGTCGAGGTCGCGGATCAGGTCCGCGGTGCACTGCTCGAGCGCGGCGAACACGAGCTCGTCCCGGTCCGCGAAGTGGATGTACACCGACGTCGCCGCGATCCCGACCTCGCGGGCGACGGCGCGCAGCGAGAGGGCCTCGTCATCGCCGAGCTCGTTCAGCATCCGCACGGCCGCGTCGATGATGTCGCGCCGCAGCAGCTCCCCCTGCCCTCGGCGGTTCCGGTTGCGGGTCGGCGTGGTCGCGTCCATGAACTCGATTGTATTGCAACGACCGTTGCCCTACAGTCGTAGCACTACAGCTGTTCACTTAAGGAATCCCATGGACCTCGAACGCAACAAGCAGACCGTTCTCGCCTTCTACGAAGTGGGTCTCAACCAGAAGAACTTCCCGGCCGCGGCGGCCCTCCTCGGCGACCGCTACCGGCAGCACAACCCGCGGATCGCCGACGGGATCGACGGCTTCGAGGCATTCCTCGCGACGCTCCGCCAGGACTTCCCCGAACTGCGCGCCGAGGTCAAGCGGATCTTCGCCGACGGCGAGTACGTCGTCGCCCACGTGTACGGCGTCCGCGTGCCGGGCCAACCGGGGACGGCGATCGTCGACATCTTCCGCCTCGACCCCGACGGCAAGATCGTCGAGCACTGGGACGTCATGCAGCCGGTCCCGGCCGAGTCCGCCAACCCGAACGGGATGTTCTGACCATGGTCACCGGCATCGCGCCAGAGGTCAGCGCCCGGCGCTGGTGGGCGTTGGCAGCGGTCGCGACGGCGCAGCTGATGATCGGCATCGACCTGACGATCATGAACATCGCACTGCCGTCCGTGCAGCGATCACTCGGACTCCCGGACTCCACCCGCCAGTGGGTGATCACCCTCTTCGCCCTCGGGTACGGCGGCCTCCTGCTGCTCGGCGGCCGACTGAGCGACCTCATCGGACGCCGGCGTGCCCTCCTCATCGGACTGACCGGCTTCGCGGCGGCGTCGGCCCTCGGTGGCGCGGCCACCGGCCCAGCCACGCTGCTCACGGGCCGCGCCCTGCAAGGAGTCTTCGCTGCACTCCTGACGCCCGCCGTCCTGGCAACCCTGGCTGCGTCCTTCCCACTGCCGGCCGAGCGCGGGAAGGCGTTCGGCATCTACGGCACCGTGATGGGGAGCGCGTCCGGTCTCGGCGTCCTCGCCGGTGGTGTGCTGACCGACTACCTCGACTGGCGCTGGTGCATGTACGTCAACCTGCCTGTCGCTGCTTTGGCAGCAGGCGGCGTCCTGTATGCCGTTCGACCGGTGCCGAGACGAGACGGAGTGCGAGTCGACATCGCGGGTGCGCTGCTCGCGACCGCAGGTCTGATGGCGCTGGTGTTCGGGTTCGCCAGGGCGGAGCCGGATGGCTGGAGTGCCCCCGCGACCTGGATGTCGCTGGTGGCGGGCGTCTTGTGCCTCACTGCGTTCATAACAGTGCAGGCGCGGGTCAGGACGCCACTGTTGCCACTACGCGTCGTCCTCGATCGCCGACGAGGCGGGTCGTACCTGGCGGTGTTCAGCCTGGCGATCGGCATGTTCGCCGCGCTGTTCTTCCTGACCTTCTACCTGCAGAACATCCGGCACTACTCGCCCGTGCGAGCCGGCCTGGCCTTCCTGCCGCTCACGGTCGGACTGATGGTTGGAGTGCGCGCAGTGAGCCGACTGCTGGCCAGAGCGGCAGTGCGCTCGCTCATCTGTCCCGGACTGCTCACGATCGCCGCAGGACTGACGCTCCTCGGGTTCCTGAAGGCAGACAGCAGCTACTGGCTGCACGTGATGCCGGTGTTCCTGCTGGTCGGGCTCGGTACGGGCTGGGTGCTGGTCACCGCGAACAGTACCGCCACCCTGGGCGCCGGCCCAGACAGTGCGGTGGCCGGCGCCATGGTGATGACGTCTCAGCAGGTAGGTGCGTCACTCGGTACGGCGCTGCTCAGCACAGTCGCCGCGACCATTGCCGCCCGCTCCGACGCCGTACACGGATTCACCGTGGCGAGCCTCGGAGCGGCCGGCTTCCTCTGCGTTGCGGCAGGTGCGGTCTACTGGGTCGTCTCGGAGCGGTCGCCGGACCACTCCAGGTGGAAGGTGCCCTCACGGTCGACCCGCTTGTAGGTGTGCGCACCGAACAGGTCCCGCAGTCCCTGGATCAGCGCAGCCGGCAGGCGCTCAGCCCGCAGTCCGTCGTAGTACGACAGAGCGGCTGAGAAGCCCGGAGCGGGTACGCCGACCTGTGCCGCCGTCGCGACCACCCGTCGCCAGGCCTCCTGCCCGTTGGCAACCGCTTCCTTGAAGTAGTCGTCGACCAGCAGCGAGGGCAGCGACGGGTTCCGGTCGTACGCCTCCTTGATGCGGTCCAGGAACCGGGCGCGGATGATGCAGCCGCCGCGCCAGATGGTCGCCATCGCACCCAGGTCGATGTCCCAGTCGTACTCCTCGCTGGCCGCCCGGATCGCGTCGAAGCCCTGCGCGTACGCGACCAGCTTCGACGAGTACAGCGCGTGCCGTACGTCGTCGATGAACGCGTCCCGGTCCACATCCGCCTTGGCCTCAGCCGGACCCGGGAGTACGCCGGCTGCCGCGGAGCGCCGTACGACGTCACCCGACAGCGATCGTGCGAACACAGCCTCGGCCATACCACTCACCGGGATGCCGAGGTCGAGCGCGGACTGGACGGTCCAGCGACCGGTGCCCTTCTGCTCGGCCTGGTCCAGTACGACGTCCACGAACGGGCCGCCGGTGGTCGGGTCGACCTGGCTGAGCACCTCGGCGGTGATCTCGATCAGGAACGACTCCAGGTCACCGGTGTTCCAGTCCCGGAACACGTCCGCCAGCTCGGCCGGGGACAGTCCGAGCACGTGCCGGAGCAGGTCGTAGGCCTCGGCGATCAGCTGCATGTCGGCGTACTCGATGCCGTTGTGGAGCATCTTCACGAAGTGCCCCGCGCCGTCCGGGCCGACGTGCACGCAGCACGGCTCGCCGTGCACGTGCGCGGAGATCTTGGTCAGCATCGGCTCGAGCGCCGCGTACGACTCGGGCGATCCGCCCGGCATGATGCTCGGGCCGTTCAGCGCGCCCTCCTCACCGCCGGACACGCCGCTGCCGACGAAGTGCAGACCCTGCTCGCGGAGCGCGGCCTCGCGGCGCCGGGTGTCCAGGAAGTGCGCGTTGCCGGCGTCGACGACGATGTCGCCCTCGGCGAGCAGCGGCACCAGTTCGTCGATGACCGCGTCGGTCGGCGCGCCGGCCTTGACCATGATGATGATCTTGCGCGGCTGCTCGAGCGACTCGACGAAGCCGGCCAGGTCGGTGGACGGGACGAACTCGCCCTCCGAGCCGAACTCCTCGACGAGGGAGTCGGTGCGCGCCTGGGAGCGGTTGTGCAGGGCGACACGGAACCCGTTGCGCGCGAGGTTCCGGGCCAGGTTGCGACCCATCACCGCGAGTCCGGTGACGCCGATCTGGGCTTTGGCAGAGCTCATCGAATCTCCCGCAGTCTCAAGTTGTGTGCGGACCCAGTCTGCGTCCACAGGCCGCAACCAGGTCCAGCGGGTGCCACCTCGTGGACAGCAAAGTCGACGCCGCCGACGTCTTCTCAACCAACGGTGAATCGATTTCCCCCCCAGAATCGAGGGGCCGCCCCTTCGACGCCGGCCTGTTCTCGGGCACCGAGGGGGATGTCGGCTTCGCGGAAACCCTGGCCTCCGGGCTGAACTAGGGTCGGTGCCGTGACCACGCTGACCCTGCATCCTCGTCGTACGGCGCTCGTCCTGATCGATCTGATGCCGCGGATCATCGCGCTGGACACCGCGCCGCTGGCCGGGCCGGAGGTGCTGGCGCGGTGTGCGGCGCTGGCGAAGGCGACCAGGTCGGTCGACGGGCTGGTGGTGAACGTCCGGGTCGAGCGGCCGGGGGTCGACGTCCAGCCCGAGGGGAGTGGGTTCGCGCCGGAGGTCGACCCGCAGCCGGGTGACCTGGAGATCGTCAAGCGGTCGGTCGGCGCGTTCGGCCGATCGACCCTCGATCCGGAGCTACAGGCCCGCGGGATCGGGGTCCTGGTGCTGGCCGGTATCGCGACCAACTTCGGCGTCGAGTCCACCGGCCGCGGCGCGGACGACCTCGGCTACGAGACCGTCTACGTCACGGACGCGATGACAGGTCTGGACCAGGACGCGCACGACTTCGCGGTGTCGTACGTCTTCCCGCGCTTCGGCACTGTCTGCACCGGGACGGAGTACATCGCGGCGCTAAGCGCCTCGGCCTGAATCGAGGTAGTGCAGGCGCCGCCAGATCGCTTCCGATACCTCCGGGAGGAGGTCGTTGGCGTGCTGGTTGAGCTGCCAGTTCTGGTTCGAGGCGCGGTCGACGGCCTCGGAGCATTCGTTCAGCCAGGACTCGGCGCTCTGTTCGGCCGCTCGCGGCAGCGCGCCGTACATCGCGGCGAGGCCCAGCATCACGCTGTCGCCGAGGACGCGGTTGGTGAGGTCCTGACCGGTCATGGCGTGGTACTGCGCGATGAACGGTGCGAGCACCGTCAGTGCCCGCGTCCGCGGGTGCAGCGACATCCACCGCAGCCGCACCCGCTCCACCAACCGCTTCACGGCAAGACCTCCTCACCAACAAGCTACCTGAGCTCAGACGGCCAGGCGGCCGCCGTCGATCGGCAGGGTGGTGCCGTGGATGAGCGCGGCCTCGTCGGAGGCGAGGAAGACGATGCCCGCGGCGACCTCGGCCGGGGTGCCGACCCGCTGCAGCGGCGTCGTGCCGGCCAGGCCGTCCAGGTTGTCGCCGAGGACGGCGGTGCCCTCGGTCCGGGTCGGGCCGGGGCTGACCGCGTTCACCCGGACGCCGGCCGGGCCGAACTCGGCCGCCCACGACTTGGTCAGCAACTGCAGGGCCGCCTTGCTCGAGCCGTACAGCGCCATCCCGGCCATGCCGAACGACGCCACCATCGTGGTCAGGTTGACGATCGAACCGTGGCCGCGCTCGGCCATCAGCGGCGCGAGCTCGGCGACCAGGTAGAACGGCGCCCGCACGTTCACGGCGTACACCTCGTCGAAGTCGGTGTCCGGCACCTCGGCGGTCGGCGCGAACGGGAAGATCCCCGCGTTGTTGATCAGTACGTCGACATGCCCGTCGCCGAGCGTGATCGCCTGCTTGGCCAGCGATCGCACGCTGTCCAGGTCACTGAGGTTCGCCTGGACGAAGTCGGCCCGGCCGCCGGCCGCGCGGATCTCCTCGACCGCTTGGTTGCCTCGGGCAACGTCCCGGCCGCTGATCACCACGTGCGCGCCGCGCCGGGCGAGCTGGTCGGCCACCGCGCGGCCGATCCCACTGTTGCCGCCGGTCACCAGTGCGGTCCGGCCGGCGAAGTCCTGCGTCATAGCGTGTCCGTTCCAGTAGTTGGAGTGATTGCTCCAATAGTTGCGATCCAAAATTGGAGTATCAACTCCAAAATCGGTACGCTGACGACTGTGGACAAGCGACTGACGAAGAAGGGCCAGGCGACCCGGGACCGGATCCTCACCGCGGCAGCTCAGCTGATGCTGGAGCAAGGGGTCGCGCGGACGACGATCGAGGACATCCAGGCCGCCGCCGGCGTGAGTCCGTCGCAGCTCTACCACTACTTCCCGGGCAAGGACGCGCTGGTCCGCGCGGTGATCGACCACCAGACCGGCCGCGTGCTGGACGTGCAGCAGGAGGGTCTCGAGCATCTCGACACCATCGATTCGCTGACCCGGTGGCGCGATCTGATGGTCGGGATCCTGACCGAGGTGCAGTGTGTCGGCGGGTGCCCGCTCGGATCACTCGCGAGCGATCTCGCCGAGAGTGACCCGGTCGCGCGGGTGCAACTCGCCAACGCCTTCGGCAGTTGGGAGGAGTTGATCCGCGATGGCCTGGTCAGCATGCAGAAGCGCGGTGAGCTGAGCGAGTCCGCCGACCCCGGTGAACTCGCGGTCGCGATGCTGGCCGCCGTCCAGGGCGGCCTGCTGCTGAGCCAGGTACGCCGCGATCCCGCGCCGCTGCGGACGGCGGTCGACACGATGATCGCCCACCTCCACACCCTGACGAAGAGCTAGGCGAACAAGCCCGCGTTCTCCCGCACCCAGTCCTCCAGCGTCCGCGGCGCGCGCCCGGTGACCTGCGCGACGGTGTCGTTGACTGAGGTCTCGTCGATGGTGCCGTCCCCGAAGAAGCCCTCGATCGCACTCGCGTACTGCGGCGGCATCGAAGCGTGCAGCGCCTCGTGGGTCTCCGCACGACTCATCGGGTACGCCGTCAACGCCCGCCCGATGCCCGCGCCGAGGATCGCCACCTGCTCGGCCGGCGTCAGCGCGACCGGACCCGTCAACCGCAGGACCTCGCCATCGTGCCCGTCCTGGAACGCGCGGACCGCGACGTCCGCGATGTCCCGCGGATGGATCGTGGAGACCGGCACCTCGGGGAACTGCACCCGGATAACGTCACCGGCACGGAGCTGATCGAGCCAGCGCAACGTGTTGGACATGAAGGAGTTCGGCCGCAGGAACGTCCACTCCAGCCCCGACGCCTTCACCGCCTCCTCGGCCGCGTGGTGATACGCGGCCACCGCGTTCGAGACATCGGCGCTGTCGAGTGAACTGCTCGACAACAGCACGACCTTCCGTACGCCGGCCCGCCCAGCATTCTCCAGTAGTTCCGAGACCCGGTCGTACCCGCTGAGCAGGAAGATCCCGGTCACCCCGGCCAACGCGTCGACGAACGAGTCCGGCCGGTTCAGATCGCCGTACACCGCCTCGACGCCCTCCGGCAGCGCGGTTTCCTTGCGGATCAAAGCGCGGCCCGGGAGTCCCTGTGCCGCCAGCGATTGCACCACCGCGCTGCCTGCGTTGCCGGTCGCGCCCGTGACCAGGATCATCTGCGCCCCCTCCTCGGATCAGAGCGCACAGACTGCCACACGCCGGTGTCTGAACCGGATGGGCCGCTGATCCGTACAGCAGCAAAAGAGAGGGGATCACGATGACCGGCACCGAGACCGCGTGGGTCGCCCCGGCGAACGCGGAGCAGTTGAAGGCGTGGGACACCACGGAAGGCGTGTTCTGGGCGGAGCAGGCAGACCTGTTCGAGCACAGTCTGCAGCGGTACGACGACTGGCTGCTCCGGGCGGCCCAGATCCGCGACGGTGACCGGGTGCTCGATGTCGGCTGCGGTACCGGCAGTACGACGCGCGCCGCGGCCTGGCTGACCGGATCGGGTACGGCGCTCGGCGTCGACCTGTCCTCGCCGATGCTCGCGGTCGCCGCGGATCGCGCCCGCCAGACTGGCGCCGGGAACGCGGCGTACCTGCAGGCCGACGCCCAGGTGCACCCGTTCGAGTCGGAGCGCTTCGACGTCCTGCTCAGCCGCACCGGCTGCATGTTCTTCGGTGATCCGGTCGCCGCGTTCACCAATCTGGCAAGGTCTACGAAGCCGGGCGGACGCGTGGCCCTGCTGGTCTGGCAAGCGCCGAGTCAGAACCCGTGGTTCACCGAGCTCACCACCGCGCTCGCGGCGGGCCGGACGCTCCCCACCCCGCCGCCCGAGGCCCCGAGCCCCTTCGCCTTCGCCGACCCGGCACGGGTCGCCGACATCCTCAGCACCGCAGGCTTCGCGAACCCGGAATGCGAAGCTCTCAAAGAGCCCATGTACTGGGGCCCTGACGTGCCGACCGCCCTGCACTTCACCCTGGGCGTGCTGGGCTGGATGCTTGACGACCTCGACGCCGACGCCCGCACCCGGGCCATGACCAACCTGCGCAGGACTCTGGTCCAGCACTACACCGCGGACGACGGCGTCACGTTCCCGTCAGCGGCCTGGCTGGTCACCTCCCGCAAACTCCCGTAGCGCAGCTCGCAACTCCGCGGCCGGGTCATCGGCGTGGTAGATCCGTTCCGACGGCTCGATGTTCTCGAGGAACCGCTGGTACATCAGCGCATAGGTCAAGTGGCCCAGGATCGTCATCGGCCGCAGGGCCCGCAGCGGTTCGCACTCCGGAAGGTGCCGCAGCCAAGCCTGTGACCAGACCTCGACCGCGTGGTCACGCTTCTCCTCCGGAAGCCAGCCACGCAGCCGTTCGATGTCGGTGGCCGGGTGACCGACAACAGACGCTTGACCTCGAGTACGTCGTCGGACAGGTCGACGACGGTCAGGAGGCGCGCCACCTCGTCGGCCAGGTCATCCGGCCGCAGTATTGGTGCGTCGAGGTCGTCCACCTCGGCGGCTAGAGCGGCTTGAACCGCGACCCAGCGGCTCACCACGTCCTCGACCGTCGGCCGATCCGGATCCCAGCAGTCGATCCCGGGTGCGTGCGCAAGAAGGGACCAACGGTTCGCGGCCGACGTGCCGAGCACGGTCGGCGCGAGGGTCTCGTCGTATCGATGGATGTGGTTGATGATGTCCGCGTCGATGCTGCAGAAACGGCTCGTCGCCTTGGCCCAAGCGCCGGGGAAGCGGATCAGGCAGGACAGGTTCCAGGTCTTCACCTGGACCGGATCGAGCGGTCCGAGGATGCCCTGCGCCCACTCGATCACCCGGCTCGGTCCGTCGATCTCGGCCCAGGTGGACCGGAGTGGCTGTGGCGCGACGATCGCGTCCCATCCGTCGTACGGCGTCTCGTCGAGCACGCCCGCGCGCGGTTCCGCAAGGGTCTGGACGTGATAGGCAACACGCCCTCCACGTCCGACCACGGCCTCGTCCGCATGCACCAGGCGCAGTACCACCGTCGGCACCGCGAGCAGCTCGTCGAGCCGGCGCGTGACCCCCTCGACCTCGGACCACCACGCCGGCTCGACGTCGAAGGTCGGCGCGCGGCCCAGGTACCGCGCGCCGACGCTTACCAGCGCTTCAACAGTCTTCATCTCCACCTGCTCAGTGTGGTCTGATCCGGTGCCAGGTGCGGGCACCTGACTTGATCACTACGTCGGTGCTCAGGTCCACGGTTCCCAAAGGATCGTCCGTGCGGACGCCGTTGATGGTGACGGCGCCCTGGCGGATCAGCCGGCGCAGCTCGGACTTGCTGTCACCCGGCCTGGCGGCGCGCAGCAGGTCCAACGCGGTCGCCGAGAAGCCGGGTACGACGACCTCCGGGATGTCGTCGGGTTGGGACCGCTCGGAGAACGTTCGCCGGAACGCATCCAACTCGGCCTTCGCCGTACCCGCGCCGTGGTAGCGCGTCACCACCGCCGCGGCCAGCCGGAGCTTCGCGTCCCGTGCCTGCGGACCGCCGTGCGTGGCAGCGGATGCGAGCGCCGCAACCGTGTCCAAGGGCAGTTCGGTGTAGACCCGGGCGTAAGGCTCCACCAGCGAGTCGGGGATGCTCATCAGCTTGCCGAACTTGTCCCGGGGGTCGTCGGCCAGGCCGATGTAGTTGTTCAGCGACTTCGACTGCTTCGCCCGGCCGTCGATGCCGGGTGTGATCGTCGTCGTGATCACCACCTGCGGCGGCGCCCCGAGCCGTTGCTGGAAGTGCCGCCCGAGTTGCTCGTTGAACAGCTGGTCCGACCCCACGATGGTGAGATCACTGCGCATCGCGAAGCTGTCGTAGCCCTGCAGCACCGGGTACACCAGCTCGTGCACAGCGATCTCGCGGCCGGCCGCGACCCGGTCCCGGAACATGTCCCGGCTCATCAGCTGGGCCTGCGTGACCTGGGCGAACAGACCCAACAGCTCCGCCACCGGCATCCCGTCGTACCACTCGGAGTTCCGCCGGACCTCGAACACCTCCGGGTCCGTGCGCAGCACCAGGGACACCTGCTCGAGGAACGACGCGGCGTTGGCGTCGATCTCCTCCGGCGTGAGGACCGGCCGGGTCTCGGAGCGGCCGGTCGGGTCGCCGACACGTGTGGTCAGGTCGCCGAGCAGGAACACGACCTGATGGCCGAGATCCTGCAGTTGCCGCATCATCCACAGGTTGACCGCGTGCCCGAGATGGAGGTCCGGCGCGGTGCAGTCGACGCCGTACTTGATCCGCAGCGGCCGCCCGGACGCCAGGCGTTCGCGCAGATCGTCCTCGCCGATGATGGCGTCGGTGGTCCGTCGTAACCGGTCGATGACCGTGTTCATCAAGGCTCCTCTCGAGAAGAGGCACCTCGCGATCGACAGCGCCTCCGGGCAACAAAAAGAGGCAGGACGTGGGTCCTGCCTCGGAGGCTCTGGGTGGAGCGACGTGTGGGGACTACCGAATGCCGGCCCCTCCCAGAGCCGGTCGATACGCCACGCGTCGCTTGATCACGAGGTCACAGTAGCAGCGCCGAGCCGCACCAGGAATCGAGTTAACTCCAGCCGCTGCCGGAACAAGTCCGCCAGCTCCGGCGTCACCGGCTCACCCAATCGCCCGACCGGCAGCGACAGGAACGCACTCCGCAACAGCAACGACCCGTCCATCCCGGCCCGTACGTCGTCCGCCGTGACGGACCCGAGGCCCTCGGTGACAAGCCCGGCGTGATACCGGTCGATGACGAGTTCCCGGAGTACGGCGAACTCCTCGACGCCGAGCGTTCCCTGATGCGCCCGGCCGATCAGCAGCTGGCCGAGATCGTCGCCGGCGGCAACCATTCCGCCGGGCGACCAGTCGACGGCGACGAACCCGTCACCCTGCAGGAGCAGGTTCTGCGGGCACGCGTCGCCGTGGCTGAGGACCTGCGGCCGGTCAGCGAGCTCGTCCAGGAGCGTGGGGATGTGCGCCGCGAGGTCGGCGAGCCCGCGGCGTACGTCGTCCGCTCCGGCGAGGAGGGGATGCGTCCAGGTCGCCTCGTCGAGCAGCGGGGGCAGCATGAGCGGGCGGACGAGTCCGTCGACCATCGCCCGCGTCAGGCGTTCCGGCGTACGGTCGACAGGCGCGGGGAGGGGGTCGTCCCTGGTCAGCCGGGCGTTGAGTCGGCCGAGGAGTTCGGCGGCGTCGCCGTACCGCTGGTGATCCCACGGTGCGTCGGTCACCTGGACGTCCTCGAGGACCATGACGACGTGGTCCGGGTCCGGCTCGTGGACGGCGTACAGCCTGGGGAGACGGAGACCGGCCGGGAGTGAGCCCGCGAGGCCGTCGAGGTAGACGTCGGCCTCGTAGCGCCAGAGGTCGGTGTCGAGGGCCAGGCTGCGGAACTCGTCGGGGAGCAGGGGGAGCACCGCCCAGTCGCGGTACGAGCGCAGCACCTTCACGAACCGCCCGTGACCGCGGTACAGACCGGCGGTGGTCGGCGCGCTCACGTCGTACGGCACCGGCTCGAGGCTGCTGAAGTCCATGCCACCGTTCTACGGGCGGTCCGGACCTGCCCACATCGGTAGGAATTGCCTATTCCTTGGATGGCCTAGGCTCCTGGGTGTGACGGAGGAGCGGGTGGTGCTGCTGGACGAGGGCGGCCGGGCGATCGGGACCGAGGCGAAGGCGACGGTCCATCACGCCGCGACGCCCCTGCATCTGGCGTTCTCCGGGTACGTGGTCGATGGCGCCGGGAGGGTGCTGCTGACCCAGCGGGCGGCGGACAAGCCGACCTGGCCGGGCGTCTGGACCAACAGTTGCTGTGGGCATCCACTTCCGGGCGAGCCGGTCCCGGACGCGGTCCGGCGGCGGCTGGCCGACGAGCTCGGGATCGTCACGGAGAGCGTCGATCTGGTGCTGCCGGAGTTCCGGTACCGCGCCGAGATGCCGACCGGCGTGGTCGAGAACGAGCTGTGCCCGGTCTACCGGGTCCGGTGGACCGGCGAGCCCACGCTGAACCCCGCGGAGGTCGCGTCGTACCGCTGGGTCGACTGGGCCGCCGTACGGGACGTCCCCGGCCTGTCGCCGTGGTGCCTGCTGCAACTGGACCAACTCGACCGGCTCGGCACGACGCCCGCGGACTGGCCGGTCGCGGACGCCGCGCTCCTGCCGCCAGCCGCTCGGCTATAGCTCCTGCTCGAGTAGGTCGGCGTGCAACGCGACGGCCGCGGTACTCGCGTGACCCGCGGCGCCGATCGCGAACAGCGCAGGCACGGCCGTCGTGCCGACCGCGTAGACCCCGCGAACGCTCGTCCGGCCACCGTCGTCGGTCACGACCGCACCCTCCATGATCCGACATCCGAGCCGCTCGGCGAGATCATTCTGCTGATGCTGGCGGACGACCACGAACAGAGTGCGCGGGTCTAGCGTCTCCCCGGTCGTGAACCGCACGCGGACCTGATCGTCGCCGGGCTGGACGGCCTCGACGCGCTCAGTGCGCACGAGCACCCCGGCCTTGCCGAGCCTGGCCAGCTGCTCCTCGGTGAGCTCGTCGCCGTCCGTGCACAGGGTTACGTCACTGCTCCATCGACTGAGCAGGAGCGCCCGGGCAACCGACCGGTCCGGCAGGCCGCGCATCCCGAGCTGCACCAGCGGCTGGTCCCGCACTTCCCATCCGTGGCAGTGCGGACACGCCACCACCTGTTGCCCCCAGGAGTCCCAAACCCCAGGCACATCCGGCAGCTCGTCCCGCAGCCCAGTCGCGAGCACAACAGCTCGCGCCCGCGCCTGACTGCCAACCACAAACCCATCACCATCCGCGTCCACGTGCTCGACCCTGTGATCCCACACCTCGACGCCGTACTCGTGAAGCTGCCGGCGGCCGATCGCGAGCAGTTCGCCCGGCGACGGATCCTCGACACCCAGGTAGTTGTGCACATGCGCCGCCGACCGATTGCGCGCGTTGCCGTCGTCGAAGAGCACCACACGCCGCCGCCCCCGCGCCAACGTCAGCGCCGCCTGCAGCCCTGCCACACTCCCACCGATGACCGCCGCGTCATACAAAACCATTCGACCATCATGGCAACCTGAACAGATGGGCAAGATCGAAATTCTGCCGGTCGAGACGGACGCGGACTACGAGGCCTGGCGTCAGGTGCGGATCGCGGTTCTCCCGCACGAACGATGCGCGAGCGTCACCGAGTTGCGTGACCTGGCGACACCCGAGCGACTCATGCTCCTGGCCAAGCTGGACGGTGAGATCGTCGCGAACGGGTTGGCGGATCGGTCCAATTCGGCCGGCCGCGCGTTCGTCACACCGCGCGTACATCCGGAGTCCCGGCGGCAGGGCGTCGGCACGCGGATGCTGAGCGCGCTGGCCGACCACGCGGTGGCTCAGGGCTACCCAGTTGCCGGCTCCGGCGTGGAGGACGAAGGGTCGCTGGCGTTCGCGCAGCGGTTCGGGTTCGCCGAGACCGGTCGGCAGGTCGAGCAGGTCCGCCCGATCGGCGTCGAACCCTGGCCGGAGAAGCCCACGTCGTACGACATCGTGACCGTCGCCGAGCGGCCGGAGTTGTGGGCGGCGGCGTACGAGCAGGTGGCGTTGCCGACGTTCCCGGACATGGATGTGCAGACGCCGCTCGACGTCTCCGCGGACGAGTGGGCGACCGAGTGGATCAACGATCCGGCGGCGATGTTCCTGGCGGTCGTCGGCGACGACGTGATCGGGGTCGCGGGCCTGATGCTCGACACGGACCGGCCGGAGCGGGCCGAGGTCGCCTACACCGCCGTACGACGGGAGTGGCGCGGCCAGGCGGTGGCGTCCACGCTCAAGCGGACGAGCATGGCCTGGGCGGCGGAGCACGGGATCACCGAGGTCTACACGTGGACCCAGCAGGGCAACGAGAACATGCGCCGGCTCAACGAGCACCTGGGCTTCACCTACGGTGTCGTGAGTATCAACGTCCAGGCGGATCTACCGCTGAAGTTCGCGGAGGAGGTCGGGACCTGACCACGAGCGGCGGTCGGCCTCGGCGTCGCGGATCAAGGCGACGAGCTTGCGGTTGACGGGCGCCGGGCGGCCGAGGGAGTCGGCCAGGCGGACGACTTCGCCGTTCAGGTAGTCGATCTCGGTGGGCCGGCCGGCCTCGAGGTCCTCCCACATCGACGTCCGCGCGAGCGGGTCGATCGCGAGCATCTTCGCGGCGAGCCGGCGGAAGAGGAAGTCGGGCAGGCGGAGGATCAAGGGGAAGCGGCGCATCGGGACCGGCAGCAGCTGGGCCGGCTGGATGCCCTTGGCGTCCAGCAAGTCGAGCGTCTCGGCCTGTGCCGCGGCCAGGCAGCGTCGGTAGGCGCGCTGCGACAGCTCGTCCCGCAGTGGCAGGTTCGACAGTGCGTTGATCGGGTTGTTCAGGTTCAGCAGGAGTTTCGCCCACTGCACCGGCAGGATGTCGTCGTGCTGCTCGAGCGGCAGCCCGGCCCGCTCGAAGGCCTCCAGGTACGGTGCCAGCCCCGGATGGCGCTGGACGTCCAGAGCGCCCTCGGTGCCCTGGTGGAACACCCCGGCACCCCGGTTGAGCACGTTGAACGGGACCATCCCGGTCACCACGACCTGATCGGTCAGCCGCTCCCGCAGCAGCTCCCCGTTGCGGACGCCGTTCTGGAAACTGACCACGATCGCACCCGGCTTGAGCACGTCGGCCAACTCGGCCGCCGCACCCGCCGTCGCGGCGGACTTCACCGTCACGAGCACGAGATCCGCCTCCGCGGCCGCCGCCGGGGACGTCTCGTACCGGACGGTGTCGACCCGCAGATCCGCACCGAGGTAGTCGGTCAGCCGCAACCCGTACTCGGCCAGGACGTCGGCCATCCGCTGCCGCCCGACGAACGTCACCGGAGCCCCGGTCGCCGCGAGCCGCCCGCCGACATAGCACCCGATCCCACCCGCGCCGTACACCACGATCCGCACGACCTCACTGTACGGAAGGACGGGTCGTAGTCGGGCTCCCGCGCCTGCCGCACGCTCAGCGCCTCCCGGCGGACCCGCGTGCCCGCCACCACTACCCGTTCTTCGGTACGCCATTGCCCGGCGAACGCTAGGCTGAAGCGGTGGCGGAGGGGAATCTCCCCGTGCGGTTGTCGAGCTTCGTCGGCCGGGAGAGGGAACTGGCCGAGCTGGCGGACTTGGTCGGGAAACATCGGCTGGTGACGCTGACCGGACCCGGGGGCGGCGGCAAGACCAGGCTGGCGGTAGCGCTGGCCGATCGGGTGCGCCCGCGGTACGCCGGGGTGCGGTGGCTCGGCCTGGCCACGATCGGCCCGGCCGACGGCGGCTCGAGCGTGCTGGCCGCCCTCGCCGACGTCCTTGAGTTGCCTGAGGCAACGGTTGCCGCGGCGGCCGCTCGGATGTCCGGCGGGCCGTTGCTACTGGTGGTGGACAACTGCGAGCACCTGCTCGATCCGGTCGCGCCGCTGATCGGCGAGCTGCTCCGGAGCTGCCCGAAGCTGACCGTGCTGGCGACCAGCCAGGAGGCGCTGGGGATCGCCGGTGAGGCGGTGTTCGCCGTACCGCCGCTGGCCGAGGCGGCGACCCGGTTGTTCGTGGATCGTGCGCAGGCGGCGTCGTACACGTTCGAGCGGACCGACGTGAACGCGCCGGACATCGCCGAGATCTGTGCCCGGCTGGACGGCGTACCGCTGGCGATCGAGCTGGCTGCCGCGTGGATCCCGACGCTGTCGCCGGCCCAGATCGCGAGCCGGCTGGACGACAGCCTGGCCGTGCTGACGCGCGGCGATCGGGACGCGATGCCGCGCCATCGCACACTGCGGGACGCGCTGGACTGGAGTTGGGGTCTGCTCGATCCGCCCGAGCAGGAGTTGCTCGCGCAGCTCTCGGTGTTCCCGGCGAGCTTCAGCGTCGACGCGGTCGAGGCAGTCGCCGTACTGCGCGGGCATGACGTGCTGCAGTCGCTGTCCCGGTTGGTGAATCGTTCGCTGGTGATGGTCGAACAGGGCGACGAGGTGCGGTACCGGTTGCTGCAGATCGTCCGGCAGTACGGCGCGTACCGGCTCGGTGCGGACCTCGGTCCGCGGCAGCGGCTGGCGGCGTACGTACTGGACCTGATCGAGCGCGCGGCCGATCGGTTGGAGGGCGAGGAACAGCAGGAGTGGCTGGATGTCCTGCTCGCCGAGCGCCAGACCATCCGGGCCGTGCTGACCTGGCACGTCGAGCGCAACGAGGCCGAGCTCGCGACCCGGATCGTGGTCGGGATGTGGTGGGCGTCGTACCTGCTCGGGTGGTACCGGGACGCCCGGGACTGGCTGGAACGGGTGCTGGCCATGCCCGGCCCGGTTCCGCCGCAGCTGCGGGCGGACGCCCAGATCGCCCTCGGCACGATGGCGCACCTGCAGGGCGACGCGGAGCTGGCCGCGACCCATCTGCAGGCCGGATTCATCGCACAAAAGGCTGCAGGGGACCCGACGGCGGAGGCACGCGAGCTGCATTGGCTCGGCGGCGCGGCGATGCGACGTGGCGAGTACGCCGAGTCCCGGCGACTCGGGCAGCGATGCATCGAGCTCTGGCGGGAGCTGGGCGTGGAGTCCAACCTGTCCCGCGCTATCGACTACCTGGGGATGCGTGAGCTGCTCGCGGGGGCGCTGGACTACGCGGAAGAGCTGCTGCGCGAGGCTCGCGCCCGCTACGAGCAGGACGGCGCGGGCGAAGGACTCGGCTGGACCACCGCGCTGCTGGGAGCAGTGCAGCACTACCGAGGTGACTCCGCGGCGGCCACGATCCTGCTGACCGAGGCCCGTCAGATGGCCGAGCGCACCCGCCAGACCGTCACCCTGGCCTGGGCTCTCCACCTCCAGGGTCTGGAGGCACGCCAGTCCGGTCAGCTCGCCGAGTCGGCGGACCTCCTCACCCAGAGCCTTCGCCTGCACGACAACTCCGGCAACCGCTGGCGAGTAGCCAGCCTGCTCGAGTCTCTGGCCACCACTGCCCTGGCTGAACGGGACACCAAGCAAGCGGTCCGGTTGCTGAGTCACGCGGCCGCCCTTCGCGCAAAGCTGGGCACTCCGGTGCCGGCAGTCGAGGCACCCGAAGTCACGACCACGTTGGCGGTAGCGCGCGACGCGCTGTCCCCGGACGACTTTCGTACGGCGTGGACCGAGGGGGAGATCTTCACCCTCGAGAAGCTGACGGGTATCGAGCCGGGCGCACGCCGGTCGGTGCCCTTGACGAT
Source organism: Kribbella sp. NPDC048837 (assembly GCF_055586945.1). Taxonomy (NCBI): domain Bacteria; kingdom Bacillati; phylum Actinomycetota; class Actinomycetes; order Propionibacteriales; family Kribbellaceae; genus Kribbella; species Kribbella sp. NPDC048837. The sequence continues at coordinate 129,357 of NZ_JBVJHF010000009.1, forward strand.
CGCGGACACCCGAGTCGAGTCCCTGCACATCCAGGCCCTGGGCGCGTCCGAAGTACGGCGGAACGACAGTGTGCTCGACGCAGCCGCCTGGGGGTACGCGAAGCCGCGAGAGCTGTTCTTCTACCTACTCGGTTCCGGACCGGTGACGAAAGACCAGATCGGCGCCGAGCTCTGGCCTGACGCCTCCGCCCAGACCTTGCGGAACAGTTTCCACACCTGCCTGCACCAGGTTCGCCGTACGCTCGGCCGCTCGGACTGGATCACCTTCCGCGGTGGACGGTACGAGTTCAACCGGACCCTCGAGCACACGTACGACGTCGCCGACCTGGAGGGAGCCGCTGCCGCCGGGGACCTGGCCCGCGTGATCGCGCTCTACCACGGTGACTACCTGGTCGACGTCGCGGGCGCCGCCTGGATCGACGATCGCCGGGAAGCGCTCAGGCAAACGTTCGAACGATCGCTGCTCGCACTCGCCGACGCCCGGGCGACGGAGGGCCGGGTGGAGGAGAGCGTCGACCTCTATCAGCGCGCCGTCAACCACGACCCCCTGCTCGAATCGGCACACCGTGCCCTCATCTCGCTGCACCTGATCCAGGGCGACCGTGCTGCCGCCGTCCGCCAGTACAAGCTGCTGACCGACCTGCTCGCCGCCGAGCTCCAGACCACCCCGAGTCCCCAGACCACAGCACTCCTCAGCTGAGCCCCTAGCAGTTCCCACAGCGCCGCCGACCAGGGTGTGCTGGGGGAGATTTGAAGCTATCTCGGGGGTTGTCTGATGGAGTTGTTCGAGCGGGACTGGGCGGTTCGTGCCGTCCTGACGGCGGTGGCGGCGGACCATGGGTCCGTCGTTCTGCTGACCGGAGAAGCGGGGATCGGGAAGACGAGTGTGGTCCGTGAAGTCGCCGACCGGCTCGGTCCGGCCACGCGAGTACTGCGGGGTGCGTGCGACGACATGCTCGCTCCGCCACCGCTCCAGCCGGTGCGCGACGCCGTCCGCGGAACGGGCGGACCGCTGGCCCGGGCGCTGGCGGACGGCCGGGACCTGTACGAGCCGGTGATCCAGGAGTTCAGTGGCAAGTCGCCGACTGTGCTGGTGATCGAGGACGTGCACTGGGCGGACGACGCCACGCTCGACCTGCTCAGGTATTTGGTACGGCGCGTCGACCAGCTACGACTGACAATGGTTCTCACCTACCGTGACGACGAGATCGACTCGCGGCATCCGCTCCGCGTCCTGCTCGGCGCGCTGACCGACGTCACCGTGCACCGCGTCGTACTGCGGCCGCTCTCGGAGGAGGCCGTGTTCTCGATGGCGACCGAGGCCGGTCGCGATGCCGACGAGCTGTACCGGCTCACCAACGGGAACCCGTTCTTCCTGACCGAGGCGCTGGCCGGGCCGGCGGACGCCGTACCGGCGACGGTCGTGGACGCGACGCTGGCCCGGATGAACACGCTGGACCAGGAGAGCATCGGCGTGGTCGAGCTGTTGTCCGTGCTGCCGCGGCCGCTCGGGCACAAGTACGTCGACAAGCTCGTGGCCGGCCGGACCGACGCGCTCACCCGGGCCGAGCGCCGCGGCATCCTCGAAGCCCGGTCGGGCACGGTGGCGTTCCGGCACGAGCTGGCCCGGCGCGCGATCGAGCTCTCGCTGCCGATGATCCGGCGACAGGCACTCAACGCCAGGATCGTGGAGATGATCCTCGGCGGCGACTACGAACGCCTGCTCTACCCGCTCGTGCACCACGCGGTCGGAGCGAGCGATGTCGACACGATCGTCAGGTACGCGCCCCGGGCCGCCCGCGGTGCGACGTCGGCCGGGTCGCATCGGCAGGCGCTGGCCAACTACGAGGCCCTGTTCCCGTGGGTCGATCGGCTGCCGATCGCCGAGCGGGCCGAGGTGCTCGCCGGGTTCGCCTGGGAGCTGCACATCGCGCACCGCTTCCCGGAGGCCGTGGCCCGGTGTGCCGAGGCCGTGGGGCTGTGCGAGCAGGTCGGTGACGTCGTATCCCTGACGGAGACGCTGCTGCAGCAGTCGCGACATTGCTACCTGGCCGGCCAGACCGACGCGGCGCTCGCCGCGGTGGACCGTGCGTTCGAGGTTGCCCAAGGCAACGACGAGGTCTGGCCGGCCGCGGTCGCCTGCCGGGGCATGATGCTCGTCCTCACGGGTTCACCGGCGCGGGCCGCACCGGAACTGGTGCAGGCGCGGGCCCTCGCGCTCGCCACCGGGCGGACGGACCTGGCCGCGTTGTGCTTGAACTACGTCGGCCTCGCGTGGTGCGATCTGGACCGGCCGGGTGGGCTGGAGGCCCTGCGGATCAGCATCGACGCGGCCCTGGCGACCAGTGACTACGAGGCGGTCGCGCGCGGCTACACGAACCTCGTCGAGATGCTGTACCGCGCCCGTCGCTGGGACGAGCTGGACGAGACCATCGCCGCCGGGCTCGAGTTCACCCAGGAGCGCGGCTTCGGGTCGCACACCTACAACCTGGAGACGCATCGCGCGTTGCTGATGATGCGCCGCGGCGACCTGGCCGGCGCCGAGCAGCACCTGCGCTGGCTGATCGACACAGTCGACGAGCCGGGCATGCTCTCCGTCCTCAGCGCCTCGAGCCTCGGCCGCGTGCTTGCCCGGCGCGGCGACCAGGAGGCACGCGGCCTGCTGGCCGACGCCTGGCAGCGCGCGCGGGCGCAGCGGTCCGTCCTCGGTCTCGCGTACGCCGCGACGTCGTACGCCGAATGGGCCTGGCTGAACGGCCGTCCGGAGATCGCGGACGGGATCCGCGACGATCTCGACGGGCACACGCTGGACGAGCCGGCGTTCCGCGAGCTGGCCCGGTACCTGGCGCTGTCCGACGCGAGCCGGACCGGCGGCTGCGCCGAGGACGGCGGGCTCGACGACTGGGAGGACACGCCGTACGAGCAGGCGCTGGTACTGGCGATGTCCGCGAGCCGGGAAGCGACCCTCGAAGGTCTGCAGATCCTGCTCGAGCTGGGTGCGGCGCCGGCGGCGGCCCTCCTGCGCCGCCGGCTGAAGGAGCTCGGCGTACGGCGGATCCCGCGGGGTGCGCAGGTCCGGTCCCGGAAGAACCCGGCCGGCCTGACCGATCGGCAGCTGGACGTGCTGATGCTGCTGATGGACGGGATGACCAACGCGGAGATCGCCGGGAAGCTGGTGGTCTCGGTGCGGACCGTCGACCACCACGTCTCGGCGATCCTGTCCCGGCTGAACGCCCGGACGCGCCGGCAGGCCGCCGTCATCGCCCGGGAGCTCGATCTTCAGCTGACCGGGTGATTCCCGCGGATCGTGCCGTCCGGATCGACCGCCCGCTTGATCGCCGCCAGCCGCTGCTGGACCTCCGCCGGGTAGAGCTCGGCGTTCGGCTCACCGGAGGAGAAGTTCGGCAGCGTCCGGCCGGTGATCCACGGCGACATCGCCGTCCGTACGTGCTCGATCGCGCCGCCGACCACCGGTGCCAGCGCCGGGTCGGGGACGATCCCGCCGAACAGCAGCAGGTACGGCGCCTCGATCACGCCGGCCGCACCGAGCGACTCGTCCGGCCGGGCGAACGCGCCGTCCAGGTGCCGGACCTCGAACACGAACAGCGGCGACCCCGCGGCTCCGACCTCCAGCAGGGTGTCGATCGCGGCGTCGTCGAACGAGGACAGCAGTACGGTCTTCAGCAGCCCCGGCGTCGGGTCCTCCGGCTCCTCGGCGATCTTGCCGATCAGATTCAGCGGGATCGGCGCCACCTGGTCCGAGACCGGCGCGGCGATCGCTCGTAGCGGCGCCAGCAGCTTGTCCGCGTCCTCCGGCGTACCGAGGAACGTGCAGTCGACGGCCACGAACGACTTGCCTCGCACCGGCTCCGGCACGAACGGCACGTCGGGGAAGTGCAGCACCCACGCCCACAGCGACAACTCGTCCGGTGCGTACGTCGTGATCTCGGCGAACGCCCGCAGGACCTCGCGGGCCTGCTCGAACGGCCACATCATCCGGCCGCCCTGGATCTCCCCGGCCGGCAACAGCTCGAGGTCCATCGACACGACGATCCCGAAGTCGCCGCCACCGCCGCGCAGCGCCCAGAACAACTCCGGAGCAGACTCCTGGGTGACGTCGGCGAGCACGCCGTCGGCGGTCACGAGCCGGACCGAGCGGACCCGCTGGGCCGCCTGCCCGTACTTGCGCCCGAACCAGCCGACGCCACCGCCGAGCGTGTAACCCACGACCGTCGTGTCGCCGTTGCTGCCGGGCAGGCTGGTCAGCCCGGTCCCGGACAGCGTGTCGTTCACATCCCGCCACCGCACGCCGGCGCCGACCCGGACGAGGCCCGCGTCCAGGTCGAGCTCGATCTCCGTCAGGGCGCCGGTGCGGAGCAGGATCGTTCCGTCGATCGCCGGCGACGCGCCGTGCCCGGTCGGCTGGGTCGACACCGCCAGGCCGTGCTCACCGGCGTACCGGACCGTGGCGACGATGTCGTCGAGGCCGGCCGCCTCCACGACGGCGACGGGTTGCTGGTCGACGAGCAGGTGCCACGCCCGTCGTGCGGCGTCCCAGCCCGGGTCGCCCGGCAGCACGACCGGGCCTTCTATCAGTTCACGTAATCCATTCATGCCTCCGTTTGTACGGCGCTGCCCACCCCGCGTTCATCGGCAAGAACTACCTATCTCTAGTGCAGCCGGACCCGCGGATCCAGTACGGCGTACGCGACGTCGACCAGGATGTTCGCGACCACGACCGCCGCCGAGGCGAACAGCACGATGCCGATGATGACCGGCAGATCCTGCTGGTTGATCGCGACCACGGCGGTCTGGCCGAGGCCGGGCAGGCTGAACACGGTCTCGATCACCACGACACCGCCGATCAGCTGGCCGAGGTCGATACCGAACTGCGTCACCACCGGCGTCATCGCGCTGCGCAGGCCGTGCCGGACGACCACCCGGCTCTCCCGGATGCCCTTCGAGCGCGCCGTCCGGATGTAGTCCTCGCCGAGGACATCCAGCATCGAGCCCCGGGTCAGCCGGGTATAGGTTGCTGCCAGCAACAACGCCAGCGCCACCCAGGGCAGCAGCAGATGCTGGAACCACGCACCGGCCCCGTCCGCCAGCGGCGAGTAGCCGCCCGCCGGGAACCAGTGGTACCCGGCCAGCGTGAGCCGGAAGTACAGGAAGTACAGCAGCAGCAGCCCGAGCAGGAACGACGGGAACGAGTAGAAGAACAACGCGAACAGCGTCAGCCCACGGTCGGCCAGCGACCGCGGATGCACCGCCGAGATCACCCCGTTGAAGACCCCCAGGGACAACCACAGGACGGCGGCGCCGAGCGCCAGCGAGACCGTGATCGGCAGCGCCTGCGCGATGATCCTGGTCACCGGCACCTGGTGGTAGTAGTCGTACCCGAGGTTGCCCCGCACCGCGTTCTCGACGAAGTGCAGGTACTGCTTCCAGACCGGCAGGTCGAGCCCGAGCCGGTGCTTGATCAGGGCAATGGTCTCCGGCGTCGCCTGCCGGCCCGCCAGTGTCTGCGCCACGTTGCTGGGAGCAACGAAGAACAGGGCGAAGACCGCCACCGTGATGAGCCAGAGGACCAGGATGCCGTGCCCGATCCGGCGAATCAGAAAGACAGCCATGACTAGGTCCGATCTGCGCGTGGGTCGAAGGCGTCCCGGACACCGTCGCCGAACAGGTTGAACGCGAGCGTCGTGATCAGCAGCGCCAGACCGGGGAAGAGGATGAACCACCACGCGGTCGTGTAGTAGTTCTGCGACGCGCTGATCATCCCGCCCCAGTCGGCGGTCGGCGGCGGCAGCCCGAGTCCGAGGAACGACAACGTGGCCTGGGTGACGATCACGACCGGGATCAGCAGCGTGGTGTAGACGATCACCGGCGCCAGCACGTTCGGCAGGATGTCGACGAACATGATCCGGGTGTCACCCGCACCCAGGGACCGCGCCGCTTCGACGAACTCGCGTTCGCGCAGCGACAGCACCTGACCACGCACGATCCGGGCCACGGAAGCCCAGCTGAAGCAGCCGATCACCAGCACAGTCACGGTCAGGCTGGGTCCGGTGACGGACACCAGCGCGATCGCGACCAGCAGGAACGGCACCGACAGGACCACGTCGATCAGCCGTGCCAGGACTGTGTCGGTGATCCCCCCGAGGAACCCCGCCGCGAGCCCGAGCACGACTCCGATCACCACCGTGATGGCGGTCGCGATGACACCCACGAGCAGCGACACGCGAGCGCCGTACGCGATCCGTACCAAGATGTCCCGGCCGAGGTCGTCGGTGCCCAGCCAGAACGTCCCGTTCGGTCCACGCGGCAGGCCGTCCGGGGTCAGTCCGATGTCGCGGTACTGCTCGTTCGGCGGATGCCCGGTGATCGCCGCGAACACCGGCGCGAAGATCGCCATCAGCACGATCAGCACGATCACGACCAGCGAGATCATCGCGACCTTGTCCCGGCGCAACCGCCGCAACGCCAGGACGAACGGACTGCGCCCCTCGATCGCCGGCGCCTCGTCGATGACGTCGAGTGTCTCGATCGCCGCGGTCATGATGCCTTCAGATCGGGGACGGCGGTGGACAGGTCCTCGCCCAGCGTCAACGGGTAGAAGCACGCGGTCCGGTGGTCGCCGGAGTCGTCCAGCACGGGCTGGAGCGGTGGTTCGCCGGATGCGCAGTCGGACCGGGCTTTCGGGCACCGCGTGTGGAACCTGCACCCCTCCGGCGGGTTCGTCGCGGCCGGGATGTCGCCACCGAGGATGATCTGCTCGCGGCTGTCGGCCGTGTCCGGATCCGCCACCGGCAACGCGGAGAGCAGCGCGCGGGTGTACGGGTGCCGGGTCTGGCCGAACAACTCGTCCGTCGGCGCGAGCTCGGCGATCTTGCCCAGGTACATCACCGCGATCCGGTCGCTCACGTGCCGGACCACGGACAGGTCGTGCGAGATGAACACGTAGGTGAGGTCGAACTCCTTCTGCAGGTCGGCCAGCAGGTTGATGATCTGGGCCTGGATCGACACGTCGAGCGCCGACACCGGCTCGTCGCAGATCACCAGCTTCGGCCGCAGGGCCAGCGCCCGCGCCACCCCGATCCGTTGCCGCTGGCCACCGGAGAACTCGGCCGGGAACCGGTTGTAGTGCTCGGGATTCAGCCCGACCAGCTCCATCAGTTCCTGGACCTTCTTCTTCCGCTCGGCCCCGGACGAGATGTCGTGGATCGCGAACGGGTCGCCGATGATCGAGCCGACCCGGCGGCGCGGGTTCAGCGAGCCGTACGGGTCCTGGAAGATCACCTGGATCTCGCGCCGGATCGGCCGCATCGCCCGGCGCGACAAGGTGCTGATCTCCCGTCCGTCGAACGACACCGATCCCGACGTCACGTCGTACAGATGGGCCATGCAGCGGGCCAGCGTGGACTTGCCACACCCGGTCTCCCCGACCAGCCCGAGGGTCTCGCCCTTGTGAACCTCGAGAGAGACCCCGTCGACCGCCCGGACCACCTCCTTCGCCCGCGTCGGGAACTCTTTCCGGACGTTGTCCACCTTCAGCAGCACGTCGGTCATGACGCCATCGCCTCGTTCTGTTCGTGGGGCAGCCAGCAGGCCGACTGGTGCCTCGGATCGCGGGCGACGTCGGTCAGCGGCGGAGCCTCGGTGCGGCACTTGTCGAACACGTGCGGGCAGCGGGACGCGAACGGGCACCCGGCCCGCAGGCTGATCAGGCTGGGCGGCGAGCCCGGGATCGGGGTCAGCCGGTCCCCGCTGCGCGCCGGCAGCGAGGCCAGCAGCCCTTGGGTGTACGGGTGGTGATTGCGGTAGAAGATGTCCCGCCGCGGTGCCCGTTCCATCACCGCGCCCGCGTACATCACCACCACCTCGTCGGCCATCTCGGCCACCACGCCGAGATCGTGGGTGATCAGGATGATCGCCGTACCGAACTGCTCCTGCAGCCGGCGCATCACGTTCAGCACCTGGGCCTGGACGGTCACGTCCAGCGCGGTGGTCGGCTCGTCCGCGATCAGCAGCGCGGGGTCCAGGGCCATCGCCATCGCGATCATCACCCGCTGCCGCATCCCGCCGGAGAACTGGTGCGGGTAGTCGTCGATCCGTTCCGCCGCGCGCGGGATGCCGACCAGGGTCAGCAGGTCGGCGGCCCGTTTCCGGGCGGCCTGCTTGCTGATCACCCGGTCGTGCGCGCGGATCATCTCGACGATCTGCCAGCCGATCCGGTAGTGCGGGTGCAGGCTGGACAGCGGGTCCTGGAAGATCATCCCGATCTGGGCCCCGCGCAACCGGCGCAGGGTCGATTGATCGGCGGTGATCAGATCCGTTCCGTCGAAGAACGCCGTACCGGACACCGTGGCACCGCGGGTCAGCCCGACGATGGTCTGGGTGGACACGCTCTTCCCGGAACCGGACTCGCCGACGATCGCCAGCGTCTGCCCGGCCTCCACGTCGAACGACAGGCCCCGGACGGCGCGGACGGTGCCGTCCGGGGTGTCGAAGGAGACCCGGAGGTCCCTTACCTCAAGCAGGGCCATGAGGTTCAGCCGCCCTGCTTGTCCTTGGACAGCCACACGTTCGTCGGGTCGTAGTTCTGCAGCGACGGGACGTAGACGGCGTTGTTGGTCTGCGCCGCGTGGTAGTTCGCCTGCTTGTTGTTGGTGAGCGGGTAGAAGGCGGCCTGGTCCATCACCCGGGCGTCGGCCTTGGCCCACAGGTCGGCGGCCTGGTCCTCGGTCGGCGCGGCGGCCGCCTGCTGGATCAGGGTGTTGGTCTCCGGGTCGTTGTAGAGGCCGAAGTTGCTGCCGATCGGCGGGAACGACGGCTCACCCGAGAACAGCGGGTTGAAGAACGACAGTGCGGCGTTGCCGTACCAGTCGGCACCCCAGCCGGCCAGCGACACGTCCCAGACACCGCGCCGGGCCACATCCGGCACCTGCAGGTACTTCACGTAGAAGTCCGCGTTCGGCGACGGTACGCCGGTGACGGTGATGCCGGCCTTGGACAGGTCCTGCTGGATCGTCTGGAAGGTCTTGCTGCTGCCCTCGGACGCGTTGCGGTAGAGGAACTTCAGCGTGAGGTGCGGGTATCCGGCCTCGGCGAGCAACTGCTTGGCCTTGTCCGGGTTGTACGGGTACGGGTCGATCTGCTTCGAGCCGACGATGACGTCGGGCAGTACGTGCGTCAGCGGCGGGTTCAGCGTCTGGCCGCCGAGCACCTGCAGGATGTGGTCCCGGTTGATCGCGTAGCTGAGCGCCTGCCGGACCTTGGGGTTGGCCAGCGCCCTGTTGTTGTTCGGCGAGACCGTGTTGTAGATGACGTACGGGTTGCTGCCCGCGGTGTCGCCGATGGTCAGGTTCGGGTCCTTCTTGGCCTGCAGCGCGGGCAGCTGGGACGGCGGTGGCGCGACGTCGAACTCCATGTCGGCGGTCGGCGTACCGGTCTGCAACTGCTGCTGCACCGAGTCCTGCGTGACGGTCTCGTTGACGACGATCTTGTCGACGTACGCCTTGCGCACCGGGTCGGTGGCCGCGTCCCAGGCAGGGTTGCGGGAGTACGCGATCGACTTGGTCGGCACCCACGAGTCGACCTTGTACGGGCCGTCGGACGGGTAGTGGTTGCCGAGCTCGGTGCTGGCCGGCAGGTACTTGAGCGACTCGACCGGAGCCGGTGAGAAGGCCGGCAGCGTCAGCATGTCGACGAAGTACGACGCGGGGTGGGTCAGGTGGAAGACGACGGTGGTGTCGTCCTTGGCCACCACCCCGGGCAGCGGTGTCTTGTCGATGTAGTTCTGGATCCCGGCGACCGTCTTCGGCGCCTTGGTGAACCCGTCGGCGAACGCCTTGTACCCGACGATCAGGGTGGCGAAGTCCGGGATGCCGCCGAACGGCTGCACCGGGTTCGCGGTCCGCTTCACGCCGCGGACCATGTCGGCGGCGGTCACCTGGCGGGCCGGGGAGGTGTCCCACTTCGCGCCGGGCCGGATCTTGATCGTGTAGGTCTTGCCGTCCGCGCTGATCCCGCCGTTGGCGGCGGTCGGGATGTCGGTGGCGAGGTCGGCGACCGGCGTGGTGTTCTTGCCCCCCGGATCGGCGGGATACGTGAACAGCTGCCGGCTCCACATCCGCAGGTTCAGATACCCCACGGAGTAGTAGCTGACGTTGGGATCCATGTAGTCGACATCGCCGGCCCCGAGCATGTTCAGGGTGCCGCCGGTGACCGGCGTCGCCGCGGTACTTCCGGATCCGGATGCCGATCCGCCGCCGTTGCTGCAGGCGGCGAGCACGAGACTCGCCGCGGCGGCAAGGGATAATGCCGCCAGCCGTCTTCTGGCCATTGGTCCTCCTCCAGGACTCGATAGCGCCGAAGTTAGGACTCCCGGGCGGGACCGGAACCGCGATCACGCAACCGTCAACGAGTTGTCATTTCGGCCGCGCGGGGACATGACGGTTTCATGACGCCCGTAACCCCGGCGGTGAGCGACACTGGGGGCGTGGCACACAGCCTGCTGTTGGTCGACGACGAGCCGCGCATCCGGCGGGTGCTGCGGCTCGCCCTGGAGGACGAGGGGTACCAGGTCGCCGAGGCGGCCAACGGGTACGACGCTCTGGCCGCGCTGCGCCGGGTCCAACCGGACGTGGTGCTGCTGGACCTGATGCTGCCGGACCGGGACGGATTCACGGTCTGCCGCGAGATCCGCCGGACCAGTGACGTGCCGGTCATCATGGTGACCGCGCGGACCGACAGCCACGACGTGGTGGCCGGGCTGGAGGCGGGCGCGGACGACTACGTGACCAAGCCGCTGGTGGCCAAGGAGCTGTCGGCCCGGATCCGGGCGCTGCTGCGGCGGGTCGAGCCGGGCAACGCGCGGCAGTCCGCCCTGGTCGAGGTCGGCGACCTGCGGATCGACGTCCCGGGCGCGGAGGTGACCCGCGACGGCGCCGTCCTGCCGCTGACCCGGACCGAGTTCAAGCTGCTCGCCGAGCTGGCCGGTGCCGAGGGCAAGGTGCTGTCCCGGGAGCAGTTGCTGTCGAAGGTCTGGGGGTACGGCTACTTCGGCGACAGCCGGATCGTCGACGTCCACATCCGCCGCCTCCGGCTGAAGATCGAGCACGACCCGGCCAGCCCGAAGCACCTCGTCACCGCCCGCGGTCTGGGCTACCGACTGGTGAGCTGACCTTGCTGGGCCGGTTCAGCCTGCGGGGCCGGGTCATGCTGGCGTACGGGCTGCTCGCGCTCGGACTGTCGTCGGCGCTGGCACTCGTCACCTGGAGCGTGGTCTCGGACTACCTCACCGAGCAGCGCGAGTCCTCCGCGATCGTGGAGACCGCCGACAACGCGGCCGCCTTGCACTACGGGCTGTTCGGTGCGCCCCAGCCCTGCCACCCCGCCCGGGAACGGGCCGAGTGCGGCAGCCCCACGCCCAACCCGGATGTCAGCGTGATGGACCTGCTGAACATGCTGCCGTCCACGGACTCCGCGGCCTCGATGATGTACTACAACGATCAGTGGTACTCGCTGACCGGGAAGCCGGCCGATCTCCCGTCCGACCTGATCGCGAATGTCCGGGCCGGCAGCACGCAGCACCGCCGGATCACCGTGAACGGACAGCAGATGCTCGCGGTCGGCGTACCGATGACGCGGCCGGGTGAGGCGTTCTTCGAGTGGCATCCACTCGACAACCTGGACAACACTCTGCGGACCCTGAAGCTCACGCTGATCGTCGCCGCGCTCGTGACCGCGATGATCGGCCTCGCGGTCGGCCGGCTCGCGAGCACGCTGGCGCTGCGGCCGCTGGCGGAGCTGACCCAGGTGGCGGACGCGGTCGCGCGCGGGCAGCTCGATGCCCGGCTGCAGGCCGAGAACGACCGCGACCTGGGCGGCTTGGCACGGTCGTTCAACCAGACCGCGGCCGACCTGGAACGCCGGGTGGCGGCGGACGCCCGGTTCGCGGGAGACGTCAGCCACGAGCTCCGGACACCGCTGATGACGATGCTGAACTCGATGCAGCTGATCCAGAACCACCGCGCCGAACTGCCCGCGGCGGTGCGGGAGCCGGTCGAACTGCTCGGGTACGACCTGGACCGGTTCCGCCGGCTGGTGATCGACCTGCTGGAGATCTCCCGCGACGACGGTGGTGATCAGGGCAGCCGGGAGATCGTCCGGATCGCCGACCTGGTCCGCGCGGCCGCCGACGCCACCGCCGGGCGGGAGGTGACCACGGTCGAGCCCGAGGCCGCGGGGCTGATCCTGCTCGCCGACAAACGGCGGCTCGAGCGGGTGATCGCGAACCTGGTCGAGAACGCCGAGGACCACGCCGGCGGATGCAAGGGTGTCGGCGTCGAGGCCGGCGGACTCGGCGTGATCATCACCGTCGACGACGCCGGCCCCGGCATCGCGGCCGAGGACCGCACCCGCATCTTCGAACGCTTCGGCCGCGGCGAGACCTCCGGGCGCGGCCGCGGCGTCGGACTCGGCCTCGCCATCGTCGCCCGGCACGTCCAGTGGCACGGCGGCAGCATCCGCGTCGAGGACCGCCCCGGCGGTGGCGCCCGCTTCGTCGTCGAGCTGCCCGCGAAAATCAGCTGACGGTTCTTGTCCCTCCGGCTACCGTGAAGACATGGCTACTTGCCTCTGTGTCTAGCTGCGGACCCGCTTCCACGCCTGAAGTGTGTCCACTAGCTATCACGGAGAGTAACCATGATCACCGTTCGCGGTGTAGATATTCGCGTCGGCGCCCACCTGCTGCTGTCCGACCTTTCCTTTCACGTCAGCCCTGGCGATCGCGTCGGGCTCGTCGGCCGCAACGGCGCCGGCAAGACCACCCTGATGAAGACGCTGGCCGGCGAAGAGCGTCCGGCCGCGGGCTCGATCACCGTGTCGGGGTCGATCGGCTACCTGCCACAGGACCCACGCGCCGCCGATCCCGCCGTCACCGTCACCGCTCGGATCCTGTCCGCGCGTGGTCTCGACGTCGCCGTGCAGAAGCTTCGTCAGGCCGAGGCCGCGATGAGCAGTGCCGTCGGCGAGGCGCAGGAGCGCGCGATGGCGGCGTACGCCCGGGCCGAGGCGCAGTTCCAGGCCGGCGGTGGGTACGCGGCCGAGGCCGAGGCGGCCCGGCTGGCGGCCGGCGTCGGCCTGCCCAACCGTGCCCTCGAGCAGGCCGTCGGTGAACTGTCCGGCGGCCAGCGCCGCCGGGTGGAGCTGGCCCGGATCCTGTTCGCGGAGCACGACACGCTGCTGCTCGACGAGCCGACCAACCACCTCGACGCCGACTCGGTGCTGTGGCTGCGGTCGTTCCTGCTCGGCTACCCCGGCGGCCTGATCGTGATCAGCCACGACCGCGAGTTGCTCAAGGCAACGGTCAGCCGGGTGTTCCACCTGGACCCGCAGCGCGTCACGATCGACATCCACAACACCGGCTGGACGAAGTACCTCGAACAGCTGGAGACCGACGAGCGGCGCCGGACCCGGGAACGCCACACGGCCGAGCGCAAGGCGGCGGTCCTGCACGCCCAGGCGGCGAAGATGCAGGCCGGCGCCAACACCGCCGTCGCGGCCAGGAACATGGCGCGGCGCGCGGACAAGATGCTCGCCGACCTCGAGCCGGTACGCCGGTCCGCCCGGGTGGCCCGGATCCGGCTGCCCGAGCCGGCGCCGTCCGGGAAGACCCCGCTGACCGCCGTCGACCTGAAGAAGGCGTACGGCGGACTGCAGGTCCTCGACGGGGTCGACCTGGCCGTGGACCGGGGCAGCCGGGTCGTCGTCCTCGGGCTGAACGGCGCGGGCAAGACCACCCTGCTCCGGCTGCTCGCGGGGCGTGAGGAGCCGGACGCGGGCCAGGTCGTGCCCGGGCACGGGCTGCGGCTCGGGTACTTCGCCCAGGAGCACGACACGCTGGACCTGGCCGGCACCGTCCGGCAGAACCTGGCGTCGGTCGCGCCCGGCCTGACCGACGGCGAGGTCCGCAACGTGCTCGGCTCGTTCCTGTTCAGCGGTGACGACGCGGACAAGCCGGCGCACGTGCTGTCCGGTGGGGAGAAGACCCGCCTGGCGCTGGCCGGTCTCGTCCACTCCGGCGCCAACGTGCTGCTGCTGGACGAGCCGACCAACAACCTGGATCCCGCCTCCCGCGACGAGGTCCTCGGCGCGGTCGGCAGCTACCCCGGCGCGATCGTCATGGTGACCCACGACGAGGGCGCCATCGAGGCGCTCCGCCCCGACCGGGTGCTGATCCTCCCGGACGCCGCCGAGGACCTCTGGTCCGACGACTACCTGGATCTGGTGTCGCTGGCCTGAGCATCAACCCTGGGGTTGAGACCCGGTTCCACCCGGGTCTCAACTCCGGGCTGACGTGTCCGGCGTCGTTTCCGAGGAGTGTTGTGAGCGGCAACGAAACTCCTCGGAAAGGACAACCGGAATGTCGGCCAGCCTCGTGGTGGGGATCTTGGTGGGTCTGTTGGTGTTGGTGCGAGTGGTCGGTCGGCAGGTCACCGGTTCGCTGGTGACCCAGCGGTCGCTGGTGCTGATGCCGGCGGTCCTGACGCTCGTCGGGGCGTACGCGATCTGGTCCACCCTCGACGGGGCGTCGACCGGGGAACTCGCGTTCCTCGGGCTCGACTGCGTCGTACTGATCGGGGTCGGGCTCGCCCGCGGTCGTAGCATCCGGCTCGAGCGGCGGGAAGCGGGCTTGTGGCAGAAGGGGACCGTCGCGACGCTCCTGCTCTGGGTGCTGACGATCGCGCTGCGCGTCGGTGCCGCAGCGGCGTCGGCCGCGCTGTGGCCGGACAGCAAGCTCGGCCAGGCGACCCTCGCGCTGACGATCGGCCTCACCATCGGGGCGCAGAACGTGATGATCTACCGCCGGGCACTCGGGCTGCGGATCCCGTTCGCCGTCGAGCGGGCATGATGGCGGTATGAACCAGACGCTCTGGGACCGGGCGAAGGCCTCGCCCGTCCCAGGGATCCTGCTCCGGTCGGCGCCCGGGGTTCTGGTGATCGCCGCGCTGCTGCCGACGGCGGCCCGTGCCGACGAGCGCCGCTTCCCGTTGCCGGTGCTGCTCGTGCTCGCCGTATTCGTTGTCCTGGGCAACTTTACGCTGCTCCAGCTGCGGTACGGCGAGGAACCGCGCCGGGCCACCGCCGGCCTCCTGGTCTTCACCGTGGCCGGCGGGCTGCTGTGGTTCGCGTTGCCGCAGAGTCTGTTCATCGTGCTGCCGTTCTGGGCCGCGCGGGTCGCCGTCCGGTACCGCCCGCCCGGGCAGCTGCAACTGATCATCGTGTTACTCGGGATCCTCGGTGCGAGCGTGCCGATCTACATCAACACCGGCTCGGTCGCAGGCGCGGTCGGTACGGCGTTCGGCGTCACCGCACTGGTGCTTGCGTCGATCAACCGCCGGAACCGGGAGGCGCAGCTCGAGGATCTGGAGGTCTCGCTGGCGCGCAAGCAGGCGGCGATCGAGGAACACAGTCGGGCCGCGGCGTTGGCCGAGCGGGCGCGGATCGCTCGCGACGTGCACGATGTACTCGCGCATTCGCTGGCCGGACTGTCGTTGAGTCTGCAGGGGGCGCGGCTGATGCTGGTTCGGGACGGCGCGTCGTCGGAGGCGATCGAGCAGGTGACACGGGCGCAGGGTCTGGCGGCCGAGGGACTGGCCGAGGCGCGACGGGCGGTCGCGGCCTTGCGCGAGGACGCTGTTCCCGACGTACGGGCGCTGAGGGATCTGGTCACGGCGTACCGGCTGGAGAGTGGGGCGACGGCGGACTTCGAAGTGACCGGCGTTGAGCGGGAGCTGGCGGCGGACGTGATGAGCACGCTGTATCGAACGGTCCAGGAGGCCCTGGCGAACACGCGCAAACACGCGCCGGGTGCTCCGGTGGTCGTTCGGTTGTCGTACGGCGACGAGGTCCGGCTGACGATCGAGGACCGGCCGGGGAGGCGACCGGACCGGGCCGCGCCCGGGGGTTATGGTCTGCTCGGTATGCGCGAACGGGCCGACCTCGTCGGCGGCACACTGGAGGCCGGACCGACGTCCGACGGTTGGCGGGTGGAACTGAAGGTGCCTGGATGAGTGCGGTGCGAGTGGTGGTCGCCGACGACCAGACGGTCGTGCGGGACGGGCTGGTCACCTTGCTCAAGTTGCTGCCGGGGATCGACGTGGTCGCGGCCGGGGCGGACGGTGAGGACGCCGTCCGGTTGGTTGCCGAGCACAACCCGGATGTCCTGCTGGTGGATCTGCGGATGCCGAACTGCGACGGTGTGGAGGCGACCCGCCGGGTCCGCGCGAACCACCCGGGCACGGAGGTCGTCGTCCTCACGACGTACAGCGATGACGACTCGGTCCTGTCCGCGCTCCGGGCCGGTGCGCGCGGTTTCCTGACCAAGGACGCCGACGCCGAGTCCATCGGCCGTGCCCTGCAGGCGGCGGCCGCCGGCCAGTCCATCGTCGACGGCGAGGTCCAGCGCCGCCTGATCGAAGGCGCCGCCATCCCGAAATCCGCGGACCCCGCCGGCACCGGCCTCACCCCGCGCGAGATCGAGGTCCTCCGCCTGATCGCCGACGGCCTCTCCAACACCGAGATCGCCCGGCACCTGGTCGTCAGCGAGGCCACCGTCAAGACCCACATCAACCACCTGTTCGCCAAGGCCAACCTCCGCGACCGAGCCCAAGCCGTCGCCTACGCCTACCGCCTCGGCCTCGCCTGACGCCGTCTCGTCCTCCGGCCGTTCCTGCGACTGGGTTGCAGGTGGAGGGCGTTCCGGCGTTTACTGGCGGATCGTGAGGCGACTGGATGTGACGGGGCGGGAGTGGGGTTCGGTCGGGGCGATGGCGGCGTTCGTGCTGCTGTTGCACCTGGTGGGGTGGGGAGTGCTGGGGCTGGTGGTGGCGCCCCGGCATTACGTCCTCGGGTCGGCGGGGGTGTTCGGGGTCGGGCTCGGCGTGACGGCGTACACGCTGGGGATGCGGCACGCGTTCGACGCCGACCACATCGCGGCGATCGACAACACGACGCGGAAGCTGATGAGCGACGGGCGGCGGCCGTTGTCGGTCGGGTTCTGGTTCTCGCTGGGTCACTCGACGGTCGTGTTCGGGTTGTGTTTCCTGCTCGGCATCGGCGTCCGCGCGCTCGCCGGTCAGGTGGCCGACGACTCGTCGCGGCTGCAGCAGTTGACCGGCCTGATCGGTACGGCGGTCTCCGGCGTCTTCCTGTACCTCATCGCCGCACTCAACCTCGTCATCCTGATCGCGGTGATCAAGGTCTTCCGCCGGATGCGCACCGGTGAGTACGACGAGGCGACGCTCGAGCAGCACCTCGGCAACCGCGGCTTCATGAACCGCATCCTGGCCGGCGCCACGAAGGCGGTCACCCGGCCGTGGCAGATGTACCCGATCGGCCTGCTCTTCGGCCTCGGCTTCGACACCGCGACCGAGGTGAGCCTGCTCGTGCTGGCCGGCGGCGCGGCCGCGTTCAGCCTGCCGTGGTACGCCGTCCTCACGCTGCCGATCCTGTTCGCCGCCGGGATGAGCCTGCTCGACACGATCGACGGCTACCTGATGAACTTCGCCTACGGCTGGGCGTTCGCGAAGCCGGTGCGCAAGGTCTACTACAACATCACGATCACCGGCCTGTCCGTCGCGGTCGCCCTGGTGATCGGCAGCATCGAGCTCGACTCGATCCTCACCGACCAGCTGCACATCACCCACGGCCCGCTCGCCGCGATCGCCGGTCTCGACCTGAACTCGGTCGGCTATGCGATCGTCGCGCTCTTCCTGCTCACCTGGCTGACCGCCCAGGCGGTCTGGAAGTACGGGCGCATCGAGGAGAAATGGTCCGCCCAGCAGTTCATGGATACGAACCGCGTCTGATATACCGAACCCATGGGTGACGCCGACAAACCACCGGCGGTGAAGTCGGCCGCACGGACCGTGGAGCTGCTGGAGGTGCTGGCGCAGGCGCCGCGGCGGTTGACACTGACCGAGCTGGCGAGTCAGCTGGGCTATCCGAAGTCGAGCGTCCACATGCTGCTGCGGACGCTGGTCGGCGCCGGCTGGGTCGAGTCCGACGACCGCGGCACGGCGTACGGCATCGGCGTCCGCGCGCTCCTCGTCGGGACCGCGTTCCTCGATCGCGATGTGGTCAACCAGGTCGCGACGCCACATCTGGCCGCGCTGCGGGCGCATCTCAACGAGACCGTTCATCTGGGCCGGCGCGACGGTGCCGACGTGGTCTACCTGGCCAGTCGCGAATCGATGCACATCCTGCGCAGCGGGTCCCGGGTCGGCCGGCGGATGTCGGCCCACGCGACCGCGATCGGCCAGGTGTTGCTGGCACAACTCTCACCTGAGCAGGTCGACGAGCTGGTTCCCGCCGAGCTCGAGGCCGAGACCCAGCACACGATCGCGGACCGCAAGGCGCTGGCTCTCGAGTTGCAGGACGTCCGCGTCCGGCGCTGGGCCGCGGAGCGGGAGCAGGACACGCTCGGCCTCGGCAGCATCGCGGTGGCGATCCCGTTCGGCCACCCCGCGTCGTACGCGCTCAGCTGCTCGATCCCGCTGACCCGCTTCACCGACGCCCACCAGCGCGACGTCGTCCAGGCGTTGCTGGAACACGCCGAGGAGATCGGCGGCACCCTGCGGCGCCTCCCCAGCGCCTGAGCCTCCCGCACCACCCAGCACCTGAGCCGCCCGCACTACCCAGCATCTGAGCCGCTCGCCGGCCGCCCTGCCGTGCGATCGCTCGGCCCTGCGCTGCGGATCCCTCCGCGCACCAACCGTTGACACCTGTCCGGGACACCGCTTACCTTCGTCGTCGTTCAGTATCACAGACATTGTTCATGTATGTGAACTCAGCGAAGGGACCGCCCATGCTCGGTTCGGCTCGGAAGGTGCTCGCGGTCGTCGCCGGGGTGCTGGCCGCCGTTCAGCTGGGATCACCCGCGCAGGCGGCGACTGATCCCGGGATCGTCTTCACCAACCCCGTCGCCGCGGACGGGATCACCGCTTGGCCGGGGGACCCGGACAAGACCCCGGAGCACGCGGCGTCGAGCCGGCTCGGGGTGCCGTGCTGGCAGACCAGCAACGATCTGAAGGACCAGTACCTCTACCTGAACATCGACGCGGCCCGGATCCCGGCCGGCGCGACCGACGCGGTGCTCACGGTGAACTACTTCGACACCCCGGGCCAGCAACTCACCGCGCAGTACGACAGCGTGAGCGCGGCCTTCACCCCGCTGCCCTGGTTCTCGTTCCCCGGCACCGGTAGCTGGGCGTCCACCCAGTTCCGGATGTCCAACGTCAACTTCCAGAACCGCGCGAACGGCGCCGACATCCGGCTGATGGCCAACGCACCTGGTGGAGTCATCAGCTCGGTCTGCATCTCGTCGGTAAGCATCTCGTTCGCGGACACGACCGGCATCACAGTGACGAACCAGAGCCTCGTCTTCACCCAGGGGTCGGGCAGTGTCACGCTCACCTCGACCGCGTCCTCGGTCGCCTGGAGCATCACCGACGACCAGTACCTGCCCGTTGCCTCGGGCAACACAACGAGCGGCTCGATCGACGTCGGCACCCTCGGGCCCGGCTTCTACAACCTCCGCCTCACCGCCGGCGACACCGTCGTCGGTACGACGCTCGCCGTCATCCCACCCCTCCCGGCGGGAATCCAGTCCCCACAGGGCAAGTGGGGCGTGAACACGCACATGAACCACTACTACGACCTGAGCGGCGCGCTGATCCGCACCCTCGCCCTGACCGGTTTCTCGCACATCCGCGACAGCCTCGAGTGGGGCCACGTCGAGTCCGGCTCACCCGGCAACTACACGGTCGAGCCGCAGTACGACGCGATGGTCGCCGACGCGAAGGCGAACGGCATCATCCCGCTGCTGGTGACCGGCTACCGCAATTCGCTGTACGACGGTGGCCACACCCCGAGCACGCCGGCCGGCCTGGCCGCGTTCGGCCGGTACCAGAGCTTCTGGCTGAAGCACTTCGCCGGCACGACGAACGACATCGAGACCTACAACGAGTACTACCAGCCCGGCTTCAACGACAGCGCCTGTGGCGTCACCGGTGCGTGTTTCGTGCAGTTGATGAAGGCGGCGTACGAGCAGACCCACGCGGACAACCCGAGCGCGAACGTCATCGCCGACATCGGCCCGAACAAGGGTGACACCTCGTTCCGCGACCAGGTGCTGTCCTCGGGAGGCCTGGCGTACCTGGACTCGATCAACGCGCACATCTACACGTTCGCCGGGCCCGAGGGAGACCTCGACACCCAGATCCAGAACCTGCGCACCGCGGCCGACGCGAACGGCGGCGCCGGCAAGCCGCTCTGGATCAGCGAGCAGGGCTACCCGACCGCGCCCAGCTTCGGCGGCTCGATGCTCGACCAGGCCCGCAAATCGATTCGCAACGACACGATCATGATCGCGAACGGCGTCAGCCAGTTCTACTGGTACGACGCGCTCAACGACGGCACCAACCTGGACGACAAGGAGAGCACCTTCGGTCTCCTGCAAGCACCCGCCGGACCGATCGCCGGCATGGCGCCGAAGCCCGGCCTGGTCGCGAAGGCGACCACGATCCGCGCCCTCACCGGCCTCGCCCCCAGCGGCCGCGACACCCTGCCGTCGCCGCTCTACTCGTACCGCTTCGGCTCCGGTACGTCGACCACCCGCGTGCTGTGGTCGACCGGCACCGGCACCTCGTCGGTCAACCTCAGCACCACCAGCCCGCTCGTGGTCACCGACATGTACGGCCACCAGACCACGCTGACCCCGACCGGTGGGGTGGTCACGATGACCGTCGACCAGGACCCGGTCTTCGTGAAGGGACCCGCCACCGGGGTCGCCGTCACGGCGGCTCCACAGCTGAAGGTCGTGGCCGCGGACCCGTCGAACTCGCAGGAGCCGACCGCGGTCACCGTGACGATCAAGGGCGCGCCGCACTACCTCGGTCCGGTCGCCGTCACGATGGCGGGCCAGACCAAGCGGGCCGTGGTGCTCCCTGGCCAAGACACCAAGGTCACCATCCCGGTCCCGCCCAGCGACACCCTCGGGCTGCGGCACCTCGTCGCGACCGTTGCCCGGCTCGGCAGACCCATCGCCCGTCTGGTCGCCTGGACCAGCGTCGAACCGGCGACCAAGCTCCGCGTCGTCCCGCAGCTCACCCAGGACCTGCAGACCGCGCTCGGTGTCGAACTCACGAACACCAGAGCCAGTTTGTCCGCCACCATCCAGGACCTGACCTGGACCATCGCCGGCCAGCACGGGACCGCCGGCACCGGCCAGTCGATCGCACCGGGGCAGAAGGCAACGATCAGCATCCCGGTCACCGGCCTCGCACCCTGGAAGCCGTACGCGTACACCGTCGACCTCACCACCTCCGACGGCAACAAGGTCTCCACCAAAGGCACGACCGCCTTCGACCCGATCGTGCCCTCGGCAACGACCCCGGCCAGCTCGATCAACCTGGCCACCGACGCCAGCTGGCTCGCCTTCACCCGGCCCTGGGGTGGTGCCGCCGACCTGTCCGGTTCGGCCGGCTTCCAGTACGACGCCACCGGGCTCACCATCAACGCGGCCGTGACCGACGACGTGTTCGCGCAGACCGAGACCGCGCCGAACCTGTGGCGGGGTGACAGCCTGCAGTTCGCGATCAGCAACGGACTGCCCGGCGAGAACGCGACGGCCACCGAGATCGGCGCCGCGCTGCTGCCGACCGGGCCGGCCGTGTACACGTTCGGCACCTCGGACGGCAGCCCGACCGGGACCACGCCGGGCGCCACGGCTGTGATCACGCGCGCCGACGGCGTCACGTCGTACCAGATCAAGGTGCCGTGGGCGGCGCTCGGGTTCCAGTCACAGCCGGCCGGACCGGTGGCGATCTCCCTTGCCCTGAACGAGAACGACGGCGCCGGACGTGCCGGTGCACTGCAGTGGGCGAGCGGCATCGTGACCGGCAAGACCACGACCTTGTTCCTGCCCGGAACGTTCATCAGTTAGGAGAAATGAGTGCTGACCACACGACGGAGGACAGGGGTCGTCGCCGCGCTGGTGATCCTGGCGGCCACCGCCTGTTCATCAGGATCCGGGGGAGAGGCCACCAAGGCCGACGGCACGGTCACGATCACGGTGGGGCAGAAGCCGACGCCGGACCAGGCGGCCGCGCTGAAGACCTGGACCGACCGGGTCGCCGAGTTCGAGAAGGCCAACCCGAAGATCAAGATCCAGGGCTCGGAGTACGGGTACGACGTGCAGACGTTCCAGGCCGACCTGGCCGCCGGGACGCTGCCGACCGTGGTCGCGATCCCGTACACCGACGTCCAGGGCCTGATCGAGCGCAAGCAGCTCGCCGACATCACCGACGTGGTCAAGGCGTCGCCGGTCGGCAGCAAGATCAACCCCGAGGTGCTGAAGACCGTCCAGGACTCCAGCGGCAAGATCTTCGGCCTGCCGGTGCAGGCGTACACGATGAGCCTCAACTACAACCGCGCGCTGTTCAAGCAGGCCGGGCTCGACCCGGACAAGCCGCCGACGACCTGGGCAGAAGTGCGGACGGACGCCAAGGCGATCGCGGACAAGACCGGCAAGGCCGGCTACGCGATGATGACCACGAACAACACCGGTGGCTGGATCCTCACCGCGATGACCTACACGTACGGCGGAACCATCGAGAAGGTGGACGGCGGGAAGGCCACGGCCGCGTTCGACGACGAGCCGATGAAGAACGCGCTGACCGCGTTGCAGCAGATGCGCTGGACCGACAACGCGATGGGCAGCAACTTCCTGTTCAACCAGAAGCAGCTGCAGCAGGAGTTCGCCGGCGGCAAGGTCGGGATGTACATCGGCACGCCGGGCGACTACCGCGACGAGGTCAGCACGATGGGCGGCAAGGGTGAGGACATCGGTGTCGCGCCGCTGCCGCTCGACTCGCCGGACGGCGGCACGCTGACCGGTGGCGCCGTACAGATGTTCAACCCGAAGGCGTCGAAGGAACAGGTCGCGGCCGCGGTGAAGTGGGCCGAGTTCTTCTGGCTGGAGAAGTTCACCGACCAGGAGCACGCGGTCACGGACGCGAAGACCGCGAACGCGGACAAGCAGTACTCGGTCGGCCTGCCGATGCTGTGGTTGTTCGACGACGCGTCGCACCAGCAGTACAACGCGTGGATCAAGCCGTACGTGAACACGGTCCAGGCGAACTTCACGCCGTACACGGCCAAGGCGGCGTCGCTGAAGCTGATGATCGAGCCGCCGGTGGCCGGTCAGAAGGTGTACGCGAATCTCGACTCGGTCGTGCAGACGGTGCTGACCAAGAAGGACACCGACATCGGCAAGCTGCTCGGCGACGCGTCGAAGACGGTCGACGGCCTGCTGACGAACCCGTGATCCGTACGCACCGATGGATCCGCAACGGCGGGATCAGCACCCTGGTGTTCCTGATCCCGACGTTGCTGGTCTTCGGCCTGTTCTCCTGGTGGCCGATCGCCCGCGGTCTGGTCCTCGCGTTCCAGCAGACGAATCTGATCGAGCCCGCGCAGTGGGTCGGGTTCGGCAACTTCCGCAGGGTGCTGGCCGACCCGCTGCTGCTGACCGCGGTCCGCAACACAGCCTGGTTCGCCTTGCTGGCGTTGGTGTTCGGCTACCCGGCGCCACTGGCGTTGGCTGTCTTCGTCCGTGAATTGCGGCGTGGGCGGGCGCTGTTCTCGGTGCTCGCCTACCTGCCGGTGGTGCTGCCGCCGGTGGTGGCGATCCTGCTCTGGCGGGTGTTCTACGACGCGAGTGACGCCGGTCTGTTCAACACGCTTGCTCGGGGCATCGGTCTCGGCCCGTTCCAGTGGTTGCAGAACGCGCACTGGGCGATGCCGAGCATCGTGCTCGAGGCAACCTGGGCCAACGCCGGGGCGACGATGATCATCTACCTGGCCGCGCTGTCCGGCGTACGCACGGATCTCTACGAGGCGGCCGAGATCGACGGGGCCTCGATCTGGCGGCGGGTGGTGCACGTGACGTTGCCGCAGCTGCGGACGATCCTGCTGATCACGTTGCTGCTGCAGATCATCGGCACGTTCCAGGTGTTCACCGAGCCGTTCCTGTTCACCGGCGGCGGGCCGGCGAACGCGACCACGACGATCCTGATGCTGCTCTACAACTACGCCTTCATCAACGGCGACTACGGCGAGGCGACCGCCTTGTCGGTGCTGCTGGCGATCTTCCTCGGCCTGCTGTCCTTGCTGTACTTCCGGTTGACCCGCCGCTGGAGCACGACATGAGCGCCCGGGTCGAGGACCGCGGCCTGATCTCCGCGGCCGACCGCCGCCGCCCGCTCGTGCGCTGGACCCTGGGCAGCGGTCAGGTCCTGATCCTGGTCCTGCTGGCACTGGCCGGGCTGGGCCCGATCCTCTGGCTGGCCAAGGCGGCGATCTCGCAACCCCAGGACATCGCGGCGAACCCGCTCGGCCTGTGGTCCGGGCAGCCGCAATGGCACAACATCGAGACCGCCTGGTCCAGCCTGCGCGTCGGGCCGGCGTTGATCAACACGGTCTGGGTTGCCCTCGGCAACTGGGCCGTGTCGGTGCTGGTGGCAACGACCGGCGGGTATGCGCTGGCGATCCTGCGACCGAAGTACGCCAAGCTCGTCAACGGCGCGCTACTGGCGACGCTGTTCGTCCCGGGCGTCATCTCGCTGGTACCGCTGTACCTGACGGTGCTCGACGTACCGATCATCGGTGGGTCGTTGATCAACACCTACTGGGCGATCTGGCTGCCCGCCGGCGCGAGCGCCTTCAACGTGATCATCACCGGCCGGTTCTTCGCGCAGCTTCCGGCCGAGCTGTTCGAGGCCGCGAAGCTCGACGGCGTCGGCAACTTCCGGATGTTCACCTCACTGGTGCTGCCGTTGTCTGGCCCGATCATCGGCGTGGTCTCGCTGCTGTCGATCATCGCGGCCTGGCGCGAGTACCTCTGGCCCAAGCTGGTCCTGCCGGACCGGACCAAGCAGCCGTTGTCGGTGATGCTGCCGTCGATCCGGGACAACGTGCAGCTCAACCTGTTCATGGCGGGCCTGCTGATCTCGGTGGTGCTGCCGATCGTCATCTTCCTGCTCTTCCAGCGCTACTTCATCCGCGGGGCCGGTCTGGCCGGCGGGATCAAAGGCTGACCACCCACCACCCTCGAGAGGACTCACCATGCCGTTGTTCGACAAGCCGTTGCCGGAGCTGCGCGAGTACCGCCCGGAGCGCAACGAGCCGGCCGGCTTCGACCGGTTCTGGGAGGAGACGCTGGCCAAGGCCGAGACGGATCCCCTCGACGCGTCGTTCGTGCCGTACGACGCCGGGCTGTCCCTGGTGGACGTGTGGGACGTGCGGTTCACCGGGTTCGGCGGGCACCGGATCGCGGGGTGGTTCCTGGCGCCGCGGGAGACGCAGGGGCCGCTGCCGACGGTCGTGCAGTTCCTCGGGTACCAGGGCGGGCGGAACTGGCCGATCGACTGGCTCGTGTTCCCCGCCGCCGGGTACGCCGTACTCGTGATGGACACGCGCGGCCAGGGGACCGAGACGGCCGATCCCGATCCGGGGGCGAACCCGCAGATCCCCGGCTTCCTCACCCGTGGACTGGTCGACCCGGACTCCTATTACTACCGGAGGGTGTTCACCGACGCGGTCCGGGCGGTGGACGCGGCGCGGAGTCATCCGCTCGCCGACCCGGCCCGGATCGTCGTGGCCGGCGGCAGTCAGGGAGGAGCGATCGCGCAGGCGGTGGCCGGGTTGCGGTCCGACCTGGCCGCGGCGTTGATCGACGTACCGTTCCTGACGCACTTCCGGCGGGCGGCCGAGCTGGCGGGGGAGAAGACCGGGTACGGCGAGATCGCCGACTATCTCGCCCGCCGGCGGCTGCCACCCGAGGAGGTGTTCTCCGTCCTCGACTACTTCGACGGGGTGAATCTCGCCGCCCGGGCGACCGCGCCGGCCCGGTACTCGGTCGCGCTGATGGACGCCGTGTGCCCGCCGTCGACGGTATTCGCGGCGTTCAACCACTACGGCGGTACGGCGGAGATCGACGTGTGGCCGTACAACGGGCACGACGGTGGCGCCCAACTGCAGCGGATGCGGCAGCTGCGCTGGCTCGCTGACACGCTGTAACCGGCGGCACATTGCGGGGCGCGGGAGGAGTGCCTTACTGTCGACGTATGAAGAGTTCTGCAGATGTGCAGCTCGACTCCTGCAACATCCGGCTGGTCGACCCCGAGCGGGTGGCGAGCGTCAATGCCAGGATGCCCGCGGAGGACGACATCGTCGACACGGCCGATGTGTTCGGTCTGCTCGGCGACCCCCGCCGCCTGCAGTTGCTGGTCGCGCTGCTCGACGGGGAGCTGTGCGTCTGCGATCTCGCCGCGATCACCGGGCTGAGCGAGTCCGCCACCTCGCACGCGCTCCGGCTGCTGCGGGCCCACCGGGTGGTCGCCGTACGGCGTGACGGCCGGAACGCGTTCTACCGGCTGGACGACGCGCACGTCCGGATGCTGCTCGACCTCGCCGTCGCGCACACCGAGCACACCGACGCCATCCACCCGGAGAGGTCGGGCGCATGAGCGATCACGGTCACGGGCACGGGCACGGCCACGCGGTGAGCTCGGCGGCCGACCGGAAGCTGCTGAGCGGCGCGCTCGCGCTGATCGTCGGCTTCATGGTGGCCGAGGTCGTCGTCGGCCTCGCGGCCGGTTCGCTGGCGCTGATCACCGACGCCGCGCACATGCTCACCGACGCGATCGCCATCGTGCTCGCGCTGATCGCGATCCGGCTCGCGGCCCGTCCGCCGGCCGGCGGCTACACCTACGGGTTCAAGCGGGTCGAGATCCTGTCGGCGCAGGCCAACGGCATCACGCTCCTGCTGCTCGCGGCGTACTTCATCTACGAGGCGATCAACCGGATGATCGACCCGCCCGAGGTGAAGGGGGCGCTGGTCCTGATCACCGGTCTGGTCGGCATCGTGGTGAACCTGTTCGCCACCTGGCTGATCAGCAAGGCCAACCGGTCGAGCCTGAACGTCGAGGGCGCGTTCCAGCACATCCTGAACGACCTGTTCGCGTTCATCGCGACCGCGATCGCGGGTCTCGTCGTCCTCCTCACCGGCTTCGCCCGGGCGGACGCGATCGCCGCGCTGGTGGTCGCCGCACTGATGCTGAAGGCCGGTGTCTCACTCGTCCGCGACTCGGGCCGGATCTTCCTCGAGGCCGCGCCCGCCGCGATCGACCCGCAGGCGCTCGGTGCCGAGTTGTGCGCGATCGACGGCGTGGTCGAGGTGCACGACCTGCACGTCTGGGAGATCACCTCCGGCGAGCCGGCCGCGTCGGCGCACATCCTGGTCGCCGAGGGACTCGACTGCCACCAGATCCGGATCACGATCGAGGCTCTCCTCGCGGACCGGTATCACCTGACGCACTCGACCCTCCAGGTCGACCACGCCACCGGCGACGAGATCTCCGCACACTGCTCCGATGCCCACGGCACCGTGCACCGCTCGATCACAACCGCTGGACGAGCACCTGACCCGGCCAGTCCGAACCATTGACCCGAGGTACGGCGAACTCCACGTCCCGGGTGAACCCCTGCTGCTCGTAGTACCGGACCAGCGCACCGTCGCCACCCGCGAAGCAGTCCACCCGGAGCAGCCCGGCTCCCGCCGCCCGGGCCAACCCGCGGGCGTGATCGAGCAATGCACCGCCGAGGTTCTGACCCGCGGACCCGCGCTCGGTGACCAGTAGCCGCACGTACAACTCCGGCTCGGTGGCCGCCGGCACGTACGGCATCGCGTCTCCGACGGCGAGCGCACCCACCACCCGGCCGTCCGCCTCGGCCACCCACAGCCCGTCGTCGTCCGCGAACGACGTGATCTGCTCGACCCGCCGAGGACTGGTCGAGTGCGGCTCGGTGCCCCACTGGTCGGTCCGTCCCCGTGCGACCAGCCACTCGGTCGCCCCGTCGAGCAGGCCCAGCACCGCCGGCACGTCGTCCCGCCCCGCGCGGCGGATGTTCATCTGCACGTCCTCAGAATAGTTTGGCCGGGGATGTCGAAAGGCGCCCGTCAGTCTCTACCTAGGGGTGTAGAGAGGAGCTCATCGTGAGCGACAAGACCGGAAAGCTCGACAAGACGTTCACCGCGCCGCTGCTGAAGAGCGACGCCAAGGGCGGCTGGACCTACGTGAAGATGCCCGGCTCGGCCGAGTACTTCGGCACCCGCGGCCTGGTCAAGGTCCGCGGCACCATGGACGGCCACCCGTTCGAGAGCTCGTTCATGGCCATCGGCGACGGCACCCACAAACTGCCCGTGAAGGGCGACCTCCGCGACCTGATCGGCAAGGAACCCGGCCAGGAGATCACCGTCCACCTGGAAGAACGCCTCGGCTGAGGCGCACCCCTCGACCCGGAGACGGGCACCTCGTGCATCAGCCGGTTGCGCGTTGAGACCGTCGTCACAGACGGTCATGTCCTGAGTAAGGAGTATGTGAAGAATCAGTCCTGACGGGCCGCTCGGGTGGGGATCGTCCGGCAACGGATCGTAAGTTCGATGCTGGGTGGTCCGTCGAACGTCAGGAGTGAACGAAGTGCAACGGGGCTCACGGGGTATGCCATCGGCATGCCCACCCTCAGCGGAGCCGGTCTCGCCGTGACGACGCTGAACAAGATTCTCGGCATCGCCGGGGTGGTGCTGGTGCTGGCCGGCGTACTGCTCGGCTTCCGGTCGGTCTCGTCGGCCGGGGTCGACTGCGGTTCCGCGTTCCAGCCCGCCGCGGGGATCACGCCGATGACGTGCGACAACGCGCTGAACGGCGCGAGCACGCTGGTCACGATCGTGATCAGCGCCGGCGCGCTGTGCCTGATCGCCGCCGTCACCGTCAAGGTCGTGCGCGACAAGGCGGACAAGGTCAACGCCTGAATTCGGATGCGGTCCCGCGGCTGCCGCGAGACCCTGCCGGGGTGACTGTCGACGAGTTCCACCTGGACGTGCCCGAGACCGAGCTGGCCGACCTGCGGGCGCGCCTGGACCTGACCCGCTGGCCGGACGAACTCCCCGGCGCCGGCTGGGCGTACGGCGTACCGCTGGGGTATCTCCGGGATCTCGTCGCCTACTGGCGGCACGAGTACGACTGGCGCAAGGCCGAGGCACGGCTGAACGAGTGGCCGCAGTTCACCACCACGATCGACGGGGCGAACGTGCACTTCGCCCATGTCCGCTCGCCCGAACCTGATGCGACCCCGCTGATCATCACCCACGGCTGGCCCGGCTCGTTCGTCGAGTTCACCGAGATCGCCGGCCCGCTGACCGATCCCCGCGCGTACGGCGCCGACCCGGCCGGCGCGTTCCACCTCGTCATGCCGAGCATCCCCGGCTTCGGGCTGTCCGGCCCGGTCCGCGAGCCCGGCTGGGAGTTCATGCGGGTGGCCCGCGCGTGGTCCGTGCTGATGACGCGACTCGGCTACGACCGGTACGGCGTACAGGGCGGCGACTGGGGTGGCGCCATCTCCCGTGAGCTCGGGCGGATCCACCCCGAGCAGGTGATCGGCGTACATCTCAACCTGCTCCCCAACTCCGGCGCCACCTCCGAACCGACGCCGGAGGAACTCGCGCCACTCGACCAGGCCGAGCGCGATCGCACCTGGGCCTCGTGGCACCGCTTCGAGCAGTGGCGCAAGGAACAACAGGGGTACGCCGACCTGCAGTCGACCCGGCCACAGACATTGGCCTACGCGCTGACCGATTCACCCGTCGGGCAACTGGCCTGGATCGCGGAGAAGTTCGAGGCCTGGTCCGATCCCGCATCCGGGATCGACCGCGACCACCTGCTCACGAACGTGATGCTCTACTGGCTCACCCGCACGGCCGGATCCTCCGGCGCTATCTACTACGAACGCGCCCACGCCCCGTACTGGGGCCGCCCCGCCGAGCCGTCCACCACTCCCACCGCCCTCCTCGACCTTGCCCACGACAACTTCATCCCCCTCCGCCACAAGGTCGTCCACACCGACAACATCACCCGGTGGACCAGTCACCCGCACGGCGGCCACTTCGCCGCCCTGGAACAACCGGACGTCCTGGTCAGCGACATCCGCGCGTTCTTCGCGTCTATCGAACCCTGAGCACAAGCTTCCCGGTGCTC
This sequence comes from Kribbella sp. NPDC048837, assembly GCF_055586945.1. NCBI lineage: Bacteria > Bacillati > Actinomycetota > Actinomycetes > Propionibacteriales > Kribbellaceae > Kribbella > Kribbella sp. NPDC048837. The sequence goes on from NZ_JBVJHF010000009.1 coordinate 159,521, forward strand.
CGGCGACCGAGCAGATCCTCGTGCGACCGCCGGGCGTCCTCGAGCGGGTACTCCGCACCCACCAGCGGCCGAAGCCGGCCCGCCGCCGTCAACGCGAGCAGCTCGCTCAACGGTTCGGCGTACCCACCCGGCAACTCCATCGCCGGCACCAGCCAGAACCCCGCCACCGAAAGGTTGCCCGCAGCAAGCGCACTGACATCCACCGACGGCCGGCCCTCCCGCCCGGCGTTCCCGTAGTTCACCAAGCGCCCGAACCCCGCCAGGCACCCCACCCCGGCCAGCATCGTCGGCCCACCGGTCGAGTCGAGCACGACATCCACTCCACGACCGTTGCTCGCAGCCCGGATCCGCTCGGCGTACCCCTCGGGATCGTTGTCCACCGCAACATCAGCCCCGAGCTCCACCGCCAGCTCCCGCTTCTCCGGCGTGGACGCCGTGGCGATCACCTGCCCGGCGCCGAAGTGCTTGGCCAGCTGAACCGCCAACGATCCGACCCCACCAGCAGCCGCGTTCACGAGCACCGTCTCACCAGGCGCCAGCCGCGCACTGTTCCGCAGCACATGCCAGGCCGTCAGCCCTTGAATCAGCAGCGCAAGCGCCTGCCCGTCACTGACCTCGTCCGGTACGTCGACCACCCGCCCGACCGGCGCGAGCGCATACTCGGCGTACCCACCCCCGGTCTCGAAGATGGGGGAGAGCACCCGCCGACCGGTCTCGGTCCGGCCGACGATCTCGACACCCGGTACGAACGGGAGCGTGACGCCCCCGCGGTACGAGCCGTCGGTGCGATGGGTGTCGGCGAAGTTCACTCCGGCCGCGGTGACCTCGACCAGGAGTTGGCCGGGACCGGCGACCGGGGCGTCGAGCTCAGTGGGTACGAGAACCTCGGGGCCACCGAAGCGGGTGACCTGAATCGCGCGCATGAGCGTCGAGCATAGGTGAGTGGTGGTGCGCCGGCCTGCGCCTGGTCTTGGCCGACGCACCTGCCTGAGGGTCCCGAGGCGGTCCGGTACCCAGGACGGGGTTTCTCATGCGTGCGAACTATCGTGGCGGCATGAGTTTCACCGGGTTCCCGGCCGCGGCGCTGGACTTCTACGACGATCTCGAGATGGACAACAGCAAGACCTTCTGGACGGAGCACAAGCACGTCTACGAGGAGTCGGTGCGGGCGCCGATGGCGGCGCTTCTCGCGGAGCTCGAGGAGGAGTTCGGGACAGCGAAGCTCTTCCGCCCGTACCGCGATGTCCGGTTCGCCCGGGACAAGACGCCGTACAAGACCCATCAGGGCGCGTTCATCGACGTGGCGCCGGCGACCGGGTGGTACGTCCAGGTGTCGGCGCCCGGCGTGCGGGTGGCGGCCGGGTTCTACGAGGCGAGCTCCGAGCGGCTGGCCCGGGTCCGGACCGCGATCGACGACGACCGGCGCGGGAAGCAACTGGAGAAGCTGCTGGCCAAGCTCACCCGGGCCGGCTGGACGGTCGGTGGCGACCGGCTGAAGACGACACCACGCGGGTACGACGCCGACCACCCGCGGATCGAGCTGCTCCGGCACAAGTCCCTGACCGTCGGCAAGTCCTACGGCTTCGAGCCGATCATCCACAAGCCGGAGCTGGTCGAACAGATCCGCGCGGACTGGCGCGCCACCAAGCCCCTCATCACCTGGCTGGCCGACAACACCTGAAACAGCTGGCTACCTCAGCTGCGTCAGCGCTCGTAGTCCTTCAGGATCTCGGCGAGGATGTCGCGCGTCTTGTTCGGCGGCGGGGCCGCGACGCAGAGGGACTCCATGGTGGCCGTGTAGCTGTCGAGGTCCTCGAGCTTGTCCAGGTAGAGCGCACTGGTCAGGTGCTCGATGTAGACGATGTCCGGCAGGTCCTGCTCCGGGAAACGGAGAGTGCTGTACGCACCGCCGGTGGCGGCGTGGCCGCCCGACTTGAACTGCATGACCTGGAGCGTGAGGTTCGGCAGGTGGGTCATCTCGATCAGGTGCTCGAGCTGCACGCACATCGGCTTCGTGCCACCGATCGGCCGGCGTAGCACCGACTCGTCGAGCACGGCCCACAGGCGCACCGGGTTCGGCCGGGTGAGGATGTTCTGCCGGTTGACCCGCAGCGCGACGCGGCGCTCGACCTCCTCGGCCGGGATCAGGCCGCGGCCGAGCTGCACCACCGCACGCACGTAGTCGGTGGTCTGCAGCAGACCGGGGACGAACTGCAGCTCATAGGTACGGATCAGCTGGGCGGCGGCCTCGAGGTCGAGGTAGGAGTGGAACCAGCTGGGCAGCACGTCGCCGAACCGGTGCCACCACCCGGGGTTGTTGGCGTCGCGCGCCAGTGACAGCAGCCGCTCGCGCTCCTCGCCGTCGTCCAGCCCGTAGAGGGTGAGCAGGTCGCGGACGTCGCGCTCCTTGAAGCCGACCCGGCCGAGCTCCATCCGGCTGACCTTGGACTCCGACGAGCGGATCTCCCAGCCGGCGTCGGACCGGGTGATCCCGGCCGCCTCCCGCATGCGCCGCAGGTGCGCTCCGAGGATGATTCGAAGCGCAGTCGGTCCGCTTTGCGCGCCCGACTCCGTCACGTTGTCCTCCCAGGCAGGCCCCACAGCTCATCAGCGGCGACTTCAACCGCGAATGCACATCATCGCACGCCGGACCGGCAATCTGCCGAACTTCTTACACAAGCTCTCCGAAATCATTCCACCGATCACACAGTGTCATAGCGGACCGCCGTGTGCCGGTGAATTTGTCAGGACAAACTCACCTCGCGACCCTCGGTCGAACAGTGTTCGTCGGGTCCGATCCGGGGCTCTCCGCAGGCGGGAAGGAGCCATTTCGGATCACGAACTGGAAAACGTGCGGATGCACGTGCATCGGGCGCTTGCATTCGCAGCGTGCCGACGCCATGATTGCTTCATGCACAGAAGGTGAGCTGGATCTCGCGAAAAGTGACATCGCGTGAACCGGCAGGCCGGTCCTACAGATCCGTCAACGGCCCTCCCGTTGGCATGACTGGTTGGGGAACCCGAGTCGATGAATGACGACGACAATGAGGCAGCCCAGCACACCGCGGACACGAGCGGTCGTGCGCCCGACGAGCTGACCGAGCGGGAGATCCAGGAACTGGTTGCGCGCTGCCCCGAACAGCAGCGCTGGGCCTTCGAGGGCTGGCTGCGCGGGGTTCGCCAACTCGACGGCGACCCGATCGTGAGTCTGGCCCCATGACCACCGACAGAGCAGCAGGAGGCCGAAAAATGGTGCGGATCTGGCTGGGAGACCACCTGATCGCCGAGTACGTCGCCGAGCCCGATCGCGCGTCGCGCTACCAGCGGGTGATGACGCCGAAGTTCACCGGATTGCGAATCACCGTTGACAATGGGGCCACCGGCAAGGCTTCCGAACTGCCCAGCGAACAGCTCTGGCCGCTCACCGTCCAGTAGCCCCCGGCAACACCAAGGCCGACCCTCTTCGGAGGGTCGGCCTTTTGTCATCTCTGTACGGCGCTGGCCCGGCCGGCGACCGATCGCCCGGGGTGTTCCGCCGGCTCCTCGTCACCGCGGGACGGACGGGCGGCCGCACGTGAGGTCTGCCGCCGACCGCCGTACCGGGATTGCGAACCCAAAGGAAGAGGCCCCTTCGTCACTCGCCTGGCGAAGGGGCCTCTTGGTTCCGGTGTCGTTCAGGCGAGGTAGTCGAACTCGCCGTCGTGAACGCCGCCGAGGAATGCTTCGATCTCGGCTTTGGTGAACACCAGAGCCGGGCCGTCGGTGTGACGCGAGTTCCGCATCGCCACGCCGCCGTCCGGCAGCTTCGCTACCTCGACGCAGTTGCCGTTGGGGCCACTCCGCTGGCTCTTCCGCCAGATCAGCTCGCTGATCGAGTCGCCGGGCATGCCGTTGTAGACAGCAGTCATCAGCTGCACCTTCCGTACGTCCTTGGCATATGCACGTGCATTTGGCCTTGCATTTGCATCGTACACGCTTCGGAGGCGTGTGTCCGCCTCCTTACTTGTAGTGATCGTGTAGCGGTCAAACGACTGATGGAGGCCTGTTTTGGTCGCGATCCGTAGCGACCCGGCGGTCTGGAGGGCGGGATGGCCGGAGCGGGCTGGGCCGGGCCGGCGGGATGATCTGAGTGGCCCGAGGCCGGGCGGGCGGCATCGTCGTGCCCGCCGGCAGGTGATCGGGGTGCGCGGAGGCGGAGATGTTCGCGATGTCTGGGCGCGTCGTTGGCGATTGACGGGGCGCGGATGGGGAAGGGTGTCGAGTGACCTTCATCCAAGGGCTTGTTTGTCAGAACCTGAAGTGAATCCGAAAAGCCTTATCTGCTTGACGAATCAGGCACTGCGGAGAAGTTTGGATTCGACACTCATGCCGGGCCGAACCAGTGTGCCGGCCGGTCTGCAACTGCCCTACGATGACTTCAAGAATTCCCCGACAAGAAGGCTGCGCCGATGGCGACTTCAGACAGCCCGGATGCGACTCCGGACTTCGACACTTCCCAACCGACCATCGCCCGCGTCTACGACGCTCTGCTCGGTGGAAAGGACAACTTCGCCGCGGACCGCGAGGGCGCGGCACTGTACTTGAAGTACGTGCCGGACGCCGGCCGGTGCGCGATCGAGAACCGCGAGGCGCTGGTCAAGGGCGTCCACTATCTCGTGCGCGAGGCGGGGATCGACCAGTTCCTCGACATCGGCAGCGGTCTGCCGACGCAGAAGAACACCCACGAGGCGGCGCAGGAGATCAACCCTGACGTCAAGGTGGCCTACGTCGACAACGACCCGATCGTGCTCGCGCACGGCCGGGCGCTGCTGGCCACGAACAACAGCACCATCGTGGTCACCTCCGACCTGCGCCAGCCGCAGGCCATCCTCGACAACGAGGAGATCAAGAAGCACCTGGACTTCGGCCGTCCGATCGCGCTGATGGTCGTCGGCATCCACATGCACTTCCACGACGACGAGAAGCCGGACGAGTGGGTTCGCACGCTGATGGACGCGCTCGTCCCCGGTAGCTACCTGTTCATCACCGACTTCGTCGACACCGGTGAGCCGCTGCAGAAGGGAATGGAGCGGGCCGGCCTGGAAAGCCTCGGCAACGGCTGGATCCGGACCCCGGAGCGGATCGAGCAGCACTTCCTCGGAATGCCGCTCGTGCCCCCGGGCCTGGACTTCCTGGCCCGCTGGTTCCCGGAGGACCCCGATGCCGACGTACCGGCCGCGGCGGACCTGGAGCCGTGGCAGCGGATCCTGATGGCGGGGATCGCCAAGAAGGGCTGATCACCTTCCGCGACGCGAAGGCGCGCATCCCACGACGGGATGCGCGCCTTTGCGCTTGGATGCATGACTTCGCGAAAAGTGGGGTACGGTACCCGTCAGCAGGCATGACCGTGGTTCAGCTAAGTGCCACGCCGTGACGACAGTCGCGAGGTCATACCCATGGTTACCAGCATCACCGAGCGGACTTCTGTCCGCTGTTCGACTCCGGCCGATCGGGCCGCCAGAGAAGCAGCCACCCGGGAACTGATGGAACGCCGGGCTGCCAGCAAGGACGAAGGCGAGCGGCAACGACTGCTCGAAGAGGTCGTCGAGCTCAACATCGACATGGCCCGGGGGATCGCGCGCCGCTTTCGCGGTCGCGGCGCCGAGGCCGACGACCTGGAGCAGGTCGCGTACCTGGGCCTGGTCAAGGCCGCACACCACTACCGGCTCGACGCGGACACGCCGTTCATCGGGTTCGCCATCCCGACCATCCGGGGCGAGGTGAAACGGTACTTCCGCGACTGCGCGTGGACGGTCCGGATCCCGCGCCGGCTCCAGGAGATGCAAGGGACGATCGCCGCCAAGGTGCCCGAGCTCGAGCAGGAGCTGAACCGGGAGCCCACGCCGGCCGAGATCGCCGCGCATCTCGAGGTCGAGCTCACCGAGGTCGAGCAGGCGCTCGCCGCGAAGGGCTGCTTCAACGTTCTCTCCCTGGATCGGCCGGCCGAGGTCGACGCCGAGCTGACGCTGGCCGACGTCGTCGCCGATGTGGACGACGGAAGCATCGCCCAGCTGGAGACGGTCGAGATGTTGCAGCCGGTGCTCGCGGATCTGGGCGAGCGCGAGCGCCGGATCCTGCAGCTGCGCTTCGTCGAGGGCTGGACCCAGTCCGAGATCGGCAACGACATCGGCGTCAGCCAGATGCAGGTCTCCCGCGTCCTGCGGAAGATCCTGGACGACCTGCGCGACAAGCTGGCCCCGCTGCCGGCCGCCGCCTAGCTTCACCCCACGCACCGGCCGTCCCGGCCTCGGAACCTTGCTCGCCTGCTGCAGAGTCAACCCGAGGCCGAGGCGGTCGGTGTGTCTTGTCCATTCCCAGAAGCTCGCGGATCCGGCAGCCTGGTGACGACTCGCCTGTGCGTGAACGTCACTCACGGTGCCGGGTGGCTGCACAATTGGGGGAGGACGAGGGGACAGGTCGTTGTTGCTGGCGTTGCGGATGATCAGGACGGTGCCCGCGGACGCGCTTGCCGTGGTACGCGCGTATCCGCCGATGGTCGTGTGCTTCGGGGCAGCGCTGACCGGTACCGCCCTGGTGTTCGACGTCTTCTATCTGGTCGCCAGCCCCGGCCTCACACTGGCGCTTGTTTACACGGTGCCGGTGCTCGCCGGTCTGATCGCGGGCCTGGTGGCGGCGGCCGACGACGTCGACCTCGAGCCGGGGGTGCTGCTCCGCACCAGCGGCCTGGCGGTTGCCCTCGGCATCACCAACTCGATCGTGGTGGCGATGATCGCCGCGATGAACCGGACCGACCCGTCGAACTGGGGTGCCGGCGGTCAGTCGGTGCTGTTCGCCGGCTGCACGGTGCTCGCGGTCGCCGTGTCGATCGTTGCCTGCCGCAAGATGATCGATGCGCTGGGCATCGAGATGCGGACGAAGCTCCCGCGCCGCCGGGTCCGGGTCCCGGTGCCGGCGGCCCAGGTAGCCAGGCTCGTGGCACCCCGGGTGAGCAAGGAGTCCGTGGCCCGGGCCAAGCGCGCGCCGGTCGTCGCGCCCCCGCCACCACCGGAGGACGAGGACACCTTCCCGGTCTTCGTCCCGCCGCCACCGAAGGTGGTCGATCTCGACGAGGCGCGCCCGGTGACCGCGTCGGGCCAGTTCAGCGGATACTCGGAGCGGTCGGTATCGCGGGTGCGCCGGACGGGATCTCGCCGGAACAACAAGCCGGGGAAGCGTCCGGGGACCTGACGCGCCACACTGGTGGGGTCTCGGGAGGTGCCTGTGTGGGATCTGGTGATCGTCGGCGCGGGTCCGGCGGGGGCTTCGGCCGCGCTCGGGGCGCTGGCCACCGACCCGGCTCTCGCGGTCCTGCTGCTCGATCGGCACGACTTCCCACGGGACAAGGCCTGCGGTGACGGCATCGCGCCGCACGTGCTCGACCTGCTCGCCGGGGTCGGCGTCACCAAGCTCCTCGACGACTGGACGCCGGTACGGCGGTTCGCGCTGACCAGGGGTGACGTCGCAGTGGATCGCGACATGGCCCGTCCGAACTGGGTGGTGCCGCGGACCGTCTTCGATCAGCGGCTCGTCGAGGCCGCCCAGGCGGCCGGGGCGCGGCTCGTCCGCCGGCGGGTCCGCGGTCTCGAGGTCGAGTCGCGGTCGGTGCTGGTGGACGGTGAGTTCCACGCGCGGTTCGTGGTGGGCGCCGACGGTGCGCATTCCGTCGTACGGCGGGATCTCGGGGTGAAGCCGGGGCCGGTGGCGCTGGCGATCCGGGGGTATGCGCCGACGCCGGTGGCACGGGCCGCGAGTCAGGTGATCGCGTACGGTCCGGGCCGGCAACCGTCGTACGCGTGGTCCTTCGATCGTGGCGACGGCTGGTCGAACGTCGGGTACGGCGAACAGTTGACGAGCGATCGTCCTCGTCCGACCCGGGCCGATCTGCTCGCACACCTCGACGCACTGCTGCCGGGCGCGACGGAGGGCGGGGAGTCGTGGTGGGGACACCATCTGCCGCTGTCCGGGTGGACGTGGCGTCCGGCGGCGGGTCCCGTGATGCTCGCGGGCGACGCCGCCGGACTCATCAATCCCATGACCGGCGAGGGCATCTACTACGCGGTGGCGACCGGTCTGCTCGCCGGGCGTGCGGTCGCGGATGCGCTGCGGGCAGGCAGTGCCGATGCGGGTACGCCGTACCGTCGCCGCACGACTCGCCTCCTGGCTCGCCATCTGCGGCACACCGCGTTGACGGCTCAGCTCACCCGATCCGGCCGGGTGCTCGACGCCGGGATCCGCGCGGCCGCCGCCGACCAGCGCATCTTCGACGACCTGGTAGAGATCGGGCTGGCCGACGGCCTGATCACCCGCCGGCTGCTGCGCGGTCTGGTCAGCGGAGCGCGTCCAGCTGGGCCGGAGTGAGCCGAGCGGGATTGGGGATCGCCCGATAGGTGTCGTCCACCTGATCGAGTACGACGGGATCGCAGTACTCGGCGTACTTCGTCGCGTTGCCGAGGGCATCGATGATCCGGGTGGGCGGCCAGTCGAGGGCGGCGGCCAGCTGGTCCGCGGTGAGTGGGCGGGCCGCGCGCAGGAGGGCCGCGAGGATCGTGAACGCGTCGTCGATCACCTCGAACGCCGGGCCGCCGGACATGTCCTCGCCGAGGCGGTGGAAGAAGTCGGCCATCTGCGTGAGGCGTTCGCCGGCCCGCGTGTCGCGGCCGAGCAGGTCCGCGCCTTCGGTGGCGGTCTCGGCCCAGTTGAGGTTGGTCCGGGCGCTCACCTGCCAGGCCTTCAGCCAGACCTCGTCGGCGATGACGTAGTGCTGCAGGCGGCGGTGCGGGTCGGGTTCGCGGTAGACCATGCCGACGTGTTCGAGGTAGCCGATCGCCTTGGAGATCGACGCGGGGCTGACGCGGAGCTCGCGGACCAGGTCCGCCGCGGTCAGGCTGGCGGAGTCCGCGGTGTAGAGCAGCGCGAGGACGCGCGAGGCCATCCGGGGCAGGCCGCCGTCGACCATCATCGTCGCGAACCGCTCGACGAACTCCCGGCGTCGGCGGTCGGCACCTGAGAGCTGCCGAGCGTCGTTGCCGGCGGCATCGGTGTCCGGCCTGCGGCGGCGGGCCCGGGACGCCGTCGCGTAGTGCGCGTGGTCGGCCCGGTAGCCGTGCGCGCCGCCGTTGCGGGCGACCTCGCGGCTGATCGTCGACGTCGGTCGATCGAGCTGCCGGGCGATCTCGGCGTACCCGAGGCCGGCGGTCAGGCCGTCGGCGATGTCGAGCCGGTCCTGGTGGCTCAGCCTGCCTCCGGGCATCGGGATCCTCTCTGCGTTCACCGGCAACTCATTGCAACGAATGTCAACCTGGGGTGCGTTCTGCGTCAGGCTCATTGCACAGATTGCCACGTTGCGTGAAGTTTTACACCCCTTCTGGCTCGGATCGTGATTGCCGGTCTGATGAATGCAACGTAGCTTTCAGGCACTCGTGAAGGAGGTGGACGATGGTTCTGGCGGTCGACGGCCTGCGGATGCGGTACGGCGGCACCGAGGTTCTGCACGATGTCTCGTTCGGGGCCCGGCTTGGTGAGGTGGTCGCCCTGCTCGGCCCGAACGGCGCGGGGAAGAGCACGACGATCGAGATCCTGGAGGGATTCCGGCTGCGGTCGGCCGGGCAGGTCGCGGTGCTCGGCGTGGACCCTGCCGAGGGGGACGAGCGGTGGCGGTCCCGGCTCGGCATCGTGCTGCAGTCCTGGCGTGACCACGGCAACTGGCGGGTGCGGGAGCTGCTGCATCACCTCGGCTCGTACTACGCGCCGTACTCAACCGCGACCGCCGTACGGCCGTGGGACACCGGCGAGCTGCTGGACGCGGTCGGGCTCGGCGCGCACGCGGCGCAGAAGATCAAGACGTTGTCCGGTGGGCAGCGGCGTCGGCTCGATGTCGCGATCGGGATCGTCGGGCGGCCCGAGCTGCTGTTCCTGGACGAGCCGACCGCGGGATTCGACCCGGAGGCGCGGTCGGAGTTCCACGACCTGGTCCGGCGGCTCGCGGCCGAGCATCAGACCACGATCCTGCTCACCACCCACGACCTCGACGAGGCGAGCAAGCTGGCCGATCGCATCCTCATCCTGACCGGCGGCCGGATCGTCGCGGCCGGGACGACCGCCGAGCTCACCACGCTGATCGCGGGGGAGGACGAGGTCCGGTGGAGTGTCGGCGATCAGCGCTTCCGGAAGTCGACACCGGACTCGACCGCGTTCGTCCGCGGCCTGTTCGCGACGTACGGCGCCACCGTCCGCGAGCTCGAGGTCCGCCGGGCCTCGCTGGAGGACACCTATCTCGCACTGGTCCGGGGCCAGGAGGTTGCGTCATGACCGCGAGATCTGTTGCTGTGCGGGCTGGTTGGCGGCGTGGGCTGATCGAGTTGCGGCAGTCGTTCACCAACGGGGCCGAGCTGTCCAGTCACTTCCTCTGGCCGGTGCTGATGCTGGCCGCGCTGGTCTTCCTGCGGCACCGGGACTTCGGCTCGACCGGGTTCCTGCTCGGTGCGCTGGCTCTGCCGAGCATCCTCGGGATGAATGCCGCGATGGGCATGGTCAGCATGAGCCAGCAGTTGACCGCCGATCGCGAGGACGGCACGTTGCTGCGGGCCAAGGCGATTCCGGACGGCATGCTCGGCTACCTCGTCGGCAAGGTCGTGTCGGTGTCCGGCGGACTGCTGGCCGATCTCGCCATCCTGCTGATTCCAGGATTGCTGATCGTCGACGGTCTCGCCCTCGGATCGGCGCACTGGCTGACTCTTGGCTGGGTGCTGCTGCTCGGCCTGGTCGCGACGTTGCCGATCGGGGCGGTCCTCGGCTCGGTGTTCACGACCGCCCGGTCACAGGGCTTGATCCAGCTGCCGGTGCTCGCGCTGATCGCGATCTCCGGCATCTTCTATCCGATCACCGCGCTGCCCGGCTGGCTGGCGTCGATCGGGCAGCTGACGCCGATCTATTGGATGGGACTGGGCATGCGGTCGGCTCTGCTGCCGGACAGTGCGGTCGTCGTCGAGGTCGGCGGATCCTGGCGTCACCTCGAGACGGTCGGCGTACTCGGGATCTGGGCTGTCGGTGGGTTGCTGCTGGCTCCCGTCGTACTGCGCCGGATGGCGCGTCGCGAGTCCGGCTCTAAGGTGGCCGAGCGCCGGGAGCGGGCTTTGCGGCGGGTCGCCTGAGATCGTTGGATCATGGCCGAGCAGATGGATGTCTGGGCAGTCGAGCACCCGGGGCCGATCGACGACGGGCCGTTGCGGCGAGTCCGGCGTACTGTGCCGGAGGCGGGGCCCGGCGAGGTGCTGGTGCAGGTCGAGGCCTGCGGGATCTGCCGGACCGATCTGCATCTGTGTGAAGGGGATCTGGAGCCGCGGCGGCCGGGCGTGGTCCCGGGGCATCAGGTCGTCGGCGCGGTGGTCGGCCGTGGACCAGGGGCCGATCGGTTCGAGGACGGTGACCGGGTGGGGATCGCCTGGCTCCGCGGGACGTGCGGGGTGTGCGAGTTCTGCCGGTCCGGAGCCGAGAACCTCTGCCCGCGATCGACGTACACGGGCTGGGACGCGGACGGTGGATTCGCCGAGTACGCCGCTGTGCCGCAGGACTACGCGTACGCCCTGCCGGTCGACCGTCCGGCCGTGGAGCTGGCGCCGTTCCTGTGTGCCGGGATCATCGGCTACCGCTCCCTGCTCCGGGCGAACCTGCCGCCGGGCGGCCGCCTCGGCATCTACGGCTTCGGATCGAGCGCTCACCTCACCGCGCAGCTCGCGACCGCGCAGGGCGCCGAGCTCTTCGTGCTCACCCGCGGCGAACAGAACCGGGAGCTCGCGCGTGCCTTGGGCGCTACGTACGTCGGGGAGACGGCCGACCGCCCGCCCGTTCCGCTGGACTCGGCAATCGTGTTCGCGCCGGCCGGTGACGTGGTGCCGTACGCCCTGGAGGCGCTCAAGCCCGGTGGGACGGTGGCGGTCGCCGGGATCCACCTGACCGACGTACCGGTGCTGAACTACGAGCGCCATCTCTTCCACGAGCGCGACCTTCGCAGCGTCACGTCCAACACCCGGCGCGACGGCGAGGAGCTCTTCCGCCTGGCCTCCCGGCTCCCGGTTCGGCCCCACACCACCGTGGTGGGCTTCGACGCGGTGGACCGGGCGCTGGCCGACGTGGCCCACGGCCGCGCGGCCGGCTCCCTGGTCGCCGTCCACGGCAACTGAACCAACCGCCGCCCGGCCTCGGCCCCGGCTGAATCAGCCTGCGTCCGGGCTGAACTGTTCCGCCCCGGAGATCGTTAGAACTGAGTGAAGATTCGACCGAGGGCCGGGTCCGGACTTCAGCGGACGCTGCTAGCTGCGTTAGATTTGATCAAATCTTAGGAGCAACCCAGGGAGCGTGAGGGCCATATGCGGGATCTGACCAGGCAGGTGTGGTCGGTCCTAGCGGCTGTCCGGTGCGGTTCCCTGCGAGACGGGCAGTGCTGAGCAAGGTTCTCGGCGCGGTGGGTGTGGTCCTGCTGATCGCCGGGGTGATGTTCGCCGTTCGACCGGTCCACGTCAACGGCGAGGCCTGTGGTTCGGTCTTCCAGCCCGAGAAGGGCATCACGCCGATGCAGTGCGATGCCCGGCTGAGCAGCCGCGGCGACCTGGTCACCGGCTTCGGCGCCGGCGGTGTCGCCGTCGTCCTCTCCGGCTTCGCCGTCGCCGCCATCCGCGACCGTCGCGCCCGCGTCACGTCCTGACGATCGCCCCCAGCACCTCGTTGAAGGCCTCGGTCGACGACGGGTGGGTGTAGATCGAGTCCCGCAGCTCGGTCGCGGTGATCCGGTGCCGCATCGCCAGTGCGACCGTGTTGATCAGCTCCTGGGCGTCGACGCTCAGCAGCGCGGCACCGAGGATCTCGTCGGTCTCGGCGTCGATGACGAACTTCATCACGCCGCGCGTCTCCTCGACGATGTAGGCCCGCGGCATGGCCACGATGTCGGCGACGTTCCGCATCCCGATGGTGATCCGGTACCCGGCCGCCCGCGCCGCCGACTCGGTCAGGCCGACGGTCGCCAGCGGCGGTGACATGAACAGCGTTCGCGGTACGGCGACCCGATCGGCGGTGGACCGTTTCCCGTTCCCGAGCAGCTGGTCCAGCACGATCCGGCTGTCGTCCAGGGAGATGTAGGTGAACTGCGGGCCGCCGTTCACGTCGCCGAGCGCGAAGATGTGCGGCCGGCTGGTCCGCAGGTACTCGTCGACCTCGATCGCGCCGCGATCCGTCGTACGAACGCCCGCCTTGTCCAGCCCCAGTCCGGCGGTCGCCGGCGTCCGGCCGGTGGCGGCCAGGATCGCGTCGACCGTGACGGTGTGCTCGCGGCCGTTCCGCTCGTAGACGACGGTGTCCTCGCCGCGGATCTCCAGCACGTGGGCGCCGGTGACGATCTCGACGCCCTCGCCGGCCAGGATGTCCGCCGCGGCGGCCGCGATGTCGTCGTCCTCCTGGCCGAGGATCCGCGGCGACGACTCGAACACCGTGACCTGGGCTCCGAAGCGCCGGTAGATCGAGGCGAACTCGATGCCGAGGTACCCGCCGCCGATCACCGCGAGCCGGCCGGGCAGGTGGGTGGTGTGGACCAGGTCCACGTTCGTCACCGTCCGCGGGCTCTCCCGCAGACCCGGGATGTCCGGGATCACCGGCTCCGAGCCGGTGTTGATCAGGATCGTCGCGGCGGTCACCCGGACCTCGTCCGATCCGTTGTCAACGGCAATGGTGTGCTCGTCCACGAAGGTCGCCGTGCCGGTGAGCACAGTGATGGTCTCGGCGCCGTTCAGCGCCTCGAAATTGCCGGCCCGGAACGTCGACGTCAGCGCCTGCACCTCGCCGACGGCGTGCTCGAACCACTCCTGGGGCGAGTCGTCGGGCCGGCGCCGGCCGGAGTGGTGGACGAGCGCCTTCGTCGGTACGCAGCCGACGTTCGGGCAGGTCCCGCCGTACATCTGGTCCGACCGCTCGATCAGGATCACGCGCCGGCCGGCCCGGCCGAGCGCGGCGGCGGCGACCTTGCCGCCCTTGCCGAACCCGATCACGGCCACGTCCGCCTGCAGGGTAGAAGTCATGCGGTCGAGTCTGACCGCTAGGATTGAGACGTACCAGCTGTTCCTGACTCAATATTCTGCGCAGGCGTCTCATGGACACCATCACCCGGCTGATCGAACTGGCCCGCGTCACGGCGACCGTGGACAAGCGCTGCCTGCTCGCGGGCGCGACCGAGGTGACCGTCCCGGCGTACGGCGATGCCGCGGCGGCCTTCCACTTCGTCCTCGACGGCGACTGCACGCTGGAGCTGCCGAGCCGGCCGGTCCACTTGAAGGGCGGAGACGCCGTCCTGCTCCCGGGCAGTCCGCCCCACACGATCCGTACGGCGGGCTCCGGGCGGATGCGGTCCGCGGTCGAGACTCCGGGGGAGGCCTTCGACACGATCCGCAGTCCGTCCGGTGAGCCGGCTACGGACATCTTCTGCGGCCACTACACCGTCGGCTCGTACGCGGGACGGCTGCTACTGAGCAGCCTGCCGGACCCGCTGGTCGTCTCCTTCGACACCGCCGACGACTCGGTCCGGACGCTGAGCGAGTTGATGCGCGCGGAGGCCCTCGCGGAAGGGCCGGGGACGGCGGCGATCCTCGATGCCTTGTGCGGCGCACTTCTGGCGATGCTGCTGCGTCGCGGCGGTCTGCCCGGCGTCGCACCGTGGACCGCCATCGACGACGACCGGATCGGCGCGGCGATCGCGGCCGTGTTGCGTGATCCCGGCGCCGACTGGTCGGTCGAGCGATTGGCGGAGGTCGCGGCGATGTCCCGAGCGACGTTCGTACGGCATTTCGGTCGGCACACCGGGACCACGGTCGCCGCCTTCGTCAGCACGCTGCGGATGATGGTCGCCTCCGACCTGCTCACCGACTCCGAGCGCACCGTGGCGACTGTCGCCGCCCAGGTCGGCTACCAGTCCGAGTCCGCCTTCAGCCGGGCCTTCCGGGAAGCGACCGGCCTGACCCCGGGACGGTACCGCCGCGAACGTTCTTGACCTTGACACTGTGTCAACCGGAAGGCTGGAGGCATGTTCACCATCGGAGACTTCGCGGCGTTCGGGCAGGTATCCGCCCGGATGCTTCGGCACTACGACGCGCTCGGGCTGCTCCGGCCGGCGGTCGTCGACAGCGCGACCGGCTACCGGTACTACTCGGCCGAGCAGTTCAGCCGGCTGAACCGGATCATCGCGCTGAAGGATCTCGGCTTCACGCTGCAACAGGTGCACGAGATCGTCGACGCCAAGCCGAGCGCCGAGGAGCTGCGCGGCATGCTGCGGCTGCGGCAGGCACAGCTCGAGGCGGAGCTGAACCGGAGCTCGGCCCGGTTGGTCAGTGTCGAGGCGAGGCTCCGGCTGATCGAGAGAGAAGGTCACATGCCTACTGACGACGTCGTCCTGAAACGCATCGCCCCGGCCCGGGTCGCAGAGCTGTCCGCGATCTCGGCCAGCTACGACGGTGAGGACATCGGCCCTGTGCTGCAGCCGTTGTTCGGCCAGTTGTTCGAGCGGCTCGGCGCGGCCGGCATCACGCCGTGCGGATCGCCGGTCGCCTACTACGAGGACGCCGAGGGCGAGACGGTCCGCGTCCACGCCGCCGTACCCGTCGACGCCGGCGCGGTCACCGCCGCCGACGTCGACGTCACCGAACTCCCCGAGCTAGCGCACGCCGCGACCATCGTGCACCAGGGCGACATGATGGAGGCCGACCGCAGCATGCAGACGCTGGCCAAGTGGATCGAGGACAACGGCTACCGCAGTCAGGGGTATGCCCGGGAGGTCACGCTCCAGTTCGACCCGGACAACCCCGACAACTGGGTGCACGAATTCCAGATCCTGGTCACACGGCCACACTGATCGTCGCGAAGGAGTGCGGGGGCAGCGTGACCCGCAGTCCGCGGGGCTCCGGTTCCAGTCCGGTCAACGGGACCGGGGCCACCGCGGCCGGGTCGGTCGTGGTGTTGTACGACTGCGGCTTCGATGCCGTCAGCAACCGTCCCACCGGCTCGCGGACGTCGGCGCCGCGCAGATCCAGGACGACGTCCAGTGCGGCACCCGGATCGAGGTTGCTGACCGACACCAGCGCCCGCCCGTCCTTCACCGACGCCGAGGCCGACACCAGCTCCATCCTCAGGCCGTCCAGCTCGTGGGGCGCCGGCCGGTCGACGACATGCACCGGGACGGCGACCGCGTCGTGGTGCCCCTTGTTCATCTCGAAGACGTGGTACGTCGGAGTCCGGACGAGTCCACCTTCTTCGTCGGTGAGCAGCATCGCCTGCAGCACGTTGACCGTCTGGGCGATGTTCGCCATCACCAGCCGGTCCGCGTGCCGGTGGAACACGTCGAAGTGCAGGCTCGCCACCAACGCGTCCCGCATCGCGTTCTGCTGGTACAGGAACCCGGGGTTCGTGCCGGGTTCGACGTCCCACCAGGTGCCCCACTCGTCCAGCACCAGGCCGACCTTGCGGTCGGGGTCGTAGGCGTCCATCACCGCGGAGTGCCCGCGGATCACCCGCTCGATGTCCTGCGCCTTGATGATGGTGCGGTAGTAGTCGTCGAGGTCGAAGTCGGTCGCGCGGCCCTTGTTCTCCCAGGTCCCGGCCACCGTGTAGTAGTGGAACGAGATCGCCTGGAAGATGTTCTTCGGGTCGCGCCCGCAGCCCAGGCAGCTGACCGCCTTCATCAGGGCCTCGGTCCAGTTCAGGTCGTCGTCGGCCGCGCCGGCCGCGATCCGGTAGAGCTTGTTGTCGCTGTGGTTCTTGAGGAAGGTGGCGTAGCGGCGGGCCAGATCGGCGTACGCCTCGGCGCGCAGGTTCCCGCCGCAGCCCCAGGCCTCGTTGCCGATACCCCAGAACGGCACCTTCCACGGCTCCTCACGGCCGTTCGCCTTGCGCTGCCGGACCATCGGGCTGTCGCCGTCGCGGGTCAGGTACTCGACCCACTCGCTCATCTCCTGCACGGTGCCGCTGCCGACGTTGCCGTTGACATAGGGTTCCGCTCCGAGCAGCTCGCACAGCGCCATGAACTCGTGGGTGCCGAAGTGGTTGTTCTCCTCGACGTTGCCCCAGTGCGTGTTGATCATCGACGGCCGGTCCGCCTTCGGCCCGATCCCGTCCTTCCAGTGGTACTCGTCGGCGAAGCAGCCACCGGGCCAGCGCAGGTTCGGGATGTTCAGCGCCCGCAGCGCCTCGACCACATCGAGCCGGATCCCGCCTTCGTTCGGCAGCTCGGAGTCCTCGCCCACGTAGAAGCCGCCGTAGATGCACCGCCCGAGATGCTCGGCGAAGTGCCCGTACAGGTGGCGGCTGATGGTCGGACCCGGTACGTCGAGATCGATCACGACCCGCGCAGAAGATGCAATGGACAACGAATTCTCCTTGTGCTAGGTGCTACGGCGTAAATCCAGTGCGACCGGTGCGTTCCGGTCGCAGACGAGCCGGTCCCCGTCCGCCCGCAGTACGGCGACGTGCACATCGGTCAGCCGGCGTGGATCGACCACACCCATACCGGACCTGCGATGGGTGAAGTAGAAGATCCACCCCACGTGCTGACCATCGGCGTCCCGGCCCACGACGACATCGGCGTGGTGGCCGAACCCGCGGTCGGACTCGTCGAGGATCCGGCCGGCCGGTTCCCACGTGGTCAGGTCCAGCGACCGGTGGACGGCCTGCCCGCGCCACTCGTCGGTGATCATCCAGTAGAACTCACCGAGCCGGAACACGTTCGGCCCCTCGTGGGGCTCCCCGCCGATCACCTGCACCGGCTCCGACCACGTGCTGAGGTCCGGTGAGTCCACCGACCAGGTCGTCGACCCGTGCGCCTCGTCCTTGTACCAGAGCCGCCACCCACCGCCCGGCAACTCGTACGCACACGCGTCGATCACCCGATCGGACGAGAGCGGCAGCACACCGGCGTACCGCCAGTCGACGAGGTCGGTAGAGGTGTGGTGCAGGATCGTGCGCGGATGACCCGCCCATCGGTCCGGTACGCCGGTGATGTAGCTGGTGAACATGTGGTAGCGATCGCCCGCGCGGATCACTTCCGGCGCCCACAACGTGTTCCGGCCCGCGTGGGGATCGATGCCCTCGGCAACACCGTCGTATCGCCAGCTGAGGCCGCCGTCGCCGGAGCGGGCGACACCGATGTCGGTGCCGTGCACCCACCGGTGTCCGCCGTCCGGCTCGTGCGCCCGGCGCTGGGTGTAGAACATCCACCAGGAGCCGTCCGGCCCGGCGATCAGGGCCGGATCGGTCGGCGCCAGGTGGACGGGATCGGTGTAGAGCGGCGAAGGAGCGAGCGTCACGACTTCACACTCCCCGCGAGCAGGCCGCTGACGATGTGGCGCTGGGTGAGGATGAAGAAGACGACCATCGGGATCAGCACCAGCACGCTCATGGTCATGAAGGCCGGCCAGTCGGTCGAGAACTCGCCGACCGAGCGGTAGACCTGGAGGACCAGAGTCGCCTTCTCCGGTGAGCTCAGGAACACGTTCGGGGTGATGAAGTCGTTCCAGATGCCCATCGTCTGGAAGATCCCGACCGTGACCAGGATCGGCCGGATCAGCGGCAGCACGATCCGCCAGTAGATCTGGAACGCGCCGGCGCCGTCGATCCGGGCCGCTTCGATGATCTCGAACGGCAGCCGGCTGATGTACGCCTGGATCAGGAAATAGCAGAAGATCGCACCGCCGGAGTAGATGATCACCAGCCCGCGCAACGTGTCGACCAGTTCGGCACCGACGAGCATGCGGTACAGCGGGATCAGCGTCGACTGCCCAGGCACGATGAACCCGAGCAGCAGCAGGGCCCCGAAGATCCGGTTGAACCGGCTGGCCCGCATCGCCATCGCGTACGCCGCGGTCGAGCCGACGAACAACTGGACCAGGAGCGCCGCGATCGTGACCAGCAAGGTGTTCAGGAAGCTCCGCCCGAGCGGCACTGTCTCGAAGATCCGCTGGTAGTTGTCCAGGAACAGCCGCGTCGGCAACGCCAGCGGCGACCGGGTCATCTCCTCCTGCGTCTTCACCGTGTTGACGACGATGTAGTACAGCGGTACGCCGACCAGACCCGCCAGCGCGATCATCACCACACTCGTGATCGGGGACCGTCGTTGTTTCACAGCACCCTCCGTTCGATCCGGCGGGAGGCCCAGAGCTGGGCCACCGCGACCAGGGCGACGGCGAAGGTGAAGAGCACGGCCAGGGCCGAGGCCAGGCCGTACCGTCCCTGCGCGACACCACTCGTGATGATCGACTGCGTGATCGTGTACGTCGAGTACCCCGGACCGCCCTTGGTCAGCGTGAACGGCAGGTCGAACACCTTGAGCCCACCGGTCATCAGCAGGAAGTTGCTGATCACGATCGCCGGCGTGAGCAACGGCAACGTCAGGTGGAAGAACTGCTGCCGCGCCGACGCGCCGTCGATGGTTGCCACCTCGTAGTAATCGGCCGGAATCGACTGCAGGTAAGCCAGATACAGCATCGCGTGCCACCCCGCGCCACCCCAGACCGCGACCACGATCACCGACAACCGTGCGAGCGTATCGTCCGACAACCAGGGATACGGCCCGGCATGGAACAGACTCTGCAGCACCGAGTTCAGGACGCCGGAGCCGAGCGGGGACAGGATGTAGCCCCAGACCAGACCGAGGATCGCGATACTCGGGATGGCCGGGAAGAAGAACACCGACCGGACGAAGTTCCGCCCGAAGAACTTCTTGTTCAGGACGACGGCCAGCGGGATCGCGCACGCCGTGATCAGGACCGCCGTACCGATCGTGTACGCCAAGGTGAAGCCGAGCCCGGCCAGCATCGACGGATCCGTGAGGACCTTGTGGTAGTTCGACAGCCCGACGAACTTCACATCGGCCGAGTAGCCGGTGAAGTCGGTGAAACTCCAGTAGAACGTCTGCGTCAGCGGCACCACCAGGAGCACCACGAAGACCAGGGCCACCGGGACCAGGAACAGCTGGTTCGCCGACGTCGTCCGCGCCCGCTCCCAGTTGAACCCGGGACGCGGTCGTTCCGCGCCGGCCCGGACCTGGGACGAGGTCCGGGCCGGCGCGAGTTCGCTTGTGGTCACGACGTACTCGCGAGCTTGGTGTCGAGGGCGGTCGCGACCTGCTCGGGGGTCGCCTTGCCCTGGACCAGCAGTTGCAGCTGCGCGGTCGCCTCGACGTTCAGGATGTCCTCGGCCCGCTTCCAGGCGATCTGGGGAAGGTAGACGTTCCCGGCCCGGACGTCCTTGACGATCGGGCTCAGCGCCGGGTCGAGGGTCGGCTCGAAGTCGGTGGTGACGGTGATCGCGCCGGTCGCCTTCTGATACAGGGCCATCGCCTCGGGCGTGTCCAGGAAGGCGAGGAACTTCTCCGCCGCCTCCGGGTTCTTCGCCTTCGCGTTGATCGCGTAGCCCGGGCTGGCCGCGCCGGCCAGGTACGGCTTGCGGCCGTCGATGCCGGGGATCGGCGCCATCTCGATCTTCAGCTTCGGCGCGGCCTTGCGGACGCCGGGGATGTCCCACGGGCCGGCGACCATCATCGCGACCTTGCCGGTGGCGAACTCGGTCCGGACCTGGTCACCGGTCAGGCCGACGACCGCCGGGGTCACCAGGCCCTCGGTCCACAGCCGCGACCACTGGGTGAGCGGCTCGACCCAGTAGTCCTTGAACTTCGCGGACCCGTCGAAGATCTTCGTGACCATCGAGTTGCCGTCGGCCGCGCTCTCCGCGCCCAGGAACGCCGACAGCGGCGTGGACATCGCCTGCACGGACTCCAGGTACGGCGTGACCCCGGCGTCCTTCAGTTTGTGGCACAGGGCAAGGAACTCGTCCCAGGTCTGCGGGATCGTGGTCGCGCCGGCCTTGGCCAGCAGGTCCTTGTTGTAGAGGATGCCGGCGCCCCACGACGCGACCGACAGGCCGTACACCGCGCCGTCGGAGCCGGAGTACGTGGTCTGGTTGAACTCCGGCACGTTCTTCAGGAACGGCTTGTCCTTCAGGTCGACGACGTGCTTGCCGTTGATCAGGTTGGTCTTGTTCTCCGCGGCGATCGCGAACACGTCGGCCGCCGTACCGGACAGGATCCGCGACTGCAGCGTGGAGATGTACTCCGCGACCGGCGGGGCGTTGGAGAACTCCACTGTCAGGCCGGGATTGTCCTGCTCGAACTTCGCGATCACCGGCTTCATCGTGTCTTCTCCGTCCCAGGAGAAGAACGTCAGTTTGCCGCTGCCACCGCCACTGTCCGGCGAACCGCCACAGGCGGCGAGCGGGATGGCGAGCGCGACGGCCGCCAGGGCGGCTACGGTACGGCGCAGTCTCATCGCAGACTCCTTACGTAAGGTGGGGCACATGAAGAAGGGGTCCACCGTGGTGACGATGGCGGATGTGGCGCGGTCCGCGGGGGTGTCCACGATGACCGTGTCGAACGTGATCAACGGGCGGCCGCGGGTCGGTGCCGCGACCCGGGAACGGGTGCTGGCCGCGATCAGCGACCTCGGCTACCAGGTCAATCTGGCCGCCCGGAACCTGCGCGCGGGCCGGACGGGAGTCGTCGGTCTCGCGGTTCCCGAGCTCGAGCGCCCGTACTTCGGCCAGCTGGCCGGCCGGCTCGCCGACCGGTTCGAGGCGCACGGACTGCGGATCGTGATGGAGCGCACCGGCGCCAGCCGCGAGGGCGAGCTGGACGCGGTCGCGTTCTCCCGGCTGCGGATGTACGACGGCCTGATCCTCAGCGTGGTCGACATCGACCCGGCCGAGCTGACCCAGATGCGGCCGGACGCGCCGGTCGTGATGATCGGCGAGCGCGCCCTGCCGTCGAAGTTCGACCACGTGATGATGGACAACGTCGACGGCGCCCGGCAGGCGACCGCGCACCTGCTCGCCACCGGCGCCCGGCGCATCGCGATGCTCGGCGGCAACCCCGACTGGACCGCGAACATGCCGGCCCTGCGCGCCGAGGGCTACGCGGTCGCGCACACCGAGGCCGGCGTACCGATGGACCCCGAGCTGACGGTCCGGTGCAAGTTCACCCTGCAGGACGGGTACGACGCGATCCGGTCGCTGATCGACGGTGGGATCGGCTTCGACGCGGTGTTCGCGCTCACCGATGTGGTTGCCCTCGGCGCGCTTCGGGCCCTGGCGGACGCCGGGCTGCGGGTGCCGGACGACGTCCAGGTGATCGGCTTCGACGACATCGACGAAGCGCCGTACCTGGTGCCGTCGCTGTCCAGCATCAATCCGGGTCACGAGGAGATGGCCGACGCGATCGTCGCGCAGCTGATCGCCCAGATCAACGGCGGACCGACCCGCGACCCGCACGAGCTGATCGCGCCGGCGCGGCTGATCCTGCGCGGCACCACCAAGCCTGTCGACTGAGACCACGACCTACCTCGTCACGCAGCAGTAGTTTGTTGCGCAGAGGTATATCGATAAACCTAGGCCGTGACAAGACCTCGGCCCGGAACCGTTCCCTGGACGGTGGCCGGGCCGAGGACTGGGGGAGGGTGCCTGGATCAGTCGGCGAGCAGCTGGGAAATCTGGGCCAGCTGGTCCTCGCTGAGCGGTCCGAGGGCCATCGCGCCGGCGTTCTCCTCGGCCTGTTCGACCGTGCGGAACCCCGGGATCGGCACCGTCCGCGGGCTGCGAGCCCACAGCCACGCGAGCGCGCCCTGGGCCAGCGTCCTGCCGTCGCTCTCGAGGACGTCGCGGATCGCCGACACCTTGTCCCACCACTCCGGCGCGGGTACGCCGCCCTCGTCGAAGAACCGCAGCCAGGACGGCGGCAGCGTCCGGATGTCCGCGCCGGTCGCCGGCCGGTCCGCGTTCCGCCGGCCGAGAATGCCCATCCCCAGCGGGGTCCGGTTGATGCTCGCCAGGTCGGCCCGCTCGCACAGCGCGAAGAAGTCCGAAGCGTCGTGCAGGACACTCGCCTCGTGCTGGATCGCCGCGCAGTGCTCGCCTTCGGCGAAGAGCTCGGCGCTGTGCAGCGTGTCCGTGCTCCACGCGTAGCTGCGGATCAGCCCTTCCCGGACCAGGTCCTCGCACGCCTCGCGCAGTGGCAGCGCGATCTCGTCGGTCGTGTCGAAGTGCAGCTGGTAGAGGTCCAGGTAGTCGGTGCCGAGCCTCTCGAGGGAGGCCCGGACGGCCTTGTGGACGTACTCGGGCGTCTTGTCTTGGTGGTGCATGACCCGGGTCGACTCGTCGAACGTGTTGCCCCACTTGGTCGCGATCACCACCTGGTCGCGGCGGCCCTCGAGCGCCTTGCCGAGAACCCGCTCGCTGTGGCCGGCGCCGTACACGTCCGCGGTGTCGAAGAACGTCACGCCGAGCTCGATCGCCCGCCGGATCGCCCGGACCGACTCGTCGTCGTCGACCTCGCCCCAGCCCAGCGGCTCTCCGGCCGGATTGCTGAACGGACCGCCGATCGCCCAGCACCCGAACCCGACCGGGCTGACCTCGATCCCTACTCGTCCCAACCTGCGCATTTCCATGCCGACAAGCCAACCAGCGCGTCGCTCATCCGTCCAATGCATCTTTTCGTCACTTTTGATGCCTGCACTGCATGAAGTATCAGGAGCCGGCGGCTCGGGCGGCGAGGGCTTGGTTCATGGCGGCGAACTGGGGCTTGATGGTGTTGTTCAGCATCGATCGGGTGAACGGGATCGCCACCCCGCGGAACTTCTCCTCCTGGATCAGCCGGGTGCGCCCGTCCGGGAGCGCCTCGAGCCGGAACGAGTGCTCGCCGTCGAAGATCCCGCCGGGCGGGACCTTGCCGATCCAACGGAGCTCCTTGTTCGGCTCGACCGCGAGCAGAGTGGGCGTGAACTTCGTCTCGGCGCCCTTGGTGTCGCGGAGCACGTTGGTGATCTTGCCGCCCTTGGTCAGCTCACCGGTCGAGGACACGATGAACGGATTCCACTCCGGGTAGGCCTGCCGGTCCGTGAGGACCTTCCAGACCTGCTCGGGACTCGCGTCGATGTCCACTTGGGTGTGCAGGACGAACGGCCGGGCGTTCGTGTAGACCGTGTAGCCGGCCAGCAGCACCACGACGGCGGCGACCACGGTGAGGATCTTCTTGCGGGACTTCTTGGGTGTTTCCAGCTTCATGACTGCTCCGGATCGGGTCCGAGGGTGCTGTGCACCAGCTCCCTCACGTAGGCGGATGTGATCGGCTCGCCGGTGATGAGGAGCCGGTAGTACAGCGGTCCGACGAGCTGGTCGACCAGCACGGCGGGGGCGGCATGCCCGGGCAGGAGGCCGTCGGCCTGGGCTTGTGCGACGACTGCGGTGACGGCCGCGTGCCGCGTACTCCACAGGGCGCGCACGCTCTCGGCGACGCGCGGTTCGCGGGCCGCGGCCGCGGCGAGATCCGCGATCAGGGTGGCCGGTACGCCGTTCAGCGTGTCGGCGATCCCGGTCACCAGGTCGGTGAGATCGCGGCGCGGGTCGCCGCTCGGCGCGAACGGTACGGCGGAGCGCAGCCCGGTGATCATCGCGATCACCAGCTCGGCCTTGGTCGGCCAGCGCCGGTAGATCGTGGTCTTCGCCACCCCGGCCCGCTCGGCGACCCGGTCGACCGACATCCCGTCGTACCCACGGGTCCGCATCTCTGCCATGGCGGCCTGCAGCACGCGTCCCTCCACGCCGGCATCCCGCGGCCGCCCTCGACCCACCATTCGTCGCTCCTTTTCGCTACTGTGGTGTCGAAAAGAACAGTACAACTATTTCCGCGACTGCGGTAGCGGAAATAATCGCTGCCATTGTTTGTCAGGTTTTGCTGCGACGGTCGTCGGGTGCACAGACATCGACTGCTGCTGCCGGCAGCCTTCATCACGTCCCTCGGGAACAACATCCAGTTGATCGGCGCCGCGCTGCTGCTCGTGCGCGCGCAGGGGTCGATGCTGGACGTCGGCTGGCTGTTCATCGCGGTCGCCGTACCGCAGGCCGTGCTCTCGCCGTACTTCGGTCGTCTCGCGGATCGCTTCGACCGGCGGCGGCTGTGGATCGGGTGTGACGTGGTCAGTGCTGCCGCGGCGCTGTGCCTGCCGATCGGGCTGGCGCTCGGCGGGCCGCAGCAGGCGCTCGTGTACGGCAGCAACTTCGCGCTGGCCGTCGTCGCCGCGCTCTTCACCCCGGCGAGCGCGGCCCTCGTCCGCGAGCGGGTGCCGGTCGCCGACCTGCGCCGCTTCAACGGCCACTACGAGATCGCCCTCCAGAGCGGAATGTTGCTGTCGGCATCAGTCGGCGGCTTCGCCTTGCAGTACTTCGGTTCCACACCTCTGTTCGTGTTCAACGCCCTGACGTTCGTTGCCTCGGCACTGTTCGTCGCTGCGGTGGGTGGGGAGAGCGCGGCCGCCGCGTCACCCGCGACCGCGGGGACAGTCGTGGCTGCCGGATCGGCGCGGTGGACCACGGGGCAGGCTCTGCCGCTGGGGGCGCTCGCGTTGCTCTTCGGGCAGGGGCTTGTGGTGGTGACCGTGTTCAATGCGTTGTTGCCGGTGCTGGTGGTTGGGGAGTGGCATCGGGGAGCGGCGGTGCTGGGGGTGGTGGATGCGGTGGGTGGGGCCGGGTTCCTGCTGGCTGCGGTGGCTTATCGGCGGAGCGCCGTACGGTTCGGGGATCTTCGGGTGGCGGTGGGCGGATTCCTGGTGTGCAACGTGGTGCTGGTGCTGCAGCCGTTGTTCGGAGTCGGCGCGTTGATGGGGCTGGTGCTGGTCGGCGCGTTCGTGTTCGGGCAGGCGCGGATCGCGACGCGGTCGTTGCTGATGACGTCGGTCGACGAGTCGCGGGTCGGGCACGCGTTCGGGGTCGCCAACGGGTACGGGCTCGCGGCCACGGTCGTCGTCATGCTGGTGACCTCGGTGGTCACCGGGCGGACGGACACCCGGTACGGCTTCGCGACCCTCGTCGTCATCAGCGTGCTGGCCGCCGTCCTCGCCGCCGCCTGGATCCGCCGCGCGACGTCCTCCCGGCCGGCCCCGGTCCCACAAGCAACAGGACTTATATAAGTGCTGTTATGATCTCGCCATGGACGATCCGACCGAGCAGAGCCAGTGGCGCGGGCTGCACCAGCTGCAGGCCCGGATGGACGCCGAGATCGGGCGTATCTACACCGATCGGCAGATCAAGGGACTGAAGCCGAGCTTCGTGATGGAGCTGCTCCGGCTGCACGCCAAAGGTCCGATGACGATCACCGAGCTGGCCGACTCGGTCGGCCGGACGCACTCGGCGCTGAGTCAGAAGGTGTCGGCGATGCGGACCGCCGGCCTGGTGCGGACCGTGCCGGGGACCGATGCCCGGAGCAAGAAGGTCGCGCTGACCGCGAAGGCGAAGAAGATCGTCGAGCTCCTGGCAGCGGAGTGGCGAGCCACCGAGGCTGCCATCACCGAACTGGAGGCCGAGCTCCCGTACCCGATGACCCAGGTCGTCCGCGACGTCGAGGAAGCGCTGGCGCGGAAGAGCTTCCATGACCGGATCGCCGAGAAGCTGCAAGAGTTCGGCGCATCGGAGTGAAGGGGTCCGTCGGCGTCCGGCGGGCGTTGATCGACCTCGAGCCGTTGCGGGCATCGCCGGTGTTCCGGCGGCTGTGGTTCGGCCAGGTGCTGTCGACGTTCGGTGGGCAGTTGGCGTTCGTCGCGGTGATGTTCCAGGTGTGGGACGAGACGCAGAGCACCGCGTGGACCGGGGCGGTCGGGTTGTCGCAGGCGTTGCCGTTGATCCTGCTCGGGCTGTTCGCCGGCGCGGCCGTCGACCGGTTCGAGCGGCGCCGGTTCTACCTGATCACCACGTGCGGGCAGTTGATCACCTCCGCCGTGATGGCGAGTCAGTTGGTGATCGGTTCGGTGCCGGTCGGCGTACTGCTCGGGCTCGTCGCCGTACAAGCCTCGTTCGGGGCGGCGGCCGGCCCGGTCGCGCGGACGGTGCTGCCGCAACTCCTGCCCCGGGAGCTCCTCGCCGCCGGGATCGCGCTCAACCGGATCGCTTTCCAGGGCGCGATGCTGCTCGGCCCGGCGATCGGCGGCCTGGTGGTGAACGCCTGGGGTACGGGCGCCTGCTACCTGATCGACTGTCTCAGTTTCCTCGCCGCGCTGTACGGCGTACTCGGCCTGCCGACGCTCCGGGTCGAGGCGGTCGTCAAGGCCGGACTGCGGGGAGTGCGGGACGGGCTGGCGTTCGTCGTGTCGACGCCGGTGATCCGTGGCGCGTTGATCACCGATCTCGCGGCGACCGTGCTGTCGATGCCGGTCAGCCTGTTCCCGGTGATCAACGCGGAGCGGTTCGGCAACGACCCGCGGACGCTCGGCCTGTTCCTGACCGCGATCGCGGTGGGCGGGGTCACCGCGTCGCTGCTGTCCGGAACGTTCACCCGGCTGCCGCGGCATGGTGTGGTGATGCTCGCGGGATCGGCGGGGTGGGGGATTGCGCTGGCACTATTCGCTTTCTCGCCCACGCCGTGGCTGGCTTTGGTGTTTCTCGCGGTCGCCGGTGCTGCTGACACGCTCGCGGTCGTCTCCCGGAGCACGATCGTCCAGTTGCACACGCCGAGCGAACTGCTCGGCCGCGTCAGCGCCGCAGAGCAGATCGTCGGCCAAGCCGGCCCAGACCTCGGCAACCTCCGCGGCGGCCTGGTCGCCCAGTTCACCTCACCGGTCACCGCCCTCGCCTCGGGCGCCCTGCTGTGCGTCGCCGCCGTCGCGACGGTCGCAGCCACCACCCCCGGCTTGCGAGGGGTCGACGTACCTAAGAACGGGTAGTGGTCCGCCCCAGCCTCGGGCTTCCCGCGTGAGCACGCCGACCGGAGCCGCCTCCGGCCGGGCACTACCCGTTCTTCGGTCCCGGATTCAGACTGCGACCGTGCGGAAGCCGGTGTTGCCCATCGACGACTCGGGGGTGTTCGACGAGCGGGCGGAGTTGCGGTAGCGGTTGCAGTAGGAGTCGTGGCAGAGATACGACCCGCCGCGCATCACCCGGGCCGCGCCGAGCGACGGACCCTTGGGGTCGGTGTCAGGGGAGAACTTGTAGTACCGCGGGCCGAACCAGTCCGCGCACCACTCCCACACGTTCCCGACCGTCTGCCACAGCCCGTACGCGTTCGGCGCGAAGCTGTGGATCGGCGCGGTGGTGAGGTAGCCGTCCTCCTCGGTGTTCGACCGGGGGAAGACGCCTTGCCAGATGTTGCAGCGCCACTCACCGTCGTCGCCGAGCAGGTCGTCGCCCCACGGGTAGCGCGCACTCTCGAGGCCACCGCGGGACGCGAACTCCCACTCGGCTTCCGTCGGCAGGCGGCGTCCGGCCCATCGGCTGTACGCGACGGCGTCGTTCCAGCTCACATGGACGACGGGATGGTCGTCGAGCCCGTCCAGGTCCGACCGTGAACCACCCGGATGCCGCCAGTCGGCTCCCCGCACTCCGGCCCACCACGGCGTACCGGACGCCGGGCCCATCACCTCACTCGGCTCCGCGTGAAGCGCGAGGTGGAACACGGCGGAGAACCCGAAGGTCTCCGCCTCCGTGCGATACCCGGTGGCGTCGACGAACCGCGCGAAGTCGCGGTTCGTCACCGAGGTGGCGTCGATGCTGAACGCCGACACCTGGACCCGATGCGTCGGCGTCTCTCCGTCACCGGCGTTGCCGTCCCCGGTGCCGTCGCCCATCAGGAACTCGCCGTCCCCGAGGATCACCTGCTCGACCCCGTGCTCGCCCGCGGCGTCCATCGCCCGTGGCACCTCCGGCACCGCGGAGGTGGCCGGTCTCGCCGGTGCGCAGCAGGACGGGTGGTCGTCGGTCATGCCCCCAGGATGTCAACTCAGCCCGGGAGCAGCGATCGCAGGTCCTGATGATTGAGATAGACGACGATCTGCCAGTCCCCGTCGACCTTGCGCAGCAGGTACGTCGAACTGAAGACCGTCCCCTCCGCGACCACCGACCCGGCGGCCCGCTCGAGCCGCCAGGTGGACCGGACCAGCGTGTGCCGATCGTCGATCGGTGACTCGGCGAGCGTGTCGAGCGTCATCCCGCTGATCCCGAGCCGGGCGAAGAACTCCTTCCGCCGCGGCAGGCTCGCCACCACCTGTTCCCGGGTCACCGGCGCGGCCGACACCGGATCGAGCGTGAGCAGGGTCGGATGGAACATCGTCGCGGCCTCTACGCTGTCCGCAGCATCACCCGCCGACGCGAACCGCTCGAAGAACGCGGCCACGTCGGTGCGTACCGGCGTACTCATCGGACTCCTCTCGATCGGGTGGATCCCGAGATGGCAGTCTAGACAGTAGCTGTCGCGACAGCAATAGGAGAGGAGGTTCGATGCCCGGCCCCCGGCTTGCCCTGACCGGACTGGTGACGCAGGTGGCGCGAGGCGTCCGGACGGCACTCGACCAGCGCTTCGCCGAACTCGGGCTGACGTCACAGCAGGCCGGCGTCCTGCTGCATGTCTCCGGCGGTACGACGAGTCCGCGCCGGCTGGCGGACCTGCTCGGGACCGACACGGCCGGGATGACGCGACTGGTCGATCGCCTGGTGGAGAAGGACTACCTCCAGCGCCGGCCCGGAAGCACCGATCGCCGCGCCATCACCGTCGAGCTGACCGCGGCCGGCCGCAAGCTGCTCCCGAAGATCAAACCGATCTTCGACGACGTGGCCGACAGCATCACCGCGGATATCCCGGACGCAGCTCTCCCCGCGGTGCTGAAGGCCCTCGAAGCGATGCAGTCGGCCCTCAGCGGGTCGTGAGGGTCGGCGGGCCCTGCTCGATCCGGCGGAGGACCGGGTCCAGGCGGTAGAAGTCGGTGCCGGTGATGAGTTGGCGTTCGTCCCACCAGGTGGCGCCGGCTTCGGCGAGCGGCTCGATCAGCGCGCGCGAGCGGGTCGGGTCCGCGGGGCTGATGCCGCCGACGATCACGTCGTACGGCGTGGTCCGGTCGCCGCGCCGGTCGTGGAGGAAGGCCATCAGGTCACGCAGTTCGTCGACCGGTGGGGCCTCGCCGTGGTTGGCGTTCTGGAACAGCGGTACGGCGCCGTCCCAGCGCGCGGCCCGTCGCATCGGGGCCTTCCGCGGCCAGTAGCCCGCGATCCACACCGGCGGCCGCGGCTGCTGAGTCGTTGCCGGTAGCAACGTCACGTCCTCGACCCGGTAGTGCTTCCCGTCATGGTCGACCCGCTCGCCGGACCAGTACGCCGCCAGCAGGTCGAGGCCCTCGTCCAGCTTCTCGGCCAGCACCTTCGGGTCGGTCTCGTCGCCGAAGCTGCCGAACTCGTCCGTGATCGGCCCGCCGAGCCCGGCGCCGAAGATCACCCGTCCACCGCTCATCGCGTCCAGCGTCGCGACCTGCCGCGCCAACTGCTCGGGCCGTCGTCGCGCCAACGGTGTCACCAACGGGCCCAGCTTGATCCGCGACGTCGCCAGCGCGGCCGCGGTCAGCAGCATCCACGGATCGCCGAACGCCTGCCCGCGGCGCCGCTCCTTGCTGTGGACGACGTGGTCCCAGACGAACAGCCCGTCCCACCCCGCCTCCTCGGCCGCGGTTGCTACCCGCGCGATCGTGTGGGCGTCGGCGAAGTCCCCGAAGTTCGGCACGTTGATCGAGAAGCGCATGCCCGCATCCTCACTCATCGAGACGCAGTTCGACGAACGGAACAGTGTCGCCCGGCAGCAGGTACGTCTCGACCTCGACGAACCCGTGCGCCTCGGCGAACCGCAGTCCGTCCTCGTTGGAGGCGAGGATGTGTGTCTCCACGCCGGCATCGCTCAACTCGCGCGCACGGACGAGGCACCGCTGGTAGATCGTCTCGCCGAATCCACGCCGCCGGTACGCCGGGAGCACCCGAGCGATCACCGTCGCCGCGGGGGTGTCCTCCGACGGAGGCCGCACCGTCGAGTTGCCCACCAGGACGTCGCCGTCGTAGGCGACCTCGAGGACGTTGCGTCCGGCTCGCTCCCGGATCTCGTCCACCGAGAGCGGCGCGGTCGGGATGATCTCGTTGTGCACGCGCTGCCAGTCCAGCACGGTGGTGTCGTCCTGCACCGGCACGATCCGAAGCCCAGGCATCACCTCGGCATAGTAGCGTCCGGGGTGTGCGCATTCTCTTTGTCGGTAACAGCTTCACAGCCCGGAACAACCTGCCCGGCCTGCTGAAGGGCCTGGCGGGGGCGCGCGGGATCGACGTCGAGCACAAGCTGATCTCCGCGGGCGGTGCGTCGCTCAGGCAGCACCTCAACGCCGGTGCGGCACTCGGAGCGATCGCGACCGGCGGTTTCGACATCGTCGTGCTGCAGGAGCAGAGCACGCTGCCGATCAAGAGCCCTGCTCGGTTCGCGGACAGCGCTCGGGACTTCGACGCTGCGATCAAGGAGGCCGGGGCGCGCACCGCGCTCTACGAGACCTGGGCGCGGCGGAACGCTCCCGAGACCCAGAGAGCGCTCACCGACGCGTACGCCGGGAGCGCGGTCGAGCTCGGTGCGACGCTCGTACCGGTCGGGACCGTGTGGGAGCGATTCCTGGCTGATCACGATCAGCCGGTCCTGCACGACGCCGACAACAGCCATCCCGCGCCGGCCGGCAGCTACCTCGCGGCGTGCGTCTTCCTGATCGCGCTGCTCGCCGAAGATCCGGTCGGCACCGACGTACCGGTCAAGGGCCTCGACGCAGACACTGCCGCCCTCCTCCGCCAAGCCTCCTGGGACATCTGCTCCGCGCTGGCCTCCGCCGAGTAGGTGGCCTACGGGTCCGGAAATCACGGAAACTAGTTGCCTAAACCATGCCGTGCTTGTCAGGATGGGGCGGTGACGACCAACGATCAGGGACCGGCCGCGCCGGTGGCGGCGACCGTCCTGCGGCCGCTCCGGCTGCGGGACGTGCGACTCGAGGGCAGCTTTCTCGGCGATCTGCAGGCGAGCAACGGGAGGGTGTCGATCCCGAAGGGGGCCGAGCATCTGGAGGAGCAGTGGGACAACTTCCGGAACGTGGCCAAGGGGGTCACGGACGCGGAGTACCACGGGCCGAACTACGAGGACGGTGAGGCGTACAAGTGGCTCGAGGCGGTCGCGTGGGAGGCGGCGCGGAGTGAGGATCCGCGGTTGCTGGACTGGCTGGAGTCCCGGACGGAGTTGATCGCGGCGGCGCAGGACGAGGACGGCTACCTCGGCACGTTCGTCCAGTCGGGCCGGCGGGACGAACGGTACGGACAGCTCGACTTCGATCACGAGATCTTCAACATGGGCGCGATGATCCAGTCCGCGGTCGCGCAGTTCCGGGCGACCGGGCGGACCGGGTTGCTCGACGTGGCCCGGCGTGCGGCGGATCACCTGCATCGGACATTCGGCACCGGGCCGGGACAACGCGAGGGATTCTGCGGACACCCGGTCGCGGAGCTCGCTCTGGTCGAGCTCTACCGGGCGACCGGCGAGCACCGGTACCTCGACCAGGCCAAGTACTTCGTCGACGCCCACGGCCGCTCACTCCTTGCCCCTGGCAACCCGGCCCGCGCCGCGTACCTGTCCGACCGGATCCCGGTCCGCGAGACCACGGTGCCGGAGGGGCACGCCGTACGCGCGATCTACCTGGCGGCGGGCGCGACAGATGTGGCGATCGAGACCGGCGACACCGAGCTGCTCGGCAAGCTCGAGACGCAGTGGCAGAACACGGTCCGCACCAAGATGTACGTGAACGGCGGGCTCGGCAGCCGCTGGGACGGTGAGTCGTTCGGCAACCCGTACGAGCTGCCCAGTGATGTCGCGTACGGCGAGACCTGCGCCGGGGTCGCGAGCGTGCAATGGAGCTGGCGGTTGCTCCTGGCAACGGGTAAGGCGCGGTACGCCGACCTGATCGAATGGCAGCTGTACAACGCCGTACTGCCGGGCGTCTCACTCGATCGGTCGAAGTACTTCTATGTCAACGCCCTCCAGGTCCGCGCGGACTCCGATGACTCCGACAAACGGGCTCCGGGCAACGGCCGGCAGCCGTGGTTCGGCACGAGCTGTTGCCCGACCAACCTGATGCGGACCTTCGCGTCGCTGCAGCACTACGTCGCCACGACCACCGGCGACGGCCTGCAGTTGCACCAGTACGCCGCCGGCTCGATCGACGCCGACGAGCTGAAACTCGACGTCGCGACGGACTATCCGGTCAGTGGTCGCATCGTGATCACGGTGCGGGAAGCGGCCTCCGCCTCGCTCGCGCTGCGCATCCCCGGCTGGGCGCATGGCGCCGAGGTCGCCATCGGGGACGAGGTGATCCCGGGCGTTCCCGGTAGCTACGTCAAGCTCAACCGCACCTGGGAAGCCGGCGACCGCGTCGTACTCAACCTGCCGATGACACCGCGCCTGGTGCACGGGCATCCGCGCGTCGAGGGGATCCGTGGATCGGTCGCGATCTGCCGCGGGCCGTTGCTGTACGCCGTCGAGCAGGTCGACCAGTCCGATGGTGTGATTGTCGACGATCTGATGGTCACCAGTCCCCGACTCGACGAGGCTGCGGGCGACGGCGTACCGCTCATCACCGCTCGCGGTGCCACGTGGACACCGCAGGAGGACCTGTACGCCGACGAGCCCGCGCGGCCGGGGGACGTCGTACCGATCACCGCGTTGCCGTACTACCAATGGGCCAATCGTGAGGTCGGCCCGATGAAGGTGTGGCTGCCGTATCAGCCGGCCGTCTCGTCCGTGGACGCGCGGACGACGAGCTGACAGGGCACGCGTTCGAGGCCTGAGTGTGGCCGTCCTTCGATTGCGTCGAGCAACCGTTGGGCGGCCACCCGGCCGACGTCCGCGAGCCGCAGATCCACGGACGTGAGTGGTGGGCGCGCGCCTTCCGCGATGAGCTCCCAGTTGTCCGTACCGGTGATCGCCACGTCCTCCGGGATGCGCCGGCCCAGCTCGCGGAGCGCGTCGGCGCCACCGCGGGCGAGCAGATCGCTGCCGTAGTGGATCGCGTCGATCTCCGGGTTGCCGCGGAACAGGATGTGGGTCGCCTGCCGGCCCCACGCCTCGGTCCAGCCGCCGTACATCGCCGTGCCGGTCAGCTCGAGCCCGGCCCCGGCGAGCGCTGAGGTGAGACCGTCATGGCGCCGCCGGGCCGGCTCGAAGCGCTCCGGTCCGGTGACGTGGGCGATCCGGGTCCGCCCGATCCGGAGCAGGTGTTCGGCGGCCAGGCGACCGGATGCGGTGTCGTCCACGACGACCGAGCAGTCGGAATCGTCGGCCGACGGCGTCAACGCGTAGACCACAGGTACGTCGCCGGCACCGGCCAGTGGCGGCCGGCGATTGAAGTTGCGCCCGGTCACGATGAACCCGTCGACCCGGCGGCCGAGCAGGACGTCGACGTAGTGCCGCTCCCGGATCGGGTCGCCGCGGCTGTCGCACAGGAACACCGAGATCCGGCCGGCGCCGAGCGCGTCCTCGGCGCCCAGCATGACCGGCACGCTGAACCGCTCGAAGCTGTCGGTGGTGATCATCCCGACCGTGTAGCTGCGCCGTTCGAACACGCTGCGGGCCAACGCGTTCGGCCGGAAGTCGATCTCCTCCGCCGCCTGGCGGATCCGTTCCCGGGTCGCCTCGCTGATCTGGCCGGTGCCGTTGAGTGCTTTCGACACCGTGCCGGGGGACACCCCGGCCCGGGCCGCGACATCGCGCACCGTCGCCCGCCGCTCCTGGCTCACCCGATCCCCTCCATCCGTGTTTCCGGAAACAACCATACCTGCCCGATCCCGCGTTTCCCCTCACCGGACACGGTTCGACTCTTGACCGCTCCGCACAGCTCTCCTACGGTCGGGAAACATGTTGCCGTGGTGTTTCGGTGACATTCGATCGCCCGAGGAGGGTTCATGTCAGCAACAATCGGCCGCCGCCGCGTGCTGCAGCTCGGTGGCCTGGCCACGCTCGCCGGCCTGGCCGGGTGCAGCGGAAAGTCTCTGGGGGACAGCGGTGCCGGCTCCGGTGGCGGGGCCAAGCAGCTGCAGTTCATGTTCTGGGGGTCGACCGCCGAGCAGAAGGCGATCGCGAGCATGCTCAAGGCCTTCGAGCAGGAGAAATCCGGTGTCACGGTCAAGCCGGTCTTCACCCCGGCCGACTACGACACCAAGCTGAACGCACTGGTCGCCAGCAACCGCCAGCCCGATCTCTGCTACATGCAGAGCCCGATGGGATACCGCCTGGCCGAGCAGGGCAAGCTCGTCAACCTCTACCCGTACTTCGACAAGTACCCGGACCTCGCGAACCGGTTGCCCGGCACCTACTTCTGGTGGGACAAGGGCAAGACCTACGGGACCCAGAGCGCGAACGAGATCATGGCGCTCTGGTACAGCAAGCCGGCGCTGTCCGATGCGGGCGTGGAGACCCCGCCGGCCTCGGCGGACAAGGCCTGGTCGTGGGACACGTTCGTACAGAACGCCTACAAGCTCACGCTCGACCAGAACGGCAAGCACCCGGACGAGCCGGGCTTCGACCCGAAGCGCATCCGGCAGTACGGCGTGTCCGCCGGCCTCGGGCCGACGGTATACCAGCCGCTCCTGCTCAGCCGGGGGATCGACTTCACCGACGAGACCGCGCGCAAGTCCATGCTGGACACACCTGAGGCGATCGGGGTGTTCCAGGACCTGGCCGACTTGATGTACAAGCACCGGGTCGCGCCGACTCCCGCCCAACTGGGCAACAACGCGCCGAGTACGACGGTGCAGTTGAAGACCCGCCGGGTCGCCATGGTGATCGACGGCCAGTGGACCTTGCTGGATCTGAGTCAGGGCAAACTCGACTTCGGGATGGGCGTGCTGCCGTCGTACGGCAAGCCGATGACGATCACGCTCGGCGGTGCGACCGCGATCTTCTCGTCGACCAAGCACGAACAGGAGGCGGTCGAGCTCTACCTGTTCCACGACAACCCGACCAAGGTCGATCTGTTCAGCTCCGGGCTGTGGATGCCGCTCGAGAAGCGGTACTACACCGACCAGAAGGACATCGATGTCTGGACCAAGAACGACGCGCACCCGCCGGAGTACCGGACCGCGGCGGTCGACTACACGATGAACAACTCGGCGCCGTACTTCTACCAGAAGCTGCGCAACATCGAGGCCATCGACAAGGTGCTGACCCCGGCCATCCAGGTCATCCAGCAGGGCAAGACCCCGGCCGCGGAGGTGCTCAAGCCCTTGGCCGCCAAGTTGAACGGCGGCCTGCTGCGAGGCACCTACCCGGTCAACGGCAGCTGATGAGCACAGCGACCCAGACGGAGACGATGCCGTCGCAGCAGAGCGTGCCGGCCCGGCCGGGCCGGCGGGAACGGCTCGGCCGGTCGGAGGCCCGCTGGGGACTGCTGCTGGCGATGCCGGCGATCCTGGGCTTCCTGATCTTCACGATCGGGCCGATGGTGGCGTCGCTGTTCTTCAGCCTGACGGACTGGCGGATCGGGGCGCCGGCCCGATTCGTTGGCCTCGGCAACTATGACCGGCTGGCGCACGACCACCTGTTCTGGAAGTCGTTGAACGTCACCACCTACTACACGCTCGGCGTCGTCCCGCTCACACTGCTGGTCGGGTTCGCGGTGGCGATCCTGGTCAACCAGGGAGTCCGCGGCCGCTCGGCCTGGCGGACGATCTACTACCTGCCGACGCTCGTACCCGCGGTGGCGAGTTCGGTGCTGTGGATCTGGATCTTCAACCCCGACTTCGGGTTGCTGAACAGCCTGCTCCGGCAAGGCGGGCTGCCGACGTCGACCTGGATCTACGGCGAACGGAGCGCCGTACCGTCGCTGATCCTCATGAGTGTCTGGGGTTTCGGCAACACGATGGTGATCTTCCTGGCCGGGTTGCAGGGTGTTCCGCGGCAGCTGTACGAGGCGGTCGCGATCGACGGCGGCGGGACGTGGGCCCGGTTCCGGCACGTGACGCTGCCGTTCATGACGCCGGTGATCTTCTACAACCTCGTCACCGGGGTGATCGGCACGTTCCAGGTGTTCAACCAGGCGTACATCATGACGCAGGGCGGGCCGAACAACGCGACCGAGTTCTACATCTACTACCTCTACACGAAGGCGTTCACCGACAGCGAGATCGGGTACGCGAGCGCACTCGCGTGGGTGCTGTTCGTCGTCGTCCTGGTCGTCACCGTGCTGCTGTTCCGGAACGCGCGGCGATGGGTCTACTACGAGATGGGAGCAGCGCGGTGATTCGCCGTACCGGAGTCTGGGTGTTGCTGGCCGCGGGCGGGCTGTTGATGATCATGCCGTTCGCGTGGCTCGTACGCAGCGCGCTGATGGACGACAACCAGATCTTCATCTCGCCGCCGCAATGGATCCCTCGCCCGTTCGCGTGGTCGAACTTCAGTGGGGCACTCAGTTCACAGCCGTTCGCGCGCTACTTCCTGAACACGATGATCATCGAGGTGCTGGTCGTCACCGGGACCGTGCTGACCTGCGCGCTCGCGGCGTTCGCCTTCTCCCGGCTCCGATGGCGCGGCCGCAACCTGATCTTCGGCCTGCTCCTCACCGGCGTGATGCTCCCGTACGCCGTGACGCTGATCCCCACCTTCGTGATGTGGGGCTCGGTCGGGGCGCTCGACACCTTCGTCCCGCTGACCGTCCCCGCCTGGTTCGCCGGCGCCGGCGGCGGGGTGTTCAACATCTTCCTGTTCCGCCAGTTCTTCCTGACCATCCCGTACGAGCTCGACGAGGCGGCCTACATCGACGGCGCAACCCCGTGGAAAGTCTTCTGGGGCGTCATCATGCCGCTCTCGAAACCGGTCATCGTCGTCGTCGTGATCTTCACCTTCATCGGCGTCTGGAACGACTTCCTCGGCCCGCTCCTCTACCTCACCGACGACAGCAAGTTCACGCTCGCCCTAGGCCTCGCTGGCTTCCAATCCACCTACACAGCCCAATGGGGCTTCCTGATGGCCGCGTCCCTGGTCGTCATCCTCCCCATCATCCTCATCTTCTTCGTCCTCCAGCGCTACTTCGTAGAAGGCGTAACCCTCACCGGCGTCAAGGGCTAGCCCGCAACACCACCCCCCTTCGGCGAAAGGACACCGCCTTCGGCGGCGACTGTTCCTTTGGCGCCTTCGGCGCGGTCCGCGTAGTGGTGACACGCGCACCGCGGTCGGCGAGTGCCATGTGGTGATCCATGGAATGGACACCATCTCCGGTAGCAGTCCGTGCACTGGTGACGTCACGCGGCACGAGCACAAGGCTGCGCCCCGACGACATCAAAGACCCTCTAGCAACACGGTAGGTGACTGACCGGGACTCGTTGCCCGCGCACTACGAAGCGTCGACTGGTCAGGCGGGATCGGTGAACGAGATCGGCTTGCCGGTGGCGCGGGCGTAGGCAATCTCCCTGCTCGTGGACTCGCCGATGTATCCGCCGGGGTTGACGACCAGAACGCGGTCAGCCAGGTCGATCTTGCGCAGGTGGAGGGCGCCCAACGCGGACTTCTGCTCGTTGGTGATGACCTCGTTTGCCTCGTGATCCTCGGCGCGCAAGAAGACGCCTGGCGCGACGACGATGACGCCCGCAAAGGTCAAGTCGCGGTTCGCCGCGCGCATCTCGTCCACGAACCGGGTAGAGCCGCAGATGCACACAATCTCAGGTCGGTCAGGCACAGCTCAGTCCTTCGGATCGAACGGGCAACCGTCAGTGCGCAGGTTGACGTCACCGACAGGAACACGAGCCAACAGCTTACGCAGCGAGACAGGCACGGCCGCCCCGTCGTAGGTGGAAGGGCGGTCATCGGCTCGCATTCATGCGTTCAGCGTGGCGCGGCGGGGTCGATTCCCAGGGCGGTGAATCGGCCGGCCAGGTCATCGACCCAGGCGTGCGGTGTTCGGTGGTCCGGTAGGGGGACGCCGGCTTCGCTGCGCCAAAGTGCGTCGCCGAGGGCCGTGCGTAGGTGCCAGGCCATGACGCGATCGGTTGCGAGTTGGCGACCGGTGAGCTGCCTGTAGTGGTGCATGGTGGCGGTCAGCAACTCGACCCCGGGTCCCGTACCGGGGAAGGTGCGCAGGTCGTACTCGGGCTCCGCGAGGCCGGCGGTTTCGAAGTCGACGACTACGCGGAGGTGCTCGCCGTCCCAGACCTGGTTGCCGCCATGGAGATCGGCGTGTACCAGCACGGTCTCGCGCGGCGTCGCGAGTACGTCGTCCGCCCAGTCACACCACCGCAGGACAGCGCGACGTTGCTCCGGACGAGCCCACTTCGGGAACTGTTCGCGCAACGTATCGGTCGTGGCTGGCTGCAGCGCCGCAGGCTGAAGCTCACCGACGACGGCCTCGACGCGGGTCCGGGTCGCCGAACTGTGCAGCTCGCCCAGGAAGTGGGCGAGCTGGCGACCAACCAGATCCCGGTCGAGCGAGTCGACGACATCGAACAAGGCCTGTCCCGGCACCAGCCTGGTCACCAAGAGCAGCGGATCGGTGCTGCTGGCAACAACCTCCGGCAAGTACGGGATCGCCGGCTCGCGCGCCAGTACGTCCAAGATGGCGAGCTCGTGCGCGAGCCGGAGCGCGGCAGGAGCCGACCACGCATACTTCGCCACGAACCGCTCACCGACGATCGCGGTCGCCGACCACCACAACGGGTCGTCCTCGCCCAGCGATTCGCGAAGCACGATCGGATAGTCGCCCAGCGCGGGCGCGACCTGCTTCAACGCCTCGGCGACCGCCGCGGGCGACCCCTCGTCCAGCCACCTCACGGCCAGACCTTTCTGGCAGGTCCCACCGATGCGACGCATA
Organism: Kribbella sp. NPDC048837; assembly: GCF_055586945.1. NCBI lineage: Bacteria > Bacillati > Actinomycetota > Actinomycetes > Propionibacteriales > Kribbellaceae > Kribbella > Kribbella sp. NPDC048837. Next base: position 199,297 of record NZ_JBVJHF010000009.1, read on the forward strand.
ACCCCGAGACACGATCCAGCAGGTCGCGGGGCGATCTCGCGATCCTCATCAGCGCCGAGGCTACTCGGCTGGCTGCACCCACGGCACACCATTTCTACCGAACGGCGCCCAGGTAACCTCCGGACCGAGCGAGCGGATCGGAGCGATGCTGCCGGGGTTGGTCAGCACGAGACCAGGAGCCGCAGTTGGTCAGGCCTGGCCCGGATCGCCTTCGAACGCGAACAGAGCGGCACCTCCGCCGCGAGACCTCGTGCCGCCTGCGGTACTTGGTGCTCAGGCGGGACGCTTGGCCATAACGACTACGCCTGGGCCGCTGAACTCGTCGGCGGGGAGCCGGAGTTCGGCGACCGTGTCGAGACCGGTCTGCTCGATCAGGTCTACGAGTTGTTCCGGTCGCCACTTGTGGGTGGTCCAGCGAACGGCGACACCGCCGTACGCCTCGGTGCGCAGCGCGTCTTCGTCGCCGACGTGGGTGCCGGTGATGAAGTATCCGCCTGGCTTGAGGGCGCGTGCGAACGAGGCGAGGACCTGGGGAAGGACCTCGCGCGGGAGGTTGAAGAGCGACCACCACCCGAGTAGGCCGCCGAACGACGCATCTTCGAGGACGAGGTCGGTGGCTGAGGCGACGCTGAAGCGGCATTCCGGATGCAGGCGGCGCGCGTTCTCGATCATGCGGGGTGAGAGGTCGACTCCGGACACGTCGAGTCCGCGTTCGGCGAGGTAGGCGGTCACCGTACCGGGTCCGCAGCCGACGTCGAGGACAGGCCCGAGGTCGCCCACGGAGTCGGCGAAGGCATCGATCGACGCCTTGAGCCATGGATGGCGACGGATGTCGCCCATTCCCGTCGTCACCACCATGTCGGCGTAGTTGTCGGCGACCCGGTCATAGGACTCACGGACCACATCGAGATCAGCAGGGCGGTCAATATCCTGTGCGCGCACCCGCCAACAATAGGCCGCCAACCTCACCGAGCCCGGCCCGGGAGGCCGTGTTGCTTGCGCTCGTGCTCGGTGCTGCTTTGCAGGCCTTGGCCATCGCACCCCATGCCACCGTGGACGACCGCCAGCGGAGGCGGTTGAGCGAACAGTCGTCTCCGGAGGTGGTGTGCTCGACGGTTCGTCGTCAGGTGCGGGGACTGCGTTCGCCGGCTGTAGTAGCTCCCATCACATGTGGACGCCGCCACCGAAGGTCAGCCGCGGCCGAAGGCCGTGTCCTTTGCGTTCGTGGTCGGTGCTGCAGTGCGTTCGCCGAGTGCAGCAGTTGTCATTACGTGTGGGCGACGCCACCGAAGGTGGCCATAGGGTACTCGCGGCCGTGGGCCGTGTCCTTCCTACCTGTGGTCGCGCGGCTGCGCTGCGCTCGCGGAGTGCGGTTCTCCGGGACACGGGTGGGCGCGCCGCCGGAGGCGGCCGGAAGGCAGTCGCGGCCGAAGGCCGTGTCCTCTGCGTTCGTGGTCGGGTGTTGCACTGCGTTCGCCGGGTGTAGCACCTCCCGACACGAGTGGGCGACGCCACCGGAGGTGGCCGAAGGTCAGCCGCGGCCGGAGGCCGTGTCCTTCTACTTGGCGTCGTGGAAGACGAGGCCCAAGGTGTGGCGTTGGCCGGTGCGGATCGGGGAGACGCCGTGGCGGACGGGGGAGGCGGACCAGCCTCGGGTTGAGGGGACGGGGCGGTCCCGGGTGGTGAAGAGGAGGCCGTGGCCTTGGGGGATGAGGGTTGCGGTGCCGCGGGACTGGGCTCGGGGGCGTTGTTCGACGAGGAGGAACTCGCCGCCGGTGTGGTCGACGCCGGGGTCGTTGAGGTTGATGACGACCTGCAGGGGGAAGACCTTGTCGCCGTACAGGTCGCGGTGCAGGGCGTTCCAGTTGCCGGGGCCGTAGCGCAGGAGGATCGGGGTCGGGCGGGGCTGGCCGGCGCGGTGGCAGATCTCGAGCCATTCGTCGAGGGTGTCGGGCCACTCCGCCTCCCGGCCGAGTTTGGCGTACCAATCGCGTGCTATCGGCAACAATCGCGGGTAGAGCGCCTGGCGTAGCGCCTCGACGGGTTCGGGGAACGGCCGGTCGAAGTACCGGTACTGGCCCTCGCCGAACCGGTGCCGCGCCATGTCGATCGTGGCCCGGAAGTGCTCGACCTCGTCGTACAGGCCGGCGATCCGCGCCGACTCCGCGGGAGTCAGGAGACGGGGCAGGAGTGCGCAGCCGAGTTGGTTCACCTCGGCGGTCACGGCGTCCCAGTCGGCTTTGTCCACTCGTTGCGCATAGCTGTCCATACCCATGGAACGCGACAGGCCGCCGGCGTGTGAGTCCATCCAGCGAGACGTGGGGCCGGCTGAACGTTGCCCGGGACAACGCCGTACTGATCTCTCATGCGCTCACGGGTGACGCGCATGTGGTCGGGCCGGCGGGTCCCGGGCAGCCGACGCCGGGGTGGTGGGACGGGCTGACCCGCTACCTCGATCCGGCCGACTGGTACGGCGTCGCCGCGAACGTCCTCGGTGGTTGCCAGGGGACCACCGGCCCGGCCGCCGACGCGGCGGACGGGCGGCCGTGGGGGAGCAGGTTCCCGGCGATCACGGTCCGGGACCAGGTCACCGCCGAAGCCGCGCTGACCGATGCCTTGGGCATCGATCGGTGGGCCGCGGTGATCGGCGGGTCGATGGGTGGCATGCGGGCGCTCGAGTGGCCGCTGATGTTCCCCGACCGGGTCGGTACGGCGATCGTCCTCGCGTCCACCGGTTACGCGTCGGCGGACCAGATCGCCTGGTGCGCACCGCAGCTCGCGGCGATCACGGCGGACCCGGACTGGCAGGGCGGCGACTACTACGGCACCGGCCGCTCCCCAGTCGCCGGGCTCGGCATCCCCCGTCGGATCGCGCACGTGACCTACCGATCGGAGTACGAGCTGGCCGCCCGGTTCGGCCGCGACGCGCAGCCCGGCGAGGATCCGGCCGCCGGCGGACGGTACGCCGTCGAGTCGTACCTCGACCACCACGCCGACAAGCTCACCCGCCGCTTCGACCCCGGCTCGTACGTCGTCCTGACGCGCGCGATGAACTCCCACGACATCACCCGCGGCCGCGGTGACCTCGCCACCACGTTGGCCCGGTTGAAGTCCCGCCTCGTGGTCGCCGTCGTCGACTCCGACCGTCTCTACCCGCCGTCGCTGTCCGCCGAACTGGTCGCCGCCTACCCACCGGCCGACGGCGTCCACACGATCACCTCGCCGTACGGCCACGACGGCTTCCTGATCGAGCTCGAGCAAGTGGGCGAGTTGATCGCCAGGTCACTCGCTCGGGTCAGCTCGTCTTGACGACGTCCAAGCGGAAGTTCATGCCCTCGGCCGTCAGGACTTCGAGCTTGGTCGGCTCGACGCCCGGACTGTCGTAGAAGCGGACGCCTTCGCCGAGCAAGACCGGGACGATGTGCAGGACGATCTGGTCGACCAGTCCCGCTTCCAGGGCCAGCCGAGGCACCGCGCCGCCCGTGACGACGACGTTCTTGCCGTCGGCCTCCTTCAAGCCGCGGGCCACGACATCGCGGATGTCCCCGGACACGTAGGTGAACTCGGGGATCGGGTTGGTCGCCGGGTCTTTGTGTGTGTAGATCAGGATCGGCCCGGTCCAGGCACCGCCGTACGGCCGGTTCTCGCCGACGGCCTCCACGAGCCGGCCGCCGCACAGGAACGCGCCCGTGGTCCGGATCACCTCGGCGCCGAGGTCGCTCGGACTGCCTTCGGCGGCGAACATCCAGTCGAGGTGGTCGTCCCGGTCGGCGATGAAGCCGTCGAGGGACATGGTCATGTGCCAGATCACTGTGCCGGTCATGGTCACCACGGTGCCCGCGGAAGATCTATGCGTCTAATGCCAATCAGCGGGTGGAAGCATAGATAGCATCGATGCATGCTTGATCTCGTTCGGCTGCGGGTGCTGGCGGCGGTCGCCGCGCAGGGGTCGGTGACTTCGGCGGCCGAGGCCCTGCACTACACGCAGCCCACCGTCAGTCATCATCTCGCCCGCCTGGAGGCCGAGACCGGCGCGAAGCTGGTCCAGCGCGCCGGGCGGGGCATCCGGCTCACGCCTGAGGGGGAGGTGCTGGCGCGTCGGGCCGTCGAGATCATCGGCCGGGTCGACGCGGCCGACGCCGAGCTCGCCTCGCTGGTCGGTCTGCGGTCCGGCCGGGTCCGGGTCGGTGCGTTCAGCTCGGCGTTGAGCGTCCTGGTGCCGCCGGCCGCCGCCGAACTGCGCCGGGACCATCCGAACCTTGAGCTCGAGCTGGCCGATCTCCATCCGAACGTCGCGACCCGGGCCCTGCGCGAGGGCGAGATCGACCTGGCCATCCTGTTCCGGTACGACGACGACGTCCCGGCCGACGGCCTCCGGTATACCTACCTTCGTGACGACCTGGTGCACCTGCTGAGTCGGCGTACCGGAGAAACTCTCGCCGACCATCGCGACTCGGCGTGGATCGCCGGATGCGTGAACTGTCGGCAAGAGCTGCTCCGGCACTGCGCGGACGCCGGGTTCACCCCGGCCATCGCGTACACCAGCGACGACATCATCGTGAAGCAGGCCTTCGTCGCGGCCGGTCTCGGCGTCACGACCATGCCCGGCCTGGCGCTGCGGTCACATCACCTGGAGGGAGTGCGGACCACCGAGCTGCCGATCCGCCGCCGGATCTATCTCGCCACGTACGGCGAACCTCCGGATCCGCCGGCCACCACCGCGTTCATCGAGGCGCTGCGAGCTTGTGTTGAGAGCGCGGCTGATGGGCACTGGTAGCGCATGCGGGAGCGCATCAAATCGCAGTACAACCGAATCTGGAAGACATCTGTAGGGCTGCTGGCGGTCCTCGGACTGGCGGCCGCGCTGATCTTCATCAGCGTGACGACGAACCTGATCTCCTTCTCGGTCGCCGCCTTCCTGTCTGCATCGATCTGCCTCAGCGTGGGCTTGGTGCGTGAGCAGCCGGCCGCCCAGCTGGTCTACTCCATGGCCCGCTGGGCCGGTCTCGGCGCTCTGACGGTGCTCGCGATCAGCGGGTACGTCGCCGCCGCGGGAGTGGACACGCTCATCCTGCTGGGGCTGATCGTCGCCTCGTCCCCGCCCGTCGTCGCTCACCTCCTGCCGGCCGACGCCGCCGAACCGGCCGATCCCGCGAAACGTGGCGGCCGACGGCGATCGGTCAAGTCGCAGGCCAGCCGGATTCGTCCCGACTCGCCGCAGCTGCCGCCCATCGACATTCCGGTCCGTCCATATCTGTTCGCAGTACGGCAGACTCTGGGTGAACTGACCGACGCGGAGCTCTGTCTGGCCTGGCGGCGCAGTTTCCGCCAGCTGCAGGTGGCGACCAGGCTCGAGCGACGGGTGGTGATGGCCGACGTCCGTCGCGCGTTCCTCGACGAGCTCGAGCGGCGCCGGCCCGAAGCGTTCGCGGCCTGGATCGCGTCCGGCGCCCGGGCCGCCGGCGACCCGGCCAGGTTCTTCATCCCCCGCACCACCTGAATCCGCCAACTCGCGCTGCAGCGGTTCCGCACCCAGATGGTTGCGCTGTTCTGCCTGTCTGCGCTGGGCTGGCGTCCCGGCCGATCCGCCGGCTCATGCGCGGCGTGCACTGAACACTGCGCGCAGATCCGCTCCGATCAGCTCGACCGCGTGCCGCCCGGCGGAGAGGACGGCCGGGAAGTTGAGGAACGCGTGCATCGTCCCGGCGTACTCGACCAGCCGCGACGGTACGCCGTCCTGCGCGAGCCGACCGGCATAGCTACGGGCGTCGTCGCGCAGCGGATCACGCCCGGCCGCGAGGATCAACGCGGGCGGGAGACCGGCGAGAGTGCCGGCCCTGAGTGGCACGGCCGCAGCGGGAAGTTCGCCGTCCGGGAAGTACTGCGCATCGGACCACCGACCCGGCGCGATGCTGAGGAACGTGCCGTCGAACAGCCGGTACGACTCGGTGTCCTGGTCGAGGTCGAGGCTCGGGTAGCAGAGGATCTGGCGGTCCGGCAGCGCCGTACCCGCGTCTCGCGCCAGCAGACAGGCGCCGGTGGCGAGCGCGGCGCCCGCGCTCTGCCCGCCGACCGCGATCCGGCCGTCGCCGTTCACCTCGGCAGCGTGTTCACGCAACCAGTCGAGCGTGTCGTGGACGTCGTGAAGCCCTGCTGGATAAGGGTTCTCGGGTGCGAGGCGATAGTTGAGTGAGACAACGATGACGTTGCCCGCGGCAGCGATCCCGGATGTCGCGGACTCGATGTCGCGGAGGTCGCCGCCGATGAAGCCGCCGCCGTGCAACCACAGCACGATCGGCCGGGGCTCGTGGTTGATGCGGTAGACCCGAGCCTGCAGGGTGCGGCCGGGCAGGTCGATGGCGAGGTCGTCGACGCGGGTGCGGGGGTCACGCTCACCGGCCAGCTCGGGGTCGGGGAGCTCTTCGCGGTCCAGCAGCAGGGCCTGATAGGGGTCCAGGTCCGGTCCCTCCGGCTGGTTCGCGAAGTGTTTCAGGAGGGCGTCGGTCTCGGCCTCGAACTCCGGGCTGTCGACCGTCTCGGTCATCATGCGGTCACCGGCGCGGGCTGGAGGTGGCGGGCCGCGTGGCCGAAGACGACGCCGTCCGGTGGTGTGGAGACGTACTCGGCCAGCGCGCCGATGCCGCCGTCGAACCCGCCGCCGGTGGACGGGTCCGCCCACGACTTCTCGTCGTACTGCTCGATCTCCGCGATGAGCGCCGCGCCGACGCTGTCGAACCGCTGGCGGAGCAGATCGGATGGGATGTGACGGCCGGCCTCGACCCCGCCGACGTTGAGGGCGCGCCCGATCTCGGCGGTCTCCCAGCGCGGGTCGAGGCTCCAGTGCGGACGTCCCGCCTTGGCGTCGCGGAGGACGGCGAGGGTGATCTCGTCCCACATCAGAATGTGCGCGGTCAGGTCGTGCAAGGAGTCGCAGAAGTCGCCGAGCGGCCCGGCGGTCACCCGGTACGGCGCTCGCAGCTCGGCCTCGGTCCGTCCATCGACACGGCTCAACAGAAGCTCCTGGTCGGCCCGGATCAAGCGGGCCGCCTCGACCGGAGAAGTCATCGGTGTACGCATGTCCCGAATCAATCAGCTCCCGCGTCGCAGCCGCGGTGGATTGAAGAATGTCCTCAATCCACCCGGGTCGCGCGGTAGTGCGCCATCTTGGCCCGGGCGCCGCACGCATTCATGGAGCACCAACGGCGGCGGCCGGCCCGGCTCTCGTCGACGAAGAGCAGCGAGCAGTCGTCGGCGGCGCACGTCCGGATCCGGTCCGCGAGGGGTCCGGTCAGCAGATCGACCGCGTCGCGTGCCAGCACGCTGAGGAGGGCAGCCGCGTCGGTCGTCGTGCTCTCGGCGCGGAGGTCGTGGGTCAGGCGCGGACCGGGGACCGGGCGGGCGCTCCACCGGTTCACCAGGTCGACGTCGGCGGCGAGCGTCGTACCCGTGAAGAGGCGGTAGAGGGCTTCGCGGAGAGCGACGGCCTGGGTGAACGTCCGTGCCGAGACCGGCACCGAGTCGTCCGCGACCTTGGCGTCGCGGAACCAGCGGCTCAGGTCGGCCGCGGCCGGGAGCCGCTCGAACGGGGTCTGCCGCCGCTTGCCGAGGGTCGCGGTGAAGTCGACCGACGGCCGGCCGCCGACCCAGGTGAAGCGCGTCGTCATGACCGGTAGTCTATCATCGCTGTTACCAGACAAACCGGTAACCGAGGAGTGGGCTGTGAAGATCGCGATCATCGGCGCGGGGGGCGTGGGCGGGTACTTCGGGGCCCGGCTGGCCGCGGCCGGGCAGGACGTCAGCTTCGTTGCGCGCGGCAAGCACCTGGAGGCGCTGCGGTCCCAGGGGCTGATCGTGCGGAGTCCAGCCGGTGACCTGGAGCTCCCGGTGCGGGCGACCGCCGACCCGGCCGAGCTCGGTGCTGCGGACTACGTGCTCGTCGGAGTGAAGACGTGGCAGCTGCCCGAGGTGATCACCACGATGGCTCCGCTGGTCGGCGCGAGTACGGCGATCGTCACGGTGCAGAACGGCGTCGAGGCGCCGGAACAGGTGGCTGAGGTCTACGGCCGCGCGGCCGTCCTGCCCGGCGCGGCGGAGGTGATCGCGTACGTCGATGGTCCGGGGATCATCCGTCATCTCGGCAACGGCAAGCTGAGCTTCGCCGAGTGGGACAACCAGCCGACGGACCGCACCGAGCGGCTGCGTGAGGCCTTCGTCGATGCGGGTCTGGAAGCGGCTGTCCCGGACGACATCTGGTCGGCGCTGTGGACCAAGTTCCTGTCGGTCGTCCCGAGCGGTGGTCTCGGAGCCGCGAGCGGCGTCGGGTACGGCGTACTCCGCTCGAGGCCCGGAACGCGCCGGCTCCTCACCGAGGCGACCACCGAGATCCGGGACGTGGCCCTCGCCCGAGGGATCGCTCTCGCAGAGGACGTCGTACCGCGGACGCTTGCCTGGATCGACCAGCTGCCCGCCGACGGGACGACCTCACTCCAACGGGACCTGATCGCCGGTCGCCCTTCCGAGCTGGACGCGTGGACCGGCGCGGTGGTCCGCCTTGGTGGCGAGGCAGGTGTCCCGACGCCGGTCAATACGTTCCTTTACGAGCTGGCGGCCGCGCGAGCAGCCGCCAGCTGATCCGTCAGTGGTCGACGCGGGCGCGGAGACGGGTCTCGGTCGAGGTCGCCGTGTCCCGCGGGTAGACGGCCGCGAACAGGACGAACAGGGTGACGCCGTAGATCGCGACGCCGATCGGCAGGGCGCTGGTCATGCTCAGGCCGATCATCACCAGGGACCAGATGCCGGCGCCCAGTGGCGCGTACCGACGCCAGCCGTCCCACTGGCCGGAGCGCAGGACCGCCACGCCGGCGACGAGCAGCCCGATCGCGGTGAGCGCGACCCCGAGTCCGAAGATCGCGCCGACGACCTGCGGGCCGGTGTCGTCCAGACGCTGGTCGGCGATCGGGATCGACGCGAACTCGGCGAGGAACAGCACGAGCGTGCCCGCGGTCGCGAGCATCGCTCCGATCCGGCCGGCCCGGTTGCTGCCCATGGCGGCGACGACGGCGAGCATGCCGACCAGGACGAGGAGATGGAACACGGCGTACAGGATCGAGACCGGGACGAAGGCGTCGGCGGTCAACGGGTAGCTCCACATCTCGTCGGACACGTCGGACGTGGGCTTGATCAGCGCGGCGACGGCGACGGCGGACAATGTCGTCAGGACGGCTCCCACCAGGCCGAGGACGGCAAACTTGCGGTTCATGATTCCCACCTTTCGAAGACTGCTTCGAAGCTAGGTTTCGGCGGTGGCCCGGCGCATCGGCGCCAGTACGCCCTTTGACGCGCGGATCCGCGTAAGTACCAGCACTGTTGGCGGGACCGCCGGGCGCTGCCACGATGAGGGCGTGGGTGGCCGTCGGCCGGTACCGGCCTTGCTGTTCGGAGCGACCGTACTCGCGGTGATCGCCGCGGTCGCCCTGTCGTGGCGGCTGGAGCCCGTCTACGACACGCTTCTCTACGGCCTGTTCAACCTCGCGTCCGTCGGCGCGGGCGCGCTGATCATCCGGCGCCGGCCGGAGAACGCGATCGGCTGGCTGTTCTGCGGATTCGGACTGCTCAACGCCGTCGCCGCGGACCTGGCCCAGGGATGGGGACTCCGGGCCGCCGCCGAAGGCTGGGCCGGGGGCCCGGCCGCGGAGGTGATCGCCACCGTCAGCTGGTTGCCCAGCGGCTACGGCTGGACGCTCACGTTCCTGCTCTTCCCGACCGGCCATCTCCCCGGTCCGCGATGGCGGCCGTTGCCGTGGATCGGCGCGATCGGCCTGGTGATCAGCATGGTCGCCTGGGCGCTGAGACCGGATCGCGGTGGTGACTTCAGCAGCGGCCGCAACCCGCTGGCGGTGGAGTCGCTGCCGACCGGCGTCCTCGTCGCGATCGGGATGACGCTCTTCCTCGGCGCGCTGATCGGTGCCGTCGGCTCGCTCGCCCTCCGCTTCCATCGGTCGACCGGACTGGAGCGGCAGCAGCTCAAGTGGTTCGTGCTCGCCGCGGCCATCGCAGCTGTAGCCCTGCCGACGAGTTTCTTCCTCTGGTACGTCACGCCGGCGGCCGGTGTCATCGCCGCGCTCGCACTCTCCGCACTGCCGCTGGCTGCCGGGGCCGCGATCCTGCGCTACCGGCTGTACGACATCGACCTCTTCATCAGCCGGACCGTCGCGTACGCGAGCCTCACCGTCTTGCTGATCTTCGCGTACGCCGCCATGACTGTTGCCGTCGGCGCCTTTCTGGGCCGGGGCTCGGCCTGGACCGCGGCCGTGGCGACGCTGGTCTGCGCCGTACTCTTCCGTCCCCTGCGCGGACGGATCCAGGACACCGTCGACCGCCGCTTCAACCGGGCGCGGTACGACGCTCTGCACCGGATGGCCGGCTTCCTCGACGACGTCCGTGCCGGTCGCCGCCCACCCGAGGACGTCCAGACCGTCCTCCGCGAGATCCTCGGCGATCCCGGTCTCGACCTGCTCGTCTTCCTCCCGGAGAGCCGTCGGTACGTCGACCTGGCCGGCCGGACTCGCGCCGACACCGACGGCCGGCACCGGATCGCGATCGAGCGCGGCGACCAGCCGATCGGCGTGGTCCTGCACGACCGGATCGGAGAGATCGGACCCGACCTGCTGCGGAAGGTGGTCGAGGACGGTGGACTCGCGGTCGAGATCGCTCGGCTGCGCGCCGAGCTCAACGTCCAGCTGGTTGAGGTCAAGGCGTCCCGCGCACGCATCGTCGCCGCCGGGCACGCCGAACGCCGCCGGATCGAGCGCGATCTGCACGACGGCGCGCAGCAGCGGCTGGTGTCCATCGGCCTCGCGCTGCGACACGCGCAGCACCAACTCGGCTCGGCGTCGCCGGTGGCCGTGCGGGCCACTCTGGACGGCGCGATCGACGAGGCGACGGTGGCGATCGGCGAGCTCCGCGAACTGGCGCACGGGTTGCCGCCCGCGCAGCTGGATGCCGGTCTCGCACCGGCCTGTCAGGAACTCGCGCGCCGCGCTCCGCTGCCCGTGTCCGTGCACATGCCCGATCAGCGTTTCGACACCGGCGTCGAGGCCGCGGCGTACTTCATTTGTTGTGAAGGGCTGACGAATGCGGTCAAGCACGCCGGGGCGACGCGGGTCGATCTGATCGCCGTCCACGACCGCGAGCGGCTCGTGGTGCGGGTGGTGGACGACGGGGTGGGCGGTGCCGTCGCCCGTCGCGGCACCGGGCTGACCGGGCTCGCCGATCGGGTCGCGGCGCTCGGCGGTACCTTCCACGTCCAGAGCCGGCCAGGCGCCGGTACGACGCTCGTCGCGGAGCTGCCATGCGGATCGTGATCGCCGAGGACCAGGTGCTGCTGCGGGAAGGGCTGAAGATGCTCTTCGTCGACGGTGGCCACGAGGTGGTGGCGAGCCTCGGCGACGCGGACGGGCTGCTCGACGCGGTCACGGCGTACCGTCCGGATCTGGTGGTGGCGGACATCCGGATGCCGCCGGACTTCGGGGACGAGGGTGCTCGGGCGGCTCGAGCGGTGAAGAGTGCGCATCCGGAGATCGGCGTACTGCTGTTGTCTCAGCACGTCGAGGCACAGCATGTGGTCGAGCTCGTGTCGCTCGGTGGGTTCGGGTATCTGCTGAAGGATCGCGTGCTCGACGTGAGGGAGTTCCTCGCCGCGGCCGAGCGGGTCGCGCGGGGTGGGTCGGCGCTGGATCCACAGGTGGTGGCCGGTCTGGTCGCCCGGCGCGGGGCGGGCGATCCGTTGTCGGCGCTGACGGAGCGGGAGCGGGACGTGCTCGAGCTGATGGCGGAGGGCCTGACGAACGGCGGGATCGCCAAGCGGCTGTTCCTCAGTGAGCGGACCGTCGAGGCGCACGTGCGGCACCTGTTCACCAAGCTGTCCCTGCCCGAGACCGAGGACGGCCACCGGCGGGTACTCGCCGTACTTGCTTGTTTGAGCGCGTCGGCTACTCCAGGCCGAGGTCGGTGAGGACGTCGGTGACCGCGCGACGCCGTGCTCAGACGGCAGCGCGGCGCCGGCGTCGTACCTGATCGATCACGATCAGCACGACCCCGATCGCAGCCGGGACGAAGAAGGACCCGAGCGTGCGCACGAGCGGTCCGACGAACATGTCCGCGGACTGCCGCTGCCCGACGAAGTAGCGCGTGTTCTCGTCGGTGCACACCACTTGCACGGTCTGCGCCGGCACTCGCTCCACCGAGTGCGCCACCACGTAGTAGAGATCGCCCGCGTCATCCCACTGCTCGTGCCGCGCCGGCACCTCCAACGCAATCTCGTTGCCACCCGCATCTTTCGCCGTACAACTCTGCGCCGCGTCCCGGTCCGTCGAGAAGATCGTCAACCCCACCCGCTCCAACACCACCGGCCGCCCATCCACCGCCACCGGCGACCCCGGCATGCCCCGCAGCAACTGCAGCATGAAGAACCCACTCACCACCAACCCCACCGCCACAATCCCCGCCCCAACAATCGTCAGAACGGGCTTCTTTACGGACTGCCTGTGCGTCATCAGTCGTCCGCCAGGCGTTGGAGGAGGGTGATGAGGGTGGATTGTTCGGTGGGGGTGAGGCGGGTGATGACGGCGGCCATGGCTTCGCGGCGGTTCTCGCGGAGGGTGGTGAGGATCTGGGTGCCGGCCGGGGTGAGGGTGACGAGGGTGGCGCGGCGGTCGTCGGGGTCGGGTTGGCGGGCGAGGAGGCCGGCGGACTCGAGGTCGTCGACGACCGAGGTGGCTGAGCGGGGGACGATGCCGAGTTGGGCGGCGAGTTCGCTCAGGCGCAGCGGGCGCTCGGCCCGGTCGAGGGTGCGGAGTACGCGGAACTGACCGTGGGTGACGGTGTCGCCCAGCCCCTCCCTGGACGCACGGCGCTGCCGACGGACGATCCCGTCGAGCAGAGCCGCAATCTGTTCCGCGGCGTCATCCGGAGCATGCACGAGCCGAGCCTAGTGGTTGAGGATCTTGTGAGGTTAGCTCATAGTGAGGTAAGCTCAGTATATCTGGTTCCCGACTGAAAGGGTCTGCATGTCACAGATCTCCGGACTTCCGGGCGGGGGAGGCGGCGGTGGGCGCGCGATGCGGTCGCTGCTGAAGGACTCCTCCGTTCGTCATCACAAGCTCTCCGCGGGCACCCTGCGTCGCATCGCCGGCTTCGCCCGTCCGTACCGCGGCTATCTGGCCGCCTTCCTCGTTCTCGTTGCCCTCGACGCCGGCACCGGCGCCGTCACCCCCTTGCTCTTCCGCGCGATCATCGACCGCGGCATCGTCCCGGGCGATGCCGAGGTCGTCGTGTGGCTGGCCCTCGTCATCGGGCTGCTCGCGGTCGTCAACAGCGCGGTGACCCTGGCCGAGCGCTGGTTCTCCGCGCGGATCGGCGAGGGGCTCGTCTACGACCTGCGCACCGCCGTGTTCGACCACGTGCAGCAGATGCCGGTCGCGTTCTTCAGCCGGACCCAGACCGGCGCGCTGATCCAGCGCCTGAACGGCGACGTCCTCGGCGCCCAGCAGGCCTTCACCTCGACGCTGTCGAACGTCGTCAGCAACCTGCTCAGCGTCGCCCTCGTCCTCGGCGCGATGTTCGTGATGTCCTGGCAGATCACCCTGCTCGCCCTCGTGGTCCTGCCGCTGTTCGTCATCCCGGCCCGGCTGATGGCCGGAAAGTTGCGTGAGGCCACCGCCGAGACGTACAAGCTGAACGCGACGATGGCCCAGACGATGACCGAGCGCTTCAACGTCGCCGGCGCCGTCCTGGCCAAGGTGTTCGGCCGGACGCAGGACTCGTCGCGGGAGTTCGCCGGCAAGGCCGCCCGGGTCCGCGACATCGGCGTCACCACCGCGATGTACGCGAGCATCTTCCGCGTCTCCCTCACCCTCGTCGCCGCTCTCGCGGTCGCCCTGGTGTACGGCGTCGGCGGCGTCTTCGCGGTCGCCGGAACGCTCGGAATCGGTACGGTCGTGGCCCTGACGGCGTACCTGAACCGCCTGTACGGCCCACTCACCGCACTGTCCAACATCCAGGTCGACGTGATGACCACGCTGGTCAGCTTCGAGCGCGTGCTCGAGGTGCTCGACCTCCCGCCGATGGTTGCCGACAGCAAGGACGCCAAGGAGTTGCCGGCCACGGCCGAGCCGTCGATCGAGTTCGACCACGTGTCCTTCCACTACCCGTCCGCCGAGGAGGTGTCGCTCGCCTCGCTCGAGTCGGTCGCGACCCTGTCGGCGGAGACCGGCGAGGAGGTCCTCAAGGACGTCAGCTTCACCGTCGAGCCCGGGCAGATGGTCGCCGTCGTCGGCCCGTCCGGTGCCGGCAAGACGACGCTCTCGTCGCTGGTCTCCCGGATGTACGACGTAACCGGCGGCGCTGTCCTGGTCGGCGGCCACGACGTCCGCGAGGTCACCCAGCGCTCACTGCGCGACGTGATCGGCGTGGTCACGCAGGACTCGCACATGTACCACGACACGATCCGCGCCAACCTGCTGCTCGCCAACCCGCAAGCGACCGACGCGCAACTGCACGAGGCACTCCGAGCCGCGCAGATCGCCACCCTGGTCGGCAGCCTGCCCGATGGTCTCGAGACCGTCGTCGGCGACCGCGGCTACCGGTTATCCGGTGGTGAACGTCAGCGGCTGGCCATCGCGCGGTTGCTGCTCAAGTCGCCGTCGATCGTGATCCTCGACGAGGCCACCGCTCACCTGGACTCCGAGTCCGAGGCTGCCGTCCAGGCCGCCATCGCCAACGCCCTCGTCGGCCGGACCTCACTGGTGATCGCGCACCGGCTGTCCACCGTCCGCAACGCCGACGTCATCCTCGTCCTCGACGACGGCCGCATCCGCGAACGCGGCACCCACGACGAACTCCTCGCCAACGGCGGCCTGTACGCCGACCTCTACGCCACCCAGTTCGAGAAGGCGGCCTAGGCCAGACATGGCCTAAGCGGGAGACCGGAGCCGGCGGCGCGTACTGGGAGCGCTCGCCGGGCTCGCCAGACCGAGGGCCCCGAGGAACTGTTCCAACGTGAACGCCGCCATGCCGAGAGCCACCGGGTTGCCGGCGACACGCGAGGCCTCGACCGTCAGGCCCGGGAGTGACCCGGGCAGGACGTGCTCGGGGAGCTCGGCGGTGACGGCGGGGATCAGCCACTTGCCCAGCGCGACTGTGGTCCAGCCCGTCAGGGTGATGTGGGCGACGTTCAGCAAGTTCACCAGATCACCGAGCCCCGCCGCGAGGTAGTGCGACGTACGGCGGGCGAGCTCCACCAGAGCCGGGTCGTCGCCGGCCAGGCCGGCCGCGACCGCCTCGACGAACCCGCGCTGCTGGGGCTGCTGGAGCGCGGGGTGATCCGGGTCGATCTCCGCCAGCGTGGTCTGCAACCCGTGCACCCCGAGATACGCCTCGACACAGCCGAGCCGCCCACACCGGCACTGGCGGCCGTCGAGCTGCAGCAGCGTGTGTCCCCACTCGCCCGCGTTGTTCGCCGCTCCGCGCAGCAACGAGCCGTCGATCGCGATCCCGGCGCCGACGCCGGTCCCGAGGTTGACCACGGCCATGCTCTTCGTCACCCGGCCGACGCCGAACCACATCTCCGACAGCGCGACCGCCTTCAGCGGGTTGTCGACGTACACCGGCATGCCGAGGCGTTCCTCGAGCAGGGCCTCGATCTTGACGTCGTGCCAGTCCCAGTTCGGCGCGAAGACCGAGACGCCGGCGTCCGGGCGGACCTGGCCGGGCATGCTGACCCCGGCGCCGATGATCCGGCCGCGGTCGGTGCCGCTGGCCTTCACCGCCGCGTCGATCGCGCCGACGATGCCGTCGACGACGTACGCCTGGCCGTTCTGGTGCTCGTCGAGGGCGACCTGGCTCTGGCCGAGCTGGCCCAGGGTGACGTCGTACACGGTCGCGTCGACGTAGGTCTCGGCCACGTCGATGCCGAGGATGCGGCCGCGGTCGGGATCGATCGTGAGTCGCTCGTACGGGCGGCCGACGGTGTTCTGCTCTACGGTCGCGATCCGCAGCACGCCCTCGGCCAGGAACTGGGTCACCAGCGTCGCGACCGTCGCCGTACTCAGGCCGGTGTGCTTGGCGATCTCCTGCCGGGTCGACGGCCCGAGGGTGAAGAGTGCGTGCAGCACCTCGAACCGGCTCTCGTTGCGCAGGTCACGGGATGTCTGCCGCGGCACTCTGTCCCCCTTCTAGGTCGACTCCAGGCGTAGCGTACGTAGCTCCGGAGTGCCCGGACCGTCGACGCCCCGCACCAGCAGCGTCAGTCCGGACCAGCCCGGCGGGATCCACAGTACGTCGGGATCTCCACCGGAAAAGGCCGGTCGGTCACCGAGCCACACCCTCCCCACACACTCTCCGGACGCCCAGCCCGTGACGCGCAGCTGGGTCCCCTCCGGCCGGAGTACGAGACCATTCTCCAACGTTGGAAGCTCCACGTCGAGCCAGGCCTCCCCACCCGGTTCCAGGGTCAGCGGAAGCTCGATCGCAGGGCCTGGCGCATCCTGTCCGGCGAAGGCCGTCAGCAGCTCGTCGTCCTGTACGGCGCACGCCCATTCGAGCACCGGCTCCAGTGCGAGCAGCTCGGCCCGGATGCCGCCACCGCTCGGGTTGTGGGGAACCGTCACCGAGACCTGCTTGGTGCCCGCGGGCAACAGCGCCCATGGATTCTCGGCGTGCACGGTGAGCGGCTCGCCGTCGTCCACGGTCACCGTGACCGGCTCGCGGACACCGTTCAGCTGCAGTGCCGCCGGAGTGTCCGTGTCGACACGGCGCGTGTACGTGATCGGCGTACCGACGCGGGTGCTGCTCCAGCCGGTGAGGGTGCGCAGCGGCGCCGGGTCGCCCGCCCAGTGGCCGTCGACCGTCCACAGTGCGGAGATGTCCCGGGCCTCGACGATCGTCCACACCGTGCCGAGGCCGCGGAGGGCGCCGAGGCGGAGGGCGGGCAGCCGGGAGTCGTCGAAGTTCGCGTGTCCCCAGATCTCCACGGTCGCCCGGATCTCGCCGCTGAGCCCACGGGTGTCGATCCGCTGGGTGGCGCCGAATCCGGCCAGCGTTCGGACCCGTCCGCCGATCGACAGGTCGACGATGTCCGCCGCACCCACGAGCAGCAGCTCGTCGGTGAGCTCGGCGGTGGCCGTGTAGACGCCACGCCCGCGGTAGACGCCGAGCGACTCCAAGGTCGGCGGAAGCTCATGCGTACCGGCCGGCTTCGACGGAGCTGTCGACGTACGTCGTCGCACGGCCCCGTGCTGCACCTCGGAGGTCTCCGGCATCGGCACGCCCGGCCTCGGCTCGACGGTGACCGCGACGCCTTCGACGACCAGCGACGATCCGACCGCGATCTCCACCGAGGTGTTGCCGATGACAACAGTCACTGGAACAGACGAACAGAACACCAGACCGTCATCGGACAACTCCACCAGATCGGCCGAAGCCAGCGTCAGCGTCGTGTCCCGCAGCGGCAGATCGAGCAGCATCAGCGGACACGAGTCGGCAGCGACCGCCACCGACACCCCGTTGACGACAGCCCGCCCGTTGTCAGCACCCAAGTGAGGTACGGCGACCAGCCGCCCACCACCGTCCAACTCCAGCACGGAAGGCGACGAGCTGGTGGGGAAGTCGGCAACCACCTCCACCGCCGCACCAGGTGACGCCAGAGCCAACCGCGATCCCAGCGCCTCGAGGACCCGCGCGAGCACCTGCGCCTCGGCGTACTCAGGCCGCTCCACGCCCGTCGACGAGACGTACCCGTTGAAGTCGTAGCCGTGGCTCATGAAATTGCCCGGCGTACCCCAGTTCCCACTCGACGGCGTGTAGCCGAAGTTCCACCCCGACGACTGCAGGTACGGCGCGAGCAGCGACGCACCGCTCGCGAGCAGCCGGCGCAGCGTCCGGTGCCGCCGGTTCGTCTCGGTGATCAGCAGCGGCAGCCCGCGATCCGCGAGCAGCGCCGCATACCGCCGTACTTCCTCTTCGATAGCAGGCGAATCGTCGTCCGGATAGAAGTTGCACGCCGGTACGACGCCCTCGACGTCGCCGGTGGCACCGAACAGATCTCCTTGCCCGGCGCAAGCGATCAGCGGTACGCCGATGCCGTGAGCAACCGCCTGGTCACGCAAGGCGGTCAGGTACCCGGGCCGGTCCGCGCAGTCGAAGAAGTCCAGCTCGTTCTCCAGCTGGACCATGATCACCGAGCCGCCCGCACCGTGCTGACGCGCCGCGAGCAGCGGCAGGACCTGGTCGAACCAGGCCGTCACCGCGGCCAGGAAGCGCGGCTCGTTCTGCCGGACCCGCAACGACGGGTCCACACCGAGCCAGGCCGGCAGCGCGCCGCCGTCCCACTCGGAGCAGATGTACGGACCGGGCCGGGCGATGACGTGCAACCCGGCCTCGGCCGCGAGGTCCAGGAACGCCGCCACGTCACGCCGGCCCTCGAACGACCACCGGCCGGGGGAGAGCTCGTGGAAGTTCCACGGCAGGTACACGTCCACGCAGGTGTAGCCGGACGCCCGGACCTGCTCGAGCCGCGCGCGCCACTGCTCCCGGGGCAACCGGAAGTAGAACAGTGACGCGCACAGCACGACCGCCGGCCGACCGTCGACGACGACGCCTTGGCTGTTCAAAGAAACCGAGCTCACTTGACTCCCGCACTCCCGCCGCTGATGTCCATCTCGTACAGATACCGCTGACCCAGGTAGTAGACCAGGATCATCGGCAAGGTGAGCACGATCGATCCGACCATCACCAGGTTCCACGGCGGTGCCTGCAGGGCG
Source organism: Kribbella sp. NPDC048837 (assembly GCF_055586945.1). Taxonomy (NCBI): domain Bacteria; kingdom Bacillati; phylum Actinomycetota; class Actinomycetes; order Propionibacteriales; family Kribbellaceae; genus Kribbella; species Kribbella sp. NPDC048837. The sequence goes on from NZ_JBVJHF010000009.1 coordinate 218,115, forward strand.
GCCGACGTACTGGTGATGTACTGCACGCCGAGGGCGAGCGGCATCTTGGTCTCGTCGTTCAGGTAGATCAACGGGCCCATGAAATCACCCCAGGTCGCGGTCAGGGTGAAGATGCCGATCGCGATCAGCACCGGTGCGAGCATCGGCAGCATGATCCGGCGGTAGATCCCGAAGAAGCCGAGCCCGTCCACCATCGCGGCCTCGTCGATCTCGCTCGGCAGCCGGGACACGAACTGCCGGACCAGGAAGACGTTGAACGCGTTGGAGAAGAAGTTCGGCACGATCAGCGGCAGGTAGGTGTTCACCCAGCCGAGCTCCTTGAACAGGATGAACTGCGGGATCATCGTGATCTGCGCCGGGATCATCATCGTCGCGATCACGATGATGAAGAGCGCGTTCTTGCCCGGGGCGCGCAGCCGTGCGAACGCGTATCCGACCAGCCCGCTGGACAGCACCTGGCCGATCACCGCGCCGGCCGAGATGATCATCGAGTTCAGCAGGAACCGCTGCATCGGCAGCTCGGTGCTGAACACCCGGGTGAAGTTGTCCCAGCCGAACTCGTGCGGAAAGATCGTGAAGGTGTTCGCGTTGACGGTCTGATCGCTGGACAGCGCGATCGACACCACGAACACCAACGGCACGCACAGCACCGCGGAGACGACGATCAGCGTCGCATAGGTGAACGGCGTCGCCCGGAACACGCCGACGACCCGGTCCTTGCTCGTGGCCGGTTCCCGCGCCGGCACGCCGGCGGACACAGCGGTGGCCATCACTTCACCTCGGTTTCGTAGAACACCCAGCGCCGGGCGGTGCGGAAGGCGAGCAGGGTGAACCCCAGGATCACCGCGAACAGCAGCCATGAGACCGCGGACGCGTAGCCCAGGTGGTAGAAGGAGAACGCCTCGTCGAACAGCAGCGGCACCATCATCTGACTGGCGTTGTTCGGCCCGCCCTTGGTCAGGATGTAGACCTGGGAGAACACCTGGAACGCGCCGATCAGCCCCATCACCAGGTTGAAGAAGATGATCGGGGTGAGCTGCGGGACGGTGATGCTCCAGAACTGCCGGACCGGTCCGGCACCGTCCACCTCGGCCGCCTCGTACAGCTCCCGCGGGATCCCTTTCATTGCCGCGAGCAACAGTACGGTCGCACCGCCGGCACCCCACACCGACAGCAGGATCAGGGCCGGCTTGACCCAGCCCGCGTCCAGCAACCACGACGGGCCGGGGATCCCGAACCAGCCGAGGACGTCGTTCAGCGGTCCGGACGGCGCGAGCACCATCTTGAAGATCATCGCGGTCGCGACCAGCGGGACCAGGGTCGGCAGGTAGATCAGGGTCCGGAACACCTTGCGGGCGCGAACCTGCTTGTTCAGCAGGTTCGCCAGCCACAGGCCGATCCCGAGCCCGAGCGGGACCGAGATCGCGGCGTAGTAGAACGTGTTCCACAACGCCTTCCAGAACACCGGGTCCTCGGTGAGCAGCCGGGTGTAGTTGTCCAGCCCGACCCACTTCGGTGCCGTGAACGAGTCCCAGTCGGTCAGCGAGATCCAGACCGACGCGAGCATCGGGCCGAGCAGGAACACGACGAACCCGATGATCCACGGCGACGCGAACAGGTAGAACCACAGCGCCTCACGGCGGCGCAGCCCCGACATCAGCCCGGCTTGACGATCGACTCGAGCCGCTTCTGGATCGCGGTCAGCGCGGTCCGGGCGTCCTGCTTGCCCAGCCAGAAGTCCGCCAGCCCGTCGTCGAACGCCTTCTGCATCTCGTTCCAGGCGGGGATGAACGGCGCCCGGTAGATGAAGTCGCTGGACTCGCCGAACACGTTCATGTTCACCGGCTTGGTCATCCAGGCCGGCTTCAGGAACGCGTCGCTCTTCTGCACCTCCAGGCTGGCCGGCACGTCCTGGCCCGTCGCGATGATCTGCTGCTGCGCCTCCGGCGAGGTGAGGAAGTCGATCGCCTTGAACGCCGCCTCGGGGTTCTTCGCGGTCCGGGAGATGGCCAGGCCGCTGCCGAACGCGGTCACGGCCTGCTGCTTGCCCTGCCACAGCGGCGCGATATCCCATTCGATCTTGGACTTGGTCAGACCACTGATCCCCCAGAAGCCGGTGGTGTTGACCGCGACCTTGCCGTTCGCGAACGCCTGGTCCCCGCCGACGTCCGCGCCCATGTCGGCGTACTGCTTCTGGGTCGGTACGACGCCGTGCTTGAAGATCAGGTCCCCGGTCCACTGCAGCGCGTCGATCACCTCGTCGGTGGCGACCGCGGGCTTGCCGCTGTCGTCGATGATCTTGCCGCCGTTCTGGTAGACGAAGCTCCACCACTGCGCCCACCAGCCGCCGCCCGCGTATCCCCACTGCTTGCCGGGGACGGTCAGCTCCTTGAACGCGCCGAGCGCGTCGTCCCAGGTCCAGTCCGCGGTCGGCGCCTTGATGCCCTTGGCCGCGAACAGCGCCTTGTTGTAGAAGACGATCATGGCGCCGGACCGGTCCGGGATCGCGTAGACCTTGTCCTGGTAGGAGTAGAGCTTGCCGATCGCGCCGAACCGCTTCTCCAGGTTCATCCCGGCCTTGCTCGCCAGGTCGTCGAGCGGCTGGACCTGGTTCTTGCTGGAGTAGACGTTGACGCTCTCCGCGACCTGCATGATGTCCGGGCCCTTGCCGCCGGCAATCATCGTCTGGACCTTCTGGGCGTACCCGTCGTTCGGGATCAGCTGCAGCGTGATCTTCAGCTCCGGGTACTTCGTGACCAGCAGGTCGATCCGCTTCTGGTACGTCGTCTTGTCGTTCTCCCCGCCCCACACCGTCATCACCAGGTTGGCGGCGGTGGCGTTGTTCCCCGATGCCGAGCCCTTGTCGTTGTCCGATCCACAGGCCGTCAGCGTGATGACGCCGGCCGCCAGTCCCATCCCGAGAAGTCCCCGCCGGGAGAACCCAGTTCCCATCGCACACCTCTTCCGCGCAGCCCCGTCGATTAGAGTGGCGGTTAAACTAACCATTGGAATAATCGCTGACAAGACCTCGTCGTGCGGGTGTCCAAACCGTGACCCCGCTCGCTACCGGGTCTTCACGCGATGAGGTCCGGACCGGTGCAGGTCCGCCGGGGCGGGCTCAGGTGAGGTCGCGGATGTGCAGGACGCTGCCGTTGTCGAGCTTGCGGTCCAGCAGCGACCAGATGGTCCGGGCGACGTCCTCCGGCTTGGCCAGCAGGCCTTTGGCGTCCATCTCGCGGAAGCGCTCGGACTCCGGGACCTGGTCGTCGCTGCACGCGCGCAACTCGGCCTGCATGTCGGTGTCGACCGCGCCGGGGGACACCGAGATCACCCGGCAGCCCGGATCGCGCCGGTTCTGTTCCAGGGCCGCTGTGCGGACCCACTGATCGATCGCGGCCTTGCCGGCGCAGTAGCTCGATTCGCCTTCGTGCGGTCGAGCCGCGGCACCCGACGACATCATGATCAGGTGCTGCTCGCAGTCCCGCCCCGAGACCGCGCGGAGGAACGCGTGACCGAGCACCTGGGCGGCGGCCGAGTTGAGCAGCACGTTGCGGGTGTACTGCTCGGTGTCGACCCGGTCGACCGGTCCCAGTGGAGTGAGCGTGCCGGCGTTGTGGACGAAGATCACCATGTCCGCGGGGGCCTCGTCCATCCGTTGCCTGAAGTCCTTCTCGACCACGGGCCACGAGGCCGGGTCCGCGAGATCGACCATGACGTGGTGGGCTCCCGGCGTACCACCGCGGCGGGAGATGTCCACCAGCTCCGCCTCGAACGGAATGGTCGCCGCCAGCGCCGCGCCGAGTCCGGCCGAGGCGCCAGAGATCCAGACCAGAATTCGCCCCAACCCGATCACCGCGTCCACCTGCCCGAAGGCAGGCCGAACTCGAGCATCATGCAGTTCCCCCCTGCAGCCCCAACTGTCCCCGTGCGTCAGCAGCCTACGTCGCGAACCCGCCAGATCGAACCCCTGTCGGCGTTTCTGACAACCAGCGACCACTCAGTTGCCATCAGCATCTGGATGGCTGGCAAACGCTTGATCTGGCCGCGAGTTCACAGCGAATTCTCAGCCAGGCAAGGCGGAACCCATTCAGCGGACCGGAGAAACGTGTCGCGCGCCCGGACCGGACACTTGTGTCTGACGGGCCAGGGCAGTCCGAGGAACCCTCTTTCCGATCAGCGCTGGTACGACGGTCACTGGGCGGCTGCTAGGTCGTCCCGCTGCACCGCGTGACTGCACTCTCGCTCAACCACCTACGCCGACTGCCGGGCGCGGGTGGTTGCCTGAGGCAAGTTACAGGCGGAACAGGGTGCCGTAGTTCGTGGGTCTGGCTGTGGTTCCGGCGGCGTTGAGGAGGGCCCAGAGGAGGGAGGAGTTCGCTGTGAGGACCGGGCGCTGGAGCTGTTCCTCGAGCGCGGCGATGACGCCGACCGAGCGGAAGCCGTTGCCGCCGATGAAGACTGCCTCGGCCCGGTCCGGGGTGTGCTCGACGACCCAGCCGAACAGCTCGGCCGGGTTGATGCTGCGCTGGTTGCTCGGCAGGTCGCACGGTCCGTGCCGGACGACGTCCAGGCCTTGGGAGCCGAAGTACTCGGCGCCGAGCCGGTCCAGCTCGACATCGAACCACGGTGGATCGACCAGAGTCATCCGCTGTACGTTCAGCGCCTGCAGTCCGGTGACCGCGGCGGCGCAGGGGGTGACGACGGGGATCCCGGCGGTCCGCTGCATCAGCCGCTCGGCGACCCTGCGTTCCCCGTCGGCACCGATCACGTACGACGAACTCGTGAACCCGATCCCCAGAGCGGCGATCGGCGCGGTCGCGAGCAGCGCGGCGGCCTCGTCGATGGCCGGTGGTTCGACGAACGCCCGTACCGGAGCCAACGGGATCGTCGGGTCCATCACCCCGCCGGTCGTGATCGCCCCGAACGGGACGCGCGCCGCATGCACGCGGATACCTTCCGGAGCCATCGCCTGCAGCTCCGACTCGGGGCCGACGTCACCGTGGGGCGTGAGTACGCCGATCCGGGTCCGCACATCCCAGCCATCTGGTTGCCACATGCCCCCTCCTCTCCCCACTCCCGAGTGTGCGCTGGAAAACAGTTCGACGGGAGGGCGTGGGGCGTCGGTAGCATCGCGGGATGGACTCGACCGGGTGGAACTGGAGATGGGATCCGAGCCTGTACGCCGGGAGCGCGGAGCATTACGCGGTCGGGCGGATGGCCTACCCGGCGGCGTTGGCGGACGCAGTCCGCGACGCACTCGGTCTGGACGGTCGCGGACGGTTGCTCGATGTGGGGTGTGGTCCGGGTTCGCTGACGCTGTTGCTCGCGCCGCTGGTCGAGGAAGCGGTCGGGGTGGACGCGGACGGCGACATGCTCGTCACCGCCGCGGCGCGGGCGAACCAGGCCGGGCTGACGAACACGGCCTGGCGACAGCTGCGGGCCGAGGAGTTGCCGGCCGATCTCGGGAGCTTCCGGGTGGTCACGTTCGCGCAGTCGTTCCACTGGATGGATCAGCCGCTCGTCGCCGATCGGGTGCGCGGCATGCTGACACCGGACGGCGCTTGGGTGCACGTCGGCGCCACCACGCATCGCGGCGTCGAAGGCACGGACACGCTCCCGCATCCCCGGCCGCCGTGGGACGACATCGACAAGCTCGTCGCCCGCTACCTCGGCCCGGTCCGCCGCGCCGGTCAGGGCACACTGCCCACCGGCACCCGCCCGGGCGAAGAGGAGGTCATGCGCGCCGCCGGCTACAGCGGCCCGACCCGCGTCGTCGTCGGCGGCAACGAGATCGAGGACCGCACGATCGACGATGTCACCGCGTCGGTGTTCTCCCTCTCCAGCTCGACCCCACACCTCTTCGGCGCCGATCTCCCCACCTTCGAGTCCGACCTCCGCACCCTCCTGACCACAACCGCCGACCACGGCCGCTTCTCCGAACGCCGCCGCGAAATCGAAGCAGTCATCTGGCGTTAGCCCGAGTGGCGTGACCGATCTGCAGATCTCCGACTGCAACGGCTCCGACGCTCGGAGGTGGAGCGGGCCGGTGTAGTGGACCGCGAGCGGCCGCGGGGAGCCCGCGGCCGGTCGGGGGTTACTCGATGTCGTCGTTCTGGCCGTCGAGGTTGTCCAGTTGGTCCTTGGCGAAGTCGGTGCCCTGGTCGATCTTGTCGCCGTACTGGCCGCCGGTCTTCTCGTCGGCGAACTCGGCTGCCTTGTCGAGACCTTCGCCCACCTTGTCGCCGTGCTCGTCGATCGCCTCGGTGGCCTTGTCCTTGAGGTTGTCGAACATGCCCATCGTCTTTCCCCGTTCTGTCGATGGTTGCTGTGCGCTACCAATCCGTTCCTACCCGATCGCACCGATCCCGCACAAGCCTGCGGACCGCAACGTCGTCGTGACATCGGTGAAATGTTCGGAGTAGTTGAAGGTGACATAAAAGGCTGACAGGTTGCCGCCACGACCGGGAGGACTCATGGGTCTCAGTCAGCCGACGGACGCCGAACTGGATGTGATGATCCGCGCGCGTCTTGCCTCGATCGGTATCGATCTCGATCAGTTGCCCACGGGCAGCGCGCCGGATCCGGACACCGGGAGTCCGGGCCTCGACTCGGTACTCGCGAGTCTCCGCGGGTTCATGCGGACGACAGTTCTGCCGTTGAGCGCTTACACGTTCGCGGCCGACGCCGCACTCGCCCAGCAGGTCGCGCCGCCGAAGCTGTACCCGTCGATCGACGTCGTTCGGGAGGACGCGCGATGAGCACACCGCAGGACGACCAGGTCGACCGGCGATCGTTCCTCTACCGAGCCGGCGCGCTGGCTGCCGCAGCAACCGTCGGCACCGTCGCGCTCCCGTCGATCGCGCACGCGGCACCGGCGACCACTGGTGCCGCAACGCTTGTCGATGTACCGGTTCGCCCGGTTGACGTGAGCGAGTTGACCGTCGCCGAGGCGGCCACGCTGATGCGCAAGGGCCAGCTGACGCCGGAACAGTTGCTGGAAGCATGCTTGGACCGGATCCAGCGGTTCGACTCGACGTACCAGGCGTTCAACCTGGTGCTCGCGGACGAGGCGCTCGCTCGAGCCAAGGCGCTCGGCCGCACTCGCGGCGGTGCGCTGCACGGCATCCCGCTGGCGATCAAGGACAACTACTACACGCGCGGCGTGACCACGACGGCGAACTCGTACCTGTTCGCGGACTTCGTCCCACCGTACGACGCGACCGCCGTCCGACGGTTGACCGCGGCCGGTGGCATCGTCCTGGGCAAGACCCAGATGGGGCCGTTGGCAACTACTCGCGCGACCACGCCGGACGGGCGGATCACCACGGTGAACGCCTGGACCCCGGCCGATCCGGGCACGGATCCCGGCGGTTCGTCGTCCGGGTCCGCGACCGCGGTGGCGTCCCGGATGGCGCTGTCGGCGGTGGGAACGCAGACCGGCGGCTCGATCACCGCGCCGTCGAACGCCCAGAACCTGACCGGGCTGAAGCCGACGATGGGCCGGGTCTCGTTGCACGGCATCGTGCCGCTGAGCTACACCCGCGACCATCCCGGTCCGCTGGCGCGCGACGCGATGGACGCCGCGATCATGCTGACCACGATGGCCGGCGAGGACCCGGAAGACCCCAGAACACAAGGGCTTCCGCCGGTGCCGGACCTGGTGGCCGCGGCGACGCCGGTCGTGCGCGGCCGGGGTGTCCGGGCCCGCTGGCGGACCCGGATCGGTGTCATCCCCGGCTTCACCAGCGGTACGTCGGAGACCGCGGTGGCGCGCACGACGGCCCTCGGCGTACTCGCGGGAATTGAAGGCCTCTCGGTCGTCGATGTGACCATGCCGGCCGAGTGGGACCTGCTCACGAACGCGGCCTTCAACAACGTGCGGCTGCCGGAGCGGAGCGAGCCGTTCCTCCCGATGCTGCGGTCGGACCTGCGCGGCTTCGGCGTCTCGTTGACGGGCTGGCTGCAAGGCGCCTTGCTCGGGGCCAACGAGTACCTGATCGGTCAGCGCGCCAAGATGCTGCTGCTCGAACGAGTCCTCGAGGACCTCTTCGCCCAGTGCGACGTCGTCGTCCAGACCTCACCGACTCCGTTCGACGCATTGGGCCTGCCCGAGCTCGCACTGCCGATCGGCTTCACGGCCGCCGGCCTGCCGATCGGCACCATCCTCGGTGGCAAGCCGTTCGGTGAGGACCGCCTCCTCGCCGTTGCGGCCGCCTACCAGGCTGTCACCGACTGGCATCACCGCCGCCCCGCGGATCCCGTCGCACCGGCGGCGAAGCTGCGGACCACCGCCGACCGTGGCCGCATCCTCGCCCACGAGGTCCCCGATCTCATGCAGTGACCCAGGTGCGCCTAGCGGGCGAACGGGTTCTCGTCCGCCTGGAGCGCTGGGAGGAGGGAGCTCGCCAGTTTGCTGTACAGGTGTCGCTGGAACATCGGGCCGAAGCTGATCCTGGCGACGCCGCGGGCGGTGTAGTCGGCGAGTGAGTGCGCACCCTGGCCGTAGGCGACGTTGACGGGGCCGGGGATCTCCTTGACCAGGATGCCGACGACGTCGAGGTCGCCGACCGCGATCGGGTAGACGCAGTCGGCGCCCGCGGCGAGGTAGCGTGCGCCGCGGTCGATCGACGTACGAAGCTGGTCCTCGGGCGAGCCCGCGTTGCGGATGAACGCGTCGGTGCGGGCGTTGATCACCAGCTCGGTTCCGGCCGCGGCGCGGATCGCGGCCAGGAAGTCCGCCTGTTCGGCCGGATCGATCATGTCGCCGCTGGCCGGGTCGGAGTCCTCGAGGTTGAGGCCGACGGCTCCGGTCGCGGTGAAACGCTCGACGAGTTCGGCCGGCGGGAGTCCGTAGCCCCGTTCGAAGTCGATGGTGACGGGGACGGAGACCGCGCGGACGATCCGCGCGGTCGCGGCCAGAACTTCGTCGACCGGCGCCTGCTCGCCGTCGTCGTACCCGAGGATCGTGGAGGTCGCGAAGCTGCTGGTCGCGACCGCGGGGAAGCCGGCCTGTTCGACCATCCGGGCCGAGGCCGCGTCCCAGGTGTTCGGCAGGACGAGAGGTGTGCCGGGCACGTGCAGCGCCCGGAGAGTGGTGGCGAGTGACATGATTTCTCCGTTACCGGGATTGGATCAGGGGGAGCCCGAACGCCGGGAACAGCGCGGGCTGGTGGAAGGCGAGAACGGCCGCGATACCGGCCTTCGTCACGGTCAGGACCTTGACGGAATGCGCGTGGTACAAGGCGTCCCCGCCGCGGATGTAGAGCGCGAACGCGGGCTGCCCGTTCGCCGAGGTCTCGACCAGCATCCGCCGGTCCGGACCCGGCCGCAGCTTCGAGTCCAGCAGCCGCAGTACGTCGCGACGCCCGCTGAACCAGGTCGGGATCGGTGGCATCTCCCACCGGGTGTCCTCGGTGAACAGGCCCTCCAGCGTGACCAGGTCCTTGCTCTCCATGGCCGCCGAGAACTGATCGAGCACGGCCCGGCGGAGCGGCTCGTCGGGCTCACTCAGGTCCTCCTCGCTCGGCCGGAGCCGGGCGAGCTCGGCGCGAGCCCGCTGCAGCGAGCTGTTCACCGCCGCGGTCGTGGTGTCGAGCAGTGTCGCGACGTCAGCCGCCGGCCAGGTCAGCACCTCACGCAGGATCAGTACGGCGCGCTGCCGTGGCGGAAGGTGCTGCATCGCGGCGACCATCGCCAGGCGCAGGCTCTGCCGGTCGCCGACCACGGTGGCCGGATCGGCGCCGAGCAGCTGGTCCGGGAACGGCTCCAGCCACGGCACCTCGAGCGCCTGCGGATGGAGCTCGTCCGGGTCGTTGCCGGGGGCACCGAGCGCGGACGGCACCACCCGGCGGCTGCTGTGCTGCAGGAGGTTGAGGCACACGTTGGTCGCGATCCGGTAGAGCCAGGTTCGGACGGTCGACCGGTGCTCGAAGTCCGCGTGTCCACGCCAGGCCCGCAGGTACGTCTCCTGCACCGCGTCCTCGGCGTCGTGCAGCGATCCGAGCATCCGGTAGCAGTGCGCGACCAGCGCGCCCCGATGCAGCGCGAACTCTTCCTCGAGGTTCATCGCACTCCCTCCACCGCCTTGGTGACCACCAGCTCGTCGGTACGGCGCCGGGCGGCGATACCGAGGCCCGACAGTGCCCCGAGCAACGACAGTACGCCGCACCCCGCAAGGGCTCTCGTGAAGCCGTGGCCGGCGTACCCACCGGCGGATGCGAACACCGATCCCAGGACGGCGACCCCGGCGACGCCGCCGAGCTGACGGGTCATGCTGTAGACGCCGGAGGCGATCCCCACGGCATCCCGGGGCAGTGCTCCGACGCCGGCGCTCTGCGCGGCCGGCATCGCCAGCGAGATCCCGCAGCCCGTGATCACGAGCGGCAGCACGAGGTCGGCGTACTGGGTGGTGCCGCGGCTGACCCAGAACATGCCGGCCGTCTGGAGCACCATCCCGATCACCACCACCGGACGCTCGCCGACCCGGTCGATCAGCCGGCCGGAGATCGGGGCGACGACGAAGAGCGTGGCCGTCCACGGCAGCAGCTGCAGACCGGCCTTCAGCGGCGCCGACCCGAAGACCACCTGCATGTACTGGGACAGGAAGAAGACAGCGCTGAAGAGTGCGGCGCTGAGGAAGAAGCCGGCCGCGTTGGCCGCCGTGAAGGTCCGGTTGCGGAAGAACGCCAGCGGGATCATCGGCGCGGCCGCTCGTGCCTCCCGGACTCCGAACGCGGCGAGCAGGACGACACCTGCCGCGAACGAGCCGAGCACCTCGGCGCTCGACCAGCCGGCGGTCTCACCGTGCACGACTCCCCAGACCAGACCGAGTACGGCGAGACTGATCAGAACCGCGCCGGCCAGGTCGAGGCGGCGTACCGGACCTGTGCTCTCCGGGATCTTCCGCAGTACCAGGACGATCGCGGCCACGCCGATCGGCACGTTGATCCAGAAGATCCACTGCCAGGACAGTCCTTCGGTCACCGCACCGCCGATCATCGGCCCACCCAGCACCGCTAGGCCGGTCACGGCGCTGAAGGCACCCGTCGCCCAGCCACGCCGCTCGGGCGGGAACGCCGCACCCAGCAGACCCATCGCCAGCGGCATCACCACCGCCGCCCCGACGCCTTGCACGGCTCGCGCCGCGATCAGCCAGGGCAGCGAGGTGGCCAGCGCACAGATGACCGACGCCGCGGTGAACAGCGCCAGGCCACCAGCGTACGTCCGCCGCCGTCCCCACCGGTCGCCGATCGCCGCGGCGGTCATCATCAGCATCGCGAAACTCAGCGCGTACGCGTTCACCGTCCACTCGAGCTGCTCGGCCGACGCGCCGAGATCGGCCCGGATGGTGGTCAGCGCCGCCGCGACCACCAGCACATCCAGTGCCACCATGACCGACCCGATCGAGGCCAGCCCCAGAACCCATCGTTGTTCACTTGTCGTCCGCACACGGTCCTCCAGGAAACTTTGCTGTCACCTGTACAGACCGGCGCCGACCCCCCGACTCATCGCCGCGATGAGTCCCTTTCTACGCCTCGGCGGCTAGGGCCAGAGGGAGATCAGGACTTTGCCGGACGCGTTGGAGTCGGTGGCGGTGGTGAAGGCTTCGATGGCTTGCGCGGCTGGGTACTCGTGGGTGATGACCTGCTCGAGCCGTGGATCGGCGTTCAGGAGCTCGATCGCCTGGTCGATCTCGTCGTTGAAGCGGAGGGTGCCGCGGAGCTGGAGCTCGCGGTTGACCAAGGGGGAGAGGTTCACGCCGCGCGGCTCGTTGGCCGGGATGCCGACGAGGACTACGATCCCGGCCCGGCGGGCCGCCTCGAGGGCGGCGCTGATCGCCACCGGGACCGCGGTGCACTCCAGGACGACATCGAAGTACGCCGAGGGGATCTCGTCCGTCCCGACCTGGATGGTGCGGTGGACCCCGAGCTCCCGGGCCCGCCGCAGCGGACCCGGGAGGACGTCGGTCGACACCACTTCGGTCGCGCCCCCGGACAGTGCGGCGGCCGCGGTGAGCAGCCCGATCGCACCCGAGCCGGAGACGAGCACTCGCCGGCCTTTGACACCACCCGCGATGTGGAGCGCGTGCAGGGCGACAGCCAGCGGTTCGGCCAGGGCCGCGCGGCGCAGCGGCAGCGTCGGGGGCAGGGTGCGGATCATGTGCCTGCCCACGGTGACGAACTCGCTCATCCCGCCCTGGGTGTGCGGCCAGGTGGACGCGCTGCCCAGGTAGGCGCCGGCCGGCCAGAGGTGCGGGCGATCCTCGATCCCCGGCTCCGGCGTACCGAACGTCGCCGGATGGATGGTCACCGGCGTCCCGGGGGCGAGCTCGCCGGACGGGTCGAGGTCGACCGTGCCCGACAGTTCGTGCCCGGGGACCAGCGGCTCGCGGACGACGTACGAGCCGTTGGCGCCGTCGTGGTAGTAGTGCAGGTCCGAACCGCAGATCCCGCCGTACACCATCCGCAGCCGGACCTCGCCCGGTGCCGGAACCGGAGTGGGGAGCTCGGTCTCGACGAGGTCGAGCTTGCCCTGGATGACGATCGCCTTCATGGTTCTCCTCGCTCAGGCGGGACTCGGTGCCGGGGTGCGGTCGGTGGCATTCTCCGGCGCGAGCAGGTCGCGGTCCCGGGTCTCCGGCGCGAACAGGCCGGCGCCGAAGGTGACCGCCATCGCGACGGTCATGTAGACCGCCACCGGGACCCAGGAGTCGAAGGCACCCATCAGCGCGACCGCGATCAGCGGCGCGAAGCCACCACCCAGGACGGCGGCGAACTCACGGCCCAGTGTGACACCGGCGTACCGGTAGCGGCTGCCGAACAGCTCCGGGAAGAAGCTCATCGTCACCGCCACGCCGCCCTGGCAGGCGAACACGAAGCCGACGATCATGGCCAGGTAGATGACCGTGAGATTACCGGTGCTCAGGGCAACGAACGTCGGGAACGGCAGGAGCAGCAGCAAGCCGGTGATACCGAGGAACACGGGACGCCGTCCGTACAAGTCGGACAGGTAGCCGAGCACGATCGCGCCGATACCACCGAAGATCGCTCCCACCAGCAGGATCTCCGGCACGGTCTGCGCGTCGATCTTCACCGTGCCCTTGAGGTAGGACGCCATGAACACCTGGTAGGTGTAGGACTGCACGCTCAGCCCGACCGTCATCAAGGTGACCAGGGCAACGGCCTTCTTGCCGTTCCGGAAGACCTCGCGTACGGGCGCCTTGGCGGCCGCGCGCTCGGCCTTGATCTCGGCGAACACCGGCGTCTCCTTCAGCTTCCGCCGCAGGATGTACGCCGCGATCGTGACGAAGGCACTGCTCAGGAAGACCAGCCGCCAGCCCCACGACATCAGCTGCTCGTCCGGGAGCAGCTGGACCAGGGCCCAGGCACCGGCTCCCAGCGCCGTCCCCGCGGCTGCTCCGGTCATGATCAACGCCGCCAGCCGGCCACGCTTGCCGCGGGCGGCCGTCTCGGTCAGCAGGGTCGCGCCGCCGGACTGCTCGGCGCCCGCGCCGAAGCCCTGCAGGAAGCGGCTCAGCACGAGCAGGATCGGTGCCCAGACGCCCACCGACTCGTACGTCGGCAGCACGCCGATGGCCATCGTGGCCACGCCCATCAGGGTCAAGGTGGCCACCAGGATCCACTTGCGCCCGAGGCGATCGCCGTACCGTGAGAAGAAGAAGCCGCCGAGCGGGCGGGCGCAGAAGCCGACCGCGTAGGCGCTGAAGCTGGCGAGCAGGCCGGCCGTCGCCGAGATGTTCGGGAAGAACAGGTGGCTGAAGACCAGCGCCGACGCGGTCCCGTAGATGACGAAGTCGTACTGCTCGAGGGCGGTGCCGATCAGGCCGGCGAGCGCGGCCCGGCGGACCTCCGCCCGGGAGGGCTCGGCGACGTCGTCGCTGGTGGTGGTCGATGGCGGGGACGAGGTGATCGATTCCATGGCGGATCCTTCGGGGACGTCAGGCCGCGGGCGATGCCTGCGGCTGGGACGATCGGGAGCGCGCGGCCAGCCGGGCCGCGGCGCGGACGCCGTCACGGGTGATGACGGCGACGTACTCGGCGACGCGCCGGGCGAAGTCGTTGTGCTCGGCAAGTTCGGTGGCGAACACCTGGCCGAAGACCGCCCGGACCAGATCCTCGGTACTGCGGGCTCGGGCCGCGAGCGCCCCGAGCCGCTCGCGAGCCGGATCGGCCATCGCCCGCGCCTGCGGGCCGGGGTCGAAACCCGGCAGCGGTACGACGCAACACAGCCAGGCGGCCAGGGTGAGCGCGAGGTGCTCCGGCATCACGCCCTGACGCAGCAACTGCAGCGCCGGCTCGGGGACGCGCTGCGGCAGCTTGACCGATCCGTCCGTGCCGACCTGCTGCGTCCGGTGTCCGAGGGCGTCGTTGGACCAGCGGTCGAACAGTGACGCGATGTAGGCCTTCACATCGAAGCCACGCGGCAGTGTGACGGTCGGCAGATACTCGTCCTCGAGGACGGCGCGCGCGGCCGACTCGATGAAGTCGACGGCCCGCGCCTCGGGGATGGTCGCGTGACCGTCGAGGGCGCCGAGGTACGCGATCAGCGAGTGGGTGCCGTTCAGCAGCCGCAGCTTGATCAGCTCGTACGCCTCGACCTCGTCGGTGAAGACCGCGCCGGCCCGTTCCCAGGCCGGTCGTCCGGCGGCGAACCGGTCCTCGAGCACCCACATCGTGAACGGCTCGGCCGGGACCGGGCTGCGATCGTGGACGCCGAGCAGTACGCCGGCCGCCGTACGGTCGGCCTCCGTGGTGGCCGGGACGATGCGGTCGACCATCGAGTTCGGGAAGGCAACGTTCTCGTCGACCCAGTCGATCGCGCTCGATCCGGAGGCCTGGAGAAAGTCCAGGACCAGGCCGCGGGTCTGGGTGCCGTTCGACTGCATGTTGTCGCAGTTGAGCACTGTGATCGGGGCGCCGTGCGTCAAAGCCCTTTGTTCCAAGGACCGCGCGAGCTGGCCGATGACGGTGTGCGGGGTCCTGCCGCCGAGGTCGGCGGCGATGCCTTCGTCGTTCAGAGCGAGGCGGTGGGAGCTCGGGTCCATGCTGTAGCCGTGCTCGGTCACAGTCAGGCTGACAATGCGTGTCCGGGCAGCGGTGATGGCGTCGAGGACTGCCGCGGGGTTGTCGGCGGCAACAATCGCGCCGGTGTGGACGCCGGGGACGCTGATGGACGAGCCCTCGGGCGACAACTCCAGCACCGAGTAGAGACCGTCCTGGGCGTTCATCGCGTCGGCGACGGCGGCCGAGCGGCTCGCGACGCCGAGGATGCCCCAGCCGTCGTCGGCCCGAGCGGTGTAGACGGCCTGGTGGGCTCTGTGAAAGTTGCCCAGGCCGAGGTGGACGATCCCCGGGACGGCCGGCGCGCGGCCGGCCGTCAATAGGTGCCGGGGCACCGAATGGCGGGAAAGCGACGGCATCGGCGTCACCAGTCCGTCATCGTGCCGTCGAGGCGGCGTGCGACGGGCAGATAGGCGGGTTCGTACGGGAACTTCGTGGCCAGCTCCTCGTCGAGCTCGACGCCCAGCCCGGGAGCCTCGCCGGGGTGCAGGTGACCGTCGTCGAACGACCACGCGTGCGGGAACACCTCGTGCGCGATCGGGTCGTAGCCCATGTACTCCTGGATCGCGAAGTTGTGCGTCGACAGGCCGAGATGCACGCTCGCGCCGAACGAGACCGGCGAGACATCGGACGGGCCGTGCGGTGCGGCGCGGACCTGGTAGAGCTCGGCCAGGGCGAAGATCCTGCGCAGGTGGCTGATCCCGCCGGCATGCGCGACCGCGACCCGGATGTAGTCGATCAGTTGCTCGGTGATCAGGTCCTTGCAGTCGTGGATCGTGTTGAACACCTCGCCGATCGCCAGCGGGGTGGTCGTGTGCCGGCGGACCAGGCGCAAGGCCTCCTGGTTCTCCGCCGGGGTGACGTCCTCGAGCCAGAACAGGTCCGCGGGTTCGAGCGCCTTGCCGAGCCGCGCGGCCTGCTGCGGCGTGAGCCGGTGATGAGCGTCGTGCAGCAGAGCCAACTCCGGGCCGACGTGTTCCCGAACAGCAGTCAGTACGGCGGGGGCGTGGCGCAAGTACGCGTCCGTGTCCCAGGTCTCCACTACCGGCGCGGCGCCACGCTTCGCCGGCTCGTACCCGGTCGCCTCACGATGCACGCCGTACACGGTCTCGAGGCCTGGTACGCCCGACTGCGCGCGGACGGCCCGGAATCCGTCCGCGCGGCGGGCGTCGATCGCGTCGAGCAGTTCCGGAAGCTCCCAGGCCGAGGCGTGCGTGTACGCGAGGACCCGGTCGCGGACGGCGCCGCCGACCAGTTGGTACACCGGCATGCCGGCGGCCTTCCCCTTGATGTCCCACAGCGCGAGGTCGACCGCACTGATGGCGGCCATCGTGATCGGCCCGCGACGCCAGTACGCCCCGCGGTAGAGGAACTGCCAGGTGTCCTCGATGCGGGCCGGGTCGGTGCCGATCAGCAGCGGGGTGACGTGGTCGCGCAGGTAGCTCGCGGCGGCGAGCTCGCGGCCGTTCACGGTGGCGTCGCCGTACCCGACCAGGCCTTCGGCCGTTCGCAGCTTGAGGGTGACGTAGTTCCGGCCGGGGCTGGTCAGGATCACCTCGGCGGTGACGATGCGGTCGCTCATGGCGGTAACCCTTCAGGGACGGACGACGTTGCGCAGATCGTTGCCCTCGGCAAGGGCGTGGAGATTCGCGGCGATGTCGTGGATGCGGCCGCGGAACGTCTGCCGGGTGATCCCGGACAGGTGCGGCGTGAGCAGGACGTTCTCGAGGTCGCCGAACGGTGCGTCGGCCGGCTTGCCGTGGTTGCCTTCGGCCGGGTACGAGTACCAGACGTCCAGGGCGGCGCCCCGGATCGTGTGGTCGCGCAGAGCGTCGTACAGCGCCTGCTCCTGGACGAGCGGGCCGCGGGCCACGTTCACCAGTACGCCGTTTCGCCCGAGTCGCTCGAGCTCGGGGGCACCGATGATGCCGCGGGTGGTCTCGGTGAGTGGCGCGGAGACGACGAGTGCGTCGGACTCGTCCAGCAGGCGGGGGAGCTGGGCCGTGTCACGAACCCAGTCGAGGCCTTCCGCCTCGGTCCTGCCGCTCGCCGTCACCGCTCGGGCCCGCGCACCGAAGGCCTGCAGCACACGCCAGGTGGCGCGGCCGATGTGGCCGAATCCGACGAACCCGACGTTCGCGCTCTGCAGAGTCTGCGGCTGCTCGATCGAGGGTTCGTAGACGGGTGAGCGCCACCGCCCCTGGCGGAGGGCGGCGTCGGCCTGGGGGAGCTCGCGGCGCAGGGCGATCAAGGCCCAGACGACGTACTCCGCGATCGAGTCCTCGTGGTGGTAGGTGTTCGCGACCGGAACTCCGGTCGCCTCGATCCGGTCGGTCCCGGCGCCCGCGACCTGGACGAGCCGGAGGCCGGGCGCGGCGTCCGCCATCGCCTGTGTGAAGGCCGGGCCGACCAGGACGTCCGCGGTGGCGAGCACGTCGAGGACGTCGCTCGGCAGCCAGACCGCCTCGGTGCCGGCGGGGACCAGCGTCTCGAACTCGGCGCGCAGGGGGAGCAGGTTCGGGTCGGTGATGACGACTCTCATGCGTCGTTCCGTTCCCGGCGGGCGGGGGTCCAGCCGGCCACCGGGCCGGTGCTCTGGCGGACGACCAGCTGGGTCGGCAGGGTGACCGTGCGCGGTTCCGCCGGTGGTTGCCCGGGCTCGGCGCTGAGCTGCTGGTGCAGCATGTCGACGCTCATCACGCCGGCCCGCGACATCGGCACCTGGATGCTCGTCAGCGTCGGCCGGCCGACCTGCGCGAGCGGCGTGTCGTCGATGCCGATCACGCTCAGGTCGCCGGGCACCTCGACACCGAGGGTGGCTGCGCCGGCGATGATGCCGAGCGCCATCAGGTCGTTGTGGGCGATCACCGCGGTGGCACCGGACGCGACGACGCTGGCCGCCGCGGCCTGGCCGCCGGCCACGGTCTCGGCCTGCCAGCCGAGCACCGAGAGCTCGATGTCGGCCTGGTCGGCCAGTTGCTGGATCGCTGCGACCCTGGTCTGGTTCGACCAGGACAGCGGCGAGCCCTGGGCGTAGGCGACGTGCTCGTGGCCGAGGACGCGCAGATACTCCAGCGCCTGCCGCAGGCCGTCGACCGAGTCCGGTACGACGCTGTTCGTCTCGTCGCTCGTCCGGTTCACCAGGACGAGCGGGGTGTCACCGCACAGCTCGACGATGTCGTGCGCGGGCAGGCGGGGTGAGCAGACGACGAACCCGTCGACCCGCTCGTGCAGCTCGCCGATGATCTCCCGCTCGCGGTCCGGGCTGCCGTCGGTGTCGGTCAGCACGACGGTCTGGCGACGGTTCCAGCCGTGCGCCTGGGCGGCCTTGACGAAGCTCGCCCACACCGGGTTGCCGATGTCCGGGACGATCATCGCGACCGTGGCCGAGCGGGTCGGCAGGCTCGCGGCCCGGGAGCGGCGGCCGGCCGAGGCGACGTACCCGATCTCCTCGGCGGCGGTGATGATCCGGCGCAGGGTGTCCCGGCCGATCCGGTCGGGGTCGCTGAACGCCCGCGAGGCGGTCGACAACGACACACCCGCGCGCTGCGCGACGTCCGTCAGGGTGGGGTTCACAGATCGCTCCCGAGGTTGCTCCAAGGTTTCGGCAAGATTGCGGCAACTTGCGCAAACTTGTCAAGACCTCGGAACGCACGGGACCCGGGCGAGGTGACCCAGCGGGGGTCAGCGCTCGGGGCGGGACTCGATCTGGATCAGGGTCTGCTGCCCGGTGGCGACATGGCTGCGGTCGGCGCCGTGGACCGCGTAGACCTCGAGGTTGCAGACGGTCAGGGTGCGGCCGGCCTTCAGCACCGTCCCGACCGCTTCCAGGTGATCGCCCTCGGCCGGCGCGAGCAGGTTGATCTTGTACTCGACCGTGAGCACGGAACTCTCCGGCCGGAACACCGTGAACGCGGCGTACCCGCCGGCGCTGTCCGCGATCGCGCTGGTCGCCCCCGCGTGGAAGTAGCCGTGCTGCTGGGTGACCTCGGGACGGCTCGGCAGGACGATGTGCACCCGGCCCGGCCCGATGTGTGAGAGGCGTGCGCCGAGGTGCTGCATCAGCCCCTGCCGCTCGAAGCTCGCCCTGACCCTGGTCTGAACCTCGGCCGATGCCTCTTCCATGCGGGCGACAGTACTCGCGGTCAGGTCACGGGGAGGGTGGCTGCGGTGGGGAGGGTGGGCGTGGCGGAGCCGCCGCGGGGTTCGACGGTGAGGCCGAAGGCGACCATGCCGGTGACGGAGCCGTTGAGGACCTGGGTGAGGTCGCCCGAGGCCAGGCCGACGGAGTGGGCGGTCTTGTCCGGGTCGATCATCCATAGCTGCCAGGTGCGGTCGCTCGGCAACTCCGGGAGATCCTTGAGTACGACGACTGCCGCGTCGGCGCTCGCGGACGTCACGAGGGTGGCCTGGCCTCCGCCCTTGACCGGACCGTGGACCGTGCGGGCGTCGGGCTGCGAGAGGACGGCGGCCATCCGCTCGTTGGCCTGCACCGCGGCGATCTTGTCGCGGTACTGGTCGATCGCGATCCCACCGGTGCCGGCGACCGCGAGTGCGGCCGCGGCCAGCGCCAGGACCGATCGCCGGGTGTAGCGGCGGCGGGCCGGTGGTGGCTCGGCGGCCGTCTCCCCGGGGACCAGCGGCGGGAGCTGGCGGACGTGGTCGATCGCGGCGAGCACGTTCGCCTTGAGGGCGGGCGGCGGCGGGGTCGAGACCTGGGTGGCGAGTCTGACCGCGGCCTCGCGCAGCTCGGCGACCTCGGTGGTGCAGAAGGTGCACTCGGCGAGATGTGTCTCGAAGCGGTCGCGTTCGTCGATCGGCAGCGCGTCGAGGACGTACGGGCCGGTGAGCGTGTGCACGTCGGGTTCTGTCATGGCGTCCGCCCCCCGTGGGTGGTTCCTAGGCAGTCGCGGAGACGGATCAGCCCGTCGCGCATTCTCGCCTTGATGGTCGGCAGTTTGGCCCCGAGCCGCTGGGCGACCTCGGGGTAGGTGTAGCCGTTG
The DNA here is from genome assembly GCF_055586945.1 of Kribbella sp. NPDC048837. Lineage (NCBI taxonomy): Bacteria > Bacillati > Actinomycetota > Actinomycetes > Propionibacteriales > Kribbellaceae > Kribbella > Kribbella sp. NPDC048837. The sequence goes on from NZ_JBVJHF010000009.1 coordinate 238,198, forward strand.
TAGTAGGCCAGCTCGATCGACTCGCGCTGGAGCTCGGTCAGCGAACCGAGGCAGCGCCGTACCTGTTCCGCCTCGAGCCGGGTGGTCACGGTGTCGGAGACCTGGTCGAAGTCGACCTCGGCGGACCGGACCCCGGCGAGCTCGGTGCGATCGGCCGCGGCCTGTTCGGAGCGGACCCGGTCGACCGCCCGCCGATGGGCAATGGTGAGGATCCACGAGTGGGCCGAGCCGCGCTCGGGGTCGAACCTCGTCGCGGTCCGCCAGACGTCGATCATCACTTCCTGGGTCACCTCCTCGGACTGGGCCGGGTTGCGCAGGATCCGTCGGACCAGGCCGAACACCCAGGGGGTGACCCGGTCGTAGAGCGCGCTGAAGGCGGCGACGTCACCGCCGGCGGTCAGCGCCAGCAGGTCGCCGTCCGTGATCTCACCGGGTCGCTGGTGCGACCCGGCCGGCCAGGGTAGCGGGGTGCGTTCGTTCACGGTCAGTTCGCAGGTGGCATCAGGGCAGAGTCGATCAAGTACACCGTAGCGTTGGCGGTCATGGCGTGACCTCTTCCTGACGGGGTTGCTGACACCTGTCGTTCGGAGCCGCGCCGGGGGCGGATGGGCTTCCGTTGAGTGGAATTTCCGGGTCTCCGCCGGGCGGTCCGGCTCCTAGCCTGGGCAGGTGACAGCAGAGCTCACCAGCCAGCGCGTCATCAGCGACGAGATTGAGAAGATCCACGCGGACACCCGTCCCGGCGACGGGCAGCCGCGGCTCGACTTCCCGCCGTACCGGAGCACCTTGCTGCGGCATCCGACCAAGGAGCTGCGGCACGCCGACCCAGAGGGCGCGGAGCTGGTCGCGCCGGTGTTCGGGCACTCCGACGTCGGTGTCCTGGAGTCGGATCTGACCCTGCAGCGCGACGGCGAGCCGATCGGCGAACGCATTCTGGTGCGTGGCCGGCTCGTCGACGGCGAGGGCCGCGCGATCCGGCGGCAACTGGTGGAGATCTGGCAGGCGAACGCCGCGGGCCGGTACGTGCACAAGGGCGACCAGCACCCGGCGCCGGTGGACCCGAACTTCACCGGAGTCGGCCGGTGCCTCACCGACGACGACGGCTGGTATTCGTTCACCACGATCAAGCCCGGACCGTACCCGTGGCGGAACCACCGCAACGCCTGGCGCCCGGCGCACATCCACTTCTCGCTGTTCGGCACCGACTTCACCCAGCGCCTCGTCACCCAGATGTACTTCCCCGGTGACCCGCTGTTCGCCCTCGATCCGATCTACCAGTCGATCACCGATCCCCGCGATCGCGAGCGGCTGGTGGCGACGTACGACCACAGCCTGTCCGAACACGAACGGCTGCTCGGCTACCGCTGGGACATCGTCCTGACCGGCGGCCACGCGACCCTGATGGAGCGCGCGGATGACTGACCTCGCGCCCACCCCCGGCCAGACGGTCGGCCCCTTCTTCCACTACGCCCTGCCGTACCCGGGCGATCGGGAGCTGGTACGCCGGGGGACACCGGGCTCAGTGTGGTTGCACGGCTACGTGTACGACGGGGACGGCAACGGCATGCCCGACGCGCTGCTGGAGATCCGCCAGGCCGACGCTGCCGGCGTGGTCCCGGCGATCGAGGGATCGATGCGGCGGGACAGCACTCGCTTCACGGGATGGGGCCGCAGCAACACGGACCCGACCGGTCACTACTGGTTCAGCACGGTCGAGCCGGCGCCGGTGGAGCCGGGGGCGGCGGCGTTCTTCGCGGTCACGTTCTTCGCCCGGGGGTTGCTGAACCGGCTGTTCACAAGGATCTATCTCCCGGGGTCGAGTGATGGGTTGTTGGCCGGGTTGGCCGAGGACGAGCGATCGACCCTGATCGCCGTACGGGAAGAGGACGGGAGTCTGCGCTTCGACGTACACCTGCAGGGGCCGCGTGAGACGGTGTTTCTGAGGTATTCGTGATGGCGTCGCTGCTCGAGCCGGGCTCACACCGCGCTGCCGGCGTGGTGGACGATGACGCGCTGGTGGAGGCGCTCGTTCGGGTCGAGGCGGCGTGGCTGCGGGTGCTCGGCCTTCCGGACGAGCTGAAGGCGGTCGAGCCGGCGGCCGCCGAGGTCGAGGCGGCCGGGAATCCTGTGCTGCCGTTGGTGAAGTCGCTGCAGGTCGAGGGGGTGCACCGCGGTCTGACCAGTCAGGACGTGCTCGACACGGCGCTGATGCTGCTGGCGCGGGACGCTGCGGCGCGCGTTGCCGGAGACCTTGATCGGGTGGCGGAATCCCTTGCTGGGTTGGCTTCTGAGCACCGGGAGTCGGTGATGGCCGGGCGGACGTTGACGCAGTACGCCGTGCCGGTGACCTTCGGGCTCAAGGCGGCGCAGTGGCTGACCGGCGTGCTCGATGCTCGCGATGGCCTGCGGGCACTCACGTTCCCGGTGCAGTGCGGGGGCGCGGCCGGGACGCTGGCATTCGTGGGTGAGCTGCTGCCTGATCCGATCGCGGCCGTACAAGCGTTGGCCGCGGAGCTGGATCTGGTTGCGCCGGAGCTGAGTTGGCACACGCGTCGTACGCCGGTCACGCGGTTGGGGGACGCGCTCGTGGAGACGTGTGATGCGCTCGGGCATGTCGCGGGGGATGTGCTGGTGCTCGGGCGGCCTGAGATCGGCGAGGTGCGGGACACGTCGGCCGGTGGGTCGTCGACGATGCCGCACAAGAAGAATCCGGTGCTGAGCGTCCTAGTCCGGAGTGCGGCGTTGCAGGCGCCGCAGTTGGGTGCGCAGCTGCATCTGTGTGCGGCTGAGAGCCAGGACGAACGGTCGCCGGGCGCCTGGCACGCCGAGTGGCCGGCCATCCGGCGGTTGCTCGAGCTGACGCTCACGGCTTCGAGCCAGGCTGCTGATCTGGTCAACGGTCTCGAGGTGAACCCGGAGGTGATGCGTCGTCGGGTGGAGTCGGCGGCAGGTGACTTGGTGAGTGAGCGAGGTGCCCCCGGCGACCCGGCGTCGTACCTGGGTGCGACTGATTCCCTGATCGATCTCGCGCTCGCCCGATGGAGGAAGTCATGAGCTACGACGACGGCATGGCGGTGCGGCGGGAAGTGCTCGGTGAGGCTCACGTGGATCGAGCGGGAAGCGAGTTCAGCAAGGACTTCCAGGCGTTCATCACGCGCTACGCGTGGGGCGAGATCTGGACGCGGCCCGGGCTGGATCGCCGGGCCCGCAGCATGATCACGCTGACCGCTCTCATCGCCAACGGCCATTGGTCCGAGCTCGAGCTCCACCTGCGCGCGGCACTCCGCAACGGTCTGACGCGGGCGGAGATCGCGGAGGTGATCCTGCAGACCGCGGTGTACTGCGGTGTCCCGGCCGCCAACCACGCCTTCGCGGTGGCGGGCGCCGTACTGAAGGATCCCGAGTGACGCGCCGCGTGGGTCGGACGACGGTCGGCATCGTCGGCGGTGGTCCGGCCGGCCTGATGCTCTCGCACCTGCTCCACGTCGCCGGCATCGAGTCGGTGGTGATCGAGATTCGCGGCCGCGCGGAGATCGAGCGGACGCACCGGGCCGGCATCCTCGAGCGCGACAGCGTCCGGCTGCTGGTGGATTCGGGCGTCTCGGACCGCGTGCTGCGGGAGGGCCACGAGCACCCGGGGATCGACCTGCGCTTCGGCGGGGTCAGTCACCGGATCGACTTCCAGGGACTCGTCGGCGCGTCGACCTGGCTGTATCCGCAGACCGATGTCTTCCTCGACCTCGCCGCCGCCCGCGAGCGCGACGGTGGCGACGTCAGGTACGGCGTTGTCGACACGCAGATTGTCGACATGACGACGGACCGGCCGGGGATGCTGTTCACCGACGCGGACGGAGTCGAGCACGAGATCCGGTGCGATCTCCTGGTGGGTGCCGATGGTTCGCGGAGCATGACCCGGTCCGCGGTGGCCGGCCGGCAGGAGTACTTCCGGCAGTATCCGTTCGCGTGGTTCGGCATCCTGTGTGAGGCGCCGCCGAGTAACGACGTCCTGATCTACACCCGCTCCGACCGTGGCTTCGCGCTGATCAGCCAGCGCACCGAATCCGTGCAGCGGATGTACTTCCAGTGCTCGCCGGAGGAGTCCGTCGACGACTGGTCGGAGGACCGGATCTGGTCCGAGCTCCAGGCCCGGCTGGCCGGCGCGGACGGCTTCGCACTGCGGGAGGGCCGCATCTTCAGCAAGACCGTCCTGCCGTTCCGCTCGTACGTCTGCGAGCCGATCCGCCACGGCAACCTGTTCCTGGCCGGCGATGCCGCGCACACCGTGCCACCGACCGGCGCCAAGGGGCTCAACCTCGCGCTCGCCGACGTACGTGTCCTCGCCGAGGTGCTGGAGCGCGCCGTACTGAAGAACGACCGGCCGGCCCTCGACACCTACACGTCGCGGGCGCTGTCGCGGGTGTGGAAGGCGCAGTACTTCTCCGCCTGGCTGACCATGCTGCTCCACACCGTGCCCGACGCCGCGGACTTCGACGTACGCCGCCAACTGGCCGAGCTGTCCGCCGTCGTCGACTCCGCCCACGGCGCGGCCTTCCTCGCCGAGTCCTACACCGGCTGGCCGACCTGATCAGACGTTTCCACGTGTATCGCGGGCTGTGAAGCTGGTACGCCTGGGCGGGTTCGGGAGAGGTGCTCCTCTCGGGCTCGCCCGGTTCAGGTCAAGCCATCCGGGCGAGGGCGGCCTCGGTGAGTTCGTACCGCAAGGCCGAGCCGGTGGCGTAGCGCTCGATCTCGGCGGCGACGATCTCGCCCATCTCGAGGTAGCACTCGACCGTGCCGGCGGCGCGATGCGGGGTGAGCAGGACGTTGGGCAGTCCGCGGAGCGGACTGTCGGTCGGCAGGGGCTCCTCGTCGAAGACATCCAAGGCGGCGTCGATCCGGCCGGTGCGCAGCTCGGTGAGCAACGCGTCGGAGTCGACCAGCCAGGAGCGTGCGGTGTTGACGATAGCCGAGCCCTCGGGCATCAGCGCCAGCTCGCGGGCACCGATCAGCTCGCGTGTCTCCGGCAGGGTCGGCGCGTGCAGGGCCACCACCCGGCTGGTCCGGAGCAGCTCGTCCAGGTCGAGCCGTCGTACGCCGAGCTCTGCCGCGCGCTCGTCGGTCAGATAGGGGTCGTGGATGACGACCTCGGCACCGAGGGCGACGAGCATCGCGATGTACTCGACGCCGGTCCGGGAGGCGCCGACCACGCCGATCCGGGAGCCGCTGATGCCGTGCTGAGCGGGCGCCGCGATCGCTTCCTGCCAGGTCGCTCCGCGGTGCAGCGCGTGGTCGTACCGATGGATCCGATGCAGCATCGTCAGCGTGAACGCCAACGACACCTCGGCCACCGGACGCGCCATCGCCTGTCCGGCCTGAGTGATCCGGAGGCCGCGGCGGAACACCTCGTCGGTGACGAAATGCTTGACCGACGAGGCACTGTGCGCGATCAGCCGCAGCCGGTCCGCGCGATCCAGCACCTCCGCGGTCAGCGGCGCCGCACCCCACGAGGTGACGAGTACGTCGGAACCCGGCAGAGCGGTCATGAGCGCATCGGCGTCCGTCGGATCATCGAGGACGACGAGTTCCCCGAGAGCCTCGAGCCGCGCCACACTCGCGGCGGAGAACACCATCTTCCGGAACGAGGGCGTAGCCACCAGCAACGTGCGGATCTTCTGGGTCACGGAAGGATCCTATGAACCGCACCGGCCCCGCGGACGTCAAGAGAACGATTCCGACGTAGCGTGACGTGCTGATGCCGACATCTGCCGTGGTCCGCCCCGTAGCGGTCGATGCCGGCACGACGTTGCTCCTGTCGATCTCGCTCGCCGCCGTGCACGTCACCGGTTGGTGGGTCGTGCTGATCGGCCTGCTGTCGCTGCTCTGGTCCTTCGGTCGCGATGCGTGGTGGCAACTCGTCAGCGGTCGATCCTGACGTCGTCCACGAGGAAGGTCGTCGGGGTCCCCTCGTCCTCGGTGCTGACCCAGGCCAGGGTGACGGTCCGGCCGCGGTACGGCGTGAGGTCGACAACCTGATCGCGGTACGACGGACCGCTCTGGGCGCTCGTGTAGCTGCGGACCGCGTGACCATCGACGGTCAACTGAAGTACGTCCTGGGATGCGACGCCCGCGACTCGCAGCGCGAAGTGGAGCGTGGGCCGGCCGAAGGACGGGACCGTGACGTGCTGGCTGAGAGAGTCGGTGTGGGCTGTGCCCGTGCCGCCGAGCCAGGCGTAGCCGAGGCCGCTGTGGCTGTACTGACCGTCAGCGCGGATCACGTCCGCGGTCTGCGTCCAGCCGCCTGCGCCGGCCTCGAAGTCACCATTCACTACGCCGCGCGCACCCTGCTTGGTGCTGACCACCCAGCTGATCACGGTGTTGCCCCGAGCTTTGGTCGAGTCGGTCGCGGTCACCGTGACCGAGTGAACGCCCGGCTGGGTCGGCCGACCGTAGATGACGCCGCTCGACGCGTCGAGCCGGAGTCCGGTCGGCAGGTCGGTCGCGGCGAACCGAACTGAGCGATGACCAGAGTCCGTCGCGCGGGCCTGGAGCAGCACGAGGTCACCGACCGCGCTGAACTGCTGCGCCGGCGCCGTGACCGTGATCCGGTTGCCCTTGGTCGGCGAGGTGAGTGCGCGAGTGCCGTCCGGCGTCCCGAGGCCGGTCGGGCCGTCCCAGCCGGCCTGCGCCGTACACAGCGCGGCCGGGGTGCAGTCGCCGTTGTTGCCTTGGACAACATCGTTGAGGTTGCCGGTGACGCCGTACGGGTAGCTCGCCGGACGGGAGGCGGGGTCCGGGTCACCGGCAAGTGCGTAGATCGCGGCGACGATCGGTGCCGCGGCGCTGGTTCCGCCGTACACGGCCCAGCCGTCGCCGCCGGTGGTCTGGTACACGGCGAGACCGGTCGCGGGGTCGGCCACCGCGGACACGTCCGCGACCGCGCGCTGCGAACAGACCGCCGCCGGGATGACCGACTGCCAGCTCGGCTTGGCCATCACGCCGGAGCACCCTGAACCGGTGCCGTCGCCCAGGAAGCTGTTCCAGACCGTCTCGGTCCAGCCGCGCGCCGAGTCGTCCTTCGTGAGCGTCGTACCGCCGACCGCGGTCGTGGCTTCCGAGCTCGCGGGGTAGGAGACGCCGGCCTCGTAGTCGCTGTCGCCGGTCGAGGCCGCGTAGACGACACCGCGCTGGTCGAAGTAGGTGCTGTCGAGCTCGGCGAGGTCGGCCGACTCCGGTCCGCCCCAGCTCAGCGAGACGAACTTGGCGCCCAGCCGGTTGGCGGTCACGACCGCCTTGAGGAGGTCGTCGCTGGCGGAGTTCGCCTCGATCAGCGTGATGCCGCAGTGCGGGCAGACCGCCGAGACCGCGTCGAGGTCCAGCGAGATCTCGCCCGACCACGAGCGCGACGGGGCCGGCAGTGGGCTCGGCAGGCCGTCCTGGTTGAGCTTCTGGAAGCAGCCGTTCTCCGTCGTACAGGCCGGCAGCCCGAACTGGTTGCGGTACTCGGCCAGGTCCGCCTCGGCGGTCGGATCGTCGTACGCGTCGACGACGTACACCCGCTGACCCTGGCCGGCCGATGCCGACGGCAACTTGTACGCCGACTGGAGGTCGGCCGGACCGTAGCCGGCGGGCGCACCGGCGACCCGGGCCCGGAAGCCGAGGTCGGCACGTCGTTGCGCGAAGCAGGTGAAGTGTCCCGGCTCGACCTTCTGGTCGCAGCTCGCCACGACCTTCGGGGACTCCTGGACGTCCGCGGCGGCCACCGTGGTGGTGGCACCGACCAGGACCAGGGCCAGCGGGATCGCCAACCGGCGCAGTGAGATCACAGATGTACTCCGATGCTTCGAGAGTGGATCGGCGTCACGCCGGGACGACGGTGGTCTGCTGCCAGCTCTGGCCGGCATCGTGGGTCACCCAGAGCTGGGTGTCCGGCGTGTACGCCGCATCGCGCTCGACGAGCCACGCGGTGGTGCCGGACTGGAAGACCAGGTCGTGGATGTGCTCGCTGTTCTCCAGCCAGTTCTGGTCGACGCGCCACGACTTCGACAGCGTCGGGCGGTTGTAGACCAGGCTCGCGGTGACCGTGGTCAGCATGACCGCACCATCGGGCGCGACCGCCAGCCGGCTGGCCAGGCCGAGTCCACCGGGGATGGCGTCGTACCGGAAGGTCTTGCCGCCGTCACCGGAGACGAGGAGGGTCTTGTCGGAGTGGCCGCGGCCGAAGTTCGCCATGCAGAGCGCGTAGACCCGGCCCGGGCCGTTCGTCGCGAGGTCGGTGATGGTGGCGTCCTCGGGGTCGGCGCAGGTCACCAGGCTGGTGGACCGGACCGTGCCGTTGCGCAGGGTGGACAGGCGACCCGACCCGACGAACGGTGCGGCCAGGAAGTAGACGGTCGAGCCCTCGGCGTCGAGGGCGACGTGGTCGTCGGCCGCCACCGCGAGGTCGAGCTGCTTCCAGCCGGTCGACTTGCCGGCCGGTGCGCGCCAGACCTTCAGCGGGCGGTCGTCGCAGATGCCGGTCCCGATCGCGCACCCGGACGTGACGACGTACGTGCCGTCCGGGGCGGCCAGCAGGTTGAGGATCTTGGCGTCACCACCGGGTACCGGGACCTGGGTCCAGGTCTTGCCGCCGTCGCGGGTGACCTCGAGGAACGGGTCGTAGGCCCAGCCGAACTTCTGGTCGGCGAACTGCAGGCTGGTCAGGCCCGGCTCGCCGCTCTTGGCCAGCCCGTTGTGCGTCCGGCCGGCGGTCGTCCAGGTCTTGCCGCCGTCGTGGGTGGCCTTGACCTCGGCCGGGCAGGTCGTCGTACCGCAGGCGACACCGCCGAGCAGGTAGCCGTCGGTCTGGGTCGGCCAGACGATCGACTGCGGCGAGAACGCCGGCTCACTGGGCTGGGCGGTCGCGGCCCCCGAGCCGACCAGAACGGCGGTGACGATCGCGCCCACCAAGGCGATCGTGGAACGACCAGCATGTAAACGCACAGTTCACTCCTCGGACAACGACGCTTCCTCGGGACACGCTAAGCCCTGACCGGGCTCGCGCGGCGCCGGATCCGGCCAAACGCCGATTGCGGCCAACTACCCTCGATCCGTGGCTGATTGGGAAGCGATTGGACTGTCCGCGTTGGACGCGCAGGTGTACCGGCAGTTGTTGCGTGATCCCGGTGTCCCGGTCGGGCAGCTCAGCGAGGCGGTGGAGGAGCCGGAGGCAACGGTCGAGGCCGCGGTCGGCCGGCTGATCGCCGCCGGTCTGGTACGCAGCGGCTCGGAGGCAGCGCCGGCGCCGGTCGATCCGCGGTCCGGGCTCGGCATGCTGGTGCGCGAGCGGCGGGCGGCCCTGGACGGCGTCGCCGCGATGACCGATCAGCTGGCCCGGGAGTTCAGTGCCGGCCAGTTGCAGGCCGAGCCGAGCCGCCTGATCGAGATCGCGGTCGGCCGTGACGCGATCGAGGCACGGATCGACGACATGTTGCGTGGAGCAACCGAACAGGCGGTCGGCACCGACACCCCGCCGTACGTCGCCGACGGCAGCCACCAGGTGTCCGGTGCCGAGCTCGCCCTGCTGGATCGCGGTGTCCGGTTCCGGGCGATCTACGCGGCCGAGGTGCTGGATCATCCCGGCTGGGTCGATCGGCTGCGATCGATGGCCGAGCGAGGCGAACAGTCGCGCGTACTGCCGCAGGTCCCGGTGAAGCTGCTGATCGTCGACGGCCGGACCGCGATGCTCCCACTGGCCGGCGACGGTCCGTCGACGCCGGGCCAGGCGCGGGCCGTCGTGGTCACGGACTCCGCGCTGACCCATGCCCTGCAGGCCCTGTTCGACCAGCTGTGGGGCCAGGCCACGCCGCTCCGGCTGGCCGAGCCGGCCACCGCCGATCCCGACACGACCCTGATCAACCTGCTGGCCAGCGGGATGAAGGACGAGGCGATCGCTCGCCAGTTGGGCGTCAGCGGCCGGACGTTGCGCCGCCGGATCGCCCAGGTCCAGGAGCAACTCGGCGCGACCAGCCGCTTCCAAGCCGGTCTGCAAGCCGGCCGTCGCGGCTGGGAGTGAGGCGCTTCGTCAGGACGGCGCTCCGGCTTTGACGACGACCAGATGCAGGCCCAGTGTGACGGCGAGGACGACGGCCGCGACGCCGAGCAGGCCGCTCGGTGCGGTCCCGGCGGCCAGCGCGACACCGCCCAGCCCACTGCCGATCGCCGAACCGAGCGAGATCGCGCTGCCGTTGAGGGCCATCACGATCGCGGCGGACTCCGGGGCGAGGCCGCCGAGGCGGACCTGCTGCGGTACGGCGGCGCCGCCGTTGCCGACGCCCTGGGCGAAGAACCAGATCAGGGCGGTCACCGCGACGACGGTGGCCGAGGCGATCATCAGGCCGGCCATGCCGAGGATCGAGTTCAGCAGCAGAACACCCAGGACGACGGTGAGCACCCGCGGTGCCGAGAAGCGGTCCGCCAGCCGGCCGGTGATCGCATTGCCGACCGCGCTCGCGACGCCGTACCCGAACATGATCGCGATGATCATCCATCCGGCCGGGAAGGACGGGCCGAGGATCAGGACGGCGTACGTGAAGCAGGTGAAGCTGCCGCAGAGGATGCCGGTGGTGACGAGCAGCGCGCCGAGCAGCCGGGGCCGCCCGAGCGGGCGTAGCTGGTCGGCCAGCCGGCCCGGCGGGAGATGCCGGCGGGGGAGGCCGCGCAGGATGCCGGCCAGCGCCATCGTGCCCATCACGGCGACCAGGATCATCGGGAGGCGCCAGCTGGACTGCCCGATCAGCAGGCCGACCGGTACGCCGAGCGCGGTCGCGGTCAGCAACCCCCCGAGCACGAACGACAACGCCTTGCCACGATGCCGGACCGGAGTCACCGCGATCACGTACCCACTGACGGCGGCGTACAGGAGGCAGCCGCCGAGCGCCGCCACCACCCGGCCGCCGAACGCGATCGGGTAGTTCGTGGCGAGCCCGACGATCAGGTTGCCGAGGGCGAAGACGCCGAGCGCCGTGGCGATCGTCGTACGGCGCTCCCAGCGCGAAGTCAGCGTCCCGAGCACCGGACCGGCGAAGGCCGCGGTGAGCGCGAAGGCGGACATCAACTGGCCCGCGGCCGCCGCGCTCACGTGCAGGTCCGCGGCGACGGCGGGCAGCAACCCGGTCAGGACGTACCCGTCGATTCCCATCGAGAACGTCGCCACCGCCAGCCAGACCAGCGGCCGGTACGAGAACTCCTGCTCCTCAACGGTCTCCGCGGCGCACGTGTTCGTCACTCGGCGGCGACTTTTGCGGTCGTGGAGGAGCGGGAGACGATCAGGTGCAGGGTGACGGTGATGGCGAGGATGACGGCGGAGACGCCGAGCAGGTCGTTGGCGGCGGAGCCGGCGGCCAGCGCGGCGCCACCGAGCCCACTACCCAGCGCGGAGCCCAGCGAGATCGCGCTGCCGTTCAGGGCGATCACGATCGTCGCGGAGTCCGGCGCCATCGAGGCCAGGCGGGCTTGTTGCGGGACGGCCGCGCCGCCGTTGCCGACACCCGCGGTGAAGAACCACAGCAGCCCGCAGGCCGCGGCGAGGGTGAGCGGGAAGAGTGACAGGGCGACCATGCCGACGATCGCGTTCAGCAGCAGTCCGGAGAGGACGACCGTCAGCACGCGGATCGCGGAGAAGCGGTCGGTGAGGCGGCCGGTGACCGCGTTCCCCAGCATGCTCGCGACGCCGTACCCGAACATGATCGCGATGATCATCCACTCGGCGTGGAAGTGCGGGCCGAGGATCAGGGTGGCGTAGGTGAAGCAGGCGTAGCTGCTGCACAGGATGCCGGTCGTGACCAGGAGGCCGGCGAGCAGCCGCGGCTGCCGCAGCGGGCGCAGCCGGTCGACGAGGGTTCCGCCGGGAAGATGCAGCTTCGGGAGCTTGAGCAGGATGCCCACCAGCGCGATGCTGCCGACCACGGCGACCATGATCATCGGGAACCGCCAGCTGGACTGCCCGATCACCAGGCCGATGGGCACCCCGAGCGCGGTCGCGGCCATCCACCCGCCGAGCACGAACGACAACGCTTTGCCGCGATGCCGCTCCGGCGTGAGCGCGATCGCGTACCCGGTGACGGCTGCGTTCAGCAAGCAGGCGCCCAGCGCCGCCACGACCCGGCCGGCGATCGCGACCGAGTAGAGCGTCGCGAGTCCGACGACCAGGTTCCCGGCGATGAAGACGGCGAGCGACAGGGCGATCGTCGTACGGCGCTCCCACCGTGAGGTCACCGTTCCGAGCACCGGCCCCGCGAGCGCCGCGGTCAGCGCGAACACCGACATCAACTGCCCGGCGGCCGCCGCGCTGACGCGCAGGTCCGCGGCGATCGCAGGCAGTAGCCCCGCCAGGACATACCCGTCGATTCCGGTCGAGAACAGCGCCACCGCCAGCCACAGCAACGGCCGGTACGACATCTTCTGCTCATCCGTCGCGCCGGCCGCGCGTATTTCCGTCATGTCCTTATCGAACCGCGACCGGGCTGCGCACGGCAAGAGGAAAATGAGCAAAGTTGTCGCCAGCGGCTGCTCCTTGTGCAGCTGCGGTCAAGTCTTACGGTGGCTGGATGCCGTAGTCGTGGATCTTGCGGTAGATGGTGGCGCGGGACATCCCGAGGGATTTCGCCGCCCGGCCCTTGTGGCCGTCGTTGGCGACCAGGCTGCGGATGATCGCGTCGCGTTCGAGCGCCTCGAGCTGGCTGAGGCTGCGCCGGCTGATCGCCTGGACGCGGGCCGGCAGGTCGGCGGGCGTGATCACGCCGGTCCGGCGGCGCCGCAGGACGACCTGCTTCAGGATGTGACACAGCTCCGCGGTGTTCCCCGGCCACGACGAACGCATCAGCTGCTGCATCGACTCCGGCGAACAGGCCAGCTCGCCGTGGCTCATCTGGTTGAGGAAGTGCGGCACCAGGTCCCGGACGTCCTCGATGTGGTGCCGCAGCGGTGGCACCTCGATGGTGAGTGGGAACAACGCCAACAGGTCCGCGAGATCCGCGGCTTCCTGGTCGTCGCCGGTGAGCGTGAGTGCGATCCAGGGCGGGGCCGACGGACGGCGTTCCTGCACGCCGTACAGGGCCTCGATGGCCACGTCCACACCGGCGGCATCGAGTCGCTCGGCGTGCCGGATGACCAGCGCCTGCAGGGAGTCGTCGGCCAGCTCGGCCTCCAGCTCCGCACCGAAGCCGGCACCCGCGATGGCGACGTCGACCACGTGGAACAGGCCGCCCGGGTTGTTCTGGTGGTGCGCGGCGCGCGCGAGCGCGATCTTTCCGACGCCGCGCTCGCCGGTGAGAACGACCCATTGCCCGGCCCGGCACGCGTTGTCGACCTCCCGGCTACTGCCGAGCCAGGGGGCGCTCCGGCCGACCAGTCCCGGCAGCACAGGCCGGGACGGCGGGCGGTGCACGGAGCCCGGCACCGGCCCGTCCACACCGGCACTCAGCGCGCTGACCTGGATGATCCCCGCTGCCTCGTCATGCGGGCCGACGGTGACCGGCCGGCAGGTGATCCTGGCCCAGCCGCCGGTGGGCAGCTCGACCACGACCGCCTCCGAGCCGCCGCGTTCCAGCAGCTCGGCGGCGTGGCCGAGCACCGCGCGCTGGTCGGCGGCGTCGAGGGACTGCCGCGCGTTCGCATTCATCAGCAGTACGTCGTCGTCGACGGCGAGAACCATGTCGCCGAGCCGTCGCACGCTCTGCTTGTACGCGCGCAGCAGCGCCAGCTCCCGCGTGGAGCTGTCGGTCAGCATCGCCCCTCTGATGTTGTCGGCGGTGATCTTGGCGAGCGCGATCAGCAGCGAACCGGCGTCCTTGCGCCAGCAGGTCAGGTCGATGGCCCCGACTGTCTTACCCGTCACCGGGTGCTTGATCGGTACGCCGGCGCACGCCAGGTCCTCGAGGTCCTCGGCGTAGTGCTCGTGACCGAAGACGTGCATCGGGCCGCCGCCCTCGAGGGCGGTGCCGATCCCGTTCGTCCCGGCGAACTGCTCGGCGTAGCTGAAGCCCGGCGCCAGGAACACCTTGTCGAGGTGCCGGCTCAGCTCGGCGTCGGCGGTCAGGCGTTCGAGGACCATCCCGGTCCGGTCGGTGAGGATGATGCTGATCGGCTGGCCGTCCAGGTTCTGGTGCAGTTGCTGCAGCACCGGGCGCGCACTGCGTGTGAGCGGCAGGTCCAGATCCGGGTCCGCGACGTAGGGCAGCGTGATCCGGTCGGCGGGCAGGTTCCATCGCCGCGATCTCACCCAGGACGCAAGGATCGGTGGCCGGACGTCCTGGGCACGCACCGGATCGAGGGTGAGGAAGTTCAGCCGGGCCGTGGCGGCCCGCGCGCTGTCGTCCGTCGCAGCGAGTTCGTCCACGGGGCCTCCTGACGCCGAGCAGGAACGGCGCGGCACTGATCCGCGTGGCCCCACCCGGTCATCGCAGTTCGAGCCTAATGCAGGCAGACACAAGTGGTGTCTCAGATTGAGACAACCGCCGGAGGCTCGCGGGCTTGTGATCGAAGTGGGGCTAGGGAGGTTCCGATGGACAACGATGTCTCCAGCCAGGTCGAGTCGTACAACCCGTGGACCATCGTGAACGTCGTGTTCGAGCATCTGGCCGATGTCGGCCTGCATCCAGTCCTCGGAGCCACCGGGCACCCGGGCGAGCCGGCCGCCGAACTGCTGCGCTGCCTGGGAATCCAGCCTGATCCACAAGGTGATCAGCGCCTCGTGCAGCAGAAACAGGACCGTCTCGCCGAGCTCCGTGAGGCGATGTTCGGCGAGACGTGATCTTCATCTCAATTTGAGACCTCACCGGCATCCCAGCGGCGATGTACTGCAAGGACAGTCGGCCACATGAGCGGGAGGAGTGCCATGAGTCGCCAGAGTGTGGCGAAGGCCCACCAGAAGATCCAGGAGTTGTCCTGGGAACCGGCGTACCACGAGCCGGTCTCTCAGTACGGAACCGACTACACGTTCCAGAAGGCGCAGAAGAAAGACCCGCTGAAGCAGGTTCTGCGCTCGTACTTCCCGATGCAGGAGGAGAAGGACCACCGGGTGTACGGCGCCTCGGACGGCGCGATCCGTGGAAACATGTTCCGCCAGGTGCAGGAGCGCTGGCTGGAATGGCAGAAGCTCTTCCTGAGCATCATCCCGCTGCCGGAGATCTCGGCCGCCCGCGCGATGCCACTGCTGTTCCGGACCGTCCCGAACCCCGAGCTCCACAACGGCCAGGCGATCCAGATGATCGACGAGGTACGGCACTCGACGATCCAGCAGAACCTCAAGCGCCTCTACATGAACAACTACATCGACCCGGCGGGCTTCAACTCCAGCCTGCGGAACTTCCAGAGCGACTACTGCGGCACCATCGGCCGGCAGTTCGCCGAGGGGTTCATCACCGGTGACGCGATCACGGCGGCCAGTATCTACCTGACCATCGTGGCCGAGACGGCGTTCACCAACACCCTGTTCGTCGCGATGCCGGCCGAGGCGGCCGCGAACGGCGACTACCTGCTACCGACGGTGTTCCACTCGGTGCAGTCCGACGAGTCCAGGCACATCAGCAACGGGTACGCGACCCTGCTGATGGCACTCGCCGACGAGGGCAACCACCAGCTGCTCGCCCGCGACCTGCGCTACGCGTGGTGGAACAACCACCGGGTCGTCGACGCGGCGATCGGAACCTTCATCGAGTACGGCACGAAGGACCGCCGCAAGGACCGCGAGAGCTACGCCGAGATGTGGCGCCGGTGGATCTACGACGACTACTACCGCAGCTACCTCGTCCCGCTGGAGAAGTACGGCCTCGAGATCCCGCACGACCTGATCGAGGAGTCCTGGAACCAGATCTGGAACAAGGGCTACGTGCACGAGGTCGCCCAGTTCTTCGCCACCGGCTGGCTCGCCAACTACTGGCGGATCGACCCGATGACGGACAAGGACTTCGAGTGGTTCGAGTACAAGTACCCGGGCTGGTACGACAAGTACGGCGCGTGGTGGGAGAACTACAACCGCCTGTCGATGCCGAACGGTCACAAGCCGATCGTCTTCGAGGACGTCGACTACGAGTACCCGCACCGGTGCTGGACCTGCATGGTCCCGTGCCTGGTCCGCGAGGACATGGTGATGGCCAAGGTCGACGGCCAGTGGCGGACCTACTGCCACGACATGTGCCGCTGGACCGACGAGGAGGCCTTCCGGCCGACGTACCAGGGCCGGCAGACGCCGAACATGGGCAAGCTGATCGGTCACCGCGAGTGGGAGACGCTGTACCACGGATGGAACTGGGCCGACGTGGTCTCGGACATGGGCTTCGTCCGGGACGACGGTAAGACGATGGTCGCGCAACCGCACCTTGATCTGAACCCGGACAAGATGTGGACGCTGGACCACCTGCGCAAGTGCCCGCCGCTGGCGAGCCCGAACGTGTTGCTGAACGAGATGACGGACGACGAGCGCACCGCGTTCGCCGCTCGCTACGTCAAGGGAGGCCCCGCCGGCCGTCCTGCCCCTGCGGACGCCTGATCCCGTCCGTCATGGCTGAGAAGCATGTTGTGAGGTTCGAGCCCGTAGGCATCGAGATCGAGGTCGATGAGGACCAGACGATCCTACGGGCTGCGGCCGAGCAGGGTGTGATGCTCATGCACGGCTGCAAGGAGGGACAGTGCGCGTCCTGCAAGTCGTTCGTCCTCGACGGTGAGGACATCGAACTGGACCGCTACTCGACCTTCGCGCTGCCGGAGTACGAGCTGGACGAGGGCTACACCTTGCTCTGCCGTGCGCACGCCTACGAGGACCTCACGATCGAGCTGCTCAACTACGACGAGGAGATGATCCGTTCCGGCCTGCCGATCCAGGAACGTACCGCCGAAGTCGTCGCGATCACGCCGGTCACCCATGACCTGCGCCACCTGGTGCTTCGGCTCGCCGAGCCTGGCGAGCTGAAGTTCTTCCCCGGGCAGTACGTCGACATCGCGGTACCGGGAGCCGAGGCCACCCGCTCGTTCTCGATGGCAAACACCACCAGCCGGGAGACCGGCCGGCTGGAGTTCGTGATCAGGGTCTACCCGGGCGGCCTGTTCTCGGAGCACCTGGACCAGCGGCTGCAGGTCGGGGACCGACTGGACCTGTCCGGGCCGTTCGGGGTGTTCACCCTCCGGGACAACCCGGACGCCCGGCTGGTCTTCCTCGGCGGCGGGGCCGGGATGGCGCCGATCCTGTCGCTGCTGCGGTCGATGGCCGAGCGGGGGATCGACCGGCCGACGACGTACTACTACGGCGCCCGCACCCAGCGGGACCTGTGTTTCGAGGACGAGTTGCGCGGGCTGGAACAGACCCTGCCGCGGTTCCGGTTCGTGCCGGCCCTGTCCGAGGACGAGTGGGACGGCGAGACCGGCCTGATCACCGATGTCGTCCGTCGCAACGAGCCGGATCTGACCGGAGCCGACGCCTACGTCTGCGGGCCGCCACCCATGGTCGAGGCCGCGATCCCGATGCTCGAGGGACTGGGCGTCGTGACGAAGCACATCTACTACGACAAGTTCACCACGACCGGCGACGCCGGCGACTCGAAGGTGCTGGAGGCAGAGAGCCGATGACCACCACACAAGACTCCACGACCGGGGGCAAGTTCGAACGCAGCGTGCCGAAGCCGGTCTTCACCGACGCCGAAGCGGGCGCCCGCGAGTTCCCGGACTCGTCGTCGCGGCGCTACAACTACTACCAGCCGCAGAAGCGCAAGCAGAGCCACTACGAGGACGTCACCGTCGAGGTGCAGCCGGATCCGCGGCACTACCTCACCCAGGGCTGGCTGTACGGGTTCGCCGACGGGCGCGGCGGCTACCCGCTGGACTGGACCGTGCTGAAGGCGTGGGGCTCGGACAAGCCCTCACCCGAGCGCGGACCGGGCACCGGCGGCATGCTCGTCAAGGACTGGCCGGCCACCGGCTGGCACGAGTTCCGCGACCCGAACGAGGAGTGGGAGCTCACGCTCTACCGCTACAACTCCAACGTGGTCCGCCAGGTCACCCAGAACGTCGAGGCCGCGCGGCAGTCGAAGGCCTTCGAGCAGTGGAACACCAACTGGGTCCGCTTCGTCGAGCAGCACGTCGGCGCCTGGATGCACGTCGACCACGGCCTGGGTCTCTACCTGTACGCGAACGCGAACCGGCGGGCCCCGACGAACATGCACAACAACGCGATCTCGGTGAACAGCATGCACCGGATCCGCGCGGCGCAGGACCTGGCGCTGTACAACCTGACCCTGTCGGAGGAGATCGACGGCTTCGACGGCAAGGCCCACCTGGAGACCTGGAACTCCGACCCGTCCTGGCAGGGTGTGCGGGATGTCGCCGAGCGCCTGACCGCGATCGACGACTGGTGCGAGGCGATCTTCGCCGCGAACGTCGTCTTCGAGCCGCTCGTCGGCGAGCTGTTCCGCAGCCAGCTGATCCAGCAGGCCGCTCCGCGCAACGGCGACTTCGTCACGCCGACCGTGATCGGCGCCGCCGAGTACGACTTCGCCGAGCGCGACCTGCGCTACACGACGGCGATGTTCGAGCTGCTCACCAGCGACCGTGAGTTCGCCGCCCACAACAAGGCGATCCTGCAGGGCTGGGCCTCCACCTGGACCGCGGCGGCCCTGGCCGCGGCGCGCACCCTGCAGCCGGTGTGGTCGCAACCGGACGCCAAACCGCCACGGTTCGAGGACGGCCTCGACCGGGTGAAGAGCCGGTTCAGCGGCATCCTCGGCACGCTGGGCCTCGAGAACCCGAAGGAGTTGGCACAGTGACCACGCTCAAGGCAGTTGTCGAGAGCCCGTTCAAGTCCGACAACACCGCGTCCAACCGGTGTGGCGTCACGCTGATGAACAACCAGGTCGGCGCCGTCGTCGCCGAGGTGATGCGGGGCTTCGACAACGTCACCGTGACGCCGCTGCCGTCGATGATCCGCGTCGACGCGGTCGGCAAGATGGAGTTCATCTACGACGACATCTCCGAGGCGCTCGGTGAGGAGCCCGGGTACTTCGACCAGGCCGAGTTCGAGGAGAACATGTCCACCCACTACGGGCGGATGGTCCACACCGACGACCGGACGATCATGTTCGCCAACCCCGAGGACGCCGCCGACTACATCGGGTTCGACCTGACCGCATCCAGCTGACACAAGGGGGTCTTCCGTGTACGAGAAGAATGGTGAGAAGTACTTCGTGGTCGACAGCCACATGCACTTCTGGAATGCGGCACCGGACAACTGGGTCGCCGGCCAGGAGCAGTACGCGAAGGGGTGGATCGAGTGCTTCCACGCGTACATGAGTCTGGCCCCGAAAGAGACCCACTGGCCGATCGAGAAGTTCATGAAGTACTCCGAGGACGACCTGATGAAGGACGTCTTCGAGGAGGGCTACGTGGACGTCGCGGTGTTCCAGCCGACCTACCTGAAGGAGTGGTACAAGGAAGGGTTCAACACCACCGAGCAGAACGCGAACCTGGGGGAGAAGCACCCCGGCATGTTCGTGCTGAACACCCGCTTCGACCCACGCGACGGTGACGTCGGCCTGGAGGAGCTCGCCCGCAACGTCGAGCGCTACGGCTCGAAGGGCGTCAAGCTCTACACGGCCGAGTGGAACGCCGGGTCGCGGGGCTACAAGCTCACCGACCCCGCGGCGTACGCCTACCTCGCGAAGGCCCAGGAGCTGGGGATCAAGAACATCCACGTCCACAAGGGCCCCACGATCTGGCCGCTGGACAAGGACGCGTTCGACGTCGCCGACATCGACCACGCCGCGACCGACTTCCCGGAGCTCAACTTCATCGTCGAGCACGTCGGGTTGCCGCGGATCGAGGACTTCTGCTTCATGGCGACCCAGGAGCCCAACGTGTACGCCGGTCTGTCCGTCGTCATCGGCGGTCTGATGCACGCCCGGCCGCGGTTCTTCGCGAAGGTGATGGGAGAGCTGCTGTTCTGGGTCGGCGAGGACAAGATGACCTTCGGCAGCGACTACGGGATCTGGGAGCCGAAGTGGCAGATCGAGGGCTTCGTCGACTGGGAGTTCCCGGAGGGTGACGAGTTCTCCGACTATCCGCGGCTCGGGGTCGAGGGCAAGAAGAAGATCCTCGGGCTGAACGCGGCCAAGTTGTACGACCTCAAGGTTCCGGGCGAGCTTCAACTCAAGGAGGAGACGCCGGCAGCACCAGACGACGCCAAGCTGGTTACGTCGTAATGACAGCAGTGGTGACGGAGCGGTCCAGGGTGGTGCTCGCCGCCCTGGACGCGGTCCGGGACCCGGAGCTGGACGAGCCGATCACGACGCTGGGGTTCGTGTCCACCTGCGTGGTGTCGGCGGCCGGCGACGTGGTCGTGCGGCTGCGCCTGCCGACGTACTTCTGCGCACCCAATTTCGCCTTCCTGATGGTCGCCGACGCGTACGACGTGGTCTCCGCGCTGCCCGCCGTACGCGCCGTCGACGTCGCCCTCGTGGACCACTTCGCCGCCGACCAGATCAACGCCGGCGTCGCGGCCCGGGCCGGGTTCGTGGCCTCCTTCGCGGGTGAGGCCGCGGGCGAGCTGGACGAGCTGCGCCGGACCTTCGTGGCCAAGGCGGTGCTGGCCGGCACCGACCAGGTGTGCCGGCCATTGATTGCCTCCGGCACCGATCCGGCGGAGCTCGCCGGGCTGACGCTCGGCGACGTACCGCCGTCGGACGAGCTGGAGCGGTTGCGCCGGCGGCGGGCCGAGCTCGGCCTGCCCGCGGACCTGGCGGCGCCGCTGCTCCTCGACCCCGGCACCGGTGACGCGGTCACCGGCGCCGGGGCGCCGAGGTATCTGGGCAAGGCACGCCTCACCCGGACCGGGATCGAGGCCAACACCGGCATCTGTAGGGGAATGCTGCGGCACCGGTACGCCGAGACCGGGGCCGGCGAGGAGGGATCGGGATGAAGGCGGTTCGACTGCACGGGTACCACCAGCAGCCAGTGGTCGAGGACGTACCGGAACCGGTCGTCAAGGGTCCGCTGGACGTCATCGTCAAGATCGGTGGGGCCGGCGTGTGCCGCACCGATCTGCACATCATCGAGGGCCAGTGGGCCGAGGCCATGCACCCGGCCCTGCCGTACACGATCGGCCACGAGAACGCCGGCTGGGTGCACGAGATCGGTTCGGCCGTGACCAACGTCCAGGTCGGGGACACCGTCATCCTGCACCCGACCCCGACGTGCGGACTCTGCCAGGCCTGCCGGGCCGGCAACGACATGCACTGCTCGAACAGCACCTTCCCGGGGCTCGACAGTGACGGCGGCATGGCGGAGTACCTCCTCACCTCCGCCCGGGCGTGCGTCAAGCTCGACCCGACCACCAAGCCGGAGGACGTGGCGGCACTGGCCGATGCCGGCATCACGGCTTACCACGCGGTGCGCAAGGCCATTCCACTCCTGCCACCCGGGACGACCTGCGTCGTGATCGGCGCGGGCGGTCTCGGACACATCGGGGTGCAGTGCCTGGCGGCGCTGACGGCGGCCCGGATCATCGTGGTCGACCGCAACCCCGACGCGCTGAAGCTGGCCGAGCAGCTCGGCGCGGACCAGACAGTCGTTGCTGACGGCAAGCAGGTCCAGACCGTGCAGGAGCTCACCGGCGGCGCCGGGGCGAACGTCGTCCTCGACTTCGTCGCCGAGCAGGGCGCCGAACAGGACGGTTTCGCGATGACCGCGCCGGCCGGTTCGTACTTCGTCATCGGGTACGGCGGCCAGGTCCAGATCCCGACCCTCGACATCATCTCGACCGAGCGGAACATCGTCGGCAACATCGTCGGCACGTTCAACGAACTGACCGAGCTGATGGCGCTCGCCCAGGCCGGCAAGGTCACCCTGCACACCCGGACGTACCCGCTCGACGCGGCCGCCGACGCGGTCGCCGATCTCGACGCCGGCCGGGTCCGCGGCCGCGCGATCCTCGTTCCGTAAACGACCATTTCACGACCGGAGGGCTCTGATGGCCAAGGAACTGCGATTCGGTGAGCAGGCGCGGATGCTGATGCTGTCCGGGGTGGACCAGCTGGCCGAGGCGGTGAAGTCGACTCTGGGCCCGAAGGGGCGCAACGTGATCCTGGAGAAGATCACCGGTTCGCCGGTGGTCACCAACGACGGCGTCACCATCGCCCGGGAGATCTTCCTCAAGGACCAGTTCGAGAACATGGGTGCCCAACTGGTCAAGGAAGCCGCGATCAAGACCAACGACATCGTCGGCGACGGCACCACCACGGCGACGGTGATCGCGCACGCGATCGTCCGCGAGGGCATGCAGGCGATCGGCAAGGGCGGCAACCCGGTGCTGGTCAAGCGCGGGATCGACCTCGCGGTCGGGCGCCTGGTGGCCCGGCTGCGCGAGGTCGCGCACCCGGTCGCCACCGAGCTCGACTTCGCCCGGGTGGCGGCGATCTCGGCGAACGACGACGACATGGTCGGCGCGGTGATCGCGAAGGCCCTGCACACTGTCGGGGACGGCGGGATCGTGACCGTCGAGGAGTCGGCCGCGCACGGTATGAGCGTGGACTTCCTGGAGGGCTTCGAGTTCGACAACGGCTACCTGTCGCCGTACATGGTGACGGATCCGGGCAGCCTGCAGGCGATCTTCGACGATCCCTACATCCTGTTGTGCAGCGAGAAGATCACCAAGGTCCAGGAGGTCATGCCGCTGCTGGACAAGATCATGCGCGAGCCGAAGCCGCTGGTGATCATCGCGGAGAACCTCGAGGGGACCGCGCTCAGCATGCTGGTGCACAACCACGTGAACGGCCTGTTCCGGTGTGTCGCGGTCAAGGCGCCGGGCTTCGGCGACCGGCGGCTGCACAAGCTGGAGGACATCGCGGCGATCACCGGCGGCGCGGTCTTCAGCCGGCACTCCGGTTTCAACCTCGAGACGATGACCCTGGACCAGCTCGGTCGCGCCGACCAGGTCCGGGTCACCGCGGACCGGACGGCGATCGTGGCCGGCACCGGTCACGAGCAGGACGTCGCGTTCCGGATCACCCAGCTGCGGGCCGAGCTGGAGCGGGCCACCTTCGGGGTGGACGAGGACGTGCTCACCGAGCGGATCGGTGCGTTGTCCGGCAAGGTCGCGGTCATCCGGGTCGGTGCGCCGACCCCGGCCGAGCTCAAGGAACTGCAGCACCGGGTCGAGGACGCGTTGTCGGCCACCCGGGCCGCGATGGCAGAGGGCATCGTCGCCGGTGGTGGGATGGCTCTGCTGCACGCCGCCTCCGCGCTGGACGACCTGGACGTGAAGGGCGACTACGAGACCGGGGTCGAGATCGTCCGGCGCGCGCTGCGGGAGCCGGCGTACCTGATCGCGGCGAACGCCGGCTACAACGGCGCGGAGGTGCTGGAGCGGACCGCCCAGCTCGGCGTCGACGACGGCTTCGACGCCCTCGAGGGCCGCTACGGCAACATGCTCGAGATGGGCATCATCGACCCGCTCCGGGTCGCCCGCTCGGCCCTCCAGAACGGTGCCTCGGTCGCCGGTCTGCTGCTCACCACGAACACGCTGATCGCCGAGGAACAGACGCCGTGGGGCGGCAGCCCTGCCCTGATGACCGAGTACGGCGCTCTGGACGAAGGCCTGCACCAACCGTCACCCGACTCCAGTACCCCGCAATCGCTGGGCCTGGGCCCCTCTGTCGGCTGACCCCCGAGGGCCGCCCTCAGCTTCGACTGAGGGCGGCCGTGGGTCAGAGACCGCGGATCGTGAAGGGTTTGGTGAGCCCTGCCTGGTAGCGGGTGCAGGCGGGGAAGTACACGCGGTAGCTGACGTTCCCGGCGTACGGCGGCTGGGCGAGGACGGTGAAGCGGCCGCTCGACCGGACCACTCCCTGGCTCACACCGCGCCATTGTGTTGCCCCGAGCAACCGTTGGAGGACGACCGGGCAACCGGCGGGTGCACCGGCGACGGAGCCGTTGACCGGGACGATCGTACCGACGGGGGCGCTGGTCGCCGCGGGCGTCGCCGCGACGATGCCGGGGCGGGCGACCAGGAACGAGATCGAGAGCTTGTCGAACGGGCCGTTGCGGAGCCGGACGCAGGTGATGCTGTCGGCCAGCCCACCGGCGTACGACGTCTGCGCGATGCCGGCCGTGTCGGTGATCTCGCTCGAGGTCAGGACGATCTGCTTGCACCACGCGGCGGCGGCGAACCTGAGCGGGATCCTGGTCCCGTACGGCTTCCCGGTGGCGGAATCCGTCACGGCGGCCCGGACGGTGAAGCCGGACCCGAACGGCACCACCCGCGGACTCACCGACGCGGTCAGCTTGGGCAGGTGGTAGCCGGTCACGACCAGACTCGGCCCGTCGAACGGGGTCGGGTCGATCGGACTGACCCCGTTCGCGTTCACGGTGTACGGCCCGACCTGTACGCCGCTCACCGTGAAGGTCCCGTTCGCCGTCGAGGGCACGTTCAGCGTGCCGAGCCACTCACCGTTCTGGGTGGTGCCGGACACGCGCTCCAGGTCGATCGCGATCATCGTCGCGAGTTGCCCGGTCCCGGCAGTGCGCTTCAGGAAGACGGCCAGCGAGACGTTGGCGTTGGTGGAGTCGTAGCCGGCCAGCACCCGCACCGTGACCGGCACGGTGTTCAGTCCGGAGACGGCGACCGACGTACGCCCGAGCGTGACGCCGGTGACGGTCAGCTTCGGGTCCGGGACCGCCTGGACCGCGGTCACGTTCAACGCGACCAGGGCCAGCGCGAGGATGACCACACGGATCGCCCTCATGTCACAGTCCCCGGATCACGAAGCTCTTGGAGTAGCCGGCCTGATAGCGGGAGCAGGTCGGGAAGTACACGCGGTAGATCACGTTGCCGACGTACGGCGGCTGGGCGAGCACTGTGAACCGTCCGCTCTGCCGGACCACGTCCTGGCTCACTCCACGCCACGCCGTCGCGCCGGACAGGCGCTGCAGGATCACCGGGCAGTTGGAGGGCGCGCCCGCCACCGAGCCGTTGACCGGCACGACCGTGCCGACCCGGACGCTGGTCTTGGACGGCGTCGCGCCGACGATTCCCGGCCGGGCGACCCACCAACCGAGTCCCGCAGTGTCGAACGCCCTGCCGCGCAACCGGACGCAGTTCAGCGCGTCCGCGGCGGCGGCCGGGTAGGCCCGGTCGACGATGCCGGACGCGTTGGTGAGGTAGCGGTCCCCGTCGTGCTCGACGCAGAGGTTGTCCCAGGTGATCTGGACGTTGATCCGGCTGCCGTACGGCTTGCCGGTCGTCGCGTCGGTGATCGCGACCCGGGCCGTGTACGCCGAGCCGAACGGGACCACCTTCGGGATGATCGAGACGCCGATCCTCGGCAGGTGGAGCCCGGTGACCGCGATACTCGGACCGGCGAACGGGGTCGGGGTGGTCATGCTGCCGTCGGAGCCGTCGATGATCTGGCCCTGCATGACGCCGGAGACCTTGAAGGTCCCGTTCGCCGTCGACGGCACGTAGAGGAACCCCTTCCAGGTGCCGCTCGCGTTGGTCCCGGAGGCCAGCGTCAGGAGTGCCGCGACCATGTACCTCGCCGGTCCGCTGCCGCCGGTGCGGTCCAGGAAGACGTTGAGATAGATGGTGTACGACCCGGTCGTGGCGTACCCGCCGACCACCGTGACCGGTACGGCCACGGTGTTCAGCCCGGAGACGGCGACCGACGTACGCCCGAGCACGACACTCGTGACCGTCAGGTTCGGATCGACGGAACTGGTCGTCTCGGGTACGGCGGTCGCGGCCGTCGTCGTGCCCAGCACCAACGCGACAGCGGCGGCCAGGGCCGCCCAGATCTTCGTGCTCATTCCCGCAGGGTGGCACGTGGATCCCTCGTCCGCTAGCGTCGGAATCCCTTTATTTGTTGGCGATCGCGGAAATCTCGTCCGGCCGCAACGATCGCCGAACAATCTCCCGAAGGCCGCAACTTTGGGGGTCGTCGGTGCATCTATAGAGGCCAGATGGACGCCAGCTGGTGGAGGGTGAGGGACTCCAGCCGCAGCGGAACCGTGCTGGTGAGCTGGAGACCGTCGCCGGTGGAGGCGGTGTCGAAGTCGACGTTGTAGCACGCGTAGTAGGCGCCGTCGGCGGCGAAGACTGCCAGCTGGCCACGGTCTACCAGGAGCCGGACCGTGAGGGTCCCGTCGGCAGCCAGCGGTACGCCGTCCAGCAGGCCGGCCCCGATGTCGTAGGTGACCTCGCGGGCGGCCGATCCGTCGGAACCGGTGCGCAGCCGGAACGTGAACGAGCCGGCCGGGGTGTCGGTGAGATCGAACGTTGCCTCGAGCTCGTAGCTGGTGGCGTCGTCGAGTCTCAGTGGAGATCCGGCGGAGAGTTGCTCGGCGCCCCACGTCTTGGTCGATCGGCGCAGTACGGCGACCTCGTCGACCGGCAGGCTGAACAGCCGGGGACCGTCCGGGGTCGCGACGAGTCGTTGCTCCACCGGGAAGCTGGCGTTACCGGTCCAGGTCGAGCCGCGGTTGAGCCCCTGCCAGGCCATCGTCACCACGCGTCCGTCCGGCACGTTGTCGAACGACTGTGCCGCGTAGTAGTGACCGGCCGCACCACCCGGGTTCACGGTGATGGTGTGCGCCTCGGTCCAGTCCGTCCGGAACTCGCGCCCGTCGAAATCGCCGACGACGTACGTGCCGCGTCCGTCGCGAAGCACCCAGTGCACCCTGCCGTCCAGCACCATCGGCGTGAAGTCCGGGCACTCGAAGAACCAGTCCGCGACGTACCGCCCGGTCCGCTCCCAGGTCAGCAGGTCGGGCGACACGAAGAAGTCCACGCCGTTCCCGTCGTTGTCCGACCACACCACCATCGCCCAGGTCCGGGACGGCTCGTGCCAGACGACCTTCGGGTCGCGGTTCTCGTGACCGCTCGGCCGGGCGATCACCCGGCCCTCGTCGTACGCCGTGAACGTCATGCCGCCGTCGAGGCTGTAGAAGGTTCGGACGCCCTGCGTGCCGGTGAAGACGAGGATCGGATCGTGGTCGCCGTCCTTGAGCCCGGAGGTGTTCCGTACGTCGACCACGCCGCCGCCCGACCACAGGTCACCGGGGTGGTGGACGGTGGGGTCGAGAGCGTTGGGCTGCTGCTGCCAGTGGACCAGGTCGGTGCTGGTGGCGTGACCCCAGTGCATCGTGTCCCAGACCAGGCTGTTCGGGGCGTGCTGGAAGTAGAAGTGGTACGTGCCGCGGTAGTGAAGCAGCCCGTTGGGATCGTTCATCCATCCGGCCCGTGGGCTGAAGTGGAACTGACCGCGGTTGGCTTCCTGGTAGTCGGTCATGGTCTTCCTAACGGGGTCGGCGGAACTCGCGGGAAGGCAGCGGAGGCAGGTCGTTCGAGCCGCCCGGGACCTGGTACCAGTACGCGACGCTGGAGATGTCGTCCGTGCGTTCGAAGTGCCCGTGGTCCCAGGCGCCGATCTGCTGCAGCGTGATCTTCAGTCGCCGGTGGAAGATCAGCGGGTCCGGCAGGTGCCAGCGGTACATGCCGTGCGACTGCAGCGTGCTCGTGGCGAACGGCGAATGCCCGGTGGTGTCCTCGGCCGAGTAGAACGGATAGCCGCAGTACGGCGCGCTGAAGGTCAACGGCACCGGTGGGGGATCGGTCCGCAGCGCGTCCTGGAAAGCCCACGCACCACCCGCGTAGTCCTCGAGCCCGGTGCTGCACTGGCTCGGGTAGTCCTCGTCGTCGTCGAGGTAGAACTTCACCTCGCCCTCGCCCCACCAGAACCGCTCGAGCGCGGTCAACCCGATGTAGGTCCCGACATAGTTGCCGCTGCCAACGACTCCGTCGAGGACGACGTGGTCCTCACCCGGCGCGGTGGAGGCGTTGCTGCGTCGCCAGTGGGCGTGGAACAGCGCGGTGTCGTCGGCCAGGTCATCGTCCACCGTGTAGTCGATCTGGTAGTAGATCCCGCCGACCGTGCCCGGGTGCTCGTTCGTCAGTTCGATCCGGGCGTGGCGGCGGAAGGGCATCGGGAAGTAGCTGTTCAGTCCGCCGGTCGGCGCGACCACGATCGGCTCCGAGGTGACGAGCGTGCGCTGCCCGAAGCCGTTGCAGAAGAAGTCGCCGAGCGGTACTTCGACGGCCGGGCGCTCGTCGTCGTCCCACCACATCCGGAGCACGAGGTCCCGAAGGACCCAGGGACCGGCCGGGGTCTTGTCCGGCACGGTCATCCAGAGGTGGCGGATCACGCCGGGGCCGGTGATGTCGGCCAGGGTCGCCGTCTCGCCGGGCTCGAGCGCGATCGCCGGGCGGCCTTTGCGGGACGGGCCGAGGGCCGAGGCGGTCATGGCCGCCTGTCCGGGGGCGCCGGTCGGGTTCTCGGCGTTGATGGATCGGCTCCGGCGCCGGCCGGGCGATCGGGTCAGTGCTGACCAGTCCGTCATGAGCCCCTCATTCGATCGATGACCGTGCGCCACCTAACAGGTGTTAGGTCGCCACTGTCAAGATCCGTCCCGGCACCCGGTCGGGGTCAGCAGCGCGGGCTCGCCGAGCCGCCGGAGGCCGGCGGGCCGGGTCAGTGGGGTGGGGGTGCGGCGACGGTGCCGCGGAGGACGGGGAGGCACGGGAGGCGTTCCGTGCCGGGGTCGCCGTACCCCTTGCCGGCGATCCGGGCCAGCAGTTCGGTGACGGCCCGCTGTCCCATCTCGCGGTGCGGCAGCGCGATGGTGGTGAGCCCGGGCGGGACCTCGGCGGCGAGGAACTGCTCATCGTCGTACCCGACCACCGACAGGTCGCCCGGCACGGACAGTCCGAGCGACGCCGCGGCCAGCACGATTCCGATCGCGCCACGGTCGTTGGCGGCCAGGATGGCGGTCGGCCTCTCGGGCCGCCGGAGCAGTTCCAGCGCGGCCGCATGGTTGGAGCCGAGGCTGTAGCGGGCCGGCACGATGGCGCCCTCGACCGGCAGCCCCGCCGCGTTCATCCCGGCCGTGAACCCGTGGACCCGCTGCACGGTCGCATACGAGTCGCTATCCCCAGTAATAAAGGCGATCCGGCGGTGCCCGGCCGCGATCACGAGGTCGACGGCCGCGCGTTCACCGCCCTCGTCGTCGGGGATGAACGCCGGAAGGGAGTTGTCGGCAACGAACGCGTTGGCCAGCACGAGCGGCACGCCCGGTGGTGCGTCGATGTGCTCCACCTGCCGCAGTCCCGCGTCGGCGTAGATCAGGCCGTCCACGTCCCGCGCCCGAAGGGTGGCCAGCGCGCCGTCGACGTACGACGGATGCTGCCAGGTGTCGATGGTGAGGATCATGTAGCCCGCCTCGAGCGCCACGTCGCTGGCCGCGGACAACAGCGGCCCGGCGAACGGCGCGCTCGCGATGGCGTCGGTGACCAGCCCGATCGTCGCGGTCCGACGGCGGCGCAGGTTCACCGCGGACGCGTTCGGTACGTACCCGAGTTCGCGGGCGACCGCCCGGATCCGCTTCTGCTTCTCCGCGTCGACCATCCCGTCGCCCCGCCCGTTCAGCACCAGCGACACCGCGGACCGCGACACCCCGGACGCCTTCGCGATATCCGCCGACGTCACCCGCCGCTCACCCATGGCGCCAGCATCTCACGCAGAATCACGCGTTTCCGGAGCGGGAACAGGGGACCGGTGAGAATCGGCGTGCTGGATGTCGGGTCGAATTCGGCCCAGTTACAGGTGGTCGAGGCGTCGCCCGGTGCACCGCCGCTGCCGACGCACGCGGTGAAACACGCCACGTTGCTCGGCGAGGCGACGGTTGCGCGACGTACGCCAGCACGCGCGGTCGACGCTGCGGGAGGTGTCGGACCGGCTCCGGTGGGAGGGCGATCCCAAACGGGTGATCGCCAGCTCCAAGACGTTCAAGCAGCTGGCTCGGCTCGCGGGCGCTCCACCGCAACGCACCGGTCCGTTCGTACGCCGTCGTCTCCGCCGCGCTGATGTGGCGGCCTGGATCCCCCGCCTCGCGGAGCTCTCGACCGCCGAGCGGGCCCGGCTGCGCGGTGTCTCCGAAGCCCGAGCCCGGCAGATCGTCGCGGGAGCCATCGCCGCGCACGCGGTCATGACGACCCTCGACATCAAATCCCTCGACGTGTCGCCCTGGGCCTTGCGCGAGGGCATCATCCTCCACCATCTGGAAACCGTGATGCACCAGGAGCAACCACTCACCCTGGACTCCCTCCAACCGGTCGAGGTCCTCACAACCCCCACACCACCGGGCAATGTGACCCGGATGCCCCATGCGTCTACGCCCCACAGAGCCTGACCAGCCGCGGCTGGGTGGGTTTGTTCGGGGTACAGGGTGTGCCGTGGATGATGATCGACTGTTGGATGTGGCTCAGCGGCTGGCGAGCTCGTTGACTCCCGGCGACCTCGACCACACGCTCGGTCGCATCACGGCCGCGGCGGTGGAGACCCTGCCGGACACGGAGTACGCGAGTATCACGATCCTGCACTCCGACGGGCGGTTGGAGACGGCGGCGCCGACCGTCGACCTGCTCCTGGGTGTCGATGCCGCGCAGTACGAGCTGCGGGAAGGTCCGTGCTACGAGGCGGCCGCGGATGCCGTGCACGTCGCGTCACCAGATCTGGCCCACGACGAACGGTTCCCCCGGTACGCCGTGAGTGCGGTGGCTGCCGGGATCCGTGCGCAGGCGGGGATCGCGCTCTCAACGGCCCGAAGTCCCGGGGTGCCCTGAACCTGTACGCCCGCGAGGTCGGCGCCTTCCGCGATCTCGGCGTCCTCGGCGAGCTGTTCCGGCACCAGGCCGCGACGGCGATCGACTACGCCCGGGAGATCCACAACCTGCGCGAGGCGATCGGCACCCGCACGATGATCGGTACGGCGGTCGGCATCGTGATGGAGCGCTACCACCTGACCGACGAGCGCGCGTTCGCCTTCCTCGCCCGCCTGTCCCAGGACGGCAACGTCAAACTCCGCGAGGTGGCCCGCCGCCTGATCGCCACCACCCGCGGATGATCGGTGCCGGCGCGGGTACCGGTTGCGGATGCCACGAACAGGGGAGCTGATTGCGGGCCGGTACCGGATCGCCGAGGAGATCGGTCGCGGTGGGATGGGCGAGGTCTACCGGGCGACGGACGAGATCCTGGGCCGCGCGGTGGCCGTCAAGCTGATGCTGCCGGTTCCCGAGACCCTCGCGGTCTCGGAGCGTTTCCTGCGCGAGGCGCGGGCCGCGGCGCGCATCCGCGACCCGCACGTCGTCGTCGCGTACGACTTCGGCGCCCACGAGGACTGCTCGTACCTGGCGATGGAGCTGGTGACCGGTCGCACCGTGGCGGACGAACTGAGGCGCACGGGTCCGCTCCCCGCGAAGCGGGCCGAGGGCATCGTCCGGCAGGCAGCGGCCGGTCTGGCGGCGGCCCATCGGCAGGGGGTCGTGCATCGCGACATCAAGCCGGCGAACCTGCTGCTGGCCGAGGACGGGTTGGTGAAGGTCGCCGACTTCGGCATCGTGCGCTTCCTCGACGACACCACGACGACGATGACGGCAGCCGGTCAGATCGTCGGCACGACTCACTTCCTGTCCCCGGAGCGTGCACTCGGTAAGCCTGCCACACCTGCGTCGGACGTCTACGCGCTCGGCTGTGTCCTGTACCAGTTGGTGACCGGACGTCTCCCGTTCGTCGCGGACGAGCCCGCGTCGATCCTGTTCCAGCACGTGGAGCACGATCCGCCCGCGCCGAGCGACGTACGGCCGGAGCTGGCCGGTGACCTCGAGGCCCTGATCTTCTGGATGCTCGCCAAGGACCCGGACCGCCGTCCCACCGCGGCCCAGCTCGCCGCCGGCGCCAAGCCACCGCCGCCCGCCGACACCACAGAGCTGCCCGTACGCCGTACTCCCTCGCGACCCGTTCTCGCCGGGATCGGCGCCGCACTCGCGCTCGTGATCTCGGCCGCCGTCGGCCTCGCCCTGGACACCCGAGGTGTCGAGCTCCCGGCGACGAACGACCTGAGACCTCCCTCAACCACTCCGAGCGGCACACCACCGCCGACCCCGACCCGCACGGTCACCCGCACACCGGCGACGATCACCAGTCACCCGCCACCCGCGCCGAGCTCAGGCAAGGGCAAGCCGAACCGCAGCGAGCACCCCAAGCAAGACAAGCCGGAGAAGAAGAAGCCCAAACCCTAAGCCCTCGCGGTGCCGATCGCGGCGGCCAGGAACTGCGCGACGATCGGGTCGGCAGGCCTGAGCTCGCCGTCGGGCCGGGGATCCGAAAGCCCTCGGACCCCCAGCCCGCGGCTGTCAGGGTTTGGCGACGGTGTACTGCACCACGTCGGTGCGCAGTACGTCGCCCGAGACCTTCACGATGCGCAGCGTGTGGGCCGCATCCTTCAGGCCGGTGCGGGAGAACACCTGCTGGTTCGTGACCCGCGCCGCGTTGGCCAGGTTCACCCGGGTGACCAGCTTGTTGTCGATGTACACGTCGGCCTCGCCCTGGTCCGGAGCCAGCGCCGTGATCCAGCTGACGCCCGTGCCCTTGAAGGCGAACTCGAACGCCGCACCGTCGGCCGTCGCGGCGTGCACGTCGTCGCGATAGTCACCACGGAACCGGAAGTCCAGTGTCGTGGTGCCGGTCGGCCGGGTCGCGAGGTACTCCTTCTTGATCGTCACGGTCCGGCCGTCGACGGTGTAGTCGGTGCCCTTGACCAGGTCGGCGCCGCCGTTCGAGACCGCGACCAGTTCGCCGGGGTCGCGACCGATCTCGGTGCTGACATCGGCCTGCGCGGACGGCTGCTTGTCGAACGCCGCCGTACCCGGGTTCAGCAGGCTCTCCTGCCGTACCACCAGCTTGTCGACCAGCATGAACTGTCCGGACTTCTTCACACCGCGGATCGTGTGGCTGCCGTTCGGCAGATCCGAGATGCTGAACACCGTCTGCTGCGCGGCGCGGGCGTCGGCGTGGGTGTCCACGGTCTCCTTGAACGCACCGTCGACGTAGATGTCGACCTGGCCCTGCGACGGGTCCTTCTCCGTCACGTAGTCCACACCGGTGCCGACGAAGCTGTAGCTGAACGAGTCGTCGTTGGTCTCGGTGTACTGCACGTCGTCCTGGTAGTCACCGAGCCCGCGGCCCGTGCTCCGGCTCCACGAACCCGTGTAGACGATCGCCGGGTTGTCGTTGTTCAGCTCGACCGTGCGGACGCCGGACCCGGCCGGAGTGGTCGCCGGGGGAGTGCCGGTGTCCGTGACGTTCACCGTCAACGGCTCCGAGACGGCTGGGACCTCACGGTTGCCGTTGCGCTGCCAGTCGCCCTGGTACGAGACCCGCAGGTCGTCGTCGTTGACGCGGATCGTCGAGCCCTGCTGCGGCGTGACCTTGAACAGCCGGACGCCGTGCGGAGGGACGGTCGCCGCCGTGTAGCCGGTCGCGAACTCTCCGAGGTTCTTCTTCGCCCACAGGTCGCGTACGGTCGCGGAGCCGGTCAGGCCGAGATCCGACCAGTTCGCGGTCATATTGGCCTCGGTGGTCCCGAGGTTGAACAGGGCAACGGTGTACGAGCTGTCCGCGTTGAGCGAGTACCACACCTGCCGGTTGGTCTTGGTCGACACGGGCTGCGCCGGCCGGCCGGCCTGGTTGACCGCGATCACCTCGGGGTTCGTGAGCAGCTCGAGGCCGTACGAGTCGAGGTTGGTCATGTCGTTGCCGATGTAGAACGGAGCCGCGGACACCGCCCACAGGGTGGCCGCCGTACGGCGCTCGTCCTTGGTCAGACCGTCCATGGTGCCGTTGCCGACGTCAAGGGAGTCGAGATCGTTCCAGCCGCCCGGTCCGCCGTGGCGCCACCAGTCGGCCACCTTCGGAAAGAGCCGCGCGATGTTCGGCCACGCCGTCAGCGCCTCACCCTGGCAGTAGCACTCGACGTCCCAGTCGAGGCGCCAGCCGTTCGCGACCTGCTTCCAGTAGTCGGCGTAGTTGATGTCGAGGGCCCAGGACAGCTCGAGCCAGATCTTGTGGCGGGCGAGTGCCTGCGACCAGCCCTTGACCTCGTCGCGGGCGTCGAGGGACAGGTCGTTGTGACCCGAGCCCGGCGTCACGCTGTCGAACTTCAGGAAGTCGACGCCCCATGACGCGAACTGGTCGGCGAGCGAGTCGATGTACGCCTGGGCGCACGGCTTCGTCATGTCCATGCGGTAGCCGAAGCCCCAGTAGTCGGCCTGCTGGTGGGGCACCACCGCCAGGTCGCCGGTGGTGCAGCCGGGGTGGCCGTACACCGGAAGGTTGGCGTCCAGCAACGCCTGCGAGATGCCGGGGATGCTGTAGAGCCCGACCTTCTGGCCGTTGGCGTGGATGTGGTCGATCACGGCCTGCAGACCGTTCGGGAACAGCGTCTTGCTCGGGACGGGACGGCCGTACCCGTCGATGCCGCCGTTCCAGCCGGCGTCGATGTTGATGTACTTGTACCCGAACGGCTGGAGCTTCTGGTGCATCGCGTCCGACTGGGCGATGATCTGGTCCGCCGTGATCCAGCTGCCGGTCTTGTACACCTGCATGCTGTAGCTGCTCCAGCCCATGTAGGGCTTCAGCGCCGCCTCTCCGGCCGGTCCCAGCGAGGGGCTCGCGGCAGTGCTGACCGTCGCGGGCGTGCTGATGCTCGCCGAGCTGGTGACGCTCGACTTCGTGGTGTCCCGGTGCGGCCCCGGCGGCGGCCCGCTCGCGCCGGGTGCGGCGGAGGATGTCGCGGCCGGCAGCAGCGCGCCGACGACGGCAACGGTGATGACGCCTTGTATCGCCTTCTTTCGAAGGGATCTGATCATGAGCGGTGACCTCTCTGATGATGCCGACAGCCGAGCGCCCCGGTGTCTGGAAACCAGGATCCGATAGGATATTGGGCCCTTTACTTAACTGTGTCAAGATTCAAGGGCCGTCCGCGCCGGGTTCGAGCGTCAGAGGTCGAGGATCAGAGGGCGGTGGTCGGAGACCTCGGGGCTGGCGAGGATCGTGAAGCTCTTGACCGCTGTGGGGTCGGAGGTCAGGAGGTAGCTGGCGTGGCGGGTGGGTTTGGGGTAGGCGGAGGTGCGGGTGTCGGCTGGGCCTACCAGGTCGGTGAGGCCCAGGTCGGCGAGAGCGGTGAAGGTTTCGCTGGTGGGGAGGAGGTTGAGGTCGCCGCAGACGATGGTCAGGTCGGCGGCGGTCTGCTGGACGAGGGTGGCCAGGCGCTCGGCTTGGGTGGCTCGGGCGGGGGTGTCGTGTTTGCCGGCGGGGTCGCGGAGGCCGTGGAGCTGGATGATGGCTACGGAGCGGTCGTGGCGACGGTCGACGACGCGGGTGGCCAGGGCGGAGCGTGGGCGGTCTTCGATCGCCCAGTCGTCGTGGTCGACGAAGTCGCCGTGGACGAAGGCGGTCTGCAGGCCGATCACCGGGATCTCTTCGGCGACGAAGGTGGCGATGCCGAACTCCTGGCGGTGGCGGACGCCGGATTCGTCGGTGACCGGGCCGGCGTCGCTGGCGACCATGACGGCCTGGTCGGTCGGGCGTAACGCTCGTACGTCCTGGAAGAGGTTCGCGCGTTGCGGGAGGGACCGTTCGCCGTCCTCGAACCGGGTCCAGCCCGAGACACCCGGCGTACGGGTGACCTCCTGCAGGCAGACGACGTCGGCGTCGAGGGTGGTGAGCCAGGGGGCGAGCTGGTCGAACATCGCGCCACCCCACGCGTTCAGAGAGACGATCCGCATGGCGGGCAGCCTAATCGGGCTGGTCTCCCCAGGATTGCAACGGGATGGGGCAGTTCGGCTCGGTGGCGAGGTCGTTCACGTCGTACGCCACGAGGGGGCAGCGTTGGCAGTAGAGGAGTCCGTCGTCGGGGTCGAGGACGATGTCGTGACCGTGCGGGATGCCGGCCGCCGCGCAGAGGGTGTTCTCGACCTCGCGCAGGTCCGTGAAATGCGTACCGCAGTCCAGACAGACCGGTACGGCGCTCGCCCAGCCCCGGGTTGTCACGCGCGACAGCGCCATCACGCGATGGCCGTTGATCTCGGCGAACAACTCGTTCACTGTCCTCTTTCCCGGAGAAGGAGGTGGGACTGTGCCTTAGGTGCCCCGCGCAAGGACTTTCTACACCTCCTGCGTGGGAACTTCTCGAAGATCGGCGCCGGCGTCGGGTACCTCGTCGCTGAGCCGGAACAGCCGGTGCAGCATCGTCAGCCTCATCGTCGACTCGATCTGCGGCCGGAGACGCGCCAGGCACAGCGTCCCGCCCGCCTCCGCGGTCATCTGGTGGACCCGCACCAGCGCGCCGAGTCCGCTCGAGTCGCAGAACGCCAGCTCGGCCAGGTCCAGGACCAACGAGCGCCCGGATTGGGCCAAAGGCTGCACGACTTGCAGGAAGTCGGCGTTCGTACCGAAGTCCATCTCGCCGGAGACGCTGATCAGGAGGTCCGGGCCACGGTCCACGACCTCGACGGTCAGCTGTTCGTCACTCATTGTAGGTGCCTCGTAGCTTCCGGGTGTCGATCAGTTCCTGGGCGACGTCGCGCAGTTTGCGGTTGTTCTGCTGGGAGTAGCGCTTGAGGATCTCGAACGCGCGGGTGTCGTCGAGGTCGAAGCGTTCCATCAGGATGCCCATCGCCTGCCCGACGAGCTTCCGCGCGTCGACCGCCGCGGCCATGGTCTCGTCGTTGCGGGTCGAGGCGACCGCGACCGAGGCATGCCGGGCCAGGATGTGGGCGATCGCCTCGTCGTCGACGCTGAACGCGTTCGATTCGGTGTTGTAGAGCGAGAGTACGCCGATGAGCTGCGCGCCGGCCCACATCGGCACGTGCAGCACCGACCTGACGCCGCACTGCGTCAGTCGCGCCGCCCAGGCGGGCCAGCGCGTCTCCTTCTCGACGTCCGGAACGTGTACGGCGATCCCTTGGCCGAGCGCGATCAGCAGCGGTCCCTCGCCGGTCTCGAACTGCAGCTCGTACACCTCGGTGACCAGCGGGTCGGTGACGGCTCCGATCTCCCGGCTGCCGCGCAACGTGAGGACGACTCCGGCGTACGCACAGGCCTCGGCCTGCAGTGCGAACTGCACGACCGCCTCGACTGTCTCCTCCATCCCGTCCGCGTCGTGAAGCTCGACCGCGAGGCGGGCGAAGACATCGGCCCCGACCGGCTCGGCCGGATCGGGCACCGGTGAGCTCGGGGCATCGGGAGCCGGCCTGACCTGATCCATGCGCATATGATGCCTCTCCGCGCCAGCGGCATGGACATTGCCAGTCAAACTGTTAGCTTCGCCGCGCTGGTACGCCGAGAGCGAGCAGAGCGGTGTCGTCCGCGAGCTCGGGCCCGAAGCCCGCGAGCACGTCGGAGAGTGCCTTGACGAGTGCGTCGGGTGACATTCCGGCGTGCTGGATCGCGAGCGTCTCAAGGGCATCGGGTCCGAACAGATCCCGCTCGCCGTTGACCCGGGCTTCGGTCAGTCCGTCGGTGTACAGCAGGAGCATGTCGCCGGGACGGAGCGTGATGCGCGTCTGCGGAAACTGTGACGACGGCAGGATGCCGATCAGCGTGCCGTCGGGACTGACGAGGTAGTCGGCACTGCCGTCGGCACGGATCAGCAGTGGCGGCGGATGACCGCCGGAGGCGAATTCGACGACGACCTCGCCGGTCTCGACATCGCTGTGCAGAGTGCCGAACACGGCTGTGCAGTAGCGGTCGTCGCCGCCCACGTACCGCTCGTGCAGTACGCCGTTCAGCGTGTCGAGTGCCGCACTCGGGTCGTGCATCGCGGCTGCTCTGAGGGTGTAGCGGGCTACCGAGGTCACGGCGGCCGCCGCGGGGCCTTTGCCGCACACGTCGCCGAGGAAGAAGCCCCAGTGTTCGGCGTCGATGGCGAAGATGTCGTAGAAGTCGCCGCCGAGCTCGTCGGGGGAGGCCGTGTGGTAGTACACCGCGGTCTCCACACCTGGCACGGCCGGGATGGTTGCCGGCAGCAAGGACTGTTGGAGGACGGCCAGGGCGTCCTGCAGGCGGGCGCGGTCCGTCTCCGCCTGGAGCCGGGCCAGATCGGCTGCCTGGCGCTCGCGGAGCAGTTCCTGTTCGTAGGCTCGGCGGATGTGCGCGTCGAAGATCGTCGTACGGATCACGGCGGGCTCGTCGCTGTCGTCGTACTTGACGACCGAGGACACCAGGACGGGCATGCGGCCGCCGCCGGACTGCTTGAGCTCGAGAGCGACCGCGCCGACCTCGCCCTGCATGCGCAGCAGGGGAGCGAAGTGGGTCTCGTGGTACATCCGTCCGCCGACGGTCAGCAGATCGCTGAACCGGAGGCGTCCCACCACGGCGTCCCGGGGCAGGCCGATCCAGTCGAGCAACGTGCTGTTGACCTTGAGAATCGTGCCGTCCATGGAGGTCGACAGGAGGCCGCAGGGTGCGGTCTCGTAGGCCTCCTCGGTGCTCTCTGTCATTTCAGGTCCGCGAGGAATTCCACGATCGCGCGGTTGGTGGCGTCCGGTGCCGAGAGGTGCGGGCAGTGACCGGTGGCGTCCAGAGTGACGAGGGTCGAGCCCTCGACGGCGGCGTGCACGTAGGCGCCGACCTCGCGCGGGGCGATCATGTCCTCGGTCGACTCCAGCACGAGGGTCGGCACCCGGATCGAGGCCAGGTCCGGGCGGGAATCGGTCAAGAACGTCGTGCGCGCGAAGACGCGAGCCATGGCGGGATCCGTGGCGCAGAAGCTGGTGGTGAGCTCGTCGCCCAGCTCGGGCCGATCGGGGGTGCCCATGATCGCCGGTGCCATCGCGGCCGACCAGCCGAGGTAGTTCGACTCCAGGGAGCTCAGCAACTCGTCGATGTCCTGGGCGGTGAATCCGCCGTGGTAGTCGGCGTCGTCGAGGTAGCAGGGCGAGGGGGCGACCATCACCAGTGCACCGATGCGATCGGGTGCCTTCTGCGCGGCCAGTACGCCGATCATCGCGCTGACCGAGTGTCCGACGAACACGGCGTCCGTCAGGTCCAGGGCGGTGCAGATCTCGACCACGTCGTCGGCGTACCCACCGAGCGAGGAGTAGCGCCGCTCGTCGAACGCCGACAGATCGGACCGGCCGGATCCGACATAGTCGAACAGAACCACCCGATGCTCGGGAGCCAAGGCGGGAACAGTCAGCCGCCACATGTTCTGGTCACACCCGAACCCATGCGCGAGGACGACGGTCCGGCCGGCCGGATTCCCGACGACGGTGACCGCGTTCCTGCGCAAGATGTCCACCCGGCCATCCTCGCAGCAATGCTGTCCGTCCGTACGACGAATCGACCGCGAGGAATCGGGTACCGGTGCTCCAGAAGCGGCAGGGCTCTCGGGGGTCAGGTGGCTTCCAGGTCCGGGCCCGTTCAGACCCGCAGCGGTCCCGGACCGCTTCCACCCCCTCAGCTGTCCCGGATCGCGTTGAGCACCGTAAGGGCGTTCCGGATGCCTTGGTCCAGGAGCTGGTCGGAGAGGTCGCGGTCGGCGAGGGCGCGGGCCAGTTGCAGCGTGCCGACCATCAGGGCGTAGGCGCTGAGCACCGAGATGCGGGCCGATCGTGGATCGTGTGGCGCCAGGTGGGCGGCGATGTCGTCGATGAACGCCAGGACGCCGTCGGTGTAGGCCTGCTTCGTCGCGTCCGGGCAGCGTCCGATCTCGTCGAGGAGGGCGGCCGACGGGCACCCGTCCCCGGGGTTGTCGCGGTGCTCGGGGGAGAGGTACTCGCGAACGATCCGCTCGACCCCGGCGCGATCCGTCGCCAGGGACGCGAGCCATTCGCGCTGTCCGCGGAGCTGGTCGGCGACGACGGTGGCCACCAGGTCGTCCTTGGAGCCGAAATGGGCGTAGAACGCGCCGTTGGTCAGGCCTGCGTCCGCCATAAGCGTCGCGACCCCCGAGCCGTCGATTCCGTCCCGCTTGAGCCGGCGGCCGGCGGTCTCGGTGATCCGCTGCCGGGTGGCCTCCTTGTGCTCCTTGCCGTACCGCGCCATCTGCTCCTCCAGTTGCCTCGCCACTCGTGAGAATTGTATTACATCCGTACGCCAATCTTGTCCTGGACGCTTGCGGCTCCGATTGAATTATGATCATAATCTAAAAATCCAGCTGCACCCCGCAGGTGGCCGACGACAGAAGGAACGGACATGAACGAGTCACCAGCTGTGCAGAGAAGCTCGACGACGTCCTGGCGGGACGCCCCGACCCGGACACTCGCCGCGGGCGGAGTCCGGTTCGCGTACCGGGAGCTCGGCCCGGCGACCGGCGTACCGGTGGTCTTCCTCACCCACCTGGCCGCCGTACTCGACAACTGGGATCCCCGTGTCGTGGACGGCATCGCTGCCGAGCGTCGGGTGGTCACGTTCGACAACCGCGGCGTCGGGGCCTCCAGCGGGTCCACGCCGACGACCATCGAGGAGATGGCGATGGACGCGGTGACCTTCATCCATGCCCTCGGCTTGGATCAGGTCGACCTGTTCGGGTTCTCGATGGGCGGCATGATCGCGCAGGTGATCGCTCAGCAAGAGCCGCGACTCGTGCGGAAGATGATCATCGCGGGCAGCGGTCCGGCCGGCGGCGTAGGGATCGACAAGGTGACCCGTATCTCGTATCTCGACACTGCGCGCGGACTGCTCACCCGGCAGGACCCCAAACAGTTCCTGTTCTTCACCCGGACCCCGAACGGGATCCGCGCCGGCAAGGAGTTCCTGGCCCGGCTGGAGGAGCGCACCGACGACCGCGACAAGGCCATCACCGTGCGCGCGTTCCGCGCCCAGCTCAAGGCGATCCACCGCTGGGGCCTGGCCGAACCCTCGAACCTGGCGACCATCCACCAACCGGTCCTCGTCGCGAACGGCGACCACGACAAGATGGTCCCGACCTCGAACACCGTCGACCTCGACCGGCGACTGCCGAACAGCGAGCTCGTCATCTACCCCGACGCCGGACACGGTGGGGTCTTCCAGTTCCACGACGACTTCGTCCGCCGCGCGCTCCGGTTCCTGTGAGCCCGTTCATCATGAAGGCGTCCTGGTTCAGATCCGCGCGGCGGGGATGAATCCGGCCGCACCCAAGGGAAGGTCGTCGTCACGCTGTCGTAGATCGGTTGCAGGTACTGGCAAAAGTGGGCTGGGTGGTCCCTGGGGCGGGTTATAGTGCCGGGTCTCGGGGAACGAGTGCACTTTGCCCTGGAGGGGGACTCGATTGATGAAACTGCAGCGCCTTGCGCTTGCCGTGGCCGGTGTCGGGATGTTGGCCGCTACCGCGACTGCTGGGCCGGCCGTGGCTGGTGGGCAGGCTGACCCGGCGCCGTCGGCGTGGTCGGCCAAGGCCACCGCCATGCTGAAGCCGTCGGCGAAGGCCGCTACGGCCGCGACGGCGGGTTGTATCCAGACGGTCGGCTGGCCGACCGCGACGAACACCGTGGAGTGGGCCGACGTCACGCCCGGCAAGCCGCCGGCGGCCCAGCAGTACGAGCCGTTCAACTTCGTCGGCACCCGTGCGAACG
Organism: Kribbella sp. NPDC048837; assembly: GCF_055586945.1. Lineage (NCBI taxonomy): Bacteria > Bacillati > Actinomycetota > Actinomycetes > Propionibacteriales > Kribbellaceae > Kribbella > Kribbella sp. NPDC048837. Next base: position 279,662 of record NZ_JBVJHF010000009.1, read on the forward strand.
CGACCTGGTACCTGGCGGCGAACGCGACCGGCACCCAGATCTACTTCTACGGCCTGCTCCTGCAGGGCGGGAACCTGTACCGGCACACGACGTACATCCCGGAGACCACCGCGCCGGTGTCCACCTTCAAGAAGGTCGGGACCGGCTGGACGAGCTTCAAGTCCATCGCGACCTCCAACTACAGCGTCGCGTCGCCCCGGCACGCTTACCTGTACGGTCTGAACACCAACGGCAGCCTCTACCGCTACGCGATCGTCGGCACCGGCTTCAAGTCGCTCGGCTCCTTCGCCGGGTTCCGTGGCTTCAAGGCGATGACCGTGATCAGCGAGTCGGCGACGTACGACACGTTGCTGATGACCACGAACGCCGGCGCGCTCTACACGATCCGGATCCCGGTGACCGCCTCGGCCAAGCCCGTCGTCAAGCTGATCCGCAGCTCCGGCTTCTCGGCGTACGAGTCCCTGGTTGTCTATGGCTGCGGGACCCGCGGCGGCTCGCTGGTGGTCGGCGTCGACAACGACACGGACTCCGGTTACCAGTACGCCTTCAGCAAGGCGAACGGCACGGCGACCGCGATTACGTTCTACGGCAAGATCCCCGCGGTGATGAACGCCATCAACGCCGTGTCCTTCACGACGCATTACGAGCAGCTCGTCGGCGAATGACCGCATAGCCTTACCCTGGGGACGCCGCAAGCAAGCGGCGTCCCCTCGGTGAGACTAGGAGCACGGTGAAACTCGTCGGTCGGGTCGCCCTCGGCGTCGCAGCCCTCTCTTTCGATCCCCGCGACCGCTCCGCCGACCTGGCAACGATCCGGGCCGGTATCGCCGCGGGCGCGGCGATCATCGACACCGCCCGCGCGTACGCCCACGTCGAGAACCCTCTGTACGGCGAGGAGCTGGCCGCGGAGGCCGTCCGTGGCACGAGCGCGATCGTCGGCACCAAGGGCGGCCATTCACGGACCAGCGCAACCACCTGGGACGCGGACATCAGCGCGCCGCGGATCCGGGCCGACGTCGAGACCAGCCTGCGGGTCTTCGGCGGCGAACAGCTCGATCTCTACTACCTGCACCGGGTCGACCTCGCCGAACAGCCCGTGGAAGAAGGCGTTTCCGCGCTCGCGTCGCTGCGGGACGAGGGCAAGGTCGCCCGGATCGGCGTGTCGAACGTCGACGTACCGGCGCTCGAGCGAGCGGCCGCGGTCACCCGGATCGACGCGGTGCAGAACCAGCACAGCGCGCTGGGCCGCGAGTCGGCGGACGTGCTCGCGTGGTGCGAGGTCAACGACGTCCCGTTCTTCGCCTACTCGCCGCTGCGACACTCGGCCGGGTCCCACCATCTCGCCGCCGTGGCGAACGCGCGCGGGGTTTCGGTGCAACGCCTGCAACTGCGGGCTCTCCTGGGCTCGTCGCCCGTGTTGTCCGTGGTCTCGGGCGCGACCCGCCCCGAGACCGTGCTCGACTCGCTCGCCGCAGAGTCCGAGCCCTGGGACGACGACCTCGAAGCCGCGTACGCCGCGGATCTGGCAGCCCGCTAGAGCGGCACCCCCCAGGCGGCGAACGCGGCCGGGTCGGGATCGTAGAACTGGCCGGTGTTCTCGTAGAGCCAGCGGACGTTGGCCGCGCTGATCGGGGTGTCGAACAGGCGCAGGTCGTCGACGTCCGCGACCGACGAATCCGGGTTGTCCCCACCCACGTGCAACGCGTCCGGCTGCAGCGGTGTCCCCGCGGCGTACGGCTCGACGGAGAACACGGTCCCGTTGAGGAAGATCTGGGTCGACTTCTGATCGCACGACGCCGCCACGTGGGTCCAGGTCTCGGCCGTGATCGGCGTCCGCGACGAGCTGACGATGCCCGTGGTTCCGCCCGTACCGAAGAGCCGGACCCAGAACAGCCCGTCCAGCCGGCCCGCGTGCGCGACCTCGGCCCCGCTGTTGCGCAGGACCAGGAACCGCGCGCCACTGCTGCTCGAGCGGCACTTGACCCACGCCGAGAACGCCCAGCCCAGCGGCGATGCCGGCCACGCGAAGGAGGTCCGCGACGCGCCAGGCCCGGTCCCGGAGGCACCGAGCGCGGACCCCTCGATCCCCGTCACCCACGACCCGGCCGCCGTCACCGTCAGGTCGTTCCCCGACGGCGACCTGTCGTCGACGACCGACCCGCTGCCCTCGTTGAAGTGGTACACGCCGCGCGCCACATTGACCGGCCGGTACGGCGTGACGACCGGCGCGCCGCTCCAGTACCCGGACGTCACCTCGGCGAGGAAGTTCTTCGTGAAGGTCACGTAGTCGTAGGAGACCTGGCCGCCGCCGCTCGCGTCACCGCCGAGGTGCAGCCGGTGCAGCCCGTCGATGGCCGGCGTCACGTGCGGTACGCCGTCCCCGATGCTCTCGATCACCTGATCGTCGTTCACCCGGACCTGCACGTACGTCGGGTTGATCGCGAACTGGAACCGGGTCCACTGACCGACCGTGAGAGCCGCCGTACTGGTCACCGACACGGTCCCGTCGTCGATGGTGGTCCAGGTCGTGGTGACCGTCCGGTTGGTGTTCACCACCACGCGGACCCGGGCGTTGTTCGAGCTGTTGTCGATGGCAAGGATCGGCGCGGCCGAGCCGACGGGCGCGGTGTCGAGCCGGAGCCAGCCACAGATGGCGAGCCGGTCGCAGTTCGGGAAGCCGACCACGCCGCTCGCCCCGGCTGCCGCCGTACCGGAGACGAGCGCGCGCCCGTACAGGCCGGCGGTGAAGCTCGCGGACGGAGCGACCGTGAGGTCATGGCCGTAGCTGCCGAAGTCGTCGGCGGTGTCGTGGTCGAAGGGGTAGATCGCCAACTGGTGGTCGATCTGCTCGGCGGCGACCAGGGTCGGCCAGTACGCCGCCTCGACCGGATCGTTCCACCAGCGCAGGTCGTCGACGATCCCGTTGAGCGCCTCGGAGCCGGTGAGTGCGTTCCGCCCGATCTCCACGGTGACCTCGGTCGCGGAGTAGGCGAGGGTCGTGCCGGCGTTGACCGACAGCACCTGGACACCGTCGACGGCGATCTTCACGGTGTCGGTCGCCGGGGTGGCGTCGTACACGACGAGGACGTGGTGCTGGTCCCCGTCGCGGATGCTCGTGCTCGTGGAGTACGTCGTACCCGCGATCCTCGCCTCCACGTTGCCGCTGCCGTTGGAGGCGTACACGGCCCAGTTCAGCGCGCCGCCGCTGCTGGCGGACGCGATGCACCGGGCTGCCGCGGTGTTGTCGTTGAGCTCGACCCACGCGGCGACGGACAGGCCGCCGTCGGTGTTGAGCGGGTAGAAGGAGTCGCCGGCCTTCGGCGGCCGGACGGCGACGTGCAGCGCGCCGCCGGTGCAGTTCAGGCCGTTGCCGTACTTGGCCGCCACCAGGGTCGCGGATCCGACGATGGTGCCGTGCAGGAAGTAGCCCGCGACGTCGCGCACCGTCGTACCGCTGACCGTGTCCGCATTGAACGTGTAGCCCGCTGACTGCGCCACGGCCGCCCCCTAACTGGCCCGGCGGACCCGGACGGTCACCGTCAATTCGGCCCCGGCGGTCGACGAGCCGACCTGGTCGACGTCGACGGTGAGATAGTCGCCGGCCGCCAGCGTGGTCACGGCCGGACTGTTGCCGGTGGCACTGTTCGTGCCGGCCGCGATACTCGGCCGGTTCGCCTGGTCGGTGTAGATGGTGGTGCCGTTCTTGTTCACGTCCACGACCAGCGCGGCCCCGGCCGGCGGCGTGTGGACCGCGGCGCGGACCGTCTCGACGACGTAGTTGCCTTCCAGGTAGATCCGCGACTTCCCGGTCGCGACCGCGACGGTCCCGGTCACCGAGAACGTGTACGCCTCGACCGGCACGACCAGTACGCCGTCAATGGTCAGACTGCCCTGAATCTGCATCGTTAGTCCCCCCAGCGCTGCAGCGCGATGTCCGGCCGCCCCCACGGCAAGCCCGGATATAGCCGTCGAGCGTACGGTGCGAACCCCGGCCGCGATAGCCCTCCGGCGTTTGAAGTGCCCGGCAGATCAGTTGTGGTCGTGGTGGACGAACCAGATTCCCCTGGCCGGGGTGGTGCCCAGGTTGCGGAACAGGTGGGGGACCGACGAGTTCAGGCCGAGCGCCTCACCGGCGTGCAGCAGGAACGTCTCGAAGCCGAACGTCACCTCGAGCTCGCCCTCGAGCAGGTAGCCGTACTCGAAGCCGTCGTGGCGCAGCATGCGTTCGTCGTTGGTCGAGCTGGAGCCCGGCGGATAGACGATCTCGATGAAGTCCAGCTGGTGGGCCGTGTTCGTGGCCAGCTGTTCCCAGACGACCCCGGTGTCCATCACCAGGCGGGTGCGGTTCCCCGGCGAGGTGACCGACAGCCGGCCGGTGCTGCCGGTGTCGTCCCAGACCCGTTCCAGCGATCCCAGGTCCGAGCGCCGGACGGTACCGGGTTCCTCCGCGGCCACCGGCGCGTCCTCCGCCGGTACGTCCTCGGCCGGAGCGTCCGGGATCTCCTCGCTCTCGAAGAGGTGGTCGATGGAGACGCCGAGGGTCTGCGCCATCGAGTAAAGCGTCGCCACCGACGGCTGCGACTTGCCGTTCTCGATCTGGGACAGGAACGACGGCGAGACGCCGAGCTGCCGGGCCAGTTCGCGCAGCGTCTTCCCCGACTTCTGCCGGGCCGTCCGCAACTGGAGCCCGAGGTTGACCGCGGTCGTGTCCGTCGCGCTCTCGGAAGTACTCACACCAGCACCATTCCTCCGTCGATCATGATCACCTGGCCGGTCAGGTAGTCGGAGTCGGCCGAGGCCAGGTACAGCGCCGTCCCCAGGATGTCCTCGCCGGTGGCGACCCGGCCGCGCAGGATGTCCGCGGCGAAGTCGGCCATCGCCTGGCCCGGCCGCTCCGCGTCGCCGATGTGCATCAGATCCTCGTCCAGTTTCGTCCAGAGCGGCGTGTCCACCACCCCCGGGGCGAAGGCGTTGCAGGTGATGTTGTGCTCCGCCAGTGCCCGCGCGGCCGCCTGCGTCAACGCGTTCACCGCGAACTTGCTCGCGCAGTACGGCGCGAAGGACGGAAAACCCTGCCGGCCCGCGATGGAGGACGTGTTGACGATCTTGCCCTCCCCGAGGGGCATCATCCTGCGAGCCCCCTCCTGGATGCCGATCAATGTGCCGAGCGCGTTGACGTCCATGATGGCGTGCCAGTTCTTCTCGGTCACATCGAGCAGGTGCATCGGCTCGTTGAACCCGGCGTTGTTGAAGAGGACGTCCAGCCGCCCGGTCCGCTCGACGAAGGTGTCGAACGCCGCGCTCACCTGGTCGCGCCGGCTGACGTCGGCCGTGAGCGGGATCCCGGTCAGCCCGGCCGCGGACAGCTCGGCGGCGACCGCTTGTGCGGCCTCCTCGCTGCGGTCGAGCACTCCCACGGTCGCGCCCTCGGCGGCCAGGCCGAGGGCGAACACCCGTCCCATGCCGCTGCCCGCGCCGGTGATGACGATGTTCTTGCCGGCTACTCGTCCAGACATGCGCTGATCCCTCGTTCTCAGTGTGTGCCGACCGGGTCGCGCATCCCGAGGGTGGTGCGGACCCAGTCGATCTCGCGGCTGACGTACTCGTCGATGTCACCGGTCTTCAGGTGCTCCGGCAGCACGTCCCAGGTGTAGGTCTCGATCTCCAGGTGGTCCGAGAGCGGCGTACGGCGATGCAGGTCGAGGGCGGCCTCGATACTCGACCGGGTGGTTCGGAAGCCACCGATCTCGTCGAGGAAGACCGGCACGTGGAAGTGTGTCCGCCACTCCCGCCGGCCACCCGGGGCCGCGTTCCACGCCTCGATCGCGTCGCCGAGGGTGAGGAACCGCGTGAGCTGTCCGTCGCGCCGCTCGGTGGTCTGACTCAGGTAGATCGTGTCGGTGAACTGCTCGAGCGCGCGCACGGTGTCCGCACTGACCTCGGGCACCCAGAGCGCGGCGGCTTCCTGCAGCTTGAAGATCGGGATGCCGGCAGCGACCAGGGACTCCAGCGCGGCCGGGATGTCCTCGAACTCCACCGACTGGTGCCCGATGTCGAAGACCACGCCGAGATGCCGGCGGACCAGTCCGATCGCGGCCGAGGCCGGCACCGCGGCGAGCTTCGAGAATTCCTCGGTTCCGGCCCGGGAGAAGATCCGCTCCTCGAAGTAGCGCACGGTTTCCTCGGTCGTCTCGAGGAAGCAGAAGGGCTCCGGCTCGAGGGCCAGCTTCACCCTGCGGCCGGTACGGCGTTCTATGTCGACCAGGTAGGCGACGACGCGGAGCAGGTTCGTGGTGAAGCGGTCGACGAAGGCCGGTCCGTCGACGTTCGGCCGGAAGGCGAGTGGAGCGGTCTGGATGGACGGCTCCACGTCCGCGTCGGTGATGTCCACCAGGACGTCGGCGACGCCCATCGTGTAGCGGGTGCGGTCCTCGGTGGCCCAGTCCGGCTCGTACACCTGCTCCATCACCGACCGGCCCTTGAAGGGACCGTGTGGGAACGCGTTGACCGTGTAGACGTAGAGATCCTGCTCGCGCAGGTAGCCGCGGAAGTCCGCCCGCTCGGCCGGATCGTCCAGCAGCACCGCGACGGACGCGCCCGACAGCCGGAGTGACAGACCCATCGGTGCGTCCGGCGACACCCGCCGCTTCACCTCCGGGACATGGCGTACGACGCTGTCGCGCATCTCGGCCCAGGTGTCGCCGGGGTGCACGAGGGTCGAGTAGGTGAGGTGGCCGAGCCGGTCGCTGAGCTTCATGCGGTGATTAGTAGCACTGAACAGGCGAGCAACGCAATACGCCGGATCTCTCGGAAAATGTTCACTTAAGGTCACCTAATACAGGGTCTTGTGAACATCAGAGGGCATATGTACAGTCCCACCAAACATCTGGCTGGTGATTGTGAGGTGGGAAGCATGCGCGTCTCCCGGGGACTGATGACCGTCAGCGCGGCACTGGTCCTGCTGGTCGTCGCCAGCGCGGTCCTGGCGCCGACGAGCGTCGACCACAGTGCGCTGCTCGGCATGCTGCCGTTCGCCGCGGTCCTCGCGATCGTCGGCATCGGGCAGACCCTGGTGGTGCAGCAAGGCGGGATCGACCTGTCGGTCCCCGGCGCGGTCTCGCTGGCCGTGGTGATCACCACGCACCGGCCGGCCGGCGACGACGCCAAGTTGCCGGGCGCGTTGCTGTTCGGGCTCGTTGTCGCGATCGGCTTCGGTGTCCTGAACGGCGTCCTGATCGGCCGGCGCAGGCTCAACCCGATCGTGGCGACCCTCGGTGTCAACGCGCTCCTCTACGCCGTCGTCCTCGGTATCTCCGGCGGTTCGCCCCGCCGGACGACCGCTCTGCTGCGGGACGTGGCCGGAGGCGTCACCTTCGGCATCCCGAACTCCGTGTACATCGCGGTCGTCGTGGTCGCGGTCGCGACGGTCGTCATGAAGACCACCGTCGGCGGGCGCCGCTTCGAGGCGATCGGCGCGAACCCGACCGCCGCGGCCGCCACCGGACTGCCGGTCACCTGGTATCGCGCCGGTGCCTACGTGTGGGCCCAGATCCTCTACTGGCTCGCGGGCGTCCTGCTGGCCGGCATCATCGCCCAGCCCACCGCGTTCCAGGGCGACACCTATCTCCTGCCGTCGGTCGCCGCGGTGGTGCTCGGCGGTACGTCGTTGCTCGGCGGCCGGGGCTTCCTGGTCGCGACCGCCGTCGCCGCGGTCTTCCTCTCCCAGCTCGAGCAGTTCGTGCTCGCGCTCGGGGTCTCGTTCGCCATCCGAACTCTGGTCGAAGCGGCCGCCCTCACCGTGGGCGTCGCCCTGTACAGCGTCGACTGGGCCGCCGTACGCCGCCGGCTCACGTCCACCCCTCAGCTGCCCCTCAGTACGGCAAGTTCCCGGAAGGAAACCCTGTCATGATCCGATCCGTTCGCCGCGCACGCCTGATCGCCTTGCTCGGCACCGGAGCCGTCGGCCTCGCCCTCGCGGGCTGCGGCGGCTCCGGCTCCGCCAACACGTCAACCAATGCGGCCGCCGGCGGCGATGTCCCCTCCTGGTGTGGGAGCAAGAAGGCCGTCCTCGGCATGACCGACGGCTTCGGCGGCAACAGCTGGCGTCTCGTCACCACCGCGTCCGCCAAGGCCGAGGCCGCCAAGTGCCCCAGCGTCACCAGCTTCGAGTACGCCGACGGCCAGGGCGACACGCAGAAGGCCATCGCCGACATCCAGGGGATGGTCGCGAAGGGTGTGAACGCGCTGGTCGTCTTCCCCGACGCGGGCGAGGCCGTGCTGCCGGCGATCCGCAGCGCCTACAAGGCCGGCGTCGTCACCGTGCCGTACCGGGTCGACCCGGGGGGCAAGGCCGGCGAGGACTACGACGTGTTCGTCGACACGAACTTCGCCGACGCCGGCAAGAACTGGGGCGACTGGATCAAGAAGATCCTGCCGGACGGCGGCAACGTGCTGTTCCTGTCCGGCCCGCCCGGGAACAGCCAGGGCCGCAAGGAGGCCGAGGGCCTGCACTCGGTGCTCGATGCCACCGGCAAGTACAAGTTCATCGGCGAGCAGCCGTTCGAGGTCACCAACTGGGATCCCGCCGAGACCCAGAAGGTGCTGACCGCGGCGATCTCGCAGAACTCCGACATCGACGTGATCGTCTCCGACTTCGGCCCGTCCCTGGTGGGCGCGCTGCCGGTGTTCGAGCAGAGCGGCCGGTCCATCCCGGCGATCGCCGCGTCCGACGGCAACGTGCTGTCCTGCTTCTGGGACAAGCACAAGGCCAAGAACCCCGAGTTCAAGCTGTTCACGGTCTCGACCCAGAACGACCACTCGCGGCTGGCCGTCCAGCAGGCGGTCGCCCGCGCCACCGGTGGTCAGGTGCCCGCGTCCGCGACGTTCCCGTCGGTGGTGTTCGAGGACTCGACGTCCAAGGACAAGCCGGTGCAGTGCAAGTCCGACCTGCCCGACGACGTCTATCTGTCCGCCGAGATGTCCGGTGAGGACCAGGCCAAGCTCCTCAAGTGACCCGACCCCCTGACCCGAAGGACGCTGTGGTGATCAACTTGACGCAGGAGACAGGAGCTGCCCGGACGACGGGCGCCGGCGACAAGACGACGCAGCCCACCCTGGCGCTGCGCGGCATCTCCAAGTCGTACGCCGCGGTCGCCGCGCTGACCGAGGTGTCGCTCGAGGTCCGCCCCGGCGAGGTTCACGCACTGCTCGGTGAGAACGGTGCCGGCAAGTCCACCCTGATGGGCGTCGCCGCCGGCACCGTCGCACCCGACCGGGGCACCATCGCGGTCCTCGGCGAGGTCGTCGACGAGCTCACGCCCGGCCGGGCGACCGAGCTGGGGATCGCGATCGTGCACCAGCACCCCGCGGTCCTGCCCGACCTCACCGTCGCGGAGAACATCGCGGTCGCGGTGCCCGCGCGCTTCCTCGACGGCTCCGACCGGCGCGCCGCGATGCGAGCACTGCTGGAACGGGTCGGGTGCACCGCGCACCTGGAGGATCGCGTCGGTCATCTGAGCATCGCGCAGAAGCATCTGCTCGAGCTGGCGAAGGCGATGGCGATGAAGCCGCGGTTGCTCATCCTCGACGAGCCGACGGCACCACTCGGCCAGGAATCGGTCGGGCTGCTGTTCGACCTGATCCGCTCGGCCGCCGCGGAGGACACCGCCGTCGTCTACATCACGCACCGCCTCGCCGAGGTCCGTGAGCTCGCCGACCGGGTGACCGTTCTCCGCGACGGTCATCACCGCGGGACCGCCGTGGTCGGCGAGGTCACCGACGAGGAGTTGCTGGCCATGATCGTCGGCCGGCAACTGGAGTACACCTTCCCCGCCAAGCAGCTCGGTGCCGACGACGAGGAGCCGGTGCTGACCGTCGAAGGGTTGTCGGGCGACCGGTTCTCCGGCGTCTCGTTCACCGCGCGGCGCGGCGAGATCATCGGTGTCGCCGGTGTCGTCGGCAACGGCCAGAGCGACCTGCTCCGGGCCCTCGCCGGTCTCGACGCACACGGTGGCGAGGTGATCATCGACGGAGCGCGGCTCAGCCACCGGCAGCTGCTGCGCTCCTCGGCGTACCTGCCGGCCGACCGGCATCACGAGGGACTGATGATGTCGCTGTCGGTGCGCGAGAACACCGCGCTGAGCGCCCTCGACCGGCTCGGACCCGGCCGGTTCGTCAACCGCCGGCGCGAGGTCGAGCTGGTCGGTGCCGAGGTGGCCGGACTGGCGGTGAAGACCGCGAGTCTGGAGTCTCCGGTGACCAGTCTCTCGGGCGGCAACCAGCAGAAGGTCGTGCTGGCCCGGTCGCTGCTGTCGAAGCCGGCGATCCTGCTCGCCGACGAGCCGACCCAGGGCGTGGACGTCGGCGCCCGCGCCGAGATCTACCGCATCCTGCGGGAGGTCTCCAGCAGCGGGGTCCCGGTCGTCGTCGCGTCGTCGGACGCCAAGGAGCTCGAAGGACTCTGCGACCGGGTCATCGTGGTCTCTCGCGGTCACGTCGTGGCGTCGCTGGCCGGCGCCGAGGTGACCGAGGAGCGGATGATCCGTGCCGCGGTCGAGTCGACCACCCACACTCGCACCGAGAGCGAACGGGCCGGCCGCAGACTCAGTCCACGCTGGCGCCGCAAGCTCGAGGGCGACTACGCCCCCGTCCTGATCCTGGCCGCGGTGATGCTCTGCCTCGGCGCGTACATCTACTCCCGCAACGATCGCTACCTGCTGCCGTTCAACGTCACCTCGGTCATGTTGCTGGTCAGCGCGCTCGGGTTCATCGCGCTCGGCCAGACGGTCGCCCTGATGACCGCGGGCATCGACTTGTCCGTCGGCCCACTCGCGGGATTCCTCGTCGTGGTCGGCTCCTTCTTCCTCACCGAGGGGCATTCCGGTACGGCGGTGGTCCTCGGACTGGCCCTGATGGCCGCGCTGGCCGCACTCGCGGGTGTGGTCAACGGTTCGCTGATCAGATTCGGCAGGTTCACCCCGGTCGCCGCGACACTGGCGACGTACATCGCCCTGCAGGGCTTCAGTTTCCTGTTGCGGGACAAGCCCGGCGGTCTGATCAGCCGGACGGCGACCGACCTGATCACGACGACGATCGGCCCGGTCCCGCTGGCCTTCGTCGTCCTGGTCCTCGTCACCTTCGCGATGGAGTTCCTGCTCCGCACCCGCCGCTGGGGCCTGAACATCCGGGCGGTGGGCTCGGACGAGGAGTCCGCCCGGCGGCTCGGCGTACGGACCACCCGGACGGTCGTCACCGGGTACGTCGTCGTGTCGCTCTTCACCTTCCTGGGGGCCCTCGTCCTGCTCGCCCAGCTCGGGATCGGCGATCCGGCCCAGGGCGTCGGCTACACGCTCACCAGCATCACCGCCGTCGTGCTCGGCGGAACCAGCCTGCTCGGCGGTCGTGGCACCTTCGTCGGCACGCTGCTGGGCGCCGGCCTGATCGTGCAACTCCTCAACGCGACCACGTTCCTCGGCCTCACCCAGACCTGGCAGTACCTCTTCCAGGGCGCCCTGATCGTGATCGCGGCCCTTGTCTACAGCCAGGTCCGGGGTAGCGGCCGCAAGGCCGAGGGCGTCGCACACTGACCGCACGGGGGAACTTCCTCGTCGACTACGAAAGGACACTGCCGTGCGAGCAGCGCGTTACTACGGGAAACAGGACATCCGGGTGGAGGATGTCGCCCAGCCCGAGGTGCGGGAGCCCGACGACGTACTGGTCGAGGTCCTGTACTGCGGTATCTGCGGGACGGACCTGCACGAGTACGCCGTCGGACCGATCGTCACCCCGACGACTCCGCACCCGCTGACCGGCGTGACTCTGCCGCAGACCCTCGGGCACGAGTTCTCCGCCCGGGTGGCCGCGGTGGGTGCCGCGGTCCGCGGGGTGAGCGTCGGGGACCGGGTCTCGATCATGCCGGCGATCGTCTGCGGTCGGTGCCGCTACTGCCGGCGCGGTCAGGGCCACCTGTGCGTGCAGTTCGCCTGCACCGGCCTCAGCGCGGAGACCGGTGGCCTCGCCGAGTACGCCGTGGTGAAGGAGTACCAGGTCGCCAAGCTCCCCGACGAGGTCTCCGATCTCGAGGGAGCGGTCGTCGAGCCCGCGGCGGTCGCGGCGTACGGCGTCGAGCGCGCCGGGGTGACCGGCGGCGACATCGTCCTGGTCACCGGCGCGGGACCGATCGGCATCCTGTCCGCCCTGTACGCCAGTGCGGTCGGGGCCTCGACCGTGATCATCTCCGAGCCGAACAAGAACCGCTACGCGCTGGCCGCCTCGCTCGACATCGGCCCGGTGGTGGATCCGGCCACCGGGGAGCTCGACGAGGTGGTCGGGCAGCTCACCGACGGCGACGGCGTCGATCTCGCGATCGAGTGCTCCGGCAGCACTCCCGGCCTGACCTCGTGTGTGGAGCAGACCCGCAAACGCGCGGCGATCGTCCAGACCGGGTTGCACACCAAGCCCGCCACCCTCGACGCGATGGCCCTGTCGGCCAAGGACCTCACCCTGTACGGCAGCTGGTGCTGGTGGATGACCGACTGGCCGCGGATCATCCGCATGGTTGCCTCCGGCACCTACCCGGTCGGCCGGGTGGTCACCGCCGAGATCGGGCTGGCCGACGTCGTGACCAAGGGCTTCGACCCGTTGATCGATCCGCAGGGCGACCAGCTCAAGGTCCTGGTCCGCTCGGCTTCCTGACCTTGACGAAGGAGACGACGATGAGTTCGTTCGGCGACATGCACCACGTCGGCATCACGGTCCGCGACCTCGAGGCCTCCCTGGCCTGGTACGAGCGGATGTTCGGGCTGCAACCCGAGTTCGTTGCCCACGGCTCCGGTCCGGAGCTGTCCGCGGCGGTCGGCGTACCGGACGCGAAGCTGCGGTTCGCGTTCCTGCGCTTCGGCAGCTGCGTGGTCGAGCTGCTGCACTACGACAACGAGCGGGAGGACACCTTCGACCGCTCCAACGCCGACGTGGGCAGCGCCCATGTCTGCATCGACGTGCCCGATCTGCAGGCGGCGTACGACGACCTGCGGGCCAAGGGCGTGGAATTCCTGGCGCCGCCGCTGCACATCGACGACGGGCCGCTCGAGGGTTGTGCCTTCGTCTACTTCAAGGACCCCAACGGCGTGACGCTCGAGCTGTTCCAGGGCAACCATGAGTGAGCGCCGGGCGCTGGTCGTCGGTGCCACCGGGCTCACCGGCCGCAACGCCGCGGAGCAGCTGGCCCGGTCCGGCTGGGACGTCACCGGGGTGTCCCGCAAGCAGGGCATGGACACCGACGGAGTGCGCAACGTCAGCGCGGACATCTCCGACCCGGTCTCGATCGCTGCGGTAGCCCACGAGGTGCGGGCCACGCATCTCTTCTACTGCACGTGGTCGCGACAGGAGACCGAGGCTCGCAACATCGAGGTCAACGGGGCGATGCTGCGCAACGTCCTCGAGACCGCCGGCCGGACCGGCACGCTCGAGCACGTCTGCCTGGTGACCGGGCTCAAGCACTACCTCGGCCCGTTCGAGGCCTATGCTCAGAACCCGGCCAAGCCGCCGTTCCACGAGAGCCAGCCGCGGCTGGCGCACGAGAACTTCTACTACACCCAGGAAGACATCCTCTGGGAGGCGGCCGAGCGGTTCGGCTTCAGCTGGACCGTGCACCGCCCGCACACCGTCATCGGCTACACCCTCGGCAACGCGATGAACATGGGCGTGACCCTGGCCGTCTACGGCACGCTCGCCCGCGAGACCGGGATCCCGTTCGCGTTCCCGGGGTCACCCGAGCAGTACGACGGCACCACGGACATCACCGATGCCCGGCTGCTGGCCGAACACCTGGTGTGGGCCGCGACCACCCCCGCGGCGGCCAACGAGGCGTTCAACGTCACCAACGGCGACACCTTCCACTGGCGGCAGATGTGGGAGATCGTCGCAGCCGGTCTCGGTGTCGAACCGGCGCCGTACCCGGGACACCCGACGCCACTCGACGACCGGATGGGGGACGCCGCGGCGACCTGGCGACGGATCGCCGACCGGGACGGACTCGTCGAGCCCGACATCGACCGTCTCGTGTCCTGGTGGCACACCGACAGCGATCTCGGCCGGACGGTCGAGACCCATGCCGCGATGAGCAAGAGCCGGGAAGCGGGCTTCACCCGGACCCAGGACAGCGGCCGGTCGTTCCTCGACCTGTTCGACCGGCTGCGGGCCGAACGCGTCATTCCGGCGGAGGTGGGCCAGGCATGAAGGCAGTCCAGTTCCAGGGCGTCGGCACGCTGGCGCTGGCCGAGGTCGACGTACCGTCCATCGGCGCCGGCGAGATCCTGGTCGCGCTGCGGTCGGTGGGGATCTGCCACTCCGACTTCGAGCTGCTCGAGGGGCGCTACATCATCCCGTTCGGGTACCCGATCGTCCCCGGGCACGAGTGGTCCGGAGTGGTCGCGGACATCGGCTGGGAGGTGACCGGGTTCAAGCCGGGCGACCGGGTGCTGGGCGAGTGCGTGATCGGCCAGGAGCACTTCGGCTTCTCGATCTCCGGGGCCGCCGCCGAGTACTTCGTCGTCCGTCCGGAGTGGTTGCACAAGGTGCCGGACGAGCTGACCGACAGCCAGGCGGCGCTCGTGGAGCCCTTCAGTTGCGCGTACTTCGCGGCGATGCGGGCGGGCAACGTCAACGCGAGCGACACCGTCCTGGTCTTCGGCGCGGGCCCGATCGGGCTGAGCTGCGTGGCGGTCGCCGCCACCCTGGGCGCCCGGGTTGTCGCGGCCGAGCCCGACAAGACCCGCGGCGACCTGGCTCGCCGGCTCGGCGCTGAGGAGGTGCTCGACCCGACGTCGGACGACTTCGTCGATCAGGTGCAGGAGCTGACCGCGGGCCGGGGCGCCGATGTCGTCATGGAGGCGTCCGGCCAGCCGGCCGCGATGGCCGCGACCCTGGAGGTCGCCGGATTCAACGGCCGGCTGGTCAACATCGGTATCGACGTCGGTCGCAGCGCCACAGCGAAGCTCGGGCTGATCCAGTCCAAGCAGTTGCAGATCCGGGGCACGATCGGGTCGCCCGGCGTCTGGCCGGAGACCCTGCGCTTCCTGGCCCGGACGGGTCTCGACCTCACTCCGATGATCACCAGCAGCTATCCGCTCGACCGCGCACCCGAGGCGTACGCCGCGGCCCGCCGGACCGCGGACAACGTCAAGGTGCACATCGAGAACGGCGGTGCCGCGTGAGAGCCGTGGTCCTGCACGCCGCCGGGGACGTCCGCATCGAGGAACGTCCCGAACCACCGGCCCCCGGCCGGGGTGAGGTGCGGCTGCGCGTCACCCGGGTCGGGCTGTGCGGCACCGATGTCAGTGAGTACACGGCCGGCCCGATGATGACTCCGCTGAAGACCAGGCATCCCAACTCCGGGGTGTTCGGGCCGGTGGTGCTCGGGCACGAGTTCATCGGGGTTGTCGAGAGTGCGGGCGAGCGCTTCGCCGTCGGGGACCGGGTCGCGGCGGGAGCCGGTGTCTGGTGCGGGCAGTGCTCGTGGTGCGAGCGCGGCCAGACCAACCTCTGTCAGTCCTACTGGACGTACGGCCTGTCCGCCGACGGTGGACTCACCGAGCGGGTCACCGTCCCCGAGACGATGCTGCACCCGATCGCGCCACATGTTGCCGACGACAACGCCGCGCTCGCCCAGCCGCTGGCGGTCGGGCTGCATGCCGTCGATCGCAGCCGGGTCCGCCCCGGCGACGTGGTGGTCGTGCACGGCGCCGGCGCGATCGGATCCTTCGTCATCGCCGGTCTGAAGGCTGCCGGTGCCGGAGTGATCGTTGCCGTGGACATCGATGCGGGCAGGCTCGGGACCGCCGCGAAGCTCGGCGCCGAGGTGACGGTCGACTCGTCGTCGACGGACCCGCTCGACGTCGTCCGCGAGCTGACCGGTTCCGCGTTGGCCGACGTCACCGTGGAGGCCAGCGGCGTCCCCGACGGGCTGACGCGCGTGCAGCGGCTCACCCGGCGCGGCGGGACGGTTCTGCTGGTCGGCCTGCCCAAGGGCCAGGTCTCGTTCGTCGCCACCGATCTCATCCTCCGTGAGATCGACGTGATGACCACCGTGGCCCATGTGTGCGACCGGAATCTGCCGGCCGCGCTGGCGTTGCTGGCCGAGCGTGACCTGGCGTCGTTGCTGGTCGAACGCGTCGTACCTCTGGACCGGGTGCTCGAGGAGGCCTTCACACCGATGGTCGCCGGCGTTGCCCGAGGCAAGTTCGTTGTCGATCCGCAGGGGATGTCATGACACTGCGGATCGGATTCTGCGGCATCGGCCGGATGGGCGCCGAGATGGTCGCTGCCCTGACCCGGCAGGGATTCGCGGTGACCGTCTGGAACCGGACCGCGGCGCGCGCCCTGGCAGTCGCCGAGCAGACCGGCGCCGAGGTGGCCGACACTCCCGCGCTCGCCGTCAAGGACGCGGACGTCGTGATCACCATGCTCACCGACGGCGACGCCGTACTCCGGACGCTGGCGGACCTGCTGCCCGGTGCCCACGCGGGCCTGATGGTGGTGGACTGCTCGACCACCGGCGTGCGTGCTGCCCGAGAGGCCGCTGAGCTGTGCGCGGCCGCGGGCGTCGGCTTCGTCGACTGCCCGGTCAGCGGCAGTACGGTCGTCGCCCGCGAAGGCAAGCTCGGACTGATGGCCGGCGGGGACGCTGCCACGATCGAGCGGGTCCGCCCGGTGCTCGATGCCCTCGGCACGGTCGTGCACGTCGGACCGACCGGTGCCGGCGCTGCCGCCAAGGTGTCGATCAACGCACTGCTGCACACGTTCAGCACAGCCCTGGCCGAGTGCCTTGTCACCGCTCGCGCCGCCGGAGTCCCGACCGCCGCGCTCTTCGACGTCCTCGCGGCCGGCGTGCTCTGGAATCGCTTCCTCGACTACAAGAGACCAGCCTTCAGCGACCCCGAGGGGACGGCGGTCGCCTTCGACCTCCGCACCGCCACCAAGGACCTCGGACTCGCAGCCCGCGCCGCCGATGACGCCGGCCTGCGGGAGTCCGTCGTACGGCGGGCCCTGGAACTGCACCGGCATGCGCTGGACGACGGACTCGGTGACCGGGACATGGCCGCGCTGACGGCCTGGTTCGCGGCCACGGCCGATCCGCCCGGCCGAACAGAAAGGAACTGACGTGGGTATCCACACCTATGGAACGAACGGCGTCGACTGGGAGCAGCGGATCGACCTCGACCGGCTGCGCACCGAGCGGCTGGCCAAGCTCCAGGACGAGCTGAACCGCTCCTCGCTCGGCGCGATCCTCGCGTTCGACTTCCCCAATATCCGCTACATGACCGCGACCCACATCGGTACCTGGGCGAACGACAAGCTGATCCGGTTCGCGCTCCTCGTGCGGGACGCCGAGCCGGTCATCTGGGACTTCGGGTCGGCGGCGAAGCACCACCAGCTCTACAACCCCTGGCTCGACCACGCCGGGCCTGAGTCGGCCGACGCGGTCCACGGACCGCATCACGGGGCGACCAGGCCGCAGGGCGGAGCCCGCGCGGGGATCTCCACGCTGCGCGGCGCCTTCCACCCTGGTGCCGGTATCGCCGAGGAGGTCGCCCGCAAGATCAAGGTCGAGCTCGAGCAGCACGGGTTGCTCGGTGAACCGCTCGGCGTCGACGTGATCGAGCTGCCCATCCTCGCGGCGCTGCAGCAGGCCGGCATCCAGGTCGTCGACGGCCAGCAGGTCTTCCTCGAGGCCCGGCGGATCAAGACGCCGGACGAGATCGGGCTGCTCGCCCAGGCCGCTTCGATGGTCGACGCCGCGTACGACCAGCTCTACGAGTTCCTCCGGCCCGGGGTCCGGGAGAACGAGACGGTCGGCCTGGTCAGCAAGGCGCTCTACGACATGGGGTCGGAGTTCGTCGAGGGCGTGAACGCGATCAGCGGCGAGCGGTGCGCGCCGCACCCGCACGTGTACTCCGACCGGATCATCCGGCCGGGCGACCCGGCGTTCTTCGACATCCTGCACAGTTACCTGGGCTACCGGACGTGCTACTACCGGACCTTCGCGGTCGGCAGCGCGTCCCCGGCTCAGCACGACGCCTACAAGATCTGCCGCGAGTACATGGACCAGGCGATCGCCTTGGTGAAGCCCGGTTCGACCACCGCCGACATCGTCTCGGTCTGGCCGACCGCGCAGGAGTTCGGCTTCGCCGACGAGGAGGCCGCGTTCGCGCTGCAGTACGGGCACGGCGTCGGGCTGTCGATCTGGGAGAAGCCGATCTTCAGCCGGCTCGTCTCCCTCGACCACCCCGAGGTCCTCGAGGAGGGCATGGTCTTCGCCCTCGAGACCTACTGGCCGGCCAAGGACGGCTGGTCCGCGGCCCGGATCGAGGAGGAGCTCGTCGTCACCGCCGACGGCTGCGAGGTGATCACGAAGTTCCCCGCCGAGGACCTGCTGGTCGCCGGCAAGCGGTACTACACCACCGGCGGGATGCTGCCGACCCGCCGTGAGTCGCAGTCGCACCTGAACACGGCCGTCTTCAACGGAGAACTGGTATGACGCTGCCACTCGAACGGCACGCGTACGGCGAGCACGACATCGTGCTGCCGGCCGGCACCCACACCGGGTACGACGACGCCGCGATCGACCGGGACACCCGGCTGCTGATGTACCGGCGGCTGCAGGAGATGCGCCAGTTCGAGAAGCGTGCGTACGACCTGTTCATGCAGAACCTGGTCAAGGGCACCACCCACCTGTCCCTCGGGATGGAGGCGGTCGCGACCGGATTCGGTACGGCGATGCGCGCCGACGACTACACGTTCGCGACGTACCGCGGCCACGCGCACACGCTCGCCCGCGGCGTCCCGATGGAAGGCGTCCTCGCCGAACTCCTCGGCCGCTCCAACGGACTGCTCGGCGGCAAGGGTGGATCGATGCACCTCACCAGCGTCGAGCACGGGGTGATGGGTTCGTACGCGATCATCGGTGCGCACCTGACCATCGCGAACGGCGCCGCGTGGTCCGCGCAGTACCGGGACAGCGGCCAGGTCGCGGTCTGCTTCTTCGGTGACGGCACCACCAACATCGGTGCGTTCCACGAGGCGCTGAACTACGCGGCGGTCTTCAAGCTGCCGGTCGTCTTCGTGTGCGAGAACAACCAGTACATGGAGTACACGGCGATCTCCGACATCACCGCCGTACGGCGTCCGGCGGCGGACCGGGCCGGCGCGTACGGGCTCGAGCCGATCGTTGTCGACGGCAATGACGCGGACGCGTGCTACCTCGTGGCCGGCGAGGCGTTCGCGCACGCCCGCTCCGGGCAGGGGCCGGTGCTCGTCGAGGCGCTGACCTACCGGCACGGCGGTCATTCGCGGGCCGATCCGGGCAAGTACAAGCCGTCCGGGGAACTCGAGGCGTGGCTGGATCACGACCCGCTCAAGGTCTACCGCGGCCGCCTCGGCCGGCTCGGGTTCGCCGCCGCGGAGCTGGACGAGATCGACCGGCAGGTCGGCGAGGCCGTGAACGCGGCGACCGAGGCGGCCAAGAACGGGCCGGTGCCGGACCCGGCATCGGCATACACCGACGTATGGGCAGACGGAGGACACTCGTGGCGCAACTGACCTATCGGGAGGCGGTCGCCCGCGGCATCGCCCAGGAGATGCGGCGCGACGAGCGCGTGGTCCTCGTCGGCGAGGACGTGGCCGGCTCCGGCGGCGTCTTCAAGACCACCGCCGGGCTGCTCGACCAGTTCGGCCCGCGCCGGGTGATCGACACCCCGATCTCCGAGCAGGCCATCCTCGGCGCGGCGATGGGTGCCGCGATGACCGGGCTGCGCCCGATCGCGGAGATCATGTTCTCCGACTTCTTCGCGGTCTGCTGGGACCTGGTGGTGAACCAGATGGCGAAGACCCGCTACATGACCAACGGGCAGGTCACCATCCCGTTGGTGGTGAAGAGCGGCAACGGGGGAGCGCTCCGGTTCGGCGCGCAGCACTCGCAGTCGATCGAGAACTGGGCGATGGCGGTGCCCGGGATCAAGGTGGTCACCCCGTCGTGCCCGGAGGACGTGGTCGGGCTGATGGCGGCCGCCGTACGCAGTGACGATCCGGTGCTGTTCTTCGAGCACAAGGGTCTCTACGCCAGCAAGGGCGAGGTGCCCGACGGGATCATCGAGGACGTCCTCGGCGCGGCCAAGGTACGGCGGGCCGGGACCGACGCGACCATCGCCGCGCTCGGGCTGATGGTGCCCAGGGCGCTCGAGGCCGCGGACCGACTCGCGGAACGCGGGATCAGCTGCGAGGTCATCGACGTCCGGTCGCTGATCCCGCTCGACGCCCGGACGATCCTGGAGTCGGTCGGGCGGACCGGGCGGTTGTTCACCGTCGAGGAGAACCCGCGCGCGCTCGGCTGGGGTGCCGAGATCGCGTCGATCGTCAGCGACGAGGGCTTCTGGGATCTCGACGGGCCGGTCGTCCGGATCACCAGCCCGCACGTGCCGCTGCCGTCGGCCGACTCGCTGGAGGACCTCGTCATCCCGTCGGTCGACCGGATCGCCACCGAGATCGAGAAGGCGATGCAGACGTGAGCGTGATGGCACCCCGGCATCGCGTCAGCCCCCGGGCCCGCCGCCTCGCGCGCGAGCACGCCGCGGCCACACCGCTCGCCGGGGAGCAGGCTGCGGCTACAACCCTCGCCGGGGAGCAGGCCTCGACTTTCGCCACGACGCCGGGGAGGGTCGAGCGGCTGTCGCGGCGGCGCAGGGTGATCGCCGAGCGGATGCATCGGTCGTTGCAGGAGTCGGCGCAGCTCACCACGGTCGTGGAGGTCGACCTCACTCACGTGGTCGCGGTCCGCGGTGCGTTGTCCGTGCTGCCGTTCGTCGCCGAGGCCGCCGTACGAATGCTCGGCGAGCATCCGGTGATCAACGCCGAGTTGGACCTCGCCGCTGGAACGATCACCTATCCGGCCTCCGTCGGGCTCGGGATCGCGGTGGACACCGACGAGGGGCTGGTGGTTCCGGTGATCCGGGACGCCGGCGACCTGACCGTCGGCGCGCTCGCCCGCCGGATCGCCGACCTCGCGGCCCGCGCCCGGAACGGTACGGCGACGCCCGACGACTTCGCCGGTGGGTCGTTCACGATCACCAACACCGGCAGCCGTGGCGCGCTGTTCGACACCCCGATCCTCAACGCGCCGCAATCGGCCATCCTCGGCCTCGGCGCCGTCGTACGCCGTCCCGTCGTGCTGTCCAACGGGAACGGCGACGAGCTGATCGGGATCCGGTCGATGGCCTACCTGTCCCTCACCTACGACCACCGGCTGGTTGATGGCGCCGATGCCGCGCGCTACCTCACGTCGGTCAAGGCCCGGCTCGAGAACCCCGGCATCCAGGAGGTTGCATGACCAGCACGCACGAACGGACCGTGGTCTCCGCCGTACCGACCGGGCTGTGGATCGGCGGTGACGTCGTACCCGGTTCACGCGGCACGCTGGAGGTCCACGATCCGGCGACCGGCGACGTACTCGCGGAAGTCGCGGATGCGGACGCCTCCGATGCGTTGGCCGCGCTCGATGCGGCGGTCGCAGCTCGGGCCGACTGGGCGCGGACCGCTCCGCGGGAGCGCGGCGAGATCCTGCGGCGGGCCTTCGAGTTGATGACGGCCCGGGCGGATTCCCTTGCCCTGTTGATGACGCTGGAGATGGGCAAACCGCTGGCCGACGCCCGGGCTGAGGTCGCGTACGCCGCCGAGTTCCTGCGCTGGTACAGCGAGGAGGCCGTCCGTATCGCCGGCCGCTGGTCGGTGGCACCGGATGGGAACAGCCGGCTTCTGACCATGAAGGAGCCGGTCGGGCCGAGCCTGATGATCACACCGTGGAACTTCCCGCTGGCCATGGGCACGCGCAAGGTCGGTCCCGCGGTCGCCGCCGGCTGCACGATGGTCGTCAAACCGGCCGCGCAGACTCCGTTGTCGATGTACGCGTTCGCCGCGTTGATGCGGGAGGCGGGGCTCCCGGACGGCGTACTGAACGTGGTCACCGCGTCCCGCAGCGGCGAGGTGATGGAACCGCTCATCCGCGATCCCCGGCTCCGCAAGCTCACGTTCACCGGATCCACCGCCGTCGGCCGCCGGCTCGTCGAGCAGTCGGCCACCCAACTGCTGCGCGTCTCGATGGAGCTCGGCGGCAACGCGCCGTTCCTGGTGCTCGCCGACGCCGACCTCGACGCCGCGGTCGAGGGAGCGATGGTGGCGAAGATGCGCAACATGGGCGAGGCGTGTACGGCCGCCAACCGGTTCCTCGTCCACGAGTCCGTCGCCGATGACTTCGCCGGCCGGCTCGCCGACCGGATGGGGTCGCTCCGGGTCGGGCGCGGCACCGAGCCGGGCGTCCAGGTCGGGCCGCTCATCGACGAACCCGCCCGGGACAAGGTCAGCGAACTCGTCCAGGACGCCGTCGACGGCGGTGCGAAGGTCCTCACCGGCGGCGGACCGACCAGCCCACCCGGCTGGTTCTACCGACCGACCGTGCTCACCGGCGTGGCACCGGACGCGGCGTGCCTGCGCGAGGAGATCTTCGGCCCCGTGGCACCCATCACCCGCTTCGCCACCACCGACGAGGCGATCCGCCTCGCCAACGACACGGAGTACGGACTGGTCGCCTACGCCTACACCCGCGACCTCACCACCGCCCTCCGCCTGGCCGAGGAACTGGACACCGGCATGGTCGGCCTGAACCGGGGCGTGATCTCGAACGCCGCGGCCCCGTTCGGCGGGGTCAAGCACTCCGGCTTCGGGCGCGAGGGAGGCCCGGAAGGAATCAACGAGTTCCTCGCAACGAAGTACGTCGGCCTGCCCGGATGAATTCAGGCGTATCAAGCGGGCGGGCCGTCGCTCCGTACCAGTGAGTCCGCACCTCGGGTGGAACCGTTCCGCAGAACGGTTGCGGGCTTGAAGAAGGTACGGACATGGACGGTGCGCGTGCGGCCGCGGGGGCCCGCTGGCGCGTCGGTGCCCTGGCGAGTGCTCTGGTGCTCGCCTTCGCGCTGACCGCTACCGGGACGGCTCGTGCGGTGAGTGACGATGCGGACACGCTCCGGCTCGATCGGTCCGAGGGCCCGCCGGGGACGCAGGTCACCGCCACTCTCCGGGGGTACGCCGAATGCCGGGCGGTCGGCGCGAGTGGTTCGCAGGCCGGCGGCGGCCGGGTCCAGATCTTCTTCGAGGGCTTCGAGGAGGCGGTCGGGTCGGCCGTGGTCTCCGCCAGTGGATCGGTCGAGGTGACGTTCGCCGTGCCTGAAGAGGCGACGGCGCAGAAGTACTCGATCGTGTCCCGGTGTGTGACCAACGCGAAGCTGACGGACGACGACGTGTTCGAGGTGAGGCGCGCCGAGGCGCCGGTCGCCCCGCCGTCGGTCACCCCGTCGACGGTCGTGTCGCCGTCGACCAGCCCGTCAGAGGTCGTTTCGCCCTCCGTCACTCCTTCCGAGACGGCTGCGCCGCAGTTGGTGCGCGTTCCCAGGGTGGTCGGGATGAAGGTCGCCGACGCCGAGGCCAAGGCGGCCGCCGTCGGGCTGGTGCTGCGGGTGACGGCCGGTGACGGAGATGTCATCGTCGGGCAGTCCCCGGCGACCGGTTCGATGGTCGGTATCGGCCACGCCGTACGCATCACCGTCGAGCCGGCGGTCGTCGCCACTCCGGTGGCCCCGGTTCCCGATCCGGTCAGCGGTCCGACCGCTGACGCCAGCTCGGCCGAGCCGTTCCCCTGGTTGCGTGGGGGTTTGCTGGCACTCGTCGTACTGGCGTTCTGCGCCGTCACGTACCTCGTCCTGCGGCGCTGGCTGGACAAGCGCTGGGTCCGCAACAAGCTCAAGGTCGTCGTGCCACCGGCTCCACCGGTCGATGCGGCGATCACGGAATCCGAACCGCCGCCACCCGTACCGGTCGTGCGGATCGAGACGCACGCCGACGCAGGCATCCACATTCTCAGGGGGACTGACTGATGACCGAAGCTCGATTGACCGCGAACGTGCTCCTGTTCGGCGCCGGGTCCCAGCGTGCGGAGGCGCTGGGACAGGCGATCAGCGAGCACGACTCCACCCGGACCGCGCTGCGGTCGGTCCGCCGGCTGTCCGGCTCGGCGTCCGTCATGGTCGACCGCCAGGTCGCCACCGCGATGGACGGTCTGCTGGACCTGGATCTCGGCGATGTCCTGATCGCCGCCTGGCAGAAGGACGCGAAGCTGGCCGAGGCTGCCCGCCGTACGCTCACCGGCGACGAGAGCGAGGAGATCGTCCGGCTGCCGTCGCACAGCATCCAGTCCACGTACTCACCGCACGTCGACCTGGCGGTGAACGGCACGCTGGTCCACTGCTTCAGGTTCGTCCTCGAGATCGCCGTCGAGGTGGACGGTCTGGAAGCGGTCGTCCGGGCCGGCAGGCTGGCGACGCTGAGCGGCGGCGAGTGCGTGATGAGGGCGACGCTGAGCCTCGACGGCGTACGACTGGCAGCGGCCCGGCGTACGACCAACCTGGACACGATCGTCGGCCTGCAGTCACCCCGCCCCCTGATCAGGAACGCCGTCGCGGCTTAGGCCGCTAGGTGGTGCAGACCGGCGCCGCGGTCGACTGTTTGGTGAGGAGGAACTGGTCCGTCGCGTTCCGGGCGCAGTCCGAGGTGTAGTACGACGTGTGCCCGTCACCGATGCGGGACAGCACGCTGCTGCCGCGGATCTGGGCGGCCAGGCCGAAGGCCCACTGGTACGAGACGGACGGGTCGTGCGTGGCATGGACGATCAGGGTGGGCACGCCCTTCACATTCAGGCTGCGCTGCGGGTTGGCGACCTTGAAGGGATAGCCGATGCATAGTCCGCCCTGCCAGAACTCCGAACCACCCTGGAGGTGCGGTGCCAGCTGCCGACCCATCTCGATCCGCTGCTGCATCTCGGCGAAGGTGTGGATGTCGGCCTCGTAGTCACCGCAGTGGTTCGCGATCCGGGAGAAGAGGAAGTCGTTCGGGCCCCCGGGTGGTGGGAAGGCGAAGTACTGGGCGTCCCCGGCGACGGCTCGCCGGAGAACTTCGGAGAACACGGGCCACGACAGCTCGCCCGCCAGAACGTTGGGGGTCTTCGCGGCGAGCCAGTTCGGAGTGTTCATCCGGATGTCGTCACCGGTGACAGGGCGCAGGGCTCCCTCGACCGGGATCGGGTTCGCGTCGGCGCTCTTGACGAGGTTGTCGTAGAGGGCGCCGACATCCTGGCCCCGGAGCACGCAATCGGGGGCGGTGTCACACCATTCGGCGAACCGGTCGAACGCCTCCTCGACGGTCTTGATCCCGTCGGCGGTCAGTTGCACCTCCGGGCCGCTGTGGTCGAGGGCCGCGTCCAGGACCATGGCTCGGGTGCGGTTGGGATACAGCTGGGCGTACTGCGCTCCGAGCTGCGTGCCGTAGGACAGCCCCAGCCAGTTCACCTTCGAGGCGCCGAGGGCGATGCGCACTGCCTCGTGGTCGCGGGCAACGCTGACGGTGTCCGCGTGTGCGAACAGCGGTCCGGTCTGCTGCAGGCAGCTCTTCGCGACCGCGCGGTTGTGGGCGACCATTGCGTCGAACTCTTGCTGCGTGCGGGGGAAGAACTGGTATTCGGGGGTCAACGCCGGCACACCGCAGGTGATCGGCGTACTCCCGCCGACGCCTCGCGGATCGACCCCGACGATGTCGAAGCGAGCCCGCAGCGTGGCGGAGAAGAAGGTGTCGGCCGCGATGACGTTGTCCGTCGCGGGGTCTCCCGGGCCGCCCGGGTTGTAGAACAGCGTGCCGATCTTGTGTGCGGGGTCATCGGCCGGACGGCGAGCCACGGCCACGGTGATCTTCGCGCCCTTCGGATCCGACCAGTCCGCGGGCACCCGCAGCGTGCCGCACTCCACCACCGTCGACCCCGGACACGGCGAGAAGGCGATCCGGTACGGCGGTGACGCCGCGCTCTCGGACTCCGCGGCCGATACGAACGCCGTCGAACCCACCCCGAGCACGGCCACCATCAACAGACTGCGAATCTTCATCGCGACACCCCCATCGCACTTCCCCCGACCCTCCTCGCCCCGCCGAACACTGTCAAGACAAGGACCCCGGGAAGACCGTTCCAGCGATCGCTTGACCCATACTTGCCCAAGGCAACCTAGTCTCGACGTCCATTGCGTAACGCGGTGTGGTTGATCGGAGATGAAGGACGTGGGGATGGCGAAGTCACTACGTCAGGGGGAGTTATGGAAGGCATGAGAGTTGATCCTGCTGCGTTGCTGATCGCAGTGATCGCGGTTGGGGTTCAAGCACTGAATGAGGAGGGCGCCTGGGAGCCCATCAACACTGGTACCAGCTTGCTGGTTCTTGTGCTTGTCGTGTGTTATCTCTGGCCCGAGCCGGGCACTCGTTCGCGCTACGTTGTCGGGTTCAGTATTGGAGTCGCCTTCATTACCGGGATCGGACTGGCGTGGCCGGCTCAGGGATTGCTCGGAATCAGTCCGGACGCGGCGACGTACGTGGGCTTCGGCGCTGCCGTCGTCCTGGTCGGTCTGGGGATGTGGCGACGAGCCTGGATCACTGTGCGACTGTCCCGGCTCGCGGTTTCCCTGGGGCTGCGCTCAGCCCCAGGTGAGGATGACCTCCGGCGCTGAATGATGCCGTTGCTCTAGACGCCGCGCGGATGTGCGGTAAGGGGGAGAGGCAGGAAGGTGTGGTGCTGCCAGAGGAGGCGGGACGTTTCCTCTGGGTAGGTGGTGACCGCTGGCGGGGCGTCGAAGAGTTGGGTGAGGCGGTGGGTGGCGTCGTACGGGGGCCAGCCTGGGGTGCCGCGGGTGGCGAAGTCCGTCCAGGCTCGGCGGAACTGGGCGGAGAGGTCTTCCGCGTCCGGGGAAGGCGGGTCGCCGATGAGTACTGCGGGTTGTCCGCTGGTCAGGTTGCCGAAGACGAGAGGTATGTCGAGGCCGTGGCAGGCGCCGAGGCCGCCGCCCAGTCCGGGGGCGGGCCAGGTCAGTTCGTAGAGGTGGGCCTGACCGCCGCCGGTGAGCTGCGCGTCGGCGAGGTGGAGGCTCGGCATGCGGAACAGCCAGTCCTCGTTGACCAGTTCGTACAGTTCCTCGTCGGACGCGGACGGGAACGCCTCGCGGTAGCGGCGTACGCCGTCCGGGCCGGGGGCGAGCATCTGCAGAGCGGTCTCGGTCTGCTCGGGGGTGACCTGGCCGAGGACGCCGTCGATCAGGCTGAACAGCCGGTGTTCGTCGCGGGTGTGACCGACCAGCAGTGCGATGTCCCGGGCGGCGCCGTCGGCCAGTGCCTGCCAAGGGGTTGCCGGTAGGACGTCGCCGTCGACGACCGGTGCGAAGGGGATCGGCCG
The DNA here is from genome assembly GCF_055586945.1 of Kribbella sp. NPDC048837. Classification (NCBI taxonomy): domain Bacteria; kingdom Bacillati; phylum Actinomycetota; class Actinomycetes; order Propionibacteriales; family Kribbellaceae; genus Kribbella; species Kribbella sp. NPDC048837. The sequence goes on from NZ_JBVJHF010000009.1 coordinate 307,023, forward strand.
GTGGGTGATCTGACCCCAGCGCTCCCGCCATTGGATCGTTGTGGCGGAGATCGCGTCGCCCGCGGCGTGCAGCCGGTCCGGGGGCACCGCTGACAGGTCGGACACTGTCGGCCGCAGGCCCAGCTCGGCTGCGCAGGCGGAGGCGATGTCAGCGGCCAACTCGGGGGAGAAGAACGTGCCCGGCACGCTCTGTGCGATCGCTCGGTGGAAGAGCCCGGCGGCGCGCGGCATGGCGAGCAGCGCGGCGACCGATCCGCCGCCGGCCGACTCCCCGAAGACCGTGACCCGGTCCGGGTCGCCGCCGAAGTCCCGGATGTTGTCGCGCACCCACTGCAAGGCCGCGACCTGGTCGAGCAGACCGCGGTTGGCGGGCGCTCCTTCGAGCTGGGCGAAGCCCTCGATCCCGAGGCGGTAGTTGATGGTCAGGACCACGACTCCGCTCCGGGCCAGGCGCCCGCCGTTGTACTCCGGGAGGCTGGAGTTCCCCGTGACATAACCGCCGCCAGGGATCCACACCATCACCGGGAGCCCTGCCGCCGGGTCGAGCTCTGGCGTCCAGACGTTCAGCGTCAACCAATCGTCGCCGGCGATGTCCTGGGAGGTCCCGAGCAAGCCGGACTGCGGTGGCGGTGGTCCGAACGCGACCGCCGGGCGTACGCCGTCCCAGCCGCGCACCGGCTGCGGTGCCGCGAACCGGAGTACGCCGACCGGCGGCTCGGCGTACCGAATCCCGCGAAAGACTGCGAGGCCGGCCTCCCGGCTGCCGCGCAGTACGCCCGCCACCGTGCGAACTTCCGACGACCCGTTGCTGGCCACGTCGCCTTCCTCTCCCTACCCGCGCCGAGCATCCAACGCACGCGATCCGTCAAGCAAGCCAATTACTGCAGGGCGGCGGGGGACTCGGCGTGGGGGATGAGGAGGTGTGAGGTGCCGGTGCCGTCGGCGGGGACTGTCCAGATGTCGGCGTCGTCGGTGCCTCGGGGGATGGCGTAGCCGATGGTGTTGGGGTCCAGCCAGGAGGGTTGGTCGTCGACACTGCGGGTTTCGGCGAGCGGGGTGCGGACGCCGGATGCCAGGTCGAGGACCGACAGGTGCCAGCCCTTGGTGGGGTCGCCGTCGATCGCTGATTTGAAGGCGATGCGCTTGCCGTCGGGGGACAGCGACGGGCATTCCACGTTCTGTGCGATCGTGCGTACGGTCTTGGCGGCGACGTCGCCTTCCACGAGGTAGCGGTGCCCGGCGGTGGACATCGTGGCGTAGAAGTGGTTGTCGTCGGCGGCGAACGTGATGCCCCAGAAGTTCAGGTCGGCTGCGGTGTAGGGGTGGCCGTCGAGCGTGACGGAGAGGAACTCGAGCGAGTCGAGCGTCTCCTCGCTCTTCAGGTCGATCAGCCCGGCGCGGGTGGAGAACCGTCCGTGATTGTAGGAGTCGCCGGCGACGAACACGGTCCAGGCCACCATGCGCCCGTCCGCGGAGACGCGCGTACGGTTCGGGACGCCGACGAGCGGGATCGCCTTCTCCACCTGGAGATTCTGGTCGAGGATCGCGGCCTGGAAGGTGCTGAGCGCGCCGTCCTGGCGCAGACACACGCCGGTTCCTCCGGCGGCGTACACCCGCAGGCAGCTCAGTGTTGACACCGAGCGTGGCCCGTCCGGATGGTCCTTGGCCACCACCGCCAGGTGACCCTTGCTGTCGGGCTCAGTACTGCGGAACAGGATCCGCGGCCCGGCCGCGAGGCTCAGCCCATTGGCCGCGGCGGCCACCGGTGTGTGCTCACGTGTCACCGCGACCGCGCCGTACCCGATGGCGACCGCGGTCAGCAGCAACGCCCCGAGTACGGCGACCAGCACGCGCCGCGTCACGCCTGCTCCTCTGTGGACGTGTTTGGTATACCACGGAGCAGCAGGGCCACCACGAGCATCGCCACCGCGACCAGGGCCGCAGCGATCCGGGTCGCGCTCGCCGGTCCCCACACGGTCCACGCCAGTCCGAACAGCACCGACGAGAGGAGGTATGCCAACGCTTGGCCGGTCTGGATCAGCGCGATTCCCGTTGTGCGCAAGGCGGTTGGCAGCGCCGGTCCCGCCAGGGCGATCAACACACCGTCGGTGGATGCGTAGAAGACGCCGTACAGCGCGAGCACCACCACGAGCAGCGGCCAGCCGCCGAACGGTCCGAACAGCAGGAGGTATACCAAAAGGAGCGCGGTGTAGCCGCCGAGCACGACCTTCAGCCGGCCGATCTTGTCGGCCAGCACACCCAGCGGCGCGGCCAGCACCAGGTAGGAGAGATTGGTGCCCACGGCAAGCAACGGGAACCAGCCGATGCTCAGCTCCTCCCGCCGCTGCAGCAGCAGGTAGACGAAGCCGTCGCCGATGGTCACCATCCCGGCCAGTCCCGCAGCGAGCACCAGCCGCCGTACGGGCGCCATCCGCAGCAGGCCGCGCAACGCGGAGGGCGTCACCGTTCCCTTGGCCGGCTGTTCGTCGCGGTGGTCCCGCACGAACAGCACGAGCACGAGTACTCCGAAGGCGGCGATGCAGAAGCTCGCCACGAACACTGCGTCGTACGCCTGGCCGGTGGCGGCCAGGATGCCGAGTGCGACCAGCGGCCCGGTGAAGGCCCCGATGGTGTCCATCATCCGGTGGACGCCGAACGCCCGGCCGTACAGCTGCGGCGGCGTCGACAGGGTGATCAGCGCGTCGCGTGGCGCCGTCCGCAAACCCTTGCCGGTCCGGTCGATCGCGATCACCGCGCCGAGTGCGCCGACAGCGTTGCCCGCGGCAAGCAATCCCAGTTTAGCCGCGGCCGACAGTCCGTAGCCGAGCCCTGCGATGAGCTTGCGGCGGCGAGCTCGGTCGGCGACGTACCCACCGACCAGCCGGAGCACAGCGGTCGCACCGGTGTATGTGCCGTCGATCACGCCGTACAGGGCAGGGCTCAGGTGCAGGCCGAGCACGAGGTATACCGGAAGCACCGCGGTCACCATCTCCGAGGAGATGTCGGTGACCAGGCTGACCGCGCCGAGCGCGAAGACGTTGCCGCTCACCAGCAGCATCGCCCGCCGGCGGAGCGGTTTGCCGGCGTGCGGCTGGTCGATCGTGGACAGGTACATGGGCCACCTCCGGGGAGTGAGTCCGCTCGCGGACGTACGACGTACGCCCGCGAGCGGATCGGGGTCAGTTCCAGACGTTGGTGATCTCTGACGCCGAGTTGAGGTGGGAGAGCCCGTACGCGCTCTCGATGGTGCTCAGCACGTTGTAGTGGTTGATCTGGTTGGAGAACGAGCCGACCTGGGTGTGGGCGCCGACGAACGTGGTGAAGATGTGGTTCGACGAACCGCCGTTGTCCTCGTCGAACGTGACGATCAGCAGGCTGTTGTGCGTCTTGGCCCACTGCGCGTACGCGTCCAGGTTGTTCTTCAGCCAGGTGTCACCGGTGCCGACCGAGCAGTCGTGCATGTCGTTGCACATGTTCGGGGTCACGTACGACACGGTGGGAAGGCTGGCGTAGTTCGCCGAGCTCGGGAAGGTGCTGAACCGGACGTTGCTGGCCGCGGGCACGCTGGTGAAGTTGACCCAGCCGTTGTGCTTGCGCCTGTACTGGCCGCTCGAGCAGCCGGTGTACCCGTCGGAGGGCATGCTCTCGGAGTAGCCCTTGAAGGTCTTGCCCGCGGCGATCAGCTGCTTGCCGAGGTTGTTGCCGCTGTAGGTGTGCGGGCAGCTGTCGTCGGTGACGCCCTGGGTCGACCCGGAGAAGATCGCCAGGTAGTTGGGCTCGCTGGGGTGGGTGACGCCGTACGCCTGGGTGAACTTCGCGCCCTGGGCGGCCAGGCTGTTGAAGTAGGGGGCGCTGGAGCTGCCGTTGATCTGCGAGTACGCGTGGTTCTCGAACTTCACCAGCACGATGTGATCGAACGCCGGCACGCTCGTCGCCGCTTGCGCGGTCGGCGAGGTGGCAGTACTGATCACCGCCGTCGCCGAACCGATCAGAGCCGCGGCCGCCACCACCGCGACCGCAATGCGCTTCCGTATCACGAATCCTCCTCACAAGGATGGGCCGGCCCCGATCGCCGTCAGGGCCGCGCCAATTCTGCGAGCCCCCGACCGCCCCCCACCCAACCCCGCGAGCACCCCAGATGTGCGAGAGGTGAACACCGAACGATCGCCGAGAAGAACCACCCGCTCGCACACCGTGACGGTGGGCCGTCCTAGCTGAGGGGCGGGTTGCGGGGGTAGGGGGCGTGGGCTAGCTCGTGGGCGGGGAGGAGCTGGGCGGCGACGAGGTGTGCCGGGGTGAAGCGGGCGATGCGGCCGGTGTTGGCGTCGTCGCCGGGGCGGCCCTTGGGGCCCCATTCGATGGAGGTGGTGCCGGAGAGGTGGAGGGTGCGGCCGGTGGGGAAGTCGAAGAAGAGCAGCGCGGCCTCGGGGTTGACCTCCAGGTTGCCGAAGCTGTTGAAGAGGTTGTTGCCCTGGTAGTCCGGCCACCACAGGCCCCTGTCGTCGACGCGGACGAAGCCGGGTGGGCCGCCGCGGTGTGAGGTGTCGGCGCCGCGCTCGGGGTTGATCGTCCCGAGGAAGAACGTGTCCGCGTGGCGGATCAGCTCGACGTCCTCCGGGGCGAGCGTCGTGTCACGCCGTACGTCGGCCTTGCCCGGGCGGGCGTCGTCGGGCGCGAGGAGCCGCTGCTGGATGTACTGCGGGCAGTTGCCGAACGCCTGCTCGATCTCGACGACCAGCGACCCGCCGGCCGCGGTCAGCGTCCCGTTGAGCCGCACCCGCCGTCGCGCGGCGAACTCGATCGCCGTCATCCCGATCTTCTGCCCCGCCGCGATCCCGTGCAGCGGGTCGCCCTCGACCGGCGACGCGTGGACGGCGACCTCGGTCGCCGATCGCACCTCGATGAACCCGGCCGGCCCCGTCAGCGGTGACGTCCACAGCCGGCCACCACCGTCGCGACCCGTGATGACCAGGAAGGTCCGATCGGCCAGGAAGCCGGCGATCCCGCGCGACAGTTGCACCGGCTCGAGCATCGGCGACAACCGCGCCGCCTCCTGCCCCGTGCCGGCCTTGCGCTGCACCGCCAGCTCCCCGGCATGAAAGCCCACGTCGCCCATGTGATCTCCCTCACGGATGAACAACTACCTATCCGTTAGAAGTTGTAGCCGATTCTTCTAACGGATGCAAGCCGGTTTATCCGTGATAATGTTTCTCCCGTGCCCGCACGCGCCTGGTTGCTCCCCGACGAGCCGACCCCGATCCGCCTGACCGCCACGATCTGGGCCGACACCGCCGGCCGGCACGACGACTTCACCGAACCGGCCGACGTCGATGCCTGGCTGGACGCGGTCGGCCTCGACCGTCAGGGCGCCGAGGCCACGCCGGCCGAGTTCCGCCGCGCCGTCCACCTCCGCGACGCCGTACGCCGCCTCGCCGCCTACGTCACCGCCGACGAACGCCCGGCCACGTCCTCGATGACCGTCGAGCAAGCAGTCGGCACGCTCAACACCGCGGCCACCAAACTCCCGCCGACCCAACTCCACCTCACCAAGCACGGCCTCCACCTGGCGGCCGCTCCCACCGCTTCCCCGATCACCACAGCCCTCGCCCACGTCGCCCGCGAGACCCAGCACCTCGTCACCGACGAGGGCACAACCCTCCGCGCCTGCTACGCCCCCGGCTGCGTCCTCTACTTCGCCAAAACCCACCCCCGCCGCGAGTGGTGCTCCATCTCCTGCGGCAACCGAACCCGAGCCGCCCGCCACTACCAATCCATCCGCAAGGCCACGCGCTGACGGACTGTCGTTGCGTAGAGCAACGGTTAGCGGGCGGCCAAGGTGTTCACGAAGGTGGCGGCTGCTTCGTGGTCAGGGGTGGTTCCGGGTTCCAGGGGAGGACGTTGCCGGTGCGTACGGCGGGGACCCTGGACCATCCGGTGATGGTGGACAGGGCGTCGGCGAGGAGGCGGAGGCTGGGCCAGTACGCCGGGTTCGCGACGTACGCGTGCGTCGGAGTGCCGCCGGAGAGCGCCACCACCTCGAGCGAGGACTGGTGGTCGAGCCGGGCGAGCGCCGAGGTCAGGTCCGCCTCGGAGTCCTGCAGGTCGGGGGTAGCAGCCAAAGACCGCGCGAGTTCGTGGAAGCGGCCGATGACCGACTCGAGAGTGCGGTCCCCATGCTGTCCCCTCTCCTCGCCGGACCTGACACGCAGGGTCATCGTCGCCGCGCCGTCGGTTGCGGAAACCTACTGGTGGCCGGACTTTCGGGCGATCCCCGAGGAGTCCGAGCTCGCCAGCGGCGCGCGCCGTCTCCTGGTCAACGACCGCCAGATCCCCAAGGACCGCATCTAGAACCCGGAGCTGCTCCGGGTGTTGCGGGGTGGCGGCCTCTACGGGTACTGGCGGTCCACGCCAGCCTGACGACACCGGCTGGAGTGCGGCTCTACGATGGCGACACGATGACGCCTACTCAGCTCCGCGCGTTCTCTGCCGTTGTCCGCCTCGGTTCGGTGAAGGCCGCTGCCGTCGAACTCCAGGTCACCGAGGCAGCTGTCTCGCTGCACGTCGCCCAACTGCGCAAGGAGCTCGGGGACCAGCTGTTCACCCGGACCGCGTCGGGCCTCGCTTTCACTCCCGGCGGACTGCGGCTGGCCAGCCGCGCCGTCGAACTACTCGGACTGCAGAACCGAACGATCCAGGAGGTGAGTCAGGCCGGTCGCGGCCGGCGGCTGATGCGGATCGCGTCCTCGACGTTGTTCGCGGAACATGCCGCGCCGGGCCTGATCGAGTTGTTCGCCGGCCGGGCCGACGACCTGGACGTCGAGCTGAGCGTGCACCATCCGCGCGAGTTCGCGGCCCTGCTGTCCGAACGCTCGGTGGACGTTGCCCTAGGCCCTGTTCCGCCGGACCTGCCGGAGTCGATCCGGCGGATTCCGTTCCTCAACTACCGCCTGGTCGTCGTCGCCGGCAGTGCGCATCCCGCGGCGATCGGCCCGGCCCGGCCGGCGTTGCTGCGGGAGCAGACCTGGTTGCTGGGGCCCTCGGCGGTCACGGACGGCGCGGTCGCGGCGATGCTGCGCAAGCTGGAGGTTCCGGAGTCGCGGCAACGGATCTTCCAGAGTCACGCGGCCGCGATCGAGGAGGCCAAGCGTGACGGGGGAGTCGCGGTCGCACTCTCGTCCGCGGCCGCCGGTGACGTGTCGAGTGGCCGGCTGACGATCGTCACCGGTCGTGGACTGACGATGAGCGGGGTCTGGAGCGCGATGACGCTGCCCGCGCATGCCGTCGTACCCGCCGCCGCCGAGTTGACTCGGTTCATCACCACGCCGCGCGCCACCCAGGCGATGCTGCGGGGAGCAGGGGTGACAATCGGGCATTTCCGGCCGTCGATCCACGTCACCTTGTGGAGTTGACCACCTCGGCTAGGGCGTCGAGGGTGTTGCCGGGCAGCAGTGCGTCGCAGTAGGGGAGCGCGGCGACCAGAGCGCCGGTGAGCGGCTGGTAGCCGGGTACGGCGACGCGTGGGTTCAGCCAGATCACTCGATGGGCGCGCCGGGCCAGTCGTGCCATGGTCCGCGCCAGCTGCCCGGGGTCGTCGCTGTCCCAGCCGTCGGAGGCGATGATCACCACCGCACCACGGACGAGTGCGCCGTACCTCGACTTCAGCAGCGTGCCCAGGTTGGTGGCGATCCGGGTCCCGCCGAAGCGGTCCGCGACCAGGTGTGTCGCCTGGTCGACGGCCACGGTGACGTCGCGATGCGCGAGTACGGCGGTGAGCCGGGTCAACGTGGTCCCGAACGCGAACACCTCCGCGTCGGCGCTGATCGTTGCCGCGCGCATCAGATGCAGGTACGGCGTGATGAAGGCCTGCATCGACTGGCTGACATCGCACAGCATGACCAGTCGCCGGGGCTTGTGGACGGGCCCGGTACGAACCAGCTCGGTGGGCTCCCAGCCGGTACTGCGTGAGCGTGCCATCGTGGCCCGCAGATCGATCATCGTCCCGCGGCTGCGCGTCGCGAAGCGGCGGGTACGACGAGTCGGCCAGTGCTCGCGGGCGCTTTCGAGCCAGGCACCGACCTCCGCCAACTGCACCGGGTCGAGCGCATCGAACGGGGTGTCGTGCAGCCCGGCCAGTGCGCTCGGAAGCCGTTCGGGTACGGCGAGACCGGTGTTCGCGTCGTCGGCGCGGCCGGTGGCCGCGGGCATGGTGATCCACGGCAGCCCTGCGCCGTCCTGAGCCGCCGACGTCGGTGACGAGGTGTGGCCGGCAGCTCGCGCAAGGGGGGAGTCGAGTGGCCGGCGCCGGGCCTGCGGGTCGACCGGGATGATCGCGTCGGTGAAGACGGCGGCGAACACGGCGTCGTACTTGTCGAGATCCTGCCGGCGGCGAACCAGGGTGACCCGCCCGAGCCAGTACAACCGGCGCCGGTCGGGAGCCGGGATCACGGTCAGGGCCTCGGTGAAGATCTCCGTCGCGGTGAGATCGACGGCAGCTCCTGCTCGCCGCAGCCGTTCCGAGAACGCCACGGCGAAGGCCGCGCGGTCCACCGCGCGGAAGAGGGCAGCCTCATCGGACAAGGAAGTAGATCACCACACCCACGACCACGACGCCCACGAGCACAGGCACCACTCGTCGAGCCACCGACCCACCTGCCAGCTGCATAAGATCGAGCGGAGCCGGCTCCTCGGCGCTGCCCGGAGCCGCGGCCGAGGGTTCTGCCTGATCCGCCGCCACCGTGCCGGCCGCTTGGCCGGCTGCATGCTCGGGTGCCTGCCCGTCGCTCGCCGCGGAGTGCTGCGCCGGAGCCGGTGCGGTCGCTTGTTCTGCCCCTGAGCCCAGCGCGCCCGCCGCCAGCTTGGCCTCCAGGCAGGTGGTGAACTCGCCGAGGAGTTTTTCGGAGACCTGCTTGATCATGCTGCTGCCGAACTGGGCGACCTTGCCGGAGATGGTCAGGTCTGTGTCGACACTCACCACGGTGCCGGCCGGATCGGGCCTGAGGTCCGCGGTGATCCGGGCGGACGCGTTCCCGGCCCCGCGAGAGTCTTTGCCCTTGGCATCGATCACCGCGTGGTGCGTCGCATCGTCCTTCGTGGTGAACCGGGCGGTGCCGCCGAAGTCGCTGATCACCGGTCCGAGCTTGACCCGGACCTTGCCCTGGTAGGTCTCGCCGTCGAACCCGGTCAGGCTCGCGCCCGGCATACACGGCGCGATCGCCTCGAGGTCGGTCAGCACCGCCCAGGCCTCGGCCGGCGGTACGCTCACGGTGAACTCGTGGGTGATCTTCATGCTGTGCCCTCGCTCGGTTCGAACAGTTCGGTCATGGCATCCACGTCGTCGGGCGACTTGGCGATCGCCGACAGGGTCCGGAGCGCGTCGTCGCGGCCGAGCGAGCTGACACCGAGGGCGCTCAGCGCGGCCACCCAGTCGATCGTCTCGGCCAGCCCCGGCGGTTTGTCGAGATCCAGCTGCCGTGCCCGCCCGACGAAGTCGGTGACGCTGCGGACCAGCGGTTCGGCGGCTGCCGGGATCCGGCGCCGGACGATCCGGACCGCGCGCTCGGGAGACGGGAACTCGATCCAGTGGTAGAGACACCGGCGCCGGAGCGCGTCGTGCAGCTCGCGGCTGCGGTTCGAGGTGAGGACGACGTACGGCGGCCGCGCGGAGGCGAACGTCCCCAGCTCGGGGATCGTCACCGACGCCTCGCCGAGGAACTCCAGCAGCAGCGCCTCGAACTCGTCGTCGGCCCGGTCGATCTCGTCGAGCAGCAGCACCGGTGGCACCGGTCCGGTCGCCGTCACGCTGCGCAGGATCGGCCGCTCGATCAAGAACTCGGCGGTGAACAGGTCGGCGTCCTCGAGCCGGTCGTGCCGGGATTCGGCCAGCCGGATCGCGAGCAGCTGACGCTGGTAGTTCCACTCGTACAAGGCTTCTCGCGCGGTGAGCCCTTCGTAGCACTGCAACCGGATCAGCGACGTGCCGAGGACCGTCGCCAGCGTGAGCGCCGACGTCGTCTTACCGACCCCTGGCTCACCTTCGAGCAAGAGCGGCCGGGGGAGGGTCGTGGCGAGGTAGAGCGCCGTCGCGGTGCCGTCGTCGAGCAGGTGCCCGGCCTCGTCGAACCGCGTGACGACCTCCTCGGGATCCCGGAACGGCGCCGTCATCCGAGCAGGCTTTCGTAGTCGGCCCAGGTGTCCACGTCGGCCGGTACTTCCGCGTCGACCGGAACCTCGATGACCGCATGACGACCCGACTCGATCAGCCGCCAGATCCCCTTGTCCCCATGCAGGTTCGCCAGCTCGGGAAACACCGACCGCGCGAACCAGAAGGGATGACCGATGCCGTCGCGGTACCGGCAGACAGCGATCGGCGCCTCCGGTCGGATCACCGCCCGGGCCGACTGAGCGCTGACTCCGGGTTGATCGCCCAGCAGGAGTACGACGCCGGCCGAGCGGACATCGATCGCGCCGAGTGCGGTGACGATCGACGACGAGCAGCCGGTGCCGTAGGACGGATTGAGCACGACCTCGGTCCCCGTCAGGTCGACCACCTCCCGGACCTGCTCGGCGGCACCCCCGAGGGTGACGAGCAACTGGTCGAACGCGCACGCCCGCGCGGTCCGCAGTACGGCGTCCAGCAAGGTCATGCCGCGATAGGGCAGGAGTTGCTTCGGTTGACCCAACCGCTGCGACCCTCCCGCCGCGAGCACGAGTCCGGTGACGAACATGCCGCTCAACCCGCGACCTGCGCGGCGTACGCCTCACGGCAGCCGGTGCCGCAGAACCAGTAGGTGGTGCCGTCGACCTCCAGTTGCGGCGTGTCCGGTGTGATCACCACGGACATGCCGCAGACCGGATCCACGGCCTGCGCGGTCACTGCCCGCTGTCCGGGCGCCGGGACGAGACCCTCCTGCCGCGCCGAGCGCACGATGTCCGCGAGAACGGAGAGCGCGATCTCCCCAGGTGTCTCGGCGCCCAGATCCAGGCCGGCCGGGGTCCGGACCCGCGCGGTCTCCTCGTCGGTCAGGCCGAGCTCGGCCAGCACCGCGCGACCACGCTTGCTACTGGCAACCAATCCGACGAAGCCGACACCGGCGTCGAGCGCGGCCCGCAGTGGCTCGGTTTCGCCCCGGCCGAGCCCGGCCACCACGACCGCCAGCGTGCCCGGCGACGGCGGCTCGGTGCCCTCGAGCCGATCGATGGCGAAGCCGGCCGCGGCCCCGACCGCGGCGATCGCCTCGGCGATCGGAGTCGATCCCGAGATGGCGAGCAACGGCGGCGGGATCTGTGGCTGCAGGAAGATCTCCAGCGCGCCGCCGCTCAGGCAGGGATTGGTCGCAACCACGGCGCCGGGCACGTCCGGGAAGGCATCCGACTCGGAGGGGAGCACCCGCAGCAGGACGGCGCGCCCGTCGGTGAGGCTGGTGAGTGCGGCCGACACCACCGATCCCTCGGCGCAGACACCACCGACGAACCCCTCCACCGAGCCGTCCGCGAGCACGATCGCGTCGTCACCGGGCCGCGCCGACGTCGGGTGCTCCGCGCGGACGACGGTGGCGTGCACGAACGGTACGCGCGCACCGGTGAGCTCGGCGATCCGCCCTGCGACCACTGTCTTCATCGGCACCTCACACCGGGGGCCGCGGGTGGCCCTGCATGGCATCCCAGACGCGCGACGGCGTGAGCGGCATGTCGGCGTGCCGGATCTCGAACGGCTTGAGCGCGTCCACGACGGCGTTGACGACCGCGGCCGGCGACCCGACGGTGGCGGATTCACCGATGCCCTTCGCGCCGATCGGGTGATGCGGTGACGGGGTCACGGTGTACCCGGTCTCCCAGTCCGGGACCTCCAGCGCGGTCGGGATCAGGTAGTCCATCAGCGATCCGCCGAGGCAGTTGCCGTCCTCGTCGAAGGCGATCATCTCCATCAGGGCCATGCCGACGCCGTCGGTGAGTCCGCCGTGGATCTGGCCCTCGATGATCATCGGGTTGATCCGCGTCCCACAGTCGTCCACCGCGACGAAGCGCCGTACCTTGACCTCGGCCGTGCCGGGATCGATGTCGACGACGCAGATGTAGGCGCCGTACGGGTAGGTGAGGTTCTCCGGGTTGTAGCAGATCTGTGCTTCGAGGCCGCCCTCGATGCCGTCGGGCAGGTCGCCCGCGCCGTGCGCGCGCATCGCGATGTCCTGGATGGTGACGGCGGTCCCCGGGTCGCCCTTCACATGGAACGAACCCTTCGTCCACTCCAGGTCCGCGACCGAGACCTCGAGCATCCCGGAGGCGATGATCCGGGCCTTGTCCCGCACCTTGCGCGCGACCAGGGCGGCTGCCGCACCGGAGACCGGGGTGGAACGGCTGCCGTACGTACCGAGCCCGAACGGCGTGTTGTCGGTGTCGCCGTGCACCACCTCGATGTCGTCGGGCGGAATGCCGATCTCCTCGGCGACGATCTGCGCGAACGTCGTCTCGTGGCCCTGGCCCTGGGTCTTCACCGACAACCGGACCACGGCCTTCCCGGTCGGGTGGACCCGCAGCTCACAGCCGTCGGCCATCCCGAGGCCGAGGATGTCCATGTCCTTGCGTGGCCCGGCACCGACCGCCTCGGTGAAGAACGAGACGCCGATCCCCATCAGCTCGCCCCGGGCCAGCCGTTCGGCCTGCTCGCGGCGGAGGTCGTCGTACCCGGCCAGTTCCATCGACAACCGCATCGTCTTCTCGTAGTCGCCGGAGTCGTACACCCAGCCGGTCTTGCTCTGGTACGGGAACTGTTCGGGCCGGATGAAGTTGCGCAGCCGCAGTTCGACCGGGTCCATCTGCAGGTCGTACGCGAGACAGTCGACCAGCCGCTCGACCAGGTAGACCGCCTCGGTGATCCGGAACGAGCAGGCGTACGCGACACCACCCGGTGCCTTGTTGGTGTAGACGGCGGTCATCTTGCAGTACGCCGCCTCGAGGTCGTAGCTGCCGGTGAACACACCGAAGAAGCCGGCCGGGTACTTCACCGGGGCCGCCGTGCCGTTGAACGCGCCGTGATCGGCGAGCACGTTGGTCCGGATCGCGAGGATCTTGCCTTCCCGCGTCGCCGCGATCTCACCGCGCATGATGTAGTCGCGGGCGAAGCCGGTGCTGATCAGGTTCTCCGAGCGGTCCTCCATCCACTTGACCGGCTTGCCGAGCACGAGGGACGCGACGATCGCGCAGACGTAGCCGGGGTAGATCGGCACCTTGTTGCCGAAACCGCCGCCGATGTCGGGAGCGATCACCCGGATCTTGTGCTCCGGCAGACCGGAGACGAGTGCGTAGACGGTCCGGTGGGCGTGCGGCGCCTGGCTCGTCGTCCAGAGCGTCAGCTTGCCGTCGACGCGGTCGAAGTCCGCGACGCAGCCGCAGGTCTCCATCGGGGCCGGGTGGACGCGGGGGTAGACGATGTCCTCGGTCACCACCACGTCGGCCCGCGACATGACCTCCTCGGTGGCCGCGGCGTCCCCGGTCTCCCAGTCGAAACAGTGGTTGTCGGTCTTGCCGTCCAGGTCGTCACGGATCACCGGCGCGTCCGGGGCCAACGCGGTCCTCGCGTCCACAACCGGCGGCAACGCGTCGTACTCGACGTCGATGAGTTCGAGCGCGTCGCGGGCCGAGTAGCGGTCCTCGGCGACGACGACCGCGACCTCCTGGCCCTGGAACCGCACCTTGTCGGTGGCCAGCACGGCCTGTACGTCGTTCGACAGCGTCGGCATCCAGGCCAGACCCTTGGCCGCGAGATCGGCGCCGGTGATGACGGCCTTCACCTTCGGGTGGGCCTGTGCGGCGGTGACGTCGATGCTGACGATCCGCGCGTGCGCCAGCGGCGAGCGCAGGACGGCGAGATGCAGCATGCCGGGCAGCTGGATGTCGTCGACGTACTTGCCCAGGCCGCGGATGAACCGCGGGTCCTCCTTGCGCAGCATCCGGCCGTGACCGAGCGGCTTCTGGTCGTTGTCGTCGAACGTCTCGGTGGGACGGGTCGGTGTGGTGGTCATGCGGGGCTCCCGGCGGGCTCGGGCTCGGACGCCGCGGCGTCGGCGGGTTGTGCGCCGTCCGGATGGGTGGCCGCCCAGCGGATCGACCGGACGATGGTCGCGTAGCCGGTGCAGCGGCAGATCTGCCCCGAGATCGCCTCGCGGATCTCCTGCTCGGAGGGATCGGGGTTGCGGTCGAGCAGTGCCCGGGCGGTCATCATCATCCCCGGCGTACAGAAGCCGCACTGCAGACCATGGCACTGCATGAAGCCTTGCTGGACCGGATCGAGTCCGTCCTCGGTCTCCAGTCCTTCGACGGTCCGTACGTCGTGCCCGCCGGCCATCGCGGCCAGGACGGTGCACGACTTCACCGGCTCGTCGTCCATCCAGACCACGCAGGTCCCACAGTTGCTGGTGTCACAGCCCCAGTGCGTCCCGGTCAGCCGCAGGTGGTCCCGGAGGAAGTGCACGAGCAGCGTGCGGCCCTCGATCTCGGCCGAGACTTCCTCGCCGTTCACGGTCATCGTCACCTGCATGGTCAGCGCCTCTCTTCCCCGGAGCGTTCGGCGTACCGCTGGACTGCCGTGCGGAGAGCTCGTGTGGTGAGCTCGGCGGCCAGGTGCCGCTTGTACTCCGCGCTGCCGCGCATGTCGGTCACTGGCTCACTCGCCGCGGCGGCGAGCTGACCGGCCCGGCGGAACAGGTCCTCGGACGGCGCGTGTCCGCGCAAGGCCTCGGAGATCGCCGGGATGCCGGTCGTGTTCGGTCCCACCGCGGCCAGACCGACCCGGGCGTCGGCGATCAAGCCGTCGGAGATCCACACCGCGGCGCCGGCGGAGACGACGGCCCAGTCGCCCGCGCGGCGTTCGACCTTGTAGTACGCGCTGGAGCCGCCCGGACGGATCGGGAACCGCACCTCGGTGAGGATCTCGCCGTCGCCGACGGCCGTCTCGTACGGGCCCCGGTAGAACTCGTCCATGGTCACGACGCGCACACCGGACGTTCCTCGGATCACGCAACTGGCGTCGAGCGTCGTACAGACCGCCGAGAGGTCTTCGGACGGATCCGCCTGGCACAGCGAGCCGCCGATGGTGCCACGGTTGCGGACAACCGGATCGGCGATCACCCGCTCGGCGTCGGCGAAGATCGGGAACAGCCGGGCCAGCTCGGCGGACTCGAGCAGTTCGCGATGCCGGGTCATCGCCCCCACCCGCACTTCGTCCGGCGTGACCGTGATCCGGCCGAGCTCGTCGTGCAGGTCGTTGATGTCGATCAGGTACTCGAAGTTGGCCAGCCGGAGCTTCATCATCGGCAGCAGGCTGTGCCCGCCGGCGACCAGCCGGGCCGAGCTTCCCAGCCGGTCGAGCAGCTCGACGGCGTTGTCAACACTGGTGGCGCGCTCGTACTCGAATGGTGCTGGAACCTGCATGACGGGCCCCTTCGTCGACGCTGACACCTCGATGTCACCGCTCCGCAGGCCTACTGTCAACGACTACCTAAGGCATCGCTTAGGTGCCCAGGCGGGACTTGCCCCGGACAATCGCTCGCGGCCTCGTTCGGGGTCCGTCCGGGCTAGTTTCGACGTACCGGAAGGAGGCGGGATGCGCGATCTGCTCGACGACATCGACCGGTGGCGGGCCGACGGCCGGGCCGTCGTCCTCGCGCGAGTCGTGGACCTGGAAGGGTCGGGTCCGCGCGGACCCGGCGCGGCGATGGCGGTCAACGACCGTCTGGAGGTCACCGGGTCGGTCTCGGGCGGCTGTATCGAGGGCGCCCTGGTCACCGCGGCCGAGGAGGTCTTCACGACTGGTCAGCGTTCGGTCCACACGTTCGGGTACTCCGACAGCGAGGCGTTCGCCGTCGGTCTCACCTGCGGCGGCACGATCCACGTGTTCGTCGAGCCGCTCGACTGGTGAGGAACGTGTACGCCGAACTCGCCGAGGCACTGCGCACCCGGCGGCCCGTCGTCCTCGTCACCGTGATCGACGGACCCGGGACCGGAGCCAAGCTGCTGATCACGGCCGAGGGTGAACAATTCGGAAGCCTCGGCGACGAGGCGCTGGACGAGCGCGTCAGCCGGGACGCGCTCGGTGCGCTCGCGGCGGGCCTGACCGGTGTGCGGCACTACGGACGCCACGGCGAGCCGGCGCAGACCGATCTCACGGTGTTCGTCGAGTCGTTCACGGCACCGAGGCGGATGATCATCTTCGGTGCCGTCGACTTCGCCGCCGCGCTGTCCCAAGCCGCCACCTTGCTCAAGTACTCCGTGACGGTGTGCGACGCGCGGCCCATCTTCGCCACCCGGGCGCGCTTCCCGCAGGCCGACGAGGTCGTCGTGGACTGGCCCCAGCGGTTCCTCGCCCGGATCGGGCCGAGCCTGACCACCCGGGACGCGGTGTGCGTCCTCACCCATGACGCGAAGTTCGACGTACCCGCGATCGTCGCCGCGCTCGCCACGGAGGTCGGCTACCTCGGCGTCATGGGCAGCCGCAACACCCACCGCGACCGCCTGGAACGCCTCCGCGCCGAGGGCGTTCCGCCGGAATCCCTCGACCGCCTGCACGCGCCGATCGGCCTGGACATCGGCGCCCTCACCCCCGAGGAGACCGCGATCTCGATCTGCGCCGAGATCATCGCCCACCGCGCCGGCCTCGACCTCATCCGCCCCCTGACCCACCTCACCACCCCGATCCACCACTAGTCCTTCGTCAGGTTCACCCTCTCTCCGGTGGTGATCGAGTTCTCGATGGCGCAGATGAGTTCGGTGACCAGGACGCCGTGGTCGATGCCTGGGCCGAGGTCGGCGCCGTCGATGAGGCCGGCGGCGAAGTCCTGGACCATCCATACGGCGGGGCCGACCTGGGATCGGCCGATCCGGCCGGAGACGGGCCAGGCGGAGCGGTGCTTGTCGGTCACCACGGTGAGGCCCTGATGGGAGAGATCGGCGGTCACCGAGCCTTCGGTGCCGATCACCTGGAAGCGGAAGTCGACGATGCCGTCGCCGGCGTCGGGGAGGGTCCAGGCGGAGGAGAGTGTCGCGGTCGAGCCGTCGTCGAAGCTGACCAGGGCGTGTACGACGTCCCACGTGTCGATGCCGCGCTTGGCGAGGACACCACGCGATCCGACCGCACTCACCGACACGGGCTTCCGGCCGGTGAGCCACAGGACGAGGTCGACGGTGTGCGGCATGAGGAACCAGGCCGGCGACGACTGAGCCGCCCACGACAGCATGGTCGTCGGTACGAAGTAGGAGTTGCTCAGGGTGGCTGATGCCGTGATCGGCTCGCCGACGGACGCCATCGCCGCCTTGGCCTGCACCACGTGCGGGTTCCAGCGGTTCTCGAAGCCGACGAGGCATCGAACGCCCGAGCGATGAACCGCCGCAGCGATGGCATGGGCGTCGTCCAGGTTGGTGGCGACCGGCTTCTCGATCAGCAGATGCTTACCGGCTGCGGCCACGTCGACGGCGATCTGACGGTGGGCGAAGTCCGGCGTCGCCACGATCACGGCGTCCGGATCGAATGCCTCGAGCAACTCGAGATGCGACGCGGTGACAGGGAGGCCGGTGGCGCTCCTCGCCTCCTCGGCCACCTTGGCCGAGGGCTCCGCGAGGCCGACGACCGTGACGTCCGGCTGTGCCTCGAGAGCTTCGGCGAACAGCCTTCCGCGCAGTCCGGCGCCGACGATGCCAATGGTTACCATGAAAAGCCTTTCAGCTCAGAACAGCGTGAAGCCGCCGTCGACCTTGACGATCGAGCCGGTCATGAAGCTGGACGCCTCGCTCGCCAGGAAGATCGCCACCGGCCCCAGCTCCGGCGGCAGCCCGTAGCGCTTCATGGCGGCGGGATCGACGCACCACTCCTTGTACTCCGGCTGGTCGACGGGCGACATCTCCGTGAGGAAATACCCCGGCGCCATCGCGTTCACGCGGATCCCGTGCGGCGCCCACTCGGCCGCCAGCGCCTTGGTCAACTGATGGACGGCGGCCTTGGACGACAGGTACGACGCCTGCCACCGCGGCTGGTTGACGATCTCGGCCGACATCGAACCGACGTTGACGATCGTGCCACCGCCCCGCTCCGCCATCCGGCGTCCGACCGCGCGACTGCAGTACCAGACGCCGTCGACGTTCACGGAGAACACCTCGTGCCAGGCGTCATCGGGTGTCTCGAAGGCCCGGCCGGCCACGCCGATGCCGGCGTTGTTCAGCAACACGTCGATCTCGCCGAACTCGGTGCTCACCTGCTCGACCGCGCGTTCGACGTCCTCGACATCGGACACCTCGAGCTGTACGCCGTACGCACGGATGCCGAGCGCGGTCAGCTCGTCGGCGGCGGCCCGGGCCGCGGCGAGAGTTCGCGCGGTGACCGCGACCGCCGCACCCGCATCGCCGAGCGCTTCGGCCATCGCGCGGCCGAGGCCCCGGTTGCCGCCGGTGACGAGAGCGACCTTGCCCTCGAGGGAGAACTTCTGCATCGCGTTCATGGCGTCCTTTCCGTTCATGGTCAGGGGGCCGGCCAGAGTGGGGCCAGGCCGGTGGAGAGGAGAGCGAAGCCTTGGTTGGCGGCTTTGACGGCCGCGGGGAGGGCGTTGGGAGCTGTGATGCCGGATGCGCAGCGATCGTAGTTGGTGATCGCCAGGGTCCATTGGACAGCGTTGATCTGGGCGGCCGCCAGGCGGGCGGTGAGTTCGGGCGTGGCGGCGGTCTCGTGGAGGGCGGCGGCCAGCTCCCGCTCGGAGGTCTCGTTGAACTGCAGCATGCGGGCCATCAGTGCCGGCGTGCTGCGGAGCAGCCGGTAGAGGGCGAGTACGTCGGGGCGGTCGGTGAGGCCGGTGACCGGATCGTGGGCGCGGAGACGGTCGACGAAGTGCTCGTGGACAGCGGTCAGTGGTGACCGATCGGCGGGACGGGCGCGGACGACCCGGGCGGCCTCGCCTTCGTGGTCGGCGAAGCGGTGGACGACGAGGTCCTCCTTGGTCGGGAAGTACGCGAAGAGGGTCCGCCGGGAGACGTCCGCGGCCTCCGCGACCTGGGTGATCGACACCTGGTCGAAACCGTGCTCGACGAACAGCTCGATGGCCGCCGTCGAGATCGCCTCCCGGGTGCGGGTCTTCTTCCGCTCACGCAACGCCATGCCGGGATGCTAGCACCGAGTGCTATTCTGCACTCAGTCTACTTTTGCACTGAGGGGAGTTCTCATGGATGTGCTGATCGCGGGAGCCGGACCGACCGGCCTGATGCTGGCCTACGAGCTAGCGCTCGCCGGAGTCGGCGTGACCGTCCTCGAGCGGCTGGACGCGCGGATCGAGCAGACGAAGGGTGGCGCGCTGCAGGCCCGCACGGCCGAGGTGCTGGACATGCGCGGACTGCTCGGCCCGATCAAGGCCCGCGAACTCCCGCGCGAGCAGGTCGGCGGCCACTTCGCCGGACTCCCGGTCCCGCTCGACGCGTCGCCGTGGAACACCCGGCACCCGTACCCGATCTCGGTCCCGCAGTGGATCGTCGAAGAAGAACTCGAGTACGCCGCTGTCGCCCGCGGAGCTGGCGTACGTCGTGGCGTCGAGGTCGGCGGGGTCGAACAGGACCACGATGGCGTGACCGTCACCGCCGGCGGGGACACGTTGCGGGCCCGCTATCTCGTGGCATGCGACGGTGCGCACAGTACGGTCCGCCGGCTCCTCGACGTACCGTTCCCCGGCCGGCCGGGTACGTTCCGCGCGGTGCTCACCGACGTACGACTGTCCTCGGTGTCCGACCAGGTGCCGACCATCGCCGGTCACTTCAGCACGATGACCAAGCAGGGTGACGACTACTGGGGCATGCTCGTGCCGGTCGGCGAGGGCAAGTACCGGTTCACCTTCGGCTGGGACGGAGTCGCCTCCCCGGACGAGACGCAGTCCGCGCTCACCGCCTTGTACGGCGAGGAGACCAGGCTCGCGGAGGTCCTCAACTCATCGGAGTTCGGCGACGCGACCCGGCAACTGGAGTCCTACCGCCATGGGCGGATCTTCTTCGCCGGGGACGCCGCGCACATCCACCCGCCGTTCGGTGGGCAGGGCCTCAACCTCGGTGTCCAGGACGCCTTCAACCTCGGCTGGAAACTCGCCGCCGCGGTGCACGGCACGGCCGACGTCCTCGACACCTACCAGACCGAGCGGCATCCCATGGCTGCGCGCGTACTGCGCCACACCGCGGCGCAACGCGTCTTCGCCCTCCCCGGCCCGAGCGACGACGTCGTCGAACTCCGCGAGATCTTCACCGACCTCATGCGTCTCCCCGACGCCAACCGCTACCTCGCCGGCCTGATGTCCGGCCTGGACGCCCCCGACCGAATCCCCGACCTCGACCTGATCACCCCCGACTGCCCCACCCGCCTCTCCACGCTCCTCCACCCCGGCCACCCCCTCCTCCTCGACTTCACCAACCACCCCTGGCCACCCACCTGGTCCGTCCAGGTCGTCCACGCCAAGCCCGACGGCGAACACGAATCCCTCCTGATCCGCCCGGACGGCGTGCTCTGCTGCGCGGACCCCACACAAATCCCCGCTGCCCTAACAAACTGGTTCGGCCCGCACCTGTAGGAGATTGACGGCAATGTCGAACTATTGACGTTCATGTCAGGACCCATCTACGGTGGTCTTCTCAGCGAGGAAGCGAGGAGACCATGGGGTATGTCATCGGGGTGGATGTCGGTGGGACGTTCACGGATGCGGTGCTGGATGACGATGCGGGGACGATCGTTGCGGCGAAGGCACCGTCCACGCCCTCGGACTACTCGCGCGGGGTGATGGACGCGCTGGTGGTGCTGGCCGAGCAGCTCGGTGAGCCGGTCGGCGGGATGCTCGCCCGGACCCACCATGTCGCGCACGGTACGACGTCGTCGCTGAACGCCCTGGTGACGGGCAACGTGCCGCCCGTCGGGTTCCTCACCACGATCGGGCACCGCGACTCGATCTTCATCATGAACGTGGAGGGCCGCTATCTCGGTTCCTCACCCGACGAGCTGCAGAACGTGCTCGGTCAGGGCAAGAACCACGGCCTGATCCCGAAGCGGCACGCGCTGGAGGTCGTCGAGCGGGTCGATCGCGACGGCAAGGTCGTCGTACCTCTCGACGAGGAATCGGTCCGTACCGCGGTGACGAGCCTGCTGGGCGAGGGGATCCGGTCGATCGCGGTCTCGCTGTTGTGGTCGTTCAAGAATCCGGTGCACGAGCAACGGATCCGGGAACTGATCCACGAGCTCGACCCGGACGTCTTCGTCGCGCTGAGCTCGGAGGTCAGTCCGCGGATCCGTGAGTTCGCCCGGAACGCGACCACCATCATGAGTTCGCAGATCGGTCCCGGGTTGCGCGACTACCTGGGTGCCCTGGAGGGCCGGTTACGCGAGGCGGGACTCGCCGGTCCGCTGCTGGTGATGCAGAGCAACGGCGGTGCGATCGCCGCGAGCGAGGCCCCGTCGAGCGCAATCAGTACGGTCGGATCCGTCCTGACCGGTGGCGTCGTCGGCGCGGTGTCGCTCGGCCGCCAGCTGGGTCATCGCAACATCATCACCACGGATGTCGGCGGTACGACGTTCTTGGTCGGACTGATCGTGGACGGCGAACCGGTCCGGGCCAGCACCACGATCATCAACCACCACCCCGTCAACGTGCCCACGCTCGAGGTGCACGCGATCGGTGCGGGTGGTGGCGCGATCGCCTGGATCGATGCCGGTGGCAACTTGCAGGTCGGGCCGCGGAGCGCCCAGTCCGTGCCGGGGCCCGCGTGTTATGACGCGGGCGGGACCGAGCCGACCAACACCGATGCCAATCTGGTCCTGGGCGTCCTCCCGGAGAGCGGGCTGCTGGGCGGACGCAAGGCACTGAACCTCGACGCGGCCCGGCGCGCGATCCGCGACAAGATCGCCGCGCCACTGGGGCTCAGCGTGGAGGATGCCGCGGCCGCGATCTACGCGATCCAGAACGCCCAGACCGGTGACCTGCTGCGCAAGACGGTGGTCGAGGCCGGCCACGATCCGCGGTCGTTCGTGCTCTACGCCTTCGGTGGCGCCGGTCCGGCGTACTGCGCGTCCTATGCCGCTGAGGTCGGCGTGCGCGAGGTCGTCGTACCACTGGGGCCGGTCGCGTCGGCGTTCTCCGCCTATGGTCTGGCCTCGTCGGATGTCGTGCTCGCGTCGGAGCTGTCCGACCCGGGGCCGATGCCGTTCGATGCCACGCGCGCCGCGCGGAACTTCGCCGTCCTCCAGGACCAGGTCGAGTCCGCGCTCGGCCGGCAAGGGCTGAAGTACGAGCAGATCGAGTACGTCCGGTCGCTCGATCTCCGCTACACCGCACAACTCGCGGAGGTCTCGGTCGAGGTGCCGAGCGGGCCGCTCGACGCGACCACGATGGCCGACACGCTCGCTGCCTTCGAGAAGCGGTACGCCGAGTTGTACGGCGAAGGCACGGGCTTCGGTGCCGCCGGGATCCAGGCGATCACGTTCCGGGTCCGGGGTACCGGGATGCTGCCGTTCTCGCCCACCTTGCCGAAGCTCGCCGACGCGGACGGGCGGGATCCCATCGCCGCGCTGCGCTCCACTCGGAAGGTCTGCCTCGACGCCCGCGTCGGATACGTCGAGACACCGGTCTACGACTATCGCGCGCTGAAGGCCGGCCACGTGATCACCGGACCGGCCGTGATCGAGGTGCCCACCACGACTGTCGTCGTACCTCCGGACATGGCCGGAGTGGTCGACCACCTCGGCAACCTGACGATCGACACCCAGCGGAGGTCCTGAGCATGGTCATGCAGATTCCCGGCTCGGAGTACTTCTCCAGCCGTCCCGTCGACCCGGCCGTTCTCGCTTCCGCGCTGCCCGCGGCGCTCCCGGTGCACAGCGTCGGCCAGGAGCAGATCGACAACCTCGATCCCCTCACCTATGAGGTGATCCGGCACCGGCTGTGGTCGGTCACCGAGGAGATGGGCGAGGCGCTGAAGCGGATGTCGGGTTCGCCGATCGTCACCGATGCGAACGACTTCGACTTCGCGATCTGCGACGAGCTGGGCCAGGAAGTCCAGGTCGGTCTCTACAACACGATGCTGGTCGGTGCGGTGGACCTGGCGATCTACTGGACCCTGCAGCACCGGGCCGAGAACCCGGGCATCCGCGAAGGCGACATGTTCCTCTGCAACGACCCGTGGGTCGGCGGTGGGCTGCACCAGAGTGACGTCATCGTGTTCCAGCCGGTCTTCGTCGACGGCAAGCTGTTCGCCTGGACGAGTGCGATCTGCCACGAGCCGGACCTGGGCGGAGTCGGCCTCGGCTCGTTCTCCCCGGCGGCACAGGACGTCTTCGCCGAGGCGTTGCCGACACCCCCGGTGAAGGTCGTGCGCGACTTCGAGTTGCAGAACGACGTCGCCGATGCCTGGGTCCGGCGATCGCGCGTACCGATGCTGGTGAACCTCGACCTGCGCGCCAAGATCGGCTCGAACTCGGTCGGCCGCAAGCGCCTCCTCGATGTCATCGACCAGTACGGCGCGGACACGGTGAAGGCGGTCATGAAGCGGATGATGGCCGATGCCGAGAGCCGGCTGCGGCACAAGCTGACCGACCTGCCCGACGGCACCTGGCGCGCCACCGGGTACCAGGACCAGTCGCACGAGGGCGATCGCGGCGTACACAAGATCACCGTCGCGATGACCAAGGCGGGCGACCACCTGACCTTCGACTTCCACGGCACCGATCCGCAGAGCGGCGTGATCAACTGCACGTACGCCGGGATGCGCGGCGGCGTGATGCTCGCGCTGCTCCCGATCCTCGCGCACGACATCCCCTGGTCCGCGGGCGGTCTGATGCGCTGCTTCGATCTGATCGCGGAGGAGGGCACGATCAACAACGCGACCTTCCCGGCCGCCGTGAGCCGCGGGCCGATCGGACCGGCTTGGCTCACCGGCACGCTGGTCGCCGAGTGCCTGTCGCAGCTCCTCGACCAATCGGTCGACCTGGGCAAGAGCGTCCAGGCCGCCTGCTGCGGCACGTGGGACACCGCGGTCGTGGCGGGTCTGGACGAACGTGGCGACGTACCGATGCCCTTCCTGAACGTGATGATGGAACCAATGGCGGGCGGCTTCGGCGCTCGCCCGCAGACGGACGGCATGGACACCGGCGGCCTGTTCTGCATCCCGATGGGCCGGATCCCCGATGTCGAGATGACGGAGTTCCTCTATCCGTTGCTCACGTTGTGGCGGCGGGAGGAACCTGATTCGGGTGGTCCCGGCCGGCAGCGCGGCGGTGTCAGCGCCTCGGTGGCCGTCACGTTGTACGGCTCGAACAACCCCGCGGGGCTCGTCCTCGCGTCCGCCGGCAAGGCGGTCTCCCAGAACAACGGGCTCGCGGGTGGCTACCCCGGGAACACCGGCCTGGATGCGGTTGCCCGGGGCATCGATGTCCACGGGTTGCTCGCGCAGGGCCGGATCCCGCAGTCGCTGGAGGAGTTCGGCGACCAGGTCGAGCTCGGCAACTGCTATGCGCAGTCCTATCTCGCTCCGGGCGAAGTGCTGTACCTCAGCTGGCAAGGCGGCGGCGGGTACGGCGACCCCCTGCACCGCGATCCGGTCGCTGTCGCCTACGACGTACGCGAGCAGAAGGTCTCGCCCGCGGCGGCCGCCGAGGTGTACGGCGTCGTGCTGCACGAGGGTGTGGTCGACCAGGAGGAGACCGCCGAGTTGCGGGCGCGGATGCGCGAGCAGCGGCGGCAGCAGTCGGGCGCACCGCAGGTCGACGAGGCAGTGCGCGTCGACGTGGCGGACGCGCGGCGGTTGGACGACAACCTCGTTGTCGCCGGCAACAAGGTCGGCTGTGCACACTGCGGTCATCAACTGGCGGACCTGTCCACGAGTTCGCGATTGGAGCTGGCGGTCTTCGAGGGACCGTCGACCGATGCGGGTCCGCAGATCACCTCCGATCCGTCGACGTACGTCGATGACGACGTGGTCTTCCGGCAGCTGTGCTGTCCGTCGTGCTGGACAGCGGTCCACTCCGTGGTCGTTCCCCGGGATCATGCCGACCACGTCTCGGAGCTGAGCCGCTTCGCGCTCGCGGGTAGGCAGCAGTGAAGCTCGGCACGGTGGATGTCCTGGGTGGCGGACCGGGCGGACTGTACGTCGCCCGCCTGCTCAAGCTCAGGCATCCCGGGAGCAGGGTCCGGGTCTTCGAACAGTCCGAACCAGCGAGCACCTTCGGCTTCGGCGTCGGACTTGCCACGCGGACCCAGCGCAACCTGGAGGCCGCCGACCCCGCGACGTTCGCGGCGATCGTTGCTCGTTCCTGGCCGCACGAGATGTCGATGGCGGTCGGTGACCGGCAGGTGAGCCTGGCACTGGACAACCTGATCGCGATCGGCCGGTCGACTCTGCTCGATGTCCTGCGACGGCACGCGGAGGCCGCGGGCGTCGAGTTCCGGTACGGCGCTCGCGCCGACGCAGCCGAGTCGGACGCCGACCTTGTGATCGCCGCGGACGGAGTCAGCAGTGGGACGCGCGAGGCTCGCGCGGACGTCTTCGGTGCGCGCGTCGACGTCCACAAGGGTCTGTACCTGTGGGCCGGGACGGATGTCGCACTGCCGGCGGCCGTGTTCACGCCGGTCCGGACCGAGTACGGCACCTTCGTCGCCCACGCCTATCCGTATGCGCGGGACCGGAGCACCTTCCTGATCGAGACCGATGAGGAGACGTGGCGCCGGGCCGGCTTCGACGTCACCACCGACCGGTTGCCTGTAGATGCGAACGACACGGATGCTCTGGAGTACCTGAGCGACGCCTTCCGGCAGCATCTGCACGGGCATCGACTGATCGGGAACCGGACCCGCTGGCTCCGGTTCCGGACCGTCAGCTGCGAACGCTGGTACGACGGCAACGTCGTACTCCTCGGCGACGCGGCCCACACCGCGCACTACTCGATCGGATCCGGGACGAAGCTCGCCATGGAAGGCGGAATCGCTCTGGACACCGCCATCGCGGAGTCGACCGACCTCGGCGAGGCATTGGTTCGGTACGAGGCGACGCGGCGGCCGATCGTCGAGCACCTGCAGGAAACTGCTGCGCGCAGCATGAGCTGGTGGGACTCGTACCCCACCAGGCTCGACCTGCCGGTCGAGCAGTTACTCCTCTCCTACATGACCCGGGCCGGGAAGGTCTCTGTCGACCGCTTCGCGATCACCGCACCCGACGTCGTCCGCGCCGCGCTGGCGCAGTACGGCCGCTGCGATGTCGCCGCTGTCGACGACGCGGACCGTACCGAATGGGTGCTGCGGCAACCGACACACAGCCTTGCGTCCCGGCGCGTTCGGGCGTCGGAGATCCCAGGGCTGCTCCCGGTCCGAGTCACGGTGACCGATCCTTGGGGGACGGACGCCGACACCCTCGTCAAGTCGGTGTCGGACGCGGCCACGGATCCGGCGATGTCCGGCGTCATCCTCACCACCACGGACGATCCGGGCTCCGTACTCACGATGTTCGACGTCGCGGAGCGCATCCGGCGCGAGGTGGGTACGCTCGTCGTGACGCAGCTGCCCGAGCGCTACACCGATCTCGCCGTCGGCGCGCTCGTCAGTGAGCGCATCGATGTCGTAGACCTGATCGCCGGTGCCGCATGATCACTCACGAACTGGTGCCGCCGTTCCGGCCCGACCTCGCCGAGCGCTACCGGGCGGCCGGCCTCTGGGGGACCAGGTCCATCGCACCAGAGTTCACCGCGGTCGCACGACGACACCCCTCTGAACCGGCCCTCGTCACCGAGCAAGGCACTCTGACGTACGCCGAACTCGACGCGACCACGGACCGGATCGGCGCAGGTCTGCTCGAGCTCGGTCTTCGACCAGGCGACCGTATCTTGTTCCAGGCAACCAATCGGCTGGAGACCGTCGTCGCCTGGTACGCCTGCCTCAAGGCGGCCCTGGTCCCCGTCGCCACCCTCGCCGCGCATCGGGCGCACGAGATCGCCGAGATCAGCCGGCAGTCCTCGGCGACAGCCCACCTCGTCGAGGCGGGTCTGCCCTTCGATCTGGTCGCGTTCGCGCGGGAGATCGCCGAGGACCATCCGAGTCTGCGGTACGTGATCACCATCGGAGCGACGGGCGCCGGGGTCAGCCTCGAGAGCCTCGGTGCCGGCCTGAGTGACGACGCGGTTCGCTCCCGGATCGACGAAGCACAGCGTGCGGTCGGGCCGGACGACCTTGCGGCGCTGCAGTTGTCCGGCGGGACTACCGGCGTACCGAAACTCATCCCGCGCCGGCATGCCGAGTACTGGTACAACGCCGCCGCCTACGCGCGGCGCCTCGGCTGGGGAGTCGGGACGCGGGTGGGGCATCTGATCCCGGTCATCCACAACGCGGGCATCACCTGTGCGGTCCATGCCGCCCACAGTTGTGGGGCCACCCTTGTGCTGGGTACGTCCAGCGCCGTCGACTCCCTGTCCCTGCTGTCCAGCGCGCGTATCGATACCGCGCTCATCGGGCACGGCCACTTCGGCGCACTCGGACAGTCCGCTTTCCTCGACCGGTTGCCGACCCTGCGTCAGGTCCTGCTCTCCGGGACCAAGGTTCCCGAGGCCTTGTTCGACGAGCTGGAGCGTCGAGGAATCTGGTCGGGGCAGCTGTTCGGCATGGGCGAGGGACTGTTCGTGATGAGTCGTCTCGACGATCCCCGCGAGGCGCGCCTGCGGACGGTCGGCACCCCGCTGAGCGAGCTCGACGAGATTCGCATCCTGCTGCCCGGCACCGAGGTCGAGGCGCCGTACGGCGAAGTCGGCGAGCTGTGCTGCCGCGGGCCGTACACGATTCCCGGCTACTACGCGGCCGGTGAACACAACGCACAGGCCTTCACCGCGGACGGGTTCTACCGCACCGGCGATCTGGCGCGCTGGGCCGAGTACGACGGCGAGTCGCAGCTGCTGATCGAGGGCCGGATCAAGGACGTGATCAATCGCGGCGGCGAGAAGATCAACGCGGAGGAGATCGAGCTGCTGCTGATCAGGCATCCGGACATCGAGCAGGCGGCGGTCGTCGCGATGCCGGACGTCCGGCTGGGGGAGCGGTCCTGCGCGTACCTGGTGGCACGAGCCGCGGTCGATCTGCCGGCCGTCCAGCGGTACCTGGAGTCGCTCGGGGTGGCGAAGTACAAGTGGCCCGAGCGGGTCGAACTGCTGGACGACCTCCCCAGGACGAAGGTCGGGAAGATCGACAAGGTGTGGTTGCGCAAGCGTGTCGCAGCGGCCCTCGCGCCGGATGCCGGCAGTTAGAGTCTCCGCATGAACTCGACACGGCAGCCGCGGAAGAAGGCCGTCGACGCCAACGGAGACGAGAAGGGCCGGAGCAGCACGCGCCGCGATCTCGTGGAGAGTCAGATCATCGCCGAGGCGACCCGGCTGTTCGCCGAGCGGGGCTTCTCCGGCACGAGCCTGAAGGACATCGCGGACGCGACCGGCCTGACCCGGCCGGCGCTCTACCACTACGTCAAGAACAAGGACGAGATCCTCGCCAAGCTGGTCAGCGAGCTCGCCGAGGGCCCTGCCCGGGCGCTGCGCGCGATCCGGGAGCGGACCGGACTGGGCGCCGCGGACAAGCTCCGGCAGATCGCGCACGCCATCGCGCTGCAGCAGGCGAGTGACCCGGCGAAGTTCCAGCTGCTGATCCGCTCCGAGGCGGACCTGCCGGACGAGCTCGTCGGGCCGTACGACCGCAGCCGCCGCGAGGTCCTCAACGAGATCGTCGCGGTGATCGAGTCCGGCGTCGAGTCCGGGGAGTTCCGGCCGGTCGACGCCCGGATCGCCGCGCTGGCGGTCATCGGCCAGTGCAACTGGGTCGCGTGGTGGCATCACCCTGGTACGCCGGAGCAGAACAGCCGGGTCGCCGACACGATCGCCGACCTGGCGGTTGCCTCCGTGCTGTCCGCCGGCGATGCCGATCCGGGGATCGATGCCCGGACACGAGCGCTGCAACGACTCAAGCAGGACGTCGCCCACCTCGAGCAGCTCCTCGCCGCCGACGAGTGACCCCGGTCAGGTGCGGGCGGCCAGCCAGGGCGCGATCTTCTCCGCGGCCAACGCCGTACCTGTCGGATCGCCGGGAGCGATCGGCCCGCCGAAGTGCGTCCCGGCGACGGCATCGACGGTGAGGTCGGAGGCGCCGAGGGCATCGGCCATCCGGGCGATGTCGGCCGGGTACGACGCTTGGTCGCCGGTGAACTCCAGGAGCAGCGTCGGTACGGTCACGCCCGGCGCGCAGCGGACGAAGTCGGCGTTGGTCGACGGGCCGGACCAGGTCGAGAGCCAAGCCTCCGCGGTCGACAACCGGCCGAAGCCGACGAGGCCGTAGTTCGTCAGATCGGGACGGCGACCGAACAACGATCCGTACGGGCGCTCGTTCGGATCCAGTGACAGATCGACGGTGCGCAGGTCGGCGTCGGTCCGGAAGACCGTCATGATCCGCGGTGCGAGCGCACGACGCCGGTCGGCCGAGTTGCCGGTCGCTTTGAACGCACTGTTGGCCGTCTGGGCCTCTGTCACGTCACCGCGGGCTCTTGCGTCGAGACGCCGTACCCGGGCTTCCTGAGCGGCTCGGTAGCGAGCGATGAAGCCGGGCTCGTAGCGGCTCGAGGCCGGAGCCGGAACGAAACCGTTGGCCGGGTTGAACGGGTCGAGCTCGGGGTCGACCGACAGCGGATCGGACTCGTCGGCGACCGACGGGTCGATCACGCGGAGCAGCAGCGCTCCTTGGCCGGGATGCGGCGCCAGGAAGATGCAACCGTCGGGCAGCGGCATCGAGGTCTCCGCGAGGTGCACCGGCCGGCCGGACGGCGTTGCCGTCAGCCGCTCCGCCGGTGGCAGACCGGCCTGCTGACAGTAGAAGGCGGCGAGCGTACCGCCGCCGGAATGACCGAGCGAGTGGACCGTGCCGAAGCCGAAGTCGCGGAGGAAGGTGTGGCCGGCGGCGAAGTCGATGATCGCCTGCTCGTGCAGCAGATTGAGGTCGTTGTTCGGCGAACGTGAGCCCTGCGTCCAGACCGCGTGCCCCATGCCCAGGAGGTAGGGAACGAGCGCGTGGTGCGTGACGTCCTGCCGTGGATGCATGATCGTGATGGCGGTCCGGGCGCCGCGCGGCACGCGGAGAACGCCGACGATCTTGGCTCCGTCGCTCGTGGTCAGCTCGTGCACGCTCGTCTCGACACCGTCCGGCTCGTCGATGCCCGGTGCGTAGCGCCCCGAGCCGAGCCGCGTCGCCGTCATCTCGGCTCCACGCGCAACGCGTCCTTGTCCCACTGGACGATGCGACCTCCGTCCAGGCCGGCAATACAGCTGTACCAGACCGCGTGCCGGCATCCGGTCGCGCGGCGGTCGACGACGATCGCCTGGTCCGAGGCGATGACGAAGTACGGCCCGAGCTTGTCGACCACGACACCGTTCGCCTGCCCGGCGACCTTGGCGACCGACGTGTTCTCGGGTACGTCGAGCACGAAGAGTCTGGTCATGCCGGCTGCCAGGACGGTGCGCGCTCGACGATCAGCTCGGCCTTGCGGGTCAGCAGATCGTCCATCGTGTGTCCGTCGCGCCGGACGATGTCGACGAGTGCGTCGATGGTGAGGTTGGCGTCCAGGTCCTCCTGCGGGGTGACCGGTCGCAACGCCCGGGTGACCTCGATCATGTAGCCGTTCGGGTCGTGGGTGTAGATCGACTCGATCGTCTCGTGCTGGATCTGCATCTCGACCGGCCACTCGCTCTGGTCGAGACGGCGGCGGTACTCCAGCAGCGCGTCCTCGGAGTCGACATGGATCGCGAGATGACGCGACCTGACGAACCACTCGGGGGTGGTCTCCGCGAACCGCGCGTACACATCGCCTTTCTCCTCGGTCGTCGGCTTCGGCAGGCCGAAGTAGTAGAAGAACGCGATCCGGTCGTCGTTGCCGATGTCGAAGAAGAAGTGGATGAAGTCCGGGTGGTCGTCCGGACCCCACCCGGCGGCGCAGATCGAATGCACGACCGGGAAGCCCAGAACGTCACGGTAGAACCGGATCGTCCCGGCCGGGTCGAAGGTCGGGAAGGCGGCGTGGTCGACACCGCGGGCCAGATGGCGGCCGGCCAGGTCGTTCATCGAGGTGCTCCTCCTGATCGCTGGTAGGTGTCGCGCAGCAACAACGACCCGGCGCCCGGCAGCGCGAGCGGCAGACCCACCGCCTGGAGAATGCTGTAGGCACCGGCGGTCGCCGCCGAGAGCACGGGCAGACCGAACTCTTGCTCGGCTAGGTCGATGATTGGCAGCGACGGCATCTGGACACAGGCCGAGATCACCAGCGCATCGGCGCGACTCAAGTCGAGCGACCGAGCAGCCGCCATCACTCGATCGCCCGGGATGCAGCCGACCTCGCGGTTGTCCTCGACCTCGAGGGCTCGCCAGTCCACCACCTCGAAGCCCTCGGCCTCGAGATAGCCGACAACCCGCTCGGCCAGCGGTTTGAGGTACGGCGTCACGATCGCGATCCGCTGCGCCGGGACAGCCCGGAGGGCCTCCACGAGAGCGCCGGCGCTCGACCGGACCAGCGTCCTGGACCCGCCGGTCGCGAGCTGCTCGGCGATCAGCCCTTCGACCCGCTGATGCTCGCCGGGACCGACCGCCATCAACGCGACCAGGCACGCGTACAACAGCACATCCGGATCCGCGTCCCCGAGCTCCATCACGCAACGCTCACGCTGCGCGTTCATCGCCATCAGCTGCTCGGGCGACACCTTGGCCATCCGCATCCGGCTGCCATGAAAGGAGAACGCCGCCCCCGGATGCCGCCCCAACAGAGCCGGCAACTCGGTCTCGACGGTCACATTGGAACTGGGCACCACCAGCCCGACCCGAACCTGATCCATACCTCCATGATTCGACGCCTCCGACAAAAAGTCAACGCTACCGTCAAATCTGCGACGCAGGCCACGCCCGACCTCAGCGGCCGGCTGGGTTTGGTGACTGCGACTCGGCCCACGCCACCGTCGCGGGATGTCCGAAGAAGCCAGGTAGTCCACCGGAGTGCAGGAAGACGATCCGATGGCCCGGGCGCAATGCTCCCGCGCCTACCGCCGCGATCAATCCCGCCATCGCACGCCCGGTGTAGATCGGGTCGAGGATGATGCCGGCGGTGCGGGCGGTCAGGGCGAGCGCAGACTTCACCGGCTCCGTCAGCGTGCTGTAGCCCGCTCCGATCTGGTTTCTGTCCAGTCGCAACGAGTCAGGGGTGACAGGCTCGTCGGAGAGCCCGGAGACGAGGTTGGCGATGGTCGTTGCCGGATCCGCGATGGCACCGCAGTCGACACCGAGAACGCGACAAGGTCCGAGGGCCGCGACCAAGCCTGCCATCGTGCCGCCCGAACCGACTGCGCAGACGACGGTGCCCAGATCCGGCGCCTGCTCCAGCAGCTCCTTCGCGCACTCGACATAGCCTCGCGCGCCGGTCACGCTCGTACCACCGAACGGGATGACGACCGGAACAGCGCCCCGGCGTCGCATGGCGTCGGCGACGCTCTCAGCGGCGATGGCCAGCTCTTCGTCCCCGGCGTCCCCGGCCCAGACGATCCTCGCGCCGAACAGACCATCCAGCGCGAGGTTGCCCGAGGCCGAGGATCCAGCCGTGCCCGCCAGCACCAGCACGACCTCAAGACCGAGCCGCGCCCCCGCGGCGGCAGTCAGGCGAGCGTGGTTGCTCTGCGCAGCGCCGGTGGTGATCAGTACCGTGGCGCCCTCGGCCAGCGCGGCACCACAGCTCCACTCGAGCTTACGCAGCTTGTTGCCCCCACCCCCGACACCCGTCAGATCATCCCGCTTGACCCAAAGATCCCCTGCCCGAAGCCCAAGCTCCTCCGCCAACCGAGGCAAGGCCTCCAACGGCGTCGGCCAGCTCCCCAGCGACACCCGCGGACTCGACTCCACATCATCAGTCACAGGTACTCCTCACTGGGCCGGCACGGGCCAGCTCTCATGATGCCCTGCCCGAAACTACTGGAGCATCTTGTGGATGCCTTCGATCGTTTGCATGACGGGCACGGATGCTTGTCCCAGCTCTTTGACAGAGCTCGCAATACTCGAGATCAGCGTCTTGATCCGGTTCTTGTTGACCTGGGGCTTGGAGGTCTCCTCCGAGACGACCTGAGCCAGCTCGAGACTGTCCTCGACGGCCAGGCCGTCCTGGCGGAGAACGGTCAGCTGCTCCAGCAAGGCCTTCGCCAGCCCCGGAAGATCCACCGTGGCGCTGTTGTACTGATTTCCGATCTGCGAACCTTCGACGTGAGCATTGTTGCCGAACACCCCGGCAACGGTCGAGTTCTCGAATTTCCAGCTCTGGTCAGTCACGTGGACCGTTCCTCCAGTTTCAACACGGATAATGTATTTTGCGGGCCCGTCGTCATATTGTTGTCCGGCCGCTGCCGGCGCCGGGATGTAGGCCGCCTCCTTGATCAGTCTCCGGAGACTGGAATTCACCTTGGAGAACGCTTGTTCCATGGAGGCGATGTCTCCCTCCGTGAAGGAGCGGCGTGCCGTCGCGACCTGCCCGAGGATGTCGCCCTGGGGCATGCTCCGGAAATCCGACCGCAGCAGCCGCTTCGCGCGCGAATACAAGTAGTCGGTCAGCTCCGGAGATTCGTGCGGAAGAATGCGGCCGCTGATGCAGGCCCGGAGGATCGCGGCGAAGGCCTCGTACTCGCAGTGCAGTCGCATCGCGTGCTTCCTGGCGTCGCGAACCAACCAGACAGCGGTGCCCGCCTCCTGCTCCAGGACCCACAGTGCCGTTCCCGTCCCCTCCCGCCAATGCCACTGATGTTCGATGGCCAATTCGTGCACCGTATCGACGCCCGCCCTGCCCCGCGAAGCCGTCCCTCTCTCGATGAGCGTGAGGGGCGCCCCTGGGAGCACCAGCCCGGCGCGGTGTCCGTCGCCGAGGCTGAGAGCCGTCGTCGAACGCGCATAGAGGAGAGCGATGGCCGGACCGGCCTGATGCAGCTTCCGGACTTTCTCTCTCCCGACGCTGACCTCGATCTGCCCGATCGCGTCGGCCACCGCGAGGTAGTCCGTCGTGTCACGGGCGCGAAAACCCAACTCGATCCGGCCGACGACGCCGTCGGTGATCAGCCGCTTGTACAGCGGGTGCAGGTGGAAGGCGGTCGACCGCTTGGGCGACTCGCCGAAGGTGATCGCCTTCGCGGCGCTGCAGTAGTGCTCTTCACCGGCCCACCCGAGCAGACTTCCCCGTGGATCCTTCCTGACCACACCGAAGCGGCGGACGAACTCATGACCGGCGATCGGCACCGGCCACTGCGGCTTCGTCAGTCGCTGGGTGGACGGATCGTGCACGAAGGAACGAAGATCCACGAACGGAATCTGAGCCATGAGATACAAACGCTCTGCCCCTAGGGAGTAAATAGTCCCCCACTCCCGAATCAGTGGGGGACAAAGCCGCGGTTGGAGCTTTTATTGCATTTGCGGGTCACCAATCCCGCCAACCGGCTCATTTCGATCTTATCCAGCATCGGCTCGAGCCCTGGTGAATTGTTTATCCTTATGGATCAGCTTAGACCCAAACATACCTAGATTGGGTGTTCATGCAGTGATCTGATTTCTTTCGTCATAAACGCCTCCCTTCCATTTTGTCGGCGGACGATCTCGGCGTCGTCCTGGCATTGCATGTACAGCGCCCGCGGCAAGCAGACCCAACAGCGGCGAGCAGAAGCGCCCGGTGCGTCGGCTGCTCATCCGCTGCCAGCAGTCTCCCACCGGCCAAACACCTCTGACAACGGTCGCGACGGGGCGCAGCCCAGGTCGGCACTTCTGATCTCGGCTGTTGTGCGCCGCCACGGACTCGAACCCCGAAGCCGGCTCAGTTCGAGGGACGGTCCCATTCAGGGCAAGTCGGAGTGTTCGGGGGAGACGATTGATGGGGGTGCCTGAGCGAGCGCGGTTGGCATGTCATCGAGGGTGAGCTCGACAAGCTCATGGCAGTCTGTTTGTGCGCACTCGCAATCGAATGTGGCGAGCGTGCGGTGTCTTTCGGTTGTGTGGTCGGCGAGTTGGCGATTGCTTGTGCGAATCAGGGACTGCCGGTCTTCGGTGGTGCGGGCTGCAGGGCAGGATTCCAGGATCGTGCCGAAGCTCTGCTCGACCGCCTTGAGTGTTTGCTCGACAGATTGACCGTCGACCACGATGACGCTTGCGGTGGTGCCCTCTAGCTGGCTCTGCACCAGCTCCCAGCCCCAGACGAGATCCTTGTGCGCACCACCTGGATGCCTGCGTTCCAGTCGTGCGAGCTGTTCCTCTCGGGAAGGCATCAGCCAGACCGCGTTCCCGGCGACCCCGACCATCTCGGGGGTGACGAATGCGCCTTCGACGACAACCGATGTGTCTACGGGCAGGGACTGGATGTCTTCCATGATCATCGGCCTGCGATCGAAGTCTCCTGGACCGGTGCCCAGGACATGAAGGCCGGCCGCGGCTGCACGCTTCTCGTGGGCGAATGCATAGGCATCGACGCTGTACCAAAGGAATCCGTGCTTTCGCGCGAGTCGGCGGCTCACCGTGGTCTTGCCCGCTGCCGCCGGACCGCCCACCCAGAAGACACGCGCGTGCTCGTGGTCCGGTTCTTCGCTCACATGACCAGAGTCTAACCTTCGGCGCTTCTCGTCCGAATGAGTGTGGAACCGCTTCTGTTGCGGGGGACGTAGTGGGAGTCATTCGGGAACGAGAGGAGGACAGACATGCAGATCACGATTACCAAGGTCGAGCGCATCGAGGCGACGGACCGGCACATGAACGAGATCGAGGGCCACATGTGATCGAGGCCGGCCGGGTGGGCGATCGGCCCGCCCGGCCTGCCCGCAGCGCCTCACCCGGCCTGCCCGTAGAGAAAGGAAAACCGTGGTCACCGCAGATACCGTGAGACCGCGCCTCAAGTCGGTCACTGTCAACCGGTCCGGTGCGCAGGTGGTCATCGAGCGCGGCGCCTTGGAGCGTCTCCACCTGGAGGACGACAGCGGGGCGCTCGTTGCGTTGCTGTCTCTCCTCACGACAGGCCAGTACGAGCCGCCCGCGCTGTCCGCCGTACTGACGCAGCAGGGGTTCCCGGTGACGACGGAGGAAGTCGGCCGGGTGCTGGCCGAACTCGACGGGCTCGGACTCCTCGAGCAGGCCGACGCCGAGTTGACCCTCCAGCCGGAGGTCCTCGAACGGCATCGGAGCAACCTGTACTTCTACGACCTGTTCTCCAACCTCGGACGGTCGAGCGTCGACCTGCTGCAGGCCGCGAACCGGGGACACGTGCTCATCCTCGGCGTCGGTGGCATGGGTTCCGGCGTACTCCAGTCGCTGGCCGGACTGGCCGTGCGCAAGGTGACGATCGTCGATTGCGACGTTGTCGAGAGCAAGAATCTGGCACGGCAGTTCCTCTACGGGCCGGACAGCATCGGTCAGCGCAAAGTGGATTGTGCGGCGCGGTGGATGCGCTCGTACGCACCCGACACCGAGGTCGTCGCGGTACACCAGCGGATCACCGACGCGGCATCGATCGTCGCACTGGCCGGCGACGCCGACGTGGTGGTGTCGGCCATCGACTCGCCCGAGGGCGTTCAACTCATCGTGAACGAGGCGTGTTTCAAGCTCGGCGTTCCGTACGTCGTCGCCGGACTCCGCTACTCGACACTGTCGTACCGGTCGGTGCACCCGGGTGTCAGCCCGTGCCGCCGCTGCCTCGATCTCCACCACCGCGACCAGGAATCCGCTCTACCCGACGTACTGCGCACCGATCCGATCATCGAGCCGCCGGCCGTGAACCGTGCGACCGGTCCAGTGGTGCAGCTCGCTGCCGGGTTCGTGTCTCTCGAGGTCATGCGCTACCTGACCGCTATCGAGCCGCCGGTGTCGGCCGCGACGTACCAGGTCCTGGAGCTGGCCGGCGGTATGCAGACCCGGCAGGCGTCCTGGCAATACCACCCCGAGTGTGAGCTGTGTCCACCGAAGCGATGACCGAGCGATTCCGCGACCTCACGCTGGTCGCGGACGGCGACGGATACATCCTCGGTAGTCGGCACG
This sequence comes from Kribbella sp. NPDC048837, assembly GCF_055586945.1. Classification (NCBI taxonomy): domain Bacteria; kingdom Bacillati; phylum Actinomycetota; class Actinomycetes; order Propionibacteriales; family Kribbellaceae; genus Kribbella; species Kribbella sp. NPDC048837. Next base: position 344,108 of record NZ_JBVJHF010000009.1, read on the forward strand.
CGGCGGACTACGTGGCGGTGCCGCCAGTCGGCGGTTTGGTCGTGCAGTGGTTGCAGGATGGCTATGACATCGACGAGTGCGCCCGGCGCGCCGAAGAGCACGCGGGCGAGGCGGTGGACGTCGCTGGGTTCGTGGCCGGATTGGAGGCGGCCGGCCTGCTGATCTCTCCCGGGACAGACTCTGCGCCCGACCTCGAGCGACCGCCGCGTGGCCGGCGCCTGGGGCAAATCCTCTTCGGCCGGGTCGGCGTGACAGTACAGGCGACGCTGGCCGCGGTCGGAGCTGTGCTGTTGCTGACTCGACCAGAGCTACGACCGGTGTACGCCGATGCGGTGGTCACGTCGATTCCCTTGGTGAGCATCCTCATCACGAGCGTGATTGCGACCGCGTTGACGATGGTGCACGAGTTCGCGCATCTACTCGCCGCCGCAGCGCGCGGAGTGCCGGCGTCGATCTCGATGGGCCGCCGGCTGTGGAGCCTGGTCTTCCAGACCGACCTGAGCCGGATGTGGATGATTCCGCGACGGCAGCGGGTCCTTCCGCTCGCCGCGGGCTTGCTCGTCGATGTCGCGGTCATGGGTGTCCTGCTCGCACTACTGGCCTGGCCCCTGCGCGACACCGACCCGTTGCTCGAGGCGATGCTGCGCGCGGCTGTCCTCAACCGGTTCGGCAGCCTGGTCTTCCAGTTCGAGGTCTTCATGAGGACGGACCTCTACGCGATCTTCGTCGTGGTCACCGGGTGCCGGAACCTGTGGACCACGAAGGGCGCGGTGGCGCGCCGGCTGATCGGCCGGGCCACGCCGGACGACCTCGCCCATCTGGACGCGGTCGGCCGCCGCGAGGCCCGCTGGGGCACCGCTTACCTGCTGTTGTACGTCCCCGGCGTGATCTGGGGGACCTGGTACTACGTCAAGTTCGCACTGCCCGCGATCTGGCTGATCCTGCGCATGTCGGCAGACGCCGTCGTACAGCACGGCCTACTCAGCCCGCTCGGCCTGGCCGGCGTGGTGAGCGCCCTCCTCTCCGCAGTTCCCAACGTGCTGATGATGTACGGCGCCGTCCGCAGCGCCGCACGCGTCCTCCGCACAACCATCACCGCAGCCCGGACCTCGGGCCGGTGAATCGCGACGGGTCAGTGCTGGTGGCCGAGTTGGGCTCTGATCTCACCGCCAGGGAAAGCTCCGCTGTGGACGTTGACGTAGGTGGTGCCGTTCCGGAGTGCCTTCACGAAGTCGGCGAACTGGCCGGCGGTCAGGCTCTGGGCGGCCGGGCCGATCACGTCGGCCGGCCTGATCGTGCCCGTCACGGTCGCCGGTGCCGCCGGGCACAGTTGGGTGCCGGCGGGGCCGTTGCCCAGGTTGGTGCACAGGAACACACTGATGCCGCCACTCTGGGCCTTCCCACCGAAGTGAATGTGGGCCTGCTGGACCGGGCCTTCCAGCTGGGTGTAGCTGAGCCGATAGGTGATCTCTTGCCGCCGTTCATCGATCCGGGCCTGGAACTGACCCGAGCCGTTCGTCGAGATCGGCGCCGGGTCCTCCTCGAACCCGGTCAGTTGCTCGCGGACGGTGGTCGGCACGCTGCCCGAGTCGTCCCGGCCCGCCGTCGCGACACTGCCGGACGCGGTCACCGCCATTCCGATCCCGATGACCACTGCCAGGAAACGTCCTCTCGACACCATCTCTGTCCCCTCCTCGGCCGGACCGGAGCATCGTTGATGTGATCCTCGTCACACAGAAGTCGGTTGGCAAGGCTTCGCGCCCCGGGCCTGCCTAGCCGGCCGTCCCGGGAGCGTGAGCTGCCGGCGGCGCGCAGTACGGTCGAAGGAGGGAACTCTCGAGAGGACCACCGCGATGAGCATCGACCGGGGACTGCTGGCGACGTTGGAGGCCAAGCCGGGCAAGGAGGAGGAACTGCGCGCGTTCCTCGAGAAGGGGCGGGAGCTGGCGGCCGCCGAGGCGGGGACCGTCACCTGGTACGCGTTCCGGCTCGGGCCGGCGACGTTCGGGATCTTCGACACGTTCGCCGACGAGGACGGCCGGCAGGCTCACCTCAACGGCGAGATCCCGGCCGCCCTCGGACAGGTCGGTCCCGACCTACTGGCCGCCGACCCGGACATCCGCACGATCGACGTCATCGCGGTCAAGTAGCTGAGGGCGGGGGAACGCCGCGAGTGTCACGAGCAGTCCCAGGCCGGCCGCCGCGAGTACGGCCCAGTACGCGCGGTGGAACGCGTCGACGTCCAGACCGCGGGACGCGAGCACCGTGGCGACGACGGCGACGCTGACGCCTCCGCCGACCTCGCGCATTGTCTCGACGAGCCCGCCGGCCAGCCCGGCCATGTCGTGGCGCACTCCGGTGAGAGCGCTGATCTGGATGGCCGGCGCGGCCAGGCCTCCGGCGAACCCGGTCAGCAACAACATCGGCATCAGGCCGCTCGCGTAGTGCGGATGTGCGGCGACCTGGGTCAGCAGGTACGCGGCGACGGCGAGCCCCCCGAAGCCCACGGCGATCAGGCGCCGCGGTCCGACGATTCCCACGAGTTTCGCGCCGCTCGTCGCCGCGGTCACGAAGGACGTGACGGTGGTCGCGAGCCAGGCCAGACCTGTGCGCGTGGGCGAGTAGCCGAGCGCCTGCTGCATGAACAGCGACCCCAGGAAGATGGATGCGAAGATCGCGCCGAACAAGAGGAATGCGGCGAGGTTCGCAGCAACCAGCGACCGGTTCCGTATCGCTGCCGCCGGTACCAGCGGCGCGGACGATCGGGTCTCGATGACCAGGAACACGGCGAACGCCGCGGCCGATCCGGCGAGCAGTGTCAGGGTGCCGGCCGATCCCCACCCGTGGACGCTCGACCGGCTCACGGCGTACACGAGCAACAGCAGACCGCCGGTCGCCGTGACCGCACCGCCGAGGTCGAAGCGCTGCCGCGCTGCGCGCCCGGGAGCTTGGCCAGGAAGCGTCAGTACGGCGAGCGCGATCAGCCCCACCCCCACCGGCGCGTTGATGAAGAAGATCCACCGCCAGCCCGGACCGGCGGTGAGCAGACCACTTGCGAGTACGCCGATCGACGCCGAGATGCCCGTGGTGGCGCCGAAGACGCCGAGCGCCCGGTTGCGTTGGGTGCCTTCGGCGAAGGTCACCGCGAGGATCGCCAACGCTGCCGGCGGGATCATCGCAGCCCCCAGACCCTCCAGTGCCCGCGCGGCAACGAGTACTCCGAACGAGCCGGCGAATCCCGCGAGGACCGAGGCCGTGGTGAAGACCGCCAGCCCGGCGAGCAGGGTACGGCGCCGTCCCCACAAGTCGGCGATTCTGCCGCCGAGCAACAGGAAACCGCCGAGCATCAGCCCGTACGCCGTGACGATCCACTGCACCGAGTCCTGCGTGATGTGCAGGTCCCGCTGGATCGTCGGCAGCGCGACGTTCACGATCGCCACATCGAGCACGACCATGAACTGCGCAAGGCAGCACAGCAGCAGAACAAGTCCGGATCTGGGCCGCATCAGGCGCTCCGCTCGTACGTCAGCTGGACGAGGCCCTCGCCCACGGTCGCGACACCGGACAGCCGGAACGCGCGGGGAACTGTGAGGTCGCTGAACACCCGTCCGCCCGAGCCCACGATGTGCGGGAAGACGATCAGCCGCACCTCGTCGATGAGGTCGTTCTCGGCGAGCGTGCGGACGAGCTCGTAGCTGGCATAGACCACGATGTCGCCGTCGACCCGCTGCCGCAGGCTCGCGATCTCAGCGGCGATGTCACCGGAGAGGACGGTGGTCGGGCCCCAGTCCGTCCGGCCGGCAGTGGAACGGACGACGTACTTGGGGAGCCGGTCCAGCGCGGCTGCCCACTCGCCCGGACGTCCCACCCACCGCTGCGCGAACCATTCATAGCTGCGGCCACCGATCAGCAGCGCAGCCGTGTTGAGTGCCTCCTCGAACTCCACCTTGGCCCAGGCGTCGCGGTCGCCGTCGGGGATCCGGGTGAACCAGCCGCCGAACTCGAAACCCTCCTCGCCGGTCGGGTCCTGGCTGATCCCGTCCAGCGTGGCGTTGGTGCTGACTACGATGCGTCCCATCGAACTCTCCTGTCGTTTTGGTACGGACGGTTGAGGTAGGCACCGGGCGACTCCGAAACTGGGCGGCGGGGCACCGCCCAGTTCTCGTTCCCGGAGGTGTCTGTATCGGCGAAGGAGGTGGTCGGCGGATGCGACCGATCGAGGACGACTTGCTGGTACGAGCGCAGGCCGGTGACGGTGACGCGTTCCGCGAGCTCAGCGAGCCGTATCAACGTGAGCTGCTGGTGCACTGCTACCGGATGCTCGGCTCGCTGCAGGACGCGGAGGACACGCTGCAGGAGACCCTGCTCGCAGCCTGGCGGGCCATCCCGGACTTCGAAGCCCGTTCGTCGGTCCGCACGTGGCTCTACACGATCGCGACCAACAGGTGCCTGAACGCGCGGCGGGCGACCCGTCGTCGGCCGGCGAAGGAGTGGGACGTGCCCGGAGTGCAACCACCGGCCGCGACGCGGTACGGCGAGGTCGTTTGGCTCGAGCCATTACCCGAGCACCTGTCAGCCGATGTCGGTACGGCGCCCGGACCGGAGGCGCAGTACGAACAGAGCGAGTCGATCTCGCTCGCGTTCGTGACCGCGTTGCAGTTGCTGCCACCACGCCAGCTCGCTGTGCTCGTCCTGCGTGACGTCCTCGGCTATCGGGCTCGTGACGTGGCCGACATGCTGCAGACCACGACGGAGTCGGTGACGAGCGCCCTCAAACGAGCGCGCGCCGCACTGCTCAAGGAACCGCCGCGGCGGGCGGCGGCACAGTCCGGCTCATCCGCCGAAGCGACACTGGTCGCTGAGTTCGTCAGGGCGTACGAGGCGAGCGACGTCGAGGGGGTCATCTCACTCCTGACGGACGACGTCTTCCTCTCGATGCCGCCGATGCCGTTCGAGTACGAGGGCAAGCCGATCGTCGCCGAGTTCTGGCGGCTGCTGTTCACCGCGAGCCGCGAGTACCGCCTGATTCCCACCCACGCCAACGGCCAGCCGGCGTTCGGCGCCTATGTTCGCGGTGCCGACGGTGCCTTCCACGGCACCGGGCTGTTCGTGATCACCCTCGCGGGCGAGCAGATCAGCGCGCTGACCCGGTTCGAGAAGATGTTCCTGGCCAGATGCGGGCTGCCCCGGACGCTGCCCGCCGTACGGGGGTCAGAAGATGTAGAACCCGGTGACGGCGGTTGGGAGGATGCCTAGCAGGAGCCAGGGGGACAGCAGCCTGCGGCGGAAGATGGCGAGGATGCCGGCGACGGTGAGGACGCCGATCACGCCGGACATGAACCACAGGCCGACACCGCGGCCGAAGTCGCCGGCCGCGACACCGATGCTGTAGACGGCCAGCGTGATGGCGGGGACGCTGCCGACATGGAAGAGGACGGCGGAGACGACCCAGCGCTGGACGGTCTCGATGTTCATCGGACGAGGAGTACGCCGGCGTCGTAGCACGCGTCGCTCCGTGGGTCGCGTCTGTTGCTCCATCGTCTCTCCCAATGATTAGTGTACTAAGCATTAGGCTACACAAGGTTGCTACGCTAATCACATGGCAGCGACGAAGATCACTCCGCCCGAGAATCCGCTGGCTCTCGAGCATCAGGTCTGCTTCGCCCTGGCGGTCGCCTCGCGGAGCGTCATCGCGCTGTACCGGCCGGTCCTCGAGCCGATGGGCCTGACGCACCCGCAGTACCTGGTGATGCTGGCGCTGTGGGAGTTCGAGCCGGTCTCGGTGAAGGACCTGTCCGGCATGCTCCAGCTCGAGCCGGCGACGCTGTCCCCGCTGCTCAAACGCCTCGAAGCCGCCGGCCTCCTGCGTCGCGACCGCTCCGCGACGGACGAGCGCGCCTTGGCCGTCGCCCTCACCGACAAAGGCCGCGCCCTCCGCGCCCAAGCCCTCCAAGTGCCCCCCGCCATCGTCGAGCGTCTCGGCATGGACATCGACGAACTGATGGACCTCCACGCCCGCCTCACCCGAGTCATCGCCGCCGCCACCGCCACCCACAGCTGACGGCGTAGCCACGGTCACCCGAACGTCAGGTGGGACTTACCTGACTGCGCCGCAGCGCTTGCCTGGCATTCACTTCCAGCGGTTCGCCGGCCATGTCTGCTGCGTAGAGCGCTGCGCCGATGACCGGGCTGTACGCCGGGGTCCGCAGATCGTAAGGATGCTCGAGCGCCGCAAGCTCGTTCGTGAAAGCGTGCAGTACGGCGGGTGTGGTGAGCACTCCGCCTGAGTACGAAACCGGCACTGCTCTCGTCGGTGCGAAGCCTAGACGTGTCCGTGTCGTCTCCACGAGCCGCACCAGCTCGGACGCGGTCTGATCCACGATGCGCGCCGCCGCCGCATCCCCGAGCCCGGCTGCCTGCACGATCGGTCGCGACAATGCGGCCACGGCCCGCCGGCTGCCCCGCCAGCGATTGAGCACGACGTCGATGAGATCGAGGTCGGACGACAGCTCGAGATGCTCGCGCAACACGGTGAGCAGGGGGCCAGGAGGAAGCCGACCGTCGCTCATCTGAGAGAACGCCCGCAGACCCCGGACCCCGATCCAGTAGCCGGATCCCTCGTCGCCGAACAACTCGCCCCAGCCGCCGACCCGGATGCCGGTGTGGCCGTAGCGGCCATAGGTCATCGATCCGGTCCCGCTGATCACATTGATGCCGTCGGCGAGCGCGAGTGAACCCGCCCAACCGCAGACCATGTCGTTGTCACAGCGGTACCGGTCGTGCCCGAGCGCGGCCCGAGGGGCAGCGTCGAGCTGTGGTAGGTCGGCGCTCACCTCGCCGTACGCCGGTAGTCCGAAGAACGCGGACGTGATCGCGGCAGGCTGGATGCCGGCCAGGGCACAGATTCGAGGGACAGCCTCGGCCAGGACACGCTCCACCAGGGAAGCGCCTTCCTCCGAACTCGAATCGAGGTAGTAGCAACTGGGCGCCTCCGATGTCGCGAGTAGCTCACCCGTTCCGGTGATCAGGCACAACGCCGTACCCGATCCGCCTCCGTCGACGCCGAGATAGATGCTCACGGCTGGAGTGGGTGGATGGTCACGCCCTGGACGACACGATTGACCTCGCCGTCGGGGAACGGGTTGTCCGGCATCCGGCCGAGCGCCACGGAGAACTGCACCGCGAGCACCTGAGCGATCAGCACGAACGGCAGCGTCAGTACGGCGTCGTTCACATCGGCCACTCCGTCGATCTGCCAGGTATCCGCGGCGACTGCCGGATCCTCGGGCCGGGCGCTGACGACGAGCACGTTCTCGGGACCGATCGCCGCGCGGAGCTCTGCCGCGATGTCTTGGTCGTACTGGCGGGTGTAGGGGTCGTTGGAGAGGTAGACGACCGCGAGGGTCCGCTTCTCGAGGACCGCCTTCGGCCCGTGCCGGAATCCGAGTGGGGTGTCGTAGTAGCTGACGACCTTGCCCGCGGTCAGTTCGAGGAGCTTCAGCGCCGACTCCCTGGCCAGACCGCCCAGGGAGCCACTCCCGAGGTAGACGACCCGGTCGTAATGGCCGCCTGCCAGTCGGGCCAGGTCGTCCGAGCGAGCGAGTACCTGCTCGGCCGCCGCGGCCAGCCGATCGGCGAGCCGGGGATGCTGATCCCGGGCCAGCGCCAGCCAGGCCGTCAGCAGCATCGACGTGAAGCTCGACGTCATCGCGAAGCCCCGATCGTTGGTTGCCGGAGGCATCAACAGGACCAGTGACGCGGCGGTGCGCGCATGTTCGCGGGCGAGTCGGCCATCGGCGTTGCAGGTGATGACCAGTTGGTGCACAGACGCCAGGCAGGTCGCCGCGAGTTCGGTGGCTGCGACGCTCTCCGGGCTGTCACCGGACCGGGCGAACGAGACCAGCAGCGTCGGGACGTCCTCGGCGAACATCTCCCGGGGGTTCGAGACGATGTCGGTGGTCGCAATCGCCTCCACCCGGCGCCGGAGGGTTCGGGCCAGCGCGGGAGCCAGCACTTCGCCGGCGAACGCCGACGTGCCCGCCCCGGTCAGCACGATCCGCAGGTCCGGCAGCGCGAGCAACGGGTCGAGGAACGCGGCAACCTCGGGAGACCTGGTGGCCAGGGTCGCGGCGGCCTCCCGCCAGACGGCGGGCTGCTGGACGACCTCCTGGTAGGTGGCCAGCGACGTCAGATCCCCCGGAGTGCCGACGGGCGCTCGGTTCATGCGGCGACCTCGGACGCGGCGAAGCGATCGAGCAGCGGCGCATGGGCCTTGATCGCGTCGTCCAGGATGCTGGTCGCGACGGTGAGTCCGCCGACGAGCGGGTCCAGGGCCAAGGCTTGCAGTGCGAGCGACCGGTCGCCGGTCAGGGCAGCGCGAACGGTGATCTCCTGTTGCTGCGCTCGCGCGGACAGGACGGCCGCGATCCCGTCCGGCAACGGTCCTACCCCGAGGCCGATGATCCCTGCGGCGCCGACCACCGCCGGGACCTCGACCACAGCGGTCGACGGCAGGTTGGGGATCTTGCCTTCGTTCGGCAGGTTCACCGCCAGTTCGACGTGGTCCTTGCCGGTCACGATGGCCTCGGCGATCGCTACCAGCCGCTCCGCTTCCTGATTGTCGGTCCGGGGGAGCGGTGCCTTGCCGTCGGCCTGGGCGTGCAGCCTCTCCCAGAGATCGTCCTTCTGGCCGATGTACCGCATGGTGGCGTCCCGGCCACCTTGCAGGCCCCAGGGCAGATCCGTGTCGTCGGCCGGGCTGCCGTCCTTGGCGCGCAGGTACCCGCCGAAGAATTCGGCGACATGACGATCACCCGGTGCCGGGTAGAGCCCGAACGTCCGCAGCAGGTCGGCCGACACCGGCAGGTGCACGCCTTCTTCGCTGGTGGAGGGCGCGTCGACTCCACCCGCGCGCTCGGCCACGGCCCGACGCAGGAGCGGATACACATCCTCGGGTCCGTGCCGAACGTCGAGGAGCCAGCAGAGATGGTTCAGGCCGGCGAAGACAGCCTTCAGCTCACCGGGCTGGTATCCCAGGTCGGCGGCCAGTTTGGACAGTGTGTGCATGGTGCCGTGGCAGAGGCCGACCGCGTTGAGGCCGGTCTCGGCGGTGATCGCCCGGACGTTCGCCGTCAGTGGGTTGGAATAATTGATCAGCTGTGCCTCGGGTGCGAGGTCGGCGACATCGTTGCCGATGGCCACGAGTTCGGGCACGTGCCGCAGGGCCCGCAGGACGCCGCCCGGCCCGACGCTGTCGCCCACGGTCTGGGCGATGCCGTACCTGGCCGGCACCTCGACGTCGGCGCGCCAGCCCGCGGCGGCTCCGACCGCGATCGTCGTGGTCACGAAGCGCGCGCCGGGCAACGCCTCCCGCCGGTCGACGTGCGGGACGAACTCGAGTTCGGCTCCGCGTTCGGCGGCGATCCGGCGGCCGACCCTGGCCATCGTCTCGGCGGCCTCGCCGTTCAGGTCGACCAAATGAACTGTCCAGCCATCGAACGTCCGCGTGGACGCGAGATCGGTCATCAGACCCGGTGTGAACACCGTGCTGCCCGCGCCGATCAGGACGATGGACTTCTCACTCACGGATTTCCCCTTCAGGAAGGTGGTCACTTGGTACTGCCGGCCAGCAGGCCGTTGACGATGTAGCGGTTGAACGCCAGAGCAAGTGCTGCCGGCACGATGATCGCCAGCACTCCGGCCGCGTTCAGCAGGGTCGACGGCACGACGTGTCTCCCCTGCAGGGCAGCGATGACCACCGTCAGCGGTTGGGTGGACAGATCGCTGGACAGCACCAGCGGGAACAGGAACTGGCCCCAGGCGAACAGGAAGGTGATCAAGGCGGTCGAGATGATGCCTGGCCGGGCGAGCGGCAGCAGGAGATGCCACAGCACTTGGAGCCGGTGGGCGCCGTCCACGAGCCCGGCCTCCTCGATCCCGAGCGGCAGGCTGGCGAAGTAGTTGTGCAGGATCCACGTCGCCAGTGGCAGGAAGCCGGAGACATAGACGAGCACGATGCCGCTGTAGGTGTTCACCAGCCCGAACGTGCTCATGATCCGGTACAGCGGAATCAGCGTCGTGTACGCCGGGAACGCCATCGTCGCCAGCACCGCGTAGAACAACACGTTCCGGCCGCGGAACCGCATCCGGGCGAACGCGTACGCCGCCAGCGTCGCGAGCAGCACGGTCAGGATGGTCGCGGCGCCGCACTCGACGACGATGTTCACCGCCGACCGCCGGATCTGCGGCGCGATGTCGCTGTCGCCGCCCAGCAGCGTCGAGTAGTTCTGCAAGGTGGCGTTCGTCGGCAAGTAGTGCGCCGGCCGGGCGCGCGCGTCGGCCTCGGTCTGCAGACTGGTCTTGATCGTCCAGTACACCGGCCCGAGGGACCAGATGAGAATGAGCGCCACCCCGATACCCCGGCCGACGCCCGTACGTCGCTTCACAGTTCGACCCTCCGATAGACGAGACGCACGACGACCAGCGAGATCAGCAGCGTGACGATGGTGATCAGCAAGGACAACGCGTACCCCTCACCGAAGTCGAGGTCCTGGAAGCTGATGAAGTAGGTCTGCATGGTGACCGAGGCGCCGGTGTTCGCCGCGCCGTTCAGGACGTACGGCTGATCGAAGACGTTGAGTGTGGCGATCACCGCTTGCACCATGGTGACCGCGATCCCCGGCCGGGCCAGCGGCAGGGTGATCCGCCGGAACGCCGACCACGGCGTACAGCCGTCGATCTGGGCCGCCTCGTACAGCTCGCCCGGAATGAGTTGCAGGACGGCCAGGATCAGCAGCACCGACAGCGGCGCGATCTGCCAGACCTGGACGAGCTCGATCAGGGCGATCGTGAGCAGCCGGTTCTGGCCGAGCAGGACGGCGTTCCCGTCGCTGAGATGCAGCGACGACAGCACGCTGTTGATCAGGCCGGCGTTCGGATCGAAGATGCCGGTCCAGAGGATGCCCTCGACGACGCCGGGCATCGCCCACGGCAGGATCAGGACGGCGATGACGAGACTGCGTCCCCGGAACGGCTTCTGCAGGACGACGGCCGCCCCGATACCGATCAGGGTCGACAGCGTCACGCCGATCACGACGTACAGCGCGGTGTTGCCGATGCTGCCGACGACGGCGTGGTCCTTGGCCAGCCGGATGAAGTTGCCCAGTCCGTCGAAGCGGGTGGGCGGATCCAGCGCGCTGACCTTGTAGAACGACTGCACCACGGTGAACACGGCCGGCACCAGGGCCAGGCAGGCGATGAAGATCATCACCGGTGCGACCAGCAGGTACGGCAGCAGATCGATCCGGGAGCGGCGGACCGGCTTCCCGCGGTTCGCCGGTCCGGCCGGGGGAAGCGGTGTCTCGCCCCCGGCCGGCGCCGGCGTCGTGGTCGAAGAACTCACGCTCACGACCCGGACGCCAACTCGTTCGCCGTGTCGCCGATCGTCTTCATCGCCTGCTCGACGGTCATCGAGCCGGTGGCCGCGGAGTGCAGGTTGGTGTACACCGCGTTGGAGAACTTGGGGTACCACGAGGGCGCGCCGCCCTCGAAGACGGGCTTGGAACCCTGCAGCATCGGCACGAGGTCCTCACCGCCGACCAGGTTGCCCTTCGCGGTCATCTGCTTGACCGCCGACAGGTGTGACGGGATCGGGTAGGTCGGGAACGTCTTCTCCGGGCCGTTCACCCCGGCGAAGTCGGCCTGCTGCTCGGTGGCCGTGAACCACTCGATGAACTTGGCCGCGGCGTTCGGGTACTTGGCCTGCTTGGGGATGCCGATGCCGTCGGGGTTGCTGAGGTTGGCTCCCGGCCCCGAGACGCCCGGTGTCCTGATGTACTTCACCTCGCCGACGACCGAGGACGACTTCTTGACGTTGTACAGCGTGCCGACGTTGCCGGAGTAGTCGGAGAAGGTGCTTGCCACCTGCCCCTTGGCCATCAGGTTCTGCTGCCCCTGCGAGTCGGTGACGTTGATGTTGCCGGGTGGGACGAGACCGGACTTCAGTGCGTCCACCATCCACTGGGCCGCCTTGTAGCCGGCCGAGTCGGGGCTGGTGAACTGAGGTTTGCCGTCCTTGTCGAGCACCGTGCCACCGAACGCCCCGGTGGTCTCGTACCAGTACGTCGACAGCCCTTCCGCGGCGGCGAACGGGATGTTCAACGGGTGCTCGGCAACTCCCTTGGCCTTGATGGTCCTGAGGGCCGCGGTGTACTCGTCGATCGTCTGCGGAGCCGGGTCGGCACCGGCCTTCTGGAACATCTCCGTGTTCACGGTGGTCACCATGAACGAGGCGTCGTACGGAATGCCGACCACGTGGCCATCGACGGTGAACGAGGCGAGCTGCGGTACGTCGGCCGCCATCGCCTTGGTGTCGACGTAGGAGTCCATCGGGTAGTACCAGCCGAGCTTGCCGAGCTGCCCGACCCGGGACCAGTCGACGTTGGTGGCGTCGGCGAAGTAGGTCTTCGCCGTGGCCGCGGCCGAGATCTTGCTCTGCAGGCTGTCCCAGTCGAGGTTCACCCAGTTGACCGTGATGCCGGTCTGTTGGGTGAACGCGTCCAGGGCGGCCTTCGGTGGCGCGTCCGAGGCGAGCGCGACGGTGATGGTGACGCCACTGGTCTGGGTCGACCCGCCGCTGCTCTGCTTGGTGTCCGATCCGCCGCAGCCCGCGAGGACGAGGGCCAGACTCGTGACGCCTGCCATCAGTCCCGCGCGCCACCGCACGGTACCGGTTCGACGTGTGCTGCTCAGCATGGTTTCTCCGGGGGAGGGGTGCGCAAGTGCGCAGTTCAACGCTCGATAGTGATTGGAAAGTAGCTGAAGAGAAAACTACCGGTCAAGACATTCGAATACATGCGCAACTTTTTGCGCGACTGCGCACTTTGTGTGCATCTTGTACAGTGCCGTTCGTGCGGAAGTCAGAGCGGTTGAGCGCGATCCTCGATCAGGTCGGCGTGCACGGCAGCGTGGACGTCGCGGCCCTGGCGGTGGCGCTCGGCGTCTCCGGGGCCACCATCCGCCGCGACCTGCAGACGCTGAGCCGCAATCAGCTGCTGGTGCGCACGCACGGCGGAGCGATGTCCAACGAAGCCGGCGACGAGGTGCCGACCAGGGTCAAGGCGGCCCTCCGGCAGGCGGAGAAGCGAAGCATCGGCCGCGCCGCCGCCGCGTTCGTCGAAGAGGGCTCGGTGGTCGGCATGACCGGCGGCACGACCGCGCTCGAGCTGTCCCGCGCCCTCGCCCAGCGCCGCGGGATCACCGTCGTCACGAACGCGATCAACATCGCCTCCGAACTGGTCGGCCACTCCGGGGTCCGGCTCGTGCTCATCGGCGGCATCGCGCGTTCGTCGTACGAACTGGTCGGCCCGGCCGCGGAGGCGATGCTGGCCAACTACCACCTCGACATCGCGTTCATCGGAGTGGACGGCCTGACCCCGGAGGAGGGGTGTACGACGTACGACGAGATGGAGGCGCAGACTGATCTGGCGTTCCTGCGTCGCGCGCGTCGCAGTGTCGTGATCACCGACAGCTCCAAGCTCGGCAGGGTGACCTTCGCCCGGATCAGTCTGCTCTCCGGCGTGACCGACGTCGTCACCGATCGGGGTGCCCGCCCCGAGCAGCTCGAGGCGCTGGAGCGGGCCGGCGTCCGCGTGACCGCCGTCTGAGCGATCAGTTCGTCAGTGACGCTCGGCCACGACGAGCTGGAACTTCTCGAACGTCAGCCGGACGGTGTTGTGCCGTGCGTCGACCGTACCCAGGGACGTCCCGTTGAACGGATCGGTCAGCCGGTATCGGCCCTGTCCGAGACCGCGCAGCTCCACCTCTCCGTCCCACTGGTCGGCGTAGAACGCGTAGTGGAGAGTCGAGTTCTTCGCGATGACGTGGGTCTCGGGCAGGTCGAACCCGACGTCGTACAGCTCGCCGCGGTACTCGCCGGTGGGCAGCATGTTCCTCTCGTACAGGTCGACCCACTTGCGCCAGAGTGCCTCCTTCTCGGGAGTGAGCACCTTCTCCCGTCCCGGCCTCGTCCCGGGCGGATCGGCCGGATAGGTGAACTTCGTCGACAGGACTGCGCCGACGCCGTAGCTGGAGGCGAAGTCGTTGCCTCCGTCACTCAGTTCGACGTGGTCGCCGGCGTAGCTGCTGCCCGGCCCCATCAGCGCCTTCATCGACTTGCCCTTGGTCCGGACCTGGTACGACGACCGCGGGTCCGAGGCCGGGTACTGGTCGACGTACGGCAGGTTGTGGAACGCGAACGCCGTACCGCAGGGACAGAGCTCGACGACCGCATTGCGATTCGCGGCGTGCGCGGCGTCGTGAATCGCCTGCCAGAACCGGGCCAGGCCCTCGGTCGACTCCTCCGGCCGAACGTGCCGGTGGGCGGGGTTGTAGCAGGGCGCCACCGCGTTGAGATGCTGCCCGTCGATCTTGAGTCCCTCGTACCCCCAGTCGCCGATGAACTTCCGTGCCTGCCGCGCGAAGTAGTCCACGGTCGGCTGGTACGCCGGGCACAAGGTGTAGGCATCCCACCAAGTGACGTCCTGCTTGTTGCCGTCAGCATCCAGTAGCAGCATGTCCGGGTGTTCCCTGAACAGGTTGCTGTCGGGATCCGCTGCCAGCGGTGCCCACCAGAGCCGAGGCAGCAGGCCGGCGTCGCGGATCTGCCGGGTGAACGCCCGCATGTCCGCCTCGCCGCGCGGGAACTTCGCCAGGTTGATATCCCAGTCGCCCTCGTTGGTCTGCCAGCCGTCATCCAGACCGGCCCACTTGAAACCGACGTCACGGACCTTGGGTAACGTGGCGAGCACCTGCTCGACGGTGAAGTTTCGCTCGTAGCCCCAGGCGCACCAGACCGGAGCGAACGCCGACTTCGGCACCTTGGGCGCACGCAGGCCGATGTCGCCCATGTACTCGCGGTACCGCTGCAGGGGCACGAAGTGGTCGCGCGAATGGACCGTGAGGAAGGTGGTGTCGGTGGTCAGCTGCTGGCCGGGCTTCAGCACACGAACCGCATCGCCTTCGATGGCAAGGGTCGCACCGGCAGCGGTCTTCCGCACCGGCATCCGCAGGATCCGCGCCTTGGGTTCGACGTGCCCGACCGACAGGCCGGCGCCCCGACGCCAGACCGACGCCATCGGCGTGCCGCCGCCGTAGTCGGACGCGTCCATCCCCAGCGAGTTCTCCTGGAAGAAGTCCGCGGTCACCGGCTGGATCCAATCGCGCCGATCCTCGTGCGTGGAGCCGGAGAAGGTGTAGAAACCGCCTGGCTTCTCCAGCAGCTCGTGAGCTCCGTTCCGCCAGCCGGTGATGCTCAACGAGTTGCCGGACAGGTTCGTGTAGGTCACCTGCAGCACGGCCATGCCGCTCAACCGCTGATAGCAGGTCAGTTCCACGGTCTTCCGTACGCGTTCCCCGGAGTCACCTTCGATCGTCACCTGGACGCCCGCCCCATGCCGCGAGTGCCAGGTCTTGCGGGTCCGATGTCCCTTGTACGCAAAGGATTCGATCGCTGTGCCACCGAGGAGCAGGGCCTCTGCGGCGTCGAACTGCGTCAGCTTCGAACCGTTCAAGGCGACCCTGCTGTGCAGCTGGTCGTCGAACTCCACCGTGATGGAGGTGTCGCCCACGCCCACGACCTTCGGGCCGTGCTGCGGCGCCGCGGCTGCGGTCGCGGCCGGCAGCGCCGCCAGGCCAACACCCCCCAGAGCCACCTTCAGTACGGTCCGCCGCTTGATGTCGTTCATGCCAGAACTCCTTTGCTCGTTGCAGGAGTGGGAGTTGAGACAGCTGCGCAGCTGTCGCGCTGAGATGCGCGATGAGGACTGAAAGCTAGATCTGACGAGCAAAAAACGTCAATAGATCGAGGAAATGCGCAGCATATTGAGCAAGTGTGCACGGGTCGGGATCACCTTCCCCGGACCGCTCAGTCCGACTGATCAGTTCCTGGGTGCCGGTCGATCGCCGGTCCTACCGTCATCCCGAATCTCGCTGGTTTCCCTACTGAGCTGCGAATCGAGGGATACATGCCCGAGCCACTGACCGAGATCCGGCTGCGCGACTTCACCCCGGTGCCGATGCTGACCACGGCTGTCACCACCGTGACCGATCCGGCCGCGCCGATCGTCGACGTACACAACCATCTCGGTCGCCGCCTCACCGGCGTCTGGCAGGTGCCTGACCCGGCCGCCCTGATCGAGACGATGGACGAGGCGGGCGTGGCGACGATCGTCAACCTCGACGGTGAGTGGACCGATGAGCTGGAGGCGAATCTCGATCGCTACGACCGCCGGTATCCGGGGCGTTTCGTGACCTTCGCACGGGTCGACTGGACCGGCACGTCGACGCCGGGCTGGGGCGACCGGATGGCGGCTTCGCTGACTGATTCGGTGCGCCGTGGTGCGGCCGGACTCAAGCTCTGGAAGGACATCGGGCTCCGGGTTCGCGACGAGAACTCCGAACTCGTCTTCCTCGATGATCCACGGCTGGAACCGTTGTGGGCCGCCTTGGCCGAGACAGGTGTGCCGGCGCTGATCCATACCGCGGATCCGGTGGCGTTCTTCCAGCCCCTCGACCATCGCAACGAAAGGCTCGAGGAGCTGCTGCGGCATCCCGACTGGCACTTCTACGGACCTGAGTTCCCGCCGCTGGAGCGACTGATGGACGCGTTCGAGGCCGTCGTCGCGGCACATCCTGAAGTGCGCTTCATCGGCGCTCACGTCGGCTGCCTGGCGGAGAACCTCGACCGGGTGGAGGGGATGCTCGACCGCTACCCGAACTACCGCGTCGACCTCGCCGCACGGATCGCCGAGCTCGGTCGCCAGCCGCGGCGAACCCGGGCGCTGATCGAGCGCCACCCCGACCGGGTGCTGCTCGGCACCGACTGCGCGCCGCCGGAGATCGCCGACTACCGGATGTATCTGCGCTTCCTCTCCAGTACCGACGAGGCTTTCGCCTACTCGTCGACCGAACCGCCGCCCACCGGACGCTGGACCATCTCGGGGCTCGGGCTCCCGGACGAGCTGGCCGCGCGGGTCGAAGGGGACAACGCCCGCGCGTTCATCCCCGCCCTCGCGGCGAGGACCGGCGATGGCGGACTTTGACCTGATCATCGTCGGCGGCGGCATCGTCGGAGCCAGCGCCGCGCTGGCCGGCGTGCGGAAGGGTGCGCGGGTCGCGCTCGTCGACGCCGGCCTGGCCGGTCGGGCGACCGACGCCGGGGCGGGGATCGTGTCGCCGGTCGCACTCGACCGTGGCGAGCAACGTCCGGACTGGACGTCGCTGATCACCGAATGCGTCGGCTACTACCACAGTCTCCTGGCCGAGCTCGATGCCGTCGATCCGGCCGGAGCCGGCTCGGCGACGTTCGAGCAGGTCGGCGAGCTGGTCGTGGCCGGCGACGATCCGCACGAGCAGGCGGCGCTCGACGCGGTGGCCGAGCGGCTCGCGCATCCGGAGGGGCGCCGGGCGCACGGGATCGTCAAGCCGCTCGAGACCGTCGACGGCGCGGATCTTCGCGACTACTGGCCCGAACTGCGCGGCGATCTACGGGGCTTGTTCATCGCCGAGGTCGGCCGGGTCGTTGGTTCCCGGCTGCACGACCGCTTGATGACCGCGGCACGCCGGCGCGCGCTGGCCCGCCGCGACGACGCCGAACTCGAGGTGATCCCCGGTGCCGCGACGCTGGACCTGCAGCCCTCGGCCCCGGGGGTCCGCGTCGGGCACCGGGTGCTCCACGGCCGCGCTGTGCTCCTGGCCACCGGCGCCTGGGCGGGAGCAGACCTCGCCGGATTCGGCGTCGAGGTCGATATCCGGCCGATCCGCGGGCAGCTCGTGCACCTGCGACTCGACGGCCGGCAGACAGGCATGCGACCGGTGGTCAACACGCCTGGTGCCGGCTACCTGCTCGGCTTCGACGACCGCATCGTCGCCGGTGCGACGCACGAGGACGTGGGTTTCGATGCCCGCGTCACGGCCGGCGGGCAGCGGGCCGTTCTGAACGCCGCCTTGAATCTCGCGCCGGGTCTGTCCGACGCCACCGTCCTGGAGACGAGGGTCGGTCTGCGGCCCGCGACCAGCGACGGCCTGCCCCTGGTCGGACCGGTGGCACCGGCGATCCACGTCGCCACCGGCCTGGGGGCGTGGGGCCTGACGCTCGGCCCCCTGCTCGGCGAGCTGGCAGCTCGGCACGCCCTCGGCGACGACCTGCCCGCACGCCTCGATTTCCTCAGCCCAGGCCGCCCATCCCCCAAGGAGTGCGCATGAATACGGTACGACGAATCCGCCGACGGCTGCTGAGCCTGTTGCTCGTGGCACCTTTCCTCGCAGTGGCCGCCTGCTCGGGATCCTCCGAGTCAGGCGACGGCCAGCAGGTCACCCTCACCTACGCGATCTGGGACCAGGCGCAGGTGGCCGCGATGAAGCAGATCATCAGCGAGTTCCACGCCGACCACCCGAACATCGACGTACAGGTCCAGGTCACGCCCTGGGAGAGCTACTGGACGAAGCTGCAGACCAGCGTCACCGCGGGCACCGGCCCGGACGTCTTCTGGATGACGATGGTGTACGCGAAGTACTACGCCACCGGCGGCGGCATCGCTCCGCTCGATGACCAGATCAAGAGCTCGAAGCTCGACCTGAGCGTGTACGTGCCCGCGGTCACCAAGGCCTACACGGTCGACGGGAAGGTGTACGGCGTACCGAAGGACGTCAACGGGTTCGGGCTCTGTTACAACAAGCTGCTCTTCGACGCCGCCAAGGTGAAGTACCCGGACGAGTCCTGGACCTGGAGCGATGTGGTCGCCGCCGCCCAGAAGCTGACCAATCCGCAGAAGGGGATCTACGGGTTCGTGGCACCGGAGGCCGACGAGCTGAGCTGGTACCTGACCGTGCCGCAGGTCGGCGGGAACGTCATCTCGGACGACGGCAAGAGCTCCGGTTACGACCAGCCGGCGACCGCCCAGGGCATCCAGTTCTGGACCGACATGATCACCAAGTACCACGTCTCGCCGACGTTGCAGCAGACCACCGACACCGACCCGCTCGCGATGCTCACCTCCGGGAAGGTCGCGATGCGGTACTGCGGATCGTGGGAACCCGAGGAGATCGCCGCCGTACCGTACGGCAAGGCGAACATCGACGTCGCGCCGTTGCCGGCCGGCCCCGCAGGGAACCGGAACTACTACAGCAACGGGCTGGCGAACAGCATGTCCGCCAAGACGAAGCACGCTGATCAGGCGTGGGAGTTCCTGCAGTTCCTGGGTTCCGACCGGGCCGCCGAGATCCAGGCCAAGACCGGCACCGTGATCCCGGCGTACCAGGGGCACGCCGCCGCGTACGCCAAGGCGATGCCGGAGTTCGACCTGCAGGTCTTCGTCGACCATCTGAAGTACGCCCAGCCCTTCCCCGCGTCCAGGGACACCGCTGCCTGGCGGGACGACGCGACGAAGCAGTTCGCCGACGCCTGGACCGGTAAGGCCTCGGTCGAAGAGGTCTCCCGACGCGTCGCGGAGAAGATGAATGCCGCGCTGTCGAAGGAGCAGGGGTGAGCCCGGGCACCGCCACGGCGGCGGCCGATCCGCTGACCGCGGGGGCGACCGGGCAGCCCGCCGGAACGGACCGCCGCCGGCGGCGACCGCGACCACCCACCCGGGACAGCGGCTGGTGGGCGTTGATGCTGCTGTTGCCGGCCGCCGCGGGGCTCGTCGTCTTCGAGATCTGGCCGACCTTCCAGACCATCTATTACTCGTTCACGAGCTGGGGCGCGTTCGGCGGCCACACCTGGGCGGGGCTGGAGAACTACCGGACGCTGATCGCCGACTCCGACGTCGTCCATGCCGTGGTCAACACGGCGATCATCACCGCGATCACGTTGCTCGCGGTGCCGTTGTCGGCGATCGTGGCAGCTCTGCTCAGCCTTCCGGGAATGCGCGGAGTCACCGTCTACCGAACGCTGTACTTCCTGCCCGTGGTCACGCTGCCGGCAGCGGTCGCGCTGACCTGGAAGTGGCTCTTCAACGGCGACTACGGCCTGATCAACTGGTTGCTGTCCAAGGTCGGCATCGACGGTCCGCACTGGCTCTCCGATCCCGCGACGGCGATCTTCGCGATCAGCATCGTCGGAGTCTGGGGGTCGATCGGCTACAACATGGTGATCTTCCTGTCCGGCATCCGTGGCATCCCCGTCGACTACTACGAGGCCGCGGAACTGGACGGCGCCGGCCGGGTCTCGCAGTTCTTCCACATCACCGTTCCGCTGCTGACTCCGTCGATCTTCTTCGTCACGGTGATCACGGTGATCAACGCGCTGCAGGCCTTCGACCTGGTCTATCTGATGGTGGGCCAGCAGAGTCCGGCGATCGCCAGGACCGAGACGCTGGTCTACCTCTTCTACCAACGCGGGTTCGCCGAGCACGACGGAGGCTACGCGGCGGCCATCGGCGTACTGCTGCTCATCGCGACCCTGATCCTGACCGCGGCTCAGTTCCGGCTGCAGAAGAGGTGGGTGCACTATGGCTGAGTCGGTCCACCTGCCCGTCCGGCGCGGACGACACGGCCACCGGCGCTTCCGGCCGCGCCATCCGATCGCGCATCTGGTGCTCGGCATCGGTGCGATCTTCATGGTCGGGCCGTTCCTCTGGCAGCTCTCGACCTCGCTGCAGACGTTCGGTGAGTCGGTGAGCGTGCCGCCGACCTTCCTGCCGCATTCACCGCAGTGGTCGAACGTGACGACCGTCTTCAGCGCCCTGCCGTTCGGCCATCAACTGCTGAACACCACCCTGATGACGATCGCGCGGACCGTCGGTCAGGTGCTGTTCAGCTCGCTGGCCGGCTTCGCCTTCGCCCGGATGCAGTTCCGCGGCCGCGGCGTACTGTTCGCGGTCTTCCTGTCGGTGACGATGGTTCCCTACCAGGTGTTCCTGCTGCCGCAGTACCAGATCATGCAGGGGCTGGGGCTGCTGAACACGCTGGTGGCGCTGTTCCTGCCCGGCATGTTCAGCGCCTTCGGCACCTTCCTGATGCGTCAGTTCTTCCTGCAGCTTCCACTCGAGATCGAGGAGGCCGCCCGGATCGACGGTGCGAACATCCTGCAGATCTACTGGCGGATCATGCTGCCGATGAGCGCACCCGGCATGATCGCGCTCGGCGTACTGGTGATCATCTGGTCCTGGAACGACCTGCTCTGGCCGCTGGTGGTGAACTCGGATCCGCGGCAGATGCCGGTCTCCGCGGGACTGGCCAGCCTGCAGGGGCAGTACACGACGAACTTTCCCGTGCTGATGGCCGGATCGCTGCTGGCAAGCCTGCCGGTGATCGTCGTGTTCATCGTCTTCCAGCGCCACCTGTTGAGTGGCATCGCGTTCTCGGGGGTGAAGGGCTGACCTCAGCGGGACCGGGACGTCCGGGCGACATGCACCGTGACGCCGAGCTCCGTCAGCTCGGCGAGTTCGCGCGGATCCGCCGACGAGTCGGTGACCAGGATGTCGATGGCCGACGCATCGGCGACCTTGGCCACGGTGACCTGACCGATCTTGGAACCATCGGCCACCACCATCAGGCGATGCGCGTGGGACACCATGGCGTGATTGGTGCGGGCCTCGGTGTGGTCGTGGGTCGTCACGCCGTTGGCCGCACTGACGCCGTCGGCGCCGAGGATGGCGAGGTGGACGCTGATCCCGTTGAAGGCACTCTCGGCCAGGCTCCCGACCAGCTCGAACGAGCTCGACCGGATCACCCCACCGGTCATGATCACCTGCAGGTTCGGTCGGGCGGCCACCGCCGCCGCGGTCGTGAGCGCATTCGTCACGATCGTCAGCCGCCGGCGGTGACCAAGCTCCCGGGCGACCTCGGCGGCCGTCGATCCACCGCCGATCGCCACCGCCAGCGGCCTGTCGACCGGTAGCAGGGCAGCTGCCGTGACGGCGATCGCGTGTTTGGCCAGTGGGGACTTCGTGTCCCGGAGGCGGACCGGGAGCTCCGGCCCGGTGTTGGCCCGGGCGCCGCCCCGGGTACGGGTGATCAGGCCTTGCTCCTCCAGGTGGGTCATGTCCCGGCGCAGCGTCGCCGGAGAGACCCTGAGCTCGCAGCACAGAACGCCGACCGACATCGCGCCGCGCGCGGTCAGGAGGTCGAGGATCTCGACCAGTCGCTCGGTGCGGCGGGGAGATGGCGCCGACGGTTGCCAGGAGCGCCCCGTCGGGAGGGCTGCCGTACTCATGACGATCACCTCGTTCCGACCTGCGCAGCGAGTGGATCGCCTCAGTTTAGGCACCGCGGTCGCACCGTCGAGGTTCCGCGCAACCAACCTGAGCGCTGAGGATCGGACGGCACCGGCGGCCCGAGCGGTCGAAGCCGGTCACGCATACAGATCGGCTACTGAGTCGGTTCGGCCAGGACGCGTACGTCCCAGGGTGCGAGGGTGAGTTTGCGGTCGGCTGTGGTGTCTGTGAGTACGTCGCGGAGGGGGTGCGGCAGGCAGACGTCGACGGTGTCCCAGGACCAGTTATGGATGAAGCGGAGGCGGCGGCCGTCGGCGGCGGTTGCGGATGTCGCGGTCACGCTGGATGGCAGATCGGTCCATGGGGTGGGGGCGATCCAGCGGAACAGGGCGATCGCGAGCGCGCTGTTGGGGACAGTGCCCACGGAGGTGATCCGGCCGTTGCCGTGGGTCCGGGTGGTGATGGCCGGCCAGCGGCCGAAGTGTGGGTGGTCGTAGGTCGCGAGTACGTCGGCGTCGTCGACCTGGAGGCCGTCGGCCCACCGGGTGGCGGCGGCGTCGTCGCCGAGTTGCAGGCCGACGCCATGGACCCGGACCTCGTCGCCGAGGTTGCTGAACTCGTCGTACGCGACTCCCGCCGCGGCCGCGAGTCGAGCCGGCTGGACGTCGGTGCGAGCCCGTGCCTCGTGGTCGGCGTAGCCGGTGCGCGGTCCGATGACCAGGTGGCCGCCGGCTTCGGCGTACGCGACGAGCTGGTCCAGCAAGGTGTCGTCCGCCAGGTACAGCCCGGGTACGACGAGAACCGGATGGTCCTCGACGGATCCGGTGAACTGGCTGGTGTGCAGGATACGCACCTGCAAGCCCGCGTCGAAAGCCCCACGATAGAAGGGATCGAAGAGACCGTGATACGAGCGCTCGTCCGGGCTGCCGTCGTCGTGGGCCAGCGGCGGGTACTTCTGCATGAGCCACTTGCTCGGCATCGAGTACAACATCGTCACGTCGCTGTCAGGCGTCAGATCGACCACCAGCGAGCCGGCCGTCTCCAGTTCGGCGCCCAGCCGGGCGACCTCGTGGTAGGTGCGTCCCGGCTCACCGCTGTGGGGGAGCACACCACCCCAGTACGTCTCCGCGCCGAAGTGCAGCGTGTGCCAGTGCCAGTACTCGATCATCTTGGCTCCGCGCGAGATGAGTGCCCACGCCGCCTGCCGCCATTGACCGTCGTACGCCGGTCTGTTGTCCCACGGGTATCCGATGGACTGTGCGTTCGTCTCGGTCACCAGGAACGGGCGTTGCTGTGAGGAGTACATCCGGTCCGCACTGAGGTAAAGCGCCCAGGTGCCGGTGGTGGTCCAGCCCTGCCGTGCTGGACCCTTTTGTGGCTGGTGCAGTCCGTCCTGCATCGCGTAGTACGGATTGCCGGCGGTCACGTCGAGGCGTCGGGTCAGGTCGTCGTCGGCGATGGCAGGACGTTCGTAGGCGATGCAGGTGGTGACGAACTGGTCCGGACGGGCGTACTCGCGGACGATGTCGGCCTGCCAGCCGATGAACTCGGTCGTCTGGTCGGCCTGGAACTGCCGCCACGCGACGTCGTACTGCGGCTGGACGTTGCCGTCCGGCGTCCACAGATCCGCCCAGTCGGACAGCCGGTGTGACCAGTAGACGAGTCCCCACTCGTCGTTGAGCGTCTGAACGTCGCCGTACTTGTGCCGCAGGCTGTCCACGAACCGCTGGAACACGCCATGGTTGTGGAGGAGTTCGTTCCCCGGCTCGTTGTCGACCTGGAACCCGATCACCGCGGGATGCCCGGTGTACCGCTCGACGATCCTGCGGATCATCCGCTCCGCGTGGAAGCGGAAAGCCGGGTGGGTGAAGTCGGCCTCCTGCCGCGCACCCCAGCCGATCCGCTGCCCGGTCTTCCGCTCACCGGTGATCTCCGGGTAGAGCCGGACCAGCCACGGCGGTACGGCGTACGTCGGGGTGCCGAGTACGACGCCGATGCCGCGCGCGTGGGCACCGTCGAGGACGGGTTGCAACCAGTCCAGGTCGAACCGGCCGTTCTCCGGCTCCCAGGTCGACCAGACCGACTCGCCGACCCGGATCACCGAGAACCGGGCCGCGGCCATCAGGTCGAGATCCTGCTCGAGCCGGTCGTGCGGTTGGTACTCGTGGTAGTACGCAGCCCCGAAGAGCACACGGTCTTGCACGTTTTCTCCAATGATAGAAGGGGAGATCAGCCTTTGACCCCGCCGGCGGACAGGCCTGACTGCCAGTAGCGCTGCAGGAGCAGGAACGCGGCGATCAGGGGGATGACCGACAGCAGCGAACCGGTGACGACCGAGGACAGCAGCGCGCCGGTGGATCCGCCGCCGCCGACGGACTGCGACGACCACGCGGCCAGGCCGACTGTCACCGGGTAGAGCTTGGGGTTGTTGAGCATGATCAGCGGCAGGAAGTAGTTGTTCCAGGTCGCCACCAGCGTGAACAGCAGCACCGTGACGAGGCCCGGCGCGAGCATCCGCAGCGCCACCTGGAAGAAGATCCGGAACTCGCTCGCACCGTCGATCCGGGCCGCCTCGATGATGCCGTCCGGAATCGCGTCCTGGGCGTAGATCCGCATCAGGTACAGGCCGAACGGGCTGACCAGCGACGGCAGGATGATCGCCCACGGGCTGTTCACCAGGCCGGCCTTGCTGAACAGCAGGTACGTCGGGATCGCGAGCGCGGTCGTCGGCACCATGATCGACCCGAGCACGATCGCGAACATCGCCCCGTTGCCGCGGAACCGGTACTTCGCGAACCCGTAGCCGCCGAGCGCACTGAGGAACGCCGCGCCGCCCGCACTGACCACAGAGTAGAAGACGGTGTTGAGCATCCACCGGGCGTACACGCCGCCGTCGTACGTGACGGTCTCGCGGATGTTCCTGAACAGCGAGAAGTCCTTGCTGAACCACAGTCCGAAGCTGGAGAACAGGTCGCCGGTGGTCTTCGTGGATGCCACGAACAACCAGAACAACGGCAGCAGGAAGTACACGAACAGCGCGATCATGCCGATCATCAGCAGGTTGCTGCGTCGCTCGCTCATCGCTTGCTCCTGCGGTTGGTGAGGAACAGCACGGTGTACGACGCGACCACGATCACTGCACCGAGCAGGAACGAGACCGCGGCGGCGTAGTTCACCTGCTGGCCGGTGAAGGCCAGCGTGTACGCGTACAGGTTGGGCGTGTAGGCACTGTCGATCACACTCGGCGCCAGCCGCTGCAGCAGGTTCGGCTCCGCGAACAGCTGGAAGCTGCCGATCACGGAGAAGATCAGGCAGAGCAGCAGGGCCGGCCGGATCGCGGGGATCTTGATGCTCCAGGCGGTCCGCCACGCACCCGCGCCGTCGACGGCCGCCGCTTCGTAGAGCTCGTGCGGTACGGCGCGCAACGCGGCGTACAGGATGATCATGTTGTAGCCGGTGAACTCCCAGGTGACGATGTTCGCCATCGACCCGAGCATCCAGCCCTCGGTGAGGAACTTGGGTGCGGCCAGGCCGAGCTTGTCCGCGAGCTGGGCGACGGGTCCGAAGTCCGGTCCGTACAGGTAGCCCCACATCAACGTGGCGACCACGCTCGGAACGGCGTACGGAAGGAAGATCCCGAGCCGGAACGCTTTCGCGAACCGCAGCAGTCCGCTGTCGATGGCGAGGGCCGCGATCAACGAGATGGCCAGCATGATCGGCACCTGGAACGCGAAGAACCTGGCCACCCGCAGGACGCCTTGCAGCAGCCGGTCGTCCTGTAGCGCGGTGACATAGTTGTCCAGCCCGGCGAAGACGGTGCCACCGACGAGCCGGTCCTGGAACAGGCTCAGGTACGCCGCGTACGCCAGCGGCAGCACCAGCATGGCGGCGAACACCAGCATGAAGGGCGCGACGAACAGGTAGCCGGTGGCGGCGGGGTCGACGCCCCGCCGCGTCCGGCTCGAAGCGAGCCGCCTCATGGGCCGACCTTGAAGCCCTGGTTCTTCGCGTACGTCGTGGTCCGCGACTGCCACTGGTCGAGGGCCGCGCCGGTGTCGGACTTGTCGGCGAAGGACTTCCCGACGGTCTCGTCCCAGTCGTTCACGGTCTGATCCAGGAACGGCGGCCACTGGAACTTGTCGTCGACCGTGTCACTGATCTCGGAGAACACCTGGTTGACCGTCTGCCCGCCGTAGAAGGCCGGCTTCTGCTGCACGAACGACGGGTCCGCCAGCAGTGCCTTGGTGGCCGGGAACAGGAACTGCTGGGTGGCGAACATCTTCGTCGACTCGGGATCGGTGTTGAGGAACTCGGCCAGCTTCGCGGCCGCGATCGGGTTCTTCGTGCCGGCCACGACCGCGGTGGTCGAGCCGCCCCAGTTGCCCGACGTCTGCTTGCTGGCGTCCCACTGCGGCAGCGGCGCGGCCCTCCACTTCCCGCTCGTGGACTTGGCCGAGCCCGACAGGAACACCGGCCCCCACGCGGCGGTGAGCCAGGTGGCGTACTGACCGCGGTTCAGCGCCTGGTACCACTGGTCGGTGAAGTCGGGGTCGGTCGACACGGCACCTTCCTTGACCAGACCGCTCCAGTAGCTGCCGAGTTTCTTCGACTGGTCGTCGTTCAGGTTCACCTTCACCGAGTCGGCGTCGGTGACCTCGAACGGCTTGACCCCGGCCTGCCAGAGCAAGCCCATCCAGACGCCGTTCTGGTTCGAGGCGAGGTTGGTCATGCTGA
Source organism: Kribbella sp. NPDC048837 (assembly GCF_055586945.1). NCBI lineage: Bacteria > Bacillati > Actinomycetota > Actinomycetes > Propionibacteriales > Kribbellaceae > Kribbella > Kribbella sp. NPDC048837. Next base: position 371,056 of record NZ_JBVJHF010000009.1, read on the forward strand.
CCTTGGGGTCGGCGGCGTGCAGCTTGCGGGCCGCGGCGGCGAACTCGTCCCAGGTCTTCGGCGGAGTGATGCCGTACTTGTCGAAGATGTCCTTGCGGTACAGCATCCCCATCGGCCCGGTGTCCTGCGGGATCGCCCAGACCTCACCGCCGGAGCCGGTGACCTGGTTCCAGGTCCAGCCGACGAACTTGTCCTTCAGCGCGTCCCCGCCGTACGGACGAAGATCCACCAGGCTCTTCGTGATCGAGAAGGTGGGGATGTACTGGAACTCGATCTGGGCCGCGTCGGGGGCACCGGTGCCGGCCTTCAGCGCGGTCCGGAGTTTCGTGTACTGCGGCTCGCCCTGCCCCGCGTTGACGACGTTCACCTTGATCGCGGGGTACTTCTTCTCGAACAGAGCCACCTCCTTCTTGATGTCCGGCACCCAGGTCCAGAAGGTGAGCTCGGTCGGCGTGGACATCGCCTTGTCGATGTCGGCCTGGCTGACGGCCTGCGCCTGACTCGGGGCGCCGGACGAGCCGCCACCACCACCGCAGGCCGCGAGTGCGAGCGCGCCGGCGAGGGTGATGGCGATGCGGACGCGGCGCCGGGCTTTCGGGAACGTGATCATTGCGAACAACTCCTCGGAAAAAGGCATGGCGGTGCCTGGGCACGGGGCATCGGCCCAGCGCCTGGATGGCTTACTGGCGGGGTTGAGCTGCGGTCAGGACGCCGTACGAGCGGTGCCGGTGGACTGACGGATGACCAGCCGGAGCGGTGGTGGCTCCAGGGCGGGAGAGCGGTCGCCGGTGGGCGACTCGATCTCCGTGACGAGGTTCGCGATCCCGCGGGCGACGTGCACGTCGAAGTCCTGCGGAATGGTGGTGAGCGGCGGCGTCAGGAACGCCGCGGACGGGATGTCGTCGAAGCCGACGATGCTGACGTCGTCAGGCACCGCTCGGCCGGCCTCGGTGAGCGCGCGCAGCACACCGATGGCCATGTCGTCGTTGGCGACGAAGATCGCGGTGACCTCGTCGTTCGCGGCCAGTTCCCGGCCGGCTTCATATCCTGAGGCCGGTAGCCAGTCGCCTTGCAGGACAGGTGGTTCCGGGGCACCGGCGTCGGCCAGGGCCTGTCGCCAGCCCTCGAGCCGGTCCCGGGCGGCCCACCAGCGTTGCGGGCCGGCGAGATGCCAGACGGTCCGGTGCCCGAGGCCGAGCAGGTGCTCGGTCGCGGACCGACCGGCGCCGACCCCGTCGCCGCCGGTCAGGATCAGCGGCTGGGCGCTGAGTCCCGGGAACCGCCCGAAGCTCAGCACCGGGATGTCGAGCTCGATCGGCTGGTCGGCACCCTCGTCGATCGGCTCGGACAGGATGATGCCGTCCACACCCTGCTCGAGCAGCACGTCGACGGCGCCGGCAACGCCCCCGGCATCGCCTTCGAAGGTGTTGACCATGCTCAGGGAGTAGCCGGTACTGCGCAGCGCACGCTCGATCGCCACGAGTTGGGTCGACGGGCCGAACAGCGCCGTACCGAGGCAGACCACGCCGATCCGCCGGGTCTTGCCGGAGTTGAGCGCCCGAGCGGCGTCGTTCCGGCGGTACCCGAGCTCGCGCATCGCGGCCTGGACGCGGAGGCGGACCTCCTCCTTGACGTACGGCTCGTCGTTCAGCACCCGGGAGACGGTCTTCTGCGAGACACCCGCCAGCCGGGCGACATCCGTGCTGCCGGGACGGCGCGAACGCCCGCCCTCGGACGCCGGTTTCGCCTGGTTCATGGGCCCTCACCTTATGCCGGATACTCGATCTGACTGCGTAGTCAGAATGTGTCTACGTAGTCAGAACGTCAATCCCTGGTTATCAGACTGTGACCTACGCCACTGCGAGTGGGAACGCCCGCTTCACGCGGCAGGGTTCTCCCGGGGCGGAGCGGTGGTGCGGCGAGGTACCAGGGTTGGGGAGAGCTTGATCTGGGCCGACGGCCGTTGTCGGTTGTCTATCCGGTCCAGCAGAAGGCGCGCGGCTTCGGCGCCGATATGGCGGCCGGCCTGGTCGACACTGGTGAGCGAGACCGGACCCAGGGCGGCGAGTGTGGTGTTGTCGTAGCCGGCGATCGACAGGTCGCCGGGAACGGAGAGATCGGTCTCGGCGAGGGCTTCGAGCACGCCCATGGCCACGACGTCGGCACCGGCGAAGATGGCGGTGGGTCGCTGTGGCCGGGTGAGCAGTTGCCGGGCGCCGAGGTAGCCGCCTTCCTGCGTGTACGTCGTGGACACGATGTCGATCTCGTCGCCGAGGCCATGGGCGCGCATCGCCTGTTTGTAGCCTTCGGCACGGATCGCGTTGGGCATCTCGGCGAGGCGGGCGGGGTCGGTCTCGGCGTGCTCGATGTGGGCGATCCGGCGGTGCCCGAGGCCGACGAGGTGGTCGACGACGAGTGCGGCGCCGGTGAGGTCGTCGTCGGAGACCGTGTCGTAGGCGGGGGAGTGCCCATGCCGGCCGATGACAACGGTCGGCACGGTCCTGGCGACGTGTTCGAGGCGCGAGCGCGATGAGATCGGGGCGACCAGGACCATGGCGTCCATGCCCCGGTCGATCATCGCCTCGGTGACCCGCACCTCCGCCTGCTCGTCGTTGCAGCCGCCCGGCCCCAGCAGGACCTGGTACGGCGTGTCGCCAAGAGCCTCGGTCAGTCCGTCGACGATCTCGGGGAAGAACGGGTTACGGATGTCGGGGAGCATGACGCCGATGGTGTAGGTCTGGCCGCGCATCCCCCTGGCCGCGGCGTACGGCCGATACCCCAGCTCCGCGATGGCCTCCTGCACCTTCGCCCGCATCGCGGGACTGGCGCCGTACGCGTTGCGCAGCACCTTGGAAACGGTGGTGGTGGACACCTGCGCGTGCTGCGCGACGTCGACGATCGTGACCCGTCGTGGCGGCCCTGATGGCTCCATGTGCTGACCTTCTCACACAGATCACGAATGAGAAACGTTACCCACAGGGTATGCGCCTGACATGTTGACGTCCTGTCAGATCCGCTCCTAGAGTCTGGACAACTTTTTGGGGAACGTTACCCATAATGAGTGAAACGTTTCATGAGAGCGGGTTCGTCTGTGACCATTGCACCGAGCGACAAGCTTCCGGACCGGGCTGCTGTCGTGCCCGTCGACCGCGGCTCCGCTCCGGCCCGTCGCCGGCTGAGGAACACGCCGCCCTGGTGGTTCGCACTGCCGGCGATGGTGTTGTTCGCCTTCGTCGTCCTCCTACCGAGCGCTCGTGGCGTGTACTACGCCTTCACCGATTGGGATGGGCTCGACCCGAACTACTCCTTCATCGGCCTGGACAACTTCGCCGCGGTGTTCCGCGATCCCGACGCGGTGCAGGCGATCTGGCACACGCTGCTGATCGCCGTGGCGATCACGATCATCCAGAACGGATTCGGCCTGCTGCTGGCGCTCGGGGTCAACAGCGCGATCAAGTCCCGCAACGTGCTGAGAGTGTTCCTCTTCGCGCCTGCGGTGGTGACGCCGATCGTGACCGCCTATCTGTGGCGCAACCTGCTCGGTCCGGACGGTGCGGTGAACAGTCTGCTGGGTGCGGTCGGGCTGGACGCGTGGAAGCAGGACTGGTTGGGCAACCCGGATGTCGCCCTGTGGTCGATCGTCGGGGTCATCGTGTGGCAGTTCGCTGGGTACTCCATGGTGATCTTCCTGGCGGGGCTGCAGTCTGTGCCGAAGGAGATCTACGAGGCCGCGGACATCGACGGCGCCGGTCCGGTACGACGCTTCTGGTCGGTGGTCCGCCCACTGCTCGCCCCGGCGTTCACGATCAACCTGATGTTGTCGATCATCGGCGGGATCAAGCTCTTCGACCAGGTCTACGCGTTGACCGGCGGCGGCCCCGGCCATGCCACCGACACGTTGTCGACGTTGATCTACAAGGACGCCTTCACCCTCGGCGAGTTCGGCTACAGCATCGCGCTCGCGGTGGTGCTCACGATCATCGTGGCGGTCGCCTCGACCAGTCAGTACTTCGTGCTGGAACGCAACGAGAGGGCCGCCTCATGAGCCGTTACCGTCGCCGCACGTTCGGCTTGGAACTGGTGATGATCGCCGTCGCCCTGGTCGTCGGCTTCCCCCTGTACGTGTTGATCAACCTGGCCGTCCGAGCTCCGTCCGACACGTCATCGCCGCTTCGGCCGACCGCCTCTCCGACACTGCACAACTTCACGGAGGCATGGCAGCGGGGCGCGCTGGGCGGGGCACTCCTCAACAGTGTGCTGGTGACGGCCGTCAGCGTCGTCATCGTGCTGGCGATCTCGTCGTTCGCCGCCTACCCGCTGGCTCGTGCGACCGCACGCTGGTCACGCGGGACGTTCCTGCTGATCATGCTTGGCCTGGTGCTGCCCTTCCAGTTGGCGGCCTTACCGCTCTACCAGACGATGCGCGACCTCGGCCTGCTCGGCACCCCGTGGGCGCTGATCCTCTTCTACTCCGGTCTCCAGGTTCCGTTCACCACCTTCCTGTACGTCGGCTTCCTGCGAGCGCTGCCCCGCGACTTCGAGGACGCCGCGCTCATCGACGGCTGCTCGCCGACACAGGGCTTCCGCTATGTGGTGTTCCCGATGCTCAAGCCGATCACCGTGACGGCCCTGGTGCTCAACGCGGTCGCCGTCTGGAACGACTTCTTCACACCGCTGCTGTATCTGAGCGGCAGCGCACAGCAGACCATGCCGGTCGCCATCGCCGGCTTCGTCGGTCAGTACGTCACCGACTGGAACCTCGTCTTCGCAGCGCTGGCGATCAGCATCGTCCCGATCCTGGCTGTCTACTTCGCGCTCCAACGCAGCATCATCAACGGCTTCGCAGGCGGGCTCAAGGGCTGACCAGCCGTACGCAATTCCAATCTATTGGGGAGAGATCATGAGAACACCCAGACTGTCCGCCCTCATCGCCGCGACGACGGCTGCCGGCCTCCTGGTGGCCTGCAGCGGTGGAACCAATGCCAGTAGCGGAGGCGGTAGCAGCACTTCGAACGTCCTGACCGTCGCCTCGGTCGACCAGGGCTCGCTCGAGGACGTGGTCAAAGCGTTCGAGAAGGCCAACCCCGGCGTCGACGTTCGATTCACCACCAGCGGCGCCGATCAGTACCAGCAGCAGATCCGTACCCAGCTCACCTCCGGCACGGCGCCCGACGTGATGTCGGTGTGGCCGGGCAACGGCAACCCTGGCGCCACCTATGTCCTGGCCAAGCCCGGCTACCTGCTGGACCTCTCCGACCAGCCGTGGGCCGCCAAGTTGCCCCCGGCAATGAAGAGCGTTGCGCAGTACGAAGGCAAGACCTACACCGGAGTCTTCGGGCAGAACGGCATCGGCGCGATCTACAACCAGGACGCCATGACCAAGGCAGGGCTCACTCCGCCCGGAACCTGGAGTGAACTCCTGAACTTCTGCAAGGCCGCGGCGGGCAAGGGAACGCCCGCGTTTGCCCTGGGCATCCAGGACAACTGGGTGACGCAGATCGTGCTCTACGCGCTGGTCGCGACCACCGTATACGGGCCGGACCGGGACTTCGCCCAGAAGATGCAGGATGGCCAGGTCACGTTCGCGGACTCGAACTGGACCGTGGGCATGGACAAGTACCTGCAGATGCAGAAGGCCGGCTGCTTCCAGAAGAACCCCCTCGGCACCAGCTACGAGGCAAGCCAGACACTCGCCGCCACCGGTAAGACGCTCGGCATCATCCAGGGCAACTGGGTCGTTGCCTTGCTCAAGGGGAAGAATCCGGCCGGCAAGTTCACCCTCAAGGCACTGCCGGCCACCGACAATCCGGACGAGTTCATGATGCCCGCCGCGGCCGGTGCCGGGTACGGCGTCAATGCCAAGGCGAAGAACAAGGATCTCGCACTGAAGTTCGTCAACTACGTTATGTCGCCCGAGGGAATGAACCTGTTCGTCCAGAAGCAGGGCGGCCTCCCGTCCCTTCCCGACACCGGTTTCACCCCTGACCCATCGCTGACCGAACTCTCGAAGTACATCACCGACAACAAGACTGTCCCGTTCATGGACCAGCTCTGGCCCAACCCCAAGGTCCAGCAGACGATGCTCAGCGGTCTCCAGGAGATCTTCAGCGGCCAGTCCACCCCGGACAAGGTCCTCAAAGCAATGGACACCGACTACAAGGCCGGCTCATGACGGGCCGAGGGTTGGGAGGGTAGAACTTCGCCAGGTTCGGGGCGACCGCGGCATCCTTCGATCGTCGGCAGCGTGCCAGTCTGGGCGCGGCTCACAGGTGTTTGAGCATGATGTTTCGCCAGCGGCAGGCCGCGTCGGGAGCCCAGCGGTCTGTGCCGAGCAGGGGGTCGTTGTCATGGACTTCGAAGGCGATGTGTCCTTTCGGGCCCAGGAATGCGGCGACTTCGTCGGCGTCGTAGTTCGGTGCTGCGAGGGTGGCCAGGTCGATCTCGGCGATCTTGACGTCGTTGATCCAGGTGGTCACGTGTGGGCGCTCGCCGACGCAACGGATACGGAGCGAGTTCCAGTCCAGCCATTGCCAGGCGGCCAGGAACTCGTCCAGGGTCGCGGCGTACTCGAGCAGGTCGGCCTTGGCCGGGGTGAAGGGTTCGGCGGAGTTCTCCGGATCGTCCTCGCGGAGACCGACAGGTTGTCCGGCTGCGTCGAGTTGCGCCGTGATGGCGAACGGGATGGCGTGGAAGCTGCCGAGGCCGTTGCCGAAGAAGCCGCCGATGGCGCCGGACTGGCGGTGGTCGACAAGGACCTGGAGTCCGTGCCAGGAGTCCGATCGGCGGCGGAGCATGATGCCGGTGTCGGCGGGCCAGTCCGGGTTCAGCTCGAGGGTGAGTTCGAAGTCGCCGAACTGCTCGTCGCTGATGAGGTAGCCGCCGTACCCGCTCCCGAGCGGTTGCTGCCGGCCCACGATCGCGCCGTCCTCGACCGACCAGGCGGCAGGATGCAGCGCGGCCTGCTCGGCGTAGTCGCGGGGGAAGTCCGGTGCTACGTCGAGTACGTCGGGGCCGCCCGGCCAGATCGATCCGTAGCTGCGCGGAATGACCGACCAGCCGGTGAGGTCCTTGCCGTTGAACAGTGGCTCGAAGTCCTGCATCTTTCTCCCTCAGAAGGCGTCGGCGCCGAGCTGGGCTGTGACCCACTGGGCGGACAGTTCGGTCGACGCGAGATTGGTGCCGGCCTCGGGGACGTCGACCTCGACGATGAGCCAGCCGGCGAAGGCGTCCGGCAGAGCTCGGATGGCGGCGAGAAGATCGACGTCGCCTCGACCGGGCTCGGTCCAGACGGTGAACTGGGTGACGGTGGCCTCGAAGTAGCTCGCGTCGGCGTCCTTGGCCGCCCGGGCCTGGTCGAGGTGGACGTCCTTGAGGTGTACGGCGGCGATCCGATCGGCGTACTCCGTCATCAGGGCGGCTGGTGTGATACCCGCCCAGGCAAGGTGACCGGTGTCCGGGCCGAAGGCGAGGACGGAGTCCGGTACGGCGTCCAGCACGGCACGGATCTCGGGCTCGGTCTCGACCGTGCTGCCGACATGCGGATGGAGAGCCGGGGTGACTCCGGCGGCGGTGATCGCTTCGGCGGCGACCCCGATGCCGTCGATCACCTTCTGCAGCTGGGCATCACCGCCGTACCCGATGGCGGGGTGAGCGATGCGCTCGGCGGTCAGGCCGGCCGCCAGGAAGACCTCGGTGTTGCCGAGCTCGGCCTGGACCGCGGCATGCTGCTTGGCCGATTCGGCGAGATCACGTGGGTTGGCCGTGTGGAAGTCGGCGGAGAAGTAGCCGGGGGCCGGCTCCAGGTCGTACTCCGCGAGCAGCGCGTGATAGCCGGATGCGTCGAGGCCGGGTGGGGGATCGGCGTGGATGCCCTTGAACGGCGTCGTCATGATCTCCGCGAAGGCGGATCGGAGGATGGGAACGCTCAGCTCGAAACCGTTGGGGGTGAGGACCCAGGGCAGCGGATTCAGGCCGGTACGGAATTTCGGCATCAGGAACTCCTTCAGTGGTTGAGGTCAGCGTCCGGCGAGCGAGCCGCCGATGCCGCCGATGCTGAAGTACTTGTTGAGGACGGCGAAGATGATGGCCGGCGGCAACAACATGACGACCGAGACGGCCATCACCGAGCCCCAGTCCGTCGCGTTCTGCTGGAAGAACGTCTGCAAGCCGATCGGGAGCGTGAAGATGACGCTGGACCGCAGGAACACCAGGGCGACGAGGTAGTCGTTCCAGGCCAGCAGGAACGCGAAGATCGCGGTCGACAGAATTCCGGGCAGCGAGTTGCGGAGCACGATCCTGGTGAAGGAGCCGAACACCGAGCAGCCGTCCACCCACGCGGCTTCCTCGAGCGCGTGCGGGATGGAGTCGAAGTACGCCGCCATCATCCAGGTGGCGACCGACAGCGTGCTTCCGACGTACACGATGACCAGGCCGATCAGGTTGTCGGCGAGCCCGATCCGCGCGAAGAGGACGAACAGCGGGATGATCGCGGTGATCACCGGCAGCGACTGGATGACGAACAGCAGCAGGGAGAATCCGGCGACGGCCTTGCTGCGGCCGCGGGACAGCACATAGCCGGCGGGCGCGGCGACGACGACCGAGACGAGTACGGTGGCAAGGGTCACGCCGAGGCTGTTGCCGAGCCAGAGAGCGACGTCGGTGCTGGTGAAGATGTAGCGGAAGTTCTCCAGCGTGAGAAGACTGGTGGTGCTGCTCGTTGCGCCGGGCCGGATGGCCAGCAGAAGGGTGGCGAAGACCGGCACCAGCACGATCAGGGTGATGAGCAGCAGGGCGCCGAAGCGCCACCATTGTCCGCGGGCCGCGGGGTCCCTGGACGGACCCGCTCGCAGGACTTGGCTGGTTGTCATGCGATGTCCACCTTTCGGATCTGGCGGTACAGCGTGGTCGAGATGATGACGAGGACGAGCGTCATCAGGAACGCGATCGCCACGCCGGGGCCGGTGAGCTGGTCCTGGAAGACGGTGCGATACGCGAGAACCACCAGCGACGAGGTCGCGTCGACCGGCCCGCCACCGGTGAGCAGGTAGATCGTGGGGAAGTCGTTGACGCAGAAGATCGTCATGAGGATCCAGCCGATGTACGTCGATCGCGAGATCAGTGGCAGCGTGATGTGGACGAACTGCTGCCAGCGGCCGGCGCCGTCGATTCCGGCGGCTTCGTACACAGCGGTGTCGACGGCGGCCAGTGCGGCCGAGGTCATCAGCATCATGAACGGGAAGCTGACCCAGACCTTGAAGAGGCAGACCGTGATCGCGGCCAGGGTCGGGTCCGCGAGGAAGTGCACGTCGCCGAATCCGAGCGCGGACGCGAGGGTGGGCAGCGGGCTGGTCGGCGTGCCGACGAGCCAGTTCACAGCGGTGGACGACACGACGATCGGCACCACCCACGGAAGCATCAGCAGGACCTTGAACGTGTTCCTCCCGGGAATCTTCGTCCGCAGCAGCAAGGCGAGTCCCATGCCGGCCAGCCAACTTCCGAACACGCCCACGATCGTGAAGATCACGGTGAAACGGGCGGCCGTCCAGAAGCGCGGACTCGTCAGAACGTCGGCATAGTTGGAGAGGCCGACGAACTCGCCCCTCACGATCAGGGTGCCGTCGTGGACCGACTGCGATGCCGCGACGACGAGGGGGTAGGCGTTGATCAGCACCACGAGAACGATCGCGGGCGTGACCAGCAGGATCATCGTGAGCGCGCGGCGGCTGATTCCCCTGGCTCCCGCGGGCGGAGCCCCTGGCGCGGCCTGCCGGCGTGGCGCCGTGGCGGCGACCTCCAAGGTCCGGGTCATCGCTTCACAATCGTGTCGAGGCCCTGCTGCAGCGTGGTGAGTGCGGCTTTCGGGTCGGTCTTTCCCTGCAGCATGGCTTGCGCGAACTGCGCGAGCGGCTGGCCGCCGTCGACAGCCGCCAGTGCGGCGAACGACTGGGCCTTCTTCGCGGCGTAGGTCTTGCAGACCGGTATCCACTTCTCGACGATCGCGACCTGGTTGGGGTCCTTGGCGTAGTAGTCCGCCTTGGCGATCGACTTCAGTACCGGTACGGCCACCCCGACCGGGCTCTGCCAGTACGTGTGGATCTGACCCAGGTAGTACTTCAGGAAGGCCTCTGACGCCTCCTGCGAGGGGGTGTTGGTGTACATCATCAGGTTGTTCACGAAGAACAGCCCCGCGACGGTGCCGGACGGGCTTGTCAGCGGATCCATGACGTGCAGATCCTTGCCGGTCGTGCCTGCCCGTGCCGCGAGTCCCGGGGTGTGGATCCCGATGCCGGCCTTCTTGTTCTTCCATTGGGAGTCGAGGTTGTCGGCGGTGTAGGACACCGCTCCCGAGTCGATGATCCCTTCGTTCGCAAGCTCACGGACGAAGGTCATCGCCTGGATGTTGGCGTCCGTGACGCAGTCCGGCTTGCCGTCCGGATCGAACAGGCCGCCGCCGTTGTTGATCATCATCGCGACCATCGTGTGGGCGCCGAGGTTGTTGCCGGCTCCGGCCCCGGTGGCGAAACCGGACGCGCCGATCTTCTGGAGAGCCTTGCCGGCGGCAAGCAGTTCGTCCCACGAGGTCGGCACCTTGGTGCCGGCCTGATCGAGCAGCGCCTTGTTGTACCAGAACGGCCGGACGTCGGTCTGCCACGGTACGGCGACGTACCCCTTGTCGGTCTTCATCGTGTCGATGACACCGGGCAGGAAGTCGTCGTACGTGCCGTCCTTCTTGAGACTCTCGATGAAGTTGTCGGCGTACGCGATCTGTCCCTGATCGGCGAACTGGAACGCCTGGAAGCCCGCACCGGAGCTGACCGCGGGACCGGTCTTCGAGGCGATCGCGGACGAGAAGGTCTGGTAGAAGCCGTTCCACTGGATGATCTGGTACGTCGCCTTGCTCGCGCCGGTGTAGTCCGTGACGATCTTCTTGCCCAGCTCGTTGTAGGCGGGTGTTCCCCACGGCATGTCCCAGAACTTCACGGTGCCGCCACCGGCTTTGCTTGCTCCGCTGCTGCCGGAGACGTTGCAGGCGGCCAGCGCGGGTGCGGTGACCGCGGCGCCGACCAACCCCAGGAATCCTCGGCGGGTCACGCCGCCATGCGATGCTTTGTTCATCGTCCTGAGTTCCTCTCAGAAATGTGGTGCCCGAGGGCGGCGGTCGTCAGTTCGACGTCCGCCTGGAGGCGGCGCAGCTCGGCCAACGCGTCGGCCGATCCGGTCGCTTGCAGCTCATGCAGGCGCCGAAGGCTCGCGCGATGAGCGTTCTCGTAGTGCGTAGGTGCGAGTACGGCGCCGTGTGGTCCGACCGTGGTGAGCATGGCGGGCTGAGCAGTGTCGCTGGATGGGATCAGCACATCGACACCTCCATCGGAGGTCAGCACCCGGACGGTCGCGGAGTCCGGCAGGGCGGCGGTGCACACGACGCTGAAGTCGACCGCGATCGACGTCTCCGTCAGGCCCTCCGCCTGCAACGCACGATCGGAGAGGTGACGGACCCGTGCTGTCGTCAGCGGGCCCAGGAGTGCGCGGATCAGGACGAACTGGTCCAGCAAGGCGCTCGCGAAATCGGATCCGGGCTTCATGACCACGCGGCACTCGACCCGGCTGCCGCTGCCCGCGGCGTCACGGAACGCACGCGCGGCCGGGACGATGACCGGATTCGAAGCCCAGCGGGAGTCGACGACAACGATCGTGGACGGATCCTCGGCGAGCAACCCGGCACAATCCACCGGCATCGGTTCGACAAGGACCACTCCGTGCGCGCCGGACCGCAGCGCGTGGAGCACCTCATCCGGCCACCGGGACGTACCGTCGACGAAAACCACTCCGGTCGTGTCCGGGAAGGACAACGGCAGGGTCGCGAGCGCCTGGCGTGCCTGCATCGACGCGTTGCTCATGCCGCGGCCTCCGCCTCGTGCTGCGACCTGATGGCTTCGGCGGCCGCGTCGGCGACCGTACGGGCGAAGCGCACATCGTCGACGAGGGTGTCCAGGTCGGGTCGCTCCACTTCGCCTCGGACGGTGGCGGCGAGCTCGCGCCACTCGGCCTCGTAGCCGTTGACAGCAGTGGGACCGAACATGCGGGCCGAGCCGGCTGTGGTGAGCGTGCTGACCGCGGACCCGGCGTGCACGTACGACGGCGTGAATCCGACGTGCAGCACCTGGTGGTCGGCGAACGCCTCCAGCACCCAGTCGGGCTGCCAGGTCTGCGACATCACCGCGTGCAGCTCGATACTTTTGCCGCCGGCAACGAATAGGATGCGGTAGCCGAACGGTGCCGGGAACTTCGCGTCGATCACGCGCAGATCGTCGTACCGGGGGAGCAGACTCCGGATCAGCGGCAGGTCGTGGATCGCCAGACCCATGACGCCGGCGTGGACCATGCCGGCCAGCACGGCGACGTCCGACCAGTCAGGCGCCGGGAACGGCTGCCGCGCCAGGACCTCGGTGGCGACGTCCTCGAAGCGCGAGTTCGGCGGCAGCACGATCGACGAGCGGATGGTGTGACTCGTCCGCGGCAGATCACCCCAGTGCGCGACGGCCGCTCGCCAGCCCGGATCGAACGAGTGCATCGCGCCGACGAAGATCGGTACGCCGGTCTCCGCCGAGACGGCCGCGATCGCGTCGGCCTCGGCCGCCGACATCGCGAGCGGCTTCTCGCACAGCACCGCCTTCTTACCGGCCCGGCAGGCTGCGATCACCTGCTCGGCATGGAAGGCGTTCGGACTGCAGATCGCGACGACCTCGACCGCCGGATCATCGAGGAGCGCTTCGACCGAGGCCGAGTGCGCGGCACTCACTCGACTCGCTACGCCTGCGGCGACCGCAGGATCGATATCGGTGACATGGCGAACGGTGAACGTTTCGCCGAGCCGAGCGAGAGTCGGCAGGTGAATGGCCTGCGTGACCGGCCCGGCGCCGAGAAATCCAACTCCGATGGAGGACTGCATCCGTGACTCCTCACCAGGGTGAAACACGATCAGTCGTTAAGATTTCGCCAAACATAAACGCGTGATAAGGTTTCGTCAAGACCGTGGCTCGACATCGGGAGGACGTGTGGCCGGCGAGGCGACGCCCATGACCAGGGGCCCTTATCGCAAGGGCGTCGAACGCCGCGAGCAGATCATCCGCAGCGCCTCCGAGGTATTCGGCGAGCTCGGGTACATCGGCGGCTCGCTGCGTGCGATCGGCGACCGGGTCGGCGCCTCGCCGGCCACCCTGATCCAGTACTTCGGCAGCAAGGAAGGCTTGCTGATGGCGGTGCTGGAGGACTGGACGGTCCAGACCACACGATGGGCGATACCGGCAGATCCGCCGGGACTGGAGTACTTCCGCGCGATCCCCGCGCTGATGGATTACCACGTCGACCATCGCGGGACGCTCGAGCTGTTCCTCACGATGTCCGCCGAGGCGACCAATCCGGGTCACCCTGCGCGCGAGTTCATCCAGCGCCGGTACGCCGATGTCGTGCGGAACTGGTCCGAGAAGCTGCGCGAGGCTGTCGTCCGGGGCGAGGTCGGCGCGCTGACCGACGAGCAGATCGACGCCGAGATCCGGATCCTGGTCGCGGTCCTGGACGGCGTCGAGCTGCAGTGGTTACTGGGCGCGGACATCAACCTGCCCGGCCTGGTTGCCACCCACCTCGACCAAGCCATCGCTCGCTGGAAAACCGCACCGGCGACTTAGGCGTGTACGCCACCAGCGGTGGATTCAGCGCTGGTCGGATCCGAGGGGTGACGTCTGCTGATTGGTGGTGGCGTAACTGGCGAGCAGGACGATTCCGTCGTGGGTCGGTGATCCGGGCTCTGGGGTGTAGGTGAGGAGGGTCTGGCTGAGGTCCGCGGCGAGGGGGAAGGATTCGAACGGCAGGTCGAGGTCACCGACAACGGGGTGGTGGATGAGCTTCGTCCCGGTGGTGTGGATCTGGACATTGTGGGCCGCCCAGCGGGTGCGGAACGGGTCGCTGCGGGTGGACAGCTCCCCGATGAGGTCGGAGAGCTTGCGGTCGTAGGGGTGCCGGCCGGCTTCGGCGCGGAGGATCGCGATGGTGTCGTCGGCGACCTTGTGCCATTCGCGGAAGAACTCGTCGGCCTTCGGGTCGAGGAAGACGAAGCGGGCGTTGTTGGCCGGTCTGATCGGATCGGCCAGCATCGGGGCGAACAGGGCGTACCCGAGTGGGTTCGCGGTCACGAGGTCGAGCCGGGCATTCAGGACGACGGCTGGGGTGTTCACCATGGAGTCCAGAACTCGCTGGATCGTAGGGCGGACCGACTTCGCCGCAGGTTGACGGCGAGGCGCGGGGGTTCCGGCGGCTCTGATCAGGTCTTCGAGGTGTGTGCGTTCGGCGTCGTCCAGCTGGAGCGCCTTGGCGAGCGCGTCGATCACGCCGGCCGAGACTCCGGCGGCGTGGCCGCGCTCGAGCTTGGTGTAGTACTGGCTGGAGATCCCGGCCAGGAGTGCGACCTCGTCGCGTTTCAGCCCGGTCACCCGGCGGCGGTCGGCGGCGTACAGCTGGAGTCCGGCCTGCGCGGGTGTGATCCGGGCCCGCCGGGTGGTGAGGAACTCCTGGATCTCGGCCCGAACGTCACCGCGGACGTTCCTGGGGTCGGCCCAATCGCTCATATCACCCACCCTACGAGCCCTCCGGCAGGCGAGGGAGTCCCTGCCAGTAGCCCTCTCAACAGGGGCTCCCGCCCCTGACTGAGCAGTGGTTCCTTGGTGATGTCGCTCGATCGGTAGCGGCGAGAGATCACATCATCCGAGGGAACAGGCATCACATCATGGTCGAGAAGCAGGTCTGGCTTGTCACTGGCGCTGGTCGTGGGTTGGGGGTCGATATCGTCAAGGCCGCTGTGGCGGCTGGTCATGCGGTCGTTGCTACCGGGCGCGACGTGCAGAAGGTCGCAGCTGTGTTCGGCGAGTACGACGATCTGCTCACGGTCGCCCTCGATGTCACCGACCCGGCCGGCGCTGAGGCCGCGGTCCAGGCCGGTGTCGGGCGGTTCGGGAGACTCGACGTGGTGGTCAACAATGCGGCCAACTTCAACGCCGGCTTCTTCGAAGAGCTCACTCCGGAGGAGTTCCGCGGCCAGATCGAAACCACCTTCTTCGGCCCGGTGAACGTCCTGCGTGCTGCGCTGCCGGTCCTGCGGAGCCAGCGGTCCGGGCTGTTGCTGACGGTCTCCTCGACCGCGGGGATCGTCGGTGGGGAGTTTCTCAGCGGATACGCGGCGTCGAAGTTCGCGGTCGAGGGGCTGATGGAATCGATCGCGGCCGAGGTGGCTCCGTTCGGGATCCGCACCATGATCGTCGAGCCGGGCTTCTTCCGTACCGAGCTCCTGACGCCGGAATCGACGCAGTACGCGACCTCGACGATCGCGGACTATGCCGACAGGACCGAGGACACCGTCGCCGCCTGGAAGAGCATGAACGGCAAGCAGGGTGGAGATCCCGCCAAACTCGCCGCCGCTCTGGTCGAGCTCGCAACCCGTGAGAC
Organism: Kribbella sp. NPDC048837; assembly: GCF_055586945.1. Lineage (NCBI taxonomy): Bacteria > Bacillati > Actinomycetota > Actinomycetes > Propionibacteriales > Kribbellaceae > Kribbella > Kribbella sp. NPDC048837. Next base: position 386,551 of record NZ_JBVJHF010000009.1, read on the forward strand.
GCAGCCGCTGCGGTTTCCCGCCGGCTCCGACGCCGTGACCACCTTCGAGGACCGGGCCAAGCTGCTCCTCACCCTGGCTGACGCCAACCGGGCGCTGTCCAGCAACCTTGGTCACGACAATGCCTGACGCTCCTCTGACCGGAACCGTTGCTCTTGTCACCGGTGCGAGCAGCGGCATCGGCGAGGCCACCGCCCGTCACCTCGCCCGAGAAGGCGCCAGGGTCGCCTTGGTCGCCCGCCGCCGCGATCGCCTCGAATCCGTCGCCGGCGAGATCACCCGAGGCGGCGGCACGGCTGTCGTCGTCGAGGCCGATATCGCCGACCGGGCGCAGGCGGCAACTGCCGTCGCGCAGGTCGTCGAGCAGCTCGGCAGGCTAGACATGTTGATCAACAATGCCGGCCTCATGCTGCTCGGACCGATCGTGGGTGCCGACCGCAGCGACTGGGACCGGATGATCGCCGTCAACGTCGAAGGTCTGCTCTCCGTCACCCACGCCGCGCTGCCCCATCTGCTCCAAGCGGTCGATGACAGTCCTCGCCGCGTCGCCGACATCGTCAATGTCAGCTCGATCGCCGGGCGGACCGCCTGGAACGGGTACGGCGTCTACAGCCTCACCAAGTTCGGGATGAACGGGTTCACCGAGGCGCTGCGCCGAGAGATCACCAAGCGCCACGTCCGCGTTGGAGTCCTCGAACCGGGCGGTGTCGCCACCGAGCTCGGCTCGCACAACAGCGGCGCCGCCCGCAAGGACATCGACAATTTCTACGCCACCACCGAGGTTCTCGCGCCCGACGACGTCGCCGACGCGATCACCTACATGGTCACCCGCCCCCGGCACGCCTCGATCGGCGAGCTGTGGCTCATGCCCACCGACCAGATCTGACCGCCACCCGCCAAGAACACGATGAACCCCACCTACGACTTCACCGGCCAGGTCGCCCTGACCACCGGAGCCGCTTCCGCAATCGGCCTGTCCTCCACGACCGCCGCCACCTGGCTGTGCAGCTCCGCCGCCGGCCTCGTCGTCGGCGTGGCCCTGCCCGTGGACGGCGGCTTCACCGCTGACTGACCTGCCCGGTCGCTCACGATCTGCCGCACTCCCGCCCACCCAACGAGCACCGGCGCAGCTTCACCGGCACGGGCACGCGCGTACGGCGTGAGTGCGCCGCCCGACGCCGCCAGTACCCGACGAGAATCGGCGAAGGAGGGTGGCCAGGGCTTGGCCGCCGCGGATGCACCTCGTGGCGATTCCCAGCGTCGGGCGAGATCCTTCGCAACGCGGAAATCGCGCCGGTGGCGTCGACGGGCTGGCCGAGTGCGATCGCGCCGCTGTCGGGAGTCGCCGACGAGTTCTGAGCTAGTGCCAGTAAGTGTGAGATCGATGTTTATCGGTATACGACTGGCGTCAGAATTGGATCGTGACCGCGATCATCCACCTCGTGCACGGCCCGGCGAGCCGGGAGCCGGTGGACTGCCGCGCGCTCCGCTCGTACCTGCACGAGGTCCTTGCGGAACCTCAGGACCCCATCGCCTTGCGTCGTTTCCGGCGATGGTCGCGTGCCCTGAGGATCTGAGCACCTCAGCGAACACCGACAGCCACCATCCGTGGGTTGCCTGGAGATGGTGGCTGTTGCGCTGACCACCAGCCGATTCGGTGATCCGTCCGGCTCCCTGGTCACTGTGCTGCCCGATCCGAGAAGCCGTTCCAACACCATGAAGAAGAGGACAGACTGATGCTCGATCCCGTCGTCGACAAAGGTCAGCTGACCGAGACTGACCGCTTCATCTTCGAGTCGTGGGGCTACTTCATGATTCCCAACGTCTTGACCAAGGACGAGGCCGCCGAGGCTTACGAGGTTTCGCGGCGTCTGCACCAGAGCCGCGACCGCGAGTTCGGGCAGATCGGCCGGACCTACGAGAGCGAGCCGGTTCTCGAGCGGCTCATGGATCATCCCGACGTCCTTCCGAAAGTGCAGGGTCTGCTCGGCGACCGATTCGTGCTGCAGGCAGGCTGGAACACCATGCAGCCGGCGCACGCGGGGAACGGCCGTTGGCACCAGGACGGATCGGCCGCCTTCGACTTCAAGGACCTGGGCTACCCGGTTCCCTTGCTCCAGCTCCGCGTGTCGTACCTGCTCACCGATCAGACTGTGCCCGGCATGGGCAACATGGAGATGATTCCCGGCAGCCACCGCTCGCGGGTCGGTCTGCCCGACGCAATCCGTGAGCCCAACGACGACATCGCGATCGGTCATGTCGTGTGCGCCGAGGCCGGGGCTGCTCTGGTGTTCCACAACGGCGTCTGGCATCGAACCTTCCGCCACGACGGCGACTACGACCGCTTCACGACGCACTACGTCTACAGCCCACCGTGGGTCCGCATGGCCGACCGTTTCGGCAACGACCCCGAGTTCCTCGAGCGCACCACGCCCCTGAGGCGCGCACTGCTGGGGGAGTTCGCACGGCCGGACGCCCCGTTCGGCGCCAACTACGACCCGCTGCCGATCTGACACCCGAAGTGGCACCGGCCTTGCGTTGAACCCGGAGGCCGGTGCCTCGTGTCCGACACGACTTCACCTGCAACCAGTCGTTGGGTACCGCCCTGGTTGCCTGCATTCCGGGCAATTCCGGTGCATCGATGAAGTCCGAGTCCTAGAGTGCGCGGGGTGAATCTCTCGCATCTCGGTGCGCCGATCGGGCCGATGATCCGCGTCCACGGCGGGTACGCCAACCGGATGTACCGGCTCGACACCGACCAGGGGTCGTTCGCGGTGAAGGAGTTGAACCTCGTCGACCGCCGCTGGACCTACCGCATCGAGGACGTGTTCAGGTTCGAGCGGGCGGCCTTCGCCGCCGGCATTCCGATGCCAGAGCCGATCTCAGCCAGCCACCACACGCTCGTGCACCGGTGGGTCGAGGGAGAGAAGGTGCCCGAAGCACCAGTGTCGGAGGCGTACGCGTTCGAGATCGGTGAGATTCTCGCCTGCATACACGCGCTGAACGTCGAGTGGACCGACGTGTCGATCGACGACCCTGCGCCGCGGGACTGGCCCGAGCTTGCCGAGCGGGCGGCGGCGACCGGGCAGCCGTGGGCCGACGAACTCGCGTCCCATGTCGAGACCTTTCTTGCGATTGCGCACTTCGTCGACACCTGCGAACGGCGAGGCCCCGTTGTACTGACCCACAAGGACATCCAGCCGTGGAACCTGCTCGCTCGAGACGGTCGGCCGGTCGTGCTCGACTGGGAGCTCTCGGGGATGCTCGACCTGGCCGGTGAACTCGGCTCGACCGCGCTAAGCCTCGCGAAGGGCCCTGGCTTCGACACCATCGAGCCCGCAATCTTCCGCTCGGTCCTCGACGGCTACGTTGAAGGCGGCGGAGCGCTGCCGCCGCCGGGGCCGAGCTGGTTCGTGTACATGATCGGCGGCTGGCTCGGGCACACAAGGTGGAACATCCTCCGCTGCCTGGCCGGAGCCGAGGCGAGCACAGGCCCCGACCTCGCCCTGTCACACGAGTCCGCGCGCAACGGCGTACGCGGCCTACCCGACCTGTTCGCCCGACTCCCAGACCTCGAGACGCTCCTCGTGTGACTGCAGCATTCAAATGCCCTGCGGTGGGACCAGAAGGCTCGGAAGTCCCGGCGACCGACAACCGGCGATGCGAAGCGATGTGATGTGACGCACAGTCACGGTCAGCCAAAGATCCAAGGAACGCGCCGACCGGTCGGCCCGCGGCGGGCAACGACGTCGACGAGGGTTGCCGTCCTGACGACCGCCATCGTTGGAGCACTCGCGTCGAGGACCAGGACAGTGCCGGGTTGTGCCTTGATCGGCCGTCGCTGGAGCTAGACGGTCGTCGCGCCGGCGGCGCCGTACCTGAATGTCCGCGCGCCGTCGCCAGCTTGCGGAACTGGGGGCAGCGTGACGTGGTGCAGGTTGATGAACCGCAGCGCTTGGGCCTTGCCGTGGGACGCTGCCGGGTGACGTCTGCGAGGTTACATACTCCGAGGTGCTGGAACCGGCTGTGCAGCTCGTTCGGCGCGCCGATGTGGACAACGGCTAGCTGCGAGCGGGCGACGACCGCGGCGGATTGTGCTACCGAGCCGCCGCCTTGGATCATGTACCAAAGGATCCTGGCAGGGTGGTTAAGCCTTTGTGTGCCGGGACTCCGGTAATAGGCATGCTCACGATTCAGTCCCAAGTCATCGTCACGTAGTGCTCGAGCTCGGCAGCCGGCACTGCGAGCATCCATGATCGTATCGAGCGTGGTGCAGGAGGGCCGGCGGCGCGCTGCCTTTACTGCTTCGTACTCGATCCTGGCCGCATCCCCGATCGCGGCGATGACGAACGCGGACAGGTGGTGGTCGTAGCCTGGGAAGCTGTGACGACGAGTGTCGAGTTCACGGAGCTCACCGGGGTGTACCGCCGCGAGTTGCTCGCGCATTGCTACCGCATGCTCGGTTCGATCGACGACGCCGAGGACGCGGTGCAAGAGACCTACCTGCGGGCCTGGCGGTCGTACGACGGCTTCGAGGGCCGGTCATCGGCGCGGACGTGGCTGTATCGCATCGCCACGAACGCCTGCCTGACCGCGATCGAGCGCCGTGGCCGTCGGCCGCTGCCATCGGGTCTCGGCGCACCGAGCACCGACCCGGACGTGCCATTGGTGGCCGGACCCGGCGTGGCGTGGCTTCAGCCGTACCCGGACGTTCTCCTCGGTGACCTGCCGGACGACCCCGCGGCGGTGGCGATGTCGCGAGCGGGGATCCGGCTCGCGTTCGTCGCCGCGTTGCAACATCTCTCGGCCCGGTCCCGCGCCGTCCTGATCCTGCGCGATGTCCTGCAGTGGTCGGCTGCCGAGGTTGCCGAGTTGCTGGAGACGACCCCGACCGCCGTGCACAGCGCGCTGCGGAGGGCCCGTGCCGACGTGGCCCGCGCGACGCCGGCCGTCGACGACGTCGCGGAGCCCGGCGAGGCGGAGCGGCGTGGACTCGTCGAGCGGTTCGCGGCAGCGATCGAGGGCGCGGACACCTCGGCGGTGGCCGAGCTGCTGCGCGTGGACGCCGTCCTGGAGATGCCGCCGCTGCTGACCTGGTTCGCCGGCCGCGATCCGGTGGCCCGCTTCCTCGGTGCCACCTTGCTGCTCGAGCCTGGTGGCCTGCGCATCGTACGGACCCGAGCCAACAATCAGGAGGCGCTGGGCGTGTACTCGCGCGGTCCCGATGGTGTCCACCACCCGCACGCGGTGATCGTGCTGAGCGTCTCTCCCACCGGCATCACGCGCATGGTCGCGTTCCAGGATCCCGGCCTGTTCCCGGCGTTCGGGCTGCCGTCCGAATAGAACTTTCGCTGCGCGCGACGAATCGGCGGACCGGCGCGGGTCTGTCTGTCTAGGCCGTCCGACGGACGGGCGGCCGCACAGCAGACGGAGGACGCAATGCGCAAGATCATCGCCGCCATGAAGATGTCGCTCGACGCGAAGGTGGAAGGCCCGGACGGTACCGCCGACTGGGTCGAGGCATGGTCGGAGGACTACGGCCTGACGCCGCAGATCGACGCCTGCCTGCTCGGCGCAGGCATGTATCCCGGCTACGAGTCGTACTGGACCGGGATCCAGACCAAGCCGGACACGCCGGTGTGGATCACCAGCGAGCCGCCGACGCAGGCCGAGCGGGAGTGGGCCGACTTCATCAAGCAGACGCCCCACTACGTGCTGTCCAGCACCCTGCAGACCACGTCGTGGCCGAACACGACCTTCCTGCGTTCGATCGACGACGTGGCCGCACTCAAGCAGCAGCCGGGCAAGGACATCTACCTTGTCGGTGGAGCGCGAATCACCGCGTCCCTGATCGACGCAGGTCTGGTCGACGAGCTGCGGTTGATCACGTACCCGCTCGTCGCCGGCACGAACAGCACCGCGCTGTTCGCGACCTCACCACGACGTAGAGCCGAGCTGCTCGAGGTGCGGAAGCTCGACCGTGGCAAGGTCGCGCTGAGCTACGGATTCGGCTCATGACAGGTCCGGACAACAGCCAGGTGGTCGCCGAGTTCCGCGCGAACGGCGGCCGGCTCGGCGGGCCCCTGGCTGGAACGCCCGTCCTGCTCCTGCACCACGTCGGGGCGCGAACCGGAACGCGACGGGTCACTCCCTTGGTGTACTCCTGCCATGCCGGCGACCGCGTGGTCGTCGTCGCGTCCAACGGAGGCGAGCCGAGCGATCCCGCCTGGCTGCACAATCTCCGAACTCATCCGAACGCCGCAGTCGAGATCGGCACCGACGTCGTTGCGGTGCACGCGGCAGAAGCGGGCGGGGTCGAGCGCGACGAGCTCTGGAAGGAGGTGATGGCCCGCTACCCGGATGTCGGACGGTTCGGCTCGCGGACAGACCGCCCGATCCCGTTGGTCGTCTTGCGGCGAATCCCAGCCACCACCGCGGCGGCTCTCGCGTAGTGGTCAGCGGTTGCCTTGGCACGATTGCCGTCGAGGGAGGTCTTGGTGTACGGAAGCGTGCGCTCCCTCTCTCCGGGGCATCGGTGGTCGCGTAGACCTGCCGGTCGTTCGCGAACCAGAACCCGTCGTGGAGAACGGCCTCGACCTCCGGCTTTCCCTTCGCCTGGACCGTCACCCGGACCACCGGGGCCGTGTAGACGCCGCCCTTGCGGTCGAACCCGAACACGGGTCCACCCAGCAGCATGGCGTTCGTTCCGAACCTGACGCTCGACGCACTGATCACGCCGCCCGCGGTGCGGCTGCAGAACCAGTAACCCGGCCGGTCTGGTGCGGTGACGGCTCGGCCAATGTGAAGTAGGACGAGACCGTTGGATCGTCTGTCGGTTCCGGTTCCGGTGTCGGCGCGGTGATGCGGCTGTGCGGCTGTGCGGCGTAAGGTCGGGCTCGGACTCGAACCGGGGGAGACGAACGTGAACAATACCCGGATGCCCGTTGCTTTCCTCGGCCACGGCAACCCGATGAACGCGCTGCAGACGAACCGCTACACCGAGGCCTGGCGGATCTTCGGGGCATCTGTGCCGCGGCCCCGAGCCATCCTGGTCATCTCTGCGCACTGGTACACCAACGCCACCGCAGTCACCGCGATGCCGCGGCCCCGCACCATCCACGACTTCTACGGGTTCCCGCAAGAACTGTTCGACGTGCAGTACCCGGCGCCCGGGGCACCGGAGGTTGCGGAACTCGTGGCGGACGTCTGCAAGCCCAAGTGGGTGGGGCAGGACATCGACAGTTGGGGAATCGACCACGGCACCTGGTCGGTTCTCCTCCACGCCTTCCCGGACGCCTCCATTCCCGTCGTCCAGATGTCCCTCAATGCGTTCAAGGACTTCGACCATCACCTCGAACTCGGCCGGAAGTTGAGCCCGCTGCGCGATGAGGGCGTCCTCATCGTCGGCAGCGGCAACGTCGTCCACAATTTGCGCGCAGTCGACTACCGCAAACCGGACTCGGGGTACGACTGGGCTCTGCGTTTCGACGAGGCTGCACGCGAGGTGCTCGAGGGTTCTCCCACGGAGGTAACCGCTCTCGACGCCCACCCTGACTTCGCCAAGGCTGTTCCCACACCAGACCATTTCCTGCCCTTGCTCTACGCTGCCGGGCTCGCCGGCGACGAGCCATTCGATCTCTTGGTCGACGGACATGCCGCCGGCTCGATCTCGATGGCCGCTTACAGCCTGGGGCTCGACTGTGACGTGACCGTTGCATCCGACGCGGGGCCTGCCGCTCCGCTGCCCGACGGTTTCCCGACTGCCGACAGCAACCTCTGAATCGACGTCTCGAGGCAGGACGGAGTCAGCTGGCTCCGGGTACGCGCTTGATCAACGCTCCCGGTCTCGGGATCGGTGTTTCTCTCTGTCCGAGTTGCCGCGCGGGTGCTTCGTGTCGAGCCCACGGTGGGATAACCGTGGCGGCTGTTCACTTTTCTGCCGCTGCGCTGCTTCTCGTCCCGCGAGGTGGCCGAACACGAGCCCCAGCGAGATCGTGCCTCCAGCGCCTCCGTAGAAGCCCTTCGTGGGTGCACCTCCCGCGTTGCCGGCGGCGTACAGGCCCGGAATGACCCTTCCCTCGGTGTTCAGCGCGCGCCCGAGGGCGTCGGTCTTCGGACCGCCCACGGTGCCGAGCGCGCTGGCCCCGACCTTGAGTGCGTAGTAGGGCGCGGTGTCGACCGGGCCGAGCACGCTCGACTTCGGGCTCTTCAGCACGGAGCGGATGATCCTCGCCAGGGGACCGACGACGATGGAACGCAGGCGCTCGGGATCGTTCTTCTTCGCCACTCGTCCCGCGAGCTTGCTCACGACCGGTCCGATCGCCGCGGCGATGCGCATCCGGGCCTTTGCGGTGGCTGCGGGGAACCGCGCGTCGGGCGAGTTCTTGCCCAGCCGGGGATAGAAGGCGCCGAAGTACCGGTCGAACAACGTGTCACCGCGATTGAACTGCGGGTCGCGAGCGCGTGCGGACTCGGGGTTGAACCGGTCGACCGTGCGGAGCAGTCCCAGCTCGTCGACGTCGATCTTGGCCGCGAGCTCCGACAACGTCTCGGCGCGGTGGAGGTAGTCGGGTACCTCTCCGCCCGGGGTGATGCCGAAGATGCCGAACTTGGTCCAGTAGTTCTGGTCGAAGATCAGCCACGCGGTGGCGTTTGGCATAGTGCCCGTCTCCTGGTCGATCTCTCGCATGATCTTGCCGAGTTGGTCGTACGGGAGGGCCTCGTTGGCGAAGCGCTCACCCATGCTGTTCACCATGATGCTGTGTGGCAGAGCACGCTCACCCAGGAACACACGACTGAGTGGACGGCCCTCCAGTTCCTCACCGGGCAACTGCACGCCGGGCATCCACCAAGCGTCGTCCACGCCGGTGAGATCAGCGCCCACTTCTTGGGCCAGCTGCACCGCGATGCCGTCATGGCCCTTCGGAGATACCTGTAGGCCGAAGGGCGCGCCGAGGTGGGTGGTGGTGACCTCGGGTGAGCTCTCGAACCCGCCGCTGGCCAGCACGACCCCTCTGGTGGCTCGCACCGTGTGCTCGACGCCATCGGCCAGGACCACGACGCCGTGCACTCCGGATTCGTCCGTGACGAGCCGGACCGCGGGTGCCTCGACACGTACGTCGACACCGTTGCGCAGGCCGGCCTCGAGCAGGGCTCCGACCAGTGCCGGGCCGGCGAGCCAGACGTCATCGATGCCGATCCCACCCAGCAACCAGAACGGGAGCGGATTCTTGGCCATGCCTGTTGTCAGCGCCGGTCGCACGAACTTGGCGGCCTCGCCCAGTCCCTCGGGGGAGTAGGGGCCGGGAAAGAGGGCCCGGCCGACCGACGCGCCATCGATGTCGGAACGGTAGTCCGGCCAGATCGTCGGAATCCATCCGAAGGAGGTGTGCTCTTCGATGAATCGGGCGACATCGGGCCCTGTCTGCAGGAACTGCTCCACCAGGTCGTGGTCGAGGATCTTGTCCCGGCCTTCGCCATAAAGGTAACGGCGGGCCTGATCCAGGTCGTCGCTCACCTTCAGGTCCTCGGTGGAGAAGCCGTGGTTGGGGATCCACGCCGCACCGGCAGAGATCCCGGTGGCGCCACCGACGATCTCCCGGGACTCCACAACCAGGACCCGCGCCCCCTCCTTCGCGGCGGTGAGTGCCGCCGTCAGTCCCGCTCCGCCGGAGCCGACGATTGCCACGTCCACCTCGTCGGGGATGCCGAGCTGTGACACGCTCCCGATGGAGCCGTGGTGCTGTGTCGAGCTGCTAACCATGATGTCCTCCTACGATCGGTCTGGTGTGACGTCTCCTCTGCCGAGGACCGTGAATTCAGCGGCGGTGCGAGGTACGAGGTTGTCGCCACTCCGAGTTTTTTTTGCGATACACTCGTTGTAGCGTAAATGGATGAAGATCTATTCCCGGGAGACTGAACCCATGCCACGCAGCACATCCGGTCGCGGCCGGCCTCGACTCGCGTCGACCGACCAGGGCATCATCCGAACGGCGCTCGGACTGCTGCGCGAGAAGGGCCCGGCCGCGGTCAACATCGAGGCGGTCGCGGCGCGGTCCGGCATCGCTCGCACAACGATCTACCGCCGTTACCGCAGCCGGGACGAGCTGATGAGCGCGGTCCTCGAGCACCTGATCGACCCCGCACCCTTGGCGCCAGACCTCCCGGTTGGCGAGAAGCTGCGATGGGTCCTCGAGAGGATCGGCGAGATCCTGGAGAATCGACTCGGCCCGGGAGCTACCGCCGCCATCATCGCCAACAGCGATCCCGGCTTCACCGCCGCAGTACGCGCACGACTGGCCACCCGGTTGAGTTCCCTCGCCGACCTGATGGACGTCGACATCAGGACTGGCCGGCTTGACGCCAACGTCGACCCCGACACCGTGCTCGGCATATTGGTGGGCACCTACCTCGCCGAGGTCCTCAGGTTCGGCACCCCACGCAAGGGGTGGGCCGACCGCGCTCTCGCGTTCCTGACTCCCGCAGTGACTCCACGCCGGCCCGCGCGCTGAGGCAGACATCTCCGCGCGTACGACGAATTCGTTGGACTCACCTACGACCGCCCGCTGCACAGGAGATGGGAATGCCCACCGAGTTCCTTACAACGCGAGGATCCCGGCGACGGTCGCCCTACCGAGCCCCAGCCGCTGTAGCCAGCCGCGAGGTTGCCGGTACTCGGCAATGAGCGTATCCCGACCTTCGCCGACAGGGCCCGTACCGAGTCCGTGCGTTCGACGCCATCATTGGCTCTGTGCGGACCGGGAGTTCGTCGTAGGAATTCGGCACAACCAGTTGTGCCTGCGGGTCGTCGGTGACGACACCGCGGAGCCCTTTCCAACGGAGCAAGAATGATCGTCTTTGACGTGGTGCTCGTGGCACTTGTCGTTTGCCTGATCGCGGCGGCGGTAAGCGTTCGCGTGGTGAGGCAGTTCGAGCGAGGAGTGGTGTTCCGGTTCGGTCGGGTACTGCCGGAGATCCGGCAGCCCGGCTTGGTACTGCTGGTGCCGATTGCCGATCGGCTGCAGAAGGTGAACATGCAGATCATCACAATGCCGGTCCCCGCGCAGGACGGCATCACCCGTGACAACGTGACGGTTCGCGTCGACGCGGTCGTCTACTTCAGCGTGGTCGACCCGGTGCGCGCGGGCGTCGACGTCCAGGACTACATGTCGGCCATCGGTCAGGTCGCGCAGACCTCGCTGCGGTCGATCATCGGCAAGAGCGACCTGGATGACCTGTTGTCCAACCGGGAACGCCTCAACCAGGGAATGGAACTGATGATCGACAGTCCCGCGCTGGACTGGGGTGTTCACATCGAGCGGGTGGAGATCAAGGACGTCGCGCTGCCGGAGACGATGAAGCGGTCGATGTCGCGGCAGGCCGAGGCGGAGCGGGAGCGCCGGGCCCGCATCATCACCGCGGACGGTGAGCTGCAGGCGTCGGAGAAGCTCGCCCAAGCAGCCGAGGTGATGACCGAACATCCGGCCGCGCTGCAGTTGCGGCTCCTGCAGACCGTCGTCGAGGTCGCCGCGGAGAAGAACTCCACACTGGTGCTGCCGTTCCCCGTCGAGTTGCTTCGATTCCTGGAACGATCAACACCTCCTGAGACCACCTCGAAGCCGACCGGTGCCGGTGCGCAGCAGCCCATCAAGCCTGCGGCCGGCAACGCAGTACCGGCTCTGACGGTCAGAGCACAAGGGGCTGCGTTGGCCGCGTCCCACGAGGCGGCCGGGTCGGCATAACCACAGTGGGGCGGACTACCCACAGGTTGTGCCGACCCGGCATGGCAGCCGTGATGAGACGTCAGCGTTCATAGCGACGGCAGTCGCGCCACGGAGGGCCACTGTGTACGGGGCGGGCGGGTGCGGGTTGAGCCACGCAGGAGAGTTGTTCGGACAGTTGGTACGTGATGGCCGCGAGCAGGTCACCATCACCGGCCAGCAGTGGTCCTCCGTCGAGCGCGTCGACGACATGTGGGCGCAGTCGTGGCTGAGCAGATCAGCCACCATGTCGCGGGTCTCGTCGACGAGATCGTCGAGCGTGATCGATCTCGGCAACGTGCGTACCCGACCGCCGGACCCGAGCGAACCGGCTCCATGGCCAGGCGCCCGGACGGACTGCCCCCACTCTGCGCAGTCCGCTCATCGTTGCAGCCTCGAGTGGAGGCGAGCGCGTAGCTCGATCCGAAGGCGGGTGCGGACCCCGTGTGTTCAACTGACGCGCTGCTGGCACCCGACACAGAAGCGCACGTACGGCAAGATCTCGAGGCGTTCGACGGGTATGGAGGACCGGCAGCTCTTGCAGGTTCCGTAGGAGCCATCCGCCAGACGCTGGCGGGCAGCTTCGATCTCCTCGAGCACACGCTCGATCGCGGCGGTTTGAGCCTCCTGCAGACCTTTGTCCGCGTGCGGTGCGGACTCCTCGATCGCCCTGAGTTGGGCAAGGCGGGAGTTGCGCTCGTGTTCGAGGCGCTGGCGGGCGTCGTGCTCAGTGAGGTTCGGCGCGCGGCCCAGGTGGGTGGTCACTTGCATCGGATCCTTTCAAGGGGACGGCAATGGGGGCCGGCGTACGCGTTTGGAGGTATCGCGTACGCCGGCGGTCTTGAGTCGCCCGTCCTGAGGCTCGTGAGTTGGTTCTGTCTCCACCATCGGCGATGCTGCGATCGTTCACCATCGGGCCTGACACCCATTTCGTGCGCACGGAGACCCGCAGGTACCGGTCGACAGATGAGTGTCAGGCCGGATCGATTTGTTGTGCGGTTGCAGGCAGGCTGGATGGCTGTGGGTGCCGGTAACGGTGTCTGTTCCGGTGGTGTTCACCGAAGCCCTGGTGCCGCTGGGCAGATTGGTGGTCAGCTGATCAGAGCCTTCAACGACGTGCTGGCGCGGTTGGAGGCCGAACGTGCGACCGACCTGTCCACGCGTACCGGCCTCGCGGTACTTCAGGATTTTCGGCCTGGTCTACCCGCGTTGAACGAGCAGACCGAACGGTCGTGCGTCGGGTCGCCCAGGAGGTACTGACGAACGTCGCCGCCACGCCGATGCTGCCCGCGTCGCGATCTCCCTGCGGCACAGCGACGCAGTTGTCGGTCTCCGGATCCGTGACGACGGCCGCGGCCGAGGGCTCGCCCACGAGGGAGCCGGAATCCGTGGCATGCGGGAGCGTGCCCTCCTGGTCGGCGCCACACTGGATCTCGAGGCCCCTTCCTTGACCCGGGGGCGGTGAATGCGCTGATCCGCAACTGGCTGAACCGTGTCCAGTTCGGTCAGGCGATCCCGGAGCAGATACTGGCAGCCCGCGAGGAGGGTCCTCAAACTCGTCGCGAGGGACATTCCTCGAAGGAGATCGCCGATACGCTGTTCATCAGCATCAGAACGGTCGAGCGGCACCGGGCGAACATGCTCCAGAAGCTTGGACTCTGCGACCGCTTGATACTCGCCCGCCAGGCAATCCGGGCGGGCATGTATTCACCCCGCGTGCGAGTCGGCATCGTTGGAATGGTGCGGACCTGGAGGCGTGAGGTATCGCGGCAACGAGATCCGTGGCACGAGGAGGTTTCGATGACCGACATGGATCCGGTGGTACCACGTAGCGCTCCACCTGACCGGCACGCCGCCGGCTCGCAGGCGTATCGCCGCGAGCTCGAGGACCAGCGACGGCTTCCTACGACGTCGCCGCTGCGTGACATCGTCGACGTGTGGGGCGAGGATTCGTTCCCGGCCAGCGACCCGCCGGCAAACTGGTAGTCGGCCCGTGGGGACCCCACTCAGGCCGACGACAGCGACCCGATCCACGAGCAGTTGACGCACGTCGGCGCTGCGCGCGGTGCACCCATGCCTGCGGCGTTCCAGCGGTTGTAGGCCCGGATCCGCCGCCTCGATGTGCTCGTTGCCGGGGAAGACCGGCTCGGCGTCGGGTGCGATCGTGTTGAGATCGTCGGTACTGCACAGATTCGCAACACCGACGCGGCGGTCACGCGCTCGCTGCGGGACGCTGCGCAGCAGGTTTCGCGCTCTGTTCTGCCCGGCATGGTCGACCACCTGGTCGAGCGATTCCAGCCACTCCTGGGTCCCTGAGGGGTCCGGATCGAGCAGTCGGCTGTGTGCAGACGAAGGCTTTCTGGCAGGCCTTGGCCGCGTCTGTTCTCCAGGATGTCTGGGAGAGTGCGCTCGTCGGTCGGTCGGTCGGTCGGTCGGTCGGTCGGCCGGCCGGTCGGTCGAGGCGTGGTGCATGGGTTCAGTCTGCCGGGAATAGATCTGCACCCATTTACGCTACATGAGATGTAGCGATGAAAGTTCCCTAGCGATGGAGGAGTGGTAACCATGACAGCGTCCGGCGGAAGCGACATGGTCCTGCTGATGCTGCTCGGGGTGACGGTGGTCATCATCACTATCCGAGTTGCCGCACGGGCCTACCGGATCAAGCAGGAAGCCTTGGCCAAGCAGGCGACCGCCGTCGTACGGCGGTCCATCGACGATCGCGCTTCACAGCGGGCGTCGATGAGCAACTCGGAGACGCGATGACACCTGGCCGCGCCGTCAGCACCGACAGACTGGCGGGTCTGGGCCAGACCCGAACGCGCAGCGACCGGCATCGACTGCCCTTGCCGGGCCATCGGCCACGCACGGCGCAACAGAAGACGCCGTGACAGCTGCGAAGGACGCGCTCGACACGCACGTACATCATTTGAGGAGAGATCGATGGAGAAGATCGTTGTCGGCATCGACGGCAGCCGGACCGCCCAGCAGGCACTCGCGTGGCCGGCAGCGGAGGCCAGGCTGCGCGGTGCCGGTCTGGTCGTCATCCACAGATGGCAGCAACCCACTGCAGCCCTCATGTCCTCGTACGCCCCGCAACTGGCTGACCCCGCCACACTCGAAGAGACGGCACGACGGACGCTTGCCGATGGAGCGGCGGGGGTAGACCTCGCAAGGGTCGGTGCCGAGGTTGAGCAACTGCGTGTCCAGGGGCGTGCCGCACCAGCACTCATCGGAGCCGCTCAGGACAGCTCTCTGCTCGTAGTCGGCTCACGCGGACGGGGCGGCTTCGCCGGGTTGCTGCTCGGGTCGGTCAGCGAGCAGGTCGCTCACGAGGCGTCTGTCCCAGTCGTCATCATCCCGCCGGCTGCGACAGTGATGGATGGACACGGCAGCCAATGGGAAGGCTGACAGGTGGGTTCCCTGGTCGGAGTTGCCGGAGGTGCAGTGGCGGCCGCTCGAATGGCCACCCCGGGCAAGCGGCGGATGCCTGCCGAAGCACTGGCCGTCCTGAAGCTCAGGTTGCAGGAAGACCGCTTCTTCCGCCGGAACCAGCTGCGTGATCTCTTGGACCCGTCCAGGCCAAATCGGCCGAAGGAGCAATGCACCACCGCGCGGATCGAGGTTCAAGCCCAGCTGACCGCTGCTGCTGTAGAGGTACTGAGCGACATCGAGGCCGCGTTGATTCGGATGAACACCGGCCAGTACGGCCGTTGCCAGATGTGCGAAGCGGCCATCGGTCTGCAGCGCCTTCTCATCGTGCCGCACACTCGCTACTGTGCGCGCTGTCACCGTGCCAAGGAGATCGGAACCCGACGCGTCGACGGCGGCGGCTGGGTCGACGGCTTGGCGGCCCATGGAGATGTCTTGGGTGATGGAGACCTTGGCTTGGCCCAGGTGCTCGGCGATCGGGCGGGCGGCCGGCAGGTGTACTCGGTTGGATCAGGTCCGATGGCCAACTCGCGAACCTCACTGGACCCGCGGCCGAGCCCGAACACCTGATCGTCCAGGGCCTGCCGCGCCGTCTCTGCTCAGAGCGGCACAGGTCAGCTCCATCCTTGTCGTCCGCTCGCGCGGACGGGCCAGCTTCGCCCGGATTGCTGCTCGGCCGCCTCGTCATCCGCGGCGAGGTCGACAAGCGGGCGTTCAACGCATTCTGGCTGGTCGACAACCGAGCGGTGGCCCGGGATGCAGGTCAACTTGTGGACGACGGCATTGCGGCGGTCCAGGAATTGCTCCGGACCAAGCAGTCGGGTCGACCCGGATCGGCCGGCGGACGCCTCGGTGCCGCTGGCCGAACACGTTATGGCCTGGGGCGGCGGGTCACCCCGCCACCAGAAGGCAGACACCGAGCGCCGCCAGGGTGAGCACCTTGGCGGCCTCGAGTCCGACGTAGTACACATGGTGGGCGGCTGAGCGGGGCGGGTTCTGACCGGCGAGGACGCGGTCGGTGCGCTGGTTGAGTCGTGGCCGAACAATGATGAGCTGTCCGGCCAGGATGACGATGACGATCGCGGCCAGAGCCGCTACCGTCCCTGTAGGCCGTCCGGCAGCGATCGCGGCGAGGGTGACCAGCGCCAACGTGATCTCCGCGCGGTTGAGCGCCCGGAACACGATGCGGCCGATGCCCAGTCCGATGGGGATGTCGACCCCGGGGGCCCGGAACTTGAGTGGCGTCTCCAGGAAGGAGATCGCCAGCACCATGCCGAGCCAGACGAAGATGGCGGCAGTTGCTACCGCGGCAGGTGCTGCGTTCACTGTTCCTCCTGGATCTGTGTTGGTGCCGCCCGCACATCGGTGAGACGAGTGTCATGTTGCCGAAGGCCCCTAGGCCGCCGGCCAGGTCGCGAGGCGCGCGACGAACTCGGGCGGCGAGGCGATGATCATCATCACCGCGGGCTCAGTGCCCGGGTTGGCCAGGCTGACTCGTTCCCCGGTCGGGATGTGTGCGACGGCGCCGGGGGCGAGTCGGTGGTGCTGGTCGCCTTCCCGCAGTTCGATCGAGCCGGACAGGTGGACCAGGACGATCTCGGACGGACCGTGGTCATGCTCGGGCAGGCCGCCGCCGGGCGGGATCCACACCTGGACCATCGCGATGTTGTCGGAGGTCTCAGCGGCCACGAGGACCTCCATGGTCGGGCCGTGGGGGATGGGCGCGCGGCGTCGTGGTGTCGTGCCGATCCTGGTGAGGTACATCAGTTGCTCCTCTGACGCCGCTGCTGAGGACGGACGCCCGCGGTACGGCTGCGGGTAGGGGACAGGTGGACGAGGCAGGCGTCAGGCTCAGCGAACGGCTCGAGGCGGGTGGCCGCGATCGGTGCGCGGACCTGCGTGAGGGCCCCTCGCATCAGGCCGAGATGCAACGGACACAAGGTGGAGGAGTACTCCTCGGCAAGTTCGAGGAAGGGACAGTGGCGCAATCTGATCCGGTCACCGGCAGACTCTGGCGCGAAGCCCAGTTCGGTCATCATCGCGGTCAGTCGTTGCGTGGCCTCTGCGGCGTCGGTCCGATGGGTCGGATCGACCTGCTCGACGAGGTAGCGGCCCCAGTTGCGGCCCGCGGCCTCGGCAGCAGCGCCCGCATCGGGGTTCGTGGACAACTGACTGAGGAGGATCTTGGCCAGCAGGTGGTATTCACGCCGCCCGCCGCGGTCCATCCCCGGATGAGGGGCGTGGACGGTTCGGGGCCGGCCTCGGCCGGACGGCTCCTCGAGTCGGCGGTCGACCAGACCTTGCGCCACCAAGGCGTCGAGGTGGAAGCGGACCGTGTTGGGGTGGATCCCGAGCTGTTCGGCGAGTTCAGTGACACCGAGCGGATCATCGGAGGATCGCAGGGCTTCGAGCACTGCGGCGCGGCGCGGCTTCTCGGCGTCATCGGAGTGAGCTCTGGTCATGATGGCAAGCTTTCCTGATGCTGCACCGCAAGGGCGGCGATCAGGGGATGGTCGTGGTCGACGACGCCTACTTTGAAGGCCCCGCCGGGGGATCCGAGATCGTCGAAGAAGCCCGCGTTCGCCGCCTGATAGTCCTTCCACTGCTCGGGCAGGTCGTCCTCGTAGAAGATGGCCTCGACCGGGCATACCGGTTCACACGCGCCGCAGTCGATGCATTCGTCGGGATGGATGTAGAGCGAGCGCCTGCCCTCGTAGATGCAGTCGACCGGGCACTCGTCCACGCACGCGCGGTCCTTCAGGTCGACACATGGCATCGCTATCACGTAGGTCACAACTGGCTCCTCACCAGACGCTTGTAATTACTACAAATATCACATGTAATAATCATTCGAAACAGCGATGCGAAGGAGAGTGGCACCATGCCGGCTTCGGAGATCTACATCCAGGCGACCGAGACCGATCCGGACGTCATCGCTCAAGGCGTGGTCCGTGACGCACACGAGCGGCTGCGGTCCGGACTCACAGAGTTGGCCGCGCCGCAGGCGATCAGCGGCACCGATCAGCAGGTGTCCGCGGAGCTGGTCGACTTCTGCCGTCATGAGTTGCGCCAGTATCTGGCCGCCGCCGATCGGGACCTGTACGCGCCCGCGGCCGCGGATCCCGAGACACGGCTGGTGGTCGATGCCCTTCGTCTCGGGGCCGCGGCGCTGAACGCCCAGATCGACGATCTGGATGCCCGGGCCGGATCGGGTGCGGCAAGGACCGGTGCGTTGATCGCGGCGCTCGATCTTCAGCTCCAGATCGAGGAGTGGGTACTGCTGCCGGCGCTCGCCGGCCTGCCGAGCGTGGATCCGTCGTTGCTGGCCGCCGACCTGCGGGCCTACCTGGCCGGGGAGAGAGTCGAGGAGCCGACGGTGATCGATGTCCGGACGATCGCGCGCGGTGGCCGTCACCCGCGGGTCTTCGCCCGCTATGCCAGCCTGGCGCCCGGAGACGCGTTCATCCTGGTCAACAGTCACGACCCCAAGCCGCTGCGCCGGGAGTTCGAGGCCATCCATGCGGGCGCCTTCACCTGGGACTATCTGCAGACCGGACCCGACGAGTGGCGAGTCCGGATCGGACGGGTCGCCGTCGATGGCTGAGGACTCAGCGGCCGGGTCGCCTGTTCCCGCCGATCTGGCGGCCGAACGGCCGATGGCGCGGATCCTTGCCGACGTGCGCGAGCTGACCGGCGACTCGCTCCTTCCCTCTGGCGCGCGGTGGAAGCTCGACGAGCCGGGGCGCGAGCTCGACGCGAATCTCATTCATCTGCCTCGCGGGCAGCGTGTGGAAACCCACACCGAGCCGGAACTCGACGTCCTGCTCGTCGTCGTGGCGGGAAGCGGCACCGTCGATACCCCTGATGGTTCGAAGTCTCTTGCCGACGGCAACCTCGTGTGGTTGCCGCGCGGCTCGACGCGCAGCATCGCCGCCGGCAAGGACGGACTGTCCTATCTGACGGTTCACCGGCGCCGTCCCGGCCTGCAGATCAGACCGCGTCTTGGTCCGTAGGCCACCCAGTCACTACCCGACCTGTGGGTGTGGCTCAGCGTGATTCTCGTAGGAGCTCCGCCAGCACGGCAGCCTGACTGTGATCCACGTCCCGGGTCGCGGTCACCAGCGTCAGTGTGGAGCCACGGGCCAATGTGCGCAGCTCGTCGAGTGCCTCCCGTTTGGGCGGTGTCGCGAGCTCCTCGCGATAGCGCGCCTCGAACTGTCCGAACTTCTCCGGGACGTGGCCGTACCACTTGCGCAGTTCCGTGGACGGTGCGACGTCTTTGGCCCAGACGTCGATCGCGGCTGCGTCCTTGCGGATGCCGCGCGGCCAGATGCGGTCCACCAGGATCCGGATACCATCGTCGGTCGCGGCCTGGTCGTAGATCCTGCGAACCCGCACGCCTCCGGCAGTCATGACTCACCGTCCTGCGTCAGGGGCTGTGTGACTTGATCGTTGTCCGACGCTTGGTGCTTCATTTGATCACATCCTCTTGGTTTCGCCGTGAGCCGGCGCTTGGCATTGACGCCTTCCTCCGCAGGCGAATCGACCACCTTGGCTGGCCCCGGTAGTCGTCACGGTAACCGAGCCCCTCGGGACCTGGACCTGGCGCCGATCAGCGAGGCGATGACGGTGACGGTCAGGGCGCTTGCGATGACGCTCAACGAGAAGGCGGTGCTGATCTGGGGGACACCGAGTGGTTCGCCGTTGTTGAGGAACGGCAGGTTGTTCTCGTGCAAGGCGTGCAGGATGAGCTTGATGCCGATGAAGCCGAGAATCGCTGCGAGGCCGTACGTCAGGTAGATGAGACGGTCAAGTAGGCCGTCGATGAGGAAGTACAGCTGGCGCAGTCCCAGCAGGGAGAACGCGGTGGCGGTGAAGACGATGAACACGCTCTGGGTGAGACCGAAGATCGCCGGAATGGAGTCCAGTGCGAACAAGACATCCGTTCCACCGATGGCCACCATGACCAGCAGCATCGGAGTCATCACCCGTCTGCCGTGCTCGATGGAGAACAGCTTGTCGCCGTCGTAGAACTCAGAGGTTCGGAGGAGCCGCTTGGCGAGGCGGACCATGATGTTGTCGGCCGAGCGGCCGTTCGTCCCGGCGGGCTCGAGCAGGTGGCCGGCGGTGACGAGGAGGATGAGTCCGAAGATGTAGAACACCCAGGCGTAGGAGTTCACCAGTGCGCCGCCCAGGAAGATGAAGCCGCTGCGCGCGATCAGCGAGAAGGTGATGCCGAAAAGCAGCACTTTCTGCTGGTCGGGTCCGGGCACGCCGAAGCTGGCCATGATGATAAGGAACACGAAGAGGTTGTCGACGGACAGCGCCTTCTCCGTTACATAACTGGCGAAGTATTCGGCGCCCATCGCCGCGCCGCCGAACGACCACACGCCGACGCCGAACAAGACGGCGATCCCCACATAGCCGGCGGACCAGATCGCGGCCTCCCAGAGGGTCGGGGTGTGCGCCGCGCGGACATGGAAGAAGAAGTCGAACAGCAGCAGGGCGACGATCCCGACGACGGTCAGGCCCCAGACAAGGACAGGAGGATCCATCAGTTGCTGACCACCGTCACTCCTCCTCGCGGTGGTAGCGGGCCAACTGCTCGGCGCTGACGCGCTTGAGGTCCGCGGCAGGAAACGGGGTGAGTAGTTGCCACCCGAGCTCGAGGGTGTCGGTGAGGGTCCGCCGCGCGACTCCCTGGTCGAGATAGGTGCTCTCGAACGCCGCGGCGAAGGCAAGATAGCGCCGGTCCTCGGGCGGCAGTCCGCTCTCGCCGACGATGGACATCAGGCGGCGGACCTCGCGGCCCCGGGCGTAGCAGGCGTACAGCTGATCGGCCAGGCCCCGGTGGTCGTCGCGGGTCTTCCCGGCGCCGATGCCGGCGTTCATCAGGCGTGAGAGTGAAGGGAGCACGTCGATCGGTGGTTCGATGCCCTGGCGGTCGAGCTCACGCGACAGCACGATCTGTCCCTCTGTGATGTAGCCGGTGAGGTCGGGGATCGGGTGGGTGATGTCGTCGTCCGGCATGGTGAGGATCATCAGCTGGGTCAGCGATCCGGTGCCGCCGCGAACCCGGCCGGCCCGCTCGTAGAGCGAGGCCAGGTCGGTGTACATGTAGCCGGGGTAGCCGCGCCGGCCCGGCATCTCCTCCCGTGCGGCGGAGATCTCCCGCAGCGCTTCGCAGTACGCGGTCATGTCGGTCATGACGACCAGGACGTGCCGGTGCTGCTCGAAGGCCAGGAATTCGGCCATGGTGAGTGCGACCCGCGGTGTCAGGAGGCGCTCGATGGTGGGGTCGTCGGCCAGGTTGAGCAGGAGCACGCTGCGGTCGGCGGCGCCGCCGGTGAGGAACTCCGCGCGGAAGAACTCCGCCTCGCGACGCGTCACGCCCATTGCGGCGAAGATGACGACGACCTCGGCGTCATCGCCAGGCACCCGTGCCTGGGCCGCGATCCTCGCTGCCAGGCCGTTCGCGGGCAGCCCGGCGCCGGAGAAGATCGGGAGTTTCTGACCGCGGACCACCGTGACGAGTCCGTCGATCGCCGAGACGCCGGTCTCGATGAACTGGTCGGGATGGGAGCGGGTGATCGGGTTGAGTGGCAGTCCGTTGACGTGGCGGTAGTCGTCCGGTACGGGTTGCGGCCCGCCGTCGCGTGGTCTGCCGGCACCATCGAGCACCCGCCCGAAGTAGTCGGCGCCAACACCGGTGCGCGCGGCGCGTCCGCGGGTGAGGACGGAGGTTTCGCGGCGTCCGATGCCGACGGTTCCGCCGAAGACCTGGACGACGGCCAGTGAGCCGTCGAGCTCCAGCACCTGACCTTCGCGGATCGGGCCGTCGCCGGTCTCGACCTCGACCAGCTCGCCGTAGCCGACGCCGTCCATGCCGTCCACGATGATGAGCGGTCCGGCGACCCGGGTCACGGTGCGGTGCCCGACGGTGAAGGGAGTTACCTGGGCTTCGACTGTGGTCACAGCGAGCTCATTTCCTCGACAATCCGCTGGGTAAGGCGGGTGGCGGATTCGTCGACGTTGTCGGTGGGCCAGCGACGCATCCGGCCGAGGTCGGCCAGCACGCGTGCGGCGGTGATGTCGGTGATCGCGACGCCGCGCTGGAGCGCGGCCGTCATCGCGGCAGCGGACGCGTGGATGACCTGGAGCATGGCCAGCAGTCGCTGGGGCGGACAGGACGCGTCGAGGTCATCGAACGAGGACTGCTGGAGCAGATCTTCGCGCAACGCCTGCCCGATGCGCAGAGTGATCCGTTGCTCGGCGGCCAGCGCCTCGATACCGAGCAGCGACACCACCTCCTGCAAATCGCCCTCGTCTTGCAGGGCCGCGGACGCCCAGCGGCACAGCGGGGACCACTCGGCGCCGACCTCCCGGTCGAACCATTCGTCCAAGCCGTACTGGGAGAAGCTCCGCAGCCAGTTCACGGCGGGGAAGTGACGTTGCCGCGACAGGGCGGTGTCGAGTGCCCAGAAGCACCCTGCGAGCCGCAGACTGTTCTGGGTGATGGGCTCGGAGAAGTCACCGCCGGCTGGTGAGACCGCGCCGACGATCGTCACCGAGCCGGTGCGCGGAGGTGCGCCGAGGCACTGGACGGCGCCGGCTCGTTCGTAGAACCCTGCCAGCCGCGTCGCCAGGTAGGCGGGGTAGCCGTCCTCTGCGGGCATCTCCTCCAGCCGACTGGACACCTCACGCAGCGCCTCGCCCCAGCGGCTGGTCGAGTCGGCCATCATGGCGACGTCGTAGCCCTGGTCCCGGTAGTACTCGGCGATCGTGATGCCGCTGTAGATGCTGGCTTCGCGGGCGGCGACGGGCATGTTGGAGGTGTTCGCGATGAGCACGGTGCGTTCCATCAGGGGCGCGCCGGTGCGCGGATCGGTCAGCTGAGGGAACTCCTCGAGCACCTCGGTCAGCTCGTTGCCGCGCTCGCCGCAGCCGACGTAAACGACGATATCGGCGGTCGAGAACTTCGCCAGGGCCTGTTCCAGTACGGTTTTGCCGGTCCCGAAGCCGCCCGGGATGATGGCGCTTCCGCCGCGGGCGACCGGGAAGAGCAGGTCGAGGACCCGCTGGCCGGTGATCAACGGCACGGTCAACGGCAGCCGGTCCGCGACCGGACGGGCGCGGCGTAGTGGCCATCTGCGCATCATCGCCAGCGGATGCCCGTCGATGTCGACGACAGGGTCGAGCACGGTGGCCGGTCCAGGACGGATAGCGGTGACGACGCCGGCCAGACCTGTTGGAACCAGGATCCGGTGCTCGATGGCGTGTCCCTCGGGGACGGATCCGAGCAGGTCACCGGGGCCGACGCGGTCACCGATCTCCACGGCAGGGCGGAACTCCCACCGACGGTGGCGATCGAGCCGAGGCGGGTCGGCGCCTCTGGCGATGTACAGGTTGCCGTCGGTGCTCAGATTCTCCAGTGGTCGCTGGGTGCCGTCGAGGATGCCGCCGAGCAGCCCTGGCCCGAGTTCGGCGTACAGCGGTTCGCCGGTCGCTTCGACCGGTTCGCCGACCTGTAGTCCGGTGGTGTCTTCGAAGACCTGCATCACGACCAAGTCGCCGTCGATCTTGATGACCTCGCCCAGGAGCTGCTCGGTGCCGACCCGCACCACGTCGAACAGGCGGGTGTGGGGCAGGTCGGTGGCACTGACGACGGGGCCGGAGACCTTGACCACCCGGCCGGTGTCGGTGGTGATCCTCCTGGTCACGCCCCGGCGATCTCGGGTCGCGAGCCCGGTGTGTTGTCTGGGCGTGGTCATGACGTGCCTCCGCTGGGGGTGAAGGTGATTTGGTAGCCGATGGCGCGGGCGAGGAGGTCGCGCAGCGCCGCGTCCTTTGCCGCGGAGATGTCGCCGTCCTCGTCAGGGAGGCTGAGGATGAGTGGGGAGGCCTGTTTGGTCCAGGTGGCGCGGATCTGCGGTGTGACAAGCGACCAGAGTGCTCCGTGGACAGCGATGACCGCGGCCTTGCCGTCGGCGATCTCGTGCGTGACCGCGGCGATCGTCTGGTCGGCGTCCGCGGCGGTGATGGTTCGTGCGCCGCCGAGACGGAAGCCGATGGCGGTGGCGGGTGTGGCGATGACAAGTGCGTCAGTCATGGGCTGCTCCTTTCTGGGCGGCGCCGTGGTCATCGGACGAGCAGGTCTCGGACGTCGTGTGTGGGGGCAGTGCCGGCGAGTAGGAGCCGGATGGTGCGCGCCTCGCATTCGGCGGCGAGGACGTAACCGACGGGGATGTCCGCGCCGAGTGGGTCGCCGCGGCGCAGGCCGCGTACGGCCTGGCGCCACAGGGTGGTGTCCAAGTCCCATTCGAGCGCGGGGAGGTCCTGGTCGTGGAGGTGCCGTTCAAGGGCTTGTCGCCAGCTGGGACGGACGGCCCCCGTGGGCTGCGGATCGCCTCGCCGGGCGGCCTGCAGCGCGGCCACGGAGACCAACCCTGCAGGGAGAAGGCGCGGTGTCTCCAGTGCCGGGTCGCGCAGTACGGCGAGCAGATTGGCCCGGTCGCATTCGGCATGGATCACCTCGAGCACGGGCCGGGCGGCCCGACCGACCCATTCCAGCCGGTCGATCCAGCCGTCGATCGCGGCTGCGGCGACCGTGGTCTCGAGCTCGTCGGGGTCGCCGCTCAGTTCGAAGCGTTCCCAAGCAGCGGGAAGCGCCCGGGCCGTCAGCGGGTCGGGCAGCCGGTGCGCGGCCAGTCGCAGGACAGCCGTGGCGCCGTCGGGTGCTGCGGCGATGTCCGCGGCGGTTCGCTGATCGAGTGCACCGACACCCATCACCGCGGCGATCCGGTCCGCGGCGGGTTGGCCGGTTCGTGCACCGCGGATCAGCGCGAGGGCGTCCTGCAGGTCGTGCCGGGCCAGCAGCACCGCGACCGCGGTACCGGCGATGCCGCCGTAGAGTCCGCGTACTCCGCCCAGCAGGTCCCGCAGCCGGCGGCCGATCGCGTCGGGGAGCCGATCGTCGCCTGTCCGGTCGCGGTTCAGGTAGGGACGGTACGTCGACGCGGCAAGTCGTTGGGCGGCCGCTTCCCGGGAGACGCCGGCGAGTTGGTCGTAGTCGAAGGGGCCGAGCAGGGCGGGCAGTCGCGCCCGGAGCCGGGTGTTGCCGGCGATGAAGTCTGCGCGGGGCGTCATGACTCGTGATCCCAGGAGCGGCTCAGTCCGGCGCGGATCGCCGGCCAGGTGTTCGCAAGCCTGGTGACATAGGTGTTGTCGATGTAGCGGCCTTGGTTGTCCTCGGCAATGGCTCCGCCGGTTCCGAGGTCGGCGACCAGTTTCGCCGCCAAGACCGGCCGCAGCGTCGCAGCGTCGGCCGGGTGGACTCGGACGACAGCGGCGGTTGGCATCGCGGCGAGGGCCTCGTGCGCCGATGCGATGGCGGCAGCCGCGCCGGCAGGGCTGCCCGGCAGCGCGAGCAACTGCTCGCGAACCTGTGCGAGGACCTCCTCCAGCGCGTCGTCGCGCGCGGTCCGGGCAGCCCGGCGGGCGCCGGAACGCGCTGCGATCAGCAGCGCTTCTGCCTGCTGGTGGGCGATGAGCTCGGCCGCCTTCACGGTCTCCTGATGGGCCTGGGCGATGCGCTCGCGGGCCTCGGCGAGGATCTGAGCTGCCTGGCGGCGGCGGTCCTGCTGGGCCTTCTCATGTTCTGCCGCACCTTCCTCCTCGAGCGCGGTGAGCAGATCGAGCAGCGCCATCAGACCTGCCCGCCGAGCAGCAGAATGATCATCGCTGCGACCGCGAACCCGAGGATGACCAGCGTCTCCGGGATGGCGACGAGCAGGATCGCGCGGCCGATCAGTTCAGGTTTCTCCGCTACCGCGCCCATGGCGGCGGCGCCGATCCGAGCCTGCGCGTAGCCGGTGGCCAGTGCGGCGAGACCGACGGACAGGCCGGCGCCGATGGCGATCAGTCCGAGTACCATGATGTGGGTCCTTTCAGACGGGTGACCCGGCCGGGACCGGCTCGGGCGTCGTACGGTCTGGCGCGGGGGGCGCCGTGGGGCGGTCGGATTCGTGGCCGGGGGCAACAGAGCCGCCGAGTGGTGCGAAGAACCGGCCGCCGCCGTCGTGGAACTGTCCGAAGAACTCGACGTAGTGCAGCCGGAGGGCCTGGATCATCGGGCTGAAGGCCGCCAAGGCGAGGTTCAGGGCGTGGAAAAGGGTGGCCACGACGACGCCGAGGAGCAGCGGTCCGCGGGCGCCGAGTTGGTTGGCGACCTCGGCCAGGTAGGTCGAGGCAAGTCCGACCGCGGCGAGCCGCAGGTAGGACAAGACGTTGCCGAGGATCCCGATCAGTTCAAGCGGGCCGAGCAGTAACCCCAGGGCACCTTGGGACACGCAGGCCACGACGACACCGACGATGAGCGCTGCCACCGCAGGGGTCAGCAGCCCGTGGGGGAATCCGGCGGCGGCGACGCCGGCCAGACCGAACAGGCCGGCCAGGACCAGAAGGTTTCCCGCCTTCGAGGCCAGGTGCCGGCGGTGGTGTCCCCGGGCGGCTGTCCATGCGCCGAGCAGCAGCCCAAGGACGACGTGGACGAGGCCGATGGCCAATGAGAACAGCAGAAGCGGTTGGAGTGCGGTCGGGCCGCCGCGGTAGAACCACAGCGCCGGCATGCCGATGCTGTGTCCGAGGCTGCCAAGCGCCTCGCCGTACAGGAGGCCGAACAGGACAGTCCATCCGCCGCCGAGCGCCAGCACCCGGCCGACCTCACCGATCGTGCCGTTCGTCGGCCAATGCGATCTGAGCCACAACGCGGCGGCGAGCAGTACGGCGCCGTACACGACGTCGCCGACCATGACACCGAAGAAGATCGGGAGCACCAACGCCATCAGCCCGGTGGGGTCCAGGCCACCGCGCGCCGGCCACGACAGGAAGCCGACCAGTTGCTGGAACGGCTGCCAGCCTGGCCGGTTCCGCAGCAGGACCGGCTCGTCCTGGGCGGGCGCGTCGGAAGACGCCGTGCGCTCGACGGCGACGGCCTGGCCGAGCCGGTCGGCCAGAGCCCGCTCGACCACCGCGGTGCCCTTGGCCGGGACCCAGAGCCTGAGGACGAATGTTCGCGAGGACAGGTCCGCCTGGTTGGCGGCGGCTGCCCGTTCGGCGCGGACCCGCAGCGATGCGGCGGTCGCGTCCAGCGATCCGGCGACGGGATCGATCGTGGCGGCCAGCTGTTGCTGGACGCGCTCCCGTTCGCCGGGCACCACGGACAATCGTTCGCGCATCGCCTCGACGGTCGCGCGCAACGACTTGCCGGCGTAGGCGGCGGGAACGCCGACCTCGACGATGCGTTCGGTGCCGAGGAGAGCGTCGACCTCTGGGAGGTCGCCGCGGCGAAGGACCAGCAGGCAGCCGACGGGACTGCCAGGCGTCGCAGCCGAGGTGACCAGCAAGTGGCCCCGACCGAGCAGCTCGGCGAGTTGCCTGGTGAGCTCGGGGACGACCCGCAGGTCCGGATCGTCGAGGACCAGCGCCATGCTCGCCAGGCCCAGGTTCGCCAGCTGACGGTCGTTCAAGCGGCCCAGTTCGGGCACGAGGGGCTGCAACGCATCGAGGGCGTCGATGGATCGGGGCAGTGCGTCGGCCTCGCCGCGTAGCTCTTCGTCTTCTGCCCGCAGCCTCGCGACCTGAGGTTCAAGGTCGTCGAGGGTGGCCCGGAGTGCGGTGTCATCCAGCATTGGGCCGGTCGCCGGCTGGGTGGAGAGGGCACGGAGGGCGTCGGTACGGGCGATGAGATCAGTCAGGTCGGCCGGGGGGTCGCCTGGGTCGACGATCGTGACGACTTCGGCCAGTCGCAGTTCCTGCAGGGCCGCGAGGGCGTCGTCGAGGCGTGGTCTGAGCCCGACGACTTCGAGTTGGGTGAGCGGAACCATCATGGTCAGCTCGCCTCTTCCCGCGATGACCGATCCTGTTGTGGCAAGACCGACGAGACGACGGCAGCGACATCCTGGTCGCGGCGCCGGGCGGCGATCGCGGTCAGGGCGGCCGCGCGGCGGATGCCGGCGTCGGTCACACGGGCAGCCTCGGCGCGGGCGGCGGACAGGATCGCGGCCGCTCGTTGCCGCGCCGCCTCCGCCGCTCGCGCTTCGCCCTCGGCGACGAGGTGATCCGCCTGCACGCGAGCTAGTGCTACCTCGTCGCGGGCTTGCTCCGCCGCGGCCAGCCGGGCGGCGATCGAGTTCTCGAGCTCGCGCACCAGTTCGTGCGGCGTCGCTTGGTCGACCGTGTCGCTGTCGTCGTGCGCGCGGCTCATGCTGCGCTCCGGGTGCGGCCGGGGTCGTCAGTCGTCGCGTCGCGGGCGGCCCGGCGGGTACGGGCGCGCCTGAGCCGAGCATGTTCTTCGCGTTCACGTTCGTCCAGCGTCAGCGCGATCCGGCGTGCCTCGTCGTGCAACCGGGGGAGCACGATGTTGTCCAGTGCGTTGACCTGCTTGGTGGTCCGCGCGATCTCCGTGGCCAACCGACGCACGCTCAACTCCACCGCGCACAGGTCCAGCAGCCGCTCCAGTTGCTCCTCGTAGGCCAGCGCGACAGTGTCGAGACAGGCCGGGGTGACGGCGGATGCCCAGCCCCGGGTACGTGCGTTGCGGCGAACCGGATCATGACGCAGGTCGACGACGTGAACCCCGGCCACGGTCCGGGATCGCAGGTCTGCGCCGATCCCGGTCGCGGCGGCCAGGGCACCCGATGCGAGGGGCTCCGGTCCGCAGACCGCGGTGGCCTCGTCAAGACGCTGCCGGGCCTGGACCGCGAGGCTCCGCAACTGTTCCAGTCCGTTCAGGAGCTCGGTCTGATAATGCCGGAACTCCCGCACCAGCGCCGTTCTCTTGTCTTTGAGCAGATCGCGGCCTTGAGCGACGAAGACTGCTCGCCGGCGGCGGTCGAGCAACTCACTTCGGGTGGCGACAAGGGATTGCATGGCACACTCCCGGATGCTTGATCGGGTATCTCCGACTCTGCCGCTCCGCCGCCTCGCGGGGTATTGGCACCTTCGGCGAAGGTCGAACCGCGCAGATTGCCGGGAACCGGCAATGGTGCAAGCGGATCGACAGACGTCACACACCCGCGGACGTTCGTGTTGCGCGAAGCAACAGTCGTCTCGGCCCAGTCCGGGCCGGAACGTCATGAGACAGGCGGGAGATCTCGGAGCGTGAGTGCGGCCTGGATGAGGGCGGCGTGGGTCAGCGCCTGCGGGTAGTTGCCGAGCTGCTCGCCTGTCTTGGGATCCATCTCCTCGGCGTACAGGCCCAATGGGCCGGCGCGGCCCAGCAGTTCAGTGAACAGGTCGAAGGCCTCGCCCCGGCGGTCGTCGAGCGCGAGCGCTTCAACCAGCCAGAAAGAACAGGGCAGGAACGCGCCTTCGGTACCCGGCAGTCCGTCACGCCCCGGTGGGTAGCGGTACAGCAAGGGACCATCGGCATTCAGTTGGCTGCGGATGGCGTCGATCGTCCCGCGGATACGCGGTGATCCGCGCTCCTCGAGTCCGATCCGGGGCAGGATGAGGAGAGCGGCGTCGAGCTCTTGCGAGCCGTAGCTTCTGGTGTAGCTACCCATGCTGGTGTCGAAGCCCAGCAGCTTGACTTCGCGGCGGATAGCCTCGCGGGCGGCCTGCCAGCGTCGACGTCGACGGGCGGACAACCGGTGCGTCTCGGCGATCCGCAGGGCTCGGTCGAGCGCCAGCCATGCCATCAACTTGGAATGCACGTGGTGCACCTGATCTCCACGGACTTCCCAGATGCCCGCGTCCGGCTCGCTCCACCGTCGCGCGACCAGATCGGCGAAACCCCGCATCGCGCGCCACGTTTCGGAATAGAGCGGATGTCCCGCCTGCACGAGGGTCCAGGCAGCGTCGAGCACCCACCCGTAGCCGTCGAGTTGGTGTTGTTGAGCCGCACCGTTGCCCACGCGGACCGGGACACTGCCGGCGTACCCGGGCCAGTCTCGCAGACCACGCTCCGGGGGCGCTCGACGACCGTCCAGGGTGAGGAGAACCGGGAGGCGGGGACGTTGCAGGCGGCTGGCATGCAGCAGCCACCACAGGAAACCTCGGGCTTCCTCGACCATGCCGACGTTGAGGAACGCCGCGATCCCTATGCTGGCGTCTCGGGGCCAAGCGAAGCGGTAGTCCCAGTTCCGGACCCCGCCGGGGTGCTCGGGTAGCGAGGTGGTCGGTGCGGCCACGGGCGCACCGGACGGCGAGTATGTCAACAGGCGCAGTGTCAGCAGGCTGCGAATGACTTCCTCACGAAAGGGCAGGTTCTGGTCGACCCGAGCCGTCCAGTCGCGCCATCGGCCCTCGTCCTCGGCGAGAAGTGCCCATGCGGTGGCAGCATCAACCTGGATCAGCGGTTCTCGGTGGGCGACGGTGAGGACGAACGTGACTGGCCGATCAGGGGTGACCGTGAACGACGCTGCTCTGCCGGGCTCGATGGCTAGGCCCGCATCGCAGCTCAGCGAGATGGCCTGCGCGCCCCATTCGCACACGAGATCCTGGCCGCGGCGCCGGACGCGCGGCCGGCTGTGTTCCTCACCGCGGCGGGGGTCGAATTCGACGCGGGCCTCGACCGCTCCGTCGTCTGCGGACAGTCGCCGCATCAGGATTGTCGCAGGTAACAGCCGTCCGGCTACCTCCGCCACCATCGCCTCGGTCAGGGTCAACTTGCCGTCGGAGGTGGCCCAGGTAGTCTCCAGGGTCGCGCTGTGGTGGCGGTAGTTGCGCTTGACAACTATGGCCGCGGAAGCCGGGCCCAACCGGAACCTGCCTGCGGCCGGCCCGCCGACAAGTCTTCCGAAGATCGGGTCACCGTCGAACCGCGGAACACACAGCCAGTCGAGCGAGCCGTCACTGGAGACAAGTGCCGCGGTGCGGGTGTCACCGAGCAGCCCGTAGTCGGCGATCGGCTTCATCTCAACGGACCTCGAGAAGCAGGCCGAGCACGATGCCGTAGACAAGGTGGGCCACGACGGCCACCGCTGGAGTCTGCACGCCATAGTTGAGGGCGAGCAGACCCGGCGGCTCGAGCACGGCCCTGCTCGCGGGTCCCGCGCGGGGTGATGCCATCCGGGGATGCAAGCCGGGAAGCACTGGGAGCAACACCATCAGCGCAATCGCGACATGCAGCAGGCCAAGCAGCCCGCCCAGCCACCAGGTGGCTCGATGCAACAGTGCGAACACGGCTGCGTATCCGAGCGCGAACACTTGGCCGACGACGAGATGGATGAGGAACCCCGCGGCCCGGGCGCGATCCGGGTCCTCTGTGACCAGAGTGCCCAGTACGAGCGGAAGGTCCAGCCGGGTGAGGCCGCCCAGTTGCGCAGTGATCATCACGGCAGTCAGCGCGGAAGTGGCCACCAACCCGAAGAGCGCCCATCCGAACCAGTCCACGACGTCGCTCGTCAGGCTTGTCGGCTGCGGCAGGATCGAAGGCTCCGCCGGTCGACCACCCACTCCGGCGCGGGACGCCGGTCAGTTGGTCGATGGGCGGATCCTTCGACGTGAGTGGGCATCATGAGGTGTTCGTCGTTCTTGTCAGGACTGCTGTCGGGCGGGTGCGTACCTGGTGGCGAGCCGGGCCAGTGCGAGGGCGGCGATCAGGAGGCCGAAGTCGCGTAGTGCGACGTCGTAGAAGCCTGAGAGCGTGAGCAGGTTGAGGATGATGCCGGCAAGCCAGGCCGCGACGAGCAGTGCGCCGTAGCGTGGGATCAGGGCGACGGCCACGCCGGCGACGATCTCGATGACGCCGACGGCGTACATCGCGTCTTGTCCGGAGCCAGGGACGATGTCGTTGATCCATGGGGCCAGGTAGCCCGGCCAGTCGGTCAGCAGGTTGGCGAACTTGTCGAGGCCGAACACGATCGGCGCGATCGTGAAGACCGTTCGCAGTAACAGGAACGCCTGGTAGGCCGGGTCCGACAGCGCCTCCCGGCGCGTTGTGTGGGCGGTACGCCCCTCAGTGCTCATCATGTACTCCTTCTAGAGCGTCGATGTACTTCTATGCTTGTCCCGCGGTCACGAACTGGCACCGCCGCCCACCGGCTGACTTCGCGGGCAATTGGTTGCCGATCATCGGCAACACCCGGAGATCCGAACCGTCGGTGAGGCAGTTCCGGCGTACAGCAGGTTGCGGGTGCCCCCTGTCCGCAGTCGGTTTGTCTGTGCGAAGTCGCGGCTCATCCGGCGCGGATTGATCTTGGCCGGAATCGCGGTAAGGAGGTGACCACCGCATCGGGTGCAGCATCCTTGACTACGCGGCTCAGCGCGTCGGAGTCCAGTGCGCCGGCTACAAAGACGCGCATGGTTCCTCCTAGGCTTCGTCAGTCAGGTGATAGTTCGTCATGGCCTGCCGCGGTGCTGAGTCGTCGACATCGCCCTGCCCGGCCAGTTGCTGCAGCACCCGTACGACGATGGACTGCGCGTCGATTCCGAAGTGGCGGCGCAGGGCTGCGCGGGTGTCGGAGTGGCCGAACCCGTCGGTGCCCAGCGAGGTCCAGGTGCCAGGCACGAAGGGCGCGATCTGGTCCGGTACGGCGCGCATCCAGTCCGACACGGCCACGACCGGACCGGGAGCGTCGTTCAAACGCCTGGTGACGTAGGGGATTCGGGGCGGCTCGCCGGAGTGCGACAGTGTCCATTCTTCGGCGGCGAGTGCGTCACGGCGCAACTGGGTCCACGATGTCACCGACCACACGTCGGCCTGCACGCCCCAATCGGTTTGCAGGAGGCGTTGCGCTTCCATTGCCCAGGGCATCGCGATGCCGGAGGCAAGGATCTGCGCCTTCGGACCGTCGCCCTCCGAGGCCGGGGAGTAGCGGTGCATCCCGGCGAGGATCCCGTCGATGTCGACACCGTCGGGCTCGGCCGGTTGCGCGATCGGCTCGTTGTAGAGAGTGAGGTAGTAGAAGACGTCCTGGTCTTCGCCGGGCCGCGGATCGCCGTACATACGCCGGAGTGCGTCGGCGGTAATGTGGCCGAGTTCGAAGGCATAGGCGGCGTCATAGGCGACGCAGGCAGGGTTCGTAGATGCCAACAGCAACGAATGGCCGTCCTGATGCTGCAGGCCTTCGCCGTTGAGGGTGGTGCGGCCGGCAGTGGCGCCCAGGAGGAATCCTCGGGTCATCTGGTCGGCCGCGGCCCAGAGTTGGTCGCCGCTGCGCTGGAAGCCGAACATCGAGTAGAAGATGTAGAGCGGGATCATCGGTTCGCCCTGGGTGGCATACGACGTACCGGCGGCTGTCCAGGACGCGGCAGAGCCGGCCTCGGTGATGCCCTCGTGGAGGAGAACGCCGTGGATGTCCTCCTGATAGCTCAGCATCTGTTCGCGATCCACGGACATGTAGTTCTGTCCGTGGGGCGAGTAGATCTTCTTGGACGGGAACAAAGAATCCAGACCGAAGGTGCGGGCCTCGTCGGGGATGATCGGCACGAACCGGTGACCCATCTTCGGGTCTTTCATGAGGTCCTTGAGCAGCCGGACGAACGCCATGGTGGTGGCGACCTCTTGCCTGCCTGAGCCCCGTCGGGCGACGTCGTACGCTGTGGCGCCGGGCAGGACAAGAGGCTTGCTGTGCACTCTGCGCGCGGGCAGGTACCCGCCGAGGGCGCGCCGCCGCTCGTGCAGATACTCCACCTCTGGCGAGTTCTCCGCGGGTCGGTAGTAGGGTGGCTCCACCTCGTCGAGCGCCGAGTCGGGGATGTCCAGGAACAGCCGGTCCCGGAAGCCCT
Source organism: Kribbella sp. NPDC048837 (assembly GCF_055586945.1). Lineage (NCBI taxonomy): Bacteria > Bacillati > Actinomycetota > Actinomycetes > Propionibacteriales > Kribbellaceae > Kribbella > Kribbella sp. NPDC048837. The sequence continues at coordinate 420,469 of NZ_JBVJHF010000009.1, forward strand.
TGAGGTCGTCGATGGTCAGCTTCTTCATCTGATGGGTGGAGTTGCGGCTCTCGAAGTGGGAGCCGAGGGTCCAACCCTTGATGGTCTTGGCCAGGATCACCGTTGGCTGCCCGGTGTGTTGGGTGGCTGCCAGATAGGCGGCGTACAGCTTGCGGTAGTCGTGTCCGCCGCGTTTGAGGTTCCAGATCTCGGTGTCGGACAGGTGCTCGACCATGGCGGCCGTGCGAGGGTCGCGGCCGAAGAAGTGCTCCCGGACGAACGCGCCGGATTCGGCCTTGTAGGTCTGGAAGTCGCCGTCGGGTGTGGTGTTCATCAGGTTGAGCAGAGCGCCGTCGGTGTCGGCGGCCAGCAGCGGATCCCATTCGCGACCCCAGATCACCTTGATGACGTTCCAGCCGGCACCTCGGAAGTACGATTCCAGTTCCTGGATGATCTTGCCGTTGCCGCGGACCGGGCCGTCGAGGCGCTGCAGGTTGCAGTTGATGACGAAGGTGAGGTTGTCGAGCTCCTCGCGGGCTGCAACGCCGATCGCGCCGAGTGACTCGGGCTCGTCCATCTCGCCATCGCCGAGGAACGCCCACACGCGCTGCCGGCTGGTGTCCTTGAGGCCACGGTTGTGCAGGTAGCGGTTGAAGCGAGCTTGATAGATCGCATTGATCGGCCCGAGTCCCATCGAGACCGTGGGGAATTCCCAGAAGTCCGGCATCAGCCGCGGGTGCGGGTACGACGGCAGTCCGCCGCCCAGGCCGGCATGTGAGAATTCCTGCCGGAACCCGTCGAGCTGGCTTTCGGTGAGTCGTCCTTCCAGGAACGCGCGCGCGTAGATACCTGGTGAGGCGTGTCCTTGGAAGTAGATCTGATCGCCCCCGCCGGGTGCGTCGTGGCCACGGAAGAAGTGGTTGAATCCGACCTCGAACAGCGCCGCGGCGGAGGCGTAGGTGGAGATGTGCCCACCGACGCCGATGCCGGGTCGCTGCGCCCGGTGCACCATGACCGCGGCGTTCCAGCGGTTGTACGCCCGGATCCGCCGCTCGACGTACTCGTCGCCGGGGAAGGTCGGCTCGGCATCGGGTGCGATCGTGTTGAGGTAGTCGGTACTGCGCAGGTTGGCAACACCGACGCGGCGGTCGCGGGCCCGTTGCAGGATGCTGAGCAGCAGGTATCGCGCCCTGTTCTGCCCGGCATGGTCGACCACCTGGTCGATCGATTCCAGCCACTCCTGGGTCTCTGACGGGTCCAGGTCGAGCAGTTGGCTGTGCAACCCAAGGCTTTCCGGCAGGCCTTGCGGTGTCGGTGTCATGACTGCTCCTTCAGGTCCGAGCCCCTGTCCAGTGATGCGGTCGCAAAACGGAGCTGGTCTGCGGACGAGGTTCTGACGAATGGGGTTCGGTGCGGACGGACCACGGCGACGGGGCAGCCAGCGTGCTGCAGCACCGCCTGACTGACTGATCCGAGCAACATGCCGGCGAAGCCTCCGCGGCCGCGGGACCCGACGACGACCAGTTCGGCGCCCTTCGACGCGTCGATCAACGCCTGAGCCGGGTGACCGTGCACAAGCCTCGTCCGTACGTCGATGCCCGGGAAGAGCACGCGTTTGCTCTCCATCGCCTCGGCGAGTAGTAGCCGGTCGATCTGGTCGACGATCTCCGCGGGGACACGAAGGGACGGGTGCTGTCGAGTCGTCATCGCGGCGTGTACGGCGGTGATGCCGATCTGCCGGCGTGTCGCTTGCTGATAGGCGAAGCGGATCGCCTCGGACGAGATCTCCGAGCCGTCGACGCCGACCACGATCCGCCCGGTCGGCGTGGCGGGGAACGCCGTACCGTCGCCGTGGGGGTGGACGACGATCACTGGGCACACTGCATGTGCGGCCACCGTCGTGCTGACGGACCCCACCAGTAGGCCGCGGAAGCCACCGACGCCACGGCTGCCCACGACCACCAGGTCGGCGTCGTGCGACTGGCTCAGCAAGGTCGCCGCGGGCGGCCCGACGAACAGGTCGGTGGTGACTCTGAGGTTGGGAGCAACTTCTCGCGCACGGGCTGCCGCCTCGGTGAGGATCCACTCGGCGGCCGACCGGAGGCCGAGGTCCGTGTCACCGACGAAGGCCAGGTCCAGGGCGTTGCCGATCATCGGCCAGCTGAAGGCGTGAACGATGCGCAGGGTGCAGTGCCTCGACGACGCCTCCGCGATGGCCCAGGACAGCGCGCCTTGCGCGGACACCGATCCGTCGACCCCGACCAGAACCGATCGACGACCCCGATTGTTCTCAGCAGTTGCCTTCGTCATGTCGTCGCTCCGCTTCAGCTCTGGATGCCCTGCGGCTTCGACTGTGCCGTTCCACCGGTGCGACGGGTAGTGCCTCGATCGGCGAACCTGCGACCAGGCTTGTAGCCGACGTCCGGCAACGAACCTCCACTGGGATGTGGAGCGCCAACCTGCGGCCGTCCATTGTGAAGACAGTGGCCCGGCGCTGCGAAAAGCCCATCGTTGCCGGGCACCGGCGATCACGTCAGCCTCAGTTCGCCGATCAGCGCCGTACCGGTTGCGGGCCCGCAGCGGGCAATGTCGTCACTGCAGGACGAAGGAGGTTATGGAGGACAGATGATCAGCGTCATTTGCGTACTACTCGCAGCACTGGTCGTGGGGTTGGTTGTTTCGGCGAGCTGTGTGCGCGTGGTGAGGCAGTTCGAGCGTGGTGTCGTGTTCCGGTTCGGTCGGGTGCTTCCAACCGTCCGGGGACCGGGGCTTGCTCTCCTGGTGCCGGTCGCTGACCGGATGCAGAAGGTCAGCATGCAGATCATCACGATGCCGGTCCCGGCCCAGGACGGGATCACCCGCGACAACGTGACGGTTCGCGTCGATGCAGTCGTGTACTTCAGCGTGATCGACCCGGTCCGTGCGGCCGTGGATGTCGAGGACTATGTGTCGGCGATCGGTCAGGTGGCGCAGACGTCGTTGCGGTCGATCATCGGTAAGAGTGATCTGGACGATTTGCTGTCGAACCGGGAACGGCTCAATCAGGGTCTGGCTTTGATGATCGACAGTCCTGCGCTGGATTGGGGTGTGCATATCGAACGGGTGGAGATCAAGGACGTCGCATTGCCGGAGACGATGAAGCGGTCGATGTCGCGGCAGGCCGAGGCGGAGCGGGAGCGTCGGGCGCGGGTCATCACCGCCGACGGTGAACTGCAGGCCTCGGAGAAACTGGGTCGGGCCGCGGAAGTGATGACTGGGCACCCGGCCGCGTTGCAGCTGCGGTTGCTGCAGACTGTCGCCGAGGTCGCCGCTGAGAAGAACTCGACCTTGGTGCTGCCCTTCCCGGTCGAGCTGCTCCGGTTTCTGGAACGATCGACACCGCCCGAGATCCCCGAGCCAGTCGTCGGCGCTGCCCCGACGCCCGCGGTTGCACCGGCCGCACAAAACGGCTCACAGATCGCCGCGACACAGGCGCCGGCCGGTGCAAGCATCACCGCGCCCGACCAGACGGCCGGGCCACCAGATCCTGATTGGACCTTCCGTTGGTTGTGCTGATCCGGCGTGGCAACTCAGAGGAGTGCCGGGAACGTCGTCCGGATCGTCCGGCAGGCGAAGGAAAGGAAGCGCGACATGGCAACTGTTTCGTTCAAGGGCGCCACCCGGGTGTATCCGGGCAGCGAGAGCCCGGCCGTAGACAGGCTGGATCTGGACATCGCCGACGGCGAGTTCATGGTTCTCGTCGGCCCGTCGGGTTGTGGTAAGTCGACCTCGCTCCGGATGCTCGCCGGCCTCGAGGAGGTCAACGAGGGTTCCATCTACATCGGCGACCGCGACGTCACCAACTTCGCGCCGAAGGAGCGGGACATCGCGATGGTGTTCCAGAACTACGCGCTCTACCCGCACATGTCGGTCGCCGACAACATGGGCTTCGCGCTGAAGATGCAAGGCCTGCCCAAGGACGAGCGGGCCAGGCGTGTCGCCGAGGCGGCGAAGCTGCTGGGCCTGGAGGAGTTCCTGGACCGCAAACCGAAGGCACTGTCCGGTGGTCAGCGTCAGCGGGTGGCGATGGGTCGTGCGATCGTGCGTGACCCGCAGGTGTTCCTGATGGACGAGCCGCTGTCGAACCTCGATGCCAAGCTCCGCGTGCAGACCCGGACCCAGATCGCCGAGCTGCAGCACCGGTTGGACGTCACCACCGTCTACGTCACCCACGACCAGATCGAGGCCATGACGATGGGCGACCGGGTCGCCGTACTGAAGGACGGTCGACTGCAGCAGGTCGACACCCCGCTAGGCCTGTACGACCGGCCGAGGAACGTGTTCGTGGCCGGCTTCATGGGCTCGCCCGCGATGAACCTGATCGAGGCCGAGATCACCGTCGGCGGCGCGAAGATCGGCGACTACGTCGTACCGATCGAGCGCAGCATCCTGGCGAAGGCCGGCGACGACAAGACCCTGATGCTGGGGATCCGCCCGGAGGCGTTCCACCTCGCCGACGAGGGGCTGCCGGTGAGGGTCGCGGTGATAGAGGAACTCGGCTCGGACGCGTTCCTCTACGGTGCTGCCGAGCACGCCACCTTGAATCAGCAGATCATCGCCCGGATCGGCACCCGAACTCACAGCGAGAAAGGCTCCTTGGTCTACCTCGCCCCGCAGCCGGGGAAGGTCCACGTCTTCTCCACCTCGAGCGAGAAACGCCTCAGCGCCTAACGCTTCTCTTTCGCGAAACGGCTCGGTGTGGCGATCTGGAGGATGGACTGCTGCGCAGGCGAGGGTCTGTTGGCCTTCGTCCGGCGGGGGTGGACGACTGCGACCGGGCATGCGGCGTGGTGCAGGACGGCCTGGCTGACCGAGCCGAGCAGCATCCCGGTGAAGCCACCGCGACCACGTGAACCAACGACGATCAGCTCGGCGCCGTCGGCCTCGTCCAGGAGCGCCTGGACCGGGTGGCTGTGGACGAGTTTGGTCTTCACGTCGATGCCGGGGATCAGGATCCGCTTGCCGTCCATCGCTTCGGTGAGCAGTTGGCGGTCGACCTGCTCGACGATGTCCGCCGGCACCCGCACCGATGACTGCCGGCGGGTCGGCATCACGGCATGCACGGCGGTGATTCCGACACGGCGGCGCGCGGCCTCCCGGAAGGCGAACCGGATCGCCGCGGCCGAGACTTCCGATCCATCGACGCCGACCACGATCCGGCCTGTCGGGGAGGCGGGGAACGCACTGCCGTGCCGGTGCGGATGGACAACGACCACCGGGCACGGGGTGTGTGCGGCCACGGTGGAGCTGACAGACCCCAGCAACAGGCCGCGGAAGCCGCCGACTCCCCGGCTGCCGACGACCACCAGTTCGGCGCCTTGAGCTTGGCTCAGCAGCGTCGGGACGGCGCCGGCGGCGAACAGCTCAGCGGTGACACGGATGTCGGGAGCGGCGCGGCGCGCCTGGCTCTCGGCCTCGCCGAGGATCCATCCCGCAGCGGTCCGGAGGCCGTCGTTCATGGGCTCGGTGAGGTTCAGGCCGAAGGGATCTCCGATCATCGGCCAGGTGAAGGTGTGAACGATGTGCAGCGGGCAGCGTCTGTACGTCGCCTCGGCAGCCGCCCAGGCGAGCGCGGCTTGCGCGGACACCGAGCCGTCGACACCGACCAGGACCGGTCGGCGGCCGCGGTTGTCTACAACGATTGTGTTCGTCATGTCGTCGCTCCGCTTCAGCTGTGGATGCCCTTGCGGTTCGACTGTGCCGTTCCGGCGGCGCCACAGGTACTGCCAGGATCGGCGATCCTGTGACGGCCCTGATAGCCGACGCCCGGCAACGATGCTCTACTGGAACAGCGCCGCACAGTTGCATCGATTCCACTGGGAGGGGAGCGAGATGAGCGAATTCGGTCGCCTGTCAGGTCTGAGCGACAGCGCCCCGAATACCGCTGACGAGGCCTGGCTGACCGCGATCGCGCAGGCGGCGGCCGGAGACTCGCAGGCGCCGCTGGAGCTGCTGGTCGAGTACCTCACCCTCCTCGCGGACGCGGCCATCTCCGGGCGGCGGCCGCGCGAGCATGAGCTGGCGATCGTGCGTGAACTCGGCCGTCGCGCCGCCGAGCAGGGCATCCCCGCCGGGCGGGTCGTCGACCTGTACCTGTCCGCGGCCTGGCGGATGTGGCGGGACCTGCCCGATGTCGTGCCGTACCGCGACCGCGACACGGTCCGCGCCTCGGCCCAGGCGGTACTGCGGGCCGTCGGCGAAGCGATCGCCGTCCTCGTGGACAGCTATCAGGTCGCGACCAAGCAGCTGATCAGGCAAGAGGAGTCGCTGCGCCGCGAGCTGGTCGACGACCTGCTCCGTGGCGACGCCGACGTCTCCCGGATGGTCGAGCGCGCCGAACCGTTCGGGCTCGACCTCGGCCGGCCCCACCAGGTGGTCCTGGCCGCCCCCGCGGACGTGCTGCCCGACGGCGACACGACAGCGAGCATGCTGGAACGGTTCATCCTCGACCAGTTCGGGGACCGCGAGGTGCTCGTCGCCACCAAAGAGGGCCTGTTGGTGATGCTGCTCCCGGCAACCGCCCCCACGCCGGTCCCCCGCACCCCCAGCAGAGACGTCGGGGAACTCGTCCACGATGCGTTGATCCGGCACCGGGGGGGCCGTACCTGGCGTGTCGCCGTCGGCCGCCCCTACCCCGGCTCCTACGGCATCGCGCGCTCCTACGAGGAGGCGCGCGAGGCGCTGATGCTGGCCGAGCGGCTGCAACTCGACACGCCCGTGGTGGATGCCCGCGACATGCTCGTCTACCGGGTTCTGATTCGCGACCAGGCCGCCATCGTCGATCTGATCCAGGCTGTGCTCGGCCCGCTGACCCAGGCCCGCGGCGGCGCTGAGCCTCTTCTGCAGACCCTCGAGGCGTACTTCGCTACCGGTGAGGTCGCCACCGAGGCGGCCCGGCGCCTGAACATGTCGGTCCGCACCGTCACCTACCGGCTGGACAAGGTCAAGACCCTGACCGGACACGACCCGGGCGACCCGGCACAGCGGTTCACGCTGCACATCGCCGTACTCGGCGCGCGCCTGCTCGAGTGGCCTCGGCGTGATCTTCCCTCGGGCGCGGAGGCACACGCCTAGCCAAGGCGTCATTGCGTCTGCAGCGAACCATCGTTGCCGGGCGTCGGCCAACATGCCGGCTCCAGGTTCGCCGATCGTTGCCGTACCCGTCATCGCCACGCCCCGGCACAGTCGTAGGTGCACGAACAGCCCGCCACCGTAAGGAGGTTGTCGTGGACCGATCAGTCGCCGTCCGCCTCGACGTGCCCGGCGCAACGGTGCGGGAGAACACACCATGAAGGTCTATCGAGTCGTCTGGTTGTTCTTCTGTGGCCTTCTCGGCGCCTTGGGGGTGTTCGTCGCGTTCACGTGGTCCCTGTCGGCCGTCATCTCGCTGTCCATCTGCGGGTCCGTGACCGGCGGTGTAGTCGTGATGATCCTGCTGGACGCCAACGGCAACCGGCCGCCGCGTGAGCGCCGGCGAATAATCGTCAGAAGCTCGATCCTGGGTGGGATCGGGACCTTGGCAGTCGTCGGCGTGGGGGCGATGGTTGGCGGTCCGACCGTGGTCCTGCTGCTGGCGATCACCGCAGGCGGGTCGCCCTACGCTCTCGAATACTGCCGTCATTGGCTCAGGGAACGCGGCCACCTGCCCAGCCCATCATTGCGTCCGGCCCACGCGGACCCCGCCGAGCGCTCGGCAGGGTCCGCGGCGGCGCCGACCTCGTGGACCGAGCCGAGCCGGCCATCCGCGCCTCGCGTTGCGCCGGCGTCGCTGAGCGACGACGCGTTGTGCCAGGCGTGGCGGGCCAGCTTCTCGGCTCTCCAAAGCGCCAGGTCGCCGGCGCAACGGCTATGGGTGGTCGACGAGCGCCGGGCCTATCTCGAGGAACTCGAGAGCCGCAATGCGCGTGGTATCGCGGCGTGGCTGGCATCCGGAGCCAGAGCTGCGGGAGACCCCAGCAGGTACGTCCTGGGAGACAGCATCCCGGGCCACGCTGCGATCGATTGGGACCGCCTCATCCACGGCAAGGACAACTGAGTCCTGCCGGCACACGCACCGTTGCGACTGGCAGATGCCAGGGAAATCGAGAACGCCATGACCAAGCTTGAACATCTCTACCGCTACTGCGGGCAGAGCCCGTGGCTGGACAACCTCACCCGCACGTACCTGCGTGACGGCACGTTGGCGCGCATGGTCGCCGACGGGATCCGTGGCGTCACCGCGAACCCGACGATCTTCGCCAGAAGTATCAACGGCTCCCACGACTACGACGAACAGTTCTCGGCGCTGATGGCGGCCGGCAAATCGGTGGACGAGGCCTACTGGGAGCTGGTCATCTCCGACGTCAGTCAAGCGCTGACCGTCCTTCGCCCAGTGTTCGATGGCGGTGACTGCGCCGACGGTTTCGTGTCGGTGGAGGTATCTCCAGAGCTGGCTCACGACGCTCCGGGCACGATAGCCGCCGCGCGGTGGCTCCACCGGCGGATCGCACAACCGAACCTGCTCGTGAAGATTCCGGCAACCGCCGAAGGCGTAGCCGCCCTTGAAACGCTGACCGGTGAAGGCAGCAGCATCAACGTGACCCTGCTGTTCTCCCTGTCTCGCTACGCCGAGATCATCGAGGCCTATCTGTCCGGGCTGGAGAAGTTGACAGCGAACGGCGGAGATCCCTCGACGGTCAGCAGCGTCGCCTCCTTCTTCGTCAGTCGGGTCGACACCGAAGTCGACCAGCGCCTCGAGGCACTCGGGACCGACGAGGCGCTGGCCCTGCGCGGCCAGGCCGCGGTCGCGCAGGCCAAACTGGCCTACCGATTGTTCACCGAGCAGTTCTCCACACCCCGCTGGCACCGGCTCGCCAGGTTGGGCGCGGATGTCCAGCGTCCGCTGTGGGCCTCGACGTCCACCAAGAACCCCAAGGACCGTGACACCCGCTACGTCGAGGAGCTCATCGGCCCCGACACGGTCACGACCTTGCCCGAAGCGACCATCGCCGCCTTCGAGGATCACGGCACCACGGCTCGCACCGTCGACGGCGGCGTACCGCAGGCAGCCGAACTGATGGTCTGCCTGGCGGCAGTCGGCATCGACATGACGGCCGTGGGCCGCACCCTGGAGGACAACGGCATCGCCAGCTTCGACAAGGCATACCAAGACGTCCTGGCGAACCTGACGAACCTCGCGGCAGCCCCGCAGACACCCGGCCAGACCAGCGAGAAAGGTTCGCCGGATGCCTCTCGACGACGAAGCCACACCCGCCGCGGCTGAACCAATCTCCCTCGTTCGGCGAATGCTGTCGGTCTGACTGATCGGTGCTGTGGAGTCACTGCGGCTGTTCGGTGAGGATCGAGGGGTGGCGGTGGGCTGCGGCAATGGCCAGACCGGCGCCGCGGACGGCGGCGGTGTGGGGGGCGGGTGCAGGACGCACCGGGGCCAGCAGTTGTCTGGCCAGCCGATAAGTGATCTCCGGACGCAGCGCGCCGCCTCCGGTGAGTAGCGGCCCACGGTCCAGGGCATCGACAACGAGTCCACCGCAGTCAAGGTGCAGGAGGTCGGTCACCACTGAGACGATCGATTGCACGAGCTCGGCAACGGTCGTGGTCCTGCCAAGATCCGAGGTTCCCACGTTCAGTCGATGGGCCTGCGTCACGCCGCCGTCCACGAGCAAACCCACTTCGGTCAGGCCGGCTCCGATGTCCAGCACCAGCAGCGGCCGGGCAAAGTCTGCGCCTGCTCCGAGCGCGGCGGCTTTCACACCGTCGATGGTCAGCACGACCCGCGCGTCGAGAACCTCCAGCGCGGCGCGTGACACGCTCTCGTGATGACCAGGGCATAGGACCGGGGTCGTCAACACAACCATCGAGTAGTGACCGAGGCCGGCTCGACGGCCGAGGAGGCGATCGAGTACGCGAGCGGCCCCCGCCTCGTCGACGACGACGCCGCGTTGCACGGGACGACTGCGACCGTCCGCGCCCGGCGAGATGATCGTGGGCTCGTCGAAGATCAGACCATGGTCCGGCATCCACGCCCTGGTGCGGGCGCTGCCCAGGTCGATCGCTACGCCGGACGAACGCTGGCTGGCCGACCACGTACCTCGCCGTCGCAGCGCCGCTGTACGCGGGAACGGCGTATGCGAGGCCGGAGTCGCGAGACTGCTTCCTTGAGGCGTCAAGAGACTGCCTCCTTGAGTTGGTGGCACGGGCCGCAGTACCGGGCGTGCGGCAGGATGCGCAGGCACGCCAGCGGAATGGGCCGGTCACAGAGGCGACAGCTGCCGTACTGGCCGGCGTCCATCCGACGCAGCGCGGCGCTGACGTCGGTGAGTACCACCCGGGCAGCGGCGGCAAGAGCGGTCAGCACCTCTTCACGGGCGTGCTGGTCGGCCGGTAGGTCGTCGCGGCTCGGCGAGATGCCGGCGAGGCCATCGAGCTGCTCCAGCCGGAACGCGTGCTCAGCATGGAGGTCTGCGCGGAGGGCAGCCAGGTCCTCGGGACCTAGTTCGACTTCGTTGACAACGGCGAACATGTAGCTCAAGACTTCACACCCTTTACAAGGCGTCAGAAGAGAACAGATTGGGCCGGGCCTACCAGAGGTCGGGCAGCGCAGGATGCAACGGCCCGGGCTCCGATTTCTGGTTGGCGTCGGTCAGGCGGCGGGTTGCTGACACATGACGCAGTAGCGTACGTACGGCAGGATCTCGAGCCGCTCGACCGGAATGCGGGTCTTGCAGCCCTGGCACCTGCCATAGGTGTCGCCGGTCAGGCGGTCTTCGGCTGCCGTGATCTCGGTCAGCACCCGTCTGATGGCGGCTGTCCGCGCCGTCGCGAGGTCCCTGTCCGCGAGAGCGGCACCGTCTTCGATGGCGCTGAGTTGGGTGAGGCGGGAGTTGCGTTCGTGTTGCAGGCGCTGGCGTGCCTCGTGCACGGTCATGCTGGGGGAGCGGGCCACGGTGGTCACTGAAGATACGTCCTCTCACGAACGCTGGAAACGAAAGTAGACGCCGCTGCAGCAAACGGAAGCACATGTTGTGCACCGTTCGTCCCAGTTGCGCCTTACCTTCAACCATGCCCGATACCGACCGCGGCGACCATCGGGACCAGCACCCATTTATCCAGGCTGTCGGGCCACCCTCACGGTTGTGGGCGCGGTGAATCCGCTCATTGCTGGGTCGCGAGGAAGTGCTGACACCGTGTGCAATAGCGCGCCTGAGGGTGGACGGACAGGCATTGGAGGCTGATGGCGCGGCCACATCGGCCACATCCGCCGTACCTCCCTGCGTCTATTCGGGCCAGAGCGGCCTCAGTTTCGGCCAATGCGGTCTGTGCGGCCACGGTGAGTTCATGACGGATCTCGCTGTGCGCGGCGGTATCACGGGAGCCTGCCATGCTGGCGACCTCGGTGGCTTCCCAGGCGATATCCCGGAGCTGCTGACGCCGGAACAGCAGTTGTTCGAGCAGACCCGCCCGCAGAACGGTGAGTTGTGCGGGCTCGAGGCGTCGACTATGGACTGCGGAGATCTGATGGGTCACGACACAACTCCTCGACTGGATCGACTCTCAGCTGGCGCGTTGCTGGCACCCCACGCAAAGGCGCGCGTAAGGCAGGATCTCGAGACGCTCGACGGGGATGGCGGTTCGGCAGTTGTCGCAGTCTCCGTAGGAGCCGTCGTCCAGACGCCGCCCGGCAGCGTCGATCTCTTCGAGCACACCCTCGATCGCGGCGGTCTGCGCCGCCTGCAGGTCCTCGTCCGCATACGGCGCGGACTCCTCGATCGCCCGCAGTTGGACGAGGCGCGAGCTGCGCTCGTGTTCCAGTCGCCGGCGTGCTTCGTGGTTTGTGAGGTGCTGGATGCGGCCCGTGTCGGTGGACATTGAATCGGGTCCTTTCAAGGGACGGCGGCCGGAGGCCGGCGTGCACCTGGGAGGCATTGTGCACGCCGGCTGTCTGTGTCGGCCGTCTAGAGGCTCGTGAATGGCTCTGTCACCACCATCGGCGATGCAGTGGGCGCAGACCATCGGGCCTGACACCCATTTCGGGCCTTCGGACAGCTGCAGGCAGCACCCGGCGGGTGAGTGTCAGCCCGATCGACTTGCAGGGGGAGAGCAGGCAGGCTGGGCAGCATGCAACATTCGCCGAGCCATCAGACCACTGCGGTGCAGAGGGGGGTGCTTGCGGTGCCATTGTTCTGGCGCATCTTTGCGCTGAACGCGGTGGTGCTTGCTGCCGCGACGGCGCTGTTGCTGTGGGCGCCGGTGACCGTGTCGGCTCCAGTGGTGTTTACCGAGGCATTGGTGCTGCTGGGTGGATTTGCGGTGATGCTGGTCGCGAACGCCGTACTACTGCAGGTGGGTCTGGCTCCACTGGATCGGTTGAGCCGCCGGATGGCGACGGTCGATCTGCTGAAGCCCGGGCAGCGCCTGCCGGTGGCCGGACATGGTGGTGTCGCGCAGCTGATCCGTGCCTTCAACGACATGCTGTCGCGGTTGGAGGCAGAACGTGCCACCAGCAGTACGCGTGCGCTGTCTGCCCAGGAGGCGGAGCGGCGACGGATCGCCCAGGAGTTGCATGACGAAGTCGGTCAGAGCCTGACCGCCGTACTGCTGGAACTCAAACGCGCGGCCGGGCGGGTGGACGACTCCGACCTGCGCGCGGACCTGCTCCATGCTCAGGAGACGACCCGGGAGAGCCTGGACGAGGTACGCCGTCTGGCGCGGAGACTGCGGCCGGGTGTGCTGGAGGACCTTGGTCTCGTCAGTGCTTTGACTGCGCTGGTCACCGAGCTGTCCACGCACACCGGTCTCGCAATACGTCACCAGTTCCAGCCTGGTCTCCCTGCGTTGGACGAGCAGGCCGAGCTGGTGATCTACCGGGTCGCCCAGGAAGGGCTGACCAACGTCGCCCGTCATGCGGAGGCTACCCAGGTCGAGATCAGTCTGCGCCACGGCGGGGGAGTTGTCAGTCTCCAGATCCGTGACGACGGTCGCGGCCTCGGGCTGGCCCACGAGGGAGCAGGAATCCGTGGCATGCGGGAGCGCGCACTGCTGGTCGGTGCCGCCCTCGATGTCGGCGCCGCGCCGGCAGGCGGCACCGAGGTGAACCTGCTGGTGCCTCTTGACCGGAACGGAGTATGAGCATGGCTGCACCGGACGCCACCCGCATCCTGCTCGCCGACGACCATGCACTGGTACGCCGCGGTGTTCGGCTGATCCTGGACAGCGAACCTGGGCTGACGGTGGTCGCCGAAGCAGGGGACGGAAAGGAGGCCGTCGACCTGGCCCTGTCCACCGAGATCGATCTGGCGATTCTTGACATCGCGATGCCGCGGATGACCGGGCTGCAGGCAGCGCGTGAGCTGTCGTCGCGCCGACCTGACCTGCGGATTCTCATGCTGACGATGTACGACAACGAGCAGTACTTCTTTCAAGCCCTCAAGGCCGGAGCGGCGGGGTATGTACTGAAGTCCGTCGCCGACCGCGACCTGGTGGAGGCCTGCCGGGCCGCGATGCGCGGAGAGCCGTTCCTCTACCCGGGAGCGGTGAACGCGCTGATCCGCAACTACCTGAATCGGGCACGCCTCGGCCAGACCATCCCGGAGCAGATCCTGACCGCCCGCGAGGAGGAGGTCCTCAAGCTCGTTGCCGAGGGTCACTCCTCGAAGGAGATCGCGGGAACCCTGTTCATCAGCGTCAAGACGGTCGAGCGGCACCGGGCGAACATGCTCCAGAAGCTCGGCCTCCGCGACCGGCTGGAACTGACCCGCTACGCGATCCGGGCCGGCCTGATCGAGCCCTGAGCCCCAGAATCCTCGCCGACACGGGTCTCGGGATGCCATCTTCCCTGCGAGCGAGGTGCCTGATGACGGACCGCCCGATGATGCAGGCGAATCGCGGATCCCCAGGCAGGTCTGCGAGGTTGCCGGAACCCGGCAACGACGGATGCTGAGCTTCGCCGATCGGGCACGTACCAAGCCCGCGGGCGACGCGGCATCGTTGGACTCGTGCGATCGCGGGCGCGAGGGGTATCGCGACTCCGCGATCCGTTGCGACGAGGAGGACTCGATGAGCGATCTCGATCAGACGGCGCCACCCAGGCCACCACGTGGCCGGCAGACACCCAACTCGGGGTGGTACCGGAGCGAGCTCGAACGGCAGCGCCGGATTCGCCTCGATCAGCTCACAGACCTGACGTACGACGCGATGGACACATCTGACGACTCCCTGGGCGAAGTGACAGCAACGCTGATGACCGCCACCAGGGCCGCGCTGGTGGACGTCGACGCTGCTCTCTTCCGGCTCGCGATCGGTCGCTTCGGGGTGTGTCAACGGTGTGGTCGCGCCATCTCCACAGACCGGCTGCAGGCTATGCCGACCGCCAGTCTGTGCCTGCGATGCCAACGCTCCAAGGAACTTCAGAGCCCGCACCCGCATCCCTGGCGCACGGGAACCATTCCTCCGGCGGCGCCTTCACGACCGCTGTGTGACATCGTCGACGTGTGGGGCGAGGATTCGTTCCCCGCCAGCGACCCGCCGGCGAACTGGTGAGTCGGCCCGTGGGGACCAGTCAGGCCGACGACACCGACCCGATCCACGAGCAGTTGACGCATGTCGGTTCCCGCCAGGACCGTCCCTGGTCGGTGACGGGCAGAGTCGGCCTGGTCGAACCTGCAATACTTCCGCGCCGTCGTCTTGGTGCAACAGCCGTCAAGTGGCTGACCACTACCGACCACAAGCTGATCGGCCAGCTCTACCTGATCACGTCGTTCGCGTTCTTCCTGATCGGCGGCGTGATGGCTCTCGTCATTCGCGCCGAGCTGGCCAAGCCGGGCCTGCAGATCGTGAACGAAGAGGTCTACAACCAGCTCTTCACGATGCACGGCACGATCATGCTGCTGCTGTTCGCGACACCGCTGTTCGTCGGCTTCGCGAACGTCATCATGCCGATCCAGATCGGCGCCCCGGACGTCGCGTTCCCGCGGCTGAACATGTTGAGTTACTGGCTGTTCTTGTTCGGCGGGCTCATCGCATTCAGTGGATTCCTGACCCCTGGCGGCGCGGCGAGCTTCGGCTGGACCGGCTATGCCCCGTTGTCCAACGCGGTCCGATCTCCGGGCATCGGTGGCGACCTGTGGATCATGGGTCTGTGGATGGCCGGTCTGGGCACCATCCTCGGTGCGGTCAACTTCATCACGACCGTCATCACGATGCGCGCCCCGGGTATGACGATGTTCCGGATGCCGGTCTTCACCTGGAACACGTTGATCACGTCGATGATGGTGCTGATCGCGTTCCCGATCCTGGCCGGCGCGCTGCTGATGCTGGAAGCCGACAGATTGCTAGGGGCGCACGTCTTTGATGCGGCGAACGGTGGGCCACTGTTGTGGCAGCACTTGTTCTGGTTCTTCGGGCATCCCGAGGTCTACATCATCGCGTTGCCGTTCTTCGGCATTGTCACCGAGATCCTGCCGGTGTTCAGCCGCAAGCCGGTCTTCGGCTACCTCGGCCTGGTCGCCGCGACCATGGCGATCGCTGCTCTGTCAGCCGCCGTTTGGGCGCACCACATGTTCGCCACCGGCGGCGTGAGCCTGCCGTTCTTCTCGTTCATGTCGTTTCTGATCGCGGTGCCGACGGGGGTGAAGTTCTTCAACTGGATAGGGACGATCTGGGGCGGCTCGGTGACATTCGATACGCCGATGCTGTGGTCGCTCGGCTTCATGACGACGTTCTTGTTCGGCGGTCTGACCGGAGTCATTTTGGCCTCGCCCACCTTGGACTATCAGGTCACCGACACCTACTTCGTGGTGGCGCACTTCCACTACGTCGTGTTCGGCACGGTGGTGTTCGCGATGTTCGCCGGGTTCTACTTCTGGTGGCCGAAGTTCACCGGGCGGATGCTGGACGAGAAGCTCGGCAAGCTGCACTTCTGGTTGCTGTTCATCGGGTTCCACACCACGTTCCTGGTGCAGCACTGGCTGGGTGTCGAGGGCATGCCGCGGCGCTACGCGTCGTACGGCGCGAACGAAGGCTTCACGACCCTCAACCAAGTGTCGAGCGTCGGCGCGTTCATCCTCGGTGCCTCAACCTTGCCGTTCCTCTACAACGTCTACAAGTCACGCAGGTCGCCCCTGGTCGGTGTCGACGACCCGTGGGGCTGGGGCCGGTCGCTGGAGTGGGCGACCAGCTGTCCACCACCGCGGCACAACTTTCTCGAACTGCCTCGGATCCGGTCCGAGAGCCCGGCGTTCGACCGACACCACCCGGAGATCGCCCTGGTCGCCACCAGCGGGGCCTCAGGCAACAACTTGCTGGATCCGGACGAGGGCGAGGCTGACGCCGATCGAGGCCCCGATGATCACGAGGCGGGCTCTGAGCAGACGCAGTCGAAGGGAGATGCCTCCGCGACCGATCCTCCTGCTGAGAGCTGATGCGTGAAACGGTCTTTGCCGGGAGTAGGAACGTGAGCAGGGTTGTCCCGCGGAGGTTTGACGATGGCGAAGATCACGATCATCGGCGCCGGGAACATGGCCCGTGGCATCGCCGCGCGGTGGGCCGGTGAGGAGAACGAGATCCAAGTCCTCGCACCCACGTGCGAGCATGCTGCCGGCCTCGCCGAAGAGCTCGGTGGCGGGCGCGAAGGCCGGCGGGGTGAACGACACGATCGAGGGCGACATCGCGGTGCTGGCGACGCCGTCGGTCGCTGGCCGCGGTACCTTCCAGCCGTCGTCTTCGTCATACAGCCGCTCCGCTCCAGTTCTGGATGCCTGCGATACGGACTGTGCCGCTCGAGGAGACGGAAACGTACCGCCACGATCGGCGAAACTGTGACCAGCCTTATGGCCAGCCGGTGTAAAGCGCCCGGCACGGCCTCGACCGCGACGCTGACTCGTGCCGCCGTGGTTGCCGGGCGTCGGCTATCAAGCCGCGGTCAGGTTCGCCGATTGCGGCCGTACCAGTCCCTGCCGCAAGGCGGCAAAGTCGTAGCTGTACGAATCAGACTCGGAGCACCGCAAGGAGGTGTGTCGTGGAACCCACCAGGAGCGTCTATCGCTTCGTATGGTTGGCCTTCTGCGGCGTATTCGGCGTGGTGGGCGGAATCGTCGCGTTCACTTGGCCACTTGGGGCGATCATCATGCTGCTCGTCGTGGCCGCCCTCGTCGGCGGCGTCTTGGCGATGATCACCTTCGATCCCGAAGACGCCACCCGACTCCCGCGGGACCGACGACAAGTGGTGGCCACCAGCGCGGCTCTCAGTGGCGGCGGTTGCGTGGCATCCGCCGGACTGGGGGCGCTACTCGGCGCTCCGATGGCGATGCTGGTCATGGCACTCGCGATCGGTGGATCGCCGTGGTCAATTCGCCGCTACGTTCGCTGGCTCAGGAAACACGGTCATCTCTCGACAGTGCCTTCTCGGCCCATCCAACGGGTCTCGGGCGAGCTCTCGCCAACTGCTGTACTGGAATTCGCCCCGCCGCTCGAGGCTGAGTCCGACGCACGGGCAGAGGTCGAGACCGCCGAACTGAGCGACGATGCATTGTGCCTGGTGTGGCGAGCCAGTTTCTCCGCCTTGCAGAACGCCACCTCGTCGGCGCAGCGGCTACAAGTCGTCGAGGAACGCCGGGCATACCTCGACGAGCTCGAACGCCGCAACGCCCACGGCCTGGCTGCCTGGCTGGCATCGGGTGCCCGCGCCGCCGGAGACCCCAGCAGATTCGTCCTTGGAGACGGCGTGTCCGGCCGCCCTCCGATCGACTGGGACGGCCTGATCCACGGCACCGACAAGTGATCTCCGCCGGTGACCCGTGACGGCTCAGTTTGGCGTGCAGGCCAGTGTGTATCCTCGGTGAGTGGTGTCTACAGCGAGAGGATGCCGTCGACCCGTCGACCCGTCGACCCGTCGGGCGATCGGCATCCGTTCGGTGAGGCGACCGACCCAGACATCACCTGGCTGATCCGGCATTCGAGCCGAGCTCTGGCCGCAGGCGCTGTCGTAGGGGGAGGTGTGCATCCTGCGGATCGTGATGTGTGGCTTGGGATTGATCGTGGTGATCGGCCGCTCGATTGGCAGGCTTGGTTCGGGCAGCCGCGGGAGCCGGCTATCTGACGGAGGCGGGTAAGGAAGTCGCGGGACAGGCGGCCGCTGACTTGACCGCCTTCTTCGGATCGACGTGGCTGTCGCGGGCCACGCAGCCAGGGAGTGGACAGCGAGTCAATGAACTCGGGGCTGCGTCGCCGGTGCTCAGCCTGACTCCCGCCCGCCGGCCTGAGGCGTTCATCGAGGCGCTGCGATGGTGGGCGAGCCTTCAGTTGCTCGTCGACAGAGACGTTGCTGGCATCAAGACGATTCGGCGCGATGTCCTCATCAAACATGGCAACCGCGAGCTGTTCTTGGAGGTTGTTACGTTCGGGCCAGTTCCGAACGAGGACCAACTGGCCTATGACGGGCATGTACTGCGTCTCATCACCAATGAGGATGGATTGCATTGGGAGGGTAACGTCCCGGGGTTTCTCAACAGAGCCGACGAGGTGTCGTGGGAAGCAAGGGTCGTGGAGGCGTCCGTGCTGTGTAAGGAGTCGAACGCAGCGGTCGAGATCACCGGTCCTTGGGGCGTGCTCACCGTTCATCCGGGTGAGCCACCGGGGAACCGAACTCTGTACGGCCCTCAGATCACTGTCGACCTCGGCGCACGTCTGTACGGCGTGCTGGATAAGAAGGCCGTACAGACGCGAGATGCCGGCGTCGCGTGGGTCTGGGTCGAAGACCACGGTGGGCTGTATCCGTACACACCGTTCGTCACGATGCCACTCCAGGAGAAGCTGGCCACGTTCGGCGCCCTGGCCGAGCCGATGCTTGCTCAGCGGTTCCACGTCGGCGGCGTCGTCTGGAGCCGGGTTGTGCGTGCAGAGGTACCGATCGACAATGACGCGGTCGACCACACTGGCTTCGCCGTACAGCGGAGCCTGCCTGGAGGGGTGGTACGGGAGACGGTCACGGTTCATCGCCGCCTTCTGCTGCCCGACCAGTTGCGGATCGTAGGGTCGTTGACGAACGCCGAGCAAGGGTGGCTCGACTGGGCGCTCAGTCGGCTCGGGGCGAGGTCCGTCGGTGAGCTGCTCGGGCCAAACGTAGTCACCTAGCCACCAGCCTCAGATCTGCAGCGCGTGGGTAGCGCAGCTGTCCCGGACCTCACTGATCCAGCTGGCCCGTGCACGTCGGCGACTGGCCCTCCGCGGCGTAGTGGGCGATGCCGACCTCGCCGAGCACTCGCATGAGGGTGCGCAAAGGCCAGTGGCTGGTGGGCTCAGAGTTGGGGTATGGCGAGGAGGGGGTCGGCGGTTGCGTAGTCCAGGACCGGGCCGTCGCGGCAGATCAGTAGTGGGCCGAGCTGGCAGTGTCCGCACAGCGCGATCCCGCACTTCATCGAACGCTCGAGGGACACGCGGATCCGCTCGGCGCGCAGCCCACTGCGGATCAGGACGCGCGCACCGAAACGCATCATTGGTTCGGGACCACAGAGGAACGCGACCGTTCGATCCGGATCGATCCGGAGCCGGGACAGCGGCTCGGTGACGAAACCGACCGGGCCGTCCCAGCCCGGCGCGGGCCGGTCGACGGTGAGTTCGACGTCGAGGTCGTCACGCGCCGCCCAGCGATCCAGCTCGGCGCGGAACAGGAACTCGTCCGGTGTGCGAGCGCCGGCTACCAGCACGATCTTGCGGTACGCCGTCCGTTCGGCCAGCGCGTCCAGCAGGAGCGGGCGCAGTGGAGCCAGGCCGATGCCACCGGCGACCACGACGAGATCGTTGCCAGCGGCACCTTCCGGTGTCCACGCCGTACCGTACGGGCCGCGGGCACCGATCACGGATCCAGGGCGGGCGTCGTACAGGGCCCGACTCACCGCACCGACGGACCGGACGGTGTGCGTCAACGTGCCGTCCTGGCCGATGCCACTGATCGAGATCGGCACCTCGCCCACGCCGTACGCGTAGAGCATGGCGAACTGCCCCGGCCGGAACGGGTCCAGCGGACGGTCGACCGGCTTCAGGCACAGCGTGGCCGAGTCCTGGGTCTCGACCGTGCGGCTGATGACCCGGTACCTGACCGGCAGCATCGGTTCAGTCGGCATCGGCGCGGCCCTCGTCGCCCGGATTGCCGTAGAGGTCCAGCAACCGAGCGCGGGTGGACTGCAGCCGGTCGAGTACGACGACCAGCAGCTGGCGGGTCAGCGCATAGCCGAGCGAGGGATCCTGGTCGGCGAGCAGCCTGAGCCGCTCGGCGTCGAACGCGGTCGCACGGACGGTACCGATCGCTCGGGCGCCGAACTGCCAGCGGTACGGCGGGACGAGCCAGGACCAACCGAGCAGATCGCCAGGTCCGAGAGTCTGGATGACGACATGGCCGCGGCCGGGGACCGCCGTGTCGAGCGCGACGCGGCCGTGCTGGATCAGCCAGCAGCGGTCAGCCGGGCCGTCCTCGTCGAACAGCCGCTCGCAGTCGTCGTAGTCCACGTCCTGGGCTGTGCTGAGCAGCACCTCCCGCTCGTGCGGACCGAGGGCGTCGAACAAGCTGATGTTAGGCATCAGTGGACTCCCCGGTCGCTGCCGCCGCGGCGAGCCGGCCCACTTCCTCGGTCAGGTCGATCCCGACGGGGCACCAGGCGATGCACCGGCCACAGCCGACGCACCCGGATCCGCCGAACTGGTCGTACCAGGTGCCGAGCTTGTGGGTGAGCCAGTGCCGGTAGCGGCTCTCGCCGGAGCTGCGCACGCTGCCACCGTGCAGGTAGGAGAAGTCGAGCTCGAAGCACGACGACCAGCGTTGCCAGCGTTCGGTGTGGTCCCCGGTGAGGTCGTTGACATCCTCGGTGGTGGTGCAGAAGCAGGTAGGGCAGACCATCGTGCAGTTGCCGCAGGTGAGGCATCGTTGCGCGACGTCCTCCCAGTGCGTCGACTCACGGCTGCCGGCCAGCAACGCTCGCAGATCCACCTCAGGCATCGCCCGTCCCATCCGGTGCCCGGCTGCCTCGACCGCCGTACGTGCCCTGTCGGTCTCGGAATCGGCCGCGTCGCGGTGGTCGATCCGGGCGAGCAGGTCGCGGCCGGCATCGGTGCCGGCCTCGACCAGGAATCGATGGCTGTCGGCAGGTGCCTGTGCCGTCAGCTCGGTCAGGGTCAGGTCCGCGCCGGGGCCTGCCGCGGGGCCGGTGCCCATCGAGGCGCAGAAGCACACCTCGCCGGGTTCGGTGCAGTTCACCGCGATCACGACCAACGACCGGTGCCGCGCCTCGAACGACCCGTCCGGATGGCTGCCGCCGGCCAGCACATCGCGAAGCTTCGCGATCGCGGCCAGATCACAACCCCGGACGCCGAGCAACGCGTACCTCGGCGTCTCCTCCTCGGCGGCGCGGAACGATCCCTCACCCTCCGTGGACCACAGCTTGCGGCGGGCCGGATGCAGGAACGTCTTCCAGGACTGGGGGCCCGCGGAGTGGGCGAACATCGCGCCGTCCTCACGCGGCCGCAACCGGTAGTGGCCCGGACCCGTCTCGACACCCCAGCCGGCGGGCAGTTGTCCGGCGTCGGTGAGCTCGGCCAGCACGATCGCGCTGTCGGACACGGTTGGCCCGATCACCTGGTAGCCGTCGGCGATCAGCACCTGGACGAGAGCGCCGAGGCCTACGGAGTCGATGATCGCTGCACCCATACCGCGATCGTGCGGTGGCCGCCGTACCGACCCCAGGGTCGAAGGTCCCGGGTGGCGCGGTCTTCGGTCCCTGGCGAAGGCGTCAGTCACCCTGGTGTGCTCGGCATGATGGACACTCCGACGCTTGCGATCTTCAAGCTCGCCTCGTGTGACGGTTGCCAGCTCACCGTGCTGGACTGCGAGGACGAGCTGCTCGCGCTGGCCGGGCGGGTGCGGATCGCCCATTTCCTGGAGGCGTCGAGCGCGGTGCTGCCCGGTCCGTACGACGTGTCACTGGTCGAGGGTTCGATCACCACGGCGGCCGATGCCGAGCGGATCCGGCGGATCCGGGCCGAGTCGCGGGTGCTGGTGGCGATCGGTGCCTGCGCGACGGCCGGCGGGATCCAGGCACTGCGCAACTTCGGCGATGTCGCCGAGTTCGCGTCGGTGGTGTACGCCCGGCCGGACTACATCGAGACCCTCGCCACCTCGACCGCGGTCGCGGACCACGTCCGGGTCGATTTCGAGCTGCGTGGCTGCCCGATCGACCGCCGCCAGCTGCTCGAGGTGCTGACAGCGTTCCTGGCCGGCCGAAAGCCGGATCTGCCCGACACCTCCGTGTGCACCGAGTGCAAGCGCCGTGGCCTGACCTGCGTGATGGTCGCTGACGGTACGCCGTGCCTCGGGCCGGTCACCCACGCCGGGTGCGGGGCCTTGTGCCCGGCGTACCGGCGTGGATGTTTCGGCTGCTTCGGCCCGATGGCGCAGCCGAACGTGGCGGCGCTGCTCCCGCGGCTGCGGGCGGCCGGGATGACCGACGGCGACGTCGACCGGGTCTTCCTCACGTTCAACGCGGCGGCCGGCGGCTGGTCCTCATGAGCCACCGCGCCAGGCAGCTGACGGTCAGCTCGCTCGCCCGTGTCGAGGGGGAGGGTGCGCTGCATGTCACCGTCCGCGACGGCGTGGTGGAGCGTGCGGACTTGCAGATCTACGAGCCGCCGCGCTTCTTCGAGGCCTTGCTGCGCGGGCGAAGCTACACCGAGCCGCCCGACATCACCGCGCGGATCTGCGGCATCTGCCCGGTCGCCTACCAGACCAGTGCGTGCACGGCGATCGAGGACGCCTGCGGGATTCGGGTCGGCGGCCCGATCGGTGAGCTGCGGCGCTTGCTGTACTGCGGCGAATGGATCTCCAGCCACGCGCTGCACATCTACCTGCTGCATGCGCCGGACTTCCTCGGCTACCCGGACGCGATCGCCCTGGCCACTCACCATCGCGACATCGTCGAGCGGGGGCTCGCGCTGAAGAAGGCCGGCAACGCGATCCTCGAGCTGGTCGGCGGCCGGCCGATCCACCCGATCAACGTGCGCGTCGGCGGCTTCTACTCCGCACCCGGCCGAGATCGGCTCGACGAGCTGGCAATGCAGTTGCGCCCGGCACTCGACGCCGCGATCGCCACGGTGCGGTGGGTGGCCGGCTTCGACTTCCCGGACCTCGAGCTGGACCACGAGCTGCTCGCCGTCCACAACCCGGACCGGTATGCCATCGAGCGTGGTACGACGCTACGCCGTACCGACGGGCCCGCGTTCGAAGTCGACGCCTTCGGCAACCATGTTGTCGAGGAGCAGGTGCCGCACTCGACCGCGTTGCACGCCCGGCTCGACGGCCGCCGGTACCTCACCGGACCGCTGGCCCGATACACCCTGAACCACGAACGCCTGTCGCCGCTGGCTCTCGGGCTCGCGGCCGACGCCGGGCTCGGCAGTGAGTGCCGCAATCCGTTCCGCAGCATCGTGGTCCGTGCCGTCGAGACCGTGTACGCGGTCGAGGAAGCCTTGCGATTGATCGAGTCGTACCAGTCGCCGGAGCCGCCGTACGTCGACGTTCGTCCACGCGACGGGGTCGGGCATGGTGTCAGCGAGGCGCCGCGCGGCCTCCTGTACCACCGCTACGCGATCGGCGCCGACGGCCTGGTCGGGGCGGCGACGATCGTACCGCCGACATCGCAGAACCAGGCCGCCATCGAGGACGACCTTCGACGGGTCGTCTCGGCCCATCTGGATCTCGGTGACGAACCGCTGACGGCGCTGTGCGAGCGGACGATCCGCAACTACGACCCGTGCATCTCGTGTTCGACGCACTTCCTCGAGCTCTCCGTGGAGCGGCTGTGAAAACACCGGTGGTGATCGGGATCGGCAACGAGTATCGCCGCGACGACGGTGTCGGGCCGGCACTCGTCGCCGAGCTGGAGAAGCGTCGGCCAACCGGTGTGCGGTTGGTGGTGTCCGACGGCGAACCGGCACGACTGATCGAGGAATGGGCCGGCGCGCCACTGGCCGTGGTGATCGACGCCGTCCTGTGCGAGCCGTCGACGCCCGGCGAGATCCATCGCACCGAGCTGCCCGATCAGGCCGGGGCTCTCCGCTCGCACCACGCAGCCGGCTCGCACGGTCTCGGCATCCCTGATGCGCTGCGGCTCGCCGAAGTGCTGGACCGGCTGCCGGATCGGCTGATCGTCTATGCGGTCGAGGCGACCGACGTTGCCCTCGGCACCGATCTGTCGGCGCCGGTCGCCGCCGCGGTGCCTCGGCTGGTGGAGGCGGTGCTGACCGAACTGCGCGTGAGCGCCACGTCCTGAATCAGGGTGGTCCGCCTCAGGCCGGAAGGGCCAGGTCGCGACGTCGAAGTGAGATCAGCGCCGCCACAGTGAGACCGAGGCATACCGCGGTCAGGACGAGCAGGGGTGCGGCGGTGACTGCTACCGCAGGCGCCTTGGGGCTGTGGGTGAACGGCGACAGGTCCTGCACCCATGCGGGCAGGTTGAGCCCAGGTCCGAACATCGGGCCCACCACGAGGGCGGAGAGCAGGATGGTCCAGCTGATCGGGACCGACCAACGCGGTACGGCGCAGAGAACCGCTGCCACGGCGGCCCCCATCACCAGGATGCCGGGGACCTGCACGATGCCTGCCCAGACCAGCTCACGGACCTGGGTGCCGGGATCTCCGAGAACCTGTCCAGCGGCCAAGCCCATGCTGACCGCGAACAGCACCATGAGGACGACGCAGCCGGCGGCTGCGTTCACCAGGTGAGCTGCCAGCCATCGCGCCCTGGTGACACCCGAGGCCAGCACGGCCTCCAGTGTGCCGCCGCTCTCGTCGGCCCGCAGGCGCAACAGCACCTGTACCAGGTAGATGGCGACGAACATGCCGGCCATCTGGATGATCGAGACCTTGTAGGCGTCGATGATCAGGTCGGTTCCGCCCGTCTTGGTCCACCAGTCCTTGGCGTTGCCCTCGAGCCCTTGGATCTGCTCGGTGAGGTTGCCGAAGATCAGCCCGAACGTCGTCAGGGCCACCGCCCATCCCGTGAAGGCGCTCCGTTGCAGGCGCCACACCAGTCCGACCGGACTCAGCAACAGGTGTCCTGCCTCGGCCCGGCCGCGCCGTTCTGGCCACAAGCCACGGCCGACATCGCGACGGGAGGCGAGCGCGACCGCGACGGCGAGCAGGATGCCGAGGGCGGCGACGGCGATGAGCAGCGGCCACCAGGTGGCACCACCGAAGGGGCGTGTCTGCTGTCCCCACCCGATCGGTGACAACCAGGCGGGCCACGCGCTGGTGACCCGCAGGCCGGCCTGGTCGACGGTGCCGAGCATGTTGCCGATACCGCTGATCGCGAAGGCTAGTCCCAGGGCGCCGGCCGCGATGCCGGCGGCAGCACGGGTCGTGGAGGACAGCTGGCACGTCACCGCGGCGACGCCCACCCACACCAATCCGACTGCCGCGACCGACGCCCCGGCCAGCAGGGCGCCGCCGAGGGGCTGCCCGCTGACCGCAATGCCGGCAGCGAGCACCAAGGCCAGGACGACGTCGGCGGCCACTGCAACGAGCACTCCCGCGGCGAGGCCGGCGTAGCGGCCGACCACGGTGGAGCCGAGCAACTCGGCGCGACCGAGCTCCTCGTTCTGACGGGTGTGCCGGATCACCGCGAACGTGCTCATCAAGGCAGCCAGCACAGCGAGAGTCACATACTCGCGGTGCAGCATGTACCCGCCCACGCTGGGCCCGGAGGTGAGCCCGAGCAGGCGCATGCCGGCGTTGACGGCAACCATCCGGGTCTCGCGCACGAGGTCCTCGCGCACGGCAAGACTCTGATCGAACATCGCCGCCGTCGCGGCCACGAACAGGCCCAGTCCTCCGCACCACGCGGCCAAGGTGTAGCGGTCGCGGCGTGCGGCCAGACGGGCCAGGCGCCAGGTGCCGCTGAAGTCGGCTGCCGTAATGGTGCCCATAGCTCACACCGCCTCAAGCTCCGTCGGCCGGTCGAGTTGGTCGCCGTAATGCCGCAGGAACAACTCCTCCAACGTCGGAGGGGAGCTGGTCAGGGACTGTACGTCGTACTGCACGAGCCGCTCGAGCACGGTGTTGAGGTCGCCGGCATCGACACTGAACCGCGCCTTGCTGCCCTCGATGATCAGGTCGTGCAGCTCGGTCAGCGAACCCAGGCCGGTGGGCGGCCGGCTGGTCTCGACCGCCACCGCGGTGCGAGTGAGATGCCGTAGCTCGGCGAAGGTGCCCGACTCCGCGGCGCGCCCGTTCCGGATGATCGTGACCCGATCACACAGGGCCTCGACCTCGGACAGGATGTGGCTGGACAGCAGGACCGTGTGTCCACGATCGCGTACGCCCTGGACGACGTCCTGGAACACCGTCTCCATGAGCGGGTCGAGACCCGAGGTCGGCTCGTCCAGCAGGTACAGCTCGACGTCGGAGGCGAACGCCGCCACCAGGGCGACCTTCTGGCGATTGCCCTTGGAGTAGGCCCGGACCTGCTTGGTCGGGTCGAGCTCGAACCGGTCCAGCAGGTCGGCCCGACGTGATGTCACCAGCCCGCCCCGAAGACTCCCGAGCAGATCAATCACTTCACCGCCGGTGAGGTTCGGCCACAGGTTCACCTCACCAGGCACATAGGCCAACCGGCGATGCAGCGCCGCGGTCTCGCGCCACGGGTCGCCGTCCAACAGCGTGACGCGGCCCCCGGACGCGCGCAGCAGGCCGAGCAGGATGCGAATCGTGGTCGTCTTCCCGGCACCGTTCGGGCCGAGGAAGCCATGCACCTCGCCGGCATGAACAGTCAGATCCAGATGATCGAGCGCTCTGGTGGATCCGAAGTCCTTGACCAGCCCCGACGCCACCACAGCATCGCCGCGGAAGGCTTGCTCTCTGGTAGTGAACGACTCATCCATACCTCCACGCTCCCGCCCACGCGCTCCGGATTTCAGGGACGAAAGCCCCGACCTCGAGTGGACGATCGTCACCCGGGACCTGGCAGTGCGACTCACAGGACCCGGGCGAACCCGGGCACGCGGCTGATCAGGGTCCAGGCGGCGGCGAACGAGCAGGTGACACCGGCGATCGCCACGACCAGCGCCTTGGCTTCCGCGGGAATTCCGACAGGGCGAAGGGCGACTGCGAACCCGAGCAGGAACAGGGCTTGCAGCATGAACGCGCCGTAGGCGCTGCGGCTCAGGACAGGGCCCCATCGGTACCTCCGGTCCAGGCGATGCTGTGCGACGCTCAGCAGCCAGACCGACCCGAAGACCGTGAGTACGGCGTCGACGGCAGCGAAAGCGATCGCGAGCCAATGCCAACCGCCCGCCGCGTCGTCGACAGCGTCAAGGACGGTGGCGATGATCAGGAGAGTCACCAAGGCGAGCGCCGCCAGCAGGGTCAGGTCGCGGCATTGCCGGGCAAGGCGAGCCGGAACAGCGGCGACCCAGTCCTGGCGAGACGCCCTGATGCCGATGGCGAACACAGCGATGCATGCCGGCCACTCCCAGAAGTTGAGGTCGGTGACGCCGCTCTCGGATCCATAGGGGTAGACCAGCCTGACCACGAACGAGGCCGGAGCCACGACAACCGCAGCAAGTAGCAGGGTCCGCATCGAGATCGGGCGAATGCCGGGGCCCTCCGATGGGGTGGGACGGCGCCAACGACTCCAGCCCGCGTACCCGGCAGAGAAGACCAGAAGTACGCCGACGAACCACAGCGGGCCGGTGTCGAGCCGCCCCGATCCCAGGTACTCGGCCCAGTACGACCCAGGCGCTGCCCCGAGGGGATGCTGCAGCGCATAGTTCAAGGTCGGCTGGACGAGCACGACGTAGGCAACGAACGGCAGGCCCAGGCGAAGCAGCCGGTCGATGAGAAAGCGGGCTGTGCCCTTGCGCTGGAGTGACGACGGGGTGAGGAGCCCGGCGATCAGGAACAGGAGGGCGATCAGGAAGAACGCGAAGGGGCTCACCAGGACGAACAGCACGACCTGCGTGGCCGTCGACAAGGTGACCTCGCGAAATTCGGTATAGGTCCACACCTCGATCGAGGCGTAGCCGAGGACGGCGTGGATGACGATGATCGCGGCGATCAGGACGACCTTGAGGTTGTCCAGGTACGCCTGCCGGGTCGCGGCCCACCTCTCGACCTGTGACTCGGGTCTGCCGAGGGATACCTCGTCCCGCGGCCTCGGACTGTCATCGGCCATGGCTTCATGGTTCTGAAGGGAAGGAGCCCCGAGCAGGGGCGAAGGACCTGGCCGGCGAGTCCGTAAGCCGCTTCGGCGCCGGGCCGGTGGGTTCTCTCGGCCAGTGCGGCCCGCGCGGCACGACAGGACCTTTGGCCTCTGGGCTGACGGTCTGCTCCGGCGCACGCTGGAACGATGACCGTCACCACCGGCCCGCCGGCCGGCTCACCGCAGGAACCGTGGTTCCGTCAGCACCCGGGCGTGGCCCTTGCCGTCGCTACTGCACTGTACGTCTTGGTGTTGTTGCTCCGGGTGCTTGCCGGTGGCCCCGCGGACTCCTATTCCATGCTCTTCGCCCTGCCGGTGGCGCTGATCGCCATTGCCTTCGGACTGCGCGCCGGGGCGGCGGGGGCGTTGGTCGCCGTGGCCTTGATCGTGGTCTGGGTTCTGGTGAAGGACGTCACTCTCAGTCCTTCCGGATGGATGTCGCGCGTCCTGCCGCTGCTACTCCTCGGCGTGCTGCTCGGCGACGCATCGGACCGGCTTCGCCGCTCGGAGGCGGAGAAGCGGCGTCTGGAGTCCGCGGCGCTGTTGTACCGTCAGGCGATCGAGATCAACGACTCGATCGTGCAGGGCATGGCCGCGGCCCGCTGGTCGCTGGAGGCGGGCCGGGTGGAGGCCGGTCTGCAGACCCTCGAACAGACGATGACGGAGGCGCAAGAACTGGTCTCCGGCTTGATCGGCAGGGCCGGCATAGGCGCCGGTGGAGCCGGCGGTATCGCACCGGTCGCGCAACTCGACCCCGGCGCCGGGTCCCGGGCGCGGAAGCCTCCAGGCACCTCGCCCGGGTGAAACGCCCTGTGCTCGTGATGGTTCCGACTGAACTCCCGGTCATGATGCCGGGACGCTCGCCGATCTGCACTCATCGGCGTTTCCCGTAGTCGCCGCGCCGAGCAACCGAAAGATCAGCGCGCGGTGTTGTGGCGGGTCGCGGCAGCGACTCTGTCGCGCCAGCCGGGGGTGCGCAGGGACAGGTAGCACAGTCCGGCGACGGGGACGGGGATCCAGAATTGGAAGAGCCGCCAGGAGACGACGGCGAGTACGGCGACGCCGCCGGGAACGCCGAGGCCGATGAGGCCCGGGATGAGGACGCCCTCGATGATGCCGAGGCCGCCGGGGGTGATCGGAAGGACCGCGAGCAGGCTGGCGCTGCTGTAGGCGAGCACGAGTGATGCCGGGTTCATCGGGTGCCCGAAGGCGATCAGGAAGAACCAGAGCGCGGCTGCGTCGAGCAGCCAGTTGAGCGTGGCCCAGGTCAGGAAGGATCTGCGGACCTCCCGGTCCGACAGCAGGTCACGCAGCTGGGTCGCGATCTCGCGGACCCTGGGACGCCAGCGCCGGGGGAGCCGGCGGAGCGCGAAGCCGAGGACGGCCGCCGCGACCGCGGCCATCCGCGAACGCTTCCTGGTGGCAACGACCCCGCAGGCGGCGAGCACGGCGCCGATCAGCCAGATGATCAGGTACGCCGCAGTCGGCCCGGAGAAGACCAGGTTGGGAATCAGCGCGACCCACAGGATGGCGGACAGCGCCACCGCACACCCGACTCCCTGTACTGCGATTGCCGCGGCGACGTCGGTCGGTGCCGCGCCACCGGAGACAAGAAGCCGATACCGAAGTGCGGTCGTTGTCGCACCACCGCCCGGCACGATGTGTCCGATGCCGTAGCCGGTCAGATCGCTGCGCAGGAGCCAGCCGAAGCCTGGTGGTCTCTTCCTGAGCACACTGCGAGTGCTCAGCGAGTAGCTCACCAGGCTGATCGCTTCGAGCGCGATCCCGGCGGCCACCCACCATGGATCGACGTTCCGCAGCAGGCGAAGCGACTGCTCGGTGCCGGCCATCCTCGGCAGTACGACGTAGTCGACGACCGCGATCAGGACCAGCAGGCCGACGGCGCTGCGGAGCCAGGCGAGCGCGGTCGTCACCGCCCGCCCGGCTGCTGTGCGCCGCCGGGATCCGGGAGCAGCCGGTGGCCTAGTCGCCTGCGGCAACAGGTGAACCATTGCCGGCTGCTTCGGTTCGGGGCGTCCGCAGGACGGTGGCGATCTCGCGCGACCAGGCGCGGATCCTGGGCCAGTCCCTGGAGTCGCCGATCAGATGGTCGAGCTCGGCCCGGTGGGACAGGCGTGCGGTGATCGCGTCGGCCTGGAGTTCACCGGCGAAGGTCTTGACCGGTGCTGCCTGAACGAGGCGTGCCAGCCGGGCGACGTCGGGCGGGAGGGATTGGTCCTGGTTCTTGCTCGGACCGATCGGGCCGCTGTGGAACAGCCAGACCGGGCGGTTGCGGAGCTGCCGCTCGTGGTGGCGGAGGAACCGAACGACCTCGGGGCGCCAGCGGGCCTGGTAGATCGCGCTGCCGACGATGACCGCGTCGTACTCGCTGACGGCCAGGACGCCGCCGATCTCGTGGACGTCGACCTGGTGGCCGGCGGCACGGAGCTCGGAACCGATCACGGCCGCGATGGTCGCGGTCGCGCCCATCTTGGTGCCGTAGGCAATGAGTACCTTCTTGGACATCACTGAACTCCTTCCTTCAGCATGCGAACAGGTTCAGGTCCTTCTGCCCGGATGACCCGGGCCCTTCACCGGTCTTCACGGCCGGACTTTGTCGTCTTCGAGGTCGAGTGCGGTGGCGAGAAATGCGCTGACACGCTGTTCCCACTCGCGCGGATGGGTTCGCAGAGCATCGGTGTGGCCCGTGCCGGGGACGATCCACAATTCGACGTTGCCGGGGGCCGCGGACCGGACGTAGCGGCCTGCGTTTGCCTCGTCGGCGAGGTCACCGGCAGCGATGAGCAGGACTTTTCGTGGCGCGGTTGTAGCGACCGCAGCGCGCAACGGCTGCGGGGGATCTGCGGCCGTGAGAAGGTCGGTGATGCCGTAGGTCAGCCGGTCCAGACCCTCCTGGAGGGTGCCGCGCCAGCCGAATTCGTCGGACAGCCACGCTCGATCGGCGGCGACTCGATGGGTCGCGCCTTCGGCGACGACAGCGCGGATCCTCCGGTCGCCCGCCGCCGCGCCGATCGCCTCCTCGCCGCCCATCGACAGCCCGACCGCCGCGATCAGGTCGTCATCGACGTCCGGTCGCGTCTGGAGGAACGACACGGCCGCGGCGACGTCGTCGTCGCCGTACCAACCGAAGTCCATGGCGCGTCCGTCGCTGCGGCCATGACCGCGCGCGTCGAGGAGCAGTACGCCGTACCCGTGACGCGCCAGTGCGACGGCGTGGTCGAGAGGACTCGAGCGCGTCGAGCCCGCCCCATGGAGCAGGACGACCGCCGCCTGGTTGCGGGACGGGATGTACCAGCCGGCGAGCGTGACCCCGTCAGCCGTGGGGAGCGAGACTTCGGCAAACGTCAGGCCGCGATCGGCCGGAGTGATCGAGCCGACGGTCGTCGGGGGCACGTTGGTCGCCGCAACCGCCTGACCCACCGTCAGCGTCGCAGTGGCCATCGCAGCCAGGAGGACGGGCACTACCGGGATGCGGCGCCAACTCCGGGCGGCGCGCACCAGCGTCACCCCGCCGAGAGCGAGCAGCACCAGTCCGGCTGCCAGGACGGCGATACCCAGGACGGTGACCGGATGGAGGCCGGCCTTCACCAGGTACGGCGGGCCGAGGCCGATCCCGACCCCGAGCAGGAGACATCCGGCACTGAACACCAGGCTGGCTCGGACGATCTTCGGACGGCCACCGACTCGCTCCATGTCGCGTCACCTCCGCCGTCGGTCCTCCCAGCCAGCCTGTGTCGCGAAGCACTCGCCACCCAGGGCCGAAGGCCCTGATCCGGCAGGGACAACGTTTTGCTCGCGAGAACGTGTACCCGGCGGGCGCGGGCCGATCGACCCTGCCGTCGAGGCGGGACCAGCGCGAGCGTGGAGTCGAGGGAAGGGGTGCTCATGACACCAACCCTCGAAGGAGCGCGTTATGAAGCGACTGGCGTTGGCGTCGTCGTCGCGCTCTCCGTGCTGATGCGTACACGTTCCTGCGGACGAGTCTGTGGGACTAGTCACCGGGGGGCTGGTCGGTCCGCTGCTCGGCATCGGGTTCGCCGGCTCCTGTGTCGCGGCGGTGGCGCTCCTTGTAGAGCTCGACGCCGAGGTGGCGCAGGATGGCCTGCTCGGGGTGTGCCGATCCGGTCGTCCGCCGGCTGGCCACCGTACGCTGCGCGTCCCGCTGTGTGCGGCTCTTCTCGATGTCGTTCATGGCCGGCCCCTCTCTGACAGTTCCAGCACACGTCAGCTCGCGATCGCACGACAGGGCAGAAGTTCCTGCCCGCGCCGGACCGAACGACCCTGGCTCCGGGCCGGAAGGCCGTCGACTATGGGATGAAGCGGAAATCCCGGAGTGGAAGGACGAGCGCCATGATCGCAAGCAGGCAGTGGAGCGTCGAGATCTTCATCGACGAGCACGAGGACGAGCGGACCACCCGCGCGGAGGCGCGGCTGCACACCAACGACGAGACGCGTCTCGTCGGCCGGGGAACCGCTCGCCGGAATCCGAACGACACCGAGATCGCCGAGATCGGCGACGAACTCGCCGTCGCGCGGGCGCTGTCCAACCTGGCTCACGAACTGCTGGACGCCGCGGCGTCCGACATCGAGCAGGTCACCCACGAACACATCCGCCTGCACAACTGACCGCAGAGAGGCCCGGAGTCACTGCCGGCGGTCGCAGGGCGGCGGGACGCTCGTCTTGTGGCGGGGGATCGAGATCAGGGTCCAGCCGGCGGCGAAGACGACGACGAGGGTGACGCGGAGACCTTCGGACCAGTCACTGGTCCAGACCGCCGTGGCGAGGACCCACGGGAAGCACAGCACCCAGACGCCGAGTTCGAGCACGAGCGGCAGATCGCGGATCCAGGTGGCGACTTCGTCGAGCCGATTCGACTGCAGCAGGACGAAGAAGGCCACCCACATGCCGGTCATCCAGACGAACCAGACCTTCGATCCGGTGGTGACCGGGCGCGCGGTTGTCCCGGGTGATCCAGCCAGTTGTTTCGACATGATGCCTCCCGACAGGTGAGGAAGGCGGCAGTTGGGAACGGCCACCGCCGTCACTTCCAGCGTCGACCCCGCCGGGAGGTGCGGGGATGAGCCGTTCGCCCTGTATCGACGGGCCTTTGAGCTGGTCACGCGGCGAGGATGCCGAGATCCTTCCCGATCACCGCGTCGACGCCGAGGCGACGGGCGTCGGCCAGCGCGTCCTCGGTGTCCACCGGCCAGGTGAAGACGACCTCGGCGCGGTGCCGGAGCTCGGTGACGATCTCGGGGGTGAGCAGCCGCCGGTGGACGCAGACGCCGTACGCCGGTCGGCTGCGGAGCCGGGACCGCAGCCGGCGGAGTCCGCGGCGGCTCCCCGCTGACAGCACCAGCCGGACATTGGTTAGGTCGCGGAAGGCGGAGAGCATCCACCAGTGCTGTGTGCACACGGTCACCGTGGTGCTCGGCATGACCTCGGTCAGCACCCTCGCGAGGCGGGAGGCGAGCCGGGGATGGATCCCCTTCAGGTCGA
Source organism: Kribbella sp. NPDC048837 (assembly GCF_055586945.1). Taxonomy (NCBI): domain Bacteria; kingdom Bacillati; phylum Actinomycetota; class Actinomycetes; order Propionibacteriales; family Kribbellaceae; genus Kribbella; species Kribbella sp. NPDC048837. The sequence continues at coordinate 454,243 of NZ_JBVJHF010000009.1, forward strand.
GCAGCAGGCGGGGATCGCCGTCGATCGAGGCCAGCAGTTCGCGGATCTCGAGCAGCCGGACATCGGCGCGGCGGACCAGCTCACCCTGATCCCACAACCACCACGGACCGAGAGTCTTCCGGTGCCGGACCTCGAGACGGCCCCGATACGCGTGCACGTCCGCCTCGACGAGGTCGGCGCCGAGATCGAGGGCCGACCGGAGCGTGCCGGGGTCGTTGCCCGCACGGTGCGCGACGACGAGCTCGCGGGTCACGGCGCAGCCGGTCCCGGCTCGGTGAACCAGCCGCGCCACCGCAGGAACAGCAAGGTACCGCCGATGAGGAGGGCCGGAATCCAATAGAGCAAGGCCGTGAGCGCGACAGCGCCGAAGGCGGCCGTCCAGGAGACACCGATCGACGCCAGGCCGGCGACCAGGGCGCCCTCGCGCGGACTCGCTCCATGGACGCCTGGGAGCGCACCGGCGATCTGGCTGGCTCCGAACACCGCGATCAGCTGGAGCGGCGACACGGACCCGCCGACCGCGTCGATGGATCCGACCAGCAGGCCGAGGATCGTGGCCTGATAGCCGATCGACAGCACGACGCCGAGTGCGAACACCTTCGCCGACGGCCACGGCCAGCGACCGGTCAGGAGGGGACGCCGGCGCCGTACGACGAGCGCCCCGACGAGAACCGCCGCCGCGGCCCCGAGGGCGATCGCGAGTACGGTCCACGGCAGCGTCACACCGCTGACCACCACAGCGGCGACGAGTCCGACAGCACCGATGAAACGGTCCAGCGCAACCTCTGCGACCCCGCTGGCGCGCCGTACGCCGATCTTCTCCAGCCGATGGACGCGCCACAGGTCCGCCCCGGCGTGCCACGGTGAGATGAGGCCGAGGACCTCACTCTCCGCATACGCGCGAACATGCCACCGGCGCGGTCGGCCGCTGGTCGAGATCGCGTGCCAACGCATCGGGCAAAGCACGTACTTGCCGATGGCGAACGGCAGCAGGCCGGCCGCAGCGGGCAGCAGGGCGGTGTGGGGGACGCGCTCGACGTTCCACAGCGACAGCCCGACCGCGGTCACGAGCGCGGTGATCCGCAGGCCGCGATGCGACGCGATCGTCTGAATGAGCCGCGCGATCCGCGCGAAGTGTGTGTGGCCCTTGTCCATGAAGGCTTCCTTCCGGGCCCGAAAACAGCGCTGACACGTGCGCCGGACCCGACAGTCCAATGCCAGGACGATAACCGGCGCGTTCAAAGATCGCATCGTGACGCCTGTCGCGGACCTTTGCCGTCAGGAGCCGGGCGGTATGGCCCTGTGCTGCTGCCGGTCGCCTCGGCCACGGTGGAACGAGCGGCGGAGGGAGTGACCGATGGTCACCGAAGGCGGGACAGCGATGCTGCGCATGGCCGGCCGGGCCCAGCAGGTCGCGCGCGAGGTGATCGTGATCGCGGCCGCCATCGTCCTGTACTTCGGTGTCCGCGGCCTGATCGCGACCAGAGTCGATGTGGCCTACCAGAACGCCGAGCGCATCGTCACCATCGAGCGATCGTCCGGCGTCTTCGTCGAGCCGAAGCTGCAGGCGGCCATCACCGCGCACGGGTGGATAGCGAACACGGTCAGCTACATCTACATCTACGGGCACTGGCCGGTGCTCCTGACGACGTTGCTGTGGTTGCTGATCCGGCATCGCGAGGCGTACCGCACGTTCCGGAACGCGATCTTGGCCTCCGGGGGGATCGGCTTGGCGATCTTCGCCCTGTTCCCGGTCGCACCCCCACGTTTTCTGACGGCGTACGGCTTCGTAGACACGGTCACGGAGCAGACCGAGGCCTACCGGGTACTGCAGCCGCCGGCGTTCGTGAACCAGTACGCCGCCGTGCCGAGTCTGCACCTGGGCTGGAACCTGCTGATGGGGATCGCGGTCGCCGGCTTGGCGCGTCACTGGATCACGCGTCTGTTCGGCTGGCTGATGCCCATTCTGATGCTGGCCGCGATCGTCCTGACCGCCAATCACTACCTTTTCGACGGCCTGGCCGGTGGCGTGATCGCCCTGGTGAGCCTGTTCGCCGTCCATTGGCTCGGCTCGGCCGGTCGGCGACGGCGGCAGGGTCGAAGGTCTGCCGGGACCGGTGCCTTGGGCCCTGCTGTGTCAGTGCGGCGCGAGGTGTCGTGGAAGTGGAGGAAGACAACGGAAAGGAGCCACTATGACGGCGCTTCAACACAGGGACAACCGGCGTCAGTTCGCGGAGCTGTTCGACTGGGCCGAGGGCTGGCCGAGCCTGTTCAGCCTGCCGGCGACGATGCGCGGTCCCCGGATCGAGGAGTTCACCGACGACGAGAAGTACGTCGTGCGGGCTGAGCTGCCCGGCCTGGATCCGGCGAAGGACATCAAGGTCGAGATCGCGAACGGCGTACTGACCGTCACCGCGACTCGTCAGCAGAAGGAGCACGACGGTGCCCGCTCGGAGTTCCACTACGGCCTGCTCACCCGCCGGGTGCTGCTGCCGGACGGAGCTGACGAGAAGGCCGTCGTGGCCAAGTACACAGCCGGAATCCTCGAGGTGACGGTACCGATCTCGGCGAAGCCGGCCGAGGCGCGCACGATCACCATCGAGCACACCGACTGACCCCTGCCCGGCCCGGCCGGTGGCCGCCGGCCGGGCCGATTCCTGGAGGGATGTGTGTGATGAGACGGTTGGTGATTCTCGGCGCCGGTACGGCCGGAACGATGGTGGCCAACAAGCTGAGGCGCCGGCTCGCGCTCGATGAATGGCGGATCACCGTGATCGACCGCGATCGCGATCACCTCTATCAGCCGGGATTGCTGTTCGTCCCGTTCGAGCGCGTACCGGCACCGCTGCTCAAACCGCGCCGAAGCCTGCTGCGCAACGGGATTCAGTTGCTGATCAGTGAAGTCTCTGCCGTCGACCCCGAGCGGAAGACGGTGCTACTCGCCGACGGTGGCGTAGTGGGCTACGACTACCTTGTCATCGCCACAGGCACCAGCCCGAGGCCCGACCAGACGCCCGGAATGCTCGGGCCGGAGTGGCACCGCAGCATCCACGACTTCTACACCCACGACGGCGCGTTCGCCGTCCGCGACGCGCTGCAGACGTTCACCGGCGGCCGCTTGGTCGTGCACGTGGTGGACCAGCCGATCAAATGCCCGGTCGCTCCGCTGGAGTTCACGTTCCTGACCGAGGCCTACTTCCGCCGCCGGGGGATGCGGGACCAGGTGGAGATCGTCTACGTGACGCCGTTGGACGGCGCGTTCACCAAGCCGATCGCGTCGCGGTACCTCGGGCGGTTGCTCGACGAACGCAAGATCGCGGTCGAGACCGACTTCCTGGTCGAGCGGATCGACGCCGGGCGCAAGACCCTGGTCAGCTACGACGACCGCGAGATCGGCTACGACCTGCTGGTCACCGTGCCGCTGAACCTGGGTGCCGACTTCATCGGCGAGTCCGGCCTCGGTGACGAGCTGAACTACGTGCCGGTGGACAAGTACACGCTGCAGTCGAGGTCTCATCCGGACATCTTTGCCATTGGCGACGCCAACGATCTCCCCACGTCGAAGGCCGGCTCGGTCGCCCACTTCTCCAGCGACATCTTCGTCGGGAACTTCTGCCGGTACGTCGAAGGCCGGGCGATGACGCACCGGTTCGACGGGCACGCCAACTGCTTCGTCGAGACCGGCGATGGCAAGGGCCTGCTCATCGACTTCAACTACGACACCGAACCGCTGCCCGGGCACTTCCCGCTCGGGCGGATGGGTCCGCTGTCCCTGCTCCGGGAGACGAAGGCCAATCACTGGGGCAAGCTCGCCTTCCGCTGGATCTACTGGCACCTGCTGCTCCCGGGCCGCCGGCTTCCCGTACCGGCCCGGATGTCGATGAGTGGCAAGTACCGACCGGACGAGGAGGTCCGACCATGACCGTGGTCAGCATTGGCGACACCACTGTCCACATCGACTCCGAAGGGTTCCTGACGTCGTACGGCGAATGGACCGAGGAGCTCGCCGGACTACTGGCCGCCCAGATCGGGATCGAGCTGACCGACGAGCACTGGACGGCGATCAGGTTCCTGCGCCAGGACTATCCGTCGCATGGCGAGACGGCCACTCTGCGTCGGGTGTCGGTCAAGACCGGCATTCCGATCAAGCGGCTCTTCGCCCTGTTCCCCGGCAAGCCGGCCAAGAAGATGGCGTACGTCGCCGGCCTGCCGAAACCGCGTGGTTGCGTCTGAGAGAGAAGGCAACGCCATGAGCACCACACCGCTGGTCGTTCCCAACTTCGGTGACGAGGCAACGGAAGGCCGCAAACTCGCGATCATCTGCTCCAAGGGCAATCTCGACATGGCCTACCCGGGTCTGATCCTGGCGAACGCAGCGCTCGGTGAGGGTGTAGAGACGCACCTGTTCTTCACCTTCTGGGGCTTCGACATGATCACCAAGTCGCGGATGCACGACCTGCGGTTCACCCTGCTCGGCAACACCGCCACCCACCTGCCGCAAGGGCTCGGCGGCCTGCCCGGCATGACCGCGATGGCCACCCACCAGATGAAGAAGCAGATCCAGGAGATCGGCGTCCCCGACGTACCGGAGTTCCTGGAACAGATCGTCGACTCCGGCGGTCACCTCTGGGCCTGCCGGATGTCCGCCGACATGATGCACCTCGACGAGTCCGACCTCTACGACAAGGTCGAAGGCATCATCAGCGCCGCCGACTTCATCGAAAAGACCGAGAACGCCCAGATCATCTTCATCTGACCGCTTCCGCGGGACCTTGGACTCTCGGCGCCGCGGCTGTCGCTCAGATCACAGTGGTCACTGGCCGGACGGGTCTTTCGGCCCTACGAGGCCGGATCAGGCCGGCGTTCGCTCGGAGGTGGAGGCATTCGCCGAGGTTGAGGAGCAGGGATCATGCAGTACGTCGCGCCTGGAAAGCAGGGGAGTCCGGTCGAGGTGGCTCCCCGGTACGAGAACTTCATCGGCGGAGCTTGGGTTCCGCCGTCCGAAGGCCACTATCAGGTCGACCTGAGCCCGGCGACAGCCGAGCCGATCACCGAGGTGGCCCACTCGACTCCGGAGGACGTCGAGCTGGCGCTGGACGCCGCGCACGCCGCGAAGGACGGCTGGGGTGAGAAGTCCGCGGCCGAGCGTGCCGAGGTCCTGAACGCGGTCGCCGACGCGGTCGAGGCGAACAAGGAGATGCTGGCCGTCGCCGAGAGCTGGGAGAACGGTAAGCCGGTCCGCGAGACACTGAACGCCGACATCCCGCTGGTCGTCGACCACTTCCGCTACTTCGCCGCGGCGGCGCGTGCCGACGAGGGCCGCACCACGGAGGTCGACAAGGACCTGGTCGCCTACCACTTCCGCGAGCCGCTCGGCGTCGTCGGTCAGATCATCCCGTTCAACTTCCCGCTCCTGATGGCCGCGTGGAAGCTCGCCCCGGCCTGGGCCACGGGCAACTGTTCGGTCCTGAAGCCGGCGTCGCCGACGCCGTGGTCGATCCTGAAACTCGCCGAGGTCATCGGTGATGTGGTGCCACCAGGCGTGCTGAACATCGTGACCGGCCCTGGAGCCGAGATCGGCCGTGCGCTGGCGACGAGCCCGCGGATCGCCAAGATCGGTTTCACCGGTGAGACGGTGACCGGCCGGCTGATCATGCAGTACGCCGCCCAGAACCTGATCCCGTCCACGGTGGAGCTCGGGGGCAAGAGCCCGAACATCTTCTTCAGTGACGTGATGGCGCACGACGACCGGTTCCTGCAGAAGGCGGTCGAGGGCCTCGTCATGTACGCGTTCAACAAGGGCGAGGTGTGCACCTGCCCGTCGCGTGCGTTGATCCAGGCCGACATCTACGACGAGTTCATGGCCCGCTGCCTGGACCGGATCGCGATGATCAGGCAAGGCAACCCGCTCGACACCGAGACCCAGCTCGGGGCGCAGGTGTCGCAGGCGCAGCTGGACAAGATCGCGTCGTACGTCGAGATCGGCCGGTCCGAAGGTGCCGAGGTGCTGATCGGCGGCGAGCGGGCCAAGATCGGCGGCGGCTTCGAGAACGGCTACTACTTCCAGCCGACCGTGCTGTTCGGCGACAACAAGATGCGGGTGTTCCAGGAGGAGATCTTCGGTCCGGTGCTCGCGGTGACGACGTTCACCGACGAGGCGGAGGCGCTCGAGATCGCCAATGAGACTCTCTACGGCCTGGGCGCCGGTGTCTGGACCCGCTACGGCAGCCGGGCGTACCGGATGGGCCGCGGCATCAAGGCCGGCCGGGTGTGGACGAACTGCTACCACCAGTACCCCGCAGGCGCGGCATTCGGCGGTTACAAGATCTCCGGCATCGGCCGGGAGAACCACCGGATGATGCTCGACCACTACAGCCAGACCAAGAACCTGCTCGTCAGCTACAGCGACGAGCCGCTCGGCCTGTTCTGAACGGGAGTAGCGATGACAGCCGTTCGCATCACGGCCACCGCGGCCGCGCGCCAGGCGATCCGTCACCTGAGCGCCGACCGCGGCGCGCCGGTGATGTTCGTCCAGTCCGGTGGTTGTTGCGCCGGCAGCACACCGATGTGCTACCCGGACGGTGAGTTCCTCCTCGGCCCCGGCGACGTGCTCCTCGGCGAGATCGAGGGCAGCCCGTTCTACATCGACCGGCGGCTGGACCAGGCCTGGGGCGAGACCACGTTCCAGCTCGACGTCGCGCCCGGCGGGCCCGAGGGGTTCTCCCTCGCGGCCGGCCTCGCCGGTCACTTCGTCACCCGATCCATCACTTGTTCAACCGAAAGGACCGTCATGAAGGCAGCAGTCGTCACCGATTTCCACGCACCCCTGGAGATCCAGGAGGTCCCGATCCCCGAGCCCGGACCGGGCGACGTTCTCGTCCGGATGGAGACCAGCGGGCTCTGCCACACCGACATCCACGCGGCGCACGGTGACTGGCCGGTCAAGCCGACCCCGCCGTTCGTCCCGGGCCATGAGGGCATCGGCGTGGTCGAGAAGCTGGGCGCCGGAGTGACCGAGCGAGCGGTGGGCGACCGGGTCGCGATCGCCTGGCTCGGCTACGCCTGCGGCAAGTGCCGTTACTGCATCGGAGGCTGGGAGACCCTCTGCCTGGAGCAGCGCAACTCCGGCTACTCGGTCAACGGCAGCTTCGCCGAGTACGCCGTACTGCCGGCGGCCTTCGCGACTCCAGTGCCCGACGAGGTGTCCTCGCGAGATGCCGCACCGCTGACGTGTGCCGGAGTCACGACGTACAAGGCGATCAAGGTCGCTGGTGTCGCGCCGGCCGAGACGGTGGCGATCTTCGGTGTCGGCGGCCTCGGTCACCTGGCCCTGCAGTACGCGCGGATCGCGGGTGGGATCACCATCGGCGTCGACATCGAGGACTCCAAGCTGGAGATGGCGACCGAACTCGGCGCCGACCACGTGGTGAACGCGGCGAAGACCGATCCGGTCGAGGCGATCCAGGCCCTCGGTGGCGCTGATGTCGCGGTCGCGCTGGCTGCGAATCCGCAGTCGTTCGACCAGGCGTTCCGGTCATTGCGTCGCGGTGGTCGTCTGGTCTGCGTGGCGCTGCCCGCCGACGACGGCGCGTTGAGCCTGCCGATCTTCGACACGGTCCTCAGCGGCAAGAGCGTGATCGGCTCGATCGTTGGCACACGCAACGATCTCGCCGACGTGTTCACCCTGCACGCGGCCGGCCGGACCCGGGTCATCGCCGTCGACCGCAAGCTCGACGACGTGAACCAGTCGATCGCCGACGTGCTGTCCGGAGACATCCCGGCTCGGGTCGTGTTCCAGTTCTGAGGTGAGGAGCTGACCGATGACGCTGCTGATCGGATTGCTCCTGCCGGTCTGCGAGGACGGCCAGGTCGTGCATCCGAAGGAGGCACTGTCATGACACCTCTGCTGCTGGCCGACATCACGGTCTTCGTCCTGGCCGTGCTGGTCGGTGTCGAGGTGATCAGCAAGGTTCCGGCCACGCTGCACACGCCGCTGATGTCGGGATCGAACGCCATCCACGGCGTCGTCATCGTCGGCGTGATGATCGTTGCCGCCGGCCTCGACACGACGCTCGGCTATGTGCTGCTCTTCGTCGCCGCCATGTTCGCCGCCGCGAATGTCGTCGGCGGATACGTCGTCACGGACCGGATGCTCGAGATGTTCCGCGCCAGGCCCAGGAGCGGACGATGAACGCGTTCGGCACCACGACCCATCTGCTGTACCTGGGTACGGCGATCTGCTTCGTCCTCGGTCTGCATCTGATGAACTCACCCGCGACCGCCCGCCGCGGCAATCAGCTGTCCGCCCTGGGGATGGCGGTCGCTGTCGTTGTGACTGCCGTCGTGCTCGTCCATGGCGGAACGATCACGGCCACCGCGGCCCTCGTCCTCACCGCGGGGGTCGCGGCCGGAGCCGGTGCGGGGCTGGTGGCGGCTCGCCGGGTGAAGATGACCGCCATGCCGCAGCTCGTGAGCCTGTTCAACGCGGTTGGTGGCGGTGCCGCCGCGTTGATCGCCTTCGCGGATGCGTTGCCCGGGACGGCGGCCGATCGACCGATCAGCACGACGCTCACGACTTTCCTTGACGTGCTCATCGGCGGCGTGACGTTCACGGGGTCGCTGATCGCGGCGGGCAAGCTGGCCGGTGTCGTACCAGGACGGCCGCTGACGTTCCCCGGCGCCCGGACGATCAACCTGCTGCTCGGCCTGCTCGCGGTCACGGCCGGCTGCCTGTACACCGCGCGTGTGGGCGAGGCGACCACGCTCGCTGTGCTGACCGGTGCCGCGCTGGCTCTCGGCGTACTGATGACGCTGCCGATCGGTGGAGCCGACATGCCGGTGGTCATCTCGCTGCTCAACGCGTGTACCGGTACGGCGGTGGCGATGGCCGGGTTCGTGATCGGCAGTACTCCGCTGATCATCGCCGGCGCGCTGGTCGGCGCGGCCGGCGGCATCCTCACCAAGCTGATGGCGGTGGCGATGAACCGGTCTTTGCTGAGCATCGTCGCCGGCGGCTTCGGCACCGGAGACGAGCAGGCCCGGCCCGCGATCGCCGCGGCGGGCACCGTGCGGACAGTCACCTCCGACGACGCGGCACTGCAGCTGGCGTACGCCGGCAAGGTCGTCATCGTGCCCGGATACGGTCTGGCCGCGGCGCAGGCCCAGCACGAGGTGGTCGAGCTGGCCCAGGCGCTGAGCGAGCACGGTGCCGAGGTGAGTTACGGGATCCATCCCGTGGCCGGCCGGATGCCCGGTCACCTGAACGTTCTGCTGGCCGAGGCGAACGCGCCGTACCCGCAGCTGAAGGATCTCGACGAGATCAATCCGCAGTTCGCGGCGACCGATGTCGTGCTCGTCGTCGGCGCCAACGACGTCACCAATCCGGCCGCGCGCCGGCCGGGCAACGCCGTGTCCGGCATGCCGATCCTGGACGTCGACAAGGCCCGCAGCGTGATCGTCGTCAAGCGCTCGCTCGGCCACGGGTACGCGGGCATCGACAACGAGCTGTACACCGATCCGAAGACCGCGATGCTCTTCGGCGACGCGAAGGTCGTCCTCACGGCGTTGATCAACGAGCTCCAGGCCTATGTCCAGTGAGGTGAGAGCGATGGAAGAGACGACGAGATTGACCGAAGCGGAGCAGGACGCGATGGTCCGGGCTGCGGTGGCAGCGCCGTCGATGCACAACACCCAGCCGTGGCGGTTCCGGTTCCGGGGCCGCGTGGTCGAGGTGTATCGGGATCGTGACCGGGAGCTGCCGGCGGAGGATCCGTCGCGACGGATGCTGTACGTGTCGCTGGGAGCGGCGATCTTCAACCTGCGGGTTGCCGCGGCCGCTCTCGGGATCGGCTCGGGGGTCCGCCACCTCATCGACCAGCGCCGTCCGGATCTTGTCGCCGAGGTCGATCTCCGTGGACGGGTGGTCGGTGCGCTGGCCGAGCTGGCGCCGTATCTGGCCGCACGGCGGACGAACCGGGAGCCGTTCACCGATGAGCGGGTGCCGGTCGAGGTCCGTGCGCTGCTCGACCTGAGTGCCTGGGCCGAGGGTGCGCAGCTGCAGTGGGTCGACCGGCCGTCGAACCGCTGGTGGTTGCGAATGGCAACGAACGAGGCCGTGAACGCCGACGACGTGGACCGGGCCCGGACCGCGGAACGGCGGCGCTGGGTCGGTGGTGACCGGGAGGTCGACGGCGTACCGTCGAGCGCGCTCGGCCCACGGATCGCCGGCGGTGAGACGGTGGTGCGCGAGCTGGCCGCCACGGACGCCGATGCGGCCCGGCCGGTGGCCGTCTTCGAGCGCGAGCCCCAGTTGGCCATCCTCCTGACCCGGTACGACGGCCCGATCGAGTGGCTGTGCGCCGGTCAGGCGATGGAGCACGTGCTGCTCGAGGCCACCGCACACGGGGTGTCGACGTCGTTGCTGAATCAGGTGATCGAGCACGAGGAACTGCGCGGGCAGATCAACGACCCGCTCAGCGCCTGGCAGCGTCCGCAGGCGGTGATCCGCTTCGGTTACGGTCCAGCCGTCCCGCCGACTCCGCGCCGCCCGATTGCCGAGGTCCTGGTCGCGGGGGACCAGCCGGCGGGCGACGGGCCGGGTGGTCCGGGAGGACGGGACCTTGGGCCCTGACCGCACAAGCGGGGCGCGACGAGTCTTGAAGTGCAAGGGAACGACCGGCTCGCCGGTAGCGGACCGACCGAAGGTGGCCAGAGGCCACGAGATCCACCGTCATCAAGACGGACCCACGCCGGCGAGCCGGTCCCCTGCGCCCGATCGAGACGCACGGGAGGTTGTCATGAGCACCGTCAAGGAACGGCCCGGGGAGCTGTGGGTGCTCAGGCAGGCCCGGCGACTCGGGATCGGGAGGAATCCGTTGCGCCGCCGGTCGGACCGCCTCGAAGCAAGCCTGCTGTGGTGCGGTCTCGTCGTCGCGCTGCTGCTGATCCCGGTCGCCGCCGCGGTCGGTACCAGCGTCAGCCGTGCCTATGACGAGTCCGCCGCCCGCCAGCGAGCGGTGCTGCACCAGGTCCGGGCGACAACTCTCGAGGACACCGAACGCGGCATACCGACCGCACCCGGCGACGTGCTGTCGCGAGCTCGGGTCAGCTATGTCGACGCGAACGGGTCTGCGCGCGAGGGGACGACGAGTGTCGTGATCGGAACGAAGGCCGGGGATCAGGTGACCATCTGGCTCGACCGTTCCGGCGCCATCGCCCCCAGCCCGCGCTCGAGCGCCGACAGTTCGGCGTTCGGCGTCTCGGCCGGTGTTCTCACGCTGACCGGTTCCTGGCTCTTGCTCTGGGCGATCGTGCGAGTCGCCCGGATCCCACTCGACCGGCGCCGAGCACGGGAGTGGGACAGCGAGTGGCGCGCGGTCGCGCCCCGCTGGCTCCGCGGTTAGAGGTGACATCAAGTCGGCATGCCGGCCGTCGTGGTGGCGGTCGTCCGGCAGCCGATGCCGGGACCTTCGGCCCTGCAGATGCGCCCCACTCGCCGGTCGAATGAAAGGGACGGAAACAACTGGCTGAAGGGTCGATCATGAGCGTGCGTGTGGGGATCAACGGATTCGGGCGGATCGGACGCGACTACCTGCGCTGTGTGCTCGAGCGGACGTCGAGCGGCATCGAGGTGGTCGCGATCAACGACATCGCGGCACCGGCGACCTTGGCGCATCTGCTGCGCTACGACTCGACGTACGGGCCGCTGAAGGAGGAGGTCGGCCACTCGGACGACTCGATCACCGTCGGCGGTCGCACTCTGCGGGCGACCGCCGAGCGTGATCCGGCCCGGCTCGACTGGGCCGGCGCGGGCGTCGACATCGTGATCGAGTCGACCGGCAGGTTCCGCACCCGGGAGGCCGCCGGCGCGCACCTGACCGCCGGGGCGCGCAAGGTGATCCTATCGGTCCCCGGCAAGGACGTCGACACGACCCTCGTGCTCGGCGTGAACGAGGACGACTACGACCCGGCGGCCCATCACGTGATCTCGAACGCGTCGTGTACGACGAACTGTGTCGCGCCGATGGTGTCGGTGCTGCACCGGGCCTTCGGGATCGAGCGTGGGTTGATGACCACGATCCACAGCTACACCAACGACCAGGTGCTGCTGGACTCGCCGCACAAGGATCTACGGCGCGGTCGTTCCGGCGCCACGAACCTGATCCCGACCAGTACTGGCGCGGCCCGGGCGGTCGGCCTGGTCATCCCGGAGTTGGCCGGGAAGATCGACGGTGTCGCGGTGCGGGTCCCGGTCGAGGACGGCTCGCTGACCGACCTGACGGTGGAGCTGTCCGAGGGTGTGACGGTCGATCAGGTCAACCGGGCCTTCGCGGACGCGGCGGCCGGGCCGCTGAAGGGGATCCTGCGCTACACCACGGATCCGATCGTGTCCCGCGACATCATCGGCGACCCGTCGTCGTGCATCTTCGACGCGCAGCTGACGCAGGTCCAGGACCACCTGGTCAAGGTCTTCGGCTGGTACGACAACGAGTGGGGCTACACCAGCCGCCTGGTCGACCTGACCGAGCTGGTGGCCGGGGCGCTGGGGCAGGAGGAGTCATGAACGGCGAGCGGGTCGTGTGGCTGCACGGCGACGCGGATCCGGGGCAGGTCGGGGTGAAGAACGCCCGGCTGGCCGAGCTGACGAACGAGGGGATCCGGATTCCCGAGGGCTTCGCGGTGACCGCCGCGGCGTACCAGGAGTTCGTGCGCGAAGGCCATCTGGGACCGGTGATCGCGCAGGAGCTCCGCAGGTACCGGGCCGGGCGGGACCTGGTCGTGGTCGCCGCGGCGATCCGCACCGCCTTCCGGAACACCTCGTTGCCGCCGGCCCTGGCCGACGAGATCCTCGCCGGCTACGAGGAGCTGGGCGGCGACGGGACCGAGGTCGCGGTGCGCAGCAGCCCGATCGACACGCAGGACGAGGTGGCTGACGAGACCTTCCTGCACCTACGCAGCGGAGCGGATGTGCTGGCCGCGTGCCGGCGCTGCTTCGCCTCGCTCTTCAGCGCCGTTGCTGTCGGCAACCGTGAGCACCGGGGCCCGGATCACCTGATGGCCGCCATGCCGGTCACTGTGCAACGAATGGTGCGCGCGGACCTGGGGAGCTCCGGCACGGTCCGCGGTGAGAACACGTTCGTGCGGATCCGCGCAGCCTGGGGTCTGGGCGAGCCGGCCGCCGACGATGCCGATCAGTACTCCGTCCATGCCGGCGCGCGCCCGATGATCGTGAGACACCGCGGCGCCAAGCGGACGAAGACCGTGTACGCCGGACCGCGGGGCACACGAGTGGTGACGACCACCCCGCACGAGCGCTCCGGTCTGGTGCTGACCGACGACGAGCTCAAGGAGCTCGCGCGCTGGTCGGTCGCCGCCGACCGGCACTTCAAGCGTCCGATGGAGCTCGACTGGGCCAAGGACGGGTGTTCCGGCGACCTGTACCTGGTCGAGGTCCACCGGCGGGCGATGCCCGCGGTGACCATCGACGCAGCTGCCCGGCCCGTTGCGGCCCGTGAAGCCGGGTGACCTGATGTTCGAGACAAGGATCCACGGCCGGGGCGGCCAAGGCGTGGTGACGACGGCCGAGCTGTTGTCCGTCGCGGCGTTCACCGACGGGCGGCAGGCGCAGGCGTTCCCGACCTTCGGGTCGGAGCGGACCGGCGCGCCGGTGGTCGGTTTCTGCCGGATCGACGACCGGCCGATCCGGACCCACGAACCGGTGGCGCAGCCGGATGCGGTGATCATCCAGGATGCCAGTCTGGTGCACCAGTCGGATGTGTTCGGCGGACTCGGCGCCGACGGATACCTCCTGATCAATACCTCCTGGTCGCTCGCCGAGCTCGGCCTGGACTCGTTCGTTCGGCGATTCAGGCCGGAGCGGGTGATGACGATCCCCGCGACCGACCTCGCCCTGACCCACCTCGGCCGTCCGTTGCCGGGGGCCGTACTGCTGGGCGCCTTCGCCGCGCTGACCGGGCAGGTCCAGCTCGGATCGGTCATCACGGTCGTCCAGGACCGCTTCTCCGGCTCCGTTGCCGCTGGCAACGTGGCCGCCGTCCGCGACGCCTACGACCTGGCGTACCGCCAACTCGAGGAGGCATCCCGTGCTCACACAGATTGAAGGTTCGCGCGGGGTGGCCGAGGCCGTCGCCCGCTGCCGGCCGGAGGTGATCTGTGCGTATCCGATCTCCCCGCAGACGCACATCGTCGAGGCACTCAGCGTGCTGGTCGCCTCCGGTGCGCTGACGCCGTGCGAGTTCGTCAACGTGGAGTCGGAGTTCGCCGCGATGTCTGTTGCCATCGGGGCGTCCGCAACGGGCGCCCGCGCGTACACCGCGACCGCGAGCCAGGGCCTGCTCTACATGGCGGAGGCGCTCTACAACGCCTCCGGGCTCGGTCTGCCGATCGTGATGACGGTCGCCAACCGTGCGATCGGTGCCCCGATCAACATCTGGAACGACCACAGCGACTCCATGTCCCAGCGCGACTCCGGCTGGATCCAGCTGTATGCCGAGAGCAACCAGGAGGCGCTCGACCTGCACATCCAGGCATTCCGGATCGCCGAGGCGCTGTCGCTGCCGGTGATGGTCTGCATGGACGGATTCGTCCTCACGCACGCGGTCGAACGCATCGACCTGCCGGGTCAGGAGCCGGTGGACGCCTTCCTGCCACCGTACGAGCCGCACCAGCTGCTGGATCCGGACGAGCCGGTGTCGATCGGCGCGATGGTAGGTCCGGACGCGTTCACGGAGGTCCGCTACCTGGCGCATGCCAAGCACCTGCGGGCGCTCGAGGTGATTCCGCAGGTGGCGAACGATTTCGCCGCGACCTTCGGGCGGGATTCCGGTGGTCTGGTCCGGGACTACCGCTGCGCGGACGCGGAGACCGTGGTCGTCGCCCTCGGCTCGGTCCTGGGGACGGTGAAGGACACCGTGGACGAGCTCCGCGACGAGGGCGTGAGCATCGGTGTGCTGGGCGTGACCTCGTTCCGGCCGTTCCCGTTCGACGCCGTGCGTACGGCGCTGCGCGGGGTGCGGCGGGTCGTCGTACTGGAGCGGGCGCTGGCGGTCGGCATGGGCGGCATCGTGGCGGCCGACGTACGGACGGCCTGGTCCGGTGAGCCGTGCACGGTGATCGCCGGTCTCGGCGGTCGTCCGGTCACGAAGAAGTCGCTGCGGGCGTTGTTCGCCGACGCGGTCGCGGACCGGCTCGAGCCGCTGACGTTCCTGGATCTGAAGCGTGACCTGGTCGAGCGCGAACTGCGCCGTACAGGCTGAGAGGAAACACCATGCCCGTACAACGGATCAAGTACTACCAGACCGGCAGCTTCGCGGTGGGCAACCGCCTGCTCGACCTGGATCAACGGTCGGTGCAGGCCGACACCCACCGGACGAACTCGCTGAACTCGGGACACCGCGCCTGCCAGGGGTGTGGGGAGGCACTGGGCGCCCGCTACGTGCTCGACGCGGTCATGCGTGCCACCGGCAACCAGATGGTGGCGGTGAACTCGACCGGCTGCCTGGAGGTCTTCTCCACCCCGTTCCCCGAGTCCTCGTGGCGGATTCCCTGGTTGCACTCGCTCTTCGGCAACGCACCTGCCGTGGCGACCGGTGTGGCGGCCGCGCTCAAGGCGAAGGGCCGGACCGACGTACGCGTCGTCGGTCAAGGTGGTGACGGAGGAACGGTCGACATCGGTCTGGCCTGCTTGTCCGGCATGTTCGAGCGCAACGACGACGTGCTGTTCATCTGCTACGACAACGGCGGCTACATGAACACCGGCGTCCAGCGGTCAGGTGCGACGCCGCACGGTGCCGCGACCACGACGACCCCTGCGGGCAATTCGTTCGGTCAGGGCAAGAACCTGCCGGAGATCGCGATGGCGCACCGCATCCCGTACGTCGCCACCGCGACCGTCGCGGATCTGCGCGACCTCGAATACAAGGCGAGTCGTGCGATGGAGTTCCACGGTGCGCGCTACCTGCACGTGCTGGTGCCGTGCCCGCTGGGCTGGCGGACAGCCTCCGACGAGACGATCCGCATCGCCCGACTGGCCACGGAGACCGGCATCTTCCCGGTCTTCGAGGCGGTCGACGGTGTGGTGTCCGACGCGACGAAGATCCGCAGGCTCCTACCGGTCACCGACTACCTGCGGCCGCAAGGACGCTTCGCGCACTTGTTCGGAGACACCCCGCGCGAGGACCTGATCAACAGGATCCAGGCCGAGGCGGACCGCAACATCCGCATCTTCGGCCTGACCGAACCGGACGAGGTGAGTTAGATGCCCGAGGCCGACAAGCACGGACCGTTGCCGTTCGCCATCACCCTGGACGTGGGATCGAGCCTGGCGAACAAGACCGGCTCCTGGCGGACCGAGCAGCCGGTGTACCTCGACCGGATGCCACCGTGCAACGACGCGTGCCCGGCCGGCGAGAACGTCCAGGAATGGCTGTCGCACGCCGAGGAGGGCCACTACGAGGCTGCCTGGCGGCAGATCATGGTCGACAACCCGTTCCCCGCGGTGATGGGCCGGGTCTGCTACCGGCCCTGTGAGACCGCGTGCAACCGCGCCACCTTGGACGAGCCGGTCGGTATCAACTCGGTCGAGCGGTTCCTGGGTGACGAAGCGATCAAGCAGGGCTGGTCGATCGCGGTCGAGGCGCCGTCCAGTGGCAAGCGGGTGCTGGTCGTGGGCGCAGGTCCGTCCGGACTGTCCGCGGCGTACCACCTGGCGTTGCGGGGCCACGAGGTCACGATCCGGGACGACTCGCCGGACGCCGGGGGCATGATGCGCTACGGCATCCCGTCGTACCGGCTGCCGCGGGCCGTGGTGGACGCCGAGATCCAGCGGATCGCCGACCTCGGCGTACGGCTCGAGCTGAGCACGCCGGTCACCGATCTGACCGCGGAGCTCGCCGGGTTCGACGCCGTCTTCCTGGCTGTCGGGGCGCACGTCGGCCGTCGTGCCGACATTCCGGCCGGCGACTCGGCACGCATCGTCGACGCGGTGTCGCTCCTGGCAGACCTGGAGAAGGGCGAGCAACCACTGCTCGGCCGCCGCGTCGCGGTGTACGGCGGCGGCAACACCGCGATGGACGTCGCGCGCACGGCGCGCCGGCTCGGGGCCAGTGATGCGGTGGTGGTCTACCGGCGTACGCGCGACCGGATGCCCGCTCACGACATCGAGGTTCAGGAGGCGCTCGAGGAAGGTGTCCGGATGCGCTGGCTGTCGACGATCGTCTACGCCGGCGAGGACCGGGTGCGGATCGAGAAGATGCGGCTGGACGAGACCGGCTTCCCGCAGCCGACCGGTGAGTTCGAGGAACTCGGTGCGGACTCGGTGGTGCTCGCGCTCGGCCAGCAGGCGGAGCTCTCCCTCGTCCGGGATCTCGACGACGTGCGGATCACCGACGGTGTGGTCGAAGTCGACGCCCGGATGATGACCGGCCACACCGGGCTGTTCGCCGGCGGCGACATGGTCCCGGGTGAGCGCACGGTCACGGTTGCCGTCGGCCACGGTAAGCAGGCCGCCCGGAACATCGATGCCTGGTTGCGGAGCACGACGTACGATCACCCGGACCGCCCCGAACTCGCGACCTACGACCGGCTGAACACGTGGTACTACGCGGACGCGGCGGCGACGATGCGGCCCCAGCTGGATGTCGCGCGGCGGATCTCGACCTTCGACGAGGTGACCGGTGGACTGACCGCCGAGAACGCGCTCTTCGAGGCGAGACGGTGCCTGTCCTGCGGCAACTGCCTCGAGTGCGACAACTGCTTCGGCGTCTGCCCGGACAACGCGATCATCAAGCTCGGCCCCGGCAAGGGCTACGAGATCGACCTGGACTTCTGCAAGGGCTGCGGCCTCTGCGCCGCCGAATGCCCCAGCGGAGCCATCACGATGATCCGCGACCGCTTCTGACGCTCCGTGGCCTCGCGGTCCGAGATGTGACGAGCAGGTCCGTCAGGCTCTCGCCAGGGGGCCGTTCGGCCCTGCCCGCCGTTGCTGCGGGAGTGAAGAGTGAAGGTATGAGGCGATCGACTGACTACCGGCCGCTCGGGCCGGAACTGATCGACCGCTGGGTGGGCGACGGGCTGATCACCGAGGCTCAGGCCCAGCGGATGCGCGCCGACCTCGCCCTGGTGCCGGCGCAGCGGGCGCCTGTCCAGCCGGTGCCGTCTGCTGACGCGCCGATCGTTGCCCGGCCGTCGCACGACCGGACCTCGCTGATGATCGAGGCGCTCGCCTACCTCGGTGGTGTGATCGTTCTGGTCGCCGGCGTACTTCTCGCCGCGCAGTACTGGGGGGTGTTGTCAGACGTCGCTCAACTCGGTGTGGTCGGTGGATCAGCGGCGCTCCTCCTGACGGCCGGGCTGGCTGTGCCGCGTCACCTGGGAGCCACGAGTGTTCGCCTTCGGTCTGTGCTCTGGCTGCTCGCAACAGCAGCCTCCGCGGCGTTCCTGGCTTTGCTCGCCGAGCTCGTTCTCGGGTTGCGCGGCGATGACATCCTGCTCGTCTCCAGCTGGGGAGCAGCCGCGCTTGCGGCCGTCCTCTGGTGGCGGCTACGGATCTTCGCGCAGCAGGCCATGTTCTTCATCGCCTTGACAGTTGCCGCGGCCGCGGCGGTTGCGCAGGCGACCGACGGCTCGAACATCCTCGGACTGCCGGTCTGGGCGCTTGGCGTGGTGTGGTTCCTGCTCGGCTGGCGCGGCCTGCTGAAGCCTCGGCGTCTGGTCTTCGCTGCCAGCGCGGTGGGCACGCTCGTCGGGGCGGCCATCACGCTCCCCACCGATGCCGGCATGGTGCTCGCGCTGTGCACCGTCGCGGCGATCGTTGTCCTGGCCGTGCTGTTCCGCGATCTGCTGCTCCTCGGGGTCGGCGCCCTTGGTGCGCTCAACATCCTGCCGTCGGTGATCACCGAGTGGTTCCCGGGCGAGCTCGCGCCACCGCTGGTACTGCTGGGAGTCGGCGGGGTGCTGGTCGCGGCAGCTGTCCTCACAGCCACCAGGGGGAGGCCATGAATGGCCCGGGGACGCGCGCCCGTTGGGCGATCGCGGTAGCGAGCCTGGCGATCATCGCGCTCGCAGTCCTGACGGTCGTCGTACTGCACGACGTCGACGAGCCGACCGGCACGACTCCGGTGCCCGGCGCCACTGTCACGCAGCCCGTTCCGACCGTGACGGTGACCAGGACGCCGTCGTCCAGTCCAACGACCACCGTCCCGAACCGCCGGATCTTCCGTTACCAGGCGTTGTGGCCGTTCACCTCGGAGGCCCGCGCGGCCGAGTGGCAGGAGGCGTACCGCAGCAGCGGCTCGCAGCCTTGGCACCTCGATCCCGCACTCACCGCGCTGTCCTTCACCCGTGGGTTCCTGGGGTTCGACGAGATCGATCTGGTCGTGTCGCGATCCGTTCGCGGTGATGATGCCTTCGTGTCAGTGGGCTATCGAGCCGACAAGAACCCGCCATCCGTCGCGGCCGTTGTCCACCTCGCCCGGCTGGGCCAGGGCGACGACGCGCCGTGGGAGGTCGTCGGAACGCGGGACTCCAGCCTGACGCTGACCCAGCCGCGCTACGGTGCGGTGGCGCCGTCGCCGCTGGTGGTCGGTGGGCGGATCACCGGTGTCGACGAGGCCATCCGCGTCGACGTGCGGCAGGCGTCGTCGGCTGATCCGCTCGGCACTTTCTGTTGTGTCGCGGCGGGCGGCGAGAACCAGCCGTGGTCTGCACGCGTGACGTTCCGGGCCGCGACCGATCCGGTCCTGGTGATCGCGGCCTCGACGGGAGGTCACTACCAGGGTGTCGAGGCCTTCGCCGTCACGGCGATCCGCCTGGCCGACTGAGCGTCGTCGTAGGTCCCGCGGATGCGGGCCGGACGGCTCTGCCGAGGCGGGGCCGGCCGGACGAGATTGGAAGTGAGCCGGGACAGGGGGTCCCACGGCTCGACCGGGAGGTGGATCGTCATGCAGACGCGAGCGTCCTTGAGTGAGCTCGGGTTGACCACGGGAAAGAAGACGCGGCTGCGGCGGATCCTGTTCGACCACGGGTTGCGGAACGGCACGGCGTTGTTGCTGCCGTACGACCAGGGGCTCGAGCACGGGCCGCGGGACTTCTTCGCGAATCCGCAGGCCTCCGATCCGGCGTACATCGTCAAGCTGGCGATCACGGGCGAGTTCAACGGGATCGTGCTCCAGATAGGGCTGGCGGAGAAGTTCTTCTGGGACTACGCCGGTGAGATCCCGCTGATCCTCAAGCTGAACGGCAAGACCGACATCCCGTCGGACGGCGCGGCCCTGTCGCCGGTGCACGCGAGTGTCGAGGACGCGGTGCGGCTCGGTGCCGACGCGGTCGGATACACCCTGTACGTCGGCTCGCCCGCGCAGGAGGCGGACTTCGCGCAGTACCGGCGGATCCGGACCGACGCCGAGCGGCTCGGGATGCCGTTGATCGTGTGGGCGTACCCACGCGGAGCGGCGATCGAGGCGAAGGGCGGCAAGGACTCGTTCTACGCGGTCGACTACGCCGCCCGGGTTGCGAGTGAGCTCGGCGCCGACGTGGTGAAGGTGAACTTCCCGCATCCGGACAAGCGCGACAACGTCAAACCGCCCTACGAGGAGATCTTCACCCCACAGCAGGCGATCGACGCGGTGGTGCGGTCCGCGAACCGCACGCTGGTCCTCGTGTCCGGCGGATCGAAGGCGGGCGACGACGCGATGTACCGCAAGGCCGAGCAGGCGATGGACGCCGGTGGCCTGGGCCTGATCTTCGGCCGGAACGTCTGGCAGCGCGGCTACGACGAATCGCTGGGCTTCGTCGACGGGCTGAAGGAAATCCTCGTCCAGCACCCGAGTCACTGAGGCGAACAGTCCGATGAACAAATACATCTCGGTGATAGGCCGGCACAAGGAGTCGTGATGCGCCACCTGTTGACAGTTGCCGACGTGATGACGACCGACGTCGTCACCGTCGCTGAGGACACGACGTTCAAGGCAGTCGCCGCAACTTTGGCGGAACACCACATCAGTGCCGTCCCGGTGCGCAGTGCGTACGGCGGCGTGGCCGGCGTCGTCTCCGAGACGGACCTGCTGCGCAAGGAGGAATTCCAGCGGTCCAGCAAGCGCTGGTTCCATCGGAAGGCCCGAATCAAGGCCGGCGCGTTGACAGCCGGAGTGCTGATGACCAGCCCCGCGGTCACCGTGGACGGCGGCTGCACGCTGGACGAGGCCGCGCGGCTGATGGTAGCCCGCCGGATCACTCGCCTGGTCGTGATGAACGGTGACGAGCTCACCGGCATCGTGACGCGCTCGGATCTGCTCAGCGCCTTCCTCGCGCCTGACCGGGAGATTCTTGCCCGGGTACGGCGTGACGTCGTCGACCGCGGTCTGTGGGACGACCCGTTCGCCGTCCAGGTGACCGTGCGCGAAGGCGTGGTTCATCTCGTCGGCCAGGTCGCGAAGCGCAGCACCGTCGCGTTCGCCGAGACACTCATCGCGGGCGTCGACGGTGTCGTCGGTGTCAGCAACGATCTGACCTGGGCGTTCGACGACACCGCCCCCGCCGCCGGCACAGCCGGCCCGTTCTACTAGGAGCGCGGGCCGGTGACCGCGACAGAATGCCGGCGACGGGGCTGACCAGCGACCCGCGGGAGCCGGCCGATCGGTTGTTCCGCGATCTGCGCACGACACCGGACGGCCTGACGGAGCGGGAGGCACGGCGCCGGTTGGAGGCCTACGGGCCGAACGAACTCACCCGGCGACCGGGTAGTGGCTGGGTGGGTGAGCTGGTCCGGCAGCTCACCCACCCGCTGGCCTTGTTGCTGTGGCTCGCGGCCGTGCTCGCGGCGATCGGAGGTACGGGCGTCCTCGCGGCGGCGATCGTCGTCGTGATCCTGCTGAACGCCGGCCTCGCGTTCGCGCAGGAGCGCCAGGCAGAGCGCGCGGTGGAGGCGCTGGCGGCCTATCTGCCCGTTCAGACGTCGGTGGTCCGCGATGGGGTCACCAAGAGCCTCGAGGCGCGCACCCTGGTGCCGGGTGACGTCGTTGTGCTTGCCGAGGGCAACCGGATCTCCGCGGACGTCCGGCTGGTGACCGGGGCGGTCGAGATCGACAACTCGACGCTGACCGGCGAGTCGGTGCCGGTGATCCGCTCGGCCGAGCTGACCGACGTGTCGGGCAATCTTCTGGATGCCGGTGATCTCGTGTTCAGCGGCACGAACTGCACGGCGGGAGAAGCGCGTGGGGTCGTGTTCGCGACCGGGATGCACACCGAGCTGGGCCGGATCGCCGCCATGTCGCAGCGGGTCACCCGGGAGGACAGCCCGCTGGAGCGGCAGGTCAAGCGGGTGGCGTGGCTGATCGCCGCGGTCGCGATCGGCGCGGGGGTGTTCTTCCTGCTCCTCGGGGTGACCGTCGCCGGCCTGTCGTTGCCGGACGCACTCAACTTCGCCATCGGCCTGCTGGTGGCGAACGTCCCGGAGGGGCTGCTCCCGACGATCACGCTGGCCCTGGCGGTCGGCGTACGGATCCTGGCTCGGGCCGGTGCGGTGGTGAAGCGGCTGTCCGCGGTGGAGACGCTCGGCTCGACGACCGTGATCTGCACTGACAAGACCGGCACGCTGACGCAGAACCGGATGCACGTGACAGACGTGTGGACACCGTCGGGTCCGGTCGCCCTGCAACCGGGCAGCGCAGTCGAGGTCCGGCGGCTGGCCGAGGCGCTTGCCCTGTGTTCCAACGCTTCCCACGCTTCGACGGGTGCTGACAGCGGCGACCCGACCGAAGTCGGCCTGCTGCGGGCGGCGGCCGAGCTCGGTGCCGAGGTGGATCTCGAGTCGCGGGCGTCGCGGCGGATCGCGCAGTTCGCGTTCGATCCAGCGGTGCGGTTGATGTCGACCGTCGACCGTGACGGCGACACGGTGGCCGTTCATGTGAAGGGCGCGCCCGAGGAGGTGCTGGCCCGGTCGACGTCCTTCGTGACCGCGTCCGGGACCGAAGCCCTGACCGATGCTTCCCGGGACGAGTTCGCCCGGACGTTCGCGGGGTTCGAAGGCCGCGGTCTGCGGCTGATCGGCGTCGCGGACCGTGCTGTCGATCCGGCCGCCGTGCCGTCGGCACGGGCCGCGGCAGAACGCGACCTGGTGTTCCTGGGGGTCGTGGCGATGCTCGATCCGCCGCGGCCCGAGGTGGCCGCCGCCGTACGGCGTTGTCAGGCGGCCGGCATCCGGCTGATCGTCGTCACCGGGGACAACGGCCTGACCGCGGCCGAGATCGCGCGCCAGGTCGGTATCACCCATGACGGTGTGACGGTCGTGACCGGCGCTGAGCTGGATCTGATGAGCGAGGCCGAGCTGGACCGCCTGCTCGAGGCGGGCAAGGAGTTGGTCTTCGCCCGCAGTTCCCCCGAGGCGAAGCTGCGGATCGCGGATGCGCTGCGGGCTCGGGGCCACGTGGTCGCGATGACGGGAGACGGCGTGAACGACGCGCCCGCGCTGCGCCGGGCGGACATCGGCGTCGCGATGGGTGCCTCCGGCACCGATGTCGCGCGGGAGGCGGCCACGATGGTGCTGACCGACGACAACTTCGCCAGCATCGTCACCGCGGTGGAGTCGGGCCGCCGGGTGTACGACAACGTCCGGAAGTTCATCGTCTACATCTTCGCCCACGCGACTCCGGAGGTCGTCCCGTTCCTGATCTACGCCCTGTCCGGTGGCCGGGTCCCGCTGCCACTGACGGTGCTGCAGATCTTGGCGATCGACCTCGGCACCGAGACGCTCCCGGCCCTCGCCCTCGGACGTGAGCCCGCCGAGCCCGGACTGATGGATCGCCCACCGCGACGCCGCAACGACAGCGTGATCAACGCGACGATGCTGGCCCGAGCCTGGGGGCTCCTGGGCGGCCTGTCGGCACTGCTCGTGGTCGGAGGCTTCCTCTGGACTCTGCTGGCCGGCGGCTGGCGCCCCGGCGACCCGACCGGCACCGGCGATCCCTTCCACCACCTCTGGCTGCAGGCGACCACGATGTCGTTCCTCGGGATCGTCGCCTGCCAGGTCGGCACCGCTTTCGCGGCCCGGACCCAGTACGCGTCACTGCGATCGATCGGCGTCCTGTCGAACCACCTTCTCCTCTGGGGCATCCTCTTCGAGATCGTCTTCGCGGCAGCGATCATCGCCGTACCACCGTTGGCGTCGATCTTCGGCATGGCCGTCCCACCGGCGCCCTACCTGCTGCCGCTGCTCGCCTTCCCCGTCGTCGTCTGGGGCACGGACGAACTCTGGCGCCTGATCCGGCGCCGGCGGCACCGGCGGGCTGTTCGGTGAGCGTTGCGTCGTACCGTTGCGGCATGGTGTCGAGGCGGAGCTGGGTCGAGCAGATCATGGGTCTGCCGATCAGCGTGCTCGCCCGCGGTGATGAGGCGGGGTCGGCACGGGCGGACGCGGCGGTGCGGGAGGTCTTCGCGGAGCTGGTCGAGGCCGATCGGGTGTTCTCGCCGTACAAGCCCGACAGCGCGGTCAGTCTGCTGGCGCGCGGGGAGGTGGGTTGGGACGACGTGGATCCGGTGGTGCGTGAGGTGGCCGGGCGGTGCGATCGCGCCCGTCACCTGACCGGAGGGCTGTTCGATCCGGAGCAGCCCGGTGGCGGATGGGATCCGTCGGGGCTGGTGAAGGGCTGGGCGGTCGAGCGGGCCGGCGAACGCTTGCGGGGCGTCCCCGACCTGGACTGGTGCCTGAACGCCGGAGGCGACGTGCTGGTGCTGTGCCCGAGCAACCGTCCGTTCACGGTCGGGATCCAGGACCCGCGCGATCCCGGGCGGGTGGTGGCAGGTGTGGCCCGGACCGGTGGAGCGGTGGCGACGAGTGGAACCGCGGCCAGAGGCGCGCACTTGTACAACCCATCGACCGGGAGACCGGTGATGTCCCGATGGCTGTCGGTGTCGGTGACCGGCCCGTCGCTGGAGTACGCCGATGTCCTCGCGACCGCGGCGTTCGTGGCGGGAGAGGAATGGCCGGCGGTGCTCGACGCGCTGCCCGGCTACGACGGCCTGGGCATCGTTGCCGACGGAACCCTGTTCGCGACACCCGGCTGGCCCACGGGTGGGTCGACGGCAGAATGACCGCGATGAATCGGATCCTGCTGATCGAGGACGATGCCGATCTGGCCGGACTGCTCGACCGGGTGCTCGCCGACGAGGGGTACGCCGTGACGCTCGCGGGCGATGGCCAGACCGGACTGCACCTGGCGTTGACGCGGTCGTTCGAGGCGATGATCGTCGACCGTGGCTTGCCTGCTGTGGAAGGTCTGGACTTGATTGCCAGGCTGCGTAGCCGCGGGGTCGTCACGCCGATCCTCGTGCTGTCGGCGCGGAATCGCACCGAGGACCGCGTCGAAGGACTGGACGCCGGTGCCGAGGACTACCTGGCGAAGCCGTTCGAGCTCACCGAACTGCTGGCCCGGCTGAGAGCCCTGCTGCGACGCCACCTCGATCACGCCGGTCACCTGGCCATCCCGGGCGGTTCGCTGGATCTCGCCAGCCGCACAGTACGGCGATCGGGCGGAGGCACGGTGGAACTGTCCGAGCGGGAGGCGGCCTTGCTGGCTCTCCTGGCGGCGAGGCCGGGCGTCGTCTTCAGTCGTGGTGACCTTCTCGATCGGGTCTTCGACGACGCCGGGTCGGAGACCGTGGTGGACACCTACGTCCACTACTGCCGCCGGAAACTCGGCCGTGGAGTGATCAGTACGGTGCGCGGCCTCGGCTACCGGTTGGGCAGTTCATGAGCGGACGGCCGATCGGTGACGAGGTCCTCGTCCGCAGAGCCGCTCGCGGCGTCGCCGTCCAGGTCGCGGCTCTGGTCGCGGTGGCGATGCTGGTTCTGATCGCTCTCGTCACGATTGTCGTCGTTCGCGGTCAAGCGGGTGCAGGCGACGATCTGCTCCGGTCGGCCGTCGCGACGGCCGATGACGTCGGCGATCCTCCGGCCGGTGCGTGGCTGGCCATGACCGGCCCAGCCGGTACGACGGTCACACCGGGGCTCCCGGACGACCTTCTCCCCGAGCTCGCCGAGATGCGTAGCAGTGCTACCGGACAGGTCAGGCTGACCACGGTGGAGAACGACGAAGGTGAGTACCGCATCGCCACCGGGATCATCAAGGGCAAGCCGGTACAGGCCGTGCTCGATCTGGCGACGGCGCATCAGGAGCGAGCCCGTCTGCTGCAGGCGATGGGGTTCGCGTCCGCCCTCGGCCTGGTGTTCGCCGGGCTGGTCGGAGTTCTCATCGGCCGTCGGGCGGTCCGTCCGTTGGCCCAGGCGCTCACCCTGCAGCGGGCGTTCGTGGCCGATGCGGGTCACGAGCTGCGCACACCGCTGACTTTGCTGAGCACACGGGCCCAGGTCCTCGACCGTGCGCTCCGGCGCGCTGATTCGAGCAACGAGGTACTGCGTGATTCCGACGGTGTCGTGCAGGACGCCAAGCGGCTTGGAGCGGTCGTCGACGACCTGCTCGCGGCCGCCGACCCACGCGCGGCCGAGGATCATGAACCAGTCGACCTCGGCCGGCTCGCCGAGACCGTCGCGGACAGCGCGGCAGCCCATGCCGAGCAGGCCGGCGTACGGCTGCGCTCGTACGGGGATGGCGGCGGCCTGCTGGTCCTCGGATCGGCCAGCGCCATCCGGCGCGCGACGATCGCGCTGGTCGACAACGCGATCGACCACACACCACCCGACGGCGAGGTGCGGATCGCCGTACGACGGCAGCGGCGGGAGGTGATCCTCGCGGTCAGCGACACCGGCCCGGGGATCGGTCCGGAGGAAGCGCAGCGGGTCCTGCGCAGGTTCGCCACGGGCGGACATCGCGCGGGACGCGCACACTACGGCCTCGGTCTCGCGCTCACCCACGATGTCGCGAACCGTCATGGTGGCCAGCTACGGCTGGCACCCAGCGAGGTCGGCGCGACGTTCGAGCTGGTCCTGCCGGCGATCGAGGAAACCGGTCCAAGGAAGGCCTAAGAATCCGCGGGCATCGTCGGAGCATGACGAACCGCGGTCCCGCGCAGGCGACGAGCCGGCATCGCAGTGCGCAGCTGCGGCGGCGGACTTCTCGTACGCCGGTCTGGTGGCGCGACGTGATCGGTGCCCTGAGCTGGGGCAGCGTGCTGGTGGTCGTCGTCTTGTGGTTGTCGGGACGTGGTGTCCAGGTGCTCGCCTCCGGGCCGGCCGATCTGCTGACGTCGCTCGGCCGGTTGTCCGGTCTGGTGGCCGCGGACTTGTTGCTGGTGCAGGTGTTCCTGATGGCCCGGGTGCCGATGATCGAGCGCAGCTACGGTCAGGACGAACTGGTCCGCAGACACCGGCTGGTCGGCTTCTGGTCGTTCAACCTGCTGATGGTCCACGTCGGACTCGTTCTCGGGGGCTACACGCTGCGCGATCACAACAATCTGGTGCGTGAGACGTGGGACGTCGTCACGACGTACGGCGGAATGCTGCTCGCGGTCGCGGGAAGCCTCGCGTTGACCGTTGTCGTCGTCACGTCGGTCCGGGTCGCTCGCCGGGCGTTGCGGTACGAGTCGTGGCACCTGTTGCACCTGTACGCGTATCTCGGGGTCGGGCTGTCCGTGCCGCACGAGATCTGGACGGGCGCGGACTTCACGACGTCGCGGGTCGCGCGGCTGTACTGGTGGTCGGCGTACGCCGTGGCGCTCGCCGCGATCCTGCTCTTCCGCGTTGCCCTGCCGCTGTGGCGAACGCTCCGGCACGGACTGACGGTTCGCGAAGTGATCCGCGAGGGCCCCGGCGTCGTGACGGTGTTGCTGGCCGGCCGCGGCCTGCACCGGATGCCGGTCCGGGCCGGTCAGTACTTCGTCTTCCGGTTCCTCGACGGCCCGGGATGGTCGCGGGGAAACCCCTACTCGTTGTCTGCCTCGCCGGCTCCGGATCGCCTGCGGGTGACTGCCAAGGCGGCCGGTGACGGAAGCCGACGGCTGGCCCGGCTGCGCCCTGGCACCAAGGTCGTGATCGAAGGCCCGTACGGCCGGCTCACCGGTGAGCGGCGGGTCACCGGCAAGGTCGCGATGTTTGCCTGCGGCATCGGCATCACCCCGCTTCGGGCCCTGCTGGAAGAACTCGCCTATGAGCCGGGCGACGCGATCCTCGTCTATCGGGCGCACGACGCCGACGACGTGGTGTTCCACGGCGAGCTCGAGCAACTGGCTCGCCTGCGCGGGATCACCGTGCATTACCTGCTCGGCCGACGGATCCGCAACCGGCGGTCCTGGCTGCCGGAGAGCGCCGCGGCGTGGACCGACGAGGACGCGATGCGGCACCTCGTCCCCGGCATCAGCGGGTACGACGTCTACGTCTGCGGACCTGATCCCTGGATGGACGCGGTGTGCGCGACGACCGCCCGGATCGGTCTTCCGCCGGGCCAGCTTCATCAGGAGCGGTTCTCGTGGTGAGAGGAGTACGCCCGTGAGGCGCGGTACCAAACTGGTCATGTCGGCGACGACCGTGCTGGCCGTCGGCCTGGCTCTGCGGGCGAGCGCGCAACCGCACCAGACGGCCGGCGTGGTGTCGTCGGTTCAGGTCGAGCGACCCAGGCAGGTGCCTACTCGCCCGACCCCGCGCGCATCGGCTCAGCCAAGCCGCCCGAGGTCCGTGCCGGTGACTGTCGCCGGTGTTGTGGTCCAGACGGAGTACGGGCCGGTGCAGGTCGGGATCAGCGTGCGGAACGGGCGGATCACCCGAGCTCACGCGCTCGCGAAGCCCGGTGGCGACGGGCAGACCGACGCGATCAACAGCTACGCCGTGCCACAGCTGGACAAGGAGACGCTCGCTGCTCAGAGCGCGCGGATCGACACCGTGTCCGGAGCCACCTTCACCTCCGACGGGTACCGGCAGTCGCTGCAGTCGGCCCTCGACCTGGCTCATCGCGACGGTGCGCGATGACGAGCCACGCGGCGCGGCTGCGGCGCAATGCGGCGGTCGTCGGAGCCACCGGAGTCCTGCTCGGTCTGCTCTTCCTGTATCCGACGAGCACGAACCGGACCGACTCGCCGACAGCCATCACAGCCAAGCCCGGGGTTGTCAGCACTGGACCGGCGAGCGGCGGACTGACTGTCAACGGCACCTCAGCCGGCACACGCTACGGCCCGGTGCAGGTTCGCATCACAATCCGTTCGCAGCGCCTGGTCGCCGTGACCCCACTCGTGTATCCGTCGTCCGGAGGACGAGACCGGGAGATCAGTGCGTTCGCGCTCCCGCAGCTCGAGCGGGAGGCGATCGCCGCCCAGAGCGCGCAGATCGACACCGTGTCGGGTGCGACGTTCACCTCGGACGGATACCGCCGCTCGCTGCAGTCCGCCCTCGACGCGGCTCACCTGCAGGGCTGATGCCGTCCAAGAAAGCACCAAGAACAGTCTGCCAGCGTGGCGACTCCAGATCAGAGCAACCTGAAGGAACCTGATGCACACCATCAACGGGCTGCCCGCCCACGTGCTCCTTGTCCACGCCATCGTCGTACTGCTTCCGTTGTCGGCGGCGTTGCTCGCACTGACCGCGATCTGGCCGGCCGCCAGACGCCGATTGGCCGGTCCGAACGCGATCCTGGCGGTGCTGGTCGTCGTACTGGTACCGATCACGACGAGCGCGGGAGAGTTCCTCGAACACAACCTCGAGCCGAACTCCCTGATCCGTCGCCACGCGGAACTCGGTGACACCGCCATCTACGCCGCCGTGGCGGTCGCTGTTCTGGCCCTGATCGTCTGGTGGCGGCAACGGGAAGGCAGCGGCGCGGCGTCGGCGAAGCGTGCCTATCTCGCCCCGGCCTCGAGCACCGTGACGGCGGTCGTGACGGTGGTCGCGTTCCTGGTCGCGGGGGCGGCGGTCTACGACGTGGTCAGGATCGGCGACTCCGGCGCCAAGGCGAGCTGGACCGGCTGGGCGCAGGGTTCGTGAGACCTCGTCGCCGACGATCCAGCCGGCCTTCGCCGGCCTGCCGCGGCAGCGGAACGCCTGCTACCGGAGCTGATGTCATCACGCGCCCCTGTCACCTGCCGTGGGCGGTGGAGATGTCGCGGCCGTCGAGGGCGGGGAGGGCGAGGGCGACGAGAGCGGCTGTTCCGGCGAGGAGCCAGAGGTAGCTGAGTTGGAGTCCGGCGCCGAGTGGGCCGGCGTGGAAGGCCTGGTGGATGGGGGAGTAGGGCTGCCAGGACTCGAAGCGCGGCAGGACGAGACCGATCGCGTAGACGAAGTAGGCGGCGGTGGCGGCGGCCGCGGCGATGCCGATCGCGGTGGAACGGCGTCCGGTCAGTGCACCGGCGGCAAGGGCCAGTACGCCGTACTCCGTGCCCAGCAACGTGATCGCGAGTGCACCACTCGCGGCCGCCGGTGCGCTGATGCCGAGGCCGAAGATCAAGCTGCCGAGCGTCGTTGCGGCGAACAACGCGAACCCGAGGATCGTGATCGACAGGGCCAGAGCGAGTGCCTTGTCGAGGACGATCCGGAAGCCGGAGACGGGCGTGACGAGCAGCAGTTCGAGGGTTCCGCGCTCTTCTTCGCCGGCCAAGGCGCGGGCGCCGTGGCCGATGCCGTAGACCAGGAAGAGTCCGGGCAGCATCAGCGTGAAGAGCTCGGCGTTGAGGAAGCCGGCGCCGGTGGTCATCGCTTCGAGGTCGAAGAGCTTGCGCAGTTCCTCGGGGAACGACTGATACAGCTCGGTCAGGTTCGGCGTGTCGCGGACCGATGGCCACAGGGCGCTCTCGAGGAGCACGAGTGTCGCGATCGCGATCGACCATCCGATCAGTCCGCGGCGGGCGTCGTACATCGACTTCAGGAAGACGGTGCGGAACATGCTGTTCACTCCTGGCCGGTGTAGTAGTCGAGGAATGCGGACTCCAGGTCGGCCTCGTGGCTGACGACGTTGGTGACGCCGTACGGCGCGACCGTCTTGATCAGCTCCGCGGTCGACCCAGTGACGACGACGTGTGCGGTTCGGCCGTCGATGGTCAGCTGCTGCACACCGGCCACGGCGTGGATGCGGTCGGCTGGCGGGGTAGTGGCGAAGGTGAGGTCCAGCCGGCGGCGGGCGCTGTCTCTCAACGCCTGGACGGATTGTGTGGTCACCAGTCGGCCGGCCCGGAGGATGGCGACGGTGTCGGCGATGGCGTCGACCTCGGAGAGGACGTGCGAGGAGAGGAAGACGGTGCGCCCGGCGTCCCGGGTCTCGCGGAGCAGGTCGCGGAACTCGCGCTGCATGAGCGGGTCGAGCCCGCTCGTGGGCTCGTCGAGGATGAGCAGGTCCGGCTCGTGCATGAACGCCTGGACGATGCCGACCTTCTGCCGGTTGCCGCGGGACAACATGCCGATCCGTACGCCGAGGTCGAGGTCGAACCGCTTGGCCAGGAGCTCGATCCGGCCGTGGTCGACCCCGCCGTACAGGTGGGCGAAGTAGTCGAGGTACTGCGCGCCGGTCAGATCGGGGTAGGCGACGAAGTCTCCGGGCAGGTAGCCGATCCGCCGCTGGATCACGTCGTACTGGTCGTTCGCGTCGAACCCGAAGACGACCGCCGACCCGGATGTCGGCCGGATCAGCCCGGCCAGCAGACGAATGGTGGTGGTCTTGCCGGCTCCGTTCGGTCCGAGATATCCGAGGATGACGCCGGCCGGGACGTCCAGGTCCAGGTTGTCGAGCGCGGTCCGGTGGCCGTACCGCTTGGTCAGTCGCCGGGCTTTGATGACGGTGTCCATGGCAACGAATCCTCAGGCGTGGTGGATGACGGCGACCGGGCAGTGCGAGTGGTGCAGCAGCCCACGGGCCACCGATCCCAGCCGCAGCTCGGAGAACGCGGTGTGGCCGAGTCCTCCGACGACGATCAGGTCGGCGAGCTCGGACTCGTGCGCGAGCACCCGGACCGGATGGTCGGCGACGGCACGCTGCTGGACGGCCACCTCGGGGTACTTGCCCGTCCACTCGTCGAGGGTTCGCGTAAGGAGTTCGTCGGCCGGGCCGACCCAGAGTGGCCGGCTGGGGTCGGTCCAGACGTTGGGATCGGGATAGCTCTCGCGCAGCTCGACGGCGTGGACTCCGCGGAGCGCGGCGTCGGTCGCGTCGGCCAGTTCGAAGGCGAAGCGCAGCGCGTCCCGGCTTTCGAGTGAGCCGTCGACTCCGACCACGATGCGCCGATGGGGAGGAGCCGTCGGGTCCCAGGTGTCGGGTACGACGATCAGCGGCACGTCGGTGCTGAGCGCCGTACAGGCCTGGGATGTCGATCCGAGCACGAGTTCGGCGAAGCCACCCATGCCGCGGCGGCCGACGACGAGGGCCTGGGCGCTCGCGGACAGCTCGAGCAGAACCTTGGCCGGGTGGCCGTGGCGGACCTCCAACGACGCGGAGGTGAATCCGATCCGCCCGAGCTCCTGCAGTGCGTCCTCCAGCACCTCGCTGCCATCATCCGGTTCGATCGGTGGAGTGCTCGCAGGCTGCTGCGGGCGATCATCCATGACGTAGACGGCGTGCAACGGCGAGTGGTGGAGGGTGGCGTACGACGCTGCCCAGTCGAGCGCGATCAGGCCGTCGCGCGATCCGTCGATCCCGACGAGTACAGGCGTTTCGGCTGACATGGGGATCACCTCCCGGTCGTACTCCCGCAGTTCCAGTCAAGCCGTCGGCGGCTGCTGCCGGGAGGGCCGAAGGTCCCGCCCGGAGGTGTAGTTCGGCCGCAGCCGGGGCGGCCGGGGATGGCCATCGTCGGAGGTGGAAGTTCTCGCCAGAGGGAGGTCTGTGATGAAGGCATTGGTC
This sequence comes from Kribbella sp. NPDC048837, assembly GCF_055586945.1. NCBI lineage: Bacteria > Bacillati > Actinomycetota > Actinomycetes > Propionibacteriales > Kribbellaceae > Kribbella > Kribbella sp. NPDC048837. The sequence goes on from NZ_JBVJHF010000009.1 coordinate 487,023, forward strand.
TACAACGGTCCGGGGCAGCGGAGCTGGCACGAGGTGCCGGACCCGGTAATCCAGGACCCTGAGGACGCGATCGTGCGGGTCGACGCGGTGACGATCTGCGGGACCGATCTGCACATCCTGAAGGGCGATGTGCCGACGGTGCAGCCGGGCCGGATCCTGGGTCACGAGGCGGTCGGCACGGTGACCGCTGTCGGCGGCGGCGTGCGTGGTGTGGCGATCGGTGACCGGGTGCTGATCTCGTGCATCACGGCGTGCGGCCGGTGCGAGTACTGCCGGCAGGGTCACTATGGCCAGTGCCTGGGTGGTGGCGGGTGGATCCTGGGTCACCTGATCGACGGCACCCAGGCCGAGCAGGTCCGGGTGCCGTTCGCGGATCGGTCCGTGTACAAGCTGCCGGACAACGTGACCGATGAGCAGGCGGTGCTGCTGGCCGACATCTTGCCGACGTCGTACGAGGTCGGCGTACTCAATGGCGGGGTCTCGCCGGGGGACACGGTCGTGATCGTGGGGGCCGGTCCGATCGGGCTGGCGGCCATTGCCACCAGCAAGCTGTTCAGCCCGTCGCGGATCGTCGTGGTCGACGCCGCCGACTCGCGGCGCAAGGCCGCGCTGGAGCGGGGCGCGGATGTCGCGCTCGGCCCGGACGAGGACGTGGTGGCGCGGGTGCGCGAGCTGACCGGCGGGCTCGGCGCCGAGGTGGCGATCGAGGCGGTCGGGATCCCGGCCACGTTCGAGCTGTGCGCGCGTGTCGTCCGGCCCGGCGGCAGGGTCGCGAACGTCGGGGTGCACGGTGCGCCGGCGACGCTGCATCTGGAGGATCTGTGGATCAAGAACGTCACCATCACCACGGGTCTGGTGGACACGTTCTCGACCCCACGGCTGTTGTCGATGCTCGCGGCCGGGCGGTTGGAGCTGCCCGGGCTGATCACTCACCGGTTCGGCCTCGACGAGATGCAGGACGCGTACGACGTCTTCTCGCGGCCCGCGGACACCGGCGCGTTGAAGGTCGCGCTGTTCACCGAAGCCGGGATCGCCTAGGAGAAACCAAGCCGTGGTCCGCGACCCAGGTCGCGGACCACGGCTGTTTGTCCAGCTCAGACGGTGGCCACGGACCTGCTGAGCGGCTGGACGACCTCGATGTGTCTCCGGCTGGGGTCGAAGGTCGGCAGGTCGTGATAGACCTCCCAGCTGTCGCCGTTGGGCTCAGCACGCGCGGACTCTAGCCAGGTGTCGATGTCCTGATAGGTCAGAGCGATCTTCTCGTCCGGGCCGGTGTGCCACGCGACCAGGACCGGACCCGGCGGAAGTTCCGACGGCTCGACGCGGCCGGCGGTCCTGATCGGTGTGGGTACCGGGACTCCGGCCTCGACGCCGATGAGGTCGTGACGCAACCGGTGCCATCGGGCGTAGGGATAGCCAGACGGCGGGACGCCGCGGTGATGCAGGTAGGTGGCGACTTCCGCACAGGCGCGCGGTATCCAGTCCATCAGCTGCTCCGGCGCCAGGATGGCTCGCCGAACGGCGGTCGGCTGTGCTGCGAGCGTTCTGGTCTGCGTCATGACGTGATCACCGGACGATGGCGATGGGGCACTTGGTGTGGTGCAGGACGCTTTGGCCGACGGAGCCGAGCAGGAGGCCGGTGAATCCTCCGCGGCCGCGGGAGCCGACGACGATCAGGTCGGCGGATTCGGTGCGGCGGGTCAGGGCGTGGGCGGCGGAGCCGCTGGCCAGTTCGGTGGTCCATCGCACGTCGGGATGGTCGGCGGCGGCGCCGGCGACGGATTCGGCGACGAGCAGCCGGGCTTCGTCTTGGATCTTGTCCTCGTCGAACTGGAGCATGGAGGCGCCGTCGGCGTAGGTGAGGAACGGCGAGGTCCAGGCGTGGATCGCGACCAGGTCGGCGTGCATGGCCTCGGCCTGGTCGAAGGCGAATTCGATCGCCTGGGCGGAGGCTTTGGATCCGTCGACGCCGACGACGACGGTTGGTCCTTGGTGGGCGTGGGGTCGTGGGTCGTGCGGGATGACGACGGCCGGGCAGAGGGCGTGGGTGGTGACCTGGGAGGCGACGGAGCCGACCATGAGTCCGCTCCAGCCGCCGAGGCCTCGTGATCCCACGACGACGAGCCGGGCGTGTTCGGCTTCGTCGAGCAGTGCTTTGACGGCGCCGCCGCCGACCAGGCTGGTCTCGACCGGGAGTCCGGGATGCTGCAGGCGGACGGTCTCGGCGACTGCTTCGAGTCCTTTCTGCCGGGCGGTCCGCAGGGCGTCGAGCGGGACGACGTGTCCGGGGGTGGGGCGCGAGACGATGACGAGTTCGAACGCTTCGACGATCCGCAGCGGTGCCATCTGCCGGCTGGCTTCGGCGGCGGCCCAGCGCAGCGCGTCCTGGCTGCCCGGAGAACCGTCGTATCCGACCACGATCGGACTGGGTTGTGTCGACATGATCAACCTTCCTTGGGTTTCTGAACCACTGGTCGAAGGAACCGCGGGGTGCTGCGGGTCCGGGTCGTTCGTCGGTAAGGCGTTCATCTGGCATCCGTTCTCGCCGGCGCGCAGGAGCGGCCGAAGCGCATCAGTGTCTGGTTCAGGCAGGTCGCCTGGATGTCGTGCTTGGCAGCTGTGAGCAGCACACGCTGGCGGGCGATGCCCAGCCGGAGGTGGTCGGGGCTGTCGTCGCGATCAGTGCTGAGCACTGCCCGCGGTACGGACGAGACGGGAAGCCAGTCGAGCCTCGCGTCCTCGATCTCGGCTGCCCGCGCCAGAGCGATTCGGAGGGGTTCGTCGGGAATGCCCGGAGGCCGGGTCAGATGACGCGAGAGAATCGCGCCGTACAGCTGACGCAACTCCTGATCGGGTGCGCCGGTGTACTCGACGACGATCCGTGCGACGAGGTCGGGATCGTACGGGTACGGGCAGAGACTCACCCAACTGTCGAAGCTGAGTGAAGCCGCGGCGCAGCGCAGGTTGAAGACGGCAGCGCCCGCCGAGATGCGCGCGGCGCGCGCGGTCGGATCCGCCGCCGGCAGGAGGTGCGCACCATCGAGGTAGACGTCGATCAGGTGCCCGTTCACCTCGATTCGCCACTGCGGCGCGATGTGCACGAGCTGCGCGGCGCCGGCTGCGTGGAGCAGGACACCGAGGGTTTCGGTCGTCAGCTGATCGGTCAGCATCGGCACCTCCTCGGCCATCGACTGCCTCCGGTCTCAGCGTGCGCCGGAGGCCGAGCGCGTCCCAGCGGCAGACGTCCCGGATCGGGGGGCCGTTCGGCTTGTGGTGGTGAGGTGAGAACGGCCCTGACCGCGGCGCGGGCGAGATCCGACGATCGAAGTGTCCGAATCGAGTGAAAGGAACGCATCATGACCACCACGCCGAACCGGCGCCACCTGCCGGCACCCGCGATGGAGCCGGACGGCGATCAGCTCCCGATCATCACGCCGATGGCCGGCCGCGCACTCGCCGTACTGCGGATCGTGTACGGGCTCACCTTCTTGTGGGCCTTCTTCGACAAGTTGTTCGGCCTCGGTTACGCGACCCCGTCCGGCAAGGGCTGGATCGATGGTGGCGACCCGACCGCCGGGTTCCTGGGCAAGGGCACCGACGGGCCGCTGGCCGACTTCTACCAGTCGCTGGTCGGTGACTGGTGGGTCACTCCGCTGTTCATGATCGGTCTGGCCGGGATCGGTGTGGCGTTGACCCTGGGTATCGGGATGCGGATCGCGGCCGGTGCCGGCGCGCTGCTGTACGTGTTGATGTGGTCGGCGTACCTGCCGCCGGACAACAACCCGGTGCTGGACGACCACATCGTCGGCGCCATCACGGTCGTCGTCCTCGCGCTGGTTGCTGCGGGCAACGTGTGGGGTCTGGGTAAGTGGTGGAGCAGCCTGGACTTCGTCCGCAAGTACCCCTGGCTGCGGTGAGCACCACTGTCAGCGACGTCCAGAAGTACCTCGATGAGAACCCCCGGCTCGCTCGACCACGAGGCCGATCTCGTGGTCGGGCCGCCGGCCGGACCCTGGCCGAACCCGCGGCCAGGAACCTCGAGCCGTGACGGAGATAGTCCGCAAGTCGAAAGTCCTCCGCATCTCGGTCCATCCGGCGTAGGCGGAGGGCCTGCGTGGCCCTGCTGAAGCCGCGGAAGGGGCGGCAGGCTCGAAGTGAGGGAAAGGTGAGACAGCGATGAGCACTTGGACACGGACTGGTCCGGTGGTGGTCGAGGTTGACGGGAGTGCGGAGAATCTGCGGATCGTGGATTATGCGGTCGCGGAGGCGTTGCGGTGTGGTGCGGAGTTGGTGCTGGTGGCGCCGTATTCGGGGCATGGTTCGTTCTCGCCGGTGATGGCGGGGTATTCGCCGAAGGCGCCGGCCGAGTTGGCCGATGACGCGTTGCGGGCGGCGGTGGCGCATATCCGGCATCGCAATGGTTATGCGTTGGCGCTGGCCGCGGTGGCCGGTGAGGGGTCGCGGTTGCGGGTGCTGGCGCATGCGGCGCGGAGGGCGCGGATGCTGGTGGTCGGGCGGACGCGTGGCCGGGGGCCGCAGCGTCTGGTCAACACCCAGGCGAGTCTGACGCTGGCCGGGCGGGCGGGGTGCCCGGTGGTGGTGGTGCCGGCGTCGTGGAAGCCGTCGTTGCTGGGCCGCCGGGTTGCCGTCGGCATTGATGGTACGGCGTTGTCGGCGGAGGCGCTGGAGTTCGCGTTCACCCTGGCGGCCGGCCGCGAGGCGGATCTGGTCGTGGTGCACGCGGGGCTGCCGGCCGAGCATGCCTGGAACGACGACGACCCGGACCACTCCTGGATCAGCCGGGCGGATCAGGTGTTGGCGGAGACGTTGGCGCCGTGGACGAGCCGGTTCCCGGGGGTGCGGGTGACGCGGTTCCTGAGCAGTCGTCCGCCGGCGGCGGCGCTGGTGCATGAGAGTGGCGAGGTGGGGCTGGTCGTGGTCGGGTCGCACGGTGGCCGGTTGCCGGCCGATCCGGTGGCGCGCCGGTCGGTGGCCGCGATGACCTGCCCGGTCGCGATCGTGCCTCATCACTCCGCCACGGAGCGGGTGCAGGTGCGGGAGCATCGGCGGGCGGCCGTGCGGGGCGGGTTCGTTGTGCCGACGTATTGAGAACTGATCGGAGGGATTGATGATGTCCGGGCGTGTTCGTGCACTGGTGGTGTATGAGTCGATGTTCGGGAACACCGAGCGGATCGCGCGGGCGATCCGCGACGGTCTGCGGGAGAGTGTTGCGGCCGAGACCGTGCCGGCGTTCAAAGCGCCTGCTGTCATCCCGGGTGATGTGCGGCTGCTGGTGGTCGGGGGCCCGACGCACGCGTTCTCGATGAGCCGGGTCTCGACCCGGCAGGACGCCACGCGGCAGGGCGAGGTGGTGATGCCGGTCGAGGTCGGCATCCGCGAGTGGCTCCACGCGCTGGCCACGGCTCCCGGCACCGGGCGGCCGAAGCGCCTGGAGGTGGCGACGTTCGATACCCGGATCGCGAAGGTGCGGCGGTTGCCGGGGTCGGCGGCGCGGTCGGCGGCGAAGGTGTTGCGGAGGCTGGGGTT
>NZ_JBVJHF010000010.1:0-369398 GCF_055586945.1 Kribbella sp. NPDC048837
TCCTTAGACAGCTCCACTTCACAACCGGAGGCCTTCACCTGTCAGACAGGCTCACCGATGCCGACCGGGACAACCTCCCTGGACATCACATCTAGACGAACTCCGTGCCGCCGGTACGACGGTGCTCCCCCGGTGTCCGCCCGTAGTGCCGCCGGAACGCCGTCGAGAACGGGCGTACGTCGGAGTACCCGCAGGACCGGGCCACGTCGGTCACGGTCAGCGTGGAATCGAGGAGCAACTGTGCGGCGAGTTCCAGCCGCAGCCGGCGCAGGGTCGACATGATCGACGCACCGGTCTGCTGCTGGAACAGCCGCTCGGCATGGCGCTCGGAGAGGTGGGCAGCCGCTGCCACGTCCCGGACGGTGATCGGCCGGGACAGGTTGTCGCGGAGGTGCCGTTGCATCGCCTCCACCACCAGTGGACCCCGGTCACGCCGTACGGGTTCCACGGCGAGGTCATCGTCGAGGGCGAAGGCTCGTGCGGTCTCGAGCACCAGAGTGGAGCCGAGAGCCGCCAGTGCGGTGGTGTAGCCGGAGAGCGGAGCCGCGGCCTCGGCGGCCAGTGCTGCGATGAGTGCCGGCAGCAACCCGGTCCGGTCGGACAGGACGGGACCGTCGGCGCGGGTCAGGCCGGACCACCAGCCTGCTTCGTCCGTTCCCGGGCGGAAGGTGAAGCCCCAGAACGCGATGCCCAGCGGCTCGGTCCGGCTCGACTCGATCTCGTGCACGTCGCCGGGGCGGGCCAGGAAGACCGAGCCCGGGTGGACGTCGTACTCGACGGCTCCTGAGTTGAAGCGGCCCTCGCCGGCGTACGCGAGGCAGACCTCGTGGAACGAGTGGCTGTGCCAGTAGTTGCGCCAGTACTCCGGGCGGTAGTGCCCCCAGCTGAGGAAGTCCGCACGGAAGCCGTCGACCTCGCAGGACTCCAGCAGTCCGGCGAGGTCGACGAAGCGGTCCGCCGCAGCGACGTCCGCGAGGCTCAAACAGCACTCCTGCCGGTCGGGTCGACTCCTCGCAGCATCATGCCCTGTCCGAGCGAGTGGTCGTGCGTCTTCACCGTCACCGGGTCCGCCGGGTCGCGGTACTGGATCAGCCAGGTCGTCCGGGCCTCGTCGCTCACGTTCACCCCGGACCCGTGCACGGTCAGGTAGGTGAAGAACAGTACGTCGCCCGCCTCGGCCGGCTGCGGTGTCGCCGACTCGAACGGTACGTCGGGCAGGTGGTACGAGCCCTCCGGGTCGTGCTCGCGCGGACCGTCCTTGTGGCTGCCCGGAATGACCCGGACACACCCCTTCTCCTCCGGCGCGTCGTCGAAGTGGAAGATCGCCGCACCGACCCGGTGGTAGGTGTGCGGGAAGAACGGGTAGTCCTGGTGCAGCGGGAACGGCGAACCGTTCTCCGGCGGCTTCACGAACAGCTTGGTGTGGTGCAGCTGGACGTTGTCCACACCCATCACCGCGGCGGCCACGTCGGTGAACCGCGGGTCCACCAGCAGCTTGGAGAACTCGGCGTCGTAGAACTGCGCGTCGTGCAGGTGCTGCAGCCGGGTCGCCCCGTCGGACAGCCCCATCGCGGACTTCCAGGTCGGGTCGTCGTGGCGGTTCAGCCGGGCCAGCAGGTCGTGGCTGCGCTGCCGGTAGTACGCCGCTTCCTCCTTGCTGAGCAGGCCTTTCACCAGCACGAAGCCGTCGTCGGCATACTGCCGCGCCAGCGTCGACAGCTCGGGCTTGTCAGAGGTGATCGTCATCTCGAAGTTCCTCCTGATCGGGTACTTCGAGCCTAGGAAGATCGGCGCCCGGACGGCAGGACCGCGCCGGACGCCGATGTTCGTCAAACGGACATGCTCACTGTCCCCGAGGGGTTACTCCTCCGCCGGCTTCTCGACCGGTACGGCGATCGGCCGGAGCCGGGCCCAGAGCACGAACAGGGCGGCGAACACGAGCATCGCCAGGCCACCCCAGAGGTTGATGTTGATCCCGTCCGCCTTGTCGATCTCCGCGGGGTCCGCGATGATCCCGAGGATCGTCAGCACCACGCCGTACAGCGCGACCAGCGCGGCGATCACCACGCGGATGTCGAACGCTCCGGCCTTCTTCTTCTGCTCAGCCATGATCAGTTCTCTTTCGTCAGCCGAAGACGATGTTCAGGACGACGGTGAGGGCCAGCGAGATCCCGGCCAGCAGGACCGGCTTGCGGTACCAGCCGTGGTCGCCCTCCTGCGGCACCTCGGTGCGCTGTTGCTTGGGCGTCAGCGAGTAGACGAGGCCGATCAGCTCGGTCTCCCGTTTGGGTATCGTCACCAGGCTGACGAGCACGCTGACCAGGATGTCCACCACGAAGGCCGCGCCCGCGCCGACGAAGCTCGCGCCCTGACCCGGCAGGTTGATCACGCCGTTCTCCGACAGGATGAACACCAGGACCGCCGTCGCCGTACCGCTCACCAGACCGATCCAGCCGGCCGTCGCGGTCATCCGCTTCCAGAACATACCGAGGATGAACGTGGCGAACAGCGGCGCGTTGAAGAACGAGAACAGCTGCTGCAGGTAGTCCATCAGGTTGCTGTAGCCGGACGCGATCGCCGCCGTCCCGATCGCGATCACGGTGCCGCCCACCGTGATCCAGCGGCCGGTTCGCAGATAGAACCCGTCCGGCCGGTCCTTGATGACGTACCGCTCGATGATGTCGTAGGACATCACGGTGTTGAACGAGCTGAGGTTGGCCGCCATCCCGGCCATGAACGAGGCGAGCAGACCGGTGATGGCCAGGCCGAGCATGCCGTTCGGCAGCAGGTCGCGCATCAGCAGCAGCAGCGCGTCGTTGTAGTCCACCTCGCCGCTGCCGGTGGCCTTGAACTGGGCCAGCTCGGGCACGATCACCGCGGCGATGATGCCCGGGATGATCACGATGAACGGGATGAACATCTTCGGGAACGAGCCGATGATCGGCGTCCGCCGGGCCGCCGACATGTTCTTCGACGCCATCGCCCGCTGCACCTCGACGAAGTTGGTCGTCCAGTAGCCGAACGACAGCACGAAGCCGAGACCGAAGACCAGGCCGATGACGGAGAGGAAGTCCGAGGTGAACCCGCTCAGGTTGTTGCCCGGCCAGGCGCTCATTTGCTCCGCGCCACCCGGCCCGGCGCTGACCTTGTCGACCAGGCCCTGCCAGCCCCCGACCTTGTGCAGGCCGATCAGCGTCAGCGGCAGCAGCGCGGCGACGATCACGAAGAACTGCAGTACCTCGTTGTAGATCGCCGCGGACAGGCCGCCCAGGGTGATGTAGCTGAGCACGATCGCCGCGGCCGCGAGCACCGACACCCAGATCGGCCAGCCGAGCAGCACGTTCACGATGGTCGCCAGCAGGAACAGGTTCACGCCCGCGATCAGCACCTGGGCGAGGGCGAAGCTGATCGCGTTCACCAGGTGCGCGGGCCGGCCGAACCGGCGCAGCATGAACTCGGGCACGCTGCGGACCTTCGAGCCGTAGTAGAACGGCATCATCACGACGCCGAGGAACAGCATCGCCGGGATCGCGCCGATCCAGAAGTAGTGCACGGTCGGCATGCCGTACTGGGCGCCGTTCGCGGACATGCCCATGATCTCGATCGCGCCGAGGTTCGCCGAGATGAACGCCAGGCCGGTCACCCAGGCCGGCAGCGACCGGCCGGACAGGAAGAAGTCGAGACTGTTCGAGACCGCGCGTTTGGCGAGGTACCCGATGCCGAGCACGAAGACGAAGTAGACCGCGATGATGATGTAGTCGATCGCCGTGGCATCCAGTCTGAGGATGGATTCTTGCGGAAGCATCGGCCCTCCGGTTCGCCGTTGTGACGCCTCGTGGTTATACCGCTGCTGAACGTTACTCCTGCTTTCAACTACAGTCCCGGCGACCCGCGCCAGGTGTTTCCTCCACCCGGATCTCCACCCCTGGACGGTCCGCGACCAGGGACCGCGCGTCCTACCGTCGCTGCCATGAGCTTCGGAACACTGCCCAACGCACTCGTCGTGATCGCCGTCGTCGTCGCCGTACTGGCCCGGCGGCTGTCCTGGTCCGAGCTGGAGAACTCCGACGCCGACGTCTGGCGCGGCCCGCTGGTGATGATGGGGATCGGGGTCTACCAGCTGTACGACCGGCACGCGCAGCTCGGCGTCCTGGACACCGGCCTGCTGGTCATCGGAGCCGCCCTCGCGCTGGTCGCCGGCGTCGCCTCCGGCCGGGTCGCCCAGGTCGAGCGGCGCGCCGGGAAGGTGTACTTCCGGCTCGGGTTGCCGGGACTGGGCATCATGGTGGCCTACCTGGTCGTCCGGCTCGGGCTGGCGGGACTGGGGCACCTGATCGGCGCGCCGGCCTCCGGTGGCGGTGCGCTGCTGGTCTCCCTGGGCGCGAACCTGCTGACCCAGTCGCTGGTCATCCAGTCCAAGGCACACCGCGACGCGGAGGAGTACACCAGCCGGTGAAGGTGAAGGCGTACCTGCCGACCCGGCCGCACGGTGAGAGCGGCTGGGTCGGTCGCGTGCTCACGGGCGGCGTCGCGATCGCCGTCCTCGCGACCGCCCATCCGGCCCACGGCTGGATCAGGATCGTGCTCGGCGCCGGCCTGGTCGCGTTCCTGATCGGTTCGTTCCTGATGGCCGAGCGCCCGTACGCCGCGTTCGCGGTGCTCTCGGCCGTTGCGGTGGGCAACGCCCTCATCTGCGGCTACGAGAACTCGAACTCGCTGGTGCTGGTGCTGGTCGCGGCCACCGATATCGCGGTGATCGACTTCGGCCGCCGCGGCAACCGCCCGATCGTTGCCGCCGGCATCGGTATCGCGGCGGGGTTCGCGGTCTCGGCCTGGTGGTTCGACCGCCCGGACAGCTGGTACTTCAGTCAGCTGCTGTGGACCGGCGTTCTGATCGCCTTCGGGCTGAACCGGCGGCAGTACGAGGTCCAGGCGCGGCAGACCGAGCAACTGCTCGAACAGACCCGGCTGGCGCAGAGCGAGCACGCCCGGGCCGCGGCGCTGGAGGAACGCGGCCGGATCGCCCGCGACCTGCACGACGTCCTCGCGCACTCGCTCGGTGCGCTGAGCGTCCAACTCGAGGTGGCCGAGGCGCTCCTGGACGAACGTGGTGACACCGCGGGCGCTCTCGAACGCGTCCGCCGGTCGCGGCGCCTCGCTGTCCAAGGGCTGATCGAAGCGCGGAACGCCGTGGCCGCCTTGCGCGCCGATGAGGTGCCGGAGCTGCCGCAGGCGATCGCCGCACTGGCGGAGCAGCACGAGAAGGACCACGGGACCCACGTCGGGGTCACGATCAGCGGGACGCCGAGCCGGCCCGAGTCCGGTATCACCGTGGCGCTACTCAGCACCGTCCGGGAAGCACTGACGAACGCGGCCAAGCACGCGGCAGGCCAGTCCGTCGACGTCGGTCTGAGGTTCGGCGGCGGCGTACGGGTCTCCGTGCGGAACAAGGGAGCGACGAGCGGAACAGGGTTTGGGCTGGCGGGGATGCGGGAGCGGCTGGCCCTGGTCGGTGGCACGCTGACGGCAGGTCCGGACGGGGACGACTGGCTGGTGGTCGCGGAGGTGCCAGATGAATGACAGCATCCGGGTGGTCGTGGCCGACGACCAGCAGGTGGTCCGGGAAGGGCTGGTCGCACTGCTCGGACTGCTGGACGGGATCGAGGTTGTCGGTGCGGCCGCGAACGGCGCCGACGCGATCGAGCTCGTTGCTCAGGGCAACGTGGACGTCGTGCTGATGGATCTGAAGATGCCGGTCCTGGACGGCGTCCAGGCGACCACGCGGATCACGGCCGACTTCCCGGAGGTCGCCGTACTCGTGCTGACGACGTACGCCGATGACGCCTCGATCGCGACCGCGCTCCGCGCCGGCGCGCGTGGGTACCTCACCAAGGACGCGGGCCGGGCCGAGATCGGCGCGGCACTCCGGTCGACCGCGGCCGGGCAGTCCACGTTCGACCCCGAGGTATCCAAGCGTTTGATCGCCGGACTCACCCCCGAACCGCCGGGCAACGACGGCCTGACCGCGCGCGAGACCGAGGTACTGCGTTTGATCGCGCGCGGACTCAGCAACCAGGAGATCGCCGCGCAGCTGTTCATCAGCGAGGCGACCGTGAAGACGCATATCAACAACACGTTCGCCAAGATCGGCGCCCGCCATCGGGCGGAGGCGGTCCGCTACGCCTACCGCAAGGGGATCGCGTCAGACCCGTAACTCGGCGATCACCGGCCGGTGGTCGCTGCCGGTGGGCTTCATCACCCACGCCTTGGTCGGGGTGACCCCGCGCACCATGATGTGGTCGATCCGGGCCATCGGGAACTTGGCCGGCCAGGTGAAGCCGAAGCCTTGTCCCGCCGCGCCCTGGGCGGAGCGGAGCCCGGCGGTCAGTGGGGCCAGGCTGCGGTCGTTCGCCGTACCGTTGAAGTCGCCCATCACGATCACGCCGGCCAGCTTCTCGTCGGCGATCTGCCGGCCCAGTGCCTTGATGGTGTCGTTGCGCTGGTCCGATGTGAAACCACTGGTGCCGACGCGCACGGACGCGAGGTGAGCGACGTACACCGCGACCTTTCCCTCGGGTGTACTGACCTCGGCCCGCAGTGCACGCGTCCACTTGAAGCCGACGTCGACCGACTCACTCTGCGCGACCGGGTACTTCGACCACAGAGCGACCGTGTCCCGGGAGACCTCGTAGGGATAGGTCTTGGCGAACTCGGCCTTGTAGACCTTCATGTCTGCCGTGGTGATCTCCTCCAGGGCCATCACATCGGCGTCGGCGGCGAGCAGGTCCTGCGCGGTCTGCTTCGGGTCCGGGTTGGCCGCGTCGACGTTGTGAGACAGAACACGCAGGTCGTAGGCGCCGCCACCCTTACCGGGGATCAGCAGGTCGCCGAACATCAGGCCCCACACCACCAGGGGCACGAGGAGCGCGACGCCGGCCGTGGCGGAGCGTCGTACCAGCGCTGCTACGGCCAGGACCGGTATGGCCAGGCCGACCCAGGGCAGGAAGGTATCGAGCAGGCTGCCGAGATTGCCGACCGAGTTCGGGACCCAGCGGTGGAACAGCAGCGGCAGCGCGGACAGGACCGCGAGGACGGCGATGAACCAGCCACGACGCCACATGCTGCCCTTCCGGCGCCGCCGTGAGGCGGTGCGCGGACGCGGCGGCTTGGCGGCGGCGACTGCGGTCTGGCGGTCCGACATGGAGCGATTGTTGCGGAGTCTCGGGCCGTACCAAAGTCCGTGCCCGGTCAAGGAGGCCGATTTCATCCCTCCGGACGACCGGATCAGGCCGAAATGATTAGCAGTCTGTGAGAGATCTGGTGCGTTGTGGGGACAGACCCGACAATGCGGGTATGCCGTCTGTGCAGAGCACCGAGCCGTTCGTGGTGAAGCGGCGCGGGCTGGGAACGACGAAGACCGCGCTCTACCTCGGCACGCTGCTGTTCGGATTGATGGTCCTGCTCACGGTGCTGCTGATCGTGGTCCAGTCGATCCGGGGCGGCCCGATCCGGGAGCCGCTCGAGGCGGTCTGGCTGGCCTGGGGCGGCATGCCGCTGATCTTCGCGGTCGGGCTGCCGATCCTGCTCCTGGTCGGCGCGGTCACCGCCTACGAGGAGCGCCGCGAGGCGGACACGGACGACGTCCTGCTGACGGTCGACGACGCCGGGATCTACCTGGGTGGCGAGCAGCCGCAGACGATCCCGTGGTCCGAGGTGCACGGCCTGTGCCGGGTCGAGCGCCACGACGACAACGGCGAGAGCGAATCCTGGCATCCGTACCTGATCGTCCTGCGGTACGACGACGACGCGTTGCCCCGCAGCTCGAAAGCCTGGGGCCCGTCACGCCCCTGGCCCGGTACGTTCGAGATCCTCGGGCGGCCGCTTCCGTTCGACGACCTGTGCGCGGCCGTCCGGCGGTGCGCCCCGGCCATCGAGGTCACCGACCGCGGCCGCGTCCCCGATTGAGCCCCCTCCCCCGGTTAGCGTCGGTCCATGGCCCGGTACGAGCTTCGCGGAACGCGGCCTCCTCCCGGTGAACGGAGCTTGAGATGGCCAAGCTGATCTACTCAGCGATCATGTCGCTCGACGGGTACGTCGAGGACGCCGACGGAACCTTCGAGTGGGCTGCCCCCGACGAGGAGGTGCACGCCTTCGTCAACGAGTTGGAGCGCCCGATCGGCACCTACCTCTACGGCCGCCGGATGTACGAAACGATGTCCTACTGGGAGACCGCCGGCGACGACTCCCCGGTGACCCGCGACTACGCCGGCATCTGGCGATCCGCCGAGAAGGTCGTCTACTCCCGAACCCTGCAAGCGGTCACCAGCGCCCGGACCCGCATCTGGCGAACCTTCGAACCCGACGCCGTCCAGCAACTGAAGGAGTCCTCAGCAGCCGACCTGAGCATCGGCGGCGCCAACCTGGGCAGCCAAGCCCTCAACACCGGCCTGGTCGACGAGCTCCACCTCTTACTCACCCCCATCATCGTCGGAGGCGGCAAGCGAGCGTTACCCGACCAACTCCGCACCAAGCTGGAGTTCCTCGACGAACACCGCTTCGAGAGCGGCGTCGTCCACCTCCACTACCAGGTGAACAACGCGCAGGGGTGATCCACCAGGCCGGTGTCATCAGCCTCACCTGCGAACTGGCACCAACCCGGCAACCGACCGCGCGACGCAGGAGAGCAACACGCGGGCGGCAGCCCGCAAACGGCCGGGCGATAGCCCGCAGGGAAACTTCGGGTGGGTGGGAGCGCGCGTAGCAGGTGCGACGTAGGAGTGCCTGCGTAGCACGCGTGGGAAGGAAACTAGCCCTTCGGACCCAGCAGCTTCTCCAAATCCGACAGCACGTCCATGGCTCCGAGCGGGCCGAGGCCCAGGAACCAGACCTCGTCGTCGACGCGCGCCACCTGGCCCTTCTTCACCGCCGGGAGCGCCTTCCAGAGGTTGCCGTTGACAACGGTGTTCTCGGCGGTGGTGTCCGGCTTGCCGTAGCTGGAGTAGAAGATCCAGTCGCCGTCGGCCTTGCCGATGTTCTCCTGCGACACCTCGACCGCGAGGTCCTGCACGTCCTGGATCTTGGGCCGCGGCAGCCCGATGTCCTTCAGGATCACGCCGATGAACGACAGGTTCCCGTAGAGCCGGATCTCCCCCGGCCGGAACCGGACCAGCGAGATCGTCGGCGTCCCCTGCACCTTCGACTTCACCTCGTCGGCACGCTTCTGGTAGTCGTTGAGGATCCCGGTGGCCTTGTCCTCCTCGCCGACGGCGTCCGCGACGAGCAGGAAGTTCTCCTTCCACGGGAACCCGGGCCGGATGCTGAACACGGTCGGCGCGATCGCGCTGAGCTTGTCGTACAGGTCGTTGGCGCGCAGCTTGCTGCCCAGGATCAGGTCGGGCTTGAGCGCCGCGATCGCCTCGAGGTTCAGTTCGCTGATCCCGCCGACGGTCTTGATCCCCTGCGCCTTGTCCGCCAGGTACGACGGTACGCCGGCCTGTCCCGCGGTCGTCGCCATCCCGACGGGCGTGATCCCGAGCGCCAGCACGTCATCCAGCTCACCGCTGTCCAGGACAACCACCCGGGAAGGCTTCTTCTCGATCGTGGTCTCCCCGAGCGCGTGCTTCACCGTCCGCGGGAACGCCCCCGGCTGCGCGTCGGACCCGAGCTTGGCGGTGTCCTCGTCGGCGGTCTTGAACAACCGCCCACCGGTCGCCACGTCCGTGTCTCCGACGCCGGTGTCGGCGCTCCCGGCGTCCTTGCCACCACACCCGGCCAGCACCAGCAGCGAGGCCGTAACGGCTATGACGATGCGCATCTTCACGGACGTGAGGATACAACAACTTTGGTTAGGCAGACCTAACCAGGTCCACCTTCCGGCCCGCCTCGAGCTCCACCTCCAGCTCACGGTCCGGCAGCGCGATCCGGTACGTACCGGACTGCGTCGCCACCACCGTCACAGCCGTCGGTACGCCGCCACGCCAGCTCACGTCGAAGCTCAGACCACCCCGTGCCCGCAGCCCGCGGAACCAGCCGTCGGGCCAGTCGGCCGGTAGTGCCGGGAGCAACCGAATCGTGTCGGTGTGACTCTGGATCAGCAGCTCCGGAACGCATCCGGTCATGCCGAAGTTCGCGTCGATCTGGAAGATGTCGCCGTCGCGGTGCAGCAGGTTGTCCGACACCAGCCGGCTCAGGTAGTCGCGGATCGCCGCCGACGCCTTCTCCGGCTCGAACAACCGTGCCCACAGCGCAACCAGCCATGCGGCCGTCCAGCCACCGTTGGTCGCTCCATCAGTCCTCAGCTCCAGCGAAGCACGAGCAGCCGCGGCCCATTCCGGCGTACGCGTCGGATCGATCTCGGCGCCAGGGTAGAGACCGTAGAGGTGCGACTGATGCCGGTGCTGAGGCTCGGACGGCTGCCAGTCGGTCGGCCATTCGAGCAGCCGGCCGTCAGGCGTCGTACCGATCTTCGGCAGGCGAAGACGAGCGGCCGTCGCACGAGCGGCGAGGTCGGAGGCCAACCCCAGAACGCCTTCCGCTTCGGCCAGGTTGGCGAACAGCTCGCGGATCAGCCAGATGTCGTACGTCGACGTCAGGTCGACCGACGCCTTCTCACCGGTCGGCAGAACGAAGTGATGCTCGGGAGCCGTCGACGGGATGAACTGCAGCGTCCCGTCACCATCCTCGACCAGCATCGACAGCACGAACTCCGCCGCACCCGCGATCACCGGGTACGCACGGTCGCGCAAGAAGTCCACGTCCTGCTGGAAGCGGTAGTGCTCCATCAGATGCGCGGTCAGCCAGACTCCGCAGGTGGCACACATCGACCAGACCGGGTCGTCGCCACCGTCACCCACCGGCCAGGTCGCGCGCCAGATGTCCGCGTTGTGATGCGACACCCACCCGGGAGCGTCGTACAGGATCCGCGCGGTCCGCGCGCCCGACTCCGCCAAGCCTTCGAGCAGATCGGTGAGCGGGTCGAAGCACTCCCCCAGACCGGTCAGGTCGGCGGGCCAGTAGTTCATCTGGGTGTTGATGTTGTTGGTCCAGTCGCTCGCCCACATCGGCCGGCGGTCCTGGTTCCAGATACCTTGCAGGTTGGCCGCCTGCGTCCCCGGCCGTGACGAGGCGATCAGCAGGTAGCGGCCGAAGTTGACCATCAGCGCGACCAGGTCCGGATCGTTGCCGCCGGCAGCGACCGCCTTGATCCGCTCGTCGGTCGGCAGGTCGATCGACTCGCCGAGCGCCAGCTCGGCGCGGTCGTAGAGCGCCGCATGATCCTCCACGTGGCGCTCGCGAAGCTTGTCCACGGCAACCGCATCCAGCAGGCTGATTGCCTTGCGCAACGCCACCAGCGGATCGCGGCCGGGCGGGACCGACCAGCCCTCGAAAGTGCTTGCCGCGGCGACCAGAACGGTCACGCTGCCGGCGCCACGGACCGAGACACCCTCCTCGGAGACCGTGACGGCACCGTCGGTCACCGTGCGGAGCGCGACACCGAAGCCGATGCCGCGCCCCTCCTCGTAGCGGATCGGGTCCGGGCTCTGCCGGTACTCGATGGTGAGGTCCGACGGGGCGTGGCCGACGACGCCATAGGTGCCGTCGGCAACGTCCGTACGGACCGCGTGCTGACTGTCCAGCGCGAGGCCGAGATCGATCGCCCCCGGCCGGTCGGCCGTGATCGTCCACACCATCACCTGGTCCGGTGTGGACACGTAGGTCTCGCGCCGGAACCGTACGCCGTCGATCGAGTACTCGACGGCGACGGTCCCGGTGCGGAGATCCAGACTCCTGCGGTACTCCTGTGGTTCCCCGGCCGCGGTGATCAGGAGATCGGCGAGCGGCTGGAACGACTCCACCAACGGACCCTGTAGAGCCCGGGTCCGCTCGGTCGCCGCCAGCTGATCACCGTCCTCGAGCAACAACCGCCGTACGTCGGCCAGCACCGACGGACCGTCCGTCACGGTCAGCTCGCGCGGACCGTCCCCGGACCAGACGTCGTCCAGGTTGAGGGCGATCCGTTCGTCGGCGACCCGGCCGAACACCTTGGCTCCGAGGTGACCGTTGCCCAGCGGCAACGCCTCGAACCAGTCCGGCGCGGGGGTGCGGAACCACAGTTCGTGGGACATGAGGGTTACTTGCTCCCGGACTTGTACTTGTCGTAGGCCTGCTGCTGGATCTCGAGGTACCGCGGCATGCCGGTGCTGTCCAGACCCTTCACGTACGCGTCCCAGTCGGTGTCGATGTTCTTCGACCCGGTGATGAACGCCAGCTGGTTCTGGTTCACGTAGTTGCTGAGGTTGGTCTGCAGCGTCGCGGTCTCACCGCTCAGGCTGGGGTCCGGCCAGACCGAGGTCTGCGGGAACCACTGCGACTTGTCCTCGTGGCCTTCGTACAGCTTGGTGGCCTGGAACAGCCGCCGCTCGAGGCCGGCGCCGGTGTAGATGTCCTTCGGGACGACCTGCGCGTTGCGGTACGCGAGCGTGTTGTTGTACTGACCGAGGGCGCCCCAGTTGATGTTCTTCGGCGCGTCCTGCTTCGGCTTGTACATCGGCTTGACGCTGTCGTCGAGCGCGATGTCACCGGGACCGGGCTTGGTCCAGCCGACGTTCTCCGGGCCCATGTTGGTGATCATCTGGCCCTCGTCGCTGTAGATCCAGTCCAGCATCTTGATCGCCGCGACCTGGGCCTCCTTGCTGGCCTTGTTGGTCAGCATGAAGGTGTAGCCGGTGGAGGTCGGGTGGTTGTAGCCGGTGTAGCTCTTGCCCTCCGGGCCGGTCAGCGGCGGCACCGCGTCGTACTGCTTGTCCCGGCCGTCCTTGGAGTCGAGCTGGACGAAGATGCCCGGCCACAGCACCGGCACCGAGCCGAGGACGACGGCCTTCGGGTTGTTGCCCTGGGCCTGCAGCGCCTGCGCGTTCTGGGTGAACGCGGCCTGGTCGATCAGGCCTTCCTTGTACAGCGAGGCGATGTACTTGAGGCCTTCCTTCCACTCCGGCGACGTCACGGGCGTCACGACCTTGTCGCCGTTCAGCGTGAGCAGCGAACGCTGGCCGTTGTTCGCGCCGACCGGGTCGTAGGCGAACGCGTTCATCAGGTACGCGATCAGGCTGCTGTCCTGGACGTCGGTGGTCATCGGGATCTCGTCGGCCTTGCCGTTGCCGTTCGGGTCCTTGGTCTTGAAGGCCTCGAGCACCTTGCGCAGGTCCTCGGTGGTCTTCGGCACCTGCAGGCCGAGCTTCTTCAGCCAGGTGCTGTTGATCCACAGCTTGTCCGGGTAGGTGCAGTGGAAGCAGTCCGCCCACTGCGGCAGCGCGTAGATGTGACCGTCGGGAGCGGTCGACATCTCCTTGTACTCCTTGTTGGAGTCCAGCACCTTCTGGATGTTCGGCGCGTTCTCCTTGATCAGGTCCTCCAGCGGGACCGCGACGCCCTGCTGGCCGAGCTTCAGCACCTCGGCCTGGGTGAACGCGTCGACCCACGGGATCAGGAAGAACAGATCCGGGTAGTCGCCACTGGCCAGCGAGATCTGCCGCTTCTCCTTGGCCGGCCCGGCGTCGAGCGTCGTGGTCTGCCAGCGGAACTGGATCTTGAACTTGTCGCTGATGATCTTGGTCACCGCGTTGGTGTCCATGTTGGTGTTCTGGTCGGCCGGGGTGAACGTGTCGATGACGACCTTGCCGTCCGCTGTCGTCTCGTTCGCCGCCCCCTTCGCCGACTTGTCGGAGCTGCACGCCGCCAGGGCGAGCGCACCGGCCGCGACCAGCGCGACGACCTTGCTCACGGATGAGCGCATTTCTGGTGTTCCCTTCTGAAGTGGGCTTCTCAGCCCTTGACCGCGCCGACCATCACGCCCTTGGTGAAGTGGCGGGCGACGAACGGGTAGATGATCAGTACGGGCAGACTCGAGATGACGATGAGCGCGTACTTGAGGACGTTGGCCAGTTGCTGCTGTTCGAGCTGCTGGGCCAGGTTCTGGGTGGTCGAGCCACCGGTGACTTGGTTCAGGATCAGGACGTTCCGCAGCACGATCTGCAGCGGGTAGAGACCCGGGTCCTTGAGGTAGACCAGGGCGTCGAAGTAGCTGTTCCACTGGAAGATCGCGTACATCAGCGCGATCACCGCGATCACCGGCTTGGACAGCGGCAGCACGATCGACCAGAGGAACCGCAGGTCGCTGGCCCCGTCGATGGTGGCCGCCTCGTACAGCTCGTCCGGGATGGTCGAGCGGAAGAAGGTCCGGGCGATGATCACCTGCCAGACCCCGATCGCGCTCGGGATCACCATCGCCCACCGGGTGTTCAGCATGCCCAGGTCCTGGACGACCAGGTAGGTCGGGATCAGGCCGCCGGAGAACAGCATGGTGAAGATCAGCAGGCTCATGATCACGTTGCGGCCGAAGAAGGTGCTCCGCGACAGCGGGTAGGCGATCGCGATCGTCAGCGTGACGCTGATCAGCGTGCCGCCCACCGCGTAGATGAACGAGTTCAGGTAGCCCTGCATGATCTGCGGGTCGCCGAACGCGGTCTTGTACGCCTGCAGGCTCGGTTCGACCGGCCAGAGCAGGACCCGGCCGGCGCTGACGGCCGACGCGCTGCTGAACGAGTTGGCGACGATGTAGATCAGGGGGACCGCGACGACGATCAGCGCGATCCAGAGCATGATCTTCACGCCGACCAGGAAGATCTTGTCGGTCGTGGTCTCTTCGATCGTGGTGCGCTCCGACCGGTTGCCCGTCGTACGCCGGAAGCCTTGCAACGTGATACTCATGACCAGAGTCCGTTTCCGGTGATGCGCTTGGCGGCGAAGTTCACGCCGAGCAGGAGGAAGAGGTTGATCACCGAGTTGAACAGCCCGACCGCGGTCGCCATGCTGAAGTCGGCGTTCAGCAGACCGGTCTTGTAGACGTAGGTCGCGATGATCTCCGACTGCGCCAGGTTCAGCGGGTTCTGCAGCAGGAAGGCCTTCTCGAACCCGATCGACATGATGTTGCCGACGCCGAGGACCAGGATGATCACCGCGGTCGGCATGATCCCGGGCAGGTCCACGTGCCGGATCCGCTGCAGCCGGCTGGCCCCGTCGATCCGGGCCGACTCGTGCAGCGCCGGGTCGATCCCGGCCAGCGCGGCCAGGTAGATCACCGCGGAGTAGCCGGTGGTCTGCCAGACGTCGGACCAGACGTAGATGTGCCGGAAGTAGTCCGGCTTACCGAGGAAGTCGACCGCGGGCACCCCGAACAGCCCGATCGCGTCGTTCACGAACCCGAGCCGCGGCGACAGCACCAGGATCGTCATCGAGACGACGACCACGGTGGAGATGAAGTACGGCGCGTACGTGACCAGCTGGACGACCTTCTTGAACCGGCCGTTGCGGATCTCGTTCAGCGCGATCGCCAGGATGATCGGGATCGGGAAGCTGGCCAGCACGGTGTAGGCCGCCAGGAAGAACGTGTTCTTCACCAGGGTCCAGAACACCGGGTTCTGGAAGAACAGTTCGAAGTTCTTGAACCCGACCCACTCGCTGCCCCACGGGCCCTTGACCGGGCTGTAGTTCTTGAACGCGATCACCGCGTTGCTGATCGGGATGTACTTGAAGATGACGAAGTACGCGAGCGGTACGACGACCAACAGGTAGAGCTGCCAGTGCCGGCGCAGGCTGCGGCCTGCCGCGGTCCGGCGGCTCGTCCTGGGGATTTTCCGGGCGGTTCTCACCGCCTCCCGGGGAGCCGGTGCCGGCGGCGCCGGTTTGACCTCGAAAGTTGCGCTCACTCCGCATCCTTTCCCTCACGCGCTGGAGTGGAACCGATATCCGATAGGATCTCGGGTTTCGCTATCCCGGAGGATGACACAGAACCACGGGCAGCGGAAGACTCTCCGGCCCCGTCGATACCGGACGGTGACCGAGACGCTCAGATCCCCTTGTCCACAAGGGATTCTTCGCGTTGCCCGCAGCAACCATCCGGCGGAAACGCCGAATGATCCGATGGCCAGCCATCGGATCCGGACACACGCCGATCGAGCCCGGGGTCGCTCTGAGCCACCGACACCGGACCGATCCAGAATTTATTTCTCTTGTGAACTATGTCGCAGTCAACCCGCCCCGGACCCCTCATGTCAAGACCTGAAGAAACCCGCCTCCGGGGCGTCGTGCAGGCCGGGGCTACCGGAAAGGGGTTTCTAGGCGTCGTAGCCGTGGAGGCCCAGCAGGAGGCCGGTGGGGTCCAGGATGTAGGCGCCTCGGCCGACGTCGGGGATGGTGAACTCGACGTAACTCACCGGCTGACTCACGGTCGATCTCCTCGGCGCAGCGGCGGCGCCTTCTCGTGACGGGCGGCCACGTCGATGGCCCAGTGCGCCAGTGCGTGGAGCGCGTCGGGATTCAGTTCGTGCCAGCGGTGGCGGCCGACCAGCGTGGTCCGCACGACGTCGGCGGTCTGCAGGATCTTCAGGTGCTGCGAAACGGCGGGCCGGCTGATCGGGAACAGCTCGGCCAGTTGCCCGGTCGTCGCCGGCCCCTGCGCGAGCCGCGCCACGATCCGCCGCCGTGACCCGTCCGCCACCGCGGCGAGTACGGCGCCCACCTCGATCGCCATGCCGCCCCCTCGACCCGTAAGCCGGACCTTACGCGTAAGGATCTACTTACGCAATGCGGCGAAAACCTGACCCGACCATCACGGGGGAACGGCCGGGCCAGGCACTATCGATGGTACTCCTGATCACCCGCAGTGGTCTGCAAATTCGGAGGCGGACGCGCCGGGTCCTGCCCTACCCTGGACGTCATGCAAACCCGCTCCTGAAAGCGCACCTCCGCCGTCCGCCGGCCGGGCCGCCGTCGTGCGTCACGTCAAGCGTTTGACCTACTCGGGTCGCGCTTCGTCCTGCACACTTTCGGGAGCAACCCACGATGGCTCTGCCTGCCTACCGGTCCGCCGATCCGGCCCGGACCTACTACGCCTACAACGGCGCCTGGGCGTTCTTCTCCGCGCTGACCTTCACGCTCAGCATGGTGTACTACGTCCGCGACGCCGGCCTGGACCCGCTCCAGATGGTCCTCGTCGGGACCGTCCTCGAGCTCGCCTGCTTCCTGTTCGAGATCCCGACCGGCATCGTCGCCGACCTGTACAGCCGCCGGCTGTCGATCATCATCGGCTTCGCCCTGATCGGCGCCGGCTTCCTGCTCCAAGGACTGGTGCCGGCGTTCCTGGCGATCCTCGCCGCCCAGGTGCTGTGGGGTGTCGGCTACACCTTCACCTCCGGCGCCGACCAGGCGTGGATCGCCGACGAGATCGGCACCGAGCGGGCCGCGAAGGTCTTCGTCCGCAGCCAGCAGTTCAGCCTCGGCGCGAAGATCGCCGGCACGGTGTGCGCCGGCGCGCTCGGCCTGATCAGCCTGCCGCTGCCGATGACCCTGTCGGGCGCCGGGATGATCCTGCTCGCCCTGATGCTCGCGCTGTTCATGCGCGAGCAGAACTTCCACCGGACGCCGCGGGAGGAGCGCGAGACCTTCCGGCAGATGGCCGACACGTTCAAGCACGGACTCGGAGTTGCCCGGCGGCGTCCCGTCGTACGAACGCTGGTCCTGATCAGCCTGATCTCCGGGCTGTCCAGCGAGGCCTTCGACCGGTTGTGGTCGGTGAAGATCCTGAACTTCAGCTTCCCGACCGTCTTCGGTACGTCGGACCCCGCGTTCTGGTTCACGGTGCTGGCCCTGATCGGGACGCTGCTGTCCCTGGTCAGCTCGCTCGTCCTCAACAAGGTCTCACCGGAGCGGGTGACCGCTACGCATCCGAACGGCGTACTCGCGCTGCTCGCGGCACTGCAGGTGGCCGGCGTGATCTCGTTCGCGCTGCTCGATCACCTCTGGCTGGCGCTGGCGGCGATGTGGGTCAACACGATCGCCGGCACCCTGGCCTGGCCGATCGAGTCCGCCTGGCTGAACCGGCACGTCGACTCCAAGTCCCGTGCGACGGTGATCTCGATGGTGTCGCAGGCCAACGCCATCGGCCAGGTCGTCGGCGGCCCGCCGCTGGGCGCGCTGGGCCGCACCAGCCTCCGTGCGGCGCTGCTCACCTCAGGATTGATCCTGACGCCGATCCCTGTGCTCTACCTCCGGCTCCGCCCGGCCCGCGCCGAGCAGCCCGAGCCGGTCTGAGGCGGACCGCCGCGGGGTCAGTCGTCGATCCGGATCTTGACCTCGACCCTGCGGCGGTCGTACGACGACTTGATCAGGCTGGCCACGGTCGTCACGAACAAGGTGGCGACAATGAACCCGAGCGACGTCAGGATCCCGATGTGCGGCAGGTGGATCGCGCCGATGTCGTCGATGTGCGAGCCGTGCAGCGCCTCGATGATCAGCTTCACGCCGATGAAGGCCAGGATCACCGACAGGCCGACGTTCAGGTAGATGATCCGCTCCAGCAGCCCGCCGATCAGGAAGTACAGCTGCCGCAGGCCCATCAGCGCGAACGCGTTCGCGGTCAGCACGATGTAGGCGTCCTGGGTGAGCCCGAAGATCGCCGGGATCGAGTCCAGCGCGAAGATCACGTTCGCCATCCCGATCGAGGCGATCACGATCACCAGCGGCGTCACCATCCGGCGGCCGTCGATCCGGGTGGTCAGCTTGGACCCGTCGTAGTCGTGCGACAGCGGCAGGACCCGGCGCAGCCCGCGCAGTACGACGTTCTCCTGGAAGTCGGCCTCGTCGTTCTCGCCCTCGAGCGCCAGCCGGACCGCGGTGTACACCAGGAACGCGCCGAAGATGTAGAACACCCAGCTGGCCGCCGAGATCGCCGCCGCACCGGCCAGGATGAAGACCGCGCGCAGGATCATCGACACCACGATGCCGATGTAGAGCACCTTGTCCTGCGCCAGACTCGGTACGGCGAACCGCGCCATGATGATGACGAAGACGAACAGGTTGTCGACGCTCAGGCTGTACTCGGTGATGTACCCCGCGACGAACTCACCGCCGGTCTGCCCCGGACTGAACACGAACAGCCCGACCGCGAACAGCCCCGCCAGCCCCACGTAGAACAGCACCCACCGCGTCGCGTCCTTGATCGTCACGGTGTGGTTGCGCCGGGCAATCACGATCAGGTCGAACGCGACGATCGCGAGCAATCCGATGATCGTGAGCACCCACACGACAGGGGACATGACAGAGACCATGACAATCCTCCGGACGACGGCGTACAGCTCGGTCCGGAGGTCTCTTCCACCCGGAAACCCCGGGCCGGCAGCACCGGTTCGGCCGCCCAGGCCTCCCGTGATGACGACACTGCCGTAGTCAGGCCCGCCGCGGCGCGACCCGAGAGGAATACTCCCCTCCACAAACGCGCCAAGTGTATCCAGTACCGATGAATCCCACCGTGCACCAGGTCACACACCAACACGCTCCGCACGATCGTATACCGCATACAGACTCCAACGCTAGAGGGAATGTAGTCGCCCCTCGCAGCCCGCTACGCGCGCTCCTGGCGTCGCGTGCTGCGCAGGCTGCCCCACCCGCCCCTTTGTGCGCTCGCACGGCTCGCGGTGCGCTCGCGACGCTCGCGATCGACTGCGGGTGGTCCCGGGCTGGCGTGCTTACTGGGCGGACTGCGCTGGTGTGTACCGCTGGCCAGTTGCAGCCGGCACCGGAGGTGATGCTGTGCGGCAGCCTGCAATATCCGAGGTGGCGACATCCATCACAACCCCCACCGCAGTCGCCGCCTCCACCACGGTCCCCCTCCACCGCAGTCGCCGCCTCCACCACGGCCCCCTCCCACGGTCGCCGCTCCGCCCCGGTCGCCCCGCCACCACAACTCCCCCACCACAGTTGCCCACACCACAACCCACCCCGCAGATCCGTCAGCCCGCGACCACCCGCAGTCGACCGGCGAGCATCGCGAGCCCACCCGCGAGCGCCGCGAGCCCACCCGCGAGCAACGCGAGCGCACAAACCGGGCGGGTGGGGCGGCCGGCGCAGCACGCGACGCCAGGAGCGCGCGTAGCCGGCCGCGAGGGGACAAACCACACCCACCCACAGCCCACCCCCGACTCACCCCAGCCCGTGACCACCCGCAGTCGACCGGCGAGCATCGCGAGCCCACCCGCGAGCACCGCGAGCACACCCGCGAGCAGCGCGAGCGCACAAACGGGTGGGTGGGGCGGCCGGCGCAGCACGCGACGGCAGGAGCGCGCGTAGCCGGCCGCGAGGGTCGATCGCGGGAGCTGCCGGGACGAGTCCTCTTGGGCAAAAAGTTTCCGTTTGGGTTTGAGGGGTGGGAGATTTCGCCGGATCGGAGTACAAAGAAATCCAGTAGGTCTTACCGCCCCTAGACCTGGAGGATTTGTCATGGCCGGACTCAACGGCGAAGTCTCGTGGTTCTGTTGCGGAAACGCATGGGGACCTTGTGCGAGCACCGGGCGTGGTGCTTGCGGAACCTGTCACTCGGGGAACTTCCAGCACGCGTGGCCGAACACCTCGGACGCGTGTTACGCCATCACCCATCCGGACACGTGCGGGATCTCCGGGATGTCCCGGCGTACGTGCGGTTTCAAGCACTCCACGACCAACTTGTGCAACAGCAAACGGGTGGTCACGTCGATCGCGGACTGTGGTCCGCAGACCGACCTGTTCTGTGGTGAACGTGCCTGCTGTGGTGGGACGTGCGCCTCCAACCGGATCGTCGACCTGACTCCGGCCGCGTTCTCCGCGATCGCGAGTCTGAGTGCCGGTCTGATTCCCGCTGCGATCGACGTCGGCTGAGAGGTGAACCGAGATGACATCCACGATGGACCGCCGTTCCCTGCTCACCCGTGCCGCGCTCGGGGCCACCGGGCTGGTCGCCGCGACGGCGATGGGTTCGCTTGCCCCGGAGACCGCGTTCGCCGCGGCGAGCCAGTTCCCCGAACCGGGACAACCGGACCCGAATTTCGCCGAGGGCCTGATCATGGGCCGCAACCAGGATCTCCTGCAGGTGCAGGGATCCGACGGCCGGCTGCACCGGATCCAGTTGACCGGCGTGACGAGTGTCTGGAAGCTCCGGCCGACCACGATCGACCAGGCCCGGATCGGCGATGGTCTGTACGCACGCGGCGTACTGATGCCGGACGGCACCCTGGCCGCCGAGTCGGTCTGGATCAACATCGTGAACCTGACCGTGGCCATCACTTCGATCGGGCGTTCCGCGGTGCAGTTCGACCATCATGGTCAGAAGGTCGTCGGGCACGTCCAGCCCAGCGTGACCGCGGCGGTGTACAACGGCACGCCCGCGGTGTCGGACCTGTCGATGCTCAAGGTCGGCCGGCACGCCCAGGTGATCGGCGCCTGGCGACCGGGGACCAACGAGATCGACATCGCGACGATCTACGCGTCGAACTGACATGGGCGCCCAGCAAGTGGCGGCCGCGCAGCCGCTCCTGATCGGCGTGCTTCTGCTGTGGACGTCGTACGGCAAGTTCGCCCACGCAGAACAAGCAAGTCGTACGGCGTTGCCGCGCCTCGTCGGCGAATCACGCGCAACCGCGGCCTATCGTGCCGTCGGTGGAGTCGAGGCCATCATCGCCGTGGCTCTGCTGCTTCCACCGGCCTCGAGAATTGAGGCAGTGGCGGCGGCCGCACTGGCACTCGGGTTCACCGGTTACCTGATCTACGCCAGGATCGTCGTCCCGGAGGCGTCCTGTGGCTGCGTCGGGAAGTCGGAGAAACCCGTTGGCCGACGGGCGATCGGGCGGGCCTTGTTGCTGCTAGCAACAGCTGCGGTGGCGACAACGGCGGATGTCGGCTGGTGGTCAGCCGGCCCGGCCGCGGTGGTGCTCGTGGTCGAGGCCGCCGTGTTCGTCATGCTGTCCGCCGAGCTGGATCGGTACTGGCTGCTGCCATTGCGTCGATTGCGGCTCCGGCTGAGCCACCCGCTCGCGGGTACGGCGACCGACGGTGTACCACTCGCCGCCACGCAGCGACGACTGCTGCTCAGCCCCGCATACCGCGCGGTCGACGGGCTGCTGCGGTCCGACATCCACGACTACTGGGACGACGGGGACTGGCGGTTCGTCAGCTACACCGCCAGGTACGACGGACGCCCGGCGACCGCCGTCTTCGCCGTACCGCATCAGGACTCCACTCCGGAGTCCATCCGGGTCGCCGTCGTCGACGACACGTCGGGTCAGACCCTGTACCGCCCGACGGCGCTGGCCGCGGCCGGCTGACAACCACCCGATCGAGCCCCCGGGTCCGGTCGTGGGCCCGGGGGCTCGTGGTCAGCGCAGGCCGTGCCGGTCCACCCAGGCGGAGATCTCGGTGCCGATCTCCTTGGGACGATCCTCCGCCGCGTGGTGCCCGGCTTCCCCCCCGTGGACGATGTCGAGTGCGGCGACATTGGCTGCGCACCACTCGGCCAGCTCCTTGCCGATCAGCAAGGTGGGCGAGCCCTCGAACGTGATCAGCAGCTTCGGTACGTCGGTGCTGCCGGCCAGCCACTCGTCGTACTGGTTGATCCGGGCAACGAGCTCGGCCGGATCGCCACCGAAGGGCAACTGGCGGGCCCAGGCGAGGATCGGCCGGCGCGACTCGGGGGTCGGGAACGGCGCCAGGTAGGTCTGCAGGTCGTCGTCGGCGACCGGCGTCAGGACACCGCCGGTGAAGGCCTGGCGGACGAAGAGGTTCTGCTCGAGGACGAGATCCTCGCCGGCGCCCGGCGTACGGATCAACTGCGAGCGCTCGCGGGCCTGCGGGCTCAGGTCCTCCCAGGCCATCGGCTTGATGATGGTCTCGAAGAAAGCGATGCCCCGGACGCGGTCCGGGTTCCGCGACGCCCAGTCGAACGCGAGCGCGCCACCCCAGTCGTGGCCGACCAGGATCACCTGATCGAGCTCGAGCGCGTCGAACCAGACGTCGAGGTAGCGGGCGTGATCGGCGAACTGGTAGGGGCTGTCGGGTTTGCCGGAGCGGCCCATGCCGATCAGGTCGGGGGCGAGCAGCCGGCCGCTTCCGACGTACGGCAGGACGTTGCGCCAGACGTGGGACGAGGCCGGATTGCCGTGCAGGAAGACGATCGGCGTACCGCTGCCGGTGTCCTCGTAGTGGATGGTCGAGTCAAGGATGTCGATCTCGGGCATGGCGGATTCCTTCACAGTGGAGTGTCGAGGAGTTCGGTGAGGTCGCGGACGAAGTCCTTCGTGCGCGCACCGCGGCGACCGCCGAGCGGCGCGAGCAGCTTGTCCAGCAGGGCGCCGACTTCCGCAATGGCGGGCTGGATCGTCTCGCGGCCCTTGTCGGTCAGCTCGAGGCGCATCGTGCGGGTGTCGACGGCGTCGCGGGTGCGCTGGATCAGCCCGTCGGCGTCGAGGCTGCGGGCCAGCTTGGATACGTAGAGCGCCTCCAGGCCGGTGTAGTCGGCCAGCTCCCGCTGACTCGGCACCTGCCCGGCGCGCTCCATCCCGTACAAGGACGCCAGCATCACGTACTGCGCATGCGTCAACCCCACCGGCGCCAACGCGCGATCCACCGCCACCCGCCACTTCATGGACAACCGCCACACCAGATGCCCCGGCGTCGCTCCTTTGACCTCGCTCATGTCAGATACAGTACATGGCTACTAAGTACATGGCTACTATTTTCCGGATCGAGCCCGACCCCCGATCCGGTCAGCGGCCGAAGTCGGCGTAGATCGGGGATCGGGTGGAGAGGGCTCGGTGGGCCAGGGCCAGGCGGCGGGCCATGGAGGGGCGGAGGCGAGGGGTTGCCTCGGGGAGGGTGAGGAAGTGGATGGCGCGGACCTCGGTGGGGTCGGGGGTGAGGTCGGCGTCGATGGTTCCGCCGTCGAAGACGAAGGCGAGGGCGTCGGTCCAGGGGCCGAGGGCCGGGACCCAGTCGACGACGAGGAGCGGGCCGATCTCGAGGTCGAGGCCGATCTCCTCCTTCACCTCGCGGCGGCAGGCGTCGTACGGCGATTCGTCGTACTCCGCAATGCCGCCCGGGATGTCGAGCGTCGGTTTGTAGGTGGGTTCGAGGAAGAGGATGCGCCCGGCGCGGTCACGGATCAGCGCGCCCCCGGCAGCGGTCTTCCGCGGTAACCGGGCGGCGATCCCGGGGTTGAACTCCCTCTCCGGTTCACCTTCGGCGGCCAGATCATCCTGTCGGTTCACGGGTCCAGTCTCGTACACACCGTGAGTTGGCAGCCGCTACGCCGACGGCCGATCGAGTACGCGGGTCATCCAGATCGAGTCGCCGCGCTCGGGATCCTCGCTCACCCGCCCGCTGTGGTAGAAGCCGAGCTTCTCCAGCACCCGGAACGAGGCCGCGTTCCACTCCCGCACCGTCGCCCACAACCGCCGCCGGCCCGTCCGCGCCGCCGCCTCGACAACCGCGCGGGCCGCCTCGGTGGCGTACCCGTGACCATGGGCCCGCTGGGCGAGCTCGTACGCGATCTCCGGCTCCTCGAACGACGCCTGGCCGACGGTCAGTCCGCAGTACCCGATGAACTCACCGCTGTCCCGCAGCTCGATCGGCAGCAACCCGAGCCCTTCCGCCGCCGCCCGCGGATTGCCGACAAGCCACCCGCGGATCTCGTCCACCGTCGGACGCCCGTCCGCGTCGATCCGGCGGAGCGCCCGCGGATCCCGCTCGACCCAGAGCGCGCGGTACTCCTCCGCATCCGACGGACGCCAGACACGCAGCCGCAGCCGCTCAGTCGTCAACTCCTCCGGAAACGGCGCGAAACTCGACACCACCTCAACCTAGCCGAGCCCCCGGCAGCAGACCGAGCCGACGGCGGTAAGACCGGATCGATCAGTTTTCGAGAAGCGCCGGGGGGAGGTGGGCGCCTAGCGTGGAGCTTGTTCAGACCGGATCACACAGACAGGAACCTCTGATGGCCACCACGCGGAAGACCACGGCGAAGACGACCTCGCAGCGCAAGTCGTACGACGGCTTCACGGCCGAGGAACGCGACGCGATGAAGGAGCACGCCAAGGAGCTCAAGGCCTCCCGCGGCCGGGCGGAGGACGAGGCCGCCGTCCTCGAGAAGATCGCCGAGCTGGACGACGACGACCGCGCGATCGCCGAGCGCCTGCACGCCATCATCAAGGCCAACGCGCCCGAGCTCGCCCCGAAGCTCTGGTACGGCCAGCCCGCCTACGCCAAGGCCGGCAAGGTCCTCTGCTTCTTCCAGCCCGCCGGCAAGTTCAAGACCCGCTACGGAACCCTCGGCTTCAACGACATCGCCACCCTCGACGACGGGCCGATGTGGCCCACCGCCTACGCCCTCACCGCCCTGACCCCCGCCCTCGAGAAGAAGATCGCCACCCTGATCAAGAAGGCCGTGAGCTGACATCACCACCGGGTTTGGCCCGGTGGGGCTGGTAGGGATGGATTCGTACGGGAGCCGCCCTGTCCGAGTGGAGTCTGCATCAGCTACGGTCCGCCCGAACCGAACCCGTCGTCCACCATGTCGACCGGCAGCAGGAACACCGCACACCCGGCCAGCCCGTTACCTGGCGGGCCTACTCCCCTCTCCCCTTCGCCGTTCCGGGGTTGGCGCTGGCGATTTTCGGGTGCATCGGCAACCGCCGCGGCAAGCCGCCGGCCGCGGTCGGTTGGGTCTTCTCCTCGATCGCCCTGATCCTCAGCCTCTTCATGGTCGTCCAGCGCTTCTAGCGGTCAGCTGCCCCCGAACGTCTCCAGCAGCTCCTGACGCTCGGCGTCGGTGAGGTTCGTGGCGATCAGCTTGCTGTGCATGTTGTGGAAGCGCTCGCCGACCCGGTCGAGATCACCCTGCTCGGTGACCACGAACAGGGCCGAGGTCCCCGGGGTCACCTCGGTGCGGATCTTCTCCAGCTGCTCCTTGGTGATGCCGGTGTCCTGCGTCATCTTGCTGATCGCGCCGATCGCGGCCCCCGCCACGCCGCCGACGAGGGGGACGAAGAAGAGGGCACCGAGGAGAACGCCCCAGAAGGCTCCCCACCCGGTCCCCCGCCAGGTTTCCTCGTGCGACTGCTTGGTGGTCGGCTGCGAGGCGTCTTTCGGCCAGCTGACGACCGCGTGGTCGAGGATCTTCACCAGCCCGTCCTGCTCACAGCCCTTGAGCACCGAGACGGCGTGCGCGGCGTCATCCGGACCCTCGAACTTCCACACCGTAAAGGCGGTCATTCGTCCACTCCTTGCCTTCGATCGAACCGGGCGCTCCCATCGTGTCCTTCAGAAGGCAGGGCAACGTCACCCCCTCAGGGTGAAACCGGCCCCTGACGCGTCAGTCCGGACAACGATGCCAATCGGCCGTGGCAAAATCGGCCGGGTGCAGATCGGGATGCTGGGCTCATTCGAGGTACGTACGGACGACGGCGTCCTGGCCGACGTACCGGGCGCCCGGCTGCGCGGGCTGTTGGTCGCCCTCGCCCTCCAACCGGGGCGGGTGGTCCCGAAGGCGACGCTGATCGACTGGATCTGGGGTGAACAGCCGCCCGCCGAGGCGGCGAACGCCCTGCAACGCCTGGCCTCCCGGCTGCGGAAAGCCCTGCCGGACGGCGTGGTGGAGGGCCAGACGGACGGTTACCGCCTGGTGGTGGACCCCGACGCCGTCGATGCGGTCCGGTTCGAACGCCTCGTCGGTCCGGCCCGCAACGACGACGATTCCCAGCGGGTACGGCGCCTCCGCGAGGCCCTCGCCCTGTGGCGCGGTGCGGCCATGCAGGACGTCGGCCTGCAGGACAGTACGGCGTACGACGCGGCCGTCACCCGGCTCGAAGGGCTGCGCCTGACGGCCATGGAGGACCGGTTCGAGGTGGAGATCAGCCTCGGCCACGGCGCGGAGCTGGTCACCGAACTCACCGACCTGGTGGCCGCGCACCCGGTGCGGGAACGCCTCGTCGCCGCCCTGATGCGTGCTCTCGTCGCGGCCGGTCGCAACGCCGATGCGCTCCTTGCGTACGAGCGCACGAGAGAAACGCTGGCCGACTCGCTGGGCGTCGACCCCTCACCCGAACTGTCCGCACTCCATGTCGCCCTGCTGCGGGGCGAGCTGGGACGGCGGGACGAGGACCGGAAGACCAACCTGCGCGCCGGGCTGACCAGCTTCGTCGGCAAGGACGCCGACATCACCGCGGTCCGTGAGCTCATCGCCGACCACCGGCTCACCACGCTGATCGGACCGGGTGGCGCGGGCAAGACCAGGCTGGCGACAGAGACCGCGAGTACGCTGCTCGGCGACCTGCCGGACGGGGTCTGGTTGGTGGAGCTCGCGCCCGTCGGCCCGGACAGTGACGTGGCGCAGGCGACGCTCGCTGCGCTCCGGCTGCGGGATGCGCTGCTCGGCGAGGTGTCGGACGTGGAGCCGACGGACCGGGTCATCACCGCGTTCCGCGAGCGCGAGGCGCTGCTGATCCTGGACAACTGCGAGCACGTGATCGAGTCGGCGGCGGCGTTCGCCGATCGGGTGCTCGGGGAGTGCCGCCGGCTGCGGATCCTCGCGACCAGCCGGGAACCGCTCGGCATCACCGGTGAGGCGCTCTGGCGGGTCGTCCCGTTGGCCCTGCCGGAGGACGATGCCGACCCGGGGTCTTCGCCGGCCGTCCAGTTGTTGCGCGACCGGGCGAGCGCCGTACGGAAGGATCTCGCGAACGACGCCCACACGTTGTCGACCATGGCCCGGGTCTGCCGGGCGCTGGACGGGATGCCGCTCGCGATCGAGCTGGCCGCGGCCAGGTTGCGGACGATGTCCCTCGATCAGCTCGCCGACCGGCTCGACGACGTGTTCCGCCTGCTGACCGGCGGGAGCCGGACGGCGCTGCCCCGGCAACGAACACTACGAGCGGTGATCGACTGGAGCTGGACGCTGCTCTCCGACGCCGAACGGGTAGTCCTCCGCAGGCTGTCCGTGTTCTCCGGTGGTGCGAGCCTGGAGGCGGCCGAGCGGGTTTGCGTCGGCGACTCGGTCGAGTCGTGGCAGGTGCTCGAGTTGCTGACCGCGCTGACCGAGAAATCGCTCGTGGTCGCCGACAGCG
Source organism: Kribbella sp. NPDC048837 (assembly GCF_055586945.1). NCBI lineage: Bacteria > Bacillati > Actinomycetota > Actinomycetes > Propionibacteriales > Kribbellaceae > Kribbella > Kribbella sp. NPDC048837. Next base: position 27,978 of record NZ_JBVJHF010000010.1, read on the forward strand.
ACGACGCGCCCCGGTACCGGATGCTCAGCATGATCAAGGAGTACGCCGGGCAGCGGCTGACGGAAGCGGGAGACTCGGACCTGGTCCGCCAGGCGCATCTCGCCTACTTCACCGAGCTCACCGAGACCGCGGAGCCGCATCTTCGCCGCGCCGAGCAGCTGGAATGGCTCGCCACCCTCCAGGCCGAGCACGACAACATCAGTGCCGCGCTGCGGGGTGCGGTCGCGGCGGGCGAGGCGCAGGCGGCGATGCGGCTCGCCGCGGCGGCCGCCTGGTACTGGTGGCTGATCGGGCACAAGGCCGAGGGCATGGAACTGATCAGCGCGGCCACCGAAACGCCCGGCGAGGTGGCCGATGAGATCCGGGCGACGGTGTACGCCCTCATCTCGATGTTCGTGAGCTCCGGGCCGTCCGACGAATACGCGGCGGCCGAGTGGATCCACAAGGCCTACCAGCTCGGCCGGCTCAGTCAGCACCATCATCCGGCGCTGGAACTGGTCGTCCCGCTCGAACAGATGCTGGTGGCCCCGGATGCGTTCCTGCCCGCGTGGGAACAGTTGCTGGAGAGCGAGGACCCCTGGGTCCGCGCGCTGGCCCGGCTCCATCTCGGCAAGATGCGGATCATGCTCGGAGAAGGTGGCCGAGACGCGGACGCGTACCTCGAGCGGGCCGTCGCCGAGTTCCGGGCCCTCGGCGAGCGGTTCGGGATCTCGTTCGCGCTGACCGAGTTGGCGGACCGGATCACCGTGCGCGGCGAGTTCGCCGCCGCGTGCGAGTACTACGAACAGGCGATCGCAGTCGTCACCGAAGTCGGCTCCATCGACGACGTCGTCCGGATGCGGGCGCGCCAGGCGCAGTTGTACTGGCTGCTGGGCGACAAGGACTCCAGCGCGGCGGCGATGGCTGAGGCGCAGCGGTTCGCGGACCGGGTCACCTGGCCGGGCACGCTGGCTCAACTGGCCCTCGAGAAGGCGGAGCTCGCTCGTTTGAGCGGCGATGCCGAGGAGGCGTACAAGCAACTCGGTGTCGTGACCACGCTGCTGGGCGACGAGGCGGAGCAGCCGAACATCCGCGCGTACACCCAGGACCTGCTCGGCTACTTCGCCGACGATCTCGGCGACGCCCGTACGCATCGGACGGCGGCCTTCCAGGCGGCAGCCGAGGCGGGGCACGCACCCCTGATCGCGAGGGCACTCGTCGGCGTCGCGGATCTTGCCCTGCACCGCGACCAGTACGAGCAGGCCGCTCGGTTGCTGGGAGCAAGTGCCGGGGTGCTCGGACTGCAGGATCGCTCCCATCCGGACGTGGCCCGGATCGAGCAGGCAGCGCGAAGCCGCCTCGGCGACGCGGGGTACGCCGAGGCGGCTCGAGAGGGTGCGGAGACGAGCTGGAGTGAGCTGGCCGAGGTCACGCTCGCTTCGTGAAGGTGGATCGCGCCCACAGGTACCCGACGAGGGCGATCCCGAGGCACCAGGCCACGGCGGTGACCGCGTCGCTGGTGTCCACCGCGCCGTTCAGGAACCCCCGCAGGGTCTCGATGATCGGCGTGAAGGGCTGGTACTCCGCGAACTGCCGGACGCCCTGACCCATCTTGTCCGCCGGGACGATCGCGCTGCTGAAGAACGGCAGCATGATCAGCGGTACGGCGGCCAGGCCCGCGGTCTCCGGAGTCTTCGCCGCCAGGCCCAGCGCGACCGTGAGCCAGGCGGTGGCGAACCCGAGCAGTACGACGATGCCGAGCACGCCGAGCCAATCGGTGAAGCTCGCCGACGGGCTGAACCCCAGCAGGAAGGCCACTCCGAGGAGGACCGCGATCGCGACCAGGTTGGTCAGCACACTGGCGACGACCTTGCCGGTCAGCACCGCACCCCGGGGCACGTCCATGACCTTGAACCGGTTGATGATGCCCTTCGTCATGTCGGAGTTCGCCGCGACCGCGGTGGCCCCGAGCCCGTAGCAGACGGCCAGCAGCATCATTCCCGGTGTCGCGTAGTCGACGTAGTCGACGCCGACGTTGAACGCGTCCCCGAGCAGGTACACGAACATGAACAGCATCACGACCGGCATCAGGACCGCGTTGAACACCGAGGTCGGGTTCCGGGCGATGTGGGTGAAGTCGCGGCGCAACATCACCATCGAGGGGGACTTCTTGCTCATTTCGCGACTACCTCCGTGGAGTGGCCCGTCAGGGCGAGGAAAACGTCATCGAGGTCGGGGGTGTGCACCGAGAACTCCTCGGCGCTGAGTGCGTACTCGTCGAGCCGGTCGAGCAGCGCCCGCAGCGAGCGGGTGCCGCCGTCGCTGGGGATCCGCAGGGCCAGCGCCTCGTCGTCCCGCGTGGCGTCGGCGAACAGGCCGGCGGCCGCGTCGAGCTCGTCGACGGTGCTGAACCGGAGGCGGACGTGCGTACCGGGGATCTGGCGCTTGAGCTCGTCCGGGGTGCCCTGGGCAACCAAGTGGCCCTGGTCGAGGACCGCGATCCGGTCGGCGAGCTGATCGGCCTCGTCGAGGTACTGGGTGGTGAGGAAGATGGTGACGCCATCCGCCACCAGCTCGCGGATGATCGCCCACATCGTGCGCCGGCTGCGCGGGTCCAGCCCGGTGGTCGGCTCGTCCAGGAAGATGATCCGCGGGTTGCCGACCAGGGTCATCGCCAGGTCGAGCTTCCGGCGCATACCCCCGGAGTACGTCGACGCCGGCTTCTGGGCCGACTCCACCAGGTCGAACCTCTCGAGCAGCTCGGTGACGACCCGCTGGTCCGCACCGATCAGGTCCACCATCAGCTGGAGGTTCTCCTGCCCGGTCAGCAGTTCGTCGACTGCCGCGAACTGGCCGGTGACACCGATGGCCGCGCGTACCGCCTTGGCCTCGGTCGCGACGTCGTGGCCGGCGACCCGTACCGACCCGGCGTCGGCCGCGATCAGCGTGGTCAGCACGTTCACAGTCGTCGTCTTGCCCGCGCCGTTCGGACCGAGCAGCGAGAAGACCGTGCCCGCCGGAACATCCAGATCTATACCGTCCAGGACGGTCTTGTCCTTGAAGGTCTTCCGCAGCCCCGAGACTGCAATCGCCGAAGTTGTCATGCAGTAACCATCGCGATCCGCCCAGACAGGACCCTGACACGGCCCTGACACGGCCTCTGACAGGAAGTTCCGGGTGAGATGTCGGACGGCGCCGGGCCCGTTTCGTAGCCATGGTGAGAGACCGGCAACGGCCGGTCGGAGCTGGAGGTCACCACGTCCGCCCCCGCCTACACCACCCTCTCCCCCACCGAAACAGCCCAGCTAACCACCGACCTCGGTCCCCTGGCCGCCAAGATCAACGCCACAGGCTACGGACGCCCCTCATGGGAGAGGCCCTCTCCCCGGCGGGAGAGGGCCTCTGAAGGTGGGGTCATTCGATCAGGTCTGGGTCGTACATGAACTTGCGGACATGTTGGGGGCAGCGGCAGGCGACGGCGATCTTCGCGGCCCACTGGAAGGCTTCCTCGCGGGTGGGTACGTCGACGATCGTCACGCCGCCGAGGAGTTCCTTGGTCTCCGGGTACGGGCCGTCGGTGATCAGCCCGTCGGTGCCCACCACGGCGTGCTCCACGTCGTTGTCCCCGTAGTCCAGCCCACCCGCGAAAAGGAACACGCCGGCGTCCTTGGCCTCCTGAATCACCGCACGGGCGGCCTGACCCACCTCGGGGATCTCCTCCGCGGGAATGTGGTCCATCGAACCGTTCCCGAACGAGATCAGGTACCTCGTCATCTCAGCACTCCTTGTTCCGACGGCAACCTCCGGCCGCTCTCACCCCTGCAACGAACGCCGCACCCCGGATCCGACACTACCGGCAGAATTTCTCAGCCGTGTCGATCCACGATCTCAGCTGGACGGCTTCCACTCGCCGTGCCACTGCTCGGCGCCGTACTTCACGAAGCGGTCCACCTCGGTGAAGCCCAGTTTCGTCGCGAGGCGCAGCGAGCGGTCGTTGGCGGTCTGGGCATAGAGCACCACCACCTCGCCGGGAAGCGCGCCGGCGAACCAGTCGAGTGCCGCAGCGCACGCCTCGAACGCGTACCCGAATCCCCAAGCCTCCGGCAGGAACATGTAGCCGAGCGCGACCTCCGTACGAACGTCACCCGGACGCTCCGGTTCCCGCCGATCAAGCGTGACCGTCCCGATCATCGCTCCGTCGAGATCAACCACGAACAGACCAGCGCGCCGCCGAGGCACCTCAGGTATGGCGCCCTCGAGCTCATCACGCTCCCGAGCCCCGCCGATATACGTGCCCACCTCCGCCGAGGCCAACAACTCGATCACCGCCGCCCGATCCCGAGCCTCAGGCTCACGAAGCACCAGCCGCTCGGTCCGGATCGGTGCAGGCGGCCAGCCAACGACTCCCAGCTCAGTCATGCCACGCAACCTACCAACGCACCGGCTCGCACCCCGCGGGCCCGGAATCGGCTTGTGCGGAGGGGCGAGGGCCTGCTTCGCTGATGCCCGTGACCGAACTTCGAACGCCGCGACTGTGCTTGTACGCCATCGACGCGGCAGAGGGTGAACGCATCGTCGGGCGGCGTGCCGGAGCCGGGGATGTGTGGGCTGAGGACTTCCCTTTCGACGGCGACGTCATGGGCGTCACAGCCTTTCTCAAAGCTACGACCGCCCACGGGGACCAGCGCCCTTTCGGGCACTACCGGATCACCCGGACCGCAGACGGGAAGGCCATCGGCGGGATCGGGTTCAAGGGTCAACCGAACGACGGATGTGTCGAGGTCGGCTACGGTCTCTCCCCGTCCGCCCGTGGTCACGGCTATGCGGCGGAGGCACTCACCGCCCTGCTGAACGTCGCGGCCGAGCACGGATTGTCCCGAGTTGTCGCGGACACCACCGGGGACAACGTCGCCTCCCAACGGACCCTCGAACGTGCCGGCTTCCGCCGTACCGGCACCAACGGTGACCTTTACCTGTACGAGGTACTCCTCGACGCCTAGCTGTTGCGGCGGGCAACGACTCGGGCGAGACCGAGCGTACGGCCGTCGTCGGCGCGAAGCATCTGAGCTTCTTCCTGTCCCGGCGTACCCGCGTCCTGGTCGCAGGCCTCGTTCCACTGCAACCAGTCTCGCCACCCCTCGGGAAGTCGATCGGCGACCTCGACGGTAACCAGCCCGGTCTTCTCCCAGTGCCGCCGCCACCAGGCCGCGCTGTGCCAGGCGCAGAAGTCCCACTTCCAGTAGGGCTCGAGGTGTGGCGGGGGAAGCGTCTCGTACTCCTCGGCGAGACCGGGCTGAACGATGCCGATCTGTCCGCCGCGTTTCACGAAGCGCGAGTAGTAGCCGAGATAGAGGTCGTCGGTGCCGAAGTAGTGGTAGGCGCCGATGCTGACGAGCGCGTCGAAGAAGTCGTCGGCGAAGGGCAGGGCATGGGCTTCCGCGGAGATCGGGTGAACCTGGTCTTCGACGTTCGCCTCGGCCACGCAGCGCAGGTTCTCGTCGGGCTTGACCCACAGGTCGGTCGCCCACACCTGAACACCGAACTCCTTGGCCAGAAAGATCGAGCTCAGCGCGGTGCCACATCCCAGGTCGAGTACCCGCATGCCGGGCTCGAGCACCATGCGCTCGCTCAAAGCCTCCGCCTGCCACACCGGGTTCGGCCCCATCCCCCCGTCCACCATCCACCGAGCCGAGTACCCCGCAGACCGCGGGTACCGCCCGTTCCTCAACATCACCTCAAGCTCGGCATCCTCCACCCGACCGAAGTCTGAGCGAGCCCCCACCACCAGGCAACCAGTTATCCACCCCCCTGCCCACCATGAGCCGGTGCCAGTTGGGGGAAGTAGTGGAAGGCGACGTCTCTGATGACTTCGACCATGAGCTGGGGTGTTAGTTCGGTGGAAGGGTCGTCGAGTTGCGGTGGGAGTTCGACGCCCAGCTGTCTGGCGTGCTCGATCATGCCGGGGGCGACGTCCTTGCCCAGGTAGCCGAGGGCCTTGCCCAGGGTCTCGTAGTCGATCGCCCAGGCAGGCAGCGGCTGGGCCGCGACGGTGGCCCAGGTCTGCGGGTCGCGCGGGGTGTCTCGGGTGAACACATGGTCGAAGGTGCGCGCGGAGGCATCACGCTGGGTGAACGGCGTACCGAGGTCCCAGGTTTTGCGCAGCGTCGCGATCAGCGAGGTGTGCCGGTACTCCTCGTTGTACACCGAGCCCGGCTCGACCCACGGCGACACGACGATGGCGGGAACGCGGTAGCCGGAGCGGTCGAACGTGAAGCCGAGCTCACCCGCAGGTGCGGCCGGATCGGGCGGCGGGACCGGACCCGGGGGCACGTGGTCGTACGTTCCACCCGGCTCGTCCCACCCGATCAGCAAGGTGGTGTTCCAGACGTTGGCGCCGGACTCCGCGGTAGCGGACCGGTAGGCGTTGAAGACCCGCTCCAGGAACGCCTCGCCGCCGAGCATCGCCGACGACGGGTCGAGCCCGATATCGACGTTGCCGCCGAAGAACGACCGGCCGAACGCCGGGTGATAGTCGCCGTGACCCGCGATCATGTCCGGCTCGATCAGCGAGAAGTCGGGCAGGGTCCCGGCCGCGGCGTCCTTCTCGAACTCCGAGAACCGCACGAAGTGCGTCGCCAGCCTGTCCTTCAGCCGGGGATAGTGGATGACACCGGTGAACGACAGGCACATCGGCTCCATCACGTAGACCTTCCAGGTCCTGCCGTGCTGCTCGAGCCGCTCGAAGATCGTCTCCGCGTCGTTCTTCGTGAACCACTTCCGCGCCGGGCTGTTCACGACCAGCCCCGACGACGTCGCCGCCGTCCAGAACGACCGGTTCATGAACGTCTGCGACGGCACCTCGGAGAACCAGTGGTCGAACACCCCGAACTCCCGCGCGATACCGCTCAGCACCGGCAGCTGCTCCGGGGTGTATCCGGTCATGATCTGGGCGTACTCGTCATACGTCGGCTGCCGCCCGACTTCCCCGGTGAACGTGCTGATGTAGTCCGCGACGAACCCGTCCATGGCCGGAACCGCACCCGGCGGCGGCGCGTTCCACGGTGCGGTCACACCCTCGCCGATCTTGAACCGGTTGTGGTCGTCGATCGCACCGAACAGCTGCGTGTTGGTGTGATACCACTCCTCACCCGAGTCCGGGTTAGGGGAATCCAGGTCGGTACTGACGCCGTACGGCACCGCCTTGCGGTCGACGCCGTGCTCCGCCCATTCCGGAATCGGGTTGCTCAGCTCCTTCCCGATGACCCCCTCGAAGGTCTTGCCGTCCCCCGGCCCGTACAAGCGACCCAGCACGTTGTCCAGGGATCGGTTCTCGAACAGCACGACCACGACGTGATCGAGCGCATTGGCTGAACCTGGCATTCCGGCCTCCACTCGGTTTCGGACGTTCGGGCGTGCCTGTCCCCCACATCCCACCCCATGAGCGCCTGCGGCTACTCACCCCGAACGGACGATTCCGTAATCCCGGTGACGTCGGAGGTCATCCCCGCGACAATGTCCGGCGTGGATGAGGTCGAGGTCGTCGTCGCCCATAGCGAGCGCGCGACTCTGCGCGTCGGTGACGTGTTCCTGAAGATCGACAGTGATCAGACGAACACGGACGTCGAGGTCGAGGCGATGGCCTTGGCGCCGGTCCCGACTCCGGAGGTGCTGTGGCGGAAGCCGCCCGTACTCGCGATCTCCGCCCTCCCGGGGATGGCACTCGGCCGCCTCGGCGAGCCATCGACCGCCTCGCCGGCGGCGTGGGCCGCGGCGGGTGCCGCCGTACGGACGCTGCACGACGCGCCACTGCCGCCCTGGTCCGGCCCGAGTGTCGACGAGATCGCATCGCGCCTCGACGCCGAATGCGACTGGCTGATCACGAACGGCGTCCTTCCCGCCGACCTGGTCACGCGCAACCGCGAGATCGCCGAGGCCGCACTCCGGCCGTGGACACCGGTGTTCACGCACGGGGACCTGCAGATCACCCACGTCTTCGTCGACGGCGACAAGGTCACCGGCGTGATCGACTGGTCCGAGGCGAGCCAGGGCGACGCGATGTACGACCTAGCCAGCCTCACGCTCGGCCACGAGGAGCACCTCGACGACCTCCTCGCCGGCTACGGCACCGACGCCGACCTCGACGTCATCCGCGCCTGGTGGTCCCTACGAAGCCTCCGAGCCGCCCGCTGGCTGATCGAACACGGCTTCGACCCCGCCACCCCCGGCTGCGAATTCGACGTCCTGAAATCCCGCATGTAAGGACAAACTGGAAGGGTCACCCCAGCCCGGCCGTCTGAGGAGGGGATAGCTCTTCATCTCGGTGCGACTGTGCCCTTCCGGTTGCTGGTGGCTCGCGAGGTCAGCTCGTACGGCGGAAGTCGGGGACGTCGGGGAGCCTTCGGAAGCCGGCCGAGGCGTACGCCGCCACAGCGCCGACGTTGCTACTCGGCGTACACACGGTCGCGCTGGACGCTCCCATCTCGCGTAGCGCGGCGGCCGCAGCCAGCGAGATGGCCTTGCCGTACCCGTGGCCGCGGTGATCCCGGTGGACACCCAGTGGTTCGAGCAGACCCGGCCGTCCCTGCCCGGCCGACCAGACCGTCACCACGGCGACTGCGGCCTCGTTGGCGTCGTACCCGACCAGGCACCGGGCCTGACGGTACGGCGAGGCGGCGGCCATCGTGTGCCAGCGCTCGAGGGTGAACGTCGAGTTGGGGAACACCGCACGCTGCACCGCGACCCGTGCGGGCGCGTTCTGCGCGTCGACGACCTCGACCCTGAGGCCGCAGTCCTCCACCTTGTCGGCGAGGTCACGACGCAGTGGCGTCCACGGCTCGTCGGCGACCCAACCGCACCGGTCGAGGAGCTCTCGAAAAGCAGTGCCGGACCGGGCCTCGACGCTCGCGGTGCCGGCGGGCAGCACCCCACGCGCCGGGTCGGACAGATCGGCCAGAAGCTGCGCGGCGAACGTATCGTCGCGATCGACGCTCGGTGCGATGCCCATCCGGATCAAGCCCGCGTCCTCGACGAGGCCAACGGCCAGGATCTGCCCGTCACGGCGCCACACCCGGACGGCCGCGGCCAGCTGCTCCGCGCCCAGGCTCCAGTTCCACCCAAGGTCACCCGGATGAAGCTGGACCGGCCCGCCATCCTGCTGCCAGGACCCGACCGCCTCGGCGACCTCGTCCAGCGAGGCAACGGTCGCGGTCTCAAGCGTGATCGACATACGCCGATCCAACTCCACCCATCGGCGCCGGCGCACATGGTTTTCCACCGCCGTCGGCCGTGGGCCGTGGGTCGCGCTCATCGGACCACAGCCGGCGCGCCTGACTCAGCTTCCGGCCGACCGCTTCGCGTTGTACTGGTTGAGGGCCGCGACGAGGGCAAGCCCGGCGGCCTCGACGACATCCGTGGACGACGCCCGTACCGCAACCCTGCGGCCCGGCAGCTCCACCTCGAGCTCGACCTCTCCGACAGCCTCGCTGCCCGGGCCGACCGAGTACGCGCGGAACGCGACGACCCGCGCCTCCACACCGGTAGCCTGCGAGATCGACTGGCACACCGCGTCGACGAGCCCGGTACCAGAACCCTCGGCGTGCACCTGTTCCCCGGCCCGGGAGAGCTTCACGTTGGCGAGCGGCCCGTCCTGCGTGCCCCCGGAGTACGTGATCGCGTCGAGCTGCCAGCCGGTGGACGACTCCGTCATACGATCCCCCCTTGATGCCCAGCCTAACTGCTCCGACCTGCGAACGGACCTCCCCCACAGCTCTCCGTCGCCTGTGGAGGCCCACCGAATCTTCTGGCAGGGTGTCGGATCCGGAGCATAGCGTTCGTAGTACAGGTGAACGGCGGCCACTCGAGCACGCCAGGACAAGGAGTCAGGCGATGACGCACCCACGGTTTGTACGCCCCACGAATCCGTCGCACTTGGCTCGGGAGGCGTCGTGAAGCTCCTGCTCACCTCCGGAGGCGTGACGAACAACAGCATCCGCGATGCGCTGGTCGATCTGCTGGGCAAGCCGATCTCCGACTCCCGGGCACTCTGCATCCCGACAGCGCAGTGGGGCCACCCGATGTGCGGGCCCGCCTCGGTGCGGGGCTTCGTCGCCGGCGAGGCTCCGCGGGACATGTCGAGCCTGGGTTGGAAGTCCGTGGGCGTCCTCGAGCTCACCGCGCTGCCCAGCATCGGCGAGGAGCGATGGGTGCCGTGGGTGCGAGAGGCCGACGTACTGCTGGTGGACGGCGGCGACGCGACGTACCTGTGCCATTGGATGCGGCAGTCAGGGCTGTCGGAGCTCATGTCCTCGCTGCCCGAAACGGTCTGGGTGGGGGTGAGTGCCGGCAGCATGGTGATGACACCGCGGATCGGCGAGGACTTCGTCGCGTGGCCGTCCGCGGCGGACGACCGCACGCTCGGGGTCGTCGACTTCTCGATCTTCCCGCACCTCGACCACGAGCTCATGCCGGACAACACCATGGCGAACGCCGAGCTATGGGCCGCCGACATCGCAGGCCCGTCCTACGCCATCGACGACCAGACCGCCATCAAGGTGACCGACGGCACGATCGAGCTCATCTCCGAAGGCCACTGGAAGGCCTTACCCGCCTAGCCGCGAGCGCACACGATGTGCGCGCTATTCGCGGCCGAGCCAGGTGGCGACGCAGGCTTCGTTGCCCTCGGCATCGGCGAGGACCCACCACATCGGCGCATGCGCGTCGGAGACCAGACGGCCGCCGGCGGCCAGGGCGTCGGAGATGCGAGCCTCGGCCTGATCGTGGGGTACGGCGACATCGAGGTGCATGCGGTTGCGCTGTGGGCGCGCCGCAGTCATCTGCTGCAACCCGAAGCCCGGGCCGCGGCGCAACGGGTCGAACAGGTAGTCGTCGCCGATCTGGCGATAACCGAGCAGCGCTCGCCAGAACGGCAGCACATCCGAACCGACGAGTGCGTCCAAGGTGACGTTGACGACCTGTACGGCGGTCGGGTCGGCGGGAATGTCCAGTTCCTTGGCGGCAGCCGAGATCCGCCGGGCCAGCGCGATGTCGCGCACCCCCAGGGACACCGTGACGCCGGCGGACCGCAGGTCGATGTTGAGGTACTGCTGCTCGGCCACGCCGGCGAGTCGCCCGATCTCCTCGACGAGCGCGATGCCCTTGGCCAGCGAGCCGGTCCGGAAGTGGGCCGAGACCAAGTGGTAAAGCGAGCGCCAGTCCTCGACATCGCCGGCCGCGTGAAACTCCCCGGCCGTGATCTGCTCGGTCATGCCGGCGAACCTAACATCGCCGGCACGACGGTCGTCTCCTACAGCTGACCCGTCGTCGCTGTCGGCCGGGCTACGTTCATCGCGGACGGCGGCTCAGTCGATGCAGAACTCGTTGCCCTCGATGTCCAGCATCGGGATGCACGCATCGTTGCCGTCGTACAGCGTTTGCACGTGTACCGCACCGAGAGGGACCAGCCGCGCGCATTCGGCCTCAAGTGCGGCGAGGCGCTCCTTACCCACGAGGCCGGTGCCGACCCGCACATCGAGATGCACTCGGTTCTTGACGGCCTTCCCCTCGGGAACGCGCTGGAAGTACAGTCGCGGGCCCACCCCTGAGGGATCTATGCAGGCGAACCATGAATCCCGCTGCTCAGGTGGCTGCGAACGTTTGAAATCGTCCCAAGTGACAAAACCTTCCGGTGCGGGCGGTACGACGTACCCCAACACCTCGCACCAGAAACGAGCGAGGCGCTCAGGTTGTGCGCAGTCGAAGGTGACTTGGAACTTCTTGATCGTCGCTGACATCGGCGCACGATAGCAGGGGCCCTCTGCTGCTCGTCCAAGATCAGTTGCGGGGCAACCCTTGGACACACCCATCCCCGTTCTGCGCGGGCGCAGGCCTGCGATGATTCGTGGGTGAACACAGACCGTCACGTGGAACCGCGCTTGGCTGACGGTGCGGCCAGCGACTGTTGGCGGGTGGGCCTGGCCTTCCGGCTCGGTACGGGAGCGGCGATCATCGCCACTAGCGCGATCGCTCTGATCTCCACCGCGATGCAAGACGACCACCCGATCAGCGACCCACTGACGATGATCGCGATCTACGTGGCGCTCTGGTGGTTCGGCGTCATACGGCCCGCGGTCTGGCTCTCAGCCGACGAGCTGGTCGTGCGCAATCCGCTGCGGACTCACCGAATCGCCAGAGACAACGTCGTTTCAGCCAGGCCCGGCTCTTTCGGGGTTGTCATCATTCGGCGAGATCGTCGCCCTTGCACCGCCCTGGCCTTGCGGAAGCCCACCATCGCCCAGGAACGCGCGGCCGGCCTGATCACCTACTGGGCGCAGACCCCGCCATCGAGCAATCAAGGCGAGGCCACCGAGAGTTCTTACGCGAAGACCCCGGAGAGCCCGACCAGTCGGCGCGTTGTCGACCTGTTGGCCGCCGCCAGCCTCGCCATCACCCTCACCATTCCCGCCCTACTCCTGGCCTGGCCCCGCAACCCTCAGTGGCTGCGGATCGTCGCCGTCCTCATCATGGTCATCGCTATCGTGCCGTTCGGCATCACGCAACAGGCAAGAGATGCGCCGGCGCCATCACTGAGACCCCACAGACCCCCGGACGACCCTGAACAACCATCAACCCCTGACCACTGAGCCTGTGACCGCTGATGCAACGATTCGCCAGACCTGGAGCGTCTCACAAGCATGATGTCCGTTCGGCGCGGTGCGAGGTGGCGTGCGCACTTCTGGCCTGCTGTCGTTCTCAGCGCCCTTGCTCTCGCGGCGTGTGGGAACGAGGTAGCGCCATCGTCTACGGCAAGTACTGCGACACCCGTCACCCGGCCGACGGCACCCCGTGGTGCGGCTCCGAGCCAGATCCCGTCAGCTTCTGCGCCTCCGGTGTTTCTCGACCGGGCGCGCGCCGTGGCGCAAGTCGTCCGGGCTGCGGGGATCCCGAAGCCTCCGGAGGGGATCTTCCTGTACTCGTCGCGGACACCGGACCTGGGCTTCGACACGATCGAGCAGAAGGTCGCGTGGGGGGCCGGACGGGTCACCATCGCACCGGGCGTACAACTCGGATCAGGTGGCACCACCCGCATCGAGTTCGGCGACGGATCGAGTCTCTCGGCGAGTGTCCTCGATCCGCGGCCCGCACTGACTGAAGCGATCGGACCCCCGTACGACAACTGCGGACACCTGCGCGTACCGGCATCGACGTGCAGACTCACGATCACCGGTGCTTCCTTGAGAACGGCCGGCGTGGACACCAGCAACGGCCCGGCGACCGTGCCTGCGTGGTCCTTCACTGCGAAGGGGCTATCGAGACCGATCGTCGTCGTCGCAGTCTCTGCGGACGTGCTCAAGCCTGTGGTCGAGCCCGTCCCACCGCCGGGGCTCGCGAAGCTGGACCTCGACCTCCTCCACGTCCAGAGCCTTACTCGGGTCGAGGGCAGCACGCTCACCTTCATCCTCAGCCACGGAGACTGTGACACCGACCTTCGAGCTCACGTCCTCGAGTTCGAGGACCTGGTGGTCATCGGAGGCAGCCACGGTCGCACGGCCCCCTGTGCCGGCACCGACGTTGGGTATGCGAAGACAGCGGTCGTCACCCTGGCCACGCCGCTCGGAGACCGGGCAGTCATCAGCGCCGCTACAGGCGTCAGGCTCACACCCCGAGAATGAAGGCGCACCCCAAACCTCCACCTCCGCAGGCTGCCGTCAGGGGTGAGTAAGCGGTGCCCCGGTACGTACGGAGACGACGACGTCGTGGATTGCCCGGGTGACCGCTGCCGCGTGATCCGGGTTCTCCACGAGGGAAGCGTGGGTTGCCCCTGGCACGACGCGATGAAGGCTGTTGGTGGACAGAGTGACCGACTTGTCCTGGTCGTCCATCCACCCCTCGGAGTTTCCGCGTTCTGCGGTCAGGACGACGAGTGGCTTCGCATCGAGGCTACGGAGTGCTCCCGCCTCGGCCGTGGACCGATTCGCGACGCCGTACTCATCGAGCGTCCCACCCAATCCCTTCCCGGTGGCGGCGGTGGCGCGGGCGTCGTCCCGGTACTCCGGTGGTAGATCCGAGTACGAGCTGTTGGCCAGAAGCCGGCCAACGCCGAGCCGAGAGGTTGTCGCGACCAACGAAGACACGTGCTTCAAGACGCTGTAAGAACCAGCCACCGGCGGGGGCGGCGCGGGCTCGTTCTTGGCAGCGGTGGAGTCGATCAGGACGAGACCAGCGACCTCCCCGGGATACCGTGCGGCAAACGTCCGCACGTACAGCCCACCGAAGGAATGTCCGGCCAGGACATACGGACCCGGAACCTGTGCACGCTCAAGGAGCGTGTGAAGATCCGTGGCGATCTGCGCACCATCGGGTGGACTCGCGGCCGGATCACTCCAGCCGCGGCCCGCCCGGTCGTAGACGCATACTCGGCTGTCACTGGCCACAGCGGGGGCGATCAACCCCATCGACGCCGCCGATCCGCCCGCGCCGGGCTCGAGGATCACAGTCGGACCGCGTGAGCCGTGGCATTCCAGGTGGAGTCGGTACGGTCCCACGTCGACGAGTTGCCCGGGCATGGCAACCGCCGGTGCGGTGGACCGAATGATCCGTTCATACCCCCCACCCACGGCGAGAAGCGCCAGGACGACCAACACCGGGCACAACAGCCATGCCCTGATGCGGCTATGCAGCTCACGCTTAGCACGGATCCACATCCAGACGACCAAGACCAACACAGCGGGCGGCCAAACCCACCCCAGCGCGTCCACCGCAGAGTCCGGGAGCATGAGCACCAACGCACCAGACACGGCCATGAAGACCGCAGGCACCACGGCCCAGCGCTGAGGTTGGTCGGTGAACCGCATGGACAGGACCGCCAAGAGCGCCCAGCCGAGCGCGAACCCGAACAGCACCATCGCTGTGGAGAAGTTCACGTCCACGGTGTCGACCGGCAGGAACGAGAAAATGATCGCCGCTGCGAGCCCAGCGGCCAGCGATCCGGCCACTACCAGGCCGATACGCGCTGACTCTGGTGCAGGGGCAGCACCCTGCTCGGCGCGCGTGGTCTCAGTTGAACTTCGCCGGGTCACGACAACCACCTCCCCCTGTTGAGGGCCACCCCGCCCTCGTCTTCCAGCATGCGCTCAACGCCCCGAGGGCGTTGGGTTGAGAGGTTTAGATGCTGTCAGCCATGGACGTTCGGCGAGCAGTTCCGCGGTGCAGAGCCAGATGTCCGCCGAGGAAGCCCGCACCCGCCACGACCAGGTTCCCGGCCACGGCAAGCTTCGTGCCGAGCCGGTGCTCGCCGCGCAGCCGCGCGACGAGCGAGCCGGCAAAGAGGAACGTCGCAGCGTCCATGCCGAGCCCGTGGACCGCACCGATCCTGCGTTCATCGCCTGACAGTTCCGCCCAGTCTGCGGCACCTGCGAGAGCCGTCGGCACCGACGCCAGCAGTCCGAACCCGGCGAGGATCGTCGCCCCGCGACGCGACCCGGACCCACCGGCGAGGTCGAGAATGGACGTGCCGAGCCAGCACCCGGCGGTCACGTCGGTCAGCGACGGATGCAACGAATGACCGAGTACGTCGGTGTGCAGCGGGCTGCGCCGTACCCGTCCGATCAACGGCCCGTACGCCAACTCCTGAGCGCGGGCAAGCCGCTCGGAGACCGCGCTTTCGCCGACCGCGCGGACCGCACGCTGCGGCAAGGATCTCGACGCCACGCCCTCAAGATACGCTCACGCCCGTCACTCCAGGAAGCGCCAGCGCCTGGTCGGCCACGTGTGTACCAACGTCCCCGAGAAGGCCTACCGAGACCCGCTTTGCCTCCCGAAAGGCGGCTCCGCCTCCCGCCCGCTACACCCTCGCGGGTGACCCGCAGCGACCAGGCCGGGCTCGTCCGTAGCGGGTGAGGGCTGCTGCGGGGTGTCCGGCCTACCGTTGGTTCGGGCTCGGTCGGCCTCGAGCCGGTCACGGGAAGGAAGCGCATGAGCGACGCCGTTGAGGTCAAGAATCGGGCGGGTGGGGTACTCGCGGCCACGTGCATCTCGACGCTCGTGGTGAACGCGAACACCTCGGCGGTCAGCATTCTCCTTCCCGCCATCTCGGAGGACACCGGCACCTCGGTCGAGACGCTGCAGTGGGCGGTCACCGGCTATTCGCTGGTCGGTGCCGCGGTCATCGTCACCTCGGGCTCTTTGGGTGACGTCTTCGGCCGCAGGCGGATCTTCCAGTTGGGCCTCCTGCTGTTCGTGGCGTCGTGCGTGATGATCGCGCTCGCCGGATCCGGTGGGATGGTGATCGCCGGACGTGTCATCCAGGGCGCGGCCGGGGCGACCATTCTCGCGTGCGGCCTGAGCCTGCTCACGGTCGCCAACGAGGACGCCGCGCAACTGCGGGCGGTGTCCCTGTGGGGCGCGGCCGCAGCCGTCGGCGCGGCCGCCGGTCCGTTGGTGGGCGGCGTGCTCGTCGAGGTCAGCGGGTGGCAGGGGCTGTTCTGGATCGACGCCGGAGTGGCCGTGCTCTGCATGGTGCTGACCGCGGCGACCGTGAGCGAGTCGAGGGACCCGGATCGACCGAGGACGATCGACTACGCGGGCACCGTGCTCATCGCGCTGACCCTGACTCCGCTGATCCTCGGAGTCACCAAGAGCAGCGACTGGGGATGGCTCTCCTTGGGCACCCTGGGTTGCTTCGCGATCTCGATCGCGGCCGGGTACGCGTTCATCGCCGTCGAGGGACGGGTCGCCGTACCGTTGCTCGATCTCGCGCTGCTCCGTAACCGCGTCCTGGTGGGCTCGACCATCGCGATTCTGATCGGGGCGGGCACGATCAACGGGCTGATGTACCTGCTCAGCCTCTACTTCCAGGATCCCGCCACCCTCGACTTCAGCCCGCTCCAGGCCGGCGTGGCGACGTTGCCGGCGACCGTCGGTCTCGTCGCCGTGGCGCCCTTCGTACCGCGTTTGGCGAAGAAGTTCGGCGGCCGGCAGACGATCGGCGCCGGGTTCGCGCTCACCACGATCGGCTTCGTCATCGTGGGCTTCGTGGGCGCTTCATGGACGTACGCCGCATTCCTGCTGCCGCTGGTTGCCATCGCGGTGGGCATGGGAATGTCCAACGGTCCCGCGTCGTCGGCGGCGACGGCGTCGGTGCCGGAGAACCAGGTCGGTGGGGCCTCCGGTGTCTCCAACATGGCCCGGTACGTCGGCGCCGCGGTGGCAACCGCTCTGGCCGCCACGATCTACGGCACGGTGATCGGCAACCAGACCGCCGACGGCGCGCCGCAGGGTGATGCTCTCGCCTCGGGCCTGGCCGCGGCCTCCTGGATGATGGCGATCTTCAGCTTCCTCGGCGTCCTGATGGCGTTCGTGATCGGCCGGCACCGCGCGGCCAGCGGGACATTGCACGACGCCGCCTCAGCGGCGGCCGCCCACACCCACACCCTGCCAACCTCGGCAACAGCCGGACGAGCCGCGCCCGAGCAAGGCTGAGGGCGAAGGCCGTCCCCGGGAGGAACAGATGACCACGACCCAGCCGACACCACCGGCACCCTTCACGACCGAGGACTACTCGGCCCGGATGCGACGCGTCGTGGCCGACGCCGAGCGCGCCGGGCTGGACGGGCTCCTCATCACCCCCGGGCCGGACCTGGTCTGGCTCACCGGATACCAACCCACCGCCATCACCGAGCGGCTGACGATGCTCTTCCTTACCCCGGACCAGGAGCCGACGCTGCTGGTGCCGACCCTGGAACGGCCGGACGCCGAAGCGGCTGTGGGCGCGCCGGGCCTGACGATCGTGGACTGGGCCGACGGAGACGACCCGTTCGCGAAGGCCGGCAGCTACCTTCGCGAGACCGCGACCATGGGCATCGCGGACTCGGCCTGGGCGATGCACCTGCTCGGCCTGCAGGAGGCGCTGCCCGGATCGTCGTACCGATCGCTCACGCAGAGCCTGCCGATGCTCCGGGCGGTCAAGGACTCCGACGAGCTCGCCCGGCTGGACGCGGCGGGCGCTGCCGCGGATGCGACGTACGAGCAGATCGTCGGAGTCCGGTTCGCCGGCCGGAAGGAGACCGACGTCGCGGCCGATCTGGCCCGGCTGCTGCGGGAGTTCGGGCACGAGCAGGTCGACTTCACCGTGGTCGGCTCCGGCCCCAACGGCGCCAATCCCCACCACGAGGCCGGTGACCGCACCATCGAGGTCGGCGACGTGGTGGTCCTCGACTTCGGCGGACTGATGTACGGCTACGGATCGGACACCAGCCGCACGGTGTGTGTGGGCGAGCCGTCCGCCGAGGCCCGTGAGGTGCACGAGATCGTGCGACTGGCCCAGCAGGCCGGCGTCGAGGCGGTCCGGCCGGGCGTCGCCTGTCAGGAGGTCGATCGGGCGGCCCGGAAGGTGATCACGGACGCGGGCTACGGCGAGCGGTTCATCCATCGCACCGGCCACGGCATCGGTACGACGACCCACGAACCGCCGTACATGATCGAGGGTGAGGAGCAGCCACTGGTGCCCGGGATGTGCTTCTCCGTCGAGCCGGGCATCTATCTGGCCGGGGAGTTCGGGGTCCGGATCGAGGACATCGTGACCGTCACCGAGGCCGGCGGTCGTCGGCTCAACAACACCGAGCGCGACCTCCGCATCGTCCAGTAGGGCCGGGCATCAGGCGGAGGCCGGGGCGAGGTCGACCCGGTAGGTCATCCGCCGAGGATGAGGTCCGGGCATCTGGGCCGGTTCCAGACTGTCACCGGTGGCCTACTTACTGGGGCCCGTGGCGGAGGCTCTCACTCATGGATGTACGAGCTCTACCTCGAGGAATGTCATGAGCGCAGCGGAGGTACCGGCCGACGGCGCCGAAGCCGTTGCCGCCGGACGCACACGCGCCAACACCCAGTGGATCTCGTGGGTGGCGCTGGCGATGATGACGACGAGTTCGGTGGCCAGCCTCAGGGCGGCGCCGACGATGGCGGTCTACGGACTGGCCTGCGTCTTCTTGTACCTGCTCCCGGCCGTCGTGTTCCTGCTGCCCACCTCGCTGGTTTCCGCGGAGTTGGCGTCGGGTTGGAACGGCGGGATCTACAACTGGGTCTCGCAGGGCATCTCGAAACCGGCGGGCTTCCTGGCCGTCTGGTGCCAGTTCGCGATGACGATCTTCTACTACCCGAGTCTCCTCGGGTTCGTGGCGAGCACGCTCGCCTACGTGTTCAACCCTGAGCTGGCCAGCAGCGGGGTGTGGACCGCGGCGGTCATCATCGTCGTCTACTGGTCCGGCGTCTGGGTCTCCTCGCGCGGCACCAAGGGCGTGGCCGGCCTGGCCAGCGGCGGTCTGATCATCGGGACGTTGATCCCGGGCGTCGTCCTGGTCACCCTCGGCATCGTCTTCCTTGGCCAGGGCAACCAGTCCGCGGCACCGATGACCGCCGACAACATCTTCCCTGCCTGGGCAGGGCTCTCGAGCCTCGTGCTCATCGTCAACAACTTCCTCTCCTACTCCGGCATGGAGATGAATGCGGTGCACGTGTCGTCGCTGCGGAAGCCGGCCAAGGAATTCCCGAAGGCGATCTTCCTGGCCATGGGCCTGGTGCTCGCGATCTTCATCCTCCCCGCGCTGGCGATCAGCTGGATCGTCCCCGCCAAGGAGCTCTCCCTCACCGCCGGCGTCATGCAGGCCTTCGACGCGGTCTTCGCGAACTTCGGCTGGCAATGGCTGACGCCGATCGTCGGGATCATGCTCGTCACCGCATCCGTGGCCGGAATGCTGACCTGGCTGGCCGGACCCTCCAAGGGCCTGCTGCTGATCTCCCGCCAGGAGGGCTACCTCCCGCCGTACCTCCAGCGACTCAACAAGAACGGCGTCCAGCAGAACATCCTGGTCGTCCAAGGCCTGCTCACCACCGTGATCGGCCTCGCGTATGCGTTCATCCCCGATGTGTCGAGCGCGTACTGGATCTTCTCGGTGATCACCACGCAGGTCTATCTGATCATGTACCTGCTGATGTTCGTGGCCGCGGTCCAGCTGCGTCGCAAGGACCCGGACCACCCCCGTGGCTACCGGGCGCCGATGCTGGTCGGGCTGTGCGGCGTCGGGTTCGCGGCCTCGCTCGCCGCGCTGCTGGTCGGGTTCATCCCGCCCTCGCAGTTCGAGTCCGGCAACCCTTGGGTGTACCTCTTGATCGTCGGCGGCGGCGCCCTCGGTCTCGGCCTGCTGGTGCCTTTCCTGTTCTACCGGCTCCGCAAGCCTTCCTGGAAGCAGCCTGAGCCGCAGGGGGTGAGTCCGGAATGAGCACACCTGTCGAGACCCAGTCCGGACGCGAACGGTCGTGGATCTACATCACGGCCTGTGTCGTCCTCGGTGTCCTGCTGATCGTGGGGCTGCTCACCTTCCGCGCCCAGAGGCAGAGCAACGAGGCCAGCCAGAAGGCCGACCAGCTGATCGCCGCGCTGGCGGCCACCGGATCCCGGACCCCTGACAAGGACCAGATCGTGCGGGTGCTCGGGACCGACGGCGGCGCGACCTGCGACGACCCGAACAACGCGCTGAGCCGGGCCGTGCTGTTCACCCAACTCGCCAACGGTGCCGCAGGCCCGGGGGCCAGACCGGTCATCGTCGACAGCCGGGCGCTCAAGGGCCAGCTACTGATCATCCAGATCTACTGTCCCAACGAGCTGAACGACTTCCAGAGGTTCGTCGACGACCTCAAGACCGACGACGTGGTGGGCGACTGAGATGGCGGACCTGCGACAGCGCATCGCGGACCTGATGCCGATGGCACGCGACGAACTCGCCGAGCTCGTCGCGCTGCGATCGGTGGCCGATCCCCGCCAGTACCCCGCCGAGGAGTGCGAGCGCACCGCCCAGTGGGTGCTGGAGAAGTTCGCGGGCATCGGTTTCACCGACGCCCATCTCGAAGAGACCGCGGACGGCAGCATGGCGGTCGTCGGATCCAGGAAGTGCTCCGAAACGGGGGCGCCCACCGTGCTGCTCTACGCCCATTACGACGTACAACCTCCGCTCGACGACGCTGCCTGGCGCACGCCCCCGTTCGAGCTGACCGAGGTCGACGGACGCTGGTACGGCCGCGGGGCCGCCGACTGCAAGGGCAACATCGTCATGCACCTGGCGGCTCTGCGGGCACTCGGGGATGAAGTCCCGGTCGACTTGAGGCTGGTGGTCGAGGGTTCCGAGGAGCAGGGCACCGGCGGCCTCGAGGCGTTCGTCCCGGCGAACGCTGATCTCCTTCGTGCCGATGCGATCCTCGTCTGCGACACCGGCAACGCCGCGGTCGGCCGCCCGGCGGCCACCGTGAGTCTTCGCGGCATGGTCAACGTCGTCGTCACCGTCGAGGCCCTCGCCTCGGAGATCCACTCCGGGATGTTCGGCGGCGCCGCCCCTGACGCCCTCGCCGCCCTGGTGGCGATGCTGTCCTCGCTGCGTGACGCGAAGGGGAACACCACGATCACCGGACTGGACAACACCCGTACCTGGTCGGGCGCGCCGTACCCGCCCGAGCAGTTCGCCGCGGACGCCGGGGTCCTGGACGGAGTCTCGCTGCTCGGGGACGGCAGTGTGTCCGACATGCTGTGGGCCCGGCCGTCTGTCACCATCCTGGGCATCGACTGCCCACCGGTGGTCGGCTCGGCTGCCGCCGTAGTTCCCAAGACCTCGGCACGGCTGAACCTGCGCATCCCGCCCGGTCTGTCGCCCGAGGTCGCCCAGCGTGCTCTCATCGAGCACCTGAACGCCGCCGCTCCGTGGGGGGTGCATGTGACGGTCGAGGTCGAGGCGACCGGTGCTCCGTTCGAGGCGGCCACCGACGGTCCGGCGTACCGGGCGATGGCCACAGCGATGCAGGAGGCCTACGGCCAACCGATGACGAGTCTCGGGCAGGGCGGATCGATTCCCCTGTGCAACGTGTTCGAGGAGACCTACCCCGACGCCGAGCTCATCCTGATGGGGGTCGAGGAGCCGTTGGCCCTCATCCACGCCCCCAACGAGAGCGTGGACCCGACCGAGATCGAAGCCATGGCCCTGACCGAGGCACTGTTCCTCCGGCACTATGCCTCCTTGAACAGCTGAGACGCCGGCGGCTCCGTGACCGGCTTCGACGTCGTGGTCCGCGTGGCCCGGCTCGCCCTGGCGTCCAGTGCCGAGGGCGTCGAGACGCTGGAGGATTCGGTCACCAAGGCGGCTTCGGCGTACGGCCTCGACGTCGACCTGGTGGTCCTTCCCGAGCAGATTCTGCTCACCGAGCGGTCGTCCAGGGAGGTCGGACGGGCGGCGGTGGTGAGGGCGGCTCCTGGCATCTTCCGGCTCGACCAGGTCGCCGCCCTCAAGCGCTTTCTCGTCCAGGTGAACGACCAGCCGCTGGACCCCGACGAGGCATGCCGTCGTCTCGACGCGATCGCGCGGTCGAAGCCCCGTTGGCCCGCGTGGGCGCGGATCCTCGGCGTCGCGCTGTTCGCGGCGGGGTTCGCCCCGAGCGTGGTGGCGACCTGGAGCGAGGCAGGCGCGGCCGCCATCCTGGGGCTGGTCATGGGCGCGCTCGTCATCCTCTCCGCCGGGCGTCCCCTCGAAGGGCTGCTCCCGTTCTTCGGCGCCTTCATCGTCACCACGCTCGGACTCACCGTGATGTCCGGCCTGGCCGAGACCACGGGCGTGACGCTCATGGTGCTGCCGGCTTGTTCATCGTGGTCCCGGGCGACACTCTGTCCGCCGCCGCCGAGGAACTCCTGGGTGGCCGACTCACCGCCGGGGCGGTGCGCCTCGTGTTCGGGTTCCTCACACTCGGCCTGATCGTGATCGGCATCGTCGCGGCGACCGGTGTCACCGGCAACGGATCCGCTCTCGTCGAGACACTGCCCCCGCCCGAGCTTTCCTTCGTCGTCGTCCTGGCCGGGTGGCTGGTGTTCTCCGTGGGCCTGATGCTCGCGTTCAACGCCGAACCCGGAGTGCTCGTCTGGTTGGTGCCCGGCGTGATCGGTACGTTCCTCCTCCAGCAGGGAGTGACCCGTCTCGCCGGCGCGGTCATCGGCACGCTGGTGGCCGGTACCGTGCTCGGTGCCTGCGGCAACCTGGTGGGCGCCCACCCGCAACGGCCGCCGCGCCTCATTCTGTTGTTGGGCGGGTTCTTCGTCCTCACCGTGGGCGGGGTCGGCGTCCGCGGCGCGACCGCCCTCCTCGGCGGGGACATCGTGACCGGACTGCAGAACCTGTCGGACTTCGCCCTCCAGGTCCCGACCGTCGCCCTGGCGATCGCTGCCGGCGTCATCCTCAGCGACCATTGGGTACGCCACAACCGCTCCCAGGTGGCCGCCAACTCCTGACCTGTTCGACCTTTGCCAGGGGTGCGGGCTAGGTGTCCTTGTCGGTGCGGCGTCGCAACGGGCCGACCATGTGTGGGCCGGCGAGCCGGGTCTCCAATCGATGCGCCTCACGCTTGACCGGCTGCGCGAGGTACTGACCGAGGATCACGCCGGCAGCGAGCGCGAGCGCCGTGGCGAGCGCGGAAGCCAACTCGAGGGCACCGTCCTTGCCCTCCGCGAAGAGGGCGAGTCCCCGGTAGATGTCGAGTCCCGGCAGCAGCGGCACGATCGCGGGGACCACGACGACGAGCGCCGGGACCCGGAAGCGACCGGCAACGAGGTAGCAGACCGCGCCGATGGTGACGGCAGCGACCGCCGACCCCCACGTCCGGCCGACCTCGGACCTGTCGACGGCCAGCAGCACCCCCTGTCCGAGCGCCGCAACCAGGGCCACCGCGATCAGGGAGCGCCGCGGCGCGTACGACGCGAACGCGAAAGCCGCGGCGGCCAGGGCGGCGCCGAACACCGTGACCCCGACCTCCGCCGGGCTGGCCGCGCCCGGTGTGAAGGTGGTCAGGCCCACCCCGAGCATGTCGCCGACGGTGAGCCCGGCACCGACGCCGGCAATGATGCCCGCCGTGTTCAGCACGGCATCGATCAATCGGGCACTGGCCGTCACCGGGAAGCCGGTCAAGGCGTCCTGGGTGGACCCCATGATGCCGACTCCCGCCAGGAGCATGACGATCCCCGTGGTGACGACGCGAGACGGGTCCACCGCGAGCCCCGTGGCCGAGGCGATCACCGCTACGAGCGTGGCGACGAAGCCCCCCGCCGCCTGTTGGTAGAACGCCGGGATGCGGTGCAGGGGCAGGAGCAACTGGGTCCCGTCGATCGCGCAGGCCGCCAGGAACGCGAGCAGGCAAACGACCGGGCTACCGCCCAGGGTGAGCGCGACACCGGTTCCCATCACGCCCCAGCCGATGGTCACCGCCCAACGGCGTCGGTGGTGACCGGTCGACACGATCCGGGCGACCTGATCACGAGCCTCGCCCCGGGTGACATCGCCGCGGACGAGGCTGCTCACCGTTTCGTCGACCTCGATCAGCTGCGCATAGTCGACCGGGCGCCGGGTCACCCGGCGAACCCGAATGGCGGCGGGCTCGTCGCTGGTCGGTTGATGGCGGAGGGTCAGGTCCACGAACGTCACGTCCGCGGTCACATGACTCACCCCACAGGCCTGGGTCACCGCCAGCATGGCGACCGTGACATCAGCCGCCCCGGCCCCCGACGACAGCAGGACTTCGCCGATCCGCAACGCCAGATCGAGCGTTTCGTAGACCTCGCGCCGCTCCGTCATGTCCCTGTCCGATCACGACACCCCAAGTCGCGCCACGCGCGCTGGGCGCAAGACGGACGACACTCGTCAGGCGGCCATCGTCGGAGCCTCAGGCACCCGCGTCATCGTCCGGCGCGGGTGATTGCGCCGGACATCCCACATCCAGCAACGCACTACACCGCGGACGGCCTGCTGAACAAGGACGGCACCGCCCTGCTGATCTGCATGCTGCTGGACCAGCAGGTGCCGATGGAGAGGCCGTCAGCATCCCGGCCAAGCAGCAGAGGCCTTTCCCATCGGGAAAGGGAGCTTTCTCACGATGTTCCTTGGCCGCCAGTCAGTCATGGTTGGCTCGGGAGACCATGTCGCTGGGGCCTGGTGGCGGGCGCTCACCGCCTGTACGTACGGCTATCACGCCGCCGTCCAGGTATGTGCGCTCCAGGGCCGGCCGCACTCGGAGAACTTGGTCATGGTCCGCCAACTGCTTGAGCACGTCGTCGGTGACTCAGCGCAGGAACGTGAGCACGCGCCCCGCGAACTCCTCCGGAATCAGGTCGATCGCGATGTGCTGCTGGCCGTCCATGACGGTGACCCGCGCATCCGGAAGGGCAGCGGCGACGGTCTCGTAGTCGGCCTGCATCGCGGGCGGACTGTCGCCGCCGACCATGAGCAACACCGGCACCGTGATCTTCTTCGCCTCCTCGGGATCGAAGGTTCGCTCGGCATCCCCCCGGTCCTCACGGGTGATCGTGTGCGCCGCGGCGATGCGCGCCTGCCAGGCGGGCAGGGCGCGATACTGCTCGAACTCGTGGTCGGGCATTCGCACGATCTCGCGGAAGAACACCTCCAGCGCGCGCTCGCGCTCGCCCTCGGCCAGCAACGCGTCCATCCGCTCCTGAAGCTCCGGTGCGATGGCCAGCACCTCCGGGGCCGGCGCGGGCCAACCCTCGTACAGCACCAGCTTGCGAATGTTCGAGGTCAGCGTCGCCGCGCCGAACGCGCAGAACCCGCCGAAGGAGTGGCCGAGCAGGCCGACCGCCGAACCGGAGGTATCGGCCACGGCGTCCACCACGGCGGCGACGTCCTCGAACTCGCGCACCACGTCGTACTCGGCCGCGTCGCCGCTGCCTCCTCGGCCGCGGCGGTCCATGGTGTGCACCGTGACGTGCGGCTCCAGGTACCTCAACACGGGCGCCCAGCGAGTGTGGTCGGCCGTCGTGCCGTGCACCAGCACGAGCGGAGGCCCGTCGCCGCCCGTCCAGTAGGCGATCTCGGTGCCGTCGCGGGACACCACTCGCGCGCTTGTAAGTTCCTCCGGGCGTGTCATGGCAACCACCCCTTCGTCCGGTGCTGCCACGCTCCCGCGGCGGCGCCTGGGCCCGCATCGGTAGACCTACCCATCCTGTTCGCAAGCAGGTTGGTGCACCGCCGCGAAAGGCGCAGCCGCCGCAGTGCCGGACATGCCGATCTTGGTGCAGATCTGCTGGATCAGATCACGAGACCGCCGCCGCAGCACCACACACGCGAACCGATCCCTCATCCGACCCATCAGGTCACGACGCCTATTCCCTTATCTACAAGGAGTTTTCGCGGTCCTGGTTGTTGCGGGTCGGACCCACTTGAGGGCCGTTGTCACCGATGGTTCGCTCCCAAAATCCCGTCCGGAACGCCGCCAAGTCGCGCGACTGGTACCGCGGGCTGTTAGGGCTGGACCCGGACGACGGCTCGCTCGACGGCCACCATCTGAGCGTCGTACCGCTCGATGGCGGTCGCGACCTGGTCCTCGACGAGATGCCGATGTGGGGCGGCGACCGCCCGGACGGGCCCCCGACTTACCAGACCCCGGCCTTCATGTTCGACACCGACGATGTCCACGCGGCGCACACGTTCGTCCGCGAGTACGGCGCCGAGGTGGTCACCGACGTGCAGGAGTTCGACGAGCAAGGCTGGTTCGCCTTCCGCGACCCCGACGGCAACCTGCTCATGATCTGCGGCGCCCACCCGTCCGGAGAAGGCCTGGCATCCGAGCCTCCGCTCGACGGGGATGAGGTGCGCCTGGTCGGCTCCGGTTCGATCCATGCCGTCGGGCTCGTAGCAACCTGTGCGGAGTCCGAATTGAGCGTCATGGTGCCGAGGTTGTGGGACGTGCTCGGCCGTCGGGTGGGTGACGTTGCCGAACGGCTCGACTCTGATCGGCAGGTCAGCGTCTTCCTGGGTCGGCGCGGGGAGATCTTCACCGAGTTCGTCGGCGTTGTCGTGCCGGAACATGCGGCGACTCCCGACGGGATGGTCCGCGTCGACGTTCCGGCCGGCAGGTATGCGACGACGCACCACGTCGGTCAGGACGTCCAGGGCTCGTATCGGCGGATCTTCGACTGGGCCGCGCAGCAGGGTCTCGTCCTCCGGCCGCACGAGCGGGCGCACCACCACCTGGAGTGGTACCGAGAGCCGGTGCTCCCAGGGCGAACTCGAGTTCGACATCTGGGTGCGGGTGCGATCGGTGAATTCATAGCAATCGAACAAATAGACGCACGCACAAGGAAGGGTGGGACAGCCGCAACCTCGTGGCCTTGACAGTACTTCGAGGTATGACGACGCCTGAGACGGGTAACCCACGCCGTCGACTTCGGTTGCCATGGTTGAGTCAGCGGCTGTGGGGCCGACTGACTCGCAAATCGTCGGAAGGTGTCGGTACCGAGGATGAGTCGATAGCCGCCCGGCCGTCCGAGACTCCGCTGTATTGGAAGTGATCGGCCTTGACACGTAGGTGTCAGCGCGGTTCCTTCGGCCAGTCCCTCCCGCATCGCCCCGATAGCTGCCCGCCGACGAACTAGGCAGCACTCGACAGGGTGTCGATCGTTGATGGCGAGTTCTGCGGTCTCCGACCGGCACCCTGTTGGCACGTGCGCGCCAAGCCAAGGGACGCGCCCAGAACGTAGCGGAGCGGAATGGCGGGCAGGCGTCCCGCCCTGTGGTGGCGGCGCGCTTTCGGGCCCTGGAGGGGCCTGTCTTGAAGACGTAGTCGGGCCGGTCTGGTGACGGTCATGAATGGTTGCCCAGTCGTCGCCGCACCACACGCCGCCGCAGGGTGGGCGAAGCCACCACCTCGTAACCAGCCTCGAGGAAGACCTGCACCAGCCCGACCGACGCCTCGTCCCAGATCACGGTCTTGCCCGGCGGCGGCTC
Organism: Kribbella sp. NPDC048837; assembly: GCF_055586945.1. Taxonomy (NCBI): domain Bacteria; kingdom Bacillati; phylum Actinomycetota; class Actinomycetes; order Propionibacteriales; family Kribbellaceae; genus Kribbella; species Kribbella sp. NPDC048837. The sequence goes on from NZ_JBVJHF010000010.1 coordinate 55,769, forward strand.
GATCGGGTACCCCTCCAGGACGCGGGCGCCGACCTGCTCGCCGTACTCAACGGTGGCGGCGGCGAGCTCGTAGGTCAGCCCCGACTGACGCCGGCCCTTGCGCACGACGAAGCACGTGACTGACCAGACGCCCTCAAGCTCGGGGTCCATCCGCATCCACGCCTGCTTCCGGCTCCACAGCCTCGGGTAGTTCTCCCGCGGCTCGACCGCGACCCAGCCGGCCGCCTCGCCGTCGAGGTACCCGATCAGCCCCGACGTCGGTCCGGTGGTGGTACCGCAGGCGGTCTGCTCCAGCAGCGCGGCATCCCTCTGCTCCTGGGTCGTGTCCCGCCAGATCCAGCCGGGCACCTTCAGCGCTTGGCAACGGCACTTGTGGGCTCCGCCCGTGGCGAAGACCGCCTCGACGTCCTCTGTCGATGCTTGATTGGCCGGGAGCCACATGAAATCGGGCATGCAGCCATCATGCTCTTCGCTGGGCATGCCATCGTCGAAGACCGCGGTCCACCACCGGCACGCGAACGAACGGGCGGAGGGTCTGGGAGAGACGGTCGTCGTGCCAGCAGGTCCACGCCTTCACTATCTGCGGCAGATGACGGCGTTCGATCTACGCTTCCCGCGCAGGGAAGGCTTCCATCAGAGCGACCGCAAGCCAGTGGCCGCGGAGCCGAGCCATGTGGAGAGCAGAGCCCACCCCGCCGCCTACAGGCGATGCAAATGGATCTGCGCCTCGGGCGAGGAGATACGCCGTGACGTCGACGTGAAGCGCGCCGCCGGTCTGGGCGTGACCATCAATTTCTACGTCGACCGCGTGCTGGAGCAACGTCAGCCCGCCATCGATCTCTTCGACGTCGACACCGCCATCGAGCAGCTCCCGCAGCCGCGGCAGGTCCTCGTTCTCGACGGCAAGATGCGCAGGTGTCATCGCCCTTCCTCTGGTTGGCGCCGAAGTGGTATCTGCCTAACACACTTGGACGACGTTCGCCGCGGTACTCGCGGCCTGGTCGGACGCCTCCGTCCCGACCGCGGCCTGTGCGTGCGTTCGGGCCTCAGTCCGGAGGATGATCTGCATCGCCCAGCCATGCGGCACGGTTTGGCGGCAGGTTGTCTACCACGGTCGTGATCGCCAGATCGAGGTCGGTCGTATGGACAAGCTCGGGCGCCGGTTCATCAGTCACAGCCCACAATGCTTGGACAATGTACTCGTCCGGCCAGGCCGCGATGCAGGGTGAATCGAGGGTGAACGGGTAGTAGGAGCACCTGCTGAAGCACAGGCGGTTATGGCTGGTGAACGGAAACAGCGCGCGTAGCTCCGGACTAACGAACGCGGACTCGATGACCGGGCGTAGTGCGTCACCGACCCAACTGTCGTCTCCGCCCCATAGAGAGCGCAGGGCAGTCCATTCAGCCAGCAGGGCCTCCTCCAACGCCTCGTTCACGGCGAACAGTGTCGCAGAAGTCATGCAATCACGGCACGAACATCGGCATGGTCGTGCTTCACTCTCGGCGGCAGATCCGGACGTTTGCGGGCCGCATGGTGTTGTACTTGGACCACACAGTTGGCGGCGATGGGCAGTCGAGCGAGGTGCGTGTTGGTCGACGCGAAGAAGCGCGGGTATCCGCGGGTCATGCATGGCTGGTCGAATGCGCCATCGGAGGTGTCCGCAGAAGACTGGGTGAGCCAGCTCGATGCAGCTCAAACACTAGGCGTGACGGTGCTGTCCGTCGGATGGCTCATCGCTCGTGAACACCTCGACCCGGCAGATGGACCAAAGGGCCGCGGGGTCACTCGATCATCGCTTCATCGGGAGGTCGCGCGGCGCGAGGACGCTAGATGGCGGGACAGCCCTGCGCGCTGGGCCAAGAACGTCGTTCGGTGGGTCTGATCCATGCGCGACTCCTGCGAGCGCCTCAACGAATGGAGATCTCTTGCCCGTGCCGACCAACGACGCTGATGCCGCCCCTCCGTCTCTCACGGAGTCTGAGTCCAATTACGTCGCGTTGCTTCGTGCTCAGATGAAGCGGCACGGGTGGATCCCATCGACGGCGCCTGATGATTGGTATGCCGGCATGGATGTCGAGTCCGCGGATGGACGGTGTTTGGCTTGGGTGGATCTCAGCGCGGACAACTGCGTGATGCTGACGGTAGGGGCCTACTACAACGGTGTGGTGACGACGGTCGGCAGCCTCGACAGCCAGTTGTTCGACCTGCAACGCGACGACCCGCGACTCCCTCCATCCACCTTCGGCGGCACGATCTCAGAGCAAGCGGTACGCGTTGCCAACTGGTTCGACAAGCTGCTTGGCCGACCAATTCTCCGGCGCGACTGGTCCGCGACCGCACGAGAGTACGCGTTCGCAGATGACGGAACATTGCTCGTGATCTCGGGCTCACGTCTGGATCGATCTGGCCCACCGATTCGGGAGACCGTGGTCCGCACCATCGACAGCTAGGAAGCCGGGCGGACACCGGCACGACCGCACCTTCCTATTTGCGGAAGATCCGTGTGTTGGGGGCTGGGTGACGCTGGGCTCACTCGTAGCCCATGACGGCGGCGATCGGCTCGAGCTCAGCCAAGAGCCGCTCGAAGATCCCAAGCGGTCCCCGCGCCTCCAGGGGTACGTGAGGTGCGTACTCCAGCAGGTTTCGCAGCGAGAGCACGTCGGCTCGCGAGAACTCCACCACTGCGAGGTCCTTCGATGCAGCCGAGACATTCACGCCGTTCAGCGTGGCACCAACGTCGCGCTCGTTGGCAATCCTGGACGTGACTATTCGCGGCAATTGCGGTCAGTTTGGGGTACATATGAGGCGGCGCAATGCCTGGCGGCTCCGGGTCGTGCCGAGCCCATCCTGTGCGACAAGAGGGACGATGGATTCATGGCGGCCAGGGATTTGGTGTTCGCGGCGGGGGATCGAGTCCGGACTTCGGGGCGGTTCGTAGCCGGTCCGGACGGTGATTGGCTGGACCTGGCCCGCGTCATCACTCCGATCTCCAGACCGCCGGGCTGGAAGTCGGATCGGTCGATCCGGCTGATCTGGGCCGACGCCGAGACGGTACCTATCGATTGGGGAGCGAACCGACGCCCGGGCTATCTGTCGGTGGTCGGGACCTGGCGCGACGAGAGCATCGAGGTCGCGGAACAGTCGTCGGAGCTCCCTGCCCGGGAGCGGTTTGCGGTTTGGAGGGACCCACCGTGCCCGCCGCCACCCGGTGGCTGGCGACGCGACGCGCTGCCGTGGGACCCGGATTTCGGCGACCTGAGATCGTCCGAGGTGATCGTTCACCCGGTGGTCTTCCGTCCCTCCGCCGACCAGGAAGTCCTCGTCATCGCCGCCACCGACGTCGACGCGGCGACCCGGCAGTTGTCCAAGTACCTGCCAGATCAGCTCTGCGTGGTGCCCAGCCGGTTCACCCGCGCTCAACTCGACGAAGTCCGCGACGCCCTGCGGGCCCATGGGCGGGAGTGGCGTCTGGAATCGTCCGGCACCAGCTCGGACGCGCAAGCTCAACCATTCATCACGGCCCAGCTGTTCCGGGTCACCGCCGAGATGGCCGAATGGGCCGGCAGCCTGCCCGAGGGACTGCTCCGCCTTAGCCCGTCGATCAGCCCGGCCTGACCACCCTTTCCGGCACCCGGCACGAGATGCGCCCTAAGTGCATGAGCAGCACCCATCATCGGCAGTTCCGTGCTTCACGGACCGCAGCAGATGAGTGCATTGATCAAGTCTCGAGGCGGCGATCGAACCGCACGGGCGGCGTGGCGATGAGCACTCCTTGGATCACGTCCTCGAGGGTGTCACCGAGCCGTCCGTATTCATGGTCGAACCCGCCCCAGAAACCTCCGGCTTCATCGACCAACATAGTCATGTGCGAGTGGCCACCGACCGGCACCAGGCGCAAGCCAAGTTCACCGGAGTAGGCCAGGCACCAAGCAACATCCGACTCGGCTGCGGCTCTTGTGCCGCTGATCCACAGGCTCCTGTCGCCTGAGGCCGAGACCACAACGAGATCCGCGTACTCGGTGAGAACCTCCGCGACAGCGCGTAGGGCCGGGTGTCCGGCCTGTTCCAGCGCTCTCAGATCGCCGGAGACGTCCACCCGCCGCCCCGGGTGCCAGCCTGCGGCCGCCAGTCGATCGCTCGCGCCGGTCATTTCATCTCCGGAGCCACGATCGCGATCCTGCCACGGATCGTCTCCCAACGGTGGCCATCCGGGTCCTGTCCGCTCATCGGCCGAGCGGACTGCGGCTACTCAGTGCGACGTCTGGGACGAGCGCGAGAATCGTCGCGGACGGCTTGCACATCCTCAGGATGTCCGCACTCCGAGTGCGGTGAGGAGGGTCCAGACTGTGTCTTCGACGAAGACGTCGCGGCGGCCCAGGAGCTCCCTGATGCGCTCGACGGGTTCAACGGCCAAGCCAGATTCCAATGCCCAGTCGCGGAGCGCGGCAGCGGCAATTGTCGCCGTTGAGCTGTGGTCCCGGAGCATCGCGCACACACGGTTGAACTCAAGTTCGGACTGCCGTCAACAACTTCTTCTCGAGTGGTGTATCGGCACAAGTTGTGGCCCGTGCTACCGAGAGGCCGAGGCGCATGAAGAAGGCCGGTCTCCCGAGTGGGAAACCGGCCTCTGACCTGCGGTGGAGCTTAGGGGATTCGAACCCCTGACCTCTTCCATGCCATGGGCGGGGGTCGCTCTGCTGGCTCACGCGGGATGGCGCTCATTCCCCTACCTACCAGGCGTTCTAGCCTTCCTGGTTGTTGCGAGTTGGACCCGCTTCCAGACCGTTGTTACGTGTGGTTCACTCCCAAAATCCTCCCACTGCCGTACGCGGTCCGGTGGCCTGCCGACGCCTCTCCTCCCGATGCACGTTGTGGCTCGGGTCAGGGTCTGGATCGGTGGCCTCGCCGGACCTGATCATCAGTCTGGCAGCGATCGTAAGAGTCGCGGGCGAGTTATCCACAGGTCATCATCTAGTCCGATGTCCTGAGACATCACACAGGTCATCATCTAGACCCACTGCTCCAATCGAACATATGTTCTATAGTTCTCGCCATGGGGAGCAATCGACGGTACCCTCGCGAGAGGTCCGCCGGACTCAGCTATGCGGCACTGTTGGGTTCTGCGCAGCGGGCACGAGCGCGGACCATGGCCGGGTCTGATCTTGGAGTGGCGTCGAACCAACTCTGGCGACTGGGCTGCACGGGTGGTGTACGTGCCGGATCACCGGGTTGCTCGCTCAGTCGAGGCGTGGTTCGCAGCTGGCAATCTTCGACCGACCGGGGCGTGGCCGAGCGAATCTGTTCAGGCTGCAGCGGGGCGAGGCAGTGAGAATCACTAGCAGTCGTGCCAAACTCGATCATCTGGGCGGGATCGGTCGGCGTTCGGGAGGGGAAATGCTCGCTAGCTTGTTGCCTGGTCTGCGAGATGTTCGGACACCGTTGGCGGTTGGGTATCTGTGGTTTCTGGCAGCATGGCTTATCTTTGCTCAGGATCTTCCGTACAATACATCGTCTCCTGGTTCATTTGTCGCGGGATTGGCCAGCCTCCAGGGCCTGATCGGCGACGGTGCAATCATCGCAGCCCTTTCTTTCTCCGCATTTCTTATCGGATCCGTAGTTTCATTTAGCTTCGACTTCCGGCCACTTCGCAGACTGGAGGATGAGCTAGGCGACCGCAAAGATACGACGGAGATAGAGCTGAGCGAGTTCGTTGAGATTGAGCTTTCCAAGATTGAAAGCGCCCCGACCATTCGCCCTGAGGCACGATTCAAGACGTTAATAGAAACCGACGATCTGCGGGCACGACTCCTGGTTGCGAATCAGGAGATGTATGGCGAGTATGATCGACTGGAAGCCGAAGGCACCTTCAGGGTGAATATTGCGATACCGTTGGTCGCATTGGCCGGCGCATGTTTGGTTCGACCTTTCGATACTTTGATCGTGACCTTGGCGTTCGCCCTCAGCGTGGCCACCGTTGCAACCTTACTGTTCTATCAAGGACTCAAAAAGCATCGCCTCTCTAGCAATGTTCTCGCCCGGGCCGTGCTTGCTGGAGTTATTGAGCATCCGTTAATTGCGAGAGCACGAGTGGTTGAAACAGAAAAGCTTGAAGCCGAGCACAGGAAGAAGAGGGACGTCTCGCGCTCCGCGGAGCGTCGTGAAAACCTCCGTGAGATTATTGCCAACCTAACGGCCGCGCACAAGCTGAAACGTCAAGCCGAAGTTGCACTTACCCGTCAAGACCTCTCTCCGGAGGTTCTCCTAGAACGTCAGAAAGAGTCATCCCGCATGACATACGAAATCGAAAAACGGGAGCGGGAACTACTGCTGTTCTTTGACGAAGAATGACGCTTACGTGTCAAAGAGCACGGGCAGACCTTCCGCATCGCCCCGATAGCTGCCGACCTTAGGTTCGGTGCGGTGCGGGTCAAGGGTCGTAGATCCCGGAGGGACGCCGTAGGCGCCCTTGACGCGTGCCGTGGCGGACCGCCCCTTCCATGATTGCTAGCGGGGCGATGCGGGAACCCCACGCTCACACGGGGCCGCATGGGCAACCGCGGCAGATGGGTGGCCGGCCGTTTCGGCGAGTACGCAAACGACAGGGTGTCGATCGTTGATGGCGGGTTCTGCTGTCTTCGGCCCGGCACCCTGTTGGCACGTGCGCGCCATGCCAAGGGACGCGCCCAGAACGTAGCGAAGCGGAGTGGCGGGCAGGCGGCCCCGCCCTGTGGTGGCGGCGCGCTTTCGGGCCCTAGGGGGCCCGTCTTGAAGACGTAGAGAAACTTGAAGACGTAGAGAAACTTGTCAGACGTCGTCAAGCACGGTGTGCACCTGATCTGGCGTGATCACTGGCATGCTGGAAGGTCTTGAAGGAAGGAGGCGTATGCCCGGCATCTTCATCTCAGGTGGCATGGATCTGAGGGTCTCCAACATCCGGATTCCGCTGGATGGGTCCGACCCTCCCCCACTCACCTTCAAGGTCCGTTTGGACACCTGGCAACACTGGATGCTCGCGGCCTGCGATAACACCAAGCTCGCTTGCGCCGAGGAGAGCTCCCTGAGAACACTCTGCGCTCAAGAGCCACCGGCGCAGGACAGGGATGAGCGTAAAGGGCTTGCGCTTGAAGCCGAGTACCGCGCTGCGATGGTTGCCATTGGCGCTTGCGCGTTCGCCGTCGACGCCTTCTACGCCACGATTGTTGAGCGGTTTGGGAAGCACCCAGACGCGCAGGTCTGGAAGGTGAATCGAACATCCAGGCATGCTCAGATTGCTGCTACATTCCACTATCACCTGAAGATAAAGAACTCTGGCATGCCGGACGTAAGGCTGTTCATCAAGGAGCTATTCAAGTTCCGGGACATGGCTGTACATCCTCCCGTGGAATTCAAAGACCCCATCTACCGTGCCGACGTTGACGCAGGTGTTGAACCCCGATTCGTCACCTATTCAGCGGAGCACGCCAGGAAGGCTCTGGGTCTGACGGTCGAACTCATGACTGCCCTCGTGGACAAGGCAGAAGTAGTGGCGTCGGGCGACAACGTGCCGTGGGTCGATTTCGCGAAGGGACGCATTGACATTGTGCGTGCAACTGCGAGGAGCATTGACGGTGTCAAGTTCCCAGATCGCGATCAGTGACGGACGCTCACCGTACCTAGACGCTCAGCGTCCCGGGATCGGCAAACGGTAAGACAGCACATACCGCTCTGACGATACGACAATATCCGCCGTCTCGACCGGCTGATCGCGTTCATAGTAGGTGCGTTCGATAACGAGCACTGGCACTCCTACTGGCACTACCAGGGTCTCAGCCTCGTAGGGACGGGCCGCACGGCCCGTAACGTCCTCTCCGACATGGGTGATGTGCACTCCGATGCTGTCCATCCTGGGGATTACGCCTCTGATCGAGCCACCCTCTGGGTTCTCGATCGGTGTGCCACCCGTGAGCGCCAGAGGCTCGAAAGACGTGGAGAGCATGACCGGTTCGCCGTCAGCCAGGAACCGATAGCTAGTACGCATCACAGGATCGCCTTGCTCGATGTTGAGTCGATCAGCGATGGCCTTCGATGCAGTAGTTCGACGGCTCTGAAAATCCCACTCTGGGACCTGGCCGCCGGCCGATGCAGCAGCCGCGAAGGGTGACGAAGTTGGGCGCTCAGAGTAGAGACTCCCTAACACTCGACGCTTCGGAGGCTGTAGTGCGCGAACGAACGAACCACGCCCCTGCTGCTTGACGATCAGGCCTTCAGAACGCAGCACATCTAGTGCCTGCCGGACCACAATTCGAGAGACGCCGTAGTCGGCCATCAAACCTGGCTCGCTCGGCAGTTGGTCTCCAACCTGGAGAGTCATCCCCGCGACGGTCGCGCAGCACCCGTGCGTGTTCGTCACCTTCACCGCACCCTCCTTCGGACCAGTGCACTCCCCCGCAAGCATCGGGGCCGCGACGGGCAACTCCGCAACCAGACCTGCCGCCCCCCGCCGCAAACCCGACCCGTGCCCGCACGGTGTGGACCTGCGCTGCCACCAAACCCACCACGACGGCGAGAAGATCCTCGGCACCCCGTTCTGCCTGGACTGCTACGACCACGACCACCAAGTCGTCTGGAACGCCCTGTCGGGTCAGTTGTGGCGACGCACCATGGACCGCGCCAAAGACACCCTCCGCAGATGGGCCAGCAAGCACGGCGTCACGGTCAAGCTGTCCTACGGCAAGGTCGCCGAAATGCAGGCCAGAGGAGTCGCCCACTTCCACGCCCTGATGCGGCTCGACGGATGCGATCCCCTCGAGCCCCACCAGGTCGCCGTCCCGCACCTCACCGCGGACCTCGCCCTGCTGGCCGCAGCGATCCGCCGCGCCGTCGAGACCACCCGGTTCCGGTCCCTGCCCCACCCCGACCAGCCAGGCGGCTGGGAGATCTCCTGGGGCCAGCAACTCGACCTTCGCCCCGTCCGGCAAGCCGTCGATGGCGTGATCACCGAAACCGCCGTCGCCGGGTACCTGGCCAAGTACGCCACCAAGGCCGCCGAGGCGACCGGGCACTCATCAGCACGCCTCACCAACGCGACCGTCAACCGGTACGCCACCCGCCACACCCATGCCGGCCGATTGGTCGACGCCTGCTGGCGACTCGGACGCCCCGGCTCCGACCTCGACCCCGAAGAAGCCGCCAAGAACTCCGGACGCCTGTCCTACCGCCGCCTCCAGCGCTGGGCACACATGCTCGGCTTCGGCGGCCACTTCTCCACCAAGTCACGCCAGTACTCCACCACCCTCAAAGCGCTGCGAGAGGCGCGGGCGAACTGGCGACGCGAACGACACCGCACCGCCGAACACACCGCCGACACCGAAACCACCCTCATCGTCGGCAACTTCACCTACGCAGGCACCGGCTGGCGAACCATCGGCGACGCACTCCTCGCCACCACCGCCGCCGCCAAAGCCCGCGAGCATCGGCGGCTGCTGAAAGACGTGCTCGATGAGGTGCCAAGGGACGAGTGACACGTAACTGTCAACGAAAGGAGGTTCAGGTGACAGCACAGGAGGACGCGGGGTTGTCCGATTCGATGCGAGTGCTCGCCGATGCAATAGCTCGACTCGGGGTCAAGGCGACTGTCGGCGTCGATGAGTTGTTGACGGTCGATGACCTGGCTGTCGTTCTCAAGATTCCGGCACGAACGATCAAGGATCAGCTCGCTGCCGGTTTGTTGCCTCATCACCGTTTCGGGAAGCACTACCGATTCGATGCCGAGGACGTGAAAGAGATCCTGCACATGACGGCGAAGAAGCCGGTCAATCGACCGACGAGATCGCGGTCTGCACGAGTCGCATAGGAGACCGGCAATGGCGTTCGCAGAGAGGCGCGGCAAGTGGTGGCGAGGCCGCTACCGCAGACCCGATGACACCTACGGCTCGACCTCAGGCTTCAGCACCAAGCGGGCCGCACTGCAAGCTGCGGCCGACGAGGAGTCACGCATCCGCCACAACACTTGGATTGACCCGCGAGTGGCTGAGATGCGCTTCGAAGACTTCGCGAATCAATGGCACGCTGCCGTCACAGGCAGGCTCAGCGACAACACGAGGGTCAAGTACAGGCGATATCTCGACAGGCAGTTGATCCCCAAGTGGGGCGACTGGCCCATGATCGGAATCTTCAACAGCCACTTCGACATCGAGACGTGGGTGACCCAACTTCACGGCGACTACGAGGAGTCCTCAGTTGCCTCATACTTCGGCTGCTTCTCGACGATCATGAACGCTGCGGTCAAAGCCAAGGTGATCCCTGCCAATCCATGCTCGGGAATCCGGGTGACCGGTGGCGATTGGGAGTCGGAGAAGTACGTTGCGACTCCATTGCAGGTCCTTCGAGCGAGCATGCGGCTCTACGAGAATGAACTCGGATTGAGCGGGCTCCTACTCGGGTTGCTCGACGGCTATACAGGTGGGCGCTGGGGCGAGATAGCCGGTCAGACACTTACTGAGTACGACCAGGTCAGGCAGGCGATTGCGGTCTTCGAACCGCTCAAGGAGGTCGACGGCAGACTCTTCAAGAGCGGAGCCGATGTCACCGAGCACACAGATCTGCAGCTGTTCGGCAATGGGCGTCGCCCGCGGCGGACGAAGCGGAACGCTCGCACGAAGTCACCGGCCAGTGAACGTTGGGTTCAGCTTCCTCCGAGCGTTGCGGCGATCTACGAACTGTTCCTGGCGACCCGGCCTGCTGGGCAGTCGTTCGTGTTCACGTCACTTCAGGGCAGGCCCTGGTACCGCTCGAACTTCCGGCAGCGGTTCTGGCGTCCGGCCTGGGATGGCGTTGACGCTGACAAGCCTTCCTCGACGAGGCATGTGTCAGCCATCTTGTCGGGCTTCCGGTTCCACGAGGGGCGACACACTCACGCTACGTGGCTGACTGAGGACGGCATCTCGGAGGTTGCTCGCCGTGCTCGGCTCGGACACAAGATGATTGGCATGGGTCGCGTCTACGACCATGTGACGCCGGAGATGGAGCGCCAGATCCTGATGGCTCTGGAGGAGCGCTGGGTCGCTTCAGTGCTCGCATTGGAGGAGGACGAGCGTCAGAAGCTCCTCGCCTGGGTTCCCGTGATCAAGGACACCATCGAGAAGGCCCGGCAGGAGGCCGAGATGCTGGCGGCCAAGCTGGTGGGAGGCGAGCGGTTCTCCCAAATCTCTCCCACTGGTGCCACCAACGAAAACAGGTCAGGGGGCGAAAGTGCCTCCTGACCTGCGGTTACTGCTGGTGGAGCTTAGGGGATTCGAACCCCTGACCTCTTCCATGCCATGGAAGCGCGCTACCAACTGCGCCAAAGCCCCGCGGTGTCTTGCGACTCCGGAAGTTTAGCGGATGAGTGCCTTCGAAGAAAAATCGGGTGGGGGTGGTCTGTGGCACCCGCCGACGGGCGCCTGACAACCGCGTCGCGAGCACCGGCTTGCTACCCGTCGCCCTCGTCCAGTCGCCCCACACACCACAGCATTCCCGCCCATCACAGCACACCGAGTGGTGCTCCGAGGCAGCCGCCCAATGGCGTCCAACAGAACTGCCGCCGGCCTTCTCACCCATCTCACGTGTCACAGCCCGCCCGCCGAGCACAGCAGACTCCGACGGGGTCTGCGGTAGCCGCCGCGGGCGGCCTGCAGGACAGCCGTCGCCCAGCGATGTCCTTTGCGTCCCACCGCATCCCCTCACGCCAAACACAGCACGGCGCAGAGCAGTCCGCGGCAGCCGCCGGAGGCGGCCAATAGGACAGCCGCCGCGCAGCGGTGACCTCTGTGCGCCCCACCACAGTCTCTCGCGCGAGGCACCGGACGCCGGTAGGCGATTCGCGGCTGCCGCCGGAGGCGGCCTACAGGACTGCCGCCGCGCAGCGGTGTCCTTTGGCCCCGTTCCCCGTTCCTCACTCACTCCACGTCAGCGTTGGGGGTCGTCGCTCATTACTGGTTCGGGGAGGGAGCCGGCGTTCCATTCTTCGATGCGCCAGCGGTGGTTGCGGCTGGGGAGGAGGGAGACCCAGTTGCAGTTGGAGAGGCCGCCGAAGGCGGGCCAGTGGGCTTGGGGGATGCCGAGGAAGAGGCAGATGCCGACGCGGGCGGCGAGGCCGTGGGTGGCGATGACGATGGTGTCCTCGGGGTCGCCCTGGTCGGCGATCCGCTCCAGGGCGGCGGCGAAGCGGGCGGCGACTTCTTCGATGGTTTCGCCGGATTCGCCGCGGCGCTGGGGTTCGCCGGCGCGGATGCGGGCGGCGGCTTCGGGGTGGATGGCGGCGAGTTCGGCCATGGTCATGCCGGCCCAGTTGTCGACGTCGATCTCGCGGAGGGCTTCGTCGTACTCGATCTTGAGGTCGGTCAGGACGGACAGCTCACCGGCGGTCGCGGCGGCGCGCTGGAGGTCGCTGGCGAACAGGCGGGTCGGCGCGAGGGCGGCCAGGCGTGCGGCGGTGGCGCGTGCCTGGGCGATGCCGACCTCGTCGAGGGGGATGTCGGCCTGGCCCTGGATCTTGTCCTGCAGGTTCCACTCGGTCCGGCCGTGCCGCCAGACGATCAGCCGCCCTGCGGTCATTCGGCGGTGGCGCCGGGGACGGGCGAGGGCAGCGGGATCACCGGGCAGTCGCGCCACAGCCGCTCGAGGGAGTAGAAGCTGCGCTCCTCGTCGTGCTGGACGTGGATGACGATCTCGAGGTAGTCGAGCAGCACCCAGCGGCCTTCCCGGGCGCCTTCGCGGCGGACCGGCTTGGCGTCGAAGTCGACGCGGAGCTTCTCCTCGACGGCGTCGACGATCGCGCGGACCTGGCGGTCGTTGGAGGCGGACGCGACCAGGAACGCGTCGGTGATGGCGAGTTGCTCGGACACGTCGAAGGCGAGGACGTTCTCGGCCTTCTTGTCGTGGGCCGCTTCGGCGGCCGCGGTGAGCAGCTCGATGGCGCGTTCGCTGGCTGGCATGTGGTTCCTAACGGTTGGTGTAGAGCTCACGCTTGGCGATGTACTGGACGATCCCGTCGGGCACGAGGTACCAGGTCGGGTTGCCCTTGGCGACCCGGGCCCGGCACTCGGTCGACGAGATCGCCAGGGCCGGCACCTCGAGCAGCGTGATCCGGTCCATCGGCAACTGGTCCAGCGGCAGCTCGAGACTCTCGGTCCCGGGCCTGGTACATCCGACGAACTGAGCCAGTTTGAACATCTCGTCCACGTCCCGCCAAGTGAGTATCTGGGCGAGCGCGTCGGCACCGGTGATGAAGAACAGCTCGGCGTCGGGATACAGCTTGGACAGGTCGCGCAGGGTGTCGATCGTGTACGTCGGACCCGGCCGGTCGATGTCCACCCGGCTGACCGAGAACCGCGGGTTCGACGCGGTCGCGATCACGGTCATCAGGTACCGGTCCTCGGCCGCGGAGACCTTCTTGTCCGACTTCTGCCACGGCTGGCCGGTCGGGACGAAGATCACCTCGTCGAGGTCGAAGTACGACTGCACTTCGCTGGCGGCGACCAGGTGGCCATGATGGATCGGGTCGAACGTGCCACCCATCACGCCCAGGCGCCTGACCCGCTCGACGGAAGCCATATCAGCCAGTACTCAGCCGCTCAGCTGTGCGGCCGGCCCTTGCCCATGATGACGGTGACGAGCAGCAGCAGGACCAGGACGAACAGCGTGAACCCGCCGTACCACCACGGCGAGATGTGCGAAGCCTCGGAGCCGGCTTCCTGGACGGCCGCCACCTGCGGCACGAGGAGCGTGAACATGAAGCAGAGCCTATCTCGTGGCCACCGACACAACAGCGACCGGTGGCCCGGGCAGGGCTACCGGTCGCGGACAGGGTCGGTTCCTGAAGCGCAATGCGCGCTTCAGCAGGTCAGCTGTGGCGGATGTGACGGGTCAGCAGCCGGCGCCAGACAGACGGTACGGCGTGGGCACGCCGGGACTGCGCGGCGATCCGGTGCAGCTCGTCGATGTGGGCACGGGCAACTTCGGGGGTGATCATGATTCCTTCACTGGGTTGGAGCGGCGGGGCCGGGGCGGGCTGTCCCCGACACTTCAGATTATACGGTTTGCACTACGCTCTCACAAACGAATTAAAGGTCCACAAGATTCCCAGCCTTCGAATCTGTGGTGAACGGGAGGATTCATGGACGCGATCGATCGGCAGCTGATCGAGGCACTCCGGCTGAACGGCCGCTCCAGCTGGGCCGAACTGGGCCGGGTGGTCGGGCTGTCCGGACCGAGCGTCCAGGAGCGGGTCCGGCGGCTGGAGGAACGCGGCGTCCTGCTCGGGTACCGCGCGGTCGTCGCGCCGGCGCAGGTCGGGCTCGGCACCAGCGCGCTGATCGGGCTGTTCCAGCGCGACGACGTGGAGACCGACGACATCGTCGAGCAGGTCCGGGAGATCGACGCGGTCGAGGACTGCTGGTTCGTCGCCGGCGACCAGGAGCTCGTGGTCAAGGTCCGCGTCGCTGACGTCACCCAGCTCGAGGCAGTGGTCGGTTCCCTGCGCCGCGTGAACGGTGTCGTCAGGACCCGGACGACGGTTGTGCTGTCGACTCGCTGGGAAGGCCGGCCCGCTCCCCTGCCCGAGTAAGTACGAGTACGGCGGCCGCACCGAGGGCGAGCGCGGCCGCGGCCGGGTAGAGCAGATCGGGGACATGCTCGTAGGCCACGCCACCCAGCGCGGGCGCCAGGAACATGCCGCTGATCGACGCGGCGGCGTACAAACTGGAGTACCGGCCGACCATGCCCTCCGGAGCGGCATCGGCGACGTGAGCGGTCGCGGTCGGTTTGTAGAGCATCTCCCCCGCCGTGATCACCACAATCGCGACGGTCGCACCGGCGAGCGCCGGCCAGACGCCGAGGGCAGCCAGCCCCACCCCGACGAGGGCGAACCCGAGAGCGATCACCCGCAGCCCCGAGTGGTGGCGCAGCCGGACCGCTAGCGGCGCCTCGCAGCACACGATGACCACGGAGCTCACCCCGAGCAGTACGCCGTACGCGACCGCAGGCGAACCCGCATCCCGCAGCAGCAGCGGCATGGTGGCGAACACCTGCCGGTACACGGTGTCGACGACCACGATCGTCGCCAGCAGCACCAGCACCGACCGATCTCGGCGCAAGACCCGCCAGAGCCCAGTGGCCGAAGCCGACGAGGCACTCCGCGCTGCAGGCACCCAACGCCAGATGACCGCCGCCATGACGAGACTGGTGAGCGCGTCCAGCACGAAAACGAGCGAGAAGTTGTACGCCGCGAGCAGTCCGCCGAGCGGTGGTCCGATGGTGAAGCCGGCGTTGCTCGCTGTCCGCGACAGCGCGATCCCTTCCCGGCGGCGCTCGGCCGGGAGAGCCGTAGCGACGAGAGCGCTCAGGTTCGGGCGACCCGCTCCGCCGAACAGACCGGCCAGCGCGGCGACCACCGCCAGCACACCGCCCGGCACCACGGGCATCGCCAGGCAGCTCACGGCCCACAGCAACTGGCTCCCGAGCGCCGCCGTACGCAGACCGAAGCGGTCCCCGAAGTACCCGCCCCCGAGGTTGCCGCCGAGCAGACCGACGCCGTACGCCGCAGCCGCGAAGCCGGCCTCCTGGGCGGACATCCCGCGGTCCTCGACCAGGTAGAGCGTGAGGTAGATCCACGCCAGCGCCCCGGCCGAGCTGACCAGCTGGCCGGCCATCACCGCCTTGAGCCAGCCCGGTAGTTCCGCGATCCGGCGCCAG
This sequence comes from Kribbella sp. NPDC048837, assembly GCF_055586945.1. Classification (NCBI taxonomy): domain Bacteria; kingdom Bacillati; phylum Actinomycetota; class Actinomycetes; order Propionibacteriales; family Kribbellaceae; genus Kribbella; species Kribbella sp. NPDC048837. Next base: position 71,481 of record NZ_JBVJHF010000010.1, read on the forward strand.
TACATGCGCTCCCCCAGGTAGAGTGAGTTCCTCAGAGGAACTTACCCAGCGCGTTAGCGTGGTGGCAACCGGATTGGGGGTCGACGTGCGGCGGAGCACCTTCGCGCCCGAGCCGGACTGTGCGATCGCGCAGTCCCTCGGCGTGATCGGCGACGGCTGGGAGCTGCTGATCGTGCGGGATCTGGCCCGCGGCCTGGATCGGTTCGACCAGCTCGCCGAGTCGCTGCACATCTCCCGCAAGGTGCTGACCGAGCGACTCACCGGCCTGCTCGACAGCGGGATCGTCGAGCGCTCGGCGTACCAGGACCGTCCGACCCGCTACGCCTACCGCCTCACCCCGCGCGGCCGCGCGCTGCTGCCGGTGCTGGTCGCGCTCCAGGACTGGGGCGACCGCTGGCTGCTGGGTGACGGCTCACTCACCGGTACGAACGACGCCGACGAGGCACCCACGCACCGCATCCAAGACCTCGTCGGACGCCCTGTCCCACAGATCACCCTGCCGTCGATCGCGGGTACGGCGCTGGACGTGGTCGACCCGGATTCCCGCGCGACCGTCCTGTTCGGGTACCCGGCGACCGGCCGGCCGACCCCGCTGCCGGACGGCTGGGGCGAGATCGCCGGCGCCAGCGGGTGCACCTTGGAGAACCGCCTCTTCGCCGCGCGGTCCGACGACTTCGCCGCCCGAGAGATCTCGATCCGCGGAGTCAGCACGCAACGCACCGACGAGCAGCAGGCGTTCGCCAAGGCCGAGGAGATCCCGCACACTCTGCTGTCCGACCTCGAGCTGGAGCTCACCGCGGCGCTGCGGCTGCCGACCTTCCGCGCAGGTGGGTACGAACGGCTCAAACGCGTCGTACTCGTGATCGGTGACGACCGCATCGTCAAAGCCGTGCGCTACCCCGTCACGGACATCGCGGACACGGTCGACTGGGCCCTCAAGACTGCTTGAAGAACGCCTTGAGCTCGTCGGCCACGCGACCGACCGCCTTGGCGCTACCACCCGGGTTGGTTCCGCCCGGGTCGCTGGACGAGCCATGGTCCAGGCCCTCGAACTCGACCCGCCGGCAATGCGGCAGAGCCTTCTCCAGCGTGTCCCGCCACGGCTTCAGCGCCGAAAGGCCCTTACTGGCACCCATGAGCAGCACCTCCGCCGAGACCTCGCGGAACGCGTCGAAGGTTCCGGCGAGCTCGGCGATCAACGCGCCCTCGTAGTGAATCGTCGGCGCGAGCGTCCGCATCGTGACAGTGCCAGGGCCGGCCTTCCGCTCGTCCTTGACCAGCATCTTCTCGGTCATCCGCGTCATCAGTCCGCGCGGGATCACCTTCAGGAACGCCGGCGCCAGTTGCAGCCCGTACATGCTGGTCACCATCGCGCCGGCAAGGTTGCCCTCGGCAACCTCGCGGTCGAAGCGCGCGAGCCACTCCCGATGCGGCGCCGGATTGTCGACAATCGCAGGTTCATACACTGCGATCTTCCGCAATCCCGGCAGAGTGCGCGCCGCCTCGAGCACGACCGCGCCGCCCGCGCTCACCCCGAACGCCAGCTCCGCGCCGGCCGCGGTCAGCACGGCCTCGAGATCCTCGACCTCGGTACGCACGGTGTGGTCCGGCCGGTGCGGACCGGACAGACCGCGACCGCGGCGATCCGGGAGGTAGACGGTGAAGTCGCCGGCCAGCGCCTCCGCGAGCAGCGTGTGGCTGCGCGCCGACTCCATGCTGCCGTGCAGGACGACGACCGCCGGGCCGCGCCCGGTCTTCCAGTAGCCGATGGTGGTGCCGTCGCGGGACTCGACCGCACCCTCGGTCAGTTCTGCTGTTCTCATGATCCGATAGTCACACATCCTCTAGTTGCATTGCAACTAGTATCTCTGACCTCGTATGCTGTCGGCGTGACCTTTCGACGCTCACCCCTCGCGCTCGCGATCCTCGGCCTGCTGGAGAACGGGCCGCTGCACCCGTACGGGATCCAGCGGCTGATCAAGCAGTGGGGCAAGGACCAGGTGGTCAACGTCGGCCAGCGAACCAGCCTGTACCGGATGATCGTGCGGCTCGAGGAGGCCGGGCTGATCACCGCCGGCGCCACCGAGCGGGACGAGCGGTACCCGGAGCGGACGGTGTACCACCTGACCGAGGACGGGCGGACGGTGTGCCGGGAGTGGCTGGCGGAGATCCTCACCACGCCGCGGAACGAGTTCCCCGAGTTCCCGGCGGCGCTGTCGTTCGTGATGCTGGTGACGCCGGCCACGGCCGCGGAACTGCTGGCCGAGCGGCGGGATCACCTGACCAAACGCGTCGCGGAGCTCGATGCCGAGCTGACGCTGGAGGTCGAGGGTGCGCCGATCCCGCGGTACGCGCTGCTCGAAACGGAGTACCAGCGGGCGGTCACGGTGGCCGAGGCGGAGTGGATCGATCGGATTGTCGACGATCTGACAACCGGAACGTTGACCTGGAAACCCGGCCCGGTATGACGCCCGAGGCCGGGCCGGCGGTTGAGGTGTGGTGGGCGCGGATCGGTCAGGCGCGGGACGAGTTCGTGGGCGATCTCGACGAGGTCGAGCGGGGGCGGCTGGCGGCGTACCGGCGGGACGAGGACCAGGCGCGGTTCCTGCTCGGCTGCACGATCGTCCGGCGGTTGCTGGCGGCACGGTTCTCGTTGCCTGCGGCAAAGGTGCGGCTGGATCGGACCTGCCCGGAGTGCGGGAAGCCACACGGCAAGGTCCGCGCGGACGGTGTCGAGCTGTCGGTGACGCATTCCGGTGAGCTGGTCGGTGTCGCGATCGGGGACCGTCCGGTCGGGCTCGACGTGGAGAAGGTCGACCCGAGCGTCGACGTCGATGGGGTCGCGAGGATCGCGCTGGCTTCCTCGGAACTGGCAGAGCTGGCGCGGTACGACGGGATCGAGAGGGTTCGCGCATTCACGACGTACTGGGTGCGCAAGGAGGCGGTCGTCAAGGCGACCGGCGACGGGCTGCGGACGGACCTGCGCACCATCGCAGTCCCCGACGGCATTCAGCTGCAGGCGCTGGCGGTAGGTCCCGAGCATCGGGCGGCGCTGGCGGTGGTGTCCGCTGAGCCGCCCGTCGTACGACCGTATGACGCGGGTCAGCTCCTGATCTGACCCTCGCCGGTGACGACGTACTTGGTCGACGTCATCTCGGGCAGGCCCATCGGACCGCGGGCGTGTAGCTTCTGCGTGGAGATGCCGATCTCGGCGCCGAAGCCGAACTCGCCGCCGTCGGTGAAGCGCGTGCTCGCGTTGACCACGACCGCGGCCGAGTCCACCGCCTGCACGAACCGCCGGGCGGCGGCCTGCGAGCGGGTGATGATCGCGTCGGTGTGGCCGGAGCTGTAGCGACGGATGTGCTGCACCGCCGCTTCCAGGGAGTCGACGACCGCGGCGGACAGGTCCAGCGAGTTGTACTCCGCGCCGAAGTCCTCCTCCGTCGCGGCGACAATATCATTGCCCGCAGCAACTACCGTCGGGTCGCCGTGCACGGTCACGCCGGCCTCGGCCAGTGCGGGCAGGGCGGCGGCCAGGAACTCTTCGGCCACCGACTCATGCACCAGCAGCGATTCGGCCGCGTTGCAGACACTCGGGCGCTGGGTCTTCGAGTTCAGGAGGATCGTCAGCGCGAGCTCGAGATCCGCGTCGGCATCGACGTACACGTGGCAGTTGCCGACGCCCGTCTCGATCACCGGCACCGACGACTCGCTGACCACGGTCTGGATCAGCCCCGCACCGCCGCGCGGGATCAGTACGTCGACCAGCCCGCGAGCCTGCATGAGCTCCTTCACAGCGGCCCGATCCGTCGGCACGCCCTGGATCACGTCGGCCGGCAGACCGGCCTCGGCAACGGCATCCCGCAGTACGGCGATGATCGCCTCGTTGGACGCGGCCGCAGACGACGAGCCGCGGAGCAGCACCGCGTTGCCGGACTTGAGGCAGATGCCGGCCGCGTCGGCGGTCACGTTCGGCCGGGCCTCGTAGATGATGCCGATCACGCCGAACGGGACGCGCACCTGGCGCAGTTCCAGACCGTTCGGCAGGGTGTACCCGCGAACCACCTCGCCGATTGGGTCGGTCAACCCGGCCAGTTGCTCCAGCCCGGCCGCCATCCCGTCCACCCGAGCCGGGTTCAGCGCCAGCCGATCCACCGTCGACTCCGGAGTACCGGCCTCCCGCGCCGCCGCGACGTCCTTCGCGTTCGCAGCGACGATCGTGTCGGTGTTCGCCCGCAACGCCGCCGCCATCGCATGCAGCGCCGCGTCCTTGGTCGCCCGCGAGGCGTCCGCCAACGCGTACGACGCCTCCCGCGCCCGCCTGGCCAGCTCGATGATCTCGCTCACGGCTTCATCGTAGAGCGCCCCGCCCTCCCCCGCCCCACCGTCTCAACCGCGTCACGTCTTGCGGCGGGCGCCCCGGGCCTTGATCACCGCGCGGATCGTCAACAGCGCCGCCGCCGCGACCAGTTGGGCACCCAGGATGATCTTGGTGGCGTCGACGGCCGGGGTCCAGGTCACCTTGCCGTCGCGAAGGACGTAGACCCCGACCGGCCGGGCCATCAGGCCGAGCCCACCGCCGGACCCGCTGCGCTCCGGTTCGCCGCTGTCCCGGCCGGTACCACCGCCTCCGCCGCCACTGATGCGCGCTACCGGCAGCACCGTCACCCCGTCCTTCTCGATCGGCTCGCCGAAGACCGTTCCGGCTTTGACGCCGTCGACCACTCCTTGCAGGATGTCCATGACATCCGCGTTATCTGTCAGTTTCGCCATGTCTTCCACTCCAACCGGGTCAGCCCATTACAGCCGAGCTTTGGGAACATCTCCCCGGCCGGCAAGGGTTCAAGGGCACGAACAGCCAGGACCTTCGGGGCTACAGCAGAACCAGGTCGTCCCGGTGGACGACCTCGCGTTCGTACGCCGCCCCGAGCTCCCGCGCCAGGTCGCGCGTCGAGCGGCCCAGCAGATGAGGGAGTTCGGTGGCGTCGTAGTTGACCAGGCCGCGGGCGACGACGACGCCGGCCGGGGACACCAGGTCGACGGGGTCACCGGCGGAGAAGGTGCCTTCGACGGCGGAGATTCCGGCCGGGAGGAGCGACGTACGGCGTTCTGTCACGGCCCGGACCGCGCCTTCGTCCAGCCGCAGGATGCCCTGGCCAGAAGTAGCGTGGGCGAGCCAGAGCAGCCGCGTCTTGCGACGGCGACCGGTGGGATGGAAGAGCGTCCCGACCGGCTGACCCTTCAGTGCCTCGCCGACCCGCGCGGCCGACGTCAGTACGACCGGGATCCCTGCCTCGGTGGCGATCGCGGCGGCCTCGACCTTCGTGTGCATGCCGCCGGTGCCCACCCCGGACGACCCGTTCCGGCCGATCCTCAGCGGCGCGAGATCGGCGGGACCGCGGACGTCGGCGACCATCGACGTACCGGGCTTGCGCGGATCCCCGTCGTACAGCCCGTCGACGTCCGACAGCAGCAGTAGCAGATCAGCGTGGACGAGGTGGCTCGTCAGCGCCGCCAGGCGGTCGTTGTCGCCGAAGCGGATCTCGGTGGTGGCGACCGTGTCGTTCTCGTTCACGATCGGTACGACGCCGAGCTCGAGCAACCGTGCGAACGTCCGGTAGGCATTGCGGTAGTGGCTCCGCCGCGTCACGTCGTCGACGGTCAGCAGCACCTGCCCGACCCGCAACCCGTGCGCAGCGAACGCATCGCTGTACCGAGCCATCAACAACCCTTGACCGACCGACGCCGCCGCCTGCTGCGTCGCCAGGTCGCGCGGTCGCGACCGCAGGCCCATCGGGGCCAGGCCGGCGGCGATCGCGCCGGAGGAGACGAGGACGACCTCGGTCCCCTCCACCCGCCGTGCCGCGATGGCGTCGACGAGCAGCCGGAGCCGTTCGAGATCGATCCGGCCGCGCTGGGTCAGCGACGACGAGCCGACCTTCACGACGATCCGCGTGGCCTTGACGACCTCCGCGCGTTGCTTCATGGGTCAACCGTTCTGGTCGAGTTCCTTCTGAGCGTCGAGCTCACGCGCCTCCTTGCGCGCCAGCTTCTCGGCCTTCTCCGCAGCTCGTTTCGCCTCGGCCGGGGACATGTCGACCTCGTCCTCGACCCACCCCTGCCCGTACTCCGACCGGTCGGTCACGAGCTCGCCGGAGCGGTGGGCGTGGTACTCGGTGTCCTTGTCCCGCCGCCGCTGCACCGCGGGACGGGGCTCCTCCAGCCGGTGGTCCTCACCGCGCCGGGCCAGGATCTCCGCCCCGGCCTGGACCTCGGGCGCGAAGTCGAACACGATCGCGTTCGGCCCGTCGCCGATGACGACCGCGTCGCCCTCGACCGCGCCGAGCTCGAGCAGTTCCTTCTCGACGCCGAGCCGGTTCAGCCGGTCGGCCAGGTAGCCGGTCGCCTCCGCGTTCGCGAAGTCGGTCTGCTTGACCCAGCGCTCGGGCTTGTCGCCCTGCACCAGCCAGCCGCCGTCGTCCGGCAGCTTCTTCACCTTGAACTCGGGCCCGCCCTGCACCTGCGGCCGGATCACGATCCGCGTGGTGTCGGGCTTGGACTCCTCGGCGCGACGCCGTACGACGATCTCGGCCATCGCGAACTTCAACGCTTCCAGGCCTTCGTGCGACGCGGTCGAGATCGGGAACACCCGCAGCCCGCGCTGCTCCAGCTCGGCCTGCACCATCTCGGCGATGTCACGCGCGTCGGGTACGTCGATCTTGTTCAGGGCAACGAGTCGCGGCCGGTCCTCGAGCCCACCGTGGGCCTCCAGCTCGGCCTCGATCGTGTCCAGGTCGCTGAGCGGATCCCGGCCTGGCTCGTACGTCGCGCAGTCGATGACGTGGACGAGCGCCGCGCACCGCTCCACGTGCCGCAGGAAGTCGTGCCCGAGCCCGCGTCCCTCGCTCGCACCCTCGATCAGGCCGGGTACGTCGGCCACCGTGAAGGTGGTCTCCCCCGCGACCACGACACCGAGGTTCGGGATCAGGGTGGTGAACGGGTAGTCGGCGATCTTCGGCCGGGCCCGGCTGATCGACGCGACCAGCGAGGACTTGCCCGCACTCGGGAACCCGACCAGCCCGACGTCCGCGACGACCTTGAGCTCGAGGACGAGCATGCGCTCCTCGCCGTCCTCACCGAGCAGCGCGAAACCGGGAGCCTTGCGGCTGCTGCTGGCCAGCGCCGCGTTGCCCAGACCGCCCTTGCCACCCTGTGCGGCGACGAACTCCGCGCCGGGGCCGACCAGGTCGGCCAGTACGACGCCGTCCGCCGTGCTGATCACCGTACCGTCGGGAACCGGCAGGACCACGTCGGCGCCGTTGCTGCCGGCCTGGTGGTCACCCTTGCCCTGGGCACCATTCGTCGCGGTGCGGTGGCTGGAGCGGTGGTAGTCGACGAGCGTGGTGGTGTCCGGGTCGACGCGCAGGATGACGCTGCCGCCGTCGCCGCCGTTCCCGCCGTCCGGACCGCCGAGGGGCTTGAACTTCTCCCGGTGCACCGAGGCACATCCGTGGCCGCCGCGGCCCGCGGTGACGTGCACCGTCACGCGGTCGACAAAGCTGGGGATCGCCATCGGTGTCTCAACTTCCTGTCTTCATCTCCCGCCCCGAGCGGGGCGAGGGTGCTGCCGTTCGTGAACCCCGCCCCGAGCGGAGCGAGGTGCTGCTCTTCGTGATCTCCCGCCCCGAGCGGAGCGAGGGGTGGTACTTCCTCCAACACAGCAGAAGGGCGGGTCCGCGGTATTCCGCGACCCGCCCTTTGCAGAGCTCGTGAAACGTCCGGGTGGCGGTGTTACTCCGCCGGGGCCGGGACGATGTTGACGACGCGACGACCGCGACGGGTGCCGAACTCCACCCGGCCCTCGGCCAGCGCGAACAGCGTGTCGTCGCCACCACGGCCGACCAGGTCGCCCGGGTGGAAGTGGGTGCCACGCTGGCGGACGATGATCTCGCCGGCGTTGACCAGCTGGCCGCCGAACCGCTTCACGCCGAGCCGCTGCGCGTTGGAGTCACGACCGTTGCGGGTCGAGGCAGCTCCCTTTTTGTGTGCCATTTCAGATCAGCTCACTTCTTCTTCGCGTCGATCGCGGTGACCTTGACCTGGGTGTAGTGCTGACGGTGCCCCTGGCGCTTGCGGTAACCGGTCTTGTTCTTGTACTTGAGGATGTTGATCTTCGGGCCCTTGGTGCGGCCGAGAACCTCAGCCGACACGGCCACCTTCGACAGCGCCGCGGCGTCGGTCGTCACGGTGTCGCCATCGACGACCAGGACGGCCGGCAGGGACACGGTGTCGCCCACCTTGTCCGTCAGGCTGTCGATCTCGATGACATCGCCGACGGCGACCTTCTGCTGGGTGCCGCCACTGCGCACGATCGCGTACACCGTGGATCTCACTCTCTGCTGGTTCGGAAAACTTACGGGGGCCTGCACAGACCTCTAGCGGCCCACACAAACATGGCACGCGGAACGCGCGCCGAAGCTCAAGTTTACGGGTCCCCTCACAGACGGGTCAAACCGGGTCGGACCGGGATGCTTCGCGCTGCTCGGGGACACGTTTCGTACCTGCTCAGTTGCCGGTGGAGACGAGCTCGGGGCTCTCGGTGGTCGCACCGGTCCCGTCGCCGTCGCCGGTGGCCTCGCTGCCGCCGTCCTGGGCTGCCTTGCCCCGGCCGCGGCTGCTCCGCCGGCGCCTGGTGCTGCCGGTCTTCGCCGCCCCGTTCTGGGCCGCCTCCGCGGGCTCGGTGCCGGTGACCTCCGTTGCGACGGTCGTCGTCGCCTCGGTCGTGTCGGCGGGCGCCGGGAAGCCGGTCGCCTCCGGGCTGACCGGCTGGTCGCCGGCCTCGGAGACCGGGTAGCCGGTCGGCGTCTCCGTCGTACCCGTGCCGGTCTCCGCAACCCCGTCCTTCTTCGACGAGGCGGCGGCGATCTGGGCCAGGCGCTGGGCGGCGTCACCGTTGGACTGCGTGGTCTCCGGCTCGGCGTGCTCCTCGTCGGAGCGGCCCTTGCCGCGGCCGCGGCGCCGGGACGACTTGCGCGGCTCGTCGGTCTGCGCGGCGGCCTTGTTCTGGTCCTGGCCGTTGCGGCTGTCGCGGCGGCGGGACTCCTTGGGCTCGTCGTGCAGGATCAGGCCGCGGCCACCGCAGTGGTCGCAGTTCTCGCTGAACGCCTCGAGCAGACCGGTGCCGATCCGCTTCCGGGTCATCTGGACCAGGCCGAGCGAGGTGACCTCGGCCACCTGGTGCTTGGTCCGGTCCCGGCCCAGGCACTCGACCAGCCGGCGCAGCACCAGGTCCCGGTTCGACTCCAGGACCATGTCGATGAAGTCGATCACGATGATGCCGCCGATGTCGCGGAGCCGGAGCTGCCGGACGATCTCCTCGGCCGCTTCCAGGTTGTTCTTGGTGACGGTCTCCTCGAGGTTGCCGCCGGAGCCGGTGAACTTGCCGGTGTTCACGTCGACGACGGTCATCGCCTCGGTCCGGTCGATGATCAGCGATCCACCAGAGGGCAGCCAGACCTTGCGGTCCAGCGCCTTCTTGATCTGCTCGTCGATCCGGAAGTTCGCGAAGACGTCGCCGTCGCTCGTCCACTTCTCGACCCGGTCGGCCAGGTGCGGCGCGACGTCGGCGACGTACTCGCGGACCTGGTCGTAGGCGTCGTCCCCGGAGATCACCAGCTTGGTGAAGTCCTCGGTGAACAGGTCGCGGACCACCCGGATCAGCAGATCCGGCTCACCGTGCAGCAGCTGCGGAGCCTGGCCGTTCTTCGACTTCTTGTCGATGTCGTTCCAGTACTTCTGCAGGCGGCTGACGTCGGCGGTCAGCTCCTCCTCCGACGCGCCCTCGGCCGCGGTCCGGACGATCACGCCCGCCTCGTCCGGGACGATGTCCTTGAGGATGCCCTTCAGCCGGTTCCGCTCGGTGTCGGGCAGCTTGCGGCTGATGCCGCCGTTGCCGCCGCGCGGGACGTAGACGACGTACCGGCCGGGCAGGCTGATCTGGTTGGTCAGCCGGGCGCCCTTGTGGCCGATCGGGTCCTTGGTCACCTGGACCAGCACCGCCTGACCGGACTTCAGCACCTGCTCGATCTTGCGCGGGCCGTTGGCCCCGCCGAGGGTGGCCCAGTCGACCTCACCGGCGTACAGGACGGCGTTGCGGCCCTTGCCGATATCGATGAACGCGGCCTCCATGCTCGGCAGCACGTTCTGCACGCGGCCGAGGTACACGTTGCCGATCAGCGAGACCTGCTCCTCCTGGGCGACGTAGTGCTCGACCAGGACATTGTCCTCGGAGACGGCGATCTGGGTCAGGTCGCCGCGGGCGCGGATCACCATGGTGCGCTCGACCGACTCGCGCCGGGCCAGGAACTCGGCCTCGGTGACGATCGGCGCGCGGCGGCGGCCGGCGGCCCGGCCCTCGCGGCGGCGCTGCTTCTTCGCCTCCAGCCGGGTCGAGCCCTCGACCGCGGTGATCTCGTTCGCGGTGTTCTTGCTGCGCGGCTCCCGGACCCGTACGACGGTCTCGTCCGGGTCGTCCGGGGACGCTGCGCTGTCCTCGCCCTTGCGGCGGCGACGGCGCCGGCGGCGCCGGGACGAGCTGCCCGTGGCGTCGCCGTCCTCGTCGGAGTCGGCCGCGTCGTCGTGCTCGTCGTCCTCGGACTGCGCCTCGTTCTCGTCCTGGTCGGCGTCGTCGGACTGCTCGTCGGCGGTGTCGTCGGCGTCGGTGTCACCGGACTTGCGGCGACGACGGCCACCGCGGCGGCGGCGCCGGCGACGAGTCCCCTCGCCGCCTTCCTCGCCGTCCTCGGACTGCGCGTCGGTCTGCTCGTCCGCGACCTCGTCCTCGTCGGTGGTCTCGTCGGCCTGCTGAGCGGTCGTCGCAGCGGCGTTGGCGCCGGCCCTGGTCCGGCTCGAGCGGCGGGTCGGCTCGGCGGCGGTCTCGTCACCATCGGCGTCGCGGGTGTCGGTCTCGCGCACCTCGACCTCGCGGACGTCGGCCTCGCGGGCCTCGGCGTCGCGGCCACGGCGGCTCCGGCGACGGCGGGTGGTCGGCTGCTCGTCGGCCGGCTCGGGCGCGGTCGTCGCCGCGGTCTCCGGGGTGGCCTCGACCGGGCTGGTCGCCGCGGCCTGCGCGGGAACCTGGGTCGGTACGTCGGTCGGCGCCTGGAAGAGCACGGCCGCGGCGGCCGGCGCCCGGCGGCGCGTACGGCGGGTGGACGACTCGTCAGCCTGGGTCGCCGGCTCGGTGGAGCTCGCCTCGGCGGGCGTGTCGGTGTCCGCGGTCGGGAAGATCGTGGCCGGCGCCTCGTCGGCGACGGCGGTCTTGGCGCCACGGCGCCGCGAGGAACGCTTCGCGGCCGGAGCAGTCTCGCCGGCGCCCGGGGCGGAGGCGGTCCCGGCGGACGAGCCGTCAGCCGTGCCGAACGCGGCGCCGGCGGTGGTCTCGGCGCCCGTGGAGGTGCCACGGATGGTCCCGGCGTCGGCGACCGGGCCGTCGGTGAGCGGGGAGTCCGCGGTCTGCAGGTCGGTCGCGGCGGTTTTCTTCGCGGTGCGCTTGCGGGTGGTCTTCTTCGCCACCGGCGCGCTCTCGACGACCGGGCCGCCGTCGGCGGGAGTGGTCTCGGTCAGCTCCGGGAACGTGTCCTGGGCGGCCGTCTTCTTGGCCGGGCGCTGCGTGGTCTTCTTCGCGGCCGTCTTGGCCGGCGCCTTGGCGGCGGCCTTCTTGACCGTGGTCTTCTTGGCGGCCGCCTTCTTCGCGGCGGCCTTCTTCACCGGGGCCGGGTCGGCGGTCTCGCCGTCGGACCGGGTGGGGACCTCCTCGGCGGCGGCGGTCTTCTTGACCGTCCGCTTGCGCGTCGTGGTGGTCTTCTTCGCGGCGGCCTTCTTCGCAGCGCCGCGGGCCGCCGGCTCGGCGGTGGCAGCCGTGTCGGCTGCTTCGGTGGTCGGCTCGTTGTCGAGCATGTGGTGCGGGTCTCCTCAAGCCTTCCGGCGCATCCTGCGACCCCTGTCACGGGTCCGGACGCAGCCACTTCGAAGGCGGTCACGGTTCGCCGCTCCGGCATCAGTGCCGGCCCGGCGGAAGCCTGCTGGATCCGCTCCGCCCGTGCTCAGGGCTCGGAGGGAGCGGCGGCGTCGCCCTCCGCTGAATGCGTCTGGTGAGGACCTGCCTGGCCGGTCGCGGTCGCCTGGGTGGCGTCGCGGTCACGAGCGAGCGGGTCGTCCACCGTGCCGGTCGCTGCGATGAGCGGGCCCTGGGCGAGCCTGGTCAAAAGAGCCGGGCCCGTCACCGGGAGCGCCGCTACCGCCAGCAAGCCGGCGAGAACGTCGTCGGGTCTCACGGCCGGGGTTCCGTGCCGTAACACCACTTGCAGTATCGCACACGTCTCAACCGACCCCGGTTCGTGCGCGACGGTGAGTCGCAGAACGGCGTCCCGACAATCGAACGATCGAAGTCCCCGTTTGGTCATGCGCTCGACCAGAATTTCCTCCCGGGCGAGGAACGCCTCCACCGCGCCGGTGGCCGCCTCCGGATCCACGCCGGGCAACGAGATGAGCCATTCGCTGGCCTCCAGCCGCTCGGCCAGCGCGCCGGGGCCTGCGACAACTACCTCGAGTACGTCGAGACCCGGCGGCAGCGCCTCGTCCAGGGCGGACCGGACCTGCTCGGAGTCCCGCTCATGTGTGAGCGAGATCTCCAGATACTCCGCTTCGGAGGCGGCTCCGGTCGGCGCGGCACCGGCGTACGAGATCTTCGGGTGCGGGCTGAAGCCGTGCGAGAAGGCCACCGGCAGCTCGGCGCGCCGTACGGCGCGCTCGAACGCCCGCTGGAAGTCGCGGTGTGAGGTGAATCGCAGCCGCCCGCGCTTGGCGAACCGGACCCGCAGTTTCTGGACCGCGGGGAGCTGCTGCGACGGCGGAGCTTGAACAGGTGCCACCCAGGCATTCTGTCAGGCCTGCCGCCCCGAGATGACTCCGTGCGCGGGAGTACGGCGCGACCGCCTCAACTGGAAAGCGATTTCCGGCTGAGGTGGTCAGGTCACGGCTGGACGGCGGACTTGCCGGTCAGGTAGAGGGCCCAGCCGAGGAGGCCGAAGGAGACGGTGGCGAGGATGGTGCGGATCAGGTTGTAGGTGCGCCACTTGGCCTCGTCGAAGGCGGCCCGGACGGCGGCGACGTCGATCGTGTTCGGATCGCCGGCCGCTTTGATCGCGTCGTTGAGCGGGACGTTGATCGCGATCGTCAGGATCATCGTGACCAGGTAGAGCACGAACGCGATCGCGATCCAGACCAGCGCCTTCTCCTTGAGGGACACCAAGCCGGCCAGCAGCGTGAAGAGCAGTGCGCCGACGAATCCGAGCCCGAGGAACAGCGGATTGACGATGGCCCGGTCGACGGCCTGGAACGCGCCGACGAAGGTCTTGTCGTCGGTCTTCGCCAGTCCGGGCATGACCGCGTTCGCGTAGCTCGCGTATACCCCTGCCACCAGTCCGGTCGTCATCGTCGCGGCCATCAGGGATGCCACCCGCAGTCCGTTCATCTCTCTCCTCCAGTACGGCGGGAACACCCCGCACTGGAAAGCTAGAGCAGCCGACCTGGCACGAACATGTCACCGAAACTCACACCCATGTCAGCGAAACTCAGCCCGCGGCGAAGTCCTCGAGGAGGTCGGCGACGAACGCGTGGGCATCGCTCACCGCGGCCGGATTGCGGGCCCGGTAGTACGGGATCGCGATCATCGTCAGCGACAGCGCCCAGCCACGGCCGCGCAGCCAGGTGTCCTCGTCGACGTCCAGCGCGTCGCGGAAGGCACCGCGCGAATCACCCTCGAACGTGTACCAGGCGGCCAGCAGATCGCCCGCCGGGTCGGCCGCGCGCGCGGTGGCGAAGTCGATGACCGCGGTCAGCTTGCCGTCGGCCACCAAGAGGTTGCCCGGCATGAGATCCCCGTGGATCCACTTCGCCGTACCGGCGTCCGCGGCCGCCAGCGACGCCTCCCAGGCCGCCAGCACGAGTCCGGTGTCGAACTCGTCCCGCAGTTCGTCGAGCGCCGTACGGAAGAGCTCGTCCCGCGGTGCGAGCGGCGTACCGCGGCTGAACGGGTCGTCCGGCGGTACGGGCGCGCCGGTCGTGTCGATCGCCTGCAGGGAGCGAACGAACCCGGCAAGGGCACGCGCGGCGGCCACCGGATCGGCGAGCTGATCGAGCTCGAAGGCCTCCCCCGCCAGCCACCGGTACACGCCCCAAGTGAAGGGATAGCCCGCGCCCGGCTCCCCGATCGCGAGCGGCTCGGGTACGGCGAGTGGGAGATCCGGGGCGAGTCGCGGCAGCCAGAGCGTGTCCTTCTCCACCTGGCCCTGCGCCCACGAGGTCCGCGGCAGACGAACTGCCAGGTCGGAGCCCACCTGGAACGTCACGTTGTCGGTGCCCGACGAGGCGACCACCCGAATCGGCAGCGCGGCCCACTGCGGGAACTGCTCGGCCAGCAGACGCGCCACCAAGGACGCGTCGATGTCTACCTCGTCATCGTGCAGCTTCGCGACCTGGGACACGGCACCGGAGCCTCACACCGACCCGGGTGACGGTCAACCGATTTCCCTTACAGCCGGGCGCATTGACCGGAACGAGGGTCGGCGACCTGGTTCGGGGCTTCGAGGTTGACCGGCGCCGGGGCGTTGCCTGAGCAACTCAAGGGTCCGCTGACCGTATTCCCAGCCAGTACGACGGCCGCCGACCTGGTCACGGACACCGGGCCCTTGACCGCGGTCCCGACCACGACGACGGACCGGGTGACGCCGTCGGCCGACACCGGTCCCCCGACCGTGCTCCGCAACAACTGGAGGTCGGCGGCTCGATCTGCCTGGACGGGTCCGACGACGCGGCTGTCGGTGGCGACGAGTGCCGCGCCGGCGCCCACCACGACCGGGCCGTTGATCGTGGCACCGACCAGGCAGGTGACGCCGGATCCCAAGTAGAGCGGGCCTTTCCGGACGCCCGTGACGGTGGTCGTGCACTTAGGGGCCGGACGCAACAACGTGACCGCGAACCGTTGCGGCGTACCGATGTTGCCGGACGCATCGATCGCGCGGTACTCGCCCTGGTGCCGGCCGTACCCCGGCGGTACGTCGTCCCACGGCACCACCCGCGGTACGCCGAGCTTGCCGTAGACGAGCTGGTCGATCTCGGTCCCCTCGGCGGTGAACCGGAACGGCGCGGACGCGTCGGTCGGCCAGCCGTAGTAGTTGTACCAACCGTCCCCGTCGACCCGGAACTCCGGTACGACGTACCCCGGGCTGTCGTCCGTCGCGGCCAGTCCCATCGTGAACGCGTCGTTGTATACGTACTCAGGACCGGTCGGCTTCGGGACGGCGAGGAGCGGCTTGGACATCGTCGACGTCACCACCGGCTCGAGCCCGTCGACCGTCCAGGTCAGCGTCTCGGCACCGGCGCGGGCCGTCAGCGTGTGCAAGCCGGTCAGCTTCAACGGCGCCAGGTCGAAGTCGCGATCGTTCCCGGGGTTCGCGGCCGGCTTCCCGTCGACCAGCCACTCGACGGCAGGCTGCGAGGTGTCGGACTGCGTCGTCTCGGCGTACACGACCTCGCTGGCGCTGACCGGATGCTCGGTCGACGTCGACCCGGTGAACCGGACCGGATCCGCGGACGGCTGCGCGGACAGCGTTGTGTTAACGGTCCACGAGCGCGAGGCGGTCGGGCGTACGGCGGGATCCCGGATGAACGTCGTATTGTCGACAATCGACGCGGTCAGCGTGTGCGGACCGGGTGCGAGGTCGACGGCCGAGAGGTCGACCGCACGGGCGTTCGCGGTCGGCAGCGGCGTACCGTCCACGGTCCAGGTGACGTCGAGCTCGTGGTCCACCGGGTGCAGCGTCTGCAGCCAGACGACCTGGTCGGCCGCGACCTGGCCGACCGGCGTGCTGCCCTGGAAGAGCGCGGCGCGGGCCGAGATCCGCTGCGTCATCCGCTCGCGCGAGACCTGGTCGAAGTAGTAGCCGAGCGCCTTCATCATCGAGTGCCGGCTCGGCCGCCAGACCCCGGACCCGGCGTACATCCCGCCCTCGTAGCGGCCGATCGTGCCGCCGGACTCGGACGGCTCACCGAGCCAGCGGAACCACTTCTGCCGCTGGTCCCGCATCTGCTGCTCGGTCAGCAAGGTGTGGTGGATGGAGGACGGTTCGGATCCCACGTACGGCGCTCCCCGGTCGCCGCGGGCGTAGTAGTCGTACTCGTCCTGCAGGCCGCCGAGTGAGTGGCCGAGCTCGTGCGGGGTGATCAGGGCGGACAGCGCGTTGCCGCCGGAGGCCGTGGCGTAGGCCCCGCCGGCGCCGCCGTACGTGTCGCTGTTGCCGATGGCAAGGATCTGGCGGTTGGCGGTGGTGGTGCCCGGGACGAGGTCGGCGTACTGGGCGGCGGCGGTCGAGCTGACGGTGAGCAGGCGCTGGACGCTGCCCGGGTTGCAGCCGCCCCAGAAGCCCATCTGCAACGGGGTGTCGACCTTGGGCGAGGTGAGGCCGGGATCGCAGTCGACCCCGCTCTGCGGGGAGGTGATCTCGACGGCGTACACGTTGACGTAGTTGCGGTACGACTTGAACGGCTCGATGCTCCACAGGATGTTCAGGTGCTTGTCGACCTGCTCGCGGAACTTCGGCAGCTCGGCCGCGGTGTAGCCGTCACCCATCACCACCAGGTTGAACCGGGACGCGGCCGGCCCGGTGACCTGGATCGGAACCACTCTCGGTGGAACCTCGGCCGGAGCAGCGGCTGCAGTAGTACACAGGCTCGCGCAGACCAGCGCCAGCACCCCCAGGACCGCCGTCAATCCCCTGGTACGCACGTTCCCTCCCAGTGTGGGCGACACTGCCGTCAGCAGCTTACGAAGGACCGCCGCCCGGTGTGAGGAGTTCCCGCGTGGCGACCTGCGAGCCATCCGGGCCGTCGTGCGGCATCATGAGGGGTCGGGGCACTGTGAGGAAAGGACATCGATGACGGAACCGGCGCAGTCGCGACGGCCAGAGCCGGACCCGGCGGTCGTAGAGGCCGGCGACGGTGACGGCAAGGGCATCTACTGGGTGCTGAAGAACGTGCTGGTCGGACCGCCGGTCAGGCGCATCTTCCGGCCCAACGTGGTCGGCGCCGAGAACATCCCCGAGCAGGGCCCGGCGATCATCGCCAGCAACCACCTCTCGTACGCCGACTGGATCTTCATGCCGCTCGTGCTGCGGCGGCGGGTCACCTTCGTGGCCAAGTCCGACTACTTCACCGGTGCCGGGATCAAGGGCCGGTTCCAGCGCGGGTTCTTCAAGGGCACCGGGCAGGTCCCGATCGACCGGTCCGGTGGGTCCGCGTCCGAGGGCGCCATGCGGGCCGGGATGAAGGTGCTGGAGCGCGGCGAGCTGTTCGGTATCTACCCCGAGGGCACCCGCTCCCACGACGGCCGCCTGTACAAGGGCCGTACGGGCGTCGCCCGGCTGGCGCTGGAGGCGAAGGTCCCGGTGATCCCGTGCGGCGTGATCGGCACCGACGTGGTCGCCCCGCCCGGCAAGGTGGTCGCCTCGTTCGCCTCCCCAACGGTCAAGTTCGGCGAGCCGCTGGACTTCTCCCGGTACGAGGGGATGGAGAGCGACCGGCTGATCCTGCGCGCGGTCACCGACGAGATCATGTACAAGATCATGGAGCTGTCCGGCCAGGAGTACATCGACATGTACGCCACCAAGGCCAAGGCGCTCGAGGGTCGCGCGGTCACCGGAGCGCCGAAGAAGGTCCGCAAGACGGACACCTGATCCGTGGGTTGAGACGGCAGGGGTCTACATTGGTAGATCGTGGACGGACCGATCGCTTATCAGGGTGAGCCAGGCGCCAATTCGGCGATGGCGTGCACCGAAATGTTCCCCGACCGCGAGCAGCTGCCCTGCACGACGTTCGAGGACGCGCTCGAGGCGGTCAGCAGCGGCCGGGCCGGGCTCGCGATGATCCCGGTCGACAACTCGATCGCCGGCCGGGTGGCCGACATCCACCACCTGCTGCCCGAGTCCGGGCTGCACATCGTCGGCGAGCACTTCCTGCCGATCCACTTCCAGTTGCTTGCCGTCCCGGGCGCCTCGATCGACACGATCCGGACCGTCCGCAGCCACGTGCACGCGCTCGGGCAATGCCGCAAGATCATCCGCGAACACGGCTGGTCCACAGTCGTCGCCGACGACACCGCCGGCGCCGCCCGCGAGGTCGCCGAGCTGGCCGACCCCACGGTCGCCGCGCTCTCGCCGCGGGCCGCCGCCGAGCTCTACGGTCTGCAGACCCTGGCGAGCGATGTCGAGGACGAGCACCACAACACCACCCGGTTCCTGGTGCTGTCGCGGGAGCCCGACGTACCTCCGGTCGGGTCCGGCCCGGTCATCACCAGCTTCGTCTACCGTGTCCGCAACGTCTCCGCCGCGCTCTACAAGGCCCTCGGCGGCTTCGCGACCAACGGCGTCAACATGACCAAGCTGGAGTCGTACCAACTCGGCGGCATGTTCTTCGCCACCCAGTTCTACGCCGACATCGAAGGCCACCCCGAGGAGCCGAACGTCGCGCTGGCCCTGGAAGAGCTCGCCTTCTTCTCGGTAGAGGTCCGCATCCTCGGCGTCTACCCCGCCAACCCCTTCCGAGCCGAGATCGCCGAACCGGCCGCAAACCGAGCCCTCCGACCGCACCACTGAGGCGGACTGGGTCCAACCCACGCGTGCTCCAGCGCGCTCCCAGGTTTGCTTGCGGTGCTGCCGCACCGCGGGTCGCGGGCTGTCGCCCGCGGTGCGCCGCTGTCGCCGCGATCGACTGCGGATGTCGGCGTGGTCCGCTGGGCGACTGTTCGTGGGGCCGACCGTGGGAATCCGTGGGGACGTCGGCTCCACAACCGACTCGCTTTCCGGAGCATTTCGGGCAGCTGGCGCACATTTGTTTCCGAAGACCGAGCTGATTAGCCGCTCTGGAAGGAAACCCCCAGGAGGGTCGCACCCCGCCGCGAGAGCCTCCGGGTGCGGCCGGGCATCCGGATAGCGCGGGGTCTCGACACTGTGTGTAGTCGCTGTCAGCCTTTGGTCAGCACTGTGTGCAGGATCGGTCGACGAGGGGGCACGACCATGGCTACGCACGAACCTCCGGCGGTGGGGAGCCGACGGGTCGAGCTGGTGCTCGGCGATATGTTCAGCGGCGGCGATGCTGTCGTCGTCGTCCCTTGCAGCACGTTCGGCAGCATTGCGCCGGGCATCCTCGGGCGTCTCGCATCCTTCCCGATCAGCACGCCGGACCACCTGAAACCGGGTGAAGTCGTGCCTGCCTGGGGACCTGGCGCGAAGGGGGTGACGAAGCCGCTCATTCTGCTGGCTGCCGTGGTCGCGGATGACAAGAGCACGAGGCCGGAGTGGGTCCGATCGGCGGCGGGCCGGGCGATGGTTCTCGCTGAGGATCTCGGGCGTACGATCGCGTTCCCGCTGCTCGGGACCGGCGCGGGAGCCCTGCCGCCGGCTGATTCCTTCCGCGCCATCGTCGACGCCGTCGGTCAGAGCACGAGTGCGGTTTCGGCGCGGATCTACGTCCTCGAGCAGTCGCTGTACGACGACCTCGTCCGGCTGGACCTGACAGCAGATCCCGCCGCCGGCCAGCCAGAGGCGAAGACCGCCTCCTCGTTCCCGGAAGCCAGCGCCCCGTCCTCCGCCGGCCCCATCTCCGCGGACGCCGGCCCCTCCTCCTTCGGCATCCCCTCCGCCGAATCCTTCGGCACCCCCACCGCCTCGTTCACCCAGACCGCACCCACATCCTCCGCGGACACCGCACCCTCCTCGTCCGCCCAGACCGCGCCCACCTCGTCCGCGGACACCGACCCCTCCTCATCAGCGGCCGCCAGTCCCTCGTCGTCCGAGTCCGTCCCTCCATCTGCCGTCGGCGAGCCGGTCCAGCCGGCCGTGCGGACGAGGCCTCGGCGGGAGGAGTTCGTGCCGACGCACACCGACGGGCCGGCGGTGGTCGACGAGTTGGGCAGGGAGGGGTTCGCGCGGGTGCTCGCCCGCCGGATCCGCGACGCCCGGCTGGAGGAGACGCACAACAACGCCAACGCACCGGACCCACGGGCCAGGCGTGGCGGCGCCTTCATCATCCATCTGCACGCACCGTGGGGCGCCGGCAAGACGTCCGTCCTCAACTTCCTGGCCGCCGAGCTGCGCAAGGACGATCCGGCCGCGCAGGCGACCCGTTCCGTCGTCGTCGACTTCAATGCTTGGCGGCACCAACGGATCGAGCCGCCGTGGTGGTGGCTGATGACCGCGCTGTACTCCGGCGCCGTCCGCGAGCTCGCGACCTTCGACCGGAAGCGCGCGGTGATGCTGCGGATCCGCGAGTGGATCTGGCGATCCAAAGGCGGCTGGCCCGGCTACCTCGCGCTGATGGCCGTCGCCGGCCTCGTCGTCCTCGCCTGGCGCACGGGCTGGTTCGGTACGACGAACGGCCGCCCCTTCACCCCCGACACGTTCCGCGGATTCATCGTCACCGCCGCGGCGATCATCACGCCCGCGCTGACCGTCTGGGGCTTGGTGCACGCGATGGGCCGATGGGTGTTCAGTACGTCGGCCCGCGGCGCTCGGAGGTTCATCGCGAACACGAACGACCCGATGCGCCTGGTCCAGGAGCACCTCGCCGACCTGACCCGGTGGATCCATCACGACATCGTGGTCATGATCGACGACCTGGACCGGTGCAAAGGCCCTTATGTGGTGGAGCTTCTGGAGGGAATCCAGACGCTCTTCCGCGACATCCCGGTCACCTACGTGATCGCCGCCGACCGGGACTGGCTGGCCGACAGCTATGCCGACGAGTACGCGAGCTTCGTCAGTGTGTCCGGCGAACCGGGCCGGCCGGTCGGCTACCTGTTCCTGGAGAAGACCTTCCAGATCTCGACCGGACTACCGCTGGCGACCAACCGGATCGATGCGTTCTGGGAGCGCATTCTCCGTTCGCCCACCGTGCCGGGCGAACACGACATCGAGCAGGCGCGGCTGGCGGCTGCCGACGCTCTGGGTGGTCTGCCGCCCGACGCCGTACGGCGAGAGGTCGTCGACAACCCCGGGAACACGGCGGCCGAGATCCAGGCCCGGCGTGAGGTGGTCGCGGTGGAGATGGTCAGCGAACGCGCCCAGCAGGCCAACACCCACACGCTGCAGCCGTTCCGCGCCTTGCTCGGCAACGACCCCAACCCGCGCACGATGAAGCGGCTCGTCAACGCCTACGGCATCGCCCGCGGCATCGAGACCCTGCAGGGCGTGAACCTCGAGGAGAACCACCTCCGCGAACAGGAGACCGCCCTCTGGACGATCCTCAGCCTCCGCTGGCCCAAGCTCAGCGACTACCTCGCCCGCTACCCCGACCGCGTCGCCGAGATCGGCGCCGAGCAACCCGCGGGCGACATCCCACCCGGCCTGCAACCACTCTTCACCAACCCCGAGGTCCTGTCCGTCATCCAGGGCGACGCCCTCGGCATCCAAGCCCGACTGACGACCGAGACCCTGCGTCGCGTCACCCTCCCCTGACCTGTCGACGGGAACCTCCGAGGTCGGACGCGCGGAGTCTTGAGGTTTCAAGCAAATCTTCCACGGGGGTTGGGGGTTGGGGTGGAGTTCACTGCCGATGCGCGAAGGGTTGTGTGCGGGCGGTGAGGAGAGCAAGGTGAACAGTGAGCAGCGACTTGGGGGCCGGCTGTTCGGCAGGGGGAGGCGGCTCGTGCCGTCTTCGATCGAAGGGCGGGCTGGGGGAAGACCTCTTCGGTCCGGGACCGGGTGCGGTTCCGACCTGCTCGTGCGCCCCCGCCGGAAGGGGGAGAGATGCCGAGGAAGGCCAACGGGCGCGCGGACAAGCATCGCGACGACGACCACCGGATGCCGGGTGAGGCCCCGGCCGCGGAGCCGGTCGCGAACGGACAGCCCGCGGCGAACGGCATGCCGATGGCCGGGATGACCGGTGCACCGGCCTCGGGCGGCGCCGACATGAGTGGCGGCGGCCAGCCCAGTGGAGCGGGGATGACCGGCGGCGGCCAGCCGGCCGGCGACGGCATGAGTGGCGGCGGCCAGCCCGGTGGGGCGGGGATGAGTGGCGGCGGTCAGGCCGGTGGTGCCGGTATGAGCGGCGCGGACGGGCGCACGGAGTCCCCGAACCGGCGGCAGTGCGGTGTGATGGATGTGCACCGGCGGCTGCTGACGACCTCACCCGAGTACGCCGCCAACCGGGCGGCGCTCGAGACCGCGACGATCGACTACGTTTCCGGCGACCAGCGTTTCGCCGGGATCGCCCGCATCCCGTGCGTCGTCCACGTGGTCTGGAACACCGCGGCGCAGAACATCTCGCAGGCCCAGATCGACAGCCAGATCGACGTCCTGAACCGCGACTTCCGGGCCACGAACCCCGACACGAGCATCGTGCCGGGGGTCTTCACCGGCCTGATCGCGGACGCCCGGGTCGAGTTCTTCCTGGCCACCGAGGACCCGAACGGGAACCCGACCACCGGTGTCACCCGGACCCAGACGTCGACCGCCTCGTTCGGCACCGACGACAAGGTGAAGAAGACGTCGACCGGCGGCATCGACCCCTGGCCGACGAGTGACTACCTGAACATCTGGGTCTGCCAGCTCGGCGGCGGCCTGCTCGGGTACGCGCAGTTCCCGGGCGGCCCGGCGAACACCGACGGCGTGGTCATCCTGCACAGCGGGTTCGGCACGAACGGTACGGCAGCCGCTCCGTTCGACCTCGGGCGGACGACGACCCACGAGGTCGGCCACTACCTGAACCTGTTCCACCAATGGGGCGACGACGGCACGGGCTGCAGCGGCAGCGACGAGTGCGCCGACACCCCGAACCAGGCCGGCCCGAACTTCGGCGTACCGACGTTCCCGCACGTGACGTGCAGCAACGGGCCGAACGGCGACCTGTTCTACGACTACATGGACTACACCGACGACCGCGGCATGGTGATGTTCACGCACGACCAGGTGGCCCGGATGGAGGCCTGTCTGGACACCGTCCGCAAGAACCTGCCGATCTTCGGGGCTGCCGCCGGCAGTACGCCGGAACCGGCCGGCTCGGTGGTGGCGTGGGGCGCGAACCGGCTGGACGCGTTCGTCCTCGGCACCGACCTGGCGATGTATCACAAGTGGTGGAACGGCTCGAACTGGGGACCGTCCGTCGCGGGCTACGAGTACATGGGTGGTATCTGCATGAGTGCTCCTGAAGTCGCGTCCTGGGCACCGAACCGGCTGGACGCGTTCGTCCTCGGCACCGATCACGCGCTGTACCACAAGTGGTGGAACGGCTCGAGTTGGGGACCGTCCGTCACCGGGTACGAGTACCTCGGCGGGATCTGCATGAGCCCGCCGCGGCTGGCCACCTGGGGCCCGGACCGGCTGGACGCGTTCGTGCTCGGCACCGACCGCGCGCTGTACCACAAGTGGTGGAACGGCTCGAACTGGGGACCGTCGGTCACCGGCTACGAGTACATGGGCGGCATCTGCATGAGCCCGCCCGAAGTCGTTGCCTGGGGCAAAGACAGACTCGATGTCTTCGTCCTCGGCACGGACAACGCGGTCTACCACAAGTGGTGGGACGGGGCGAACTGGGGACCGTCGGTCACCGGCTACGAGTACCTCGGTGGCGTCTGCGCTTCGCCACCGCGGGTCGTCGCCTGGGGCCAGAACCGGCTCGACATGTTCGTCATCGGCACCGACTCCGCGCTGTACCACAAGTGGTGGGACGGCTCGGCCTGGTCCGGCTGGGAGTACATGGGCGGCGTGTGTACGACGGCGCCGACGGTGGTCTCGTGGGGCCAGAACCGGCTCGACGTGTTCGTGCTCGGCACGGACTCGGCGCTGTACCACAAGTGGTGGGACGGCTCGAACTGGGGACCGTCGGTCACCGGCTACGAGTACATGGGCGGTGTCTGCACCGACGAGCCGCGCGTGGTCTCGTGGGACACCAACCGGCTCGACGTGTTCGTCACCGGCACCGACAAGCAGCTGTACCACAAGTGGTGGGACGGCTCGAACTGGGGACCGTCGGTCACCGGGTACGAGGCGCTCGGCGGCATCATCAGCGACTTCAAGGTCACCATCCCGGAGTCGATGCCTGCCGCAGCCGCCATGCAGGGGGTGACCAGCTGAGCGGTTCACCGGTCGGGCGCTGGACGCACTCGTTCGAGGAGGACCACGACGAGGTCAGCGTCTACCGCCGCGACGACTTCGCCTTCCCGCCGGCCCGTGGCCGGCGGGGGGTGGAGTTCCGCCCGGACGGCACTCTGGTCGAGTACGCGATCGGCCGGGGTGACGCACCTGAGGCCCGTCCGGCCGGCCGCTGGGACACCGGCGGCCGGCTGGATCGTGGTACGAGCGGGACCGGCCAGATCGTCAAGGCCGAGCCCGACCTCCTGGAAATCAGCTGGCAGAACTAGAAGGCGCCCGCACCCATGACCACAGCACCTGTGCGCTACCTCGTCGTACCGACCGTCGATGCCGCCGAGGGCGCGCACTCGGCGCGGTTCGGCGACAAGACCCTCCTCTGGGTCCCGGCCGACCAACGCCTCGGCCGGGCCTCCCGGACCGCACCCGGCCTGCTGCTCGTCACGCAGGTGGGCCGGAGTTTCCAGGACGACTACCCCGCTGTCGTGCCGCTGCTCGACCACGGCCGGCACCTGGTCATCTCGTCCGCCGACCGGCCCCGCCGCCGCTCGAACAACTGCTGGCGGGTCGAAGCACTGCACGCGGGTACGACGGTTGTCGACCGGCCGGTCGTCTCCGCGGCCCGGGCCGACCCGGTCGTCGCGGACCTGGTCGCCCAGGTGTCGGCCACGTCGTACCAGTCGGACCTGACCTGGCTGGCGAGTCTGCCGACGCGGCACTCGCTCAGCACCGGCTTCACCCAGGCGATGGACTTCGCCGCCGACCGGATGGTTGCCCTCGGCTACACCACGACCCGGATGCCGATCACCGTCGGCGCGGGCCAGTCGGCGAACCTGATCGGCGACCGGGCCGGCGTCGGATCCACCCGTGGGCTGGTGATCGTCACGGCGCACCTGGACTCGATCAACATCGCGGGCGGTCCGGCCGCGTCGGCACCCGGTGCGGACGACAACGGCAGCGGCTCGGCCGGGGTGCTCGAGCTCGGGCGGCTGTTGTCGACGCGGTCGTGGCAGCACGACGTACGGCTGATCCTGTTCGGTGGCGAGGAGGAGGGGTTGTTCGGCAGCAAGCAGTACGTCGCCGCGCTGCCGCCCGCCGAGCGGGCCCGGGTCCGGGCCGTGCTGAACATGGACATGATCGCGACCAAGAACACCGCGCTCCCGACCGTGCTGCTCGAGGCCGCTCCGGTGTCGGCGGGTCAGCAGGCGGCCCTGGCGACGGCAGCCGCGACGTACACCGGGCTGAAGGTGGAGACGTCGCTCAACCCGTTCGCCAGTGACCATGTGCCGTTCATCAACGCCGGGATCCCGGCCGTGCTGACGATCGAGGGCGCGGACTCCGCGAACGGTCACATCCACTCGGCGAACGACACGCTGAACTTCATCGACTGGTCGCTGGCCGCCGAGATCCTCCGGATGAACATCGCCGCCCTGGCCGGCTGGCTCGAACCGGCAGCCGCCGCGCGTCCCCGCCCGGCCGGCTCGGTGGTCGCCTGGGGCCCGAACCGGCTCGACGTCTTCGCGGTCGGCATGGACTCGGCTCTGCACCACAAGGCGTTCGACGGCACGTGGCACGACTTCGAGTCCTTGGGAGGCGTTGTCCTAAGCTGACCTGCGTGTGGAGCCCGAACGCGCGTGACCTTGGCGGCCTTCCGACTCGGTACGGCGCACTGACGCGCCAGCGGGCGTTGTTCCGTTCGGAGTCGTTGGACGTCCTGGCCGAGGCGGCACGGGCCGCGTTCGACGCGATCGATGCGGGCCTGGTGGTCGACCTGCGCTCCGACGGCGAGCTCAGGCGACCACATCCGCTCGACGGACATCCGGCGTACCGGCGGATCCCCTGGATCGACGCGGCCGCGGAGGCGACGCGGGATCGGGCCGCCGAGCCGCGGCTCGTCGACGTCTACTGCAACAGCCTGAGTCGCAACGCGGCCCAGATCGGCAAGATCTTCCAGGCGATCGCGGACGCGCCGGCGGATCGGCCGGTGGTCGTGCACTGCCACGCCGGGAAGGATCGCACCGGGCAGCTCGTCGCCCTGCTGCTCGAGCTGGTCGGGGTCCCGCGGAATGTGATCGCGGATGACTACGCGGTGAGTGAAGTGCGGCTGGGCCGGCAGGACGGGCCCGAGTACACGCGGACCAGGCCGGAGACGATCCTCGGGTCGCTCGACCACGTCGACCGCCGGCTTGGCGGCATCCGCGCGTACCTGGCAGGCCTCGGGCTGACCGAGCTCCAGGTCCACCGGCTAGCGACGCGGCTCGTGCCGGTGGACGTGCGCGCGGTGGTGTTCGACTTCGACGGCCTGCTGATGGACACCGAGACGACGATGGTGGAGAGCTGGCGGGCCGAGTGGGCGCATCACGGGCTCGAGCTGGATCTCGCGGACTTCTGGCCCGGGCACGGCGGTGACATCACCGAGGAGCGTTACCAAGTGCTCGCGGCCGCCGTCGGCTCCGGCTTCGACCGCGCCGCGAGTCAGGCCCGCCGGACCGCTCACCGCGACGCGATGCACCAAGAGCTGCACTTCCGGCCGGGGATCGAGGACTGGGTACGGACCGCACGCGAGCTCGGTCTCCAGGTCGCGATCGCGAGCAGCTCGCCGCGCCCGTGGGTGCGCGGTCATCTGGAGCGAGTCGAAGCGCTGGATCTGTTCGACCATGTCGTCACGGGTGACGAGGTCGCGACGCACAAGCCCGATCCGGCGATCTACGAGTTGGCCTTGCGGCGTCTCGGCGTACGCGGCGACGAGGCGATCGCGGTCGAGGACACCGCACACGGGGTCGCGGCGGCCCAGGCGGCCGGGATGTTCGCGGTCGCGGTCCCCAACCCCTTCGTCGCACCGTCAGCCGTCGCCGCCGCCAACCTCGTTCTGAGCAGCGCTGACAACCTCTTGCTCACCGAGCTGCTTCTCTCAGCCGCGTCGAAAGGCTCGACCCCGTAACCGAGTGACCGGCTGCGGTGACTGGTCAGCGCCCTCAGACGACGGAGAGTGGGAGGAGTTTCTTGCCGGTGGGGCCGATCTGGATCTCGGTGCCCATCTGGGGGCAGACGCCACAGTCGAAGCACGGGGTCCAGCGGCAGTCCTCGACCTCGATGGCGCCGTCCTCCTCGAGCGAGTCCTGCCAGTCCTCCCACAGCCAGTCGCGGTCCAGACCGGAGTCCAGGTGGTCCCAGGGCAGGACTTCGGCGTACTCGCGCTCCCGCGTCGTGTACCAGGCGAGGTCGACGGGCTCGTCGGCCAGCGCCTTCTCCGTGCACTCGATCCACCGGTCGTACGAGAAGTGCTCGCTCCACCCGTCGAACCGGCCGCCGTCGCGCCAGACCGCCTCGATCACCCGGCCGACCCGGCGGTCACCGCGGGACAGCAGACCTTCGATGATGCCCGGCTTGCCGTCGTGGTACCGGAAGCCGATCGCCTTGGCGTAGTTCTTGTCGGACCGGATCGCGGCGGCCAGCTTCGACAGCCGCGCGTCGGTCTCCTCGGCGCCGAGCTGTGAGGCCCACTGGAACGGCGTGTGCGGCTTCGGCACGAATCCGCCGATCGACACCGTGCACCGGATGTCGCGCCGGCCGGACGCCTCCCGCCCGGTCGCGATCACCTTCTTGGCCAGGTCCGCGATCGCCAGCACGTCCTCGTCGGTCTCGGTCGGCAGACCGCACATGAAGTACAGCTTCACCTGCCGCCAGCCGTGGCTGTACGCCGCCGCGACGGTGCGGATCAGGTCCTCCTCGGTGACCATCTTGTTGATCACCTTGCGCATCCGGTCCGACCCGCCCTCGGGGGCGAACGTCAGGCCGCTGCGCCGGCCGTTGCGGGAGAACTCGTTGGCCAGCGTGATGTTGAACGCGTCGACCCTTGTCGAAGGCAACGACAGCGAGACGTTGCTGCCCTCGTACCGGTCCCCCAGCCCCTTGGCCACGTCGGCGATCTCGCTGTGGTCGGCCGAGGACAGACTGAGCAGTCCGACCTCCTCGAATCCGGACTGCTTCAGCCCGTTCTCGACCATGTCCCCGATGGTGGTGATGCTGCGCTCACGCACCGGCCGGGTGATCATGCCGGCCTGGCAGAACCGGCAGCCGCGGGTACAACCGCGGAAGATCTCCACCGAGAACCGCTCGTGCACGGTCTCGGCCAGCGGGACCAGCGGCTTCTTCGGGTACGGCCAGGCGTCCAGGTCCATCACGGTGTGCTTGGCCGTCCGCCACGGCACGCCGGTCCGGTTCGGGGCGACCCGCTGGATCCGGCCGTCGGACAGGTACTCGACGGTGAAGAACTTCGGGATGTAGACACCGCCGGAGGCCGCGAGGCGCATCAGCACCTCGTCGCGCCCGCCCGGGCTGCCCTCGTCCTTCCACTCCCGGATGACCTCGGAGATCGCCAGCACGATCTCCTCGCCGTCACCGAGGACGGCGGCGTCGATGAAGTCGGCGATCGGCTCCGGGTTGAACGCGGCGTGCCCGCCGGCCAGCACGATCGGGTCCTCGTCGGTGCGATCGACGGCGTACAGCGGGATGCCGGCCAGGTCGAGCGCGGTCAGCATGTTCGTGTAGCCGAGCTCGGTGGAGAACGAGAGCCCGAACACGTCAAACGCGCGCACCGGCCGGTGGCTGTCCAGCGTGAACTGCGGGATCTGGTGGTCCCGCATCACCTTCTCCATGTCCGGCCAGACGGAGTACGTCCGCTCGGCCAGGATGTGGTCACGCTCGTTCAGCACTTCGTAGAGGATCTGGACGCCCTGGTTCGGCAGGCCGACCTCGTAGGCGTCCGGGTACATCAGCGCCCAGCGCACGCTGACCGCGTCCCAGTCCTTGCTGACCGAGTTCAGCTCACCTCCGACGTACTGGATCGGCTTCTGCACGGTCGGCAGCAGCGCCTCCAGGCGCGGGAACAGCGATTCAACAGTCATCGGGAACTTCCGGTCGGCGTCAGAGCGCCTACCAGCCTAACGCCGAGGGCCCCGTACGCCGGAATCGCGCACCACTCAGGCCGCGACGACGCCCCGGCCGGCCACGAACGACTCCCACTCGGCAGCCTGCTCTGGAGTGAACAGCTTCTTCGGGAGCGCGAAGAAGCCCCCACCGGGCAGATAGACGTTCCAGGCGGTCGCGGTCTGACGGATCGCCTTCACGGCGTCCCAGGTGAACTGGAGGTTGGTGATCGCCGTCGTGATCGTGACGCCTTCGCCGGTCAGGGTGTACGTGTACAGGCGGCCGTACCGCCTGGCCCTCGCATGCCGCAACGCACCGAGAAGCTCGGGGCCGAACAGGTAGATCACCCCCAGGACCAGCAGGGTGACGTCGAACGACTCCAGCGCCCCCCACAGCACGAAAAGCACACCGGCTGCTCGCATCAGCCAGCCGGCCCAGCGCATCTGCGCGCGTCCGTTCCGCATCCGTCCGGCGAGCGTGACCTCGACCGGAATCGTGATGTTCATCCCCGCCCCTCCCCGCCGGCCCGATGACTGGCCGGGGCAGCCTACAGCGGGTCAGGGTGCGCGATCAGCTCAAGTGGGTGAGCAGTAGCGGGTTGATGATGCCGGGGTGTGAGTAGGTGACGAGGTGGGCGGCGTTCTCGATGATCTCGAGGTGGGCGCCGGGGATCTGGCCGGCCAGGGGTACGACGGTCTCCGGGGGGACGGAGGTGTCCCCGTCGGTGGTGATCAGGAGGACCGGCGCCGTGATGCCGGACAGGCCGGGGAGGAGATTGGTGGCGCCGAGCGCCTCGCAGCAGGCGGCGTAGCCCTCGTCGGGGGTGTCGAGGAGCATCTGCCGCAGCGGCGCGGTGTCGGTGAACTCCGGCAGGAACCAGCGGCCCAGCGTCGCCTCGGTGATCGACTGGGTTCCCTCGGCGCGCACCTGGGCCGCGCGATCGGTCCACACCTGCGCGTTCTCGGCCAGGTTGGCCGGCGGGCAGATCAACGCGAACCGGTGGAAGCGGTCGGCCGCGTTCTGCGCGAGCCACAGACCGACCGCGCCGCCCAGGGAGATTCCGACGTACGACGCCTGCTCGACCTCGAGCGTGTCGAGCAACTCGACGACGTCACCGCCGAGGTCGCCGATCGTGTAGGGCCCGAGCGGTACGTCGGACTTGCCGTGCCCGCGGTGATCGAAAGCCACCACCCGGTACCGCGTCGCGAGGACGTCGACCTGCGGCGCCCACATCGCCTGCGTGGCCCCCAGGGACGACCCGAGCAGCACAACCGGCGCGTCGTCCGGACCTGTCGCCTCGTAATTGAGTCGCATGTCCCCACCATACGGAACCGATTCCTTTCGGCGTGCCGGCCGGTCGATACGCACGAACGAGTGCAAACACTTCATCGAAAGGCCGCCATGACCGACTTCAGCGTGTTCCTGCCCACCGGATTCACCGGCGATCTCGCCGGCCTCGAACCGGGCGATGCGTTCCGCCGCATCACCGCGGTGGCACAGACCGCCGACGAACTGGGATTCCACGCGGTGTACGTCCCCGACCACGTGCATCCGATTCCACCGTCACAGGCACCGGTGTTCGAAGCCTGGACGATGGTCACCGCCCTCGCGGCCGCGACCGACCGGATCCGGATCGGCCCGTTGGTGACGTCGAACAGCTACCGCAACCCCGCGCTCCAGGCGAAGATCGCGTCCACGATCGATGTCGTCAGCAACGGCCGGCTGATCTTCGGCATCGGCGCCGGCTGGTACGAGCCGGACTACGCCGGGTACGGGTACGAGTTCGGGACGGCCGGCGACCGGCTGCGGCGGCTGGACGAGGCGGTGCAACTGATCCGCCGGTTCTGGACCGAGGAGTCGGTCGACTTCGAGGGCCGGTACTACCGGGCCTCCGGCGGCCTCAACCAGCCGAAAGGACTCCAGCAACCGCACATCCCGGTCCTGGTCGCGGGAGGCGGCGAGCAGAAGACGTTGCGGACCGTAGCGCGGTGGGCCGACGCGTCGAACATCATGGACTCCCCGGAGGTCCTGCGACGCAAGTACGACGTACTCCGCAAGCACTGCGCCGACGCCGGCCGCCCGTACGACGACATCCGGCGAACGGTCACCACGTCGTACATCCTGGGCACGTCGGACTCCGAAGCCCGGTCCCGGGTCCCGGCCGGCGCCGAGTTCGCGTTCCCCGGCGACCTCGCCTCCTACGGACTGATCGGGACCGAGTCGACGATCCGGCAGCGGATCGCGGCGTACGCGGCCGCCGGAACCCAGGAACTCGTCGTGGGTTTCGAGAACGGTCTGGACCCGAACGAACTGCGCCGCTTCGCCGAGCTTTTCCTGTGAGGCGCGCGCTAGCGGTAGAGCGGCAGGGCGCCGGTCAGCGAGTCGACTGCTGACCGTGGACCGTAGAGGGCCAGGCCGAGGTACTCGATGTCCTCGGGCTTGGTCCCGCTCAGCGTGGTCGACATCTGCTCGTAGGTGCGGGCGCGCTGGGCGGTCTGGTGCATGTCGTGCACGGTGACGTCGTCCCGGGCGGCCGCCCGCGTGCGGAGGTCGTGCAACTGCTCGGCGGATGCTCGCAGTACGGGAATCGGGTGGGCGCACATGCCGGTGTGGGGCGCACCCGAGGCGTCCGCGGTGTCCGGGCCGACCACGTCGTCGTGGTGGTGGCCGAGTCCGACGCCGAGCAGGGCGGCGGTGTTCAGGGCGACGCCGACGGGCGCCTCGGTCGCGATCACCACGACCATCTTGTTCGTCAGCACGACAGCCAAGCTAGCCACCTGCACGGCTCTGGACGGTCTGATCCGAACTTCGTTCGGCGGATCTGCGAAACTGCCCGCTATGGACGAACTTGATACGGCGCTGCTGCGGATGCTGCAGAACGACGCCCGCCGGACGAACCGGGACATGGCGGCCGAGCTCGGGATCGCGCCGTCCACCTGCCTGGAGCGGATCCGCGGCCTGCGCGACCGCGGCGTGATCAGCGGGTACCACGCGCAGGTGGACCTGACCGCAATCGACCGGTCCACCCAGGCGATCATCTCGATCAAGCTCCGCCCGCAGGCGATGGCCGTCGCGACCGCGTTCCAGGACTACGTGATGCAACTCCCGCAGACCCTGGACATGTTCATGGTCTCCGGCGGCTCCGACTTCCTCGCCCACGTCGCGGTCAAGGACACCCAGGCCCTCCGCGACCTCGTGCTGGCCCTGGCCAAGCGCCAGGAGATCGCCGACATCCGCAGCTCAGTCGTCTTCGAGCACCACCGCCGGACGACGATCACGCCGTTGCCCGAGCGCTGACAGCTTCTCCGGGTTGGCGGCGACCCGGACCGCCGCGACCTGTTCGCCGTCGAACTCCAGTGTCAGCACATGGCGCCGGTCGCCGATCACGATGTCCAGCGCCGGGCCGGTCACCAACTGGACGGGCCGGACGCTCAGGTTCGGCCGGGCGTAGATGTAGGCGAAGAACTGGGCCACCCGCTCCCGGCCGACGACCGGCCTGCGGGCCGTTCGGCGGGCACCGTCACCGTCGGTCCAAGAGATCACGGAGTCCTTCAGCATCGTCTGCAAACGATCCAGGTCGCCATCGCGGGCGGCCGCGACGAAGTCCAGCAGGAGTCGGCGCTGCTCTTCGGTGGAGGGCTCGAACCGCGGTTCGTCGTGGTCGAGGGCCTGCACCGCGCGGCGGTGCAGTTGCCGGCAGTCCTCCGCCGTACGGTCGAGGATCTCGGCGACCTCGTCGTACGGGAGGGTGAAGGCCGTCCGCAGTACGTAGACCGCACGCTGCGGTGGGGTCAGTCGCTCCATCAGGTGCAGGACGGCCAGCGACAGGTCGGAGGTGTCGACCGCGCCGAACGGGTCGGACGGCACCGGCTCGGGCAGCCATTCGCCGGTGTAGCTCTCCCGCCGCGCTTGCCGCTTCCGCAGAGCGTCGACAGCCAGCCGCGTCACCACCCTGGTCAGGTAGCGACGCGGCTCGGCCACATCAGTCCGGTCCGTGGCGGACCACCGGACGCACGCGTCCTGCAGCACGTCCTCGCTGTCGTGCCAGCTTCCGAGCAGGCGGTAGGCGAGGCCCGCGAGCATGCCGCGCGCGGACTGGAACTCCTGCAGCGTGCTGGTCAAGCGGTCAGGACCGGCTGCTTCCGGGTCGCGACGTTCAGACGGGTCCACAGGTTGATGGTGCCAATCGCGAGGAGCACGTCCGCCGCACCCTCCTCGCCGAAGTGCTCGACCACCGCGTCCCACACGTCGTCGGGTACGCCGGTCCGCTCGAGCAGCGTGACCGCGTCGGTCAGAGCCAGCGCAGCCCGCTCGCGCTCGTCGTAGAAGGACGATTCGCGCCACGCCGCCAGGCCGAACAGGCGCTGGCTGCTGTCCCCCTCCTTGAGCGCGTCCGTCGTGTGCATGTCCAGGCAGAACGCGCACGCGTTGAGCATCGAGGCCCTGATCTTGATCAGGTGCAGCAGAGTGTGGTCGAGCTTGCCCTGCACATAGTTCTCCACGCCGTACACAGCCCGGAAGCCGGCCGGTACGACCTTGCTGAAGTCGATCCGTTGTTCCATACCGACACGACGGGTCCGCGCGACGCCGGCGTGACAGCGGCCGGTGTGGCGCCGGTCACGCGCCGATTTTGAGCACCTGTTGGGCTTTCGCGACGGCGGTCTCGGTGGCGACGTCCAGCTCGGTGCCCTGGCCGGCCAGGACGCCGACGGAGACGATGACGTCGTTGACGCCGGTGACAGCGGCGGTGTACTCGAGGCCGCGCTTCGGGCCGCTGGTGCCGGTCAGGCGGAACGCGAACGGGCCGGTGCCGTACTGGGGTGCGGCGATCTTCTCGACCTTCATCGACGTACTGCTCTCGCCGTCGGTCTTGAGCGAGACCTTCGCGCACGAGTCGACCGCGTCCGCGTAGGTGTCGCGCAGGTCGGCGACCTCCTTCGCGGTGCCCATCGAGTCGAGGCCGAAGTCGAAGTACGGGCCTTCCTGGCTGCCGGAGAAGGACCGGCTCACGCTGGCCTTCGACCCGGGCGCCTTGGTGGCGTTCAGATACTTGACCAGGGTCTTGCAGCGGCTGCTCGGTGAGGAGAACGGCTTGGAGTTGTCGTCCGGGTCGTCCTTCTCCTGTGAGAAGCCGTTCGGGAGATCGCTCAGCGCGAGCAGGGCCTTGGTCAGCTCGGCCGCGGTCCGGGTGACCGGTTCACCGGGCGTCTCGCTGGGCGACGACGAGGTCACGGTCGGTGCCGGCGTACTCGCGGCGGGAGTCGAGGCGGCCTTCTTGTCGTCCCCACCGCAGGCGGTGAGCGACAGGCCGAGAGCGGCGGTCAGGACGAGCGGGAACGACACGAACCTGGTCATGGGCCTTCCAGAACCTTCGAGGGCCGGGCGGGCCCACCGGTGGTCGAGCAGGCAGCAGAGTACCTGACGAGTAAGGCCGGATCGGGGAGGCAGGTCAGAACTGGTGGGAGCGGAGGTGGATGTTCTGCAGCAGGCCGACGGCGAGCAGGCCGGCGAACATCGACGAGCCGCCGTAGGAGACGAACGGCAGCGGCAGGCCGGTGACCGGCATGATCCCGAGCGTCATCCCGATGTTCTCGAACGCCTGGAAGGCGAACCAGCAGACGATCCCGGTCGCCACCAGCCGGCCGAACGCGTCCCGGGCGTTGACCGCGATCCGCAGTCCCCGGAACAGGATCACCGCGAACAGCACGATGATCGCCCCGGCGCCGATCAGGCCGAGCTCCTCCCCCGCCACCGTGAAGACGAAGTCGGTGTGCTGCTCCGGCACGAACGCGTTCTGGGTCTGGCTGCCGTGGAAGAGGCCCTGGCCGAAGACCCCGCCGTTGCCGATCGCGATCCGGGCCTGGTTCACGTTGTACCCGATGCCCTGCGGGTCCGACGACGGGTTCGCGAACGCGATGAACCGGGCCAGCTGGTACTCCTTCAGCACCTGCAGCTTGATCGCGACCGCGGCCACCACCACGCCGGCCGTGAGCAGGCCGAGCATCCACCGCTTCGGGACGCCGGACACCGCGATGATCCCGAACACGATCGAGCCCAGCACCATCACCGTGCCCAGGTCGGGCTGCAGCATGACCAGGACGACCGGTACGGCGGCGACCGCGATGGCCTGCGCGACGTCGATGGTCCGGGCGTCCTCGTTGCGGTCGGTCTCGCTCTTCTCTGCGATCAGCAACGCCATCCCGACGATCACCGCGAGCTTGGCGAACTCGCTCGGCTGGATCGACATCCACGGCAGCTGGATCCACGACCGCGACCCGTTGATCACCGCACCGACCCCGGGCACCAGGACCAGGATCAGCCCGACGATCGAGGCGGCGTACAGGACCGGGGCGAGGATCCGGACGCGGCGGTGGTCGGTGACCGCGGCGCCGATCGCGAGCACCAGGCCGATGGCGAAGTTGAGCGCGTGCCGGACCAGGAAGGCGTACTGGTTCCCGTCGGTCAGTGACGTCCGGGCGTGGGTCGCCGACCAGATCAGCATCGCGCCGATGAACGACAGCGCGACGACGCCGAGCACGAGGACCCAGTCCACGTGCCACACGGTCGAGCGGCGGTCCATCCGCGGCCGGGTCCGGATCGGGTTCAGCAACGCCATCGGCGAGCCCTCACTGCTTCGGCTTGTTCTGCTCGGCCGGCGGCACGGGCTTGATGTTGTACAGCGTCTCGTAGATCTTGCGGACCGCGTCACCACCGGCACCCGAACCGGTGCCGGCCTGGCTGATCATCATCACCACGGCATAGCGATCCGTGTACGACGCCAGCCACGAGGTGGTCTGCTTGCCGTAGACCTCGGCCGTACCGGTCTTGGCCCGGACCGGCACCTGGTCGACCGGGAACCCGTTGAACTTCCAGGCCGCCGTACCGGTCTTGACCGTCTCCTGGAGGGCGCGGTCGATGTAGCGCAGCGTGTTCTTGGAGACCGGGAGCTTCGCGTTCACGGTGGGCTTGATCTCGTGCGCCTTGCCGTTCGCGCCGATCCACGACTGCACCACGCGGGGCGCGAAGAGTGTGCCGCCGTTCGACAGGGCCGAGTAGACCGTTGCCAATTGCAACGGTGTGACGGTGGTGTCGCCCTGGCCGATGGCGAAGTTCACCGCGTCACCGGCGCGGTACTTGTAGCCGTCGACGCAGAACTCGCGGGAGAACTGCTTCAGGAACGCCGACGTCCCGGCCGGCGGGCTGCTCGCCAGCTTGCAGTAGTAGTCCTTCTGCGCGTCGTAGTAGGTCTTCTTCCACTTGCGGTCCGCGATCCGGCCGCTCACCTCACCGGGCAGGTCGATCCCGGTCGGCTTGCCGAGGCCGAACTTCTGCGCCATCTCGACCAGCGGGTCGCGGGTGGTCACGTCGCTGGAGTTGCCGCCCTCCTTGAGCCAGAGGGCGTAGGCGATCCGGTAGAAGAACGTGTCACAGGACAGCGCGAGCGCCTGGTCGAACCCGATCATCCCGTACGACGCGGACTCGTAGTTCTTGAACCGGCGGTTGCCGACCTCGAAGTACGACGAGCAGTCGAGCCGGGTCTTCGGGCTGTACCCGGCGCCGAGCGCGGCCGCCGTGGTGATCGGCTTGAACGTCGATCCCGGCGCGAGCTGCCCCTGCAGGGCGCGGGAGACCAGCGGTGTGCCGGACTTCGACGAGTACAACGCGTCGAGCTCGCGCTGGGTGATGCCGCCGACCCAGACGCCCGGGTCGTAGGTCGGGTAGCTGGCCATCGCGACGACCCGGCCGGTCTTGGTGTCCATCACGACCGCGGCACCGGAGTCGGCGACGTACTTCTTCTTGGTGATCGGGTCGTACTGCTTGCGGGCGGTCATGATCGCGTTCTTCAGCTGGGCCTCGACCGAGGCCTGGATCCGCGCGTCGATCGTGGTCACCAGGGTGGCGCCAGGGACCGGCGCGGTCTGCTTCTTGATGCCGGTCGTGTACCCGACGGCGTCGACGATCACGTCCTTCACCCCGGGCGTGCCGCGCAACAGCTTGTCGTACGTCCGCTCGACGCCGGCCCGGCCGACCAGGTCCGACCGGTGCGGGACCGAGTCCTGCCCGGCCTTGTCCAGGTCCTCGAGCTCCTCGGTCGTGATCGGCGAGAGGTAACCGAGGATGTGGGCCGCGTTCACGTGGTACGGCGCCGGGTACGCGCGCAGGGCCTGCGACTCGGCGGCGATCCCGGGGAAGTCCTCGCGGCGTTCCATCACCTCGATCGCGACCTGCTCAGTGACATCCTTCGCCACCGGGATCGGCTGGTACGGCGTGCCGTTCCAGCAGGCGGGTGGTTTGGACGCGCCGGGCTCGCCGCAGAGCATCGTGCGCGCCTTCAGGTCCTTCGGCTTCTGCCCGAGCACCTTCGCGAGGCGGGTGATCACGACGTTCTGCTGGCTGTCCGGCAGCTTCGCGAGGACGGACCGGTCGACGGTGATGACGAGCGACACCCTGTTGCCGACGAGCGTCCGGCCCTGGGAGTCCACGATCGTGCCTCGCGGCGCCGGCACCAGCACCTGCCGGGTGTGGTTCTGCGTCGCGGCCTGGGTGTAGTCGGCGTTGGACATCACCTGCATGTACCAGAGCCGGCCGAACAACGTGCAGAGCAAGGAGAACACCAGCACGCCGATCACGAGCAACCGCAGTCGCGCCTTGAGAGGTGCCTCGAATCCGTCGAAGCTCATGGCGCGACCCGCCGGCGTTCGCGGGCGGGGACGACGCGGCCCATGATCCACATGACGAGTGGGATCACCACGATCGCGCCGACCACGTCGTACCCGGCGGCGATGCCGAGGCGGACACCGAACTCACCCCAGTCGACCGACGGGTCGTGCAGCAGCGAGCCGGTGGCGCAGTACAGGAACAGCGAGATCGCCGTACCGAGGACGACGGTGACTGCGACACCTAGTGGGCCGACGGGGCCGGTCGTCTCGCGGCGGATCAGGCCGGCGACATAGCCGGCGATCGCGAGCGACAGAGCCCAGCGGCCGGCCGTGTGGTCGGCGGGCGGCACGATGTCGAGCAGCAGTCCGCCGGCGAATCCGGCGATCGCACCCCACTCGGCGCCACGGGACAGCGCCAGCGCGATCACCACGATCAGGACCAGGTCGCAGGTCACTCCGGCGACCGCGATGTTGGTCAGCACCGACGTCTGGATGGTCACGGCCAGCAGCAGGAAGAGGGTTGCCAACCCGATGCGGATAGCGATCACGTCAGTTCCCCTTCCTTTCCTCAGGTGTGAGCTTGGTGCGCGGTGCCCGGGCCGGCGGTCCGGTGACCACGCCGACGGTGTCGATCCGGGTGGGATCGACGAACGGCTTGATCGTCGCGGTGGACCCGAGGGCGCCTTCGTTCGGCGTCACGGAGGTGACGACGCCGATCGGGACACCCGGCACGTACGGCGCGTTGCCGCTGGAGCCCCACGTGACGATCCGGTCGCCGACCTTGGGCCGGGCCTTCAGATCGACGAGCTTGTAGTCGAGGGTGCCCGCCACGTCGCCGCGGCCGGACACGAAGCCGAGCGCCATGGTGGAGTTCAACCGGCCGCCGACGGTCGAGTTGCGGTCGCCGATCAGCAGCACGGTCGCGGTCCCCTGGGTGGTCCGCACCACCCGGCCGACCAGACCGGTCCCGTTCAGCACGGTCATGTCGACGTGCACGCCGTCCGCCGTGCCGGCGTCGATGGTGACCGTGTGGTTGAAGCTCTGGGCGCTGCCGATCCCGATCACCCGGGCCGGCGTCATCGTGAACGCGGGCGCGATCTTGAGCAGGTTGTCCAGCTCCGTGGCCCGGTTGCGGGCGTAGTCGGAGGTGTTCAGCTCCCGGGTGAGTTCTTCGTTGTCGCTCTTCAGTTTGTCGTTCTCTGCTTTCAACCTATCCATCTCGGCGAACCGGTCGCGGAGGTTGTCCACAGGCTGCCGGGCCGAGCTCGCGGTCGACTCGAGCGGGCCGAAGACACCGGCCGCGGCTTCCCGCAACGGCTCCACCGGCGAGCCGGTCGAACGCCGGGCGTCCAGCACGATCAGCGTGAGACTGGCGAGGATCACCAGCACCAGAACGGTCCGGCGCCGCCGGATCTCGCGGGGCATGCCGGCCGAGCGCAGCGGCGTACCGGCCGAACGGATCGCGCTTCGTGCCGGGGTACCGAGGTCTTTGAGCATCGGTGGAACCTCAGCGGCGGTTGTCGGTGACCAGGATGCGGTTCAGGGTCTCGATGTTGTCGACACACTTGCCGGCACCGAGAACGACGGCGTCCAGCGGGTTCTCCGCGACGTGGATCGGAATCCCGGTCTCGTGCCGCAGCCGCTCGTCCATGCCCTTGAGCAGCGCGCCGCCGCCGGTCAGCACGATGCCGCGGTCGACGATGTCGCCGGCCAGCTCCGGCGGGGTCTTGTCCAGGGTGGCCTTGACCGCGTCGACGATCGCGGTGATCGGCTCCTCGATCGCCTGCCGGATGTTCGACGACGACACCTTCACGGTGCGCGGCAGGCCGGAGACCATGTCCCGGCCGCGGATCTCGGAGTCCGGCCCGTCGGTGGTCGGGAAGGCCGAGCCGATGGTCATCTTGATCTGCTCGGAGGTGGCCTCGCCGAGGAGCAGCGAGTACTCCTTCTTGCAGTAGTTCACGACCGCCTTGTCGATGGCGTCGCCGGCCACCCGGATCGACTGGCTGGTGACGATGCCGCCGAACGAGATGACCGCGACCTCCGTCGTCCCGCCGCCGATGTCGACGACCATGTTGCCGGTGGCGTCGCGGACCTCGAGGTTCGAGCCGAGCGCCGCGGCCATCGGCTCCTCGATGATGTAGACCTTGCGGGCGCCGGCCATGTACCCGGCGTCGCGGACCGCGCGCTGCTCGACCGCGGTGATCCCGGACGGCACGCAGACCACGATCCGCGGCTTGGCGAAGTACCGCCGCCGGTGCACCCGCTGGATGAAGTAGCGCAGCATCTGCTCGGCGGCGTCGAAGTCGGCGATCACGCCGTCCTTCAGCGGGCGGATCGCGGTGATGTTGCCCGGCGTCCGGCCGATCATCTTCTTCGCCTCGTGCCCGAACGCGACCGCTTCGCGCGGTTCGTCGGTCCGGGTCGCCACAACCGACGGCTCGTTCAGCACGACGCCGCGGCCGCGGACGTAGACGAGGGTGTTCGCTG
Organism: Kribbella sp. NPDC048837; assembly: GCF_055586945.1. Taxonomy (NCBI): domain Bacteria; kingdom Bacillati; phylum Actinomycetota; class Actinomycetes; order Propionibacteriales; family Kribbellaceae; genus Kribbella; species Kribbella sp. NPDC048837. Next base: position 111,760 of record NZ_JBVJHF010000010.1, read on the forward strand.
TTCCGAGATCGACCGCCATGTCGCGGCCGAGCATGCTGTTCGCCACCGCGGCACCTCCCACTCGGTCCCCGATCAGGCTAAGCGCCGCCCGCGCCCAGCCGCTGGACCGACACGACCCGTCCGCCCGGCACGTATCGTATCCGCTTCCTCACCAGCAGTCCGCAGCGGCCTCCGGACCCCTTGGAATCAAGGCAGGTCGGGGAACCAGATCTTGATCTCGCGGGCGGCGGACTCCTCCGAGTCGGAGCCGTGCACGAGGTTCTCACGGTTGGACAGCGAGAGGTCGCCGCGGATCGTGCCGGGGGCGGCCTTGCGGCCGTCGGTGGCGCCGTTCAGGGCGCGGATGACCTCGATCGCCTCGTCACCCTCGAGCACCATCGCGACCAGCGGCCCGCTGGTGACGAAGTCCCGCAGCGGCGGGTAGAACGCCTTGTCGACGTGCTCGGCGTAGTGCTGGTCGGCCAGCTCGCCGTCGATCGTGCGCAGGTCCATCGCGACGATCCGGAGTCCCTTGGCCTCGAACCGGCCGAGCACCTCGCCGACCAGGCCGCGGCGGACCGTGTCGGGCTTCAGCAGGACCAGGGTGCGCTGCGACATCTGACAACTCTCTCTCGAAGTAGGTCGGGGCCGTGAGCCTAACCGCTCTGGGCTTGCTGTGCCTTCTTGGCTTCTTCGATGCGGCGGCCGAGCACAATGGCGGCCACCCAGAAGCCCGCGAACGCCAGCCCGAGCACGAACATCACGGGGACGACGAAGCCGAGCCCGACCGCGCCGACCTGGACCACCGACCCCAGGACGTAACCGACCTGGTGGCCGAGCAGACCGGTGGCGACGATCGCCAGCAGCGCCAGGCCCACGCAGACCGGCACCGCGACCGCGGGCCGGATGTCGGCGACGGAGATCATCACCGGGGTGACCAGGGCGAGCACGAGCGCCTCGAAACCCAGGACGATCGACGCGAGCGATCTCATTCGTCGGCCGTCTTCTGCTTGCGGACCAGCAGGGTGCGGGCCTCGCCGGCGGTGATGACCGATCCGGTGATCAGTACGCCGCCGGTCCCGAGGGCGACCGCGTTCTCCTCGGCCAGCCGGATCGCGTCGTCGATCGCGTCGATCAGGTGCGGACGGACCAGGACCCGGTCCTCGCCGAACACCTCGATCGCCAGCTCACCGAGCTCCTCGGCCGGCATCGAGCGTTCGACGAAGCTGTTCCGGGTGCACACGACCGTCTCCATGATCGGCTCGTACGCCTCCAGGAGGCCGTACACGTCCTTGTCCTTCATGCAGCCGAGGACGCCGATCAGCGGCTGGAACGTGAACGCCTCGGAGACCGTGGCCGCGGTCGCCTCGGCGCCGTGCGGGTTGTGCGCGGCGTCGACGATGATCGTCGGGCTGTGCCGCACGACCTCCATCCGGCCCGGGCTGGTGACCTGCTCGAAGCCGGTCTGGAGCAGCTCGGTGGTGACCCGGCCCTCGGACTGCGGGCCGGCGCCGAGGAGCGCCTCGACGGCCGCGATAGCGGTGGCGGCGTTGTGCGCCTGGTACTCGCCGTGCAGCGGGACGAAGATGTCGTCGTACTCGCCACCGAGGCCCTTGACCGAGATCACCTGACCGCCGACCGCGAGCGAGCGGGCGGTGACGCCGAACTCGATCCCCTCCCGCGCGACCTGGGAGCCGACCTCCGCGGCCTTGGCCAGCAGGACCTCGAAGACCTCCAGGCTCTGCTGCGACATGACCGTCGTACCGCCCGGCTTGATGATGCCGGACTTGTCCCGGGCGATGGTGACCGGATCCGCGCCGAGGATGTGCGCGTGGTCGACCGCGACCGGGGTGATCACCGAGACGGTCCCGTCGGCGACGTTGGTGGAGTCCCAGGTGCCGCCGAGACCGACCTCGATCACGGCGACGTCGACCGGGGCGTCGGCAAATACCGCGAACGCCATCCCGGTCATCACCTCGAAGAACGACAGCGGGTGTTCCTGCTCGGCGTCGACGACGTCGAGGTACGGCGCGATCTCGGCGTACGCGTCGACGAAGCGCTGCTCGCTGATCGGCTCGCCGTCCAGGGTGATCCGCTCCCGGACCGACTCCAGGTGCGGGCTGGTGAACCGGCCGGTCCGCAGCCCGGCCTCGCGCAGCAGGGTGTCGATCATCCGCGCCGTGGAGGTCTTGCCGTTGGTCCCGGTCAGATGCACCACGGGGTAGGCCTTCTGCGGGTCGCCGAGCAGCTCGACGAGCCGCCGGACCCGGTCCAGCGTGGGCTCGATCTTGTGCTCCGGCCAACGCTGCTGGAGCTGTGCCGACACATCGGCGTAGGAAAGGTCGCTCATGAGAAGGCCCAGTCTAGGAGGGGCTGTGGATAAACCGGTCGGAGCACCCCTTGACAACCACTACGATTGTGCGCATGAGCCTGACGTCCCGTGTTCCAGACAAGCCCAGCCTCGAAGGTCTCGAGGAGAAGTGGGCTGCCGTATGGAAGGAGCAGCAGACCTACGCCTTCGACCGCACCGCGGAGCGCGCCGATGTGTACTCCATCGACACGCCTCCCCCGACGGTCTCCGGGTCGCTGCACGTCGGCCACATCTTCAGCTACACCCACACCGATCTGGTCGCCCGCTTCCAGCGGATGCGCGGCAAGAAGGTCTTCTACCCGATCGGCTGGGACGACAACGGCCTGCCGACCGAGCGCCGGGTCCAGAACTACTACGGCGTCAAGTGCGACCCGACGCTGCCCTTCGACCCGGACTTCACCCCGCCAGAGAAGCCGGATCCGAAGCGCCAGCTCCCGATCTCCCGACAGAACTTCGTCGACCTGTGCGGTGAGCTGACCCACATCGACGAGCAGGCGTTCGAGGCGATGTGGCGGCAGGTCGGCCTGAGCGTCGACTGGTCGTACCTCTACACCACGATCTCGGAGGACTCCCGCCGTACGTCGCAGCGCGCGTTCCTGCGCAACTTCGCCCGCGGCGAGGCGTATCTGGCCGAGGCGCCGACGATGTGGGACGTCACGTTCCAGACCGCGGTCGCCCAGGCCGAGCTGGAGGCCCGCAACTACCCGGGCTTCTTCCACCGGATCGCGTTCCACGCGCCGCACGGGCCGGTCTACATCGAGACCACCCGGCCGGAGCTGATCCCGGCCTGTGTCGCACTCATCGCCCACCCTGACGACGAGCGGTACCAGGGTCTGTTCGGCAAGACGGTCAAGTCGCCGCTCTTCGGCGTCGAGCTGCCGGTTCTCGCGCACGAGGCGGCCGAGCCGGACAAGGGTGCCGGTATCGCGATGTGCTGCACCTTCGGTGACCTCACCGACGTCCAGTGGTGGCGTGAGCTGCAGCTGCCGGTCCGGACGGTCATCGGCCGCGACGGACGGCTGCTGCGCGAGACCCCGGAGTGGCTGGAAGGTTCGGAGCTGTACGGCGAGCTCGCCGGCAAGACCGTGTTCAGCGCACGCGAGCTGATCGTCGAGAAGCTGCGCGAGAGCGGTGACCTGGACGGCGAGCCGACGCCGACGACCCGGATGACGAACTTCTACGAGAAGGGTGACAAGCCGCTCGAGATCGTCTCCACCCGGCAGTGGTACATCACCAACGGCGGCCGGGACGCCGGGCTCAAGCAGGAGTTCATCGAGCGCGGCAACGAGCTGGCCTGGGTCCCCGAGCACATGCGCCACCGCTACCTGAACTGGGTCGAGGGCCTGAACGGCGACTGGCTGATCTCCCGCCAGCGCTTCTTCGGCGTCCCGTTCCCGGTCTGGTATCCGATCGACGCCGAGGGCGAGCCGGACTACGACCACCCGCTGATGCCGAGCGAGGCCGAGCTCCCGATCGACCCGACCTCCCAGGCCCCGCGGGGGTACGACGAGTCCCAGCGCGGCAAGCCGGGCGGGTTCGAGGCCGATCCCGATGTGATGGACACCTGGGCGACGTCGTCGCTGACCCCGCACATCGTCTGCGGCTGGGAGCGGGACGAGGACCTGTTCCGCCGCACGTTCCCGATGGACCTGAACACGCACGCCCACGAGATCATCCGGACCTGGCTGTTCTCCCGCGTCGTCCGGGCCCACTTCGAGAACGGGACGCTGCCGTGGGCGCGCTCGATGATCTCGGGCTTCGTCGTCGACCCGGACCGCAAGAAGATGTCCAAGTCCAAGGACAACGCGATCGTCCCGTCCGAGATCCTGGACAAGTTCGGCTCGGACGCGGTCCGCTGGCGGGCCGCGATGACCCGGCCGGGGCTGGACTCGCCGTTCGACGAGTCGCAGATGAAGGTCGGCCGCCGGCTGGCGATCAAGGTCCTGAACGCGTCGAAGTTCGTGCTCGGGTTCGGCGCGACCACGGTGGACGCCTCCGCGGTCACCGAGCCGGTCGACCTGGCGATGCTGCAGCGGCTGCGGTCGGTCGTCACCGACGCGACGGCGGCCTTCGAGCGGTACGACTACACCGGTGCGCTCGAGGTCAGCGAGCGGTTCTTCTGGACCTTCTGCGACGACTACGTCGAGCTGGTGAAGGAGCGCGCGTACGGCGGTCAGGGTGAGGCGGCCGCGGCTTCGGCGAAGGCCGCGCTGGCGGTTGCGTTGTCGGTCCAGCTGCGGCTGCTCGCGCCGTACCTGCCGTTCGCGACCGAAGAGGTGTGGTCGTGGTGGCAGGAGGGTTCGATCCACCTGTCGTCGTGGCCGACGCCGGACGTCGATCTCGTGGTTGCCGACCAGGATCCCGAGGTGCTGGACGCGGTCTCCGAGGTGCTCGCGGGCATCCGCGGCGCCAAGTCGGAGGCCCAGGTCTCGATGAAGACCGAGGTCAGCAAGGTCGAGGTCACCGGTCCCGCGGCGCGGCTCACGCTCGCCGAGCGGGCCGAGCCGGACCTGCGCGCGGCCGGCCGGATCACCGGCGAGATCGTCTGGCACGCGGACGACAGCGACACGGTCAAGGTCGTCGCGACGCTCTGATCGCACGACCGGGTGCCCGTCTCCTTCCGGGGAGGCGGGCACTCGTGCATTCCGGCCACGCGAGATGCTGGACTCCGGGACCGCCCCCGAGAGAGCCGGGTCCCACCGCCCGTGTACCGAAACGACTACGCTGCGGAACCGATTTGTCTCGATGTGGAACCATCGGGTCCGAACCCCGCGACCGCACCCGTCCGAGGAGCTAATCCATGAGCGACCCCACCACTCCGGGCCCGAAGCCGGCGGCGGACACCGCCGCGGCCGGGCACAACGCGTCGGCGACGGAGACGACGACCGAGATCGCCGCCGTGGGGGCGTCCGAGAACACCGTGGTCGAGAACACCGTGGCCGAGAACACCGTGGCCGAGAAAGCAGCGGACGAGAAGCCGGTGGACGGCAAGGCAGTGGACGGCAAGGCAGTGGACGGGAAGGCGGCCGCCGCGCCCGCCGCCGGGAAGAGCGAGCCTGCCGCGGCGAAGAAGAAGTTCTGGCAGCGCGGCCGCGGCGCTGCGGCCGGGACGCAGGCCGCGAAGCCGACGGACGGCCCGAGGAAGCCGTGGTGGCGACGGATCCGGCTGCGCGGGCCGTGGCTGACGGTCACCGCGGCGCTCGTGGTGCTGATCGTGCTGGCCGCGCTCGGTTACGTGTGGGGCCTCGGCCCGCTCAACCGCCTGAACACCGCTCGCGGGATCACCCCGCCGGCGAAGCTCGCGGGGCTCGACCGGATCACCGACCAGGAGATCCGCGGCCAGTTGCAGCTGGACCAGACCCGCGAGGCGCTGAGCCGGATCAACGACGGCAAGCAGGCCACGGTCGAGGCGTACGGGACGATCGACGGCAACCGGATGTTCGTCGTGATCGCGCTGCGCGGGAAGGTCGACATCGACAAGACCGTCGCGGACTCCGGCGCGACCCCGGACAAGGTCAAGAAGATCGGCAGCTCCACGTGCGTCGAGTCCACCGGCAACCTCCCGACCCAGTGCTACCGCGGCTCGAACACGCTGACCGTGATCGCCCAGTCCGCCAACGAGGGCGTCGCCGTGGACCAGGTCGCCCCGGTCGCCGAGGAAGCCTTCGACGCGATGAAGTGAGTCAGGCCAGCAGGCCGGCGATCGCGATCATCACCGGGATGGACAGCAGCGTGCTGAGCAGCACCACGCTCCGCGCGAGAGTCCGGCTGCTGCGGTAGTGAACGGCGTACACGTAGACGTTCTGCGCGGTCGGCAGCGCGGCCAGCAGCGTCGGCGCCAGCAGGGCCGCGCCGTGGAGGTCGAGCAGCCAGCGCCCCACGGCGTACGCGGCCACCGGCTGCACCAGGGTCTTCAGAAGCACAGCCAGTACGACGTCCCGCTGCAAGGTGATCGAGTCCTTCGTGCCCGCACTGAGGCTGAGCCCGTACGCAACCAGAGCGACCGGCACCGCCGCAGCCGCGACGAGCTCGATCGGCCGCATCACCAACACCGGAACCTGCACGCCGAGCAGCGAGACCACCAGTCCGAGCAGCGACGCCACGGTCAGCGGATTGCGGAACGGCCGCGCCAGCACAGTCCGCAATGACACCCGCCGACCGGACCCCTGCTGATCACCGTCAAGCACAGCAAACGCGATCGGAGCCATCACGAGCAACTGGAACAACAGGATCGGCGCGACCAGCGCACCATCCCCCAGCACGTACGCCGCCACCGGTACGCCGAGATTGCCCGCGTTCACGTACGACGACGCGAGAACGCCGATCGTCGCCTCGGATCTCGTCCGCCGCCAGACCGCGGCGGCCAGCAGGAAGACCAGCTGGACCACGAACAGACTGGCCACGTTGGTGACCAGGACCACCGAGAAGATCGAATGCAGGTCCGCCCGCGCGACGGTCGTGAACAGCAACGCCGGTGTCGCCACGAAGAACGCCAGCCGGGACAGCACCTGCTCGTCCTGGGACCGCAGTACGCCGCGCAAGCCGACGAGATACCCGAGCACGGCCACCGCGACCAGCGCGACGAACGCACCGACGACGGCGGACACCTCAGGCGCTCAGCGGATTAGACACGCCTGGATCGTATAGGAAACGTCAGCGTGGAGACTGCGCCGGTTTCATCCGTCGGACGGTCAGCACGGACCGTTGCCGCTCCGGCAAGTGCTGATGATGCCGGCCATGGTGGCGCGGAAATGCTCCCGGTCCGCCGGACCGAGGCCCGCGATGAGCTTGTTCAGAGTCTCGCCGACCTCGGCGTGGAAGGCGGTCGCGGCCCGGCGGCCGGCCGCGGTCAGCGTCACCTGCACGGCCCGCCGATCGCCCGGGACCGGTGAACGCTCGGCCAGCCCACGCTTCTCGGCCCGGTCCATCAACCCGGTGAGCGCGGCCTTCTCGACGCCGAAACACTGCGCGAGCTCGGCCATGCCCTTCGGGCCGCCGAGCAGAACGCAGAGCAGCTTGGCCTGGACCGGCGTCAGGTCGTGCCGTTCGGAGATGCGGGCGTACAGACCCTGCACCACCGTCGTGAGCTGCAGCAGCCCCGACGCGGCATCCAGCTGATCCGGCTCCACCCTCATCTCCATCACAGCTCCACGGTACATGGCATGTATAGTTAAGGTCGCGTACAGTACGCGGCATTAACCTTCGAAGGAGGACCGATGTCATTCACCGAAGCGGAGCTCGAGTACCTGCGATCACAGCCCCTGGGCCGGCTCGCGACGGTCGCGAGCGACGGCCAGCCCGACGCCGTACCGGTCGGCTTCGAGTACGACGGGACCTACCTGTACGTCGGCGGCATCGACCCGGTCCGGACCCGGAAGTACCGCAACGTCAAGGACGGGAACACCAAGGTCGCCTTCGTCATCGACGACCTCGCGTCCGTCCGCCCGTGGATCCCCCGCTACCTGCGGGTCTACGGCGAAGCGGACCTGGTCGAGCGCGAGGGCCAGTTCGGCCCGGCCCACTACCTGCGCATCACGCCGACCGTGTCCTGGAGCTTCAACCTCGAGGGACGTCCCTTCACCCACGACGAGAAGGTCACCACCACCCGCACGGTGCACGCACCCGAGGCGGTGAGCAGCCGATGAGCTTCGACACTCACGCCGGTACGCGCGGCGCCCGGCAACCCGGTGGGCGCTTGATGAAGTGGATGAACCGCCGGATCGCCGGCCGGATCCGCCGCCAGGGACAGGGCGCCAAGTTCATGGGCTTCAACGCACTGGTCCTGACGACCGTCGGCCGCAAGAGCGGTCTCGAGCGGACGACGCCGGTCGGCTGGTTCCCGGGAGCCGACGGGAGCTGGCTGATCGTGGCCTCCGCGGCCGGAGCACCGGGAAACCCCGCCTGGTACTACAACCTCGCCGCTCACCCGGACAAGGTCCGCATCGACGTCGACGGCCGTACGGTCGACGTCCGCGCGGAGCAGCTGCATGGACCGGAGCGCACCGAGGCCTGGGAGCAGATCACCACGGCCGCCCCGCGCTTCGCGGAGTACCAGGTGAAGACCGACCGCGAGCTGCCGATCATCCGGCTCACACCGCGGCCCTGAACCGTAACCTGTCAGATACTGACAGGCCAGAAACTAGAACGGAAAGATTCCACCATCGACGAACAGGATGGTGGGCATGACTACTTCCGCTCGAGTGTTCCGGACCGCGCTGGCCGCGGCCGCGGTATTGGGTGTCGTGACGGCCGGCGTCGTACCGGCCGCCGGTGCGAGTCCGACGGGTGACGCCGGCCCGGCTGCCACCGTCGTCCCGGCCGGACAGGGGTTGCCGATCGGGGACGCGGATCTGCTGGAGACCCGGAGCAGCCAGGCGCTGGCCCGCGGGGTCACGCTGACCCGGATCGTGCGCGGGACCGACCCGGCGCCGGCCGACCAGATCAACACGACGCCGCGCGGCCCGTGGGTCGTGAGCGTGCTGACGATCGACCCGAGGAAGGCGAACGGTCACCTGAGGACGACGTACGGAACGGATCTCGCGCAGGTGGAGAAGACCTCGGACCTGGTCCGGACGGCCGGCGCGCTCGCCGGGGTGAACGCGTCGTTCTTCACCTTCACCGCGAACCCGCAGTACCCGGGTGACCCGGTCGGCCTCGGCATCTCCGACGGCAAGCTGCTGAGCGAGCCGCTCACCGACCCGACCGAGGCCAATCTGCTGATCGATGCCAAGAGCAACAAAATGGTGATGGGCCACCTGAGTTGGTCCGGTACGGTCCGGAACCGCCACACCGGCGCCGGGCTCCCGCTCGAGTTCGTCAACCACCCGCCGGTGATCCCGGCCGCGTGCGCCACCCTGCCCGACCAGACCAGCTGCACGACGCCGGGCGACGTCGTCCTGTTCACGCCCGAGTTCGCCGCCGCGACCCCGGCCGGCGCCGGAGTCGAGGTGGTGCTGGATCGCCGCGGCTGCGTCGTCCGGACGTCGACGACGCGCGGGACGACGTTGACCGCGAGCCAGACCTCGCTGCAGGCGACCGGACAGGACACCGTCGCACTCCTCGCCGGGGCGAAGGGCTGCGTCCGCACAGACCTGAAGGTGTCGAACGAGAAGGGCGAAAAGGTCCCGCTGCGCAGCGGCCTGTACGGCGTGACCGGTCGCTACCGGCTGACGGCGAACGGCGAGATCGTCGTACCGAGCGGCATCGGCAGTTTCTTCGACCGCAACCCGCGCACCATCGCCGGCACGACCCGGGACGGCAAGATCGTGCTCGCCGCGATCGACGGCCGGCAGACGACCAGCGTCGGGACGACGATGGACGAGACGGCCGCGGTCGCGAAGGCGCTCGGGCTGCGCGACGCGATCAACCTGGACGGCGGCGGCTCCACCGCGATGGCATTGCAGGACGGCACTTTGGTCAACCACCCGAGCGGCGCGGGCGGCGCCGAACGAGCCGTCGGTGACGCGATCGTCTTCGTCCCCGGCCGCTAGGCCCGTATTTTGAAAGGGTGCGACTACGGCTGGCGCTGTGGACGACCCTCCTGATCGGAGCGGCCGGGTGCGGTGGTGGGCAGGCGAAAGAGCCGGCCTCCACCGCCCCGGCCGCCATCACCGTGACCAGTACGGCGTTCCGCGACGGCGGACCGATCCCCCGGAAGTACACCTGTGACGGCGACGGCGTCTCACCACCGCTCGCCTGGCAGGGCGTGCCGCCGAACACCGGTGCCCTGGCCCTCGTCGTGGACGATCCCGACGCACCCAAGGGCACCTTCACCCATTGGGTTCTGCTCGACCTCGAGCCGACCACGACGTCGCTCGCGGAAGGCCACGCCGGCACCACGCAGGCGAAGAACTCGGCCGGCAAGGCCGTGTACTTCGGTCCGTGCCCACCCAGCGGCACACACCACTACCGCTTCACGGTCTATGCCCTGTCCGAGGCGACCGCCCTCCCCAACGGCGCCGATCTCGACGAGGCCCTGAAGGCCATCGACGCCAAGACCATTGCCCGCGGCCGCCTGACCGGACTGTATGCCCGTCAGTAGCCGTAGCCGCCGCCGGTCGAGGTGGACGGAGCCCGGGTCGGCGCGGCGGCTGTGGTGGCCGCAGCGTGCCAGGTGAAGGCGATGCCGTTGAACGAGTCCTGCGCGTTGTTGCCCTTGTCCTGGCCGGCCGCGGTGTCCAGCTTGAAGGTGTACAGGGGCTTGCCCTGGAAGGTGAGCTGCTCGGCTCCGGTATCGGTTCGCTTGATCACGCCGAGTCCAGGCACCGACTTGGCCGCATCGGCAGAACCCGCGGCCGGAATCCAGAAGGTCAAGCAGTTCGCGGTGCACTGGATCATGCCGCCGGCTTCCTGATCAGTGAAGTACAGCGTCTTGCCGGCCGGGTCGACCAGGGCCTGACCGACACCGTCGACGTTCTGCACGGAGACGGCTCCGCTCGCGGCCGCCGGTGGATTGCCGGCCGCCGCCCCCGCGTTGCTATCGGAATTGCTCGCGCCGCAGGCGGCCAGGGTGGCCAACGCTGCCGTTGCTCCGAGCAACATTATGGAAACTCTGTGGTTCATCTGATGTTTCTCCTCTCAGGGACAGATACGCGGAAAGGCCCCGGGAGGTTCAGTTGAACCTTTGACCGCTTCCGTGCGTACTTCTCCGGTGTGGACGACGACACAGCGATCCGCGCGCTGTACGACCGGTACCGGCGGCCGCTGTTCGGCTATGTCCTGCGGTCGGTCGGTGGCGACCACCAGTACGCCGAGGACATCGTGCAGGAGACGATGGCGCGGGCGTGGGCCCACTCGGCCGAGCTGGACCCGGACCGGGCCGGCGGCTGGCTGTTCACGGTCGCGCGCAACCTGGTCATCTCCGGGCAGCGCAAGCGCGTGGCCAGGGTGACCGAGGTACCGATAGAGAACCGCGAGTTCGCCGCCGCCGGCGACGACATCGACCGGGTGCTGCAGGCCTGGCAGGTGGCCGAGGTTCTGCACGGCCTCAGCCACGACCACCTGCAGGTGATCATCGAACTGTTCTACCGGCGGCGCACCGTCGCCGAAGCGGCCACCGTCCTGGGGATCCCGCCCGGGACGGTGAAGTCGAGAAGTTACTACGCATTGCACGCGTTGCGCGCTGCCTTGGAGGAACGAGGAGTGACCGGCTCATGACGTGCCCGGAGACGATCAGGATCGGCGCTTTCGTGCTCGGTGCGCTCGATGCGACGGAACGGCGTACGGCCGAACAGCACCTGCAGACCTGCGCCACCTGCCGCGAGACCCTCCTCCAGTTCGCCCCGCTCCCCGGCCTGCTCCACTCCGTCCCCCTCGAAGACCTCGACGCATTGCCCGTCGAGTCGTGGATCCCGGCTGCCGAACCGCCGATCCCCGTCGCCGAAATCCACGAGTCGGCGCCACGTGGCCGCCGTTGGCGGCGCCTGCTGGTCGGAGCGGTGGGCGTGGTGATGCTGGGGATCGTCGGCGTTGTCGGATGGCAGAGCCAAGCGGGACCGACGTCCGAGACGGCCACCTGGACGGCGACGAACGGTGTGGACGGGATCGACACCACGGCACGGCTGACCAGTCAGGGGTGGGGCACCGACATCCAGCTCCGGCTGTCCGATCTGAAGCCCGGCGAACACTGCATGCTGGTCGTGCACGGCCGGGACGGGACGGTCGAGACGGCCGGCTGGTGGGCGACTCCGACCAGCTACCAGGCCGACGTGCCTGCCAGTACGTCGATTCCGCTGCAGGACATCGACCGGCTCGAGGTGGTCACGGCCGGGAACACCGTGCTGAGCACGGTGTCCCCGGCGACGCGGTGATTCACCAACTGTTGTTGGAGATTCCGGTCCCCAGATAGATCTGGTCGTACGTGTTCCCGTCGTTGTCGTCGGTGTAAGCCACGGCAACCTCGGCGAACGGCGACACCGCCACGGTCATCTGCTCCTGACGCCCGTCCGGGAGGGAGCTGAGCTGCTGAGCCGACAGTCGTCCGGTGTCGGTGCCGTCAGTGCCGAAGCCGCGGACCCAGACGTCGAGGGTGGCGGCCTGGACCGTCCAGCCGACCATCGTCTGCGCCTGATCGTCGATGCCGATCGACGGCAGCTTCGCGCCGGTCGCCACCTGGACATCGGCGTACCGGGCGGTGCCGGTCGACGTGAAGTTGCGTGTCCAGGCGCCCGCCGTACCGGTGTGGTCGGACTCCCATGAGACAGCGAAGTCACCGTTGAAGTTGGCCGCGACCGACGGGTGGGTCTGCTGGCCGCTGGTGTTCGAGTTCGCGACCCGGCGGGACAGCGTCGCCGCACCGTTGGTCCGGCCCAGCCGGATCAACCCCACCTCGTACGACGAGTTCGCGTCACCGTCGTCCTCCCAGACGACGACCGCGTCACCCGAGGCCGAGACGGCGACGTCCGGGTTGTGGTGCTGACCGGTCGTCGTGGACGCGGTGACTTCCCAGGCCCGAGTCGTCGGGCCGGTGTACCCGGCGGCCTTGACCGTCGGCTGGGTCCCCGTCTGGATGTCCTCCCACACCACCGTGAACGCGACCGCGGCACCACTCGGCGCGCCATCCGGGTCGACGGCGACCCGCGGGTTGATCTGCTGCCCGTCGGCACTGGTGTTGGCATTGCCGGTCGCCGTCACCGTGCCGGCGGTGTTCACCACGCGATACGGGATGTTGTAGTAGCCGTTGCCGTCCGGGTCGTCCTGCCACACGACGACGGCGTTGCCCTTGTCGTCCAGGCCGACGTCCGGGTGCAGGTGGCGCCAGTTCGTCACTCCGCTGCTGCCACCGGCGGAGAGTTTCTTCTCGTACACCGCCGTACCGTTGTGGAACAGGCGCAGGTAGATCTCGCTGTGCACGTTGTCGGTCGCGTTGTCGGTGTCCCGGTCGTCCTCCCACACCACGGCCACATAGCCGTTGCGGTTGGTCGCGACCGACGGAGCGTCCTGGTCGCCGGTGGAGACGCTGTTCGCGGTGACCCAGGTCGGTGCGGCGATGTGGGCTTCGGCTGTGGTGGCGTTGAAGGTCAGAGCGGTCGCTGCGAGCGCGGTGATGGCCAGTGTCTTCTTCATGGCTGCCTCACACCGCCTGCAGGCCGGGCTGGCCCTCTTGGACGACGAACGACTTCATCGTGGTCGCTGCGGCACCGTGCTCGGACACCTTCGCCACCGCCCTGAAGTCGGCCCGCAATTGCGTCGGACTGATCGTCGTACGGACGTAGCCGCGGCGGTTGTTGTAGAACTTCAGCCACGGGTTGGTTCCGACATCGGGGATCGTGGTCGCGCCGTCCCCGTCGCCGCTGGACGTCACCGAACTCGTCACGAGCTCGGTGCCGATCGTGGCCGAACTCGCGTTGTTGTAGTCGGCCTTCAGGTCACTGGCCCACGCGCGATGCACGTCACCCGTGAGTACGACGGGATTGCGGACGGCCCGATCGACCCAGCCCTGCTGGATCCGGGCGCGGGACGCGCGGTAGCCGTCCCACGAGTCCATGCTGGCGCCGGTCGCGTTGAACCGCCGCGCGAAGAACACCTGCTGGCCGATGATGTCCCAGGTGCCGAGGTGCTGACCCAGACCGTCCAGCAGCCAGGTCTCCTGCGGGTTGCCGGGCAAACTGCGCGACGCCAGGTCCGCGTCCGAGCAGATCTGCCATCCGTCACCACACGCCTGGTCGTTGCGGTACTGCCGGGTGTCGAGCAAGTGGAACGTTGCCAGACTCCCCCATCGCAACCGCCGGTACAGCTGGATGCTGTTGCCACTGTTCACCTGTGCGGGCCGCAGCGGCATGTTCTCGTAGTACGCCTGGTACGCCGCCGACCGGCGAGCGGTCCACTGCGCGGCGGTCAGCGCCGGGGTGTTGTTCTCGCGCACCGTCCCCGCGTAGTTGTTCTCCACCTCATGGTCATCCGGTACGACGATCCACGGCGCGGCGGCGTGGGCGGCCTGGAGATCCGGGTCCGTCTTGTACTGCGCGTACCGCTGCCGGTAGTTCGCGAGTGACACGATCTCGGCGGTGCCCGCGTGCAGACGCGGCCGGCCGGTCGTCGGGCCGTACTCGTAGATGTAGTCACCCAGGTGCAGGATGACGCCCGGGTTCTCCTCGGCCATCCGGCGGTAGACGGTGAAATAGCCCTCTTCGTAGTGCGAGCACGAGGTGAAGGCCATCACCAGGTCACGGCCCGCCGCACCGACCGCGGGCGTGGTCCGGGTGCGGCCGACCGGTGAGAGATGACCCTGCGCGCGGAAGCGGTAGTAGTAGTCGGAGTCCGGGCTGAGGCCGCCCGCGACGACGTGCACCGAGTGGGCGGCGGCGTACTTCGCGGCGACCGAGCCGGAGGCGACGAGGGTGCTGAAGGTGTCGGAGGTCGACACCTGCCAGTCGACGGTGACATCGGCGTTCGCCATCCCGCCCTGGCCGTCGGCGTTCAGCGGTGACGGGGCCAGCCGGGTCCACAGCACGACGCTGCTCGCGTCGGGCTCACCCGAGGCGACCCCGAGCTGGAACGGGTACGGGACTGCCGCGGTGGCCGCGATCACGGCCGAGCGGACCGGGAGAGCGCTCACGCCGGCCGCGGCAAGTCCGCCGAAAACAAGGGTTCTGCGACTGATTGGGCTCATGGGCCTCACCTTCACGGGTACTCAGGGCGGCTGGCCCCCGGACCGGTCGAACTGTCGGTGATATTCCGGGGACCATGAGTGGTGTGCGGTGTTTCATGCCCATGGTGGCGCAAATCGTGTAACTTTCCTACAGATCAGCTCACCATCAGGATGAGCAATACCAGGGCAGGAATGCCTTCGAGCAGCGCATTCAGCCACAGCCTCCGCTCCGACACGACCAGCACCACCGCCATGAACGTGTGCTGGGCCGCGGTGAACGTGACCAGCGCATCGCCGGCCGAGCCGTGACCGTTCCGCGCGAGGACGACGCCCGTCACCAGGGCGACGGCCGTGGTCAGGTTGTAGAAGCCCATGTTCACCGTCCACAGCCGGACCGCTTGGAAGTCCCCGGGTTTGGTCAGGAACATCGGGTACATCCTCGGATGGCGGTAGAGGAACGACTCCATCACCCACACCACCGCGAGCATCACCGCGATCGCGATGGCCAGTACCTGCGCCGCGGTACTCATCGGCGCAGCTCCACACCGTGCCGGCCCGAGATCTCACCCAGCGCGGCGAAGTCGGTGGGGTCGGCGGTCGCGAGGTCGGCGAAGAAGGCGCCCATCCGGCCGGTCTGGCTGACGGCGAGGAACTTCGCGGACGGCGTCAGTACCGAGAATGTGTTGAGCGTGCCGGCCGGGATGCTGATCGACGAGCCCGGGCCGAGGTCGTAGCCCTGGTCGCCGGCCTGGACCAGGATCCGGCCCTGGAGGACGTAGAACGCCTTGCTCCACGACTCGGTATGCGGCGGTCCGGCCTGGCCGCGGGGCGCGTCGATCTCGAAGAGCTCGTATTGGTCCGCAGTGTGTTCGGCGCCGACCTTGACCGTCACGGTCGCGTCCGGTGCGGCGTACTCCGCGCCCGTGCCGGCCGTGCTGAGGTGCACTGATTCCGTCATGATGATCTCCCCCTGTCGGTGGTTGTGATGCGACGGTAGGAACCGGCCGCCGGCGCCGGAATCCCGTCGCGCTGGGCTCCTGCGGGCGATGGAATCCCCACATTTCCGGGATAGGCGGCCTCGGTACGGCGGCGCATACTGAGCCCATGTGGGAGGGCCGGGCGCGGGCCGCGCGCCGGGACATCGCGGCACTGGCGACGTCGGGACTGGGCGTCGTGGACCTGCACGCCGCCGCGATCGAGGTGGTCGAGCAGGTGATCGGCAGTGAGCTGACCTGCTGGGCCGGGATGGACCCGGGCACGCTGGTGATCAGCTCGATGACGAGCGGCCGCGACCGCATCCCGCCCGAGTACGAGCCGCGGCTGGCCGAGACGGAGTACGCCGGAACCGACCCGAACTCGTTCGCCGAGCTCGCCCGGCATGCGCGCCTGGTGGCACGGCTGTCCGACCTGCCGTACCGCGAGGTCGTCGGGCACCGGCGGCTGAACGAGGTCTGGCGGCCGCTCGGGATCGAGCATGAGGTCCGGGCGACGTTCACGGTCGACGGGGACTGCTGGGGCGCGGCAGGGTTCGTCCGCAGCGGGCCGGACTACAGCGATCGCGAGCTGGAGTTCCTGGGGTCGGTGGCGCCGGTGATCGGCGCGGCCACGCGCGTCGCCGTACGCACGGATGCGCACGGGTACCGTGGCGGGGTCGGCCCGTCGATCGTCGTCACCGGTCCGACCGGCGAGCCGCGCGCGATCACCGCGGCCGCCCAGACCTGGCAGGACGAGTTGAACGAGATCGCTCCCGGGCGGTTCGGCGTACTCCTGCGAGCGGTCGTGACCGGGACCCGGGCCGCCGCGGCCGGGACGTTCCAGGCCCGGGTGCAGACGGCGTCAGGTGGCTGGGTGGTCCTGCAGGGCAGCCGGCTGATCGGCGATCAGGAGGAGGTCGTGGTCACGATCGAGCCGGCTTCGGGTCATCACCTGGTCGGCATGCTGCTGGCGGCGTACGGGCTGACCACGCGGGAGCGGGAGATCTGCCTCGAGGTGATCTCCGGTCACACCACCACGGAGATCGCCGACCGGTTGTCGATCTCACCGCACACGATCCAGGACCATTTGAAGGCGGCGTTCGCCAAGGTCGGCGTACGTAGCCGCGGCGAACTCGTCGCAACGCTCCGGCCCGACGACCTCACGAACTGACGGCCAGTTGCTTGCGGTAGGTCCCTGGCGGGATACCGAAGTCGCGCTTGAACGCCTTGGCGAACGCGAACTCTGACGTGTAGCCGATCTCCTTCGCCACTGTCGCGAGTGGTCGGTCGTGGTCGCGGAGCAGCCGGGCCGCGGTGGTCATCCGCCAGCGGGACAGGTACGTGAGCGGCGGTTCGCCCACCGCCTCGGTGAATCTCCGGGCGAACGCCGCGCGCGACAGACCCACATCGGCTGCGAGGTCGGCGACCGTCCAGGACGCACCAGGCCGATCGTGGATCAGCTCCAGCGACCGCGCGACGGCGGGATCGGTCAACGCTCGGGACCATCCGCTCTCGGTCGGGCAGTTCCGATCCTCCAACCACGCCCGCAGGATCAGCACGAGCAGCGCATCGACCAGCGGCGGTACGACGGCCGCGGCGCCGGGCCGATTGGCGTCGAGCTCCTCACCGAGGATGCCGATCGCTGAGTGCAGCGTGCGATGCCGACCCGGATCAGCGGGCACGTGGACGACGTCGGGCAGCCTGCTCAGCACGGGATGCGGCCGCTCACGATCGAGTCGATAGGTGCCGCAGAGCAGCAATGCGCGCGCCCCGTCACCTTGCACGGGCTTCTCGATCGCCGGGTCGAAGTCGACCAGCGGCGAATCGGGATGGTCGGCCAGCGCGTGCTCGAGGCCGCGCGGCATCAGCACCACGTCGCCCGGGCCTATCGCGATCGGCGTCCCGCCCGGCGGCAGCAGCCACGCCGTCCCCTGCAGGACCAAATGGAACGTCGCGCCGAACGAGTGGGCGAACCGCAGCCCCCACGGCCCGCGGACGTCGGTCCGGCCGGACGTGGCGGGGCCGGTCCGCAGCGCGGAGACGACATCGGCGAGAACATCCATGCTGGTCATGATACGCCAGGCTCGAAAGACGATGAGACATAAATCAGCGCGCTATAGACATAGAAGCGCTCGCCCAGCCTGCCTACTGTTGGTGATGTCAACCTCAACGACAAGGAGTACGGATGAGCATCGTCGTCACCGCCGCCACCGGCCACCTGGGCCAACTCGTCATCGACGAACTGCTGCAGCGGGTGCCGGCCGACCAGGTCGTCGCGGTCGCCCGGAACGCCGAGAAGGCGGCCGGTCTCGCGGAGCGTGGCGTCGAGATCCGGATCGCCGACTACAACGACCCCGCCGCGCTGGCCACGGCGTTCGGGGCCGGTGACACGGTTCTGCTGATCTCCGGCCTCGAGGCGAACCGCCGGGCCCAGCACCAGTCCGTGATCGACGCGGCCAAGGCGGCCGGTGTCGCCCGGATCGCCTACACCAGCGTGCTCGGCGGACCTGAGGCCGACTTCGACCTGGCCGCCGACCACATCGCCACCGAGCAGGCGATCCTCGAATCGGGTCTGCCGTACACGTTCCTGCGCAACGGCTGGTACCACGAGGTCTACACCGAGCAGATCGCCGTACAGCTGGAGCACGGGGTCATCGGCAGCGCGGGCGATGGCCGGATCGCTTCGGCTTCCCGGCGTGACTACGCCGCCGCGGCGGCCGTCGTACTCACCGGTGCGGGGCACGAGAAGACGGCGTACGAACTGAACGGCGACGTCGCGTGGACGCTGACCGAGTACGCTGCCGAGGTGTCCAGGCAGTCCGGCAAGGACGTTGCCTACAACAACGTTCCGGTCGAGACGCACATCGAGGTCCTGACCGGCGCGGGACTGCCCGAGCCGCTCGCGCAACTGTTCGCCGGCGTCGACAAGGCGATCGAACGCGGCCTGCTGGCCGGCCGCGGCTCCGACCTGAGCCGCCTGATCGGCCGCCCGACCACTCCCCTCACCGACGCCATCGCGACGGCGCTGCAGAGGTGAGAGCCAGGCCCGCCCACGACACTTCCGTCGGGGCGGGCCTGGTAGGTCTCTTACTCGGTAGTGCTGTCGCCGAGGATCAGTGACTTCGCCAGCGCCGGGTCGAAGGTGCCGGCGTCGACGTCGCTCTTCCAGCCGCAGCGGCCGTCGGAGTCACCGGGGACCTTGACCCACAGCAGCATCTCCGCGCCGCCGCCGGTCCGCGACGTCACGCCCAGCTGACGGTCCGGCGGGTTGCACCACTGGTCGCCGCCGAGGGATCCCTTGCCGTTGCGACTGGTGTCGATCACGAACGGCTTGGGCGTCGCGAGGTGCCCGTTGAGCGCGTTCGCGTACTGGACCGACAGGTCGGTGGCGTAGTAGTTCGACACATTCACCGCGAGACCGTGGGCGTTCTGCACTCCGATCGAGTTGAGTGACGAGGCCAGCGTGGGCAGCGTGATGGACTCACCCCAGCCCTTGTTCGTGGCATCGGCGTACGTCCAGGTGTTCGGCGCGAGGTCCTTGAACGCCTGGAGCGCGAAGCTCAGCATCCGGATCCGCGCGTTCTTCTCGTCGGTGTCGGTGATGCACTGGATGTCGCCGACCGAGTCCGGCTCGAGAATCACCAGTGCGGGCCTGGTGCCGATGGCCGCGGCGAAGGTCTCGATCCAGGCCTTGTAAGCGTCCTCACCCTCCAGACCGCCACTGGAGTGACCACCACACGCATCGCGGCCCGGGATGTTGTACGGCACCAGGGTCGGCAGTTTGTCCGCGGCATCCGCGGCCGCCACGAACTGCGACACCGCGTCGCCGATGTCACCGCTCCAGCTGCCGAACCAGCGCGCCATCGGCTTGGTCGCAATGCTGTCGATGATCGACTGGCGGCTCGGGTGGTTCTGGTTCTCGGGCTTGTCCGCCCAGATCCTGGCGTTGTTCTTCGGATCGACGTAGAACCCGCTGGTCATCGACAGCGGGTTGCCGGCGACGCTGCCGTAGTTGTCGATCAGCGAGACGTTGTCGAACCAGACCGTGTAGCCGCTGCCGGCCAGGCCGCCGAGCTGGAAGGTGAGCTCAGCCGCGGTCGTTTCCAGCGAGCCGGTGAACGGGAGCACGAACCGCTTGCTCGTGGTGCCGACCGTGAACAGCTTGTCGAGCGTGGCCGGGTACGGCGCGGAGTTGACCTGGATGGTCGTGCGCAGTTCGCGGGTCGCGGAGGCGCGGGCGTCGAAGGTCAGCGTGTAGCGGTGGCCCTGGTGGATCGGGAACGCGGGCACCTTCTGGCCGAGCATGGCGTCCCACTTGAGCGCGGTGCCGCCGGGGACGACGGCCTTGAGCTGGCCGGCATCGACGCTGATCGGGGTGTTGGACAGGCTCCACCAATTCGTCGTGCCGGTGGTGAAGGTCCCGTTCTGGATGAGCTCGGTAGCGGCATCGGCGGCCGGCGCCATGACGGGCACGACCACGCCGAACGTGAGCGCGGCCGCGACCAGGCCGCGAGTGATCCATCGCATCGGTGCTGCTCCTGTCTGGGCGAGGGGGCGGTGTCCGGGAGCGCTTTCAGTTTTAGACCAACTTGATCAGGAATCGTGCCGATGCCGCCGCTTCAGGTCAAGACTCTGCGCACTGGAAGCGATCCCGGTCTCTGCTCTCTCAGCGGAAGGAGAGCTTCCGATCGCCGGGCTGCCAGTCGAACGTGATCACGTCCGCGATGCGAGTGCCCGGCCGGAGCTCGCCGCCGGCCTGGTCGATGATCCGGCCGGGGTTGGTCGTCGCCATCGTGAGCGCGTCGGACAGCGAGAACGACCGGGCCGCCCAAGCGACCCCGTCCGCGAGTGGTGCGGCCGCTCCGGCGAGGTACGGCGTACCTCGCACGAGGAGCCGTCCGTCGTCGGTGAGCTCCACGTCGCCGCCGACGGTCGACGAGTACTCGCCCGGTGGGAGGCCGCCGATCGCGACCGAGTCCGAGACCAGGAACGAGTGGTCGATGCCTTTGGCCCGGACCATCGCGACGAACGTGTCCGCGGGCAGATGGTGGCCGTCGGCAATGAAACCGGCCTGCAGGCGGGCGTCGGCCAGTTGGGTCCAGAGATAGTTCGGGTGGCGCGGCAGCTGGGCATGCGCTCCGTTGCCGAGATGCGTGCTCAGGCTCGCGCCGGCGTCCACCGCGGCGTGGATCTGGTCAGCGTTTGCGTGGGTATGCCCGATCGCCACCCGGACGCCGGACGCGACCACCGCGGCGATGAACTCCGCGCTTCCCGGCCAGTGCGGCGAGATCGTGACCAGCCCGACGAGCCCGCCCGATTCCTGCTGGCACAGCTCGAGCTCGGCCAGATCAGGCGGCCGCACCTCGGCCGCGTCGTGGCACCCGCGCGGACCGTCCTGGTCCGAGATGTGCGGCCCTTCGAGGTGCACGAACGGAACCGCCGCCGCCACCTCCGCATCCCGCCGGCGCGCCTCGGCTATCACCCGCACCGCCCGCCGCATCCGCTCTGCATCCGCGGTGATCACCGTCGGCACGAACCGCGTCACCCCCACCCCGCGCAGCGCCTCCCGCAACCCCACAACGCTCTCGACCGACACATCCTCCCCGTTCACATCAAACCCCGCGAACCCATTAACCTGCAGATCCACCAGCCCAGGGCTCACCCAGGGCACCTCCCGCCCCAGAGGTCCGCTCCCGCCTGGCCCGGCGGTGGCCGGCTCCCGTCCCGCCGATCCGCCCTCGCCCGGCCCGTGTGCGGTGGGGGTGCGGGTGATGGTGGTGATGCGGCCTGCAGTGTGGTCGAGGTGGAGGATGTCACCCGACCACGGGTCGCGGCCCGTCAGTCTGCCTACAGCCACCGGACCCGCTCCCGGAAGCGGCCGATGGACGCCGCGTTGGCCTCGTCCCCACCCGGCGCGTTGCCACTGCGCCACACCCGCGGTACGACGTCCCGCGCGAGCACACCCCGATCCCGCGCCGTCAGCGCCGCATCGATGAGCGCGGCGTTGATCCCATACGCATTCACCAGGATCAGCACATCTTCAGCGTTGAGTCCGGCGTTCTCGATCACGATCCGCCCGTACCCGGCCGCCTCGATCGACTCACTCTCCTCCGCCTCGATCCGGCCCAGCAGCTCCGTGATCGCGGCCAGGTAGTCACTCATCCCCCGCCGCCTCCCGATCCAAGAACAGCCGTGCACGCGGATGCGTCCGCAACACACTCGCCGGCACCATCGGATCCACAGGATCATGCAAAGTCCGCCGTACGGCGTCCCGCTTCGCCACTCCGGACACCATGCAGAAGATCTCTCGCGCCGACAGCAGACAGGGGACCGTCAGCGTCCACGCCTGCGTCGGTACGTCGTCAAGTCGGGGGAACAACCCTTCGTCGACCTGCTGCTGCCGACTGACCTCGTCGAGCGCGACCACCTGCACGAGGTCGCGCGTACTGAAGTCCGCCGGCGGATCGTTGAACGCGAGATGCCCGTTGACCCCGATCCCGGCGAGCACCACATCGATCGGCCGTTCCGCAACCAGCTCCGCATAGCGAGCCGCCTCGGCCGCCGGATCGGAGCCACCGGCCGGATCGAGTACGGTCAACGGCGCCGGCGCCCTGAAGTGCCGTCCCAACCACCGCCCGAAACGCTGCTCGGCGTCCGCCGCGAGACCGACGTACTCGTCCATGTGGAACGCCTGGACCTTCGACCAATCGATGCCCTCGGCAACGGATAGCGTGTCCAGGGTGTGCGTCTGACTCGGCGCGGCGGCGAGCACCAACCGGGCCGAGCCCTGTGCTTCGATGGTCCGGCGCAGGGACTCCGCCGCGGCGGCTGCTGCCGCGGCGCCCAGGGTGACCGGATCCGGGAAGACCTCGACCGCGAGGTTGTCGACGATCATCCGACCAACCGCGTGTGCTGCTCGCCCAGGCCATCGGCCCAGACCCGAAGGACGTCGCCCGCGCGGAGGTACCGCGGCGGTTTCTGGCCGGCGCCGACGCCGGCCGGCGTCCCGGTGCTGATCACGTCGCCCGGGTACAGCGTCATGAACTGGGAGATGTAGTGGACCAGATGCGTGACCGAGAAGATCATCTGCGCCGTCGAACTGTCTTGCAGCACATCGCCGTTCACATCGAGGCCGAGCTTGATCGCCTGGGGATCGGGAACCTCGTCGGCGGTCAGCACCCACGGACCCAGCGGACAGAACGTCGGCGCGTTCTTGCCCTTGTCCCATTGCCCACCACGCTCGAGCTGGAAGTGCCGCTCCGACACATCGTTGACCAGCACGTAGCCGGCCACATGGTCCAGAGCCTCCGCCTCGCTCTCGAGGTAGGCCGCCGTCCGCCCGATCACCACGCCGAGCTCTACCTCCCAGTCGGTCTTCTCGCTGCGCCGCGGAATGACGACATCGTCGCGCGCTCCAACCACCGTATCCGGCGCCTTCATGAACAGGATCGGCTCGGCCGGCGACTCCTGGCCACCCTCGGCAGCGTGGTCGGCATAGTTCAGCCCGACACACACGATCTTCCCGGGACTGAGCGGCGCCGCCAGCCGCACCTGCTCGAACGGCGTCGCCGTCTCCACCTCCGCGCCGGCAGCACGCTCCCGGAGGCGGACCGGGTCGAACGCCTCGGCCTCGCCCGCCAGCGTCGCCACCCGGCCGTCTTCGGTCAGTACGGCGTCGCGCAGCCCGGCGTCGGTGTGGACACGTAGCAATCTCACTGCTTCCTCCAAGAGGCTTCTCTGGCCCAGTTTCAAGTAAGCGATACCCAATGCACGAGACCCTTGCACCGGCACGAGCTGCACCGCGTCGTAGACACGCAGCGATTGCTGGCCGACGAGCGGATCGTGCTCGGCGTACACACCCCACCGCGCACACTGCACCGCATTGGCCGCTACGGCGTCCGCCGTACCGTCGACGCGCAACCACACCTCGGTCGCGGACCGGCCCCGCCGGGGTTGGTGAACAACGTCCCGAGCTTGTGCGCCGGATCACCTCGACCGAGGCGCACTGGAACGCCTTGACCCCGGGGTCGGCGCCACAACTCCCCCACACACAATCGTCGGTACGACGACACGAGCTGCCGCGCCGCTTGGGGCGGCGCTGGTTGGGGCGGCGCCGGTTGGGGCGGCCTTGGTTGGTGCTGCGACCGCGGTGGCTGGTGTGGGGCCAGGGCGAGGGCGCTGGCGGCTGTCAGGCTTCGCAGGAATCTTCTGGGTCTCAGCTCACCGACCGTAGGTGGCTGCCTGCTCCGGTTGCGTCCGCCACGAGAAGGAGGCCGGGACTCCGCTATCCAGCGGATCCCGGCCTCCCTCTGCGAACAGTGTCAGGCGGTCTTCTCGCGCCGCTCGCGCTTGCGCTCCATCTGGTCGCGCGGGATCAGCGTGGGGTTCACGTTCTCCAGCACGACCTCGCCGGTGACGACGACCTTCGCGACGTCCTCACGGCTCGGCACCTCGTACATCACGTTGAGGAGAACCTCTTCCATGATGGCCCGCAGACCACGGGCGCCGGTGCCGCGCAGCAGCGCCTGGTCCGCGATCGCCTCGACCGCGTCGTCGCTGAACTCCAGCTCGACGTTGTCGATCTCGAACAGCCGCCGGTACTGCTTGACCAGCGCGTTCTTCGGCTCCGACAGGATCTTGATCAGCGCCTCGCGGTCCAGCGGGGACACCGTCGTGATGACCGGGAGCCGGCCGATGAACTCCGGGATCAGGCCGAACTTGAGCAGGTCCTCCGGCATAACGTCGGCGTACCCACCGAGCTCCTTCGGCTTCTCCGGCTCGCGCGAGGCGTTGAAGCCGAGGGTCTTCTTGCCGACCCGCTGCTCCACCATGTGGTCCAGGCCGGCGAACGCGCCGCCGACGATGAACAGCACGTTGGTGGTGTCGATCTGGATGAACTCCTGGTGCGGGTGCTTGCGGCCACCCTGCGGCGGCACGGAGGCCGTCGTACCCTCCAGGATCTTCAGCAGGGCCTGCTGCACGCCCTCGCCGGAGACATCGCGGGTGATCGACGGGTTCTCGCTCTTGCGGGCGATCTTGTCGACCTCGTCGATGTAGATGATCCCGGTCTCGGCCTTCTTGACGTCGTAGTCGGCCGCCTGGATCAGCTTGAGCAGGATGTTCTCGACGTCCTCACCGACGTACCCCGCCTCGGTCAGCGCGGTGGCGTCGGCGATAGCGAACGGGACGTTCAGCATCCGGGCCAGCGTCTGGGCGAGGTAGGTCTTGCCGCAGCCGGTCGGGCCGATCAGCAGGATGTTGGACTTGGCCAGCTCGACGGCCTCGTCCTTGGCGTGCCGGCCGGCGCTGGAGCTGCCCTGACCGTCACGGACCCGCTTGTAGTGGTTGTACACCGCCACCGCGAGAGCCTTCTTGGCCACGTCCTGTCCGACGACGTACGCGTTGAGGAAGTCGTAGATCTCCCGCGGCTTCGGCAGCTCGGTGAGTCCGACCTCGGAGCCCTCGTTCAGCTCCTCCTCGATGATCTCGTTACAGAGATCGATGCATTCGTCGCAGATGTAGACGCCGGGACCGGCGATGAGCTTCTTGACCTGCTTCTGGCTCTTACCGCAGAACGAGCACTTCAGCAGGTCGCCGCCGTCACCTATGCGTGCCACCGGGACAGATCCCTTCTATGCGCAGTCGAACCGTGGGCCAAGGGGGGCGTGGGCCGCTCGGGCGGGGCCGCCATGTCACTGCCACGGCTACCTCGATCCTGAATTCGACGGTACCCCGTCCGGGGCCGAAACACCGCGCTCCCCGCCGGGTTGTGACTACGCCGGTGGCGAACGCGCCAGGCCCTTGACAGCCCCCCGCTGACCCATATCGTCACCCCGCCGGAGCGGGGCAGCAGACGCGGGCACCGGCCGGAACCGGCGCCCGGAAGCCTGCTCAGACGCCGGCCGGGACCGGGGCCTTGAGGGTTTGCAGGACGTCGTCGATCAGGCCGTACTCGATGGCCTGGTCGGCGGTCAGGAACTTGTCCCGCTCGATGTCACGCGAAACCTCTTCCAGCGACTTGCCACTGGCCTCGGAGATCATCTTCTCCAGCAGAGCGCGCAGGCGGAGGATCTCGTTCGCCTGGATCTCGATGTCACTGGACTGCCCGTAGGTGCCCTCGGTGGCCGGCTGGTGGATGATGATCCGGCTGTTCGGCAGGGCGAGCCGCTTGCCCGGCGTACCAGCGGCGAGCAGCACGGCGGCGGCCGACGCGGCCTGGCCGAGGCACACCGTCTGGACGTCCGGCTTGATGTAGCGGACGGTGTCGTAGATCGCGGTCAGCGCGGTGAACGAGCCGCCCGGGGAGTTGATGTAGATGCTGATGTCGCGGTCGGAGTCCATCGACTGCAGGCACAGCAGCTGCGCCATCACCGCGTTCGCGATCTCGTCGGTGATCGGCGTACCGAGGAAGATGATGCGGTCCTCGAACAGCTTGGTGTAGGGGTCGATCCGGCGCATGCCGTACGACGTGCGCTCCTCCCACTGCGGGATGAAGTAGTTCATGGGTGCGTCCTTTGACTGACGGAGTGGGAGATCAGGAGTTCGGGCTGCCGGAGGTGAGCTGCGCGGCGCTGGCGACGACGTGGTCGATGAAGCCGTACTCCTTGGCCGCGTCGGCGGTGAACCAGCGGTCCCGGTCGGCGTCGTTCTCGACCTGCTCGAGCGGCTGGCCGGTGTGCTCGGCGATCAGCTTGAACAGCTGCGCCTTGATGTGCAGCGACTGCTCGGCCTGGATCTTGATGTCCGACGCCGTACCACCCATGCCACCGGACGGCTGGTGCATCATGATCCGCGCGTGCGGGAGCGCGAACCGCTTGTCCTTCGCACCCGCGCAGAGCAGGAACTGGCCCATCGAGGCGGCCAGGCCCATCCCGACGGTGGCGACGTCGTTGGAGATCCACTGCATGGTGTCGTAGATCGCCATGCCGGAGTCCACCGAACCACCCGGCGAGTTGATGTACAGCCAGATGTCCTTGTTGGGGTCCTCGGCGTTGAGGAGCAGCATCTGCGCGCAGATCGCGTTCGCGTTGTCGTCGCGAACCTCGGACCCCAGGAAGATGATCCGGTTCTGCAGCAGGCGCTGGTAGATGTGGTCGTCGAGTCCGCCGGAACCGTTGCCGCCCGCGGCGGTGGGGCTGGCTGCAAATGTCTCGTTCACGAAGCCGACATTACTGGGCGGGGGCGACAGACCTAAGGCTGGGCCACAGGTGTTCGCTCACGGCGCATCGCACACCGCGATCCGTCTGCTCTGAGCGAATTCTGCTGGTGTGATTCGGAGTGGAGGGAATTCCTCGAAGGCTTCCCGGTCAGGTACTTCGGGATCAGGCCACGGCTCACGATCGGCCCGAAGCGCGCGAACGGCCCGGAACCGCAGTGGTTCCGGGCCGTTCGTCGGACAACTCAGGCCTTGGCGGGCTCCTCGGCCGGCGTCTCCTCGGCGGCGGTCTCCGCCTCGGCGTCGGCGTACGTACCGTCCGGCTGCAGGGTCTTCAGCTCGACCACGTTGCCGGAGGCGTCGGTGACCTTGGCGTTCTCGACCAGGTGCGCCAGCGCCTTGCCGCGGACGACCTCGGACACCAGGCTCGGGACCAGGTTGTTCTCGACCGCGTGCTGGGCGAACTGGTCCGGGCTGACGCCGGAGCGCTGCGCGTGCCGCACGATGTGCTCGGTCAGCTCCTGGTCGTTCACGCTCAGCTCCTGCTGCTCGGCCACCAGGTCGAGCACGAACTGCGCCTTGATCGCGTCCTCGGAGCGCTTCTTCAGGTCCTCGTCGAACTCGTCCTGGGTCTGCTCCTCACCTTCCAGGAACTGCTCGAACGTCATCCCGGAGTACCCCAGCTGCTGCTCCAGGTTCTCCTTGCGGGCGGCCAGCTCGTCGGTCAGCAGACCCTCCGGCACCGGCACGTCGACCAGCGTGAGGATCTTCTCCAGGACGGCGTCACGCGCCTCGCCGGCCTGCTCGAGCCGCTTGCCGCGCTCCAGCCGGCCACGGACGTCGGCCTTCAGCTCGTCGGCGGTGTCGAACTCCGACGCGGTCTGCGCGAACTCGTCGTCGAACTCCGGCAGCTCCTGCTCCTTCACCGCGGTCACGGTCACCTCGACGTCGACGTCCTCGCCCTTGAGCGCGCCGCCGACCAGCTGGGTGACGAAGGTCTTGGTCTCACCGGCGTTCAGCCCGGTGACGGCCTCGTCCAGGCCGTCCAGGAGCTGGCCGCTGCCGACCTGGTACGACAGGCCGGTGGCCTGCGCCTCCTCGACCTTCTCGCCGTCCTTGCTGGCGGACAGGTCGATCGTGATGAAGTCCTTGTCCTGCACCGCGCGCTCGACCGGGTTCAGCGAGCCGAAGCGCTGCTGCAGCGCCTCGATCTGCTCGGTCACCTCGTCGTCGCTCACCGCGATGTCCTCGACCTCGGCCTCCAGGCCCTCCAGGTCGGGCAGCGTGATCTCCGGGCGCACCTCGACCTCGGCGGAGAACTGCAGGCTCTCCTTGTCGTTGAACTCGGTCACGTCGACCTCGGGCCGGCCGATCGCCTTGACCTGGTTGTCACTGACCGCCTGCGAGTACAGCTTCGGGAGGGCGTCGTTGATCGCCTCCTCGAGCACCGGCCCGCGGCCGACCCGCTGGTCGATGACCTGCGGGGGCACCTTGCCCTTGCGGAACCCCGGAACGGTGATCTGCGAGGCGATGCTCTGGTACGCCGCGTCGAGGCTCGGCTTGAGTTCCTCGAACGGCACCTCGACGATGAGCTTGACCTTGGTCGGGCTCAAGGACTCGACGGTGCTCTTCACGGTGGCGGTTCTCCTTGATTCGATGACATTCACAGCACGGTGACAGCCCGCACTGCACCGGTGCTGCAGGGGGTTTGTCGGGGCGACAGGACTCGAACCTGCGGTCTCCTGCTCCCAAAGCAGGCGCGCTAGCCACTACGCTACGCCCCGCAGTGACCGCACGAGTCTAGTCGACCCGAACCAGTGCTCGCGCCACCACCCCGGTCCCCCTACCGTTTTGAGTCCACCCCGGGGGATGTGGAATCATGTCCGAGCACCGCGGGTGTAGCTCAATGGTAGAGCCCCAGTCTTCCAAACTGGCTACGCGAGTTCGATTCTCGTCACCCGCTCCAACGAGAGAACGCCTCTGCCCCTCGGGATCCCGAGGCTGGGGGGTTCTTTCACGTCTGGACCAGATCAGGTCGCGTGCGACCAGGTGGTCTGCGCCGGCACCCAGCCGCCGATCGTCATCGTCCTGCCTGGTCTCGCGAGCGACAACCTCAGCCGAGCCGCGATCTCCCGAGCCCGCTCATCGGTGTTTGCTGATAGTTGTCGACGAACTCTCCGAGGCAATCCGCGCCGGCTAGTCGCCGATAAAGGTGAGGCGTCGATGGTGCGGGCGCCCTGGCGCAACCTCAAGCATCGCGGCCAGCGGAAGCAGGTCGGCGACCGCATCACGAGTTGGCCCACTCTCGGTCCGCCGTGCCAGGAGCTTCAGCTCAGCTGCCACCATGGCCGCCTGAAGTGGGTTGAAGCAGGTGTCGTCGTATGGATCGATACCCGACAGCATCGGATACATGGTTGGCTCCATGGCTGCCAACGCGCACAGTCCCGCCAGGTCTGCAGAGCCATCCAAAGTGGCGACTACCTCGCCTGTGAACTCTTGGACCCGAACGCTGATCCCCATGAGCAGATCCTGCCCCGTGCGGAGGGCGCCCCAGGGTCGAGGTCTGCCAGCTCGGCAGGCCGCTCTGCCGAACTTGGCCCGCACGGATCAAATGGCCCGGACTGCGGGCCGCTTCCCCGTCCACGCGATCCCACCTGCAAGGACTGACGTGCCTCGCGTCTTAGGCCCGCCCCCTGGCCGCTCGATCGTACGGTCACCACGGTCCGCATCCAGAGCGCCAGAGGCGTCCCTACGAGATCGGCAAGCCGACCCTTTGACGTGCGCCGCACTGGCCTGGGTTTGGCAGCCATCAGGCGTACCGGAGGTAAGCCTGGGTGACTACATGCCCCCGTGGAACTCTTCCCAGCCCGACGGGATGGACCTGCCAGATCGGTTGGACCGGGAGATGCCCGACCGGTCAGATCGAGCGGACCGAGTCCCCTGTCTCTTGCTGCCGTTCGATTGCTTGTAGGCCAGCCGGTCGAGGCGCAGCTCACCGAGGTAAGCGCCCGAAGGATTGAATACGCGCTCGTCTACGAAGCGGCCGACGTACCGGCCATCCCGGTCCCAAAGGTGGTCGCAGTCGCGGCGGAAGGGCTTGCCACCGATGCTGTAAAGAATCTCCATTCGACCAACGTAGAAGCGTGGTCCAGCCACCCTGGTGGTGCGATCTCCACGCGCCCTAAGTGGTGCTCGTTGGCGGTCACTCACGGGGTCTGGCGGATGCCGGTCTCAAGCCTGAGGCTTCTGTTCACACGGGCGATCCGGCCGCCTTCCAAACTGGCTACGCGAGTTCGATTCTCGTCACCCGCTCCAACAAGAGAAGGCCCCCAGCAGCATGGCTGGGGGGCCTTCTCATGTCAGACGAGCCAGTCGGTGGCGGGTAGGAGCTCGCGGAGGGTCGACGTCCGGTGCGGTCCTAGGACGACCTCGGCGTCGACGTTCGCCGGGTCGATCTGGTGGATGAACTCTCGGCAGCGGCCGCACGGGGGCACTACGCGCACCTCGTCCTCGCCCTGCCAGACGGCGACGATCTTTGCGATCTTGTACTCGCGGGCGGTCACCATGGCCGCGATGGCGGCGTGCTCGGCACAGAACCCCGTACCGGAGGCGGTGTCGATGCAGACACCGACGTACACGCTGCCTGTCTGTGACGAGGGCCGATGCCACGTCGCTCGGCGGCAGAAGGCCTCCAGTGCCACGGAGTCGGTGGCTAGCGGCTGTCTCGGTTGCGTCAGTCGGGGGATACCTCGGTGGTTGCGTAGCGGAAGCGGCGTATTTCCTGGGGCCAGCCGCAGGCGAGCGCGATCTTGCCCGCCCAGAGGCGGGCGGCCTCCTCGTCGGGTACGTCGACGACGGCGAAGCCGCCGAGGTGCTCCTTGGTCTCGACGTACGGACCGTCGGTGAACAGCGGGGTCCCGCTCGACGCATCGACACTGACCACGGGGGCGGCGTCGTCCAGCCCGCCGGTGAAGATCAGTACCCCGGCAGCCGTCATCTCCGCCCGCACCGCGCCGGCGGCCTTGGCGGCCTTGCCCAGATCCTCGTCCGTGAGGTCGGGCACCCAGTCGTCGTTGAATGCGATGAGGTACTCGGGCATGTCTCCTCCTCCACACGGTGGCCCCAACGACCACTCTCCACCTACTCCACGAACAGCGGCACCCCGATCCGACACCACAATCTTCCGGAATCCGCGTGTCCCCAGTTGAATGCGGGGATGGGGATCGCGGCTTACCCGGTTGATCAGGGGCGATGGGGGGACCTGATCGAGGTGTTCGGGCCCAGTGGGGGGACGCGGGGGTGCTGGTGCATGGCTCGGCGGCTGCCCAGCGCGCAGGTCGCAGTGAACGGGAGCGCGGAGAATCGGGCTGCTCTGGAGGGGCTCGTCCAGGCGGGGATGCCGGTGGGGCTGATCGGATATGCGGACGAGCGGCCGGCTGCGTGGTGTGCCGTGGCGCCGCGGCCGGAGTACTACGCGATCGTCCACTCGCGGGTGTTGCCGATCGACGAGCCGGATGACGAGTCGATCTGGGCGATCAACTGTCTGTTCGTGAAGAGCGGTTTCCGTGGGCGCGGCATGACGCTGCCGATGATCGAGGCGGCAGTCGACTACGCCCGCGGCTCGGGCGCGCGGCTGATCGAGGCGTACCCGATCAAGGCCATCCCCGGCGACCCCGGCCGCGGCGTGCTGAGCACATTCCTAGCCGCCGGATTCACGCCGTACGCCGAGGACCGCACCCGAGCCAAACGCAACGTCGTCGTCCGCCGAAGCCTCACCACGGTCTAGGCCACGCCGGCCGCGCGCAAGCGAGCGAGGACCTCGTCGGAGGTGAAGTCGTAGCCGGCTGCGCGGGCGCCGGACCAGTTGAGGCCGATCAGGTACCCGTTGGTGCCGAGATTGGGTAGCCAGCGGTCGCGCCAGGCCTCGAGGGCGAGCTCCTCAGCGTCAAAGTCGGCGTACGCGGGGATCGACTTGATGATTCGGCGTACGCGGGCCGCAGTGGACCAGAAGGGCTGTGAGCGCTGGCCGCTCGGGGTGATGGGAGCGGGGTAGCCGCCGGCGTCGCGGATGGTCCAGAGGCGGCCGGTGCGGGTCACGTCCTCAAAGAACGCGGCTGCCTGCGAAGCGCTCTGGCTCATGCCCTCGTTTCCTCGACGGCTCGGCGTACGGCGGAGTCGGCCGTCGGGTCTTGTCGGTTGAAGACGATGGAGAAGTGTTTGGAGTTCCAGCCCGTTGGCATGGGTGGTCCTGTTAGTTGACGCGGAGGAAGGCTATGGCGTCGATGGTGGCGGGGGCTGTGGTGGTGGAGATGATTTTGACGGGGCCGGTGCGGAGAGGGGTGATGGGGAGGTAGGTGACGACTCGGGAGGTTGTGGTGGCGGCGAGGTTGACGGTGCCGATCTTGATGTTGGCGTGGTAGATGTCCACGCGGCCCTGGCCGGGGCCGTGGATGGCTACCAGGGCTATGCGGGCGGCGGCCTCGGTGGGCTTGGTGAGGTAGGCGCCGTTCGCCTTCAGGATCGTGGTGGTGCCTTGGAAGGCCAGAGTGCTCGTGGAGCGGGTGACGCTGCCGGCTGAGGTGAGGGCGCGGTCGTCCTGGGGTGCTACCGAGCAGATCTGCGGAGCCCACGCGGACAGGTTCCCGAGGTAGTCGCGGGAGCGGACCATGAAGCACTCGTCCCAGCCGAGGCGCGGTGCGTAGGTGATCGACGTCATCTTGGTGTTCTGCCAGGTCGCCGGATACATCCACTTGCCCAGCGCGACACCCGGCGCGGCGACCTTGTAGACCACGTCGTACGACGCCACGTCGGTGTCGTCCTTGTACGCCCACCGCAGCACCGTCGGATTGCCGAGCTCCACCCGGTCCCCGATCCGCCAGGTCACCAGGGACGGCGCCGTGCCGTCGACCTCACTGCAGTACGACGCACTCCACGCGCTCACGTTGCCCGCATAGTCACGCGCTCGCACCTGCCAGCACGTGTCCGTCCCGATCGCCGCGCTGTAACTCGCACCAGTCGTCTTGAGCCCCTGCCACGACGGCACCTGGTTCCACGCGCCGTACGGCGAAGTCCGGTTGGGCCGCTGCTGGATGCGCAGGTCGTACGAGTTCACGCCCGTCGCCGGAGAGTTCGGGTCCTGTGGGTCGGTGAACGCCCACTCGAACGACAGGCTCGTGTTGTCCCGGATCCGGGCACCGGCCGACGCACTGGTCAGCACCGGCGCCACGGTGTCGGGACGCTGTTGCGGGTCCGCCGTGAGCCAGCTCAGGCTGATCACCCGCGGATTGCTGTCGTCGTCGGCGTACACGATCTTGGCAGCGCCGGAACCGTCAGCGCGGAAGCTGGCCGACGCCGTGCGGATCGGCCCGTAGCGGCGCTGGCCGAGAGACTGGTCGTTGAGGTCGGTCACCAGCAGATCGGAGCCGGACGCCTGCACGGTGAAACCGTTGCCCAATTGGGCATCCGCCGCCACAGTCAGGTTCCGCGGAGCCTCCGGCCCCTTCACGTCGACCACCTGGTTGCAGCCGCTCAGCATCGCCCAGCGACCGTTGACGTCATCCGGACCGACCGTGCACGCCGTCGCGACCAGGACGGTCTTCATCACGCCTGTGGTCAGGTCCTTGCCATCCAGATGACCCGGCTCGGTGACC
Organism: Kribbella sp. NPDC048837; assembly: GCF_055586945.1. Lineage (NCBI taxonomy): Bacteria > Bacillati > Actinomycetota > Actinomycetes > Propionibacteriales > Kribbellaceae > Kribbella > Kribbella sp. NPDC048837. Next base: position 145,478 of record NZ_JBVJHF010000010.1, read on the forward strand.
TTCCAGACCGTGCTGTCGGCCATGGCGAACGGCGGCGCGTAGTCCGCCAGCTTGGTCTTGCTCGCGACGTCGTACACCTCCGCCGTGGGAGCGTTCGGTGCACGGTGGGACACCAGCTTGCCGCCCTTGCCCAGCACGACCTCATCGGTCGCGGGGAACGTCAGCCCGCCGACCTTCGCCGTACCGCCGGAGAAGGTGAGCAGCGAAGGCCCCTCCACCTGCAGCGGTTTGGTGTCGCTGGTCCCACCGGAGGCGGTCCAGGTGGTGCCGTTGTTGCTCGTCTCGTAGACGGTGTGGTCCCCCGGGTCCGCGACGACCACCCGCGCCCCGGACATCCCCACGTCGGCCGCGGAGTGACCGGGGACCAGCGTCCCCTCCCCCAGGTGCGCAGGCGGATCGGCAGCCATCACCTGACTCGCCGCGAGCGGAATCAGTACGACGGCACACGCGACAGCGGCGACCTTGACCCGAAATCCCAGCACAACAACCCCCCACTACGCCTAGTACACCGGCCGCACCCTAGCCAGTAACCACTGGTAACGGAAGCCAGGCCGGAAAACCATGTGACACGCCCAGACCCGGAGAGGATCCTGAAGGGCTGACCAAACGGAAAGGAACGGATGCAGGCGGGGATCACGGTTACGGCGGCTGAACTGCCGGAAGTGCTGCTGCACGTCGCAGTGGTACGCCCGGTCTTCCTCTGGGGAGCACCGGGGATCGGGAAGAGCAGTCTGGTACGGGCGTTCGCGGATTCGCTCGGTCTGGAGTGTGTGACCCTGCTGGGGACCCAGCTCGCCCCGGAGGACCTGATCGGCGTACCCCAGATCGTGGACGGGCGCAGCCGGTTCGCGCCGCCGGTGGCTATCGCGCGGGACGAGCCGTACTGCCTGTTCCTGGACGAGCTCAACGCATCGTCGGCCGAGGTGCAGAAGGCCTTCTACTCACTCATCCTGGACCGCCGGATCGGCGAGTACGAGCTGCCCGAAGGCTCTGTCGTCATCGGAGCCGGTAACCGGGCGACCGACAACGCACTGGCCCGCCCGATGGCCAGTGCACTCGTCAACCGCCTCGTGCACGTCCACCTGCGCGCCTCCGCGAGCGACTGGCTGCGCTGGGCCGGTACGGCGGGGATCCATCCGTGGGTGCTCGAGTACCTGCGCAACCGCCCGGACCACCTCTGGACCGCGCCGCCGAAGACCGAGGAGCCGTTCTCGACCCCGCGGAGCTGGCACATGCTTTCCGACGCGCTGCACTCGTACGGCGACGACGTGTCCGACGAGACGCTGCGAGTGCTTGCCTTCGGCACCTTGTCTCCCGCGCACGCCTCCGCTTTCCGCGCGTACGTGAAGACGGTCCGGAACGCTTTCGGGCTGGACGCAGTACTGAAGGGCGAGACCGGCTGGCCGTCCGCTCCGGAGGACCGCGACCTGCTGTACTTCCTGGCCGAGACGTTCCGGGCCCGCCTGGTGAAGGAGCTGGCCGCGGACAAGGCCTCGGCGAGCCCGGCGGCGCGGCAGCTCGCGCACCGCGGCAAGGCGCTGCTGGTCGAGCTGGCCGAGATCTCGCTCGAAGTGGCCCAGCTGGTGATCGCCGCCGACGACGACGGCCGCCCGGTGCTGCCGACCTGGTTCCTGGTCGAGGTGAGCCGCGACCTCCCCCGCCTGGTCGCCGCCCGTGCCTAAGCGCAACAAGGCCCGCAAGGACCCAGCGCTGGAGGCGATCCAGCTCGGCTGGAAGACGGTCGCCAATCACCCGCTGTTCGCACCGATGGCAACCTGGCGCACGACCGTTCGCCGGGACGACGCCTGCCCGCCGGACGCGTGGGCCACGATCGACTCCAACGGCGTGATCCTCACCCACCCGACCCGTCGGGCCACGCCGAGGAGTGGACGTGGGTTTTCGCGCACCTCCTCATCCACCTCGGCCTAGGCCACGCCGATCCGCACCTGCAGCCACCTGACCGGGCCGCCGGCGCCGCGTGCGACGTAGCGGTCAACCGCTACCTTCACTCGCTCAAGCTCGGCACACCGGTCGTGCAGCTGCCGCCGACCTTCCCCACCACCAACGAGGAAGCGCTCGCCCGCCTGTGGCGCCGCCAAGGCATTCCGCCCGAGTACGACGCTCTCGGCGTCGCAGGGGCTCACTCCGACGTCCTGATCGAGCGGTGGAACGGACTGGGCGATCCACCTCGCTGGGGTGAGCTGTTCGCCGCCGGACTGTCCGCCGCTGCCGCTGCCGCGGTAGACGTCGCCGGTGGCGCGCGGTCGTCGCTGGCCGACCCACGCCGCGGCCGGCACGAGTGGGACCTCGCGTTGGGCTGGTTCGTCTCGTCCTACCCGCTGCTCGGCGCCATCGCGTCCAGCATGACGATCGTGGCCGAGGCAGAGCTCGCCCGCGGCTGGGACATCCAGGTCGCCGCAGTCAACGCGGCCGCCGGCGAGATCTACGTCAACCCACTGGTCGTGATGACGCAGAACGAGTGGCGGTTCGTGATGGCCCACGAGATGCTGCACGCCGCTCTGCGCCACGGCGAGCGCGTCGGCGGCCGCGACCCGTACCTGTGGAACGTCGCGGCCGACCTGGTCATCAACGGCTGGCTGCTGGAGATGGGCGTCGGCGCCATGCCCGACGGTGCACTGCACGATCCGGTCCTCAAAGGCATGTCCGTCGAGACGGTGTACGACCGCATCACCACGGACCTCCGCCGCTACCGCAAGCTGGCGACGCTGCGGGGCGTCGGTCTGGGTGACGTGCTCGGACATCCGCTGCCACATGCCGGTGAAGCGGCGCGTGCGGCCGGTTTGGACGACATCTACCGACGTGCATTGAGCACTGGGCTCGCCTACCACGACCCTGGCCGCGGCACTCTGCCTGCCGGTCTCGTCGAGGAGATCCGGGCGCTGGACCACCCACCGCTCGACTGGGACGCACAACTGGCCCGCTGGTTCGAAGAGCACGTGCCGGCCGTCTCGAAGGTCCGCACGTACGCCCGTGCGTCCCGACGCCAGTCCGGTACGCCGGACATCCCGCGGCCGGGCTGGATCCGGCCGGTCGAGGTGGACCGGCTGCCGACGTACGGCGTGGTCCTGGACACCTCGGGATCGATGGACCGACAGCTTCTGGGCAAGGCACTCGGCGCGATCGCGTCGTACTCGCGGGCTCGCGACGTACCGGCCGCACGGGTCGTGTACTGCGACGCGGTGGCGTACGACGCCGGCTATATGCCGGTCGACGACATCGCAGGACGCGTGCAGGTGCGCGGTCGGGGTGGGACGGTGCTGCAGCCCGGTGTGGACCTGCTGGAGCGTGCGGACGACTTCCCGGTGGACGGACCGATCCTGCTCATCACCGACGGGCACTGCGACGTCGTCCGGGTACGGCGGGAGCACGCATGGCTGATCCCCGCCGGTGCGTCACTGCCCTTCACCGCAAGGGGTCCTGTGTTTCGCGTGCAGTGAACACGCTCCGCCGCAGGCGAACAGCCGTAGTCGCGTGACTCTCTTGAGTGACACGTTGCTCGTCATGGCGTGGGTTGTGCGAGGCGAGTTCCGCAAGCTCTGGATCGGGCAGCTGGTGTCGGGGTCCGGCAGTGCGATCACTACCGTCGCTCTCCCATTGGTTGCCGTCGTCACCTTGCACGCCTCGGCAGCACAGATGGGCGCCCTGTCTGCGCTGACCATCGCGCCACATCTCGTGTTCGGCCTCGTCGCAGGCGTTTGGGTGGACAGGTGGTCACTGAGACGGCTGCTGATCTGGACGGACCTTGGACGGCTCGTGTTGCTCGGTTCGGTGCCGGCGGTCGCGGCTCTGGACTCCCTGCGGATCGAGCAGCTCTACCTGGTCGCCGTACTGACCGGAGTACTGACGCTGTTGTCGGACACCGCGTCCCAGACGTTGATGCCGTCGCTCGTGCCGCGGGAGGAGCTGATGCGGGCGAACAGTGCGTCCCTGCTGAACTTCAGCCTGGCGTCGACGGCCGGTCCGTCCGTGGCCGGGTTCCTGGTGCAGGTGCTGAGTGCGCCGTTCGCGATCATTGTCGACGCGGCGTCGTACGTGGTGTCCGCGGTGACGTCGTACCTGATCCGGGCGCCGGTCAGGGCGCCGGCGCCGGATCGGTCCGAGGTTCGGCTGTCGGCTGGGTTGCGGGTGCTGTTCGGCCACCGGATTCTGATGCCGCTCGTCCTGTCGGCGACCGTCGCCGCGATGGCCGGGGCGATCCAGGGGCCGTTGATCGTGCTCTACCTGGTCCGTGAGCTGCATCGGTCGCCGTCGTTCGTCGGCGTGCAACTGACGGCGTTCGGTGTCGCCGCGGCGCTCGGGACCTTCGTCGCCACCAGCTGGTGCCGGCTGGTCGGCATCGGCCGCGCCTATCTGTCCGGTGCCTTTCTCGCCTCGCTCACCGGCGTGGCGCTGTCCACCGGCAGCACACTGATGATTCTGCTCGGTCAGGTCTTCGCCGGCGTCGGCATGTCGCTGTTCGGCGTCCCGCAGCGCACTCTGCGTCAGTCCGCCGCCCCGCCCCACCTCCTCGGCCAGGTCGGCGCCACCTGGCGCACGCTGGTCATCGGCGGCCAGGCCTTCGGCGCCGCCGCTTCCGGCCTCCTCGCCACCGCTCTCGGCATCCGACCCACCCTGCTCCTGGCCACGGCGGGCATGCTCGCGGGCGTCCTGATCGCCCTCTGCTCACCCCTCCGCACGCTCCGGACGCTTCCCTCCGAACAGCAGAGCCGGCGATCGATGACCCAGCACTGATTACGAAACGCGATAGCTGTGACCGGGGTCACCGCGTGGCACCGGGCCCGCTTATTGCGAGCAGTGGTTATTCATCGGCGGGGAATGGAATTCGGGCGACAAGCGCTTACCTACTGAGCGATACTGGAAAGTGCGCCTGTTTCAGGTCGCCGAACCCCCCTTTGAACCGAGCATGATGGGAAGTGCGCCCGTCCAGATGCCCTCCGAGCACCCTGCCCAAGCGCCGTCGATCGCTGCCCCTACCACCCGAGCCCCCGAACGCAGCCGCAACCTCTGGCGGCTCCGTCCCTATCTCCGGCCACACCGCTGGCGCCTGGCGGTCATGTTCACGACCGCGATGCTGGGCGTCGGCGTCAGCCTCACCGTTCCGCTGGTCACCAGGTCCATCATCGACGGGCCGGTCACCCGTCACGAGCTGAACCTGCTGGTCCCGCTGGCCCTGCTGGCCCTCGGCCTGAGCATCGCCGAGGTCCTGCTGGTCTGGGCCCGCCGATGGGCCCAGTCCCGGGCCGTCAGCGACCTCGAGGCCGCGCTCCGGCACGACCTGTACGTCCGGCTCCAGTCACTGCCGATGGAGTTCCACACCCGCTGGCAGAGTGGTCAGCTGCTGTCCCGGGTCACCACCGACCTGTCCACGATCCGCCGCTTCATGGGCTTCGGTCTGCTCTTCCTGGTGATGAACATCCTGCAACTGGTCGTCGTCACCATCCTGCTGCTCCAGCTCTACTGGCCACTGGGAGTGGTCGTCCTGCTCGCCGCAGTGCCGATCATCTTGGTGTCACTGAAGTTCGAGCGCAAGTACCTGCTGATCTCCCGCAAGGTCCAGGACCAGCAGGGCGACCTCGCCACCCGGATCGAGGAGTCCGCACTGGGCTTCCGGGTGATCAAGGCGTTCGGCCGGCGTGGACACGTCCAGCGGCAGTTCGACGACGAGGCGATCACGCTCTACCACACCGAGGTGCAGAAGGTCCGGCTCGCGTCGCGGTTCTGGAGCTTCCTCGGAGTGATTCCCAACCTGACCCTGGTGATCGTGCTGCTGCTCGGCGCGCTCGCGGTGGGCCGGGAGGCGATCACGCTCGGCACGCTGGTCGCGTTCATCACGCTGATGCTGTCGCTGATCTGGCCGGTCACGTCGCTCGGCGGGATCCTCGCGATGGCCCAGGAGGCGATGACGGCGGCGGACCGGATCAGCGAGATCCTGGACACCTACTCGGTGATCCAGTCCGGCCCGGAGGAGCTGGTGAACTCCCGTGGTCACCTGCGCTTCGAGCACGTCGGGTTCCGGTTCTCGCCCGACTCCCCGGAGATCCTGCACGACATCAACCTCGATCTCACCCCGGGGACGACGCTGGCCCTGGTCGGCGCGACCGGATCCGGCAAGACCACCCTCACCGCTCTGGTTCCCCGCCTGTACGACGTGACCGCCGGCCGGATCACGATCGACGGGCACGACATCCGGGACCTGAGCCTGACCTCGTTGCGGACCGCGGTAGCGTCCGCGTTCGACGACCCGACGCTGTTCTCGATGAGCGTCCGGGAGAACCTCACCCTCGGCCGCCCCGACGCCACCGACGCGGAGGTCCAGCAGGCCCTCCAGGTGGCTCAGGCCGAGTTCGCCAACGATCTGCCCTGGGGGCTGGAGACCCGGGTCGGTGAGCAGGGCATGTCGCTGTCGGGTGGCCAACGGCAACGACTCGCACTAGCCCGGGCCGTGCTCGCCAAGCCGGCCATCCTCGTGCTCGACGACACGCTCTCCGCGCTCGACGTGCACACCGAGGCCCTGGTCGAGGAGGCACTGCGCAACGTGCTCTCCGAGACCACCGGCATCGTGGTCGCGCACCGGGCGTCGACCGTGATGCTGGCCGACAAGGTGGCTCTGCTCCAGGACGGCACGGTCACCCACGTCGGAACCCATCACGAGTTGCTCGAGGAAGTTCCGGCGTACCGGCAACTGCTCGCGGCGGAGGAAGAGGAGGTGCACGCATGACGACGACCCAGCAGACACCTCCTGACCAGGACACGCGGGAGCAGGAGCAGGAGACTCCGGAGCAGTCGTGGCGGGGAATGTTCGAGGAGGACCCCGACCGCGAGGTGTCGAGGGCAACGACCGTCCGGCTGAAGGAGGACTCCCGCAAGCTGCTCGGCGAGCTGCTGCGGCCGTACTCCAAGCTGATCTGGATCCTGGTCGTGATCGTCGTGGTCGAGAACGGCGCCCGGCTCGCGGTGCCGTACCTGGTCCACCTCGGCATCGACAACGGCATCCCGCCGATCCTGGCCGGTCAGGGCTCGCGGGAGCTCATCACGGTCGTGATCGTGGTTCTGGCGATGGCGTTGCTGCAGGCGTGGACCCGGCAGCTGTTCCTGATGCGGTCCGGCAAGCTCGGCCAGACCATCCTGCTCGGCCTGCGGCGGCGGGTGTTCGACCACTTCCAGCGGCTCAGCCCGTCGTTCCACGACAAGTTCACCTCGGGCCGCGTGATCTCCCGGCTGACGTCGGACGTCAGCGTCATCGACGAGATGCTCGCGAACGGGTTCGACGGACTGGTCACGGCACTGCTGACGCTGATCGGTACGGCGATCCTGCTGCTCACGCTCGACGTGAAGCTCGGTCTGCTCGCGTTGCTGTCGTTCCCGGCGCTGGTCCTGCTGACGGCGTGGTTCCGGAAGCGGTCCGCGATCGTGTACCGGCAGACCCGCGAGGCCGTCGTACTCGTCATCGTGCACTTCGTCGAGTCGATGACCGGGATCCGCGCGGTGCAGGCGTTCCGCCGGGAGCCGCGCAACGAGGAGATCTTCCACGGGGTCAACGACCGGTACCGGAAGGCGAACCTGGAGTCGTTCCGGCTGAACGCGATCTTCATGCCGTCGATCAAGGGCGTCGGCAACGTGACGATCGTCGCGATCCTCGCGTACGGCGGTTACCAGGCCTACCACGGTCACGTGACGGTCGGCGTCCTCACCGCGTTCCTGCTGTACCTGCGGCAGTTCTTCGAGCCGCTGCAGGACATCACGCAGTTCTACAACACCTTCCTGTCCGCGAGTGCGGCGCTGGAGAAGCTGTCCGGTGTTCTGAACGAGACGCCGGACGTGCCGGAGCCGATCGAGCCGGCCAAGCCGGGCCGGGCTCGGGGTCACCTGGAGCTGCGGAGGGTCGAGTTCCAGTACGTCGATGGCGTGAAGGTGCTGCCCGGCCTGCAACTGGACGTGCCGGCCGGTCAGACGCTGGCGCTCGTCGGTACGACGGGAGCCGGTAAGACCACGATCGCCAAACTGGTGGCGCGGTTCTACGACCCGACCGGTGGACACGTGCTGCTGGACGGGGTCGACCTTCGGGACCTCACCGAGGACGACCTGCGCGAGCGGGTGGTCATGGTGACGCAGGAGAACTTCCTGTTCACCGGGTCCGTGGCCGACAACATCCGGTTCGGCAAGCCGGACGCGACCATGGACGAGGTGGTCGAGGCGGCCAAGGTGATCGGCGCGCACGACTTCATCATGGCGCTGCCGAACGGGTACGAGACCGCGGTGGAGAAGCGCGGAAGCCGGCTGTCCGCCGGCCAGCGGCAGCTGGTCGCGTTCGCCCGGGCGTTCCTCGCGGATCCCGCCGTACTCATCCTCGACGAGGCGACGTCGAGCCTGGACATCCCCAGCGAGCGGCTGATCCAGCGCGCACTGCGGACCATCCTGGCCGACCGTACGGCGATCGTCATCGCCCACCGCCTGTCCACGGTCGAAACCGCCGACCGGGTCATCGTCCTCGAACACGGCCGCATCATCGAGGACGGTGCCCCCGACACCCTCGTCACCACCAACGGCCACTACGCCGGCCTCCACCAAGCCTGGGAAGACTCCTTGGCCTGACCGCGTCACGAAACTGCTCCCGGTTGCGCCGACCGGGAGCAGTTTTCTTTTCTTGCAGAAGTAATACCTATTAGCGTCTAGCGGGTTCAGGCTCCTGCCGAGTACGGTCCTGGGACCTTCCGTCCGGTGAGGAGAGTTGGATGAGTCTGCCTGTCAGTCGTCGTACGTTGAATCTCGGGCTTGCGGCGGGTGCTGCCGCGGCTGCCATTCCGGCGGGTGCCAACGCTGCACCACCGATCGGCGCTCCGCCGCGTGGGCGTGGTGGCAAGCACCGGCAGGCCGCGGCGCCGTTCTTCAGTGAGACGACGTTGTGGGACAACACTGTCGACCCACTGGCGAGCTACTTCGTCTACGGCTTCATCGCGCTGCCCAACGACACACTCATCGCCTGCACCGAAGGCCGGCACGAGGTGTGCGACGCCGGACCGCATGACCTGCTCATCCGTCGCAGTCTGGACGGCGGACAGACCTGGACGCCCACCCAGGCAGTAGAAACCTCAGTGGACGGTCAGAGCTGGGCCAACCCCACCTTCGTCGCCGACAACACCACCGGCGAGGTCTTCCTGTTCTACAACCTCTGCGCGCGCCTCCCGGAGAACACCAGCTGCTCCTCGGACACAGGCATCCTGCACTACCGCTCCAGCACCGACAGCGGCGTCACCTGGAGCGAACGGCACAGTCTGGACGGTCTGTTCGACAGCTTCCCGTTCAACTGGGAGATGCACGGCCCTGGCCCCGGCCACGGCATCCAGCTCCACTCCGGCCGCCTCCTGCTCACCGTGTCACACCGCACGATCATCACCGGCGTACCCGCGGCCAACCGCAACTACGGCGCCTCCACCGTCTACAGCGAAGACCACGGCCACACCTGGAAGATCGGCGGCGAGGTACCGATGGGCACCGGCCTGCCCACAGTCGGCGAGGCCCGGCTGCTGCAGCGGGAAGACGGTTCGGTGATCATGAACAGCCGCCCGGGCTCCGGCAACGACTGGCCGCGTGACTTCGCCATCAGCAACGACGACGGGCTGACCTGGTCCCGTGCGGTGATGGAGTTCAGCGCAGGACTGTTCAACGGCTGCGACATGGGCTTCCACCGCTACACCGGCGGACCGGGCAGCCATGACGTCAACCGCGTCCTGTTCAGCCGACCGGACTCCCCCATGCGCTGGAACATGACCGTCTCGCTGAGCTATGACGAGGGCAAGTCGTTCCGCTACAGCCGCTCGATCAGCCAGCTCCGCGGGTACTACTCCGACCTCGCCCGCCTAACCGACGGCACCATCGTGCTGCTCTACGGCTGCGACGGAGACGTTGACGGCAGTCCGCGTCGCGTGGCGGTCGCTCGCTTCAATCTGGAATGGCTGACCCAGGGACGCGACAGTCTGGCAACCGGGCCGGCGCTCACGACAGCGACGTACCCCATGAACTATCCGAGACTGCCTGTGGCCGGTGCGGGTGCGTACGTCGAGCAGGCGATCCACGTGGAGCGCGACGACACCTATGAGCTGTGGCTGCGCTACTACCGCTCGTCCGACGGCGGACTGGTCACGGTGACGGTCGACGGCCAGGCTCCGCGGACCAGTGCGATCGACCTGACCGCTTTCCGCGGCGACGGGTACGACGTCGTACTGCTGGACCGTCGCCGTCTCCAACCGGGCCGGCACACCGTCCGCTTCACTCTCGCCGGCGCCGGCAGGGGCGGCGGTACGGCGGTCGCACTCGAGCAACTGACTCTCGTGACGTCGGCAGCCACCGCTGACATCCGGGAGGAGGTCACCGTCGACAACGGCGGACTCGGCTTCGAGACAGTCGGCACGTGGGCGAGCGGCCGGAGCATCCTCGGGTACTACGGCTTCAACTACCTCACCCACGCCAAGGGCACCGGCGCGAACCTGGCCCGCTTCCGCCCGGCCATCCCCGGCACCGGCCGCTACGAGGTGCTCGCCTCCTACACCGCCGACCCCAACCGCGCTTCCAACGCGAAGTACGTCGTACACCACGCCGCCGGTACGACGACTGTCACGGTCAACCAGCGTGTTCGCGGCGTACCCGATCCCCGCACCGGCGAATGGGTCTCACTCGGCACCTTCACCTTCAACGCCGGCATCGACTCGTACGTCGAACTCAGCGACAACGCCGACGGCTACGTCATCGCCGACGCGGTCCGCTTCCGCCGGCTGCCCTAACCGTCGAGGCCTCCGGCACCGACGTCCAACCATTGCCCTCAGCAACTGGTGGGCTCGGTCGACCTGCTCGGCGGGCTCACCGTCACGGTCGGCCTCGGCGCTGGTGTGTACGCGATCGTCCGCCCGCCCGAGGCCGGTTGGTTGGCCGGTTCGACGCTGCCGGCCGGCGCGGCGGCAGTCGTACTGGCTAAAGTGGGACCGATGAAGATCCAGGACGTCAGTACACGGCCGGGCCTGGTCAGGGCCCTGATCGTTGTGTGGCTGCTGGCCGGGGTCTTCGCGATGCACGGTCTGACCGGCAACCACGACGCCGTGATGACCCAGACTCACGCAGCGCATCCCACAGCGGCTATCGCGCCGACCACACACCAGGCGGCACAGCAGCACTCGCTGCAGTCGGTTCATCAGATGCCTGCGGCGAACGTGCCGGCGATCGCCGCGGTGCGCGCGCCGATGTCAGTCGACGCGATGCCCTCGACTGGCAACACGGCCTACACAGCACACGACGGACACCGCCACGCGATGGGCGATGTGTGTCTGGCGATGCTCGCGGCCTTGGCCCTGGCGATCCTCGGAGCCCTTGCTGCGCGGGGCCTCCGCGCCACACACCCGGTCCTCCGGGTCAGCCCAGCGCGCGCGGCGATCGCTGCAGGGCCGTCGCCGCGATGGCTGCAACCCACCTTGTCGAAACTCTGCGTTCTCCGAACCTAGGCCGACCTCTGCCCGTTCCCGGGCGAACCGTGACCTTGACGCGCCCCTCGGCGGCGCCTCGTAGAACATCACAGCTTCAAGCGACAAGGACTCTTACTCATGCGACACCACACCTGGAAAGCTGCCGCCTCGGCAGCCGCGATCCTGCTGGCAACAGTGACACTGGCCGGCTGCGGCGACGACTCGAACAGTGGCTCCATGCCCGGCATGGGCCATGGCACCACATCGACGGCCGCCCCCGGCAGCGCGGCAGCGGCCGCGGGCGAGTTCAACGATGCCGACGTCACCTTCGCGACCCAGATGATCCCGCACCACCAACAGGCGCTGCAGATGGCGAGCATGGCCGGCTACCAGGCGACCACGCCCGCAGTCAAGCAGCTCGCCACCGCGATCCAGGCCGCGCAGGACCCCGAGATCAAGCTCATGTCCGGCTGGCTCACCACGTGGGGCAAGCCCATTCCCTCCCCGCAGCACGGTGGCCACGGCATGGGCGAGATGCCCGGAATGATGACCGAGGACGACCTGCACGATCTCGGCATGACCGAGGGTTCCATGTTCGACCGGATGTGGACCCTGATGATGATCAAGCATCATCAGGGCGCGGTCACCATGGCCAAGACCGAACAGACCACCGGCAAGGACCCAGCCGCGATCGCGCTGGCCAAGAGGATCGAGACCGGCCAGAACCGCGAGATCGCCGCTATGAAACGCCTGCTCGGTCAGCTCCCCGTCAGCTGACGAGACCCTCGTCGGCAGCAGGCACCTTGCGCCGTGGGCGAAACCCTGCCTCAGCTCTGGCGCCTGCTGCCGGCCACGCCGACAACCCACCGCCGCTCTGATCAACGCCACCCTCTATGGGGTATATCGTTCCCCGTTCAACTGCAGGGCCAGCCTCAGCCGCGCGGACAGCGGATTCACATCACTCGAGCACGCCCACTCGTAGAAGCCGAACAAAACGCTCAGCTGATGGTTGATCGTGCGACTCGCGAACGAACACACTTCCAGCCGCTCCATACGCTCCCACGGCGTGAACTCGCGGTGCGGGAACCGAAACCAGCATCACAGATCGAACGCGTCGACGGACTGCGATCCGACGCCGCAAGCTCCCGCAAGTATCCGGACGCCGCCCCATGCTCAAGCTCGGGAACAGCACCCGCGACCGCAACCCGACTCGACCTCCACCACGCGACCCGGCTCCGTTACTGGCACGCCACGCCGTCTCCCGATACACCCCGTTGCACCAACTGGTGCTCGGAAGAGTTCAACCAGCTGTTCTGTCGGAGCACCTCGGTAGCGTGGCGGGCATGCTGACCACGCTGGCGGTGGAGAACTACCGGTCGTTGCGCCGAGTCGTGATGCCGCTGCGCGGGCTGAACGTCGTGACCGGAGCGAACGGGACGGGCAAGTCCAGCCTGTACAGGGCGCTCCGCCTGCTCGCCGATGCCTCCCGCAACGGGGCGGTCGCCGCTCTCGCGCGCGAAGGCGGTCTCCAGTCGACGCTCTGGGCAGGGCCTGAACACGTCCGCAAGGACCGACCGGTCCAAGGCACCGTGCGGACCGGGCCGGTGAGTCTGCGGATGGGCTTCGCCTCGGAGGACTACGGCTATGCGGTCGACTTCGGTCTGCCGATCCCGACGCTGGGTGTGCGCGGCGGGCCCTCGGCGTTCAACCTCGACCCCGAGATCAAGCGGGAGTCGCTCTGGGCCGGGCCGTTCCTGCGACCTGCCGCTCTGCTGATGGAGCGAGGTGGCGGCGGCGCGCGCATCCGGGACAGCGATGGTCAATGGCAGGACGGCGGACATGTGCTGCAGCCGTTCGACAGCATGCTCAGTGAGTTCGCCGATCCACAGCGTGCGCCGGAGCTGCTCGCGCTGCGCGAGCGGATGCGGGCGTGGCGGTTCTATGACCACCTCCGGACCGACGCTGATGCCCCGGCCCGGCAGGCTCAGATCGGCACTCGGACACCCATCCTCGATCCGGAGGGCGCCGCACTCGCCGCAGCCCTGCAGACGATCCGCGAGATCGGCTCCAAGGGTGCGCTCGACGAGGCGATCGAGCTCGCGTTCCCCGGCAGCCGCATCGAGATCCTCGACAACGCCGGCCGCTTCGAGATCGCCTTCCGCCAACACGGCCTGCTGCGACCGTTGTCCGGCGCCGAGCTGTCAGACGGCACACTCAGGTACCTGCTGTGGGTAGCCGCGTTGCTGACCCCCCGCCCACCAGAACTCCTCGTCCTCAACGAGCCCGAAACCAGCCTGCACCCCGACCTCCTGCCCGCATTGGCAAACCTCGTCGTCACCGCCTCCAAAGACACCCAGGTCATCGTCGTCACCCACTCCCGCCCCTTCGTAGCCTCCCTAGCAGCCCTAGCCGACGACCTCCACACCCTCGAACTGATCAAGGACCACGGCGCCACCACCATCGCCGACCAAGGCCCCCTCGACGAACCACCCTGGAAATGGGCCTCCCGCTAGATCCGCTCTCCGTCTGTCGGGGCGCCTCCGCACACGTCAGAATGCGCGCATGGCTTTGTTCGAACTGACCGCGGCAGGCGCCCTGGCGAAAGTGCCACCGACCACCTTCGCCGCCGAGGCGGTCCTCGAGCGAGCCGACCTGCAGCGCGCTCTGCGCAGCCACATCGGCGTCCTCGACGAGAACCTCCTGGTCGTCGCCGAGGAGTTCGGCGATTTCGCGGACGTACGGCGTCGCATCGACCTGCTGTGTGTCGACCGCGATGGCCAGCTCGTCGTCATCGAGCTGAAACGCACCGAAGACGGCGGGCACATGGAGCTCCAAGCGCTCCGCTACGCCGCCATGGTCTCGACGATGACCTTCGATCAGCTGGCGGTGACGTACGAGCGATATCTGCAACAGACCGCCCCCCGAGCAGGCCGACGACGCTCGGCAGATGCTGGCCGAGTTCCTGGAGGACGTCGGCGGCGACGATGCGGTCCTTGAACGCCGCGTTCGCATCCTGCTGGTGTCCGGTGGTTTCGATCCGCAGATCACCACAACGGTGTTGTGGCTGAACGACCTCTACGGTCTCGACATCACCTGTGTGCGGCTCATGCCGTACCGCGTCGAGGGCCGGTTGCTGCTCGATGTCCAGCAGGTCATACCGCTACCGGAAGCGGCTGAGCTGATGGTCCGGCTCCGCGAACGCGAATCCGCGGCACGCGCGGCGAGCGTCAGCGGACGCGACCTGACCCGGTACGTGATCAAGACTCCTGCCGGCACGTCCGATCCACTCCCCAAGCGGAGAGCAGTCCTCGCCGTCGTACACGCGATCCACCAAGCCGGCGTCCGCGCGTCGGCCATCGCCGGAGCCGTTCCGGGTCCAAGATTCCTGTCGGTCGACGGAGACCTCAGCGAGTCCGACCTCGTCGCCGCCTTTGTCGCGACTCACCCCGGAGCTAGGGGCAACGAGCGACGCTGGTTCTTCGACGAACCGATCCATGACGGGTACAAGACATGGGTGCTCTCCAAGATGTGGGGCACCAACACCGTGCCCACAATCGAGGCACTCCTGGCACTGGCCCCATCAGCAGGCATCACCTACGACCCGGCAACCTAACCGGGCCTCGATCCAGCAGTCCGCGGAAGAGTCACCGGCCGATCGTTCCACGGGCCGGTCGACCAGTCTGCGGGTCCACGACTCGGCGGGTCCACGACTCGGCGGGGTCCACGGGGTAGTCACCCGCGGGCGACGAAGGAGTCCGCGACGCGTGCGGCAGCACGCACAACCAAGGGCGGGTGGGAGCGGGCGGCGCAGCACGTGACGGAGGACTGCGCTTAGCGGCGCGGGGGCGGACCGCGGGATCTACGACTTGACGGACTCGAAGCGGACCAGGATGACGGAGCCGGTGGCGGAGAGGAGGAAGCCGGCGATTGCGGCGGGCCACCAGCCGGGGCGGACGGCGTCATCGAGGACGAAGACGCCGACGGCGGCGGGGGTGATGGTTTGGAGGGCGATCATCGGGGTGGTTGCCAGTGTCACCGAGCCGCGTTGCAGGGCCAGCGAGTAGAGGAGGAACGCGAGGGCGCCGCTGATCGGGAGCGTGTACGTCGTGGGGCTGCGGAGGAGCTCGCCGATCGAGCCGTCCTGGAGCAATCGCGCCGAGATCGCGACCCCGGCGTACCCGAGGCCGGCGAGGAGGCCGAGGACGGCTGTGGAGACGCCGTGCTGGGAGCGGCTCGCGAGGGCACCGAGGACGGCGATCGCAACGAGGCCGACGATGATGCCGATGGTCAGGCCGTGGTGCTGGGCGCTGTCCCCGGCGTTGCCGGCCGACACCGCGAGCAGGCCGAGGCCGACGCAGACCGCGATCACCGCCGACCATTCGAGCGCGCTGAGCCGGTCAGACATCAGCCGGGTGGCGAGCAGTGCGGTCACGACCAGGCTGGCCGCGATGCCGGCCTGGGCGAGGTACAGCGGAAGGAGGCGCAAGGCAACGAAGTGCAGTGCGAAACCGGCCAGGTTCAGCACCAGGGCACCGAGGAACGCGGGCTGCTTGAGCAGCGCGACCACGAACCCGCCGAGCCGTCGCGGGTCCAGCTCGGACTCGGTCGGGACCTCGCGTGAACCGACCGCCTGCAGGATCGAGGCGACACCGAAGAGCACCGCGGCACCGAGTGCCGCGCCGAGACCGAGGACCACTCAGCCGGCCTTGCGCCGAGGTGCCACGAAGGTGAGGTACAGGCTGAGGACCGCGTAGTACAGCAGGTACGACAGCGAGACCGCGACGACGATCGAGCTCGGGTCGGGCATCTGCGCCAGGAGTACGGCGTACGCCGCGAGCCAGACCGCGGTCGTGATCAGGTTCAGCGACCGGAACACCTTGGTCCGGGACGGGTAGATGTACTTCACCGGGATGAAGACGAGCACCGAGCAGACCACCAGGATCACGCCCGTCGTGACCGGGCTGAGGCCGAGGACGACCACGTAGAACGCGACCACGTTCCAGTAGCTCGGAAACCCGAGGAAGAAGTGGTCGTCGGTCTTCGCGTCGACCCGGCAGAACTGGTAGCTGGAGGCAAGCAACGGCAGCGCCGCGAGCACCGCGCCCCAGGCGCCGTTGGGCAGGTAGTCACCGGTCCAGAGCAGCACGATCGGGGCGAACGCGTAGGTGAGGTAGTCGACGATGTTGTCGAGCATCGCGCCGTCGAACCACGGGATCGTCTCCTTCACCCGCAGCCGGCGGGCGAGCATCCCGTCGGTCCCGTCGATCACCAGGGCCGCCAGGCCGAGCCAGAGGGCCCGGACGGCGTCGCCGTCGATGGCGGCGATGACGATCAGCAGCGCGAGCACCGTTCCGCTCGCGGTATAGGCATGCAGTGCCAGTCCGGCCAGACGCAACCGCGTCGACCCGACGAACGGTTCCTGCACCGCGTCGTGTGTGGTCAGGACGACTCCCAGAACTCTGTCGACGCAGCGCGCCGGGCCGGAACCATTCGACCCGGCCGTCGCCAGCGTCTCACAGGCCCGGGCCCGACCCGGTGACCGGTCGTCGTCCCACGCCGGATCTGTGCGCGGACTTAACAGGCCCGCGCACGCCGGTGGATCGGCTACTTGATCGGGTCGAGCACGAACAGCGGGATCTTCCGGGTGGTCTTGGTCTGGTACTCGGCGTACGGCGGGTAGGCGGCGACCGACCGGGTCCACCACTCGTCGTACTCCGCGCCCTCGATCTCGCGGGCGACGTACTCCTTGGTGACCTCACCGTCCTGGAGGGTGAGCTTCGGGTCGGCCTTGAGGTTGTAGTACCAGACGGGGTTCTTCGGGGCGCCACCGAGCGACGCGACAGCGGCGTACACACCGTTGTGCTCGACGCGCATCAACGGGACCTTCCGGATCTTGCCGGACTTGGCGCCGCGCATGGTCAGCAGCACCACCTTGAGGCCCATGATGTCGACCGCCTCGGTGGTCCCGGCCTCGGTGACCTTGTCCACCTGGTTCCGGACCCAGTCGGTCGGGCTCGGCGCGTACTCGTCGTTGTTCGATGTCATATCAGCAATGGTAATGGTGACGCGTCATCAACAACAGTCAGCGCATGTCGCGGTCCTCGTCCGCCGGCTCCGAAGGGCGCCTGAGCATCGCTTCGACAGGGCCTGTCTCGGCGAGCTCGGTGATAACAGCCAGGCGGCGGTCCCATTGGGCTGCCACGTCGGCCATCCACGCCGCGGTGGCGGTCAGCGCCGTAGGGCGCAGCTCGAAGCGTACTTCGCGCCCCTCACGACGACTCTCGACCAAGCCGGCATCACGCAGTACGGCGAGATGCTGCACGACGGCCTGCCGGGTCACCGGGAGGTCGCTCGCCAGCGACGTCGCCGTCCGCCCACCACCGGTCGCCAGCAACTCCACCACGACCCGCCGGGTCGGATCCCCCAGCGCCTCGAGCACCACGTCGACAGTCGTCACAGCGTAGGCGCCAACTCCGTCAGGGCCGCGAGCCCACCGTCCCACCCCTGCGCGGATTCCTCGGCCCGCTTCGCCTGCTCCTCCGGCGACACGTCCAACCGCTCGAACCCGGACTCCACCACCCGCAACCGCGTGCCCTCGCCCTCCGGAGTCAGCGTGAACTCCACGAGATTCGAGTTCCCCGGCACAGGCTCGACATCCGGGTCGACGGCGTACCGATAGGCGAACCGCCGCCCCGGCTCGACCTTCTCCACGAAGCCGCGATACTCGCCGTGCTCATCCCAGCGCATCACCAGCCGCCCACCCGGCCGCAGGTCGAGCTCCACCCCACCGAACGCATACCAGCGGGCGAACGCCTCGGGCTGCGTCACTGCGGCCCAGACCACCTCCGGCCGCGCGTCGACATACACCTCACGCTCCACGCTCTCCATACCCACCACCCTGGCACGCCGGAGCGCGATGTGCAAGTCGCCACTTGCACATTAGGGAACGCAGGATTGGAGCTGGGTCGCGGTCGCGATGGTGGCCTCGATCCAGCGGCGGCGGAGGAAGTGGGCCTTGAGCAAACGGTGGACGCCGTCGAGGACGACCAGACGGCCGCGGTAGGCGACCAGGTTGATCGGGTGGTCGAGGTCGGCGTCCATCACCCGCTGGTAGTGGGCGCGGAAGTTCATCGGCGTCTCGGCGACCTGGTTCGGGGTGACCTTGAAGCGTTCGCCGTCCAGCTGCCACAGCGGCAGGTCGAAGAGCCAGACCAGGTCCGCGATCTCGACCGGTTCGACCTTGAGGTCGAGCGCCCACAGCTTCTGCAGCTGCCACCGGTCCGGCGGGAACACGTCCCGGATCTCGTCCGGCATCATCGCGACCAGTTCCTCGAACGACACCTCCGGATACCCCTCGGCAGCCGCGAGAGAGTCCCCCAGTCCATCGATCGTCGTCACGAGCGAGGAGACTACGCCACCGGCAGGGCGACGACGACCACGTTGCCGAGGTACATCTGACCAGTCCTCACAGGTGACCCGCCGTACTGCAGGTAGGCGCCGGCGGAGATGACGCACACGCCGCAGAGCGCGACCGCCCCACCCACCGCGGTGGGGCCGGGTGGCCACGAGGTTGGCTCACGTCGGATGCTGTGCCGGGCGCGAGGTCGGAGCGCGGCGACCGCTCGGACGGAGTCGAGCGGGTCGCCGGCTCGGGTCACCTGGTGTGTCGTCCACGGCGTCGGAGGGATGCGGTGGCGCCACCGGTCAGCATCATTCCGCCGAAGGTCATCAGAATCGCCCCCGACCGGTTGGGCTCTTGGCCGGACCGATCGTTCCCGGCTGCGGTGGTTGCCGCATCGGCGAGACCGGCGTCCACCACGGTCGGTACGCCGGCCGGCGACGTCCGCCGAGTAGCTGTCGGAGTCGTCACAGGAACCGTGGACGACGTGGTCGGCGGCTTGGTAGGCGGCGACGTCGGAGGTGTCGTCGGCGAGGTGGTGGGCGGCGTCGTGGGAGGTGTCGTGGGCGGGGTGGTCGGCGGCGACGTGGGCGGGGTCGTCGGCGGCGTCGTAGGCGGAGTGGTCGGCGGCGTCGTGGGCGGGGTCGTCGGCGGCGTGGTCGGCGGTGTCGTCGGCGGGGTCGTCGGCGGGGTGGTGGGAGGCGTGGTCGGCGGGGTCGTCGGCGGGGTGGTGGGAGGCGTGGTGGGCGGGGTCGTCGGCGGCGTGGTCGGCGGGGTCGTCGGCGGGGTGGTGGGAGGCGTGGTGGGCGGGGTCGTCGGCGGCGTGGTCGGCGGGGTCGTCGGCGGGGTGGTCGGCGGTGTCGTCGGTGGAGTCGTGGGTGGGGCGTCGCAGCCTTCTACCCAGAAGACCTTGTGTTTGACGTCGGCGCCCTGGGAGTACGGCGCGTGGACGGTGATCTTCACGTGGTAGCCCTGCTGTGGTTGCGGCTGACCGGTGAACGCCAGCGTGTACGTCACCTTGGCGTCCAGGTCGTTGCCGCCGCCGGCGGGGTCCGCGCCGATGAACGGGTTCAGGTCACCCGAGACGACCTGCAGCCCGCCGTCCGCGGTCGGTGGCTGGTCCTCGAAGATCACCTGCGCGTTGTACGGGCCCTGGTCGTAGTTGTAGAACTCGACCGTGAACGTGCACCCCTGATGCGGGTTGTTGTCGGGCGGACCGCTGCCGATGTCCACGCCCTCGATCTTGATGGTGCCGTTGTTCCCCGCTGGGGCCGCCATCGCGGCGCCCGCCGTACCGGTGTCGGCAACGGGCCGCAGGACCAGCGCCGCCGCTCCGATCAGGACCATCAACGCTCCGGCCGCGACGACCGCACCCGCGACCCGCGGACGCAACCCTGTGACGCCCATACCCGTCCCCCTGTCTGACAATGTGTGTCATCACCTGGGCGGACGTCTCATCTGCAGTATGGGCCTTTCGTTGCCTCAGTCAACAACCTCGGCTCGTCGGGAGCGCTGACAACGTGAGACTAACCGTGGGCCATGCGGTGGATCACGACGATGGCGGAGTCGTCGCCGGGGCCGCCGGCCAAGGCGACGAGTTCGGCGGCGCCGCCCTCGAAGCCGTGTGCGACCAGGCGTTCGGCGTGCCCGACGAGCCGGTCGGTGCCACGGCCGATGTCGCGGCGCGGCGTCTCGACCATGCCGTCGCTGTAGAGGAAGAGCGCGTCGCCGAGCTTGAGCTGCCCGTGGTTCACCTCGAACTCCGGTGCCTCCACCAGCCCGAGCAACGGCCCGTCGGTGTCCCGCGTCTGCCACCGCCCCGACCAGGCGTCGAAGTGGATCGCCGGCGGATGCCCGGCCGTGCGTACGTCGAACTCCCCGGTCTGCAGGTCGATCGCGAGATGGACGACCGTCGCGAAGTCGTCGTCCCAGTCCTGCCGGCGCAGATAGCGGTTCGCCGACGGCAGGAAGTCCTCGGCCGGTACGACGCCGAGCAGTCCGCCGAACGCACCCGACAACAGCAGCGCCCGGGTCCCGGCGTCGATTCCCTTGCCCGAGACATCGACCAGGGCGACTTCGAGTACGTCGTCGCGCGTCGTCGACACCACGAAGTCACCGGAGAACGTCGAACCCCCGGCGGACTGGATCGCCACCTCGGCCCGCCACCCGGCCGGCAGCGTCGGCAACTCACCTTGCGCGGTGAGCGTGTCGCGCAACTCCATCAGCATCGACTCGCCGCGGGTCCCCGGCACCCCGAGCCGGCTGCGCACCTTCGCGCTGGTGATGACGATCCACCCGACCAGACCGAGCACCAGGATGAACCCGGCCTTCGGTGACGTCGAAGGCCGGGACGCGATCACGAAAGCACCGACCGTCAGGGTGACCAGCGTCTGTACGAGCAACTGGCGGAAGTGCAGCAGCATCCCGCCCAGCAGCAGCGGGACCACCAGCAACGACGCCGGGACCTCCTGAGGCCAGGCCAGACTGCTGACGGCGACCAGCACCGACATCGCCAGCAGGGCTGCGAACGTCAGCTGATGCGATCGGCGGGCGCGCCGCACCACGGCGACGGTCCGGCGGCCGACCCGTCGTCGTACTCCAGCGAGACTGCCGCTCCAGTTCATGGTGTGAAGAAGATAACGGCACTCCTCGGTCCGTGCATCCAGCCGTAACACAACTGATGACTCTCAGCTCTTGCGAGTGAGTCCGGTCCGTTGGCACTTCGGGCACCAGAACAAGTTGCGCCCGGCCAGGATCTCGGTCCGGATCACCGAGTGGCAGACGTGACACCGCTGCCCTTGCCGCCGGTACACGTACACCTCGCCACCATGATCGTCGCGGCGCGGGTCACGCCCCATCGCCTCAGGGGTGTGGTCGTCGGCGACGGTGTCGATCCGGCCGGTCTCGACGCCGTACTTCATCAGCTCGAGCAGGTCGTCCCACATGCCTTGCCATTCGCGCTTCCTGACCAGGTTGCCGTGGGTCATCGGATGCAGCTTCGCCCGGAACAGCACCTCGGCGCGATAGACGTTGCCGACACCACTCAGGACCTCTTGGTTCATCAGCAACTGGCCGATCGGCAGCTTGCTGCGATGGATCCGCTTCCACGCCAGCTCGGGATCCGCGTCGTCGCGCAACGGGTCCGGTCCGAGCCGGGCGATCAGCGTCTCGCGTTCGCCGTCGGTCAGCACCTCGCACACGGTCGCTCCGCGCAGATCGGCGTACGACGTCGCGTTCTGGAGGCGGAGGCGGACCTGGCCGACCGGTTCGGGGACCGGTGCGGCTTGGATGTCCATCTTGCCGATCAGGCCGAGGTGGATGTGCAGCCAGCCCGCACCCTCGAAGTCGGCGAGGAAGTGCTTGCCGTGGGCCTCGGTCTGGCGCAGCACGTGCCCGTTCAGCAGCGCGGCACCCTCGACGAACCGGAGCTGCGGGCTGTACGCCTGGACCGGGCGGCCGCCGAACGCATCCCAGACATCGTTCGCCAGCCGGTGCAGGGTGTGACCTTCAGGCATGATTCCTCATATGGGGACGACAAGTGGTTCCAAGGGCCGGAGTGGTCCGCCCACTCCGGCGGTAGTCGGTACCGGCCGGTCGATGCGCGCCCGCGACGTGTCCCGCCCGCGCCAGCCGGTCAATCGCCGTCCGACGGCGTCGAGCGACCAGACCGGCAAGAACGACCAGACCGACAAGTCAGACCGTCAGGAGACCGGCGGGAGCTCGCCGGTCGACTCGTAGGCCGACAGCATGTCGATCCGGCGGGTGTGACGCTCCTCGCCGGAGTAGTCGGTCGCCAGGAACGTGTCGACGAATCCGGCCGCCTCCTCCTCGGAGTGCATCCGCGCGCCGACACTGATCACGTTGGCGTTGTTGTGCTCGCGGCCGAGCCGTGCGGTGTCGGTGCTCCAGGCCAGGATCGCCCGGACCCCCTTCACCTTGTTGGCGGCGATCTGCTCGCCGTTGCCGGAGCCACCGATCACGACGCCGAGGCTGCCCGGCTCCCCGGCCACTGCCTCGCCGGTCCGCAGGCAGTACGGCGGGTAGTCGTCGACCGCGTCGTACACGGCCGGGCCGTGGTCGACGACGTCGTGCCCGGCGGTTGTCAGGTGCTGGACCACGTAGTTCTTCAGTTCGAAGCCGGCGTGGTCGGAGCCGATGTGCACTCGCATGGCGAGAAGTCTCGCATCTCCTACCGGCGGTCCGGCACGCCGGGCACGGTCAGCCCGGAGGTCAGCCGGGTGACCTCCGCGTAGGCCTTCTCGTACTCCGTTCCCGGCGGATGCAGCGTGAACACGGCCACGATGGCCCGGTCGTCCGGCCCGACGGTCCCGGTGGTGTGGAGTGCGTCGCTGACCAGGTCCACCAGGGACTCCGGCTTGGCCCGGTCCGTCCGGTAGCCACTGGACCCGTGGAACCCGGACCAGCCCTGTTTGATGCTGAACTCCGGCTCGAAGACCGATGCGATCCCGAAGTACTGGTCGAAGCCGTCGGTGCCGTGGCGGGTCGGCCGGTGCAGCAGATCCATCACGTACTTGCGCACCGGCAACGGAGCACGGTCCAGGATGTATCGATAGATCCGGACCGTGTCGGCAGCCGTGATGGCGACGTACCCCCAGAAGCCCGGATGGGTGGCGGGCGGCCCGGCCGTGTGGGTCAGGCCGAGCCGAGTCACCATCCGGTCGACGATCGCCGCGCCACCGAGGTGATCCCAGTAGTAGCTCGCGGCATCGTCGTCACTGCTGCGCAGCATCACCTCGAGCCGGCTCCGGTCCCCCGGCGGTACGTCGTACGCCGGACCGCGGTCCCACAGGAAGTCGAGGACGATCAGCAGCTTCACCACGGACGCCGACCGGAACCGATGATCGGCGTTGACCTGCTGGACGAACTGCCCGGTCTGACGGTCGAACACGGCGATGCCGACGGGCAGTTCATCACGCAGGGTCATCTGGGACCTACTCACCACTCGACGAAGTTCTCGGTGGGCAACTTTCACCGACCGGTGTGGGCGAATTCAAGCCTGAATCACCGGCCGAATCAGTCGAAGACCGGCCCGCGGTCCCGGGTCCGCTTGATCTCGAAGAAGCCCTCGGTGCCGGCGACCAGGCGGACGCCGTCCCAGAGCTTGCCGGCCGCCTCGCCCTTCGGCGCGGGCGTCACCACCGGCCCGAAGAACGCCGTGCCCTCGACCGCGATGACCGGCGTACCGACCTCCATGCCAACCAGGTCCATGCCGGCGTGGTGGGACTTCTTCAGCGCGTCGTCGTACCGATCGGTGCCGGCGGCCTCGAGCAGCGAGGCGGGCAGGCCGACCTCTTCGAGCGCCTCGGCCAGCACGGCGTCGTCCTTGCCGCCACGACCCTCGTTGTGGATCCGGCGTCCCAGGGCGGTGTAGAGCGGCAGGAGTACTTCGTTGCCGTGCGCCTGCTCGGCGGCGATCAGCACCCGGACGCGACCTAGCAGGCGGTCCCAGTTTTCGTCATGCTCGATGCGGTCTTCGTTCAGGACAGCCAGGCTCATCACGTGCCAGGTCGTCTTCACATCTCTCACCTGCTCGACCTCGAGCATCCAGCGAGAGGTCATCCAGGCCCAGGGGCAGGCCGGGTCGAACCAGAAATCGGCAGAGGCAGTCATATTCCCCATCATACAAAGTTGAAGAATCGTAGATACCGGCTTGGTATCCAATACCCAATGTCGCGGGGAAACCCTCAGCCAAGCCGACAGCCAGGTGCATAGGATGCCGACATGCCTGGAACCAACCTCACGCGCGACGAGGCGCGTACCCGTGCCGGCGTGGTCAGCGACGTCAGCTACACCATCGAGCTGGACCTGACCAACGCCCCGAGCGGCGCCCCGACGTTCCCGTCGGTGACCACCATCACCTTCGCGGCGGAGGCCGGCGCGAGCACGTTCGCCGACCTGATCGCCGGCAAGCTCCGCTCGGCGACGCTGAACGGCGTGGCGCTGGATCCGGACACGGCGTACGACGGCGCCCGCATCCAGCTGGACGGGCTGGCCGAACGCAACGAGCTGACGGTGGTCGCCGACTGCCTGTACTCGCGCACCGGTGAAGGGCTGCACCGCTCGGTCGACCCGGCCGACAAGGAGACCTACCTCTACACGCAGTTCGAGGTGCCGGACGCCCGCCGGGTGTTCGCCACCTTCGAGCAGCCGAACCTCAAGGCCCCCTTCACCTTCACCGTCTCCGCACCGGCCCGCTGGGTCGTCATCTCGAACGCTCCGACCCCGGAGCCCACGCCGTACCAGGGTGCGAACGGTGAGGAGCTGGCCCGGTGGGAGTTCCCGCCGACCGAGCGGATCTCGACGTACATCACCGCTGTGGTGGCCGGGCCGTACCACGTGGTCACCGACACCTACGAAGGGGCGCACGGGACGTACCCGATGTCGCTGCTGTGCCGTCCTTCGCTCAAGGAAGCGCTGGACATCGACGACCTGTTCGAGGTCACCAAGCAGGGCTTCGAGCTGTTCGAGCGGGCCTTCGGTACGCCGTACCCGTTCCACAAGTACGACCAGGCGTTCGTGCCGGAGTACAACATGGGCGCGATGGAGAACGCGGGCTGCGTGACGCTCCGGGACGAGTACCTGTTCCGCAGCCGGACCACGCACGCGGAGATGGAAGCCCGCGCCAACACCGTGCTGCACGAGCTGGCGCACATGTGGTTCGGCGACCTGGTCACGATGACCTGGTGGGACGACCTGTGGCTGAACGAGTCGTTCGCCGAGTGGGCAAGCCACTGGGCGCAGGTGGTCGCGACGACCAAGTACGCCGGTGCCTGGACGACGTTCTGCAACGCCCGGAAGAACTGGGCCTACCGGCAGGACCAGCTGCCCTCGACGCACCCGATCGCGGCCGACATGGTCGACTTCCACGCGGTCGAGGTGAACTTCGACGGCATCACCTACGCCAAGGGCGCGTCCGCGCTGCGGCAACTGGTCGCGTTCGTCGGTGAGGACACCTTCATCAAGGCGCTGAAGGAATACTTCGCCGACCACGCGTTCGGGAACACCGAGCTGGCCGACCTGCTCAAGCCGCTGGAGAAGGCGTCCGGCCGCGACCTGGACGACTGGACCGAGCGCTGGCTCCGGACCGCCGGTGTCAACACACTGCGGGCCGACTTCGCCGTCGACTCCTCCGGTGCGTTCACCTCGTTCGCCATCGAGCAGACCGCGACCGAGAAGTTCCCGGTGCTGCGGCCGCACCGGCTGGCGGTCGGCCTCTACCGCCGGACCGACGCCGGCCTGGTCCGGACCGAGCGCTTCGAGGTGGACATCGACGGGCCGCGGACCGAGCTGCCCGAGCTCACCGGTGCCTCCCAGCCGGACCTGGTGCTGCTGAACGACGACGACCTCACCTACGCCAAGATCCGGCTCGACGAGCGCTCCCGGGCGACCCTGGTCGAGTCGATCGACCAGCTGACCGAATCGCTGCCCAGGGCGCTGGCCTGGGGCGCGGCCTGGGACATGACCCGGGACGCCGAGATGCCGGCCAGCCAGTACGTCGGCATCGTGCTGCGCGGGATCCGGGCCGAGACCGACCTCACCGGCGTCCGGTCCCTGCTCGCGCAGGCGACCAGCGCGATCAATCTGTACTCCGCCCGGGCGAACCAGCCGGTGTTGCGGGCGCAGTTCGAGGAGGCGGTGGCGGGCCTGCTCGCCGACGCCGAGCCGGGCAGTGACCACCAGCTCGCCTTCGCCCGCGCGTACAGCTCGGCGGTCTTCTCCGACGCCGGCGCGGACCGGCTGGCGGGGTGGCTGGACGGCCGCGACCTGCCGTCCGGCCTGGTCGTCGACACCGACCTGCGCTGGACGCTGATCGTGGCGCTCGCGCGACTCGGCCGGATCGGCGCGGACGAGATCGACGACGAGCTGACCCGCGACACCACCATGACCGGACAGGAACGAGCCGCCCAGGCCCGCGCCGCCCGGCCGACCGCCGAGGCCAAGGCGGACGCCTGGCGGATCGCGGTGGAGTCCGAGGACACCCCGAACGAGACGCAGTTCCGGACCATCCTCGGCTTCCAGCAGCCGGGCCAGGAGGACCTGCTGCGGCCGTACGTCGGGAAGTACCTGAGCGCGGCCAAGGACGTGTACACCCGGCTCGGCTCGTCGATGGGCGAGAACGTGCTGGTCTACCTGTCGCCGCGCCACCTCGCGGACCAGGACGCACTCGACGCCCTGACCGAGTGGCTGGCGGCGGAGTCCGCGTCGGTCGACGCTCCCACCCTCCGCTACGTCACCGAGGCACAGGCCGACCTGACCCGGGCGATCGCCGCTCAGGCACAGGACATCGTCGCCTGAGCTCTACCTCGACCACTGCCGGTCTCCGCCGCGGCTGAGACCGGCAGTGTCGTATTGGACCCCGGTGCGGTAAGACTGGGTCGGTGCCTGCCTCTGATCCCGCCTTGGCTGGTGCGGCAGCTGTTGCGCTGACCGGACTGGCAGAGGCCTACCGTCCCCGACCGGTGACTCCGCTGATGCCGTGGCGCTATGCACATCGCCTGGTGAAGCCGTACGTCATCACCGCCCGCGGACGGCACTGGGACGACCAGATGGTCGAGGCCGCCCAGGCCACGGCGACCCGTCAGCTCGAGTTCGACGACGCGATGGGGTCTCTTGGCCTGGCCGTCGTCGTACTGCACCTGGGCGAGGACGCCATCTATCTGGTCGTGCAGAGCTGGGCGAAGGACTTCCAGTCCCGGCTCAGCATCTTCAGCGGGATGGACGTCGACGACCTGCGCCCTGCGCCGATCGGTGCGGCCCCCTGCGTGTGGGAGCAAGAGGTGCTCAGCCACGAGCGCGCGTCGTACGTGCGGCACATCCTCAGCTCCGGGGTCGACGTCGACGCCTGGCTGGATGACGCCCTGGACACCAGGCCCAGCCCCAAGTACGACGGGATCCCGTCGGGCACCTGACCGTGACGGCGCGAACGCTGCCGGTAAGGGTCAAACGATTGTTCTTCGGCACATCGTGATGGCCTGGCTGCGGGCGGCAATTCCCTTGCGGTAAAAGAGATTCTCCCCACCTGAGAGAGGCTCACTTATTCGGTCGTTCGGTTTAAGCTGCCCTCGGAATATCCATCCAAGGGAATCCGGGGAGGGGCCCTTGCCGTGACGCCCGTCGATCACCGTAAACCGCCCACCCGGGCCGCTCGGAGACAACCGAAGACTCCCGCCAGGCAGTCCCCCGCCGGACCGCCGGCCGCGCGACGCAGCGATCCCCCGCCGCGGCGACCGCGCAAGGCCCAGCGTTCGCACAGCACGATCGGTGCGGCGATCGTGGCCGCGGCCGCGCTGGTCGCGGTGTTCGCGTTCATCCTGACGAAAGGGTCGTCCACGCCGGACGAATCCGGGGACGGCTTGCGGCTGGGCGTCGTACCGGATGGCGGGGCTGCGGCGCCGGCCGCGCCGCTGGCGACCGCGGACGGGAACACCACCAAGGCGGATCGCAACCCGTCGGCGGCGAAGACGGCTCCCAAGGCGGTGAAGACCACCCCGCCGGTGGACACCGGGCCCGCGTCGCCGGTGTTCAAGCGTGGGCAGTGGATCGCGGTGCTGGACAAGTACCCGACCGACGTCGGCATGGATGCCGACCAGTTGGCCAAGAACGCCGCGATCAAGCTGATCAAGGCCGGCGTACCGGCCAAGGCGATGCTGGTTGACGGCCAGTATCCGGGCCTGGCGAACAGCTCGATGGAGCCGATCACCGACACCTGGGTGATCTACCTCGGTCCCGGCAAGTCGTCGGAGCAGATGCTCGACCTGTGCTCGGCACCCCAGACACAGCGCGCCTACCCGGGCTCGGCCTGCCCGACCTACGAGCCGGCGGTCGCTTCCTGAGGCTGACCGACGCTATCGGTCGCCAGCCGCGCGTGCAGGTGTGAGTCGTGCCGTTCGCCGGTCGGCTCGACGTAGTAGTCGCGCATGGTGCCCTCGAGCTGGAAACCAGCCCGCTGTGCGACACGGCATGAGCCCTCGTTGACCAGTGCGTGGTCCAGAGACAAGCGGTGCAGCCGGAGGCCCTCCGGTGCGAAGGCCCAGCGGGCTGCCGCGTCCAGTGCTCGGGCTGCGAGCCTACGGCCGCGGGCGGCCGGGCTGACCCAGTACGCGACGACCGCCTGGTCCGGAACCCGGTTCACGTCCCGGACCGACACACTGGCGAGCACATAGTCGGTTGCGGCGTCGGCGACCGCGAAGACCGCGCTACCACGGGTCCAGCCGTCGATGCGCGGCTCCAGCCACCTCCGGGCGCGCTGGTCCGCGGGTGTGCGGATGATCGCCGTACCCGCGGTCCAGCGGAGGATGTCCGGGTTCCGCAACGCTTCGGCCACCGCAGCCTCGTCCGACGCCACGAACGGACGCAGTACGACGTCGTCCAGCTCGATGCGGTGCGGCTGCAGAGCCTGGGTCACTGCTGGTGCGGTTCGTTCGCGTGCAGCAGCGGCGGCTGGTGCGCGTGCTCGCCCAGTTGCTGTACGCCGGTGACCAGGCCGCCGGTGAGGTCACCGGCGGCGAACGACGTCTGCATGGCCAGCGCGGCCAGACCGGCCGAGGTGTCCGAGAGCTGCCGCCTGGCCAGGGAGCCGGTGACGATCTCGAGCCGGCGGCCGGCCGGGTCGACGTACACCAGGACGCTGTGGTCCGGGTCGTCCAGCTCGTTCAGCAGCTCCAGGGCGAACGGACGGGTCTCCTCGTCCGCGCCACCGACGTACACGGAGAAGTGCAGGCCGGAGACCTCTTCGGCGTGCCGGACCGCCCGCTCGATGTCGTAGAGCTGGTCCGGGGTGAATGCGTCACCAGCTGGCACTTGCGCCTCCGGTCGTACGGGCGACGCCGGCGCCGGCGGTCGCGGTGGTCCCGGGCGCGCCGGGCAGCTCGGGCAGGTGGGCCGGGTCGGGCTTGGTCGCGGTCGGCCCGTTGATCCAGACCGGCGGAGCCCACCAGGACAGCCCCGGACGGTACCGCGGCCCCTGCGCGATGGACGACGCGAACACGAGCAGCGCCAGCACCGCGACAACCAAAGCGGGAATGCCGACGAACACCAACAACTCGTGGCCGGAAACTTCAGTGATCACACCCCGAAGCCTAGTACTCCCCGGTCCACAGCTCTCCCACGGCCTCACCCACACGTCCAACAGACAGCCGGCCGCACAGCGCTGCACGCTGTGCGGCCGGCGCAATACGAGCGGAGCCACCGCGGCTCCTCCCACAGCGCAGCCCGAAGCGCTGCTCCAACTGCTCACCGCGCGGAGCGCGATGGTTGTCGGCAGCCCGCGCGGCGCCTCGCCTACAACCCGCGCGGAGCGTGGGTGGTGTTAGCAGCCGCCGCAGTTGCCTCTCTTACGAACCCGCGCGGAGCGCGGCTGCTGTTGGGTTAGCAGCCGCCGCAGTTGTAGTAGGTGATGTCCCAGTGGTTGCCTTCGTTGGCGTAGATGTTGCCGGCGCCGGAGCGCCACTGCTGGGCGCCGTCGCCGCGGTCGGCGATGCGGGTGAAGGTGTTGCGGATGTAGTTGGACACGCAGGTATAGACCGAGATGTCGACCTTGTACCCGTTCCGGTGGCTGTAGGTGCCGCTGGCGTGACCGGTCTCGGTCCCGCCGGTGATGTTCACCGCGCACCCACTCGCCTGCTTCAGCGTGCGTACGCCGTACACGGTCGAGTCGTTGATGTTCGTGAACGACGTACAGGTCGGGTTGTTCCAGTCGGAGCAGTTGCCGCTGGACGACCAGGTGATGCCGGCGGCTCTGAAGATCGCGGTCGCCTGGGAGTGCGTCAGTTTGGTCAGCGCGGAGGCCTGCTCGACCATCACCACACCGGGCAGCAGCCCGGCGAGGACGGCGACCACGGGGACGATGACACGGCGGAGTACGGACTTCATGGGGACACTCCTTGAAATACGGGGCGGTTATTTCAAGGAGTGCACTTCCCGCGAAAGTTATTGGCGAAACCTCCGGTTGAATCAGAAATTGACATCCGAACACTGGTAGAAGGCGTTCGCCGTGTCGTTGATCGTCCAGACCGCGAGGATCATGTGCCGCCCGGTCCGCCCGCTCGGCAGCGTGCCGGGGTGGGAGACGTCGTTCGGCGGCCGGCCACCGTTCATCGTCACGGTCAGGAACGGGTTGAGGTCGAGCGCCGCCCGGGTCAGCGGAGCGTTCGGATTCCAGCCCTGCTTGGTCAGGTAGTACTTGAAGTCGGTCGTCGAGTGCGGCGCGGTCAGATGCCAGGTGAACGTGTAGCTGGCGCCGGCGCTCAACTGCGTCGCCGGCCACGCTCCCGACCGCTGATCGTCCAGCTCATGGAACTGGGACAACCCCGCCGAGCAGAGCAGTCCGTCCGCCGGACCCGAAGCCGGAAAGCCCTTCGGTCCTTCGACACTCTGCGGTTCCCACTGAATCTGGCCGCAGTTCTGCACCGCTCCGCTCTGGCAGAGCTTGGCGCGACTGATCGGCGAATTCGTATATCCGTGCCCGTAGGCCAGCGGGACGGACGTGCTGATCGTCAGCGCGAGCGCGCCGACGGCGATTCCGGCCAGGCTGAGCTTGCGTTTGCGCAGCATGGGACAACTCCTTCAACTGTTGGGGCGGTGAGACAGCGAAGGAAGGCGCCTTCTTGGTGACAAATAGAAAACAACCGTTCAAATCTATTGTCAACGGTTCGTGAGCGACCGTGTACAGAAAGCTAGATGTTGAGAGCCCCGATCAAACGCCGCAGGCGCTGGTTGTTCGGCAGGTCCTCGATCAGCACCGGCTGCCCGTCCGGCCCGCCGAGCGGGATCCGCCAGTTCGGGTACTCGTCCGTGGTCCCCGGCTGGTTCTGCGTACGACGCTCCCCCACGGCATCCGTCAGTGCGACGCCGACCAGCTTCGCCGGCGTGTGAGCGACGTACTGATGCAGTGCCTCGACGATGCGTTCCACGTCGCCGTCCGTGTCGCGGAGCAGGTGCCGCTCGCGGAGTGCGTTCAGCCAGGAGTCCCGCTCGGCCTCGTCCACCGCGAGCTCCTCGGCGACCGGCCTGGTCAGCAGACCGAGCTGATTGCGCAGCTCGACGTGGTCACCGGCGAGGTAGCCCGCGGTCGGCGGCAGGTCGTGCGTGGTGACGGTGGCCAGGCAGAGCTCCCGCCAGCGCTCCGGGGCCAGTGGCTTGCCGTTCGCGTCCCGCTCGAACCACAGCACCGACGTACCCAGGATGCCGCGCTCGTTGAGGTAGTCCCGCACCCATGGCTCGACCGTGCCGAGGTCCTCACCAACCACGGTCACCCCGGCCCGCATGGCCTCGAGAACGAGGATCCCGACGAGCGCTTCGTGGTCATAGCGAACGTACGTGCCCTCGGTCGGCCGCTCCGGCGACGTGACCCACCAGAGCCGGAACATGCCGAGAATGTGGTCGATCCGCAGTCCACCACCGTGGCGCATCACGGCCCGCACCAGATCCCGCCAAGCGGCATATCCGGTCTCGGCCAGCGCGTTCGGCCGCCACGGTGGCTGTGACCAGTCCTGACCCTGCTGGTTGAACGCATCCGGCGGCGCACCGACGTGGATGCCAGGCGCCAGCACGTTCTGCAGCGCCCACGCGTCCGCACCGTCCGGATGCACCCCGACGGCCAGATCGTGGACGACGCCAAGCGACATGCCGGCCGCCTTCGCCCGGGCCTGCGTGCGGGCCAGCTGTTCGTCCATCTGCCACTGCAGCCAGCAGTGGAACTCGACCGCGTCCGGATTCTCGTTGCGGAAGGCAACAACCGCGGGGGACATCGGGTCCCGCAGTTCCTCGGGCCACTTGCTCCACTCCGGCCCGTGCACGTCGGAGATCGCGGCCCAGGTGGCGAAGTCGATCAGCCCCTGGCTCTCCCGGTCGCAGTAGGCGCCGTACTCCGCGATCCGGCCGATGGACGGCCGGACGCCGAACAGCAGCTGCAGCGCCTCGCGCTTGGCGGCCCAGACGGTGTCCCGGTCCAGTGCGGTCCAGTCCTCGCTCAGTGCCCGCGCCTGCAGGCTGAGCGCCCGGACGCGGTCCCGCTCCGCCGGCGCGAGGTCGCCGTACTCGTCGATGTCCTCGATGCGGAGGTAGATGGGGTTGCTGAAGCGCCGCGAGGCCGGGAGGTACGGCGAGGGCTCCATCCGGCCTGCCGTCTCCGCGGCGTGCAGTGGGTTCACCAGGACGAACCCGGCGCCAAGATCATGAGCCGACCAGGCGGCCAGGTCGGCGAGGTCGTGGAGGTCACCGATCCCCCAGGACCGGCGGGAGCGGACCGAGTACAGCTGCAGGACCCAGCCCCAGGTGCGGTGCAGCTTCTCCGGCTCCAGCTTCCGCGGTGTCACGATCAGCGTCCTGACCGAGATCTCCGGACTGCCGCCGATCCGCGCGCACAGCCGGTGGTACCCGAGCGGCAGGTCACCCGGCAACTGGAACGTCGCCTCGCCGATCTGCACGCCGTCGACCCACTCCGGCTCGACCAGGTGGTCCTGCTGCGGGATGTCACGCCGCTGACCGCCGTCCTCGAGATCCACCCACACCTCGGCCGAGGACCCGTGCGGCAGGTGTACGGCGAACCAGGGCGTCCAGCCCTCCCGCATCACCACAGTGGCGGGCAACGTACGACGCCAGCGGGCCTGCTGGTGCTCCGCCAGCGCATCGGCGGCCTTGTCCGGTGTGGACGCGTCCACACCGAGCGCCGCGAGTACTGCGGCGACCACCTCGCTGGAGACGATCACATGCTCGCCCTGCCAGTTCCAGTACTCCGTCGCCACGCCATGGGCAACCGCTAGCTCGACAAGGGCCGGAGTAGGAGCAGTCACCTCAGCGAGTCTGCCGTATCAAGGCCTCAGCCGGGTAACGCACCGCCGTGTCAGAGATTCGAGCGCCGCCGGCTCAGCATCAACACAGCGAGCAGAAGGACGCCACTGGCGACCACCAGCCCGACGGCCACACCGGCCATGTTGTCGGTGAGCTGGTAGAGCGCGGTCGGCCAGATGACCAGCAGGATGGCGCACCCGACCACGGCGTACGCCGAGTGCCGCCGGCGACCGTACGCGACCAGGAGAGCGGCCGGACCGGCCGTGCCGACGGCCAGCGCCATGATCTCCCCGCGCTCCTGGACCAGCCAGCAGATGGACGAGCTGAACATCGCCGCACCGGCCAGTGACCAGGCGGTCACCTGGTCCCGGACCAGACCGAGCATCGCCAGCACGAACGCGACCAGGATGAACCCGGTCCCCGCGATCCCCGCGCTGTTGGCCGCCGACCCGGTGTCCGGAGTGAGGACGTCGGCCGTGATCACCAACACACCCACGGCCAGGATCCCGAATGTTGCCACTAGCAACGAAGAACCCGCCAGCAACCACACCCCGACCGCGGCCAGTGCGAGCGCGACCGCCACTCCGGCGACCCGTCCGGTCTCCCCCTCGATGGCGACGTACGTGGCGAAGCCGGCCACACAGCAGCCCAGCGAGGCCAACGCCGAGCTGAGCTGCTCACGGCGCCCCAGCAGCGCGAGGAAGGCCGCCGCACCGAGCAGGACGATCGCGGCGCTGGAACCGGTGCTGACCCGCGCGGCACGGCCCATTTCGCCCCAGTTCGCGAGCGTGAGCAGCGCGACCGCGCCGAGCAGCAGCGCGCCGCCGATGTACCCGAGCACCTCGATGAGGGCGTTCGTGTGCACCGCTGCCGGTGGTGTCCGCGGCTTGGCCGGCGGCTCGGCAGGTGGGGGCTGCGGCCCGGGTCGTCCCGGGTCGGCCAGCGCCGCCTCGATCTCCGCGTCGGCGGCGTGCCGGATCGAGTCGGCCTGGTACTGGCGCAGCACGCCCGCGCTCACGAGCCTGGACAGCTCGTCATCCAGCCGGCTGGGCATGCGATCGTCTCCCTTGCCTTCCTTCACTATCATCGGGCGGCGAGATGCCTAATTTGATCAGCTACCTTACGTCCACAGTCAGTCACCCCCTGCTTTCACTGCCAGACACGTTCCCGACCTTCTTCCGGATGGGCAACGACGGCAAGCTGGAGGTGACCGACCAGATCATCGTGGTCCCGGCCCGGATCGCCGGGCTGATCATCGGTTTCCTGGTGCTGCGCTGGGTCCTGCACAAGGTGATCCGCAAGTTCGCCCGCCGGACCGGGAACGGCGCCGTCGCCGGCGTGCTGTCCAAGTCCAAGATCGGTCAGGGGTTCGTCGAGAGCACCCTGGCCAGCGAGCGCCGGACGCAGCGGGCCGAGACGATCGCGTCGCTGCTGTGCAGCACGGTGACGATCGTGCTCACCGCACTCCTGGTGGTGATGGTGCTGGCCGAGCTCGGCTTCAACATCGTGCCGGTGATCGCGTCGGCGAGCATCATCGGCGTGGTGCTCGGGTTCGGCGCGCAGACGCTGGTGAAGGACTTCCTGGCCGGCGTGTTCATGATCTTCGAGGACCAGTACGGCGTCGGCGACCTGATCGACATGGAGAAGGCGACCGGTGTCGTGGTGGCCGTCGGCCTGCGGATCACGACGTTGCGCGGCGAGGACGGCACGACGTGGTACGTGCGCAACGGCGAGGTGCTCCGGGTCGGCAACCTGACCACCCGCGACCCGGACAGCAACGCGTCGTCGGGTGTCGGCAGCGCCACCGAGAAGGCCGAGGAGGTCAAGGACGACGAAAGTGCGGCGACCGGAACGCCGCACGAAACCCAAGCTTGAGATAGAGCCGTTCGGCGTCCGAGCCCTCCAGCACCTGCAAGGTCAGCCGTCCACCCGCCGCATCCCGCCGGGCCTGGGCGAGCAACGTCGACGCCAGCCCGCGGCCGCGGTACGCCGGCTTCGTGGCGACGGCGTACACCCCGAAGAGGGGACCGGTCCGCAACACCAGAGTCACCGACGCCGGATCCCCGTCGACCCGGAGCAGGTACAGCGACTGATCCGGCGACCGGTAGTTCTTCACCGCCATCTCCACGAACATCCGCCGCCACCATTCGTAGTCCGGCTCGTCCTCGTCCAGGAACGCCGCCGCCTGCACCTCGGCGAAGGCGGCCGCGTCCTCGTCCGTGCTGATCGCGGCCACCGGCTCACCGTCGACCGCCTCGACCGGCGCCTCCATGTGCACCAGCACCTCAGCCGGTTCGAACCCGGCCGCGGTCAGCCGCTCCTCCCACCCGGCCCCGCTCCACGGCACCAGCCGGACGGTCGTGGTCCGGGGCGGGAGCCCGGCCGACGGGCCGAGCGGGATCCACGCCGAGAACTCCGCCGACTGCCCGACCACCTCGATCCCGGCGGCAGAGCGCCGTACCTCGCCGCGATGGGCGGCCAGGAAGGCGAGGTGGTTGTCGAGCAGGGCGGCATCGTCGGACATGTGAGCAGTCTGGCCGACCGCACCGACAGGAACGACAGCGTCCGGCGAACCCCGGAGGGCTCGCCGGACGCGGACTGTGCGGCGATCAGGCGGTGAAGGTGACGTCCAGGGTGATCGGGACGGCGGACAGCGCCTGGGAGACCGGGCAGTTCTTCTTCGCGCCCTCGGCGAACTCGGCGAACTCGTCCGCGGTCAGACCCGGGACCTTGCCGTTCACCGAGATCTTGATGCCGGTGATGCCCTCACCCGGCTGGAAGTCCACGTCGGCCTGGGTGTCGATCGACTCCGGCGGGTTGCCCGCACCGGCCAGCGCGTGCGACAGCGCCATCGAGAAGCAGGTCGAGTGCGCGGCGGCGATCAGCTCCTCCGGGCTGGTCTTGCCGTTCGCGTCGTTCGCCCGGGAGGCCCAGGTGACGTCGTAGGTGCCGACGCCGGACGACTCCAGAGCGACCTTGCCGGCGCCCTCCAGGAGCGAACCTTCCCAGTGGGCCTTGGCGGTACGCGTGGTTGCCATGCTCGTGTTGTCTCCTTCGAAGAGGGATTCAGCGGCCGGACACGTCGATCGCGCCCGGGTACTGCGGTTCGTCGGTGTTCACCATGCTGTGCGCCGCCATCACCAGGTAGGTCCAGAGCTGCTCGTCCTGCTCCGGTGTCAGGCCCAGCTCGTCGACGGCGGCGCGCATGTGGCCGAGCCAGCGGTCCCGGGCGCTCGGGGTGACGGCGAACGGGGCGTGCCGCATCCGCAGCCGGGGGTGCCCGCGCTGCTCGGAGTACGTGCGGGGGCCGCCCCAGTACTGCTCCAGGAACATCCGGAAGCGCACCTCGGCCGGACCGAGGTCCTTCTCCGGGTACATCGCCCGCAGTTCGGGGTCGGCGGCGACACCGCGATAGAACGCCGCCACCAACCGGTGGAAGGTCTCCGCCCCACCGATGGCGTCGTAGAAGCTCTGCTGCTCACTCATGTCGGTCCTAGGGTATGTCGCCCACTCCCCTGCCGTAGCGAGCAGGTGCTCGGCGGAGTGCCTCGGTGTGCTGGAGGGGAGGGTTCGATGCGGAGCATCGTGCCCTCTCCTCCAGTGCAGTGAGGTGCCCGCCGAGTGCCGCGCAGTAGGCAGGGGAGTGGGCGACATACCCTCGGTCTCTCAAGCCGACGCAACGTGCTTGACCAGGGCTGCCCTTTCGGACTCCGACAGTGGGCGCTTGGCGTGGGTCGCCGCGTCCACGGTGACGATGACGGACTGCGCCTTGGCATACACGTCCTCGGCCTCCCCGCCGCGGTCGACGATCCGCGAGCCGAGCGTGTACGACGTCGTACCGACGACCTCCACCCACACGTCGACGTCGTACGGCGGGTGCCTGAGCAGGATCGGCCGCAGGTAGTCCACGGTCTGGCTGACCAGGACACACGGGTGATCGGCGAACAGGTCGCCGGCCGTCCCGAGCACCTCGGACAGGAACGCGATCCGGGCTTCCTGGAGGTAGTCGAAGTACCGGACGTTGTTCACGTGGTCGTAGGAGTCGATGTCCGACCAGCGGACCAGGACCGGGTGGGTGAAACTCATGCGCCCACCAGCTTCGACAACGCCTCGCGCTCGACCGGACTGATCCGGCGGAGGCGGTTGGCCCCGAAGTCGAACGGCACCAGCCGGGTCCGCGCCTCGACGTAAGTCGTCCGCTCCGGCTCGGCGTCGAGGATCTCGTAGTCCACGGTGAACGAGGCGGCCTTGATCTCGCTGATCCACAGCTCGATCCGGACCGGCTCCGGGCGGAAGTGCAGCGGCGCCCGGTACTGCACCTCGTGCCGCGCTACCAGCAGGCCGGTCTCCAGGTCGTCGGCGCCGAGCTCCTTGGCGGTCCGGAACAGGAAGTCGACCCGGGCGTCCTGGAGGTAGTCGACGTACCGGCCGTTGTTCACATGGCCGAGCGCATCCTGGTCGCCCCACCGCAACGGGCAGTAATAGACGTGGCGGTTGTGATGATCCACACGGCGATCATCGCATCCTGGGTACTTCCGGCGTGACGGAGCGTGGGTAATGTCATCCCCGGCAGCAGCCACGGACCGAAGGAGCAGGGATGAGCGAGCGGGTGGCGATCGTGACCGGGGCGGCCCGGGGAATCGGCGCGGCCGTCGCGCAGCGGCTCGCGGCGGACGGGAACGCGGTTGCCGTCCTCGACCTCGACGAGGGCGCCTGCGCCGGCACCGTGAAGGCGATCACCGAGGCCGGTGGCAAGGCGATCGCGGTCGGCTGCGACGTCAGCAAGTCCGACCAGGTCGCCGCGGCGGTCGAGCGGGTCGTCGCCGAGCTGGGCGCGCCGACGATCCTGGTGAACAACGCCGGCGTGCTGCGCGACAACCTGCTCTTCAAGATGTCCGACGACGACTGGGACACGGTCATGTCGGTGCACCTGCGCGGCAGCTTCCTGATGTCCCGCGCCTGCCAGGCGCACATGGTCGATGCCGGCTACGGCCGGATGGTGTTCCTGTCGTCGACCTCGGCGCTGGGCAACCGCGGCCAGGCGAACTACGCCTCCGCCAAGGCCGGACTGCAAGGGCTCGCCAAGACGCTGGCGATCGAGCTGGGCAAGTTCGGCGTCACCGCGAACGCGATCGCCCCCGGGTTCATCGAGACCGACATGACCGCGGCCACCGCGGCCCGGGTCGGGGTCGACTTCGAGGAGTTCAAGAAGGCCACCGCGGCCACCATCCCGGTGAACCGCACCGGCAAGCCGGAGGACATCGCCGCCGCCGCGTCGTTCTTCTGCAGCGAAGAGGCCGGCTTCGTCTCCGGCCAGGTCCTGTACGTCGCCGGCGGACCCCGGAACTGAGGGAGCAGAGCATGGCGCAGTCGTTCACCGGTGTCGACGAGGTCGTGCACGCGGTCGGCACCCACCTGGGCGAGACCGAGTGGCTGGAGATCACCCAGGAGCAGGTGAACACCTTCGCCGACGCGACCGGGGACCACCAGTGGATCCACGTCGACGTAGAGCGCGCCCGCAAGGGCCCGTACGGCGGAACGATCGCGCACGGCTACCTCACGCTGAGCCTGATCGCCCGCTTCGGTGACGAACTGTTCTCGGTCAGCGGCGTCACCGCCAAGCTCAACTACGGCGTCAACAAGGTCCGCTTCCCGGCTCCCGTCCCGGTCGGCACCCGGGTCCGCGCCGGCGCGTCGATCGCCAACGCCGTCGAGACCCCGGCCGGCACCCAGATCTCCCTCAACTGGGTGATCGAGCTCGAGAACTCCACCAAACCCGCCTGCGTCGCGGAGACCGTCGTACTGCTGGTGCCTTAGAGCGGGCAGATCAGGACCGCGTGGGTGGTGACGCGGTCGTAGCCGAGCCACTCGTTCACGGCGAGCATCGGAGTGTTGCCGTCGTAGTTGGCCGTGTAGGCCGCGCGGACGCCGGCCTCGGCCGCGCGGTGCAGGGCGTCGGCCTTGACCAGCTTGGCGAGCCCGCGACCGCGGTAGTCCGGCATGGTCGCGGTCATCCTCGACCAGATCTTGGTGTCGTCACCGTGGCTGCGCGTGAAGGCGATGATCCGGTCCTCGTACACCGCGGCCACGCTGACCTCGCGCACCAGGTCCGGTGAGTTCCAGATCTCGGCGAGCCAGTCGTCGTACGGCCGGGCGGAGATCTTCGCGTCGCCCGGCTTGGTGCGCTGGGCGACGTCGTCGGCAGCGTGCAGCTGGCGCGGATCGACCTCAGTCAGCGGCAGCAGCTCCACACCGGACGGGATCCCGGGCAGGTCCGGCGCCTTGCTCGGGTCGACGCCCGCGTAGTGCACCTGCCGGGTCTGCCGGTAGCCGAACCGCGCCGCCCACTCCACGGTGCTCGGGTCGGCGAACACCCGGACCGAGGTCGCACCGGCCGCGCGGAGGTCCGCATGGGTTGCCTCCAGCAACGTCGTGCCGAGGCCGCGGCCGCGGTACCCGGGCCGCACCAGCAGGCGGATCTCACCGTCGAGCGGATCGGAGCCGGCGATCAGACCGGTCGTTGCCCACCCCACCACTTCACCGCCGTCGACCGCCGCGAACGTCGCCTGACCCGGCGCGGCCGGCCGAGCCAGCCGCCGGATCAGCGCACTCCGGGTGATCACCTGGTACGGCACCAGCGCGTCGTGCATCGCCAGCGAGCTGTCGACATCCCCCGGTTCCGCTGCTCTGATCTCCATGCGATCTCCTTGCGAACTTCCTCAGCGAAGTCCTCCGGAACATAACGCGATTTCAGGTGCAGACCGGATGCGAAATCGATTACAGATCTGTCTCAGAGCCGCGGTCCGAGGATCATCCGGGCACCGGACACGTCGAAGGACAGCCGGTAGCGCTCGAGGTAGTCCGCGCCGACCAGCCCGTCGTGGATGATGCTCTGGAACTGCACC
Organism: Kribbella sp. NPDC048837; assembly: GCF_055586945.1. Taxonomy (NCBI): domain Bacteria; kingdom Bacillati; phylum Actinomycetota; class Actinomycetes; order Propionibacteriales; family Kribbellaceae; genus Kribbella; species Kribbella sp. NPDC048837. Next base: position 186,064 of record NZ_JBVJHF010000010.1, read on the forward strand.
CGCGGCGCCTTCTGTGCCGTCTCCGGCGCCGCGGCCAGGTGCACGCTGCCGTCGATCGTGGCCCAGTGCCGGGTCCACTCGTATCCGGTCTCGTCCGTACCGGTTTTCGTCGTCACCTCAGGACTGCCGACATCGACCGAGCAGTCGGCGAGGAACCGGGTGTCGAGGATGAGGCTGCCCGACCCGGTGTCGACCTCGACGCAGATCTCGCGCCCACTCGGCAACACCAGCTGGGCGAAGGGATCCACCGACACCGACTCGCGCCGGACCTCGAGCGGGATCACGGGTCCGTCCACGACGACGTCCGTACGGCGCCGCACGGTGAGAGTGGACGCGTCCGGGTCGGTGGTGACCACCTGTTCCTCGAAGAACCCCGGACCCAGGATCCCCGCGAAGCCGTTCGGCCCATCGATGTCCCCGAGGTCGGCGACGCCGGCGACATGCGCGTCGACCGTGTAGTCGCCGAACGCGATCGCCGGCAGCCGGACCAGCGGCGTCCCGACGGACTGACCGGACATCCGCCGGCCGGTGAACGACTCTCCGGTCGGCCGAACGTCGGAGCGGGCCGCGAGCGCCGACGACACCACGGTGATCCCGATCCCGGTGTCGACCAGGAACCTGTACTCGTCACCACCGACCGTCACCGGCACTCGCACCAGGTGCTGGACGCGGTCGAACCCGACGGTGGTCACAGCGTGTGCAGCAGACCGAACTCGGTCTGGACGCGCTGGTAGCCCAACCAGTTGTTGATGGCAAGCATCGGGCCGTTCTCGTCGTCGTTCGACGTGTACGCGGCGGTGATCCCGGCCGCGGCGGCCCGGCGCAGCGCGACCGACTTGACCAGCTTCGCCAGCCCGCGACCCCGGTACGCCGGGATTGTGCCGGTCATGCCCGACCAGGCCCGGTCGCCGTCGGTCTCGACCGCGGTGAACGCCGCCATCTCGTCACCGGCCATCGCGGCCACGCTCAGCGACTTGTCCAGCGCCGGCCCCTGCCAGACCTCCTCGAACCACCGGTCGTAGTCGATCGAGTCCAGCGGTGAGTCACTCGGTTCGTCCAGCGAGGCGATCGAGTCGGCGGTGTACGCCTGTCGCGGATCGACCTGGTCCAGCGTCACGAGCTCGATGCCGTCCGGAGTCGCCGGCTGCTCGGGCAGCGATCCCAGCCGGACGCCGGAGAAGTGCATCTGCCGGGTCCCGTCGTACCCGAGGTTCCGGGCGAACTCGAGGCCGTCGGGGTGGACGAAGGCCCGGACCCGGACCGCACCGACCTCGGTCAGATGCTGATGCAGGCGGTCGGCGAGGGCGGTGGCGATGCCCTGCTTGCGATGACTGGGATGCACGTAGATGGACACGTAGCTCTGGCCCGGCTCGCTGGTCCAGACGTTCAGCCCGGCCGAGCCCCAGGCAACCACTTCGCCACCGGACTCCGCGACCAGCGGGAGGAACCGCTCCCCCGGCGCCTGCACCGTGATCATGTGCCGGGTGGCCGCCGCCGACATCACCTTGTACGAGTAGACCGCCCGCCGTACCGCCGCCACTCCGTCGGCGTCATCGGCCACAGCCGACCGGATCACCACCCCTGTCGTCATGCCCGGACCCTAACCACGGCCGGTGCCACACGCCACGCATTAAGACAGCAACGTGATCGCAATCGGGGTGCGCGTCTTGTGATTCTGCTGTGCACCGGACTGGCACTACAGTTAGCCGGTGCTGTCGGACTGATCGCCCCGACCACCGGAAGTGCCATCGTGCTGGGACGCGACGGGGTCACCGGTGGCGGGGCGTCCGCATTTCTCTTGACGACTCCGCACCTGTCAGGAGTAAATGGCTTTTATGCAGGTTACCGATGGCGCCTCGGCCGCACGGGTTCTGGCCGATCTCATGGTCTCCAACGGGCCGCGTCCGGAGTACGCCGAAGCCTTCCGACCGTTCGCCCCACTGATCGGCAGCTGGGACCTCGACGTCGCCTGGTACGACGACGACGGCACCGTCACCCGGCAGACCAAGGGCGAGTGGCACTTCGCCTGGGCCCTGGACGGCCGCGCGGTCGCCGACATCTGGATCACCCCGAGCCGCGCCGCGCGTGCCACCGACGGCGACGGCGAGTGGGGTCTGTCGATCCGCATCCACGATCCCGAGCTGAACGCGTTCCGCTCGACCTGGCTGGGCCCGAAGGCCGCGTTCGTCATGCCCTTCATCGCCCACGCGACCGCCGACACCATCACCCTCGCGTCCCAGACCGCCAAGACCCGCTGGCGCTTCACCGACATCACTGAGACCAGCTTCCACTGGCGCAACGAGGACGAGGCCGAGGACGGCAGCTTCATCGTCCGCCAGACCTTCGAGGCCCGGCGTCAGCCGTAGACCGCGACCGCCGCCTCGGCGAGCTCCAGCATCCGGGCCCGCAGGTCGACCGGCTCCAGCACCTCGACCTCGCCCGCGAACCCGAGCAGCACCCCACACGCGGCCTCACGGATCCTGAAGTGCAGACGCAGGTGCGGCCACTCGTCATCCGTCGGCACGTCGCGGGCGATGGATCCCTTGGCCAGCATCGGTGTGGCGATCCGGCGCACCTGCTCGAGCCGCTCCGGTCGCACCCGCACCAGCACGTCGACTCCGACCGGCATGTTCCGCTCGAGTCCTGACCGCAACCGCTCCCACTCGGCCTGTAGATCAAGGCCTTCCGGCCGATCAGCCGTCTCTTCCTGTACGTCGACCTGCTCGACGCGCGACACCCGGTACATCCGGGCCGCACCACGATGCGCCGCCACCAGGTACCAACGGCCGGCCTGCTCGACCAGTCCCCACGGATCGACGGTCCGGCGCTGGAGCCCTTCACTCGCGGACGCGTACCGCAGTCGCACCCGTCGCCGGTTCACCACCGCCTGCCGGAGTACCGGCAATGCACCGTGGTCCTCGGCCTCCGCGAACCACCGGCGCCGGTCCACGACGATCGCACCCGACAACGCATCGGCATCGTCCTGCAACGCCAGTGGCAAGGTCGACGACAACTTGCCCATCGCGGACTGCAAGGCGTCCCGCAGCCCGAGCTCCTCCGACAGCGCCGCCCGCCCCGACCACGCGAACAGCGCCTGCGCCTCCCGCGGCGTCAGCCCGCTCACATCAGCCCGATACCCGGGCAGCAGCACACAACCCCCATTGCGCCCGCGCTCGGTGTAGACGGGTACGCCGGCCGCCGACAACGCCTCCATGTCCCGCATGACCGTCCGCGTAGACACCTCCAGCCGCTCGGCCAGCTCCCGCGCGCTCAACCGCGCATGCCGCTGCAGCAACAGGATGATCTGCAACAACCGGTCCGCTCGCACAAGCTCAACAATATGCGACAGAAGATGTCTTGTTTATCCCGCGAGGCTGTCTGCATGAACAACGACTTCAACGACCCCCGCCCGATGCTCATCCGCGCCCTGGACCAGACACAGCAACTGATGGACGCCGTCGGTTCCGACGACCTCGACCTGCCGACGCCCTGCCCGGAGTACGACGTCAGCACCCTGCGCGGCCACCTGCTGTCCGTGGTGGGCCGGATCGACCTCGCACTCAACGGCGGGAACGCACTCGACATCCCGTCGATCACCACCGCCACCGACGTCATGGGCACCTGGAAGGAACGCCGGGCGCGAGTCGACGCGACCCTGGTCGACGACGCCATCCTCGGCCGGATCTGCAAGCTGCCCTGGGGCACTATCCCGGGCGCGGCCGCCATCGGCGCGTACACCGGCGAGCTCACCACCCACTCGTGGGACCTCGCCAAGGCGACCGGCCGCACCGACCTGCTGGACGACGCGCTCGCCGTCTATTGCCTGCCGTTGATGCAGCGCGCTCTCCCGGCCGAGCCGCGCGGCGGACATGTCCCGTTCGGCCCCGTCGTACGAGTCGCCGACGACGCGGCGCCGTACGACCAGCTGGCCGGCTGGCAGGGACGTCAGCCCTAGACGATCCCGCCGTTCAAGGTCAGCCCGCCGTCGATGGTGATGGTCTGGCCGGTGATCCACGACGCCTCGTCGGACAGCAGGAACCACACCAGCGAGGCGACGTCCTCCGGCCGGCCCAACCGCCGCAACGGGTACGTCGACGCGACCTTGTCCTCACGTCCTTCGTAGAGGGCTCCGGCGAACTTGGTCTTCACCACCGCCGGAGCCACGGCGTTCACCCGGATCTCCGGAGCCAGCTCGACCGCCAGCTCCTGGGTGACCCGGGACAGCATCGCCTTGGTCGCGCCGTACCAGCCGATGCCGGGCGAGGGCGCCAGGCCGGCCAGCGAGGACACGTTGACCACGGCGCCACCGTGCTCGCGCATCCATGCGTCGCGGCAGGCCTTCACCCACGCGATCGCGGCGAGCACGTTGGTGTCGACCATCTTGGTCGCGACGGCCTGGTCGACGTCGAGCAGCTTGCCATAGATCGGGTTGATCCCGGCGTTGTTCACCAGCAGATCCACCGACCCGTACGTCGCCACCGCCGCGGCCACCACCGCACCACGATGCGTCGGATCGGCGGCGTTGCCGGCCACCGCGAGCGCGTGCTGCCGGCCACCCAGGGACTCGACCGCCTGGTCGAGGGTCTCCTGGGTGCGGCCGGTGATGACCACGCGCGCGCCATCGGCCACCAGGCGCTGCGCGATCGCCAGCCCGATCCCCCGGGACGCTCCCGTGACGATCGCCGTACGGTTCTCCAGCCCCATCAGCTCAGGCGCTCGAGGACGATCGCCATGCCCTGGCCACCGCCGACACACATCGTCTCGAGACCGAACTGCTTGTCCTCGAACTGCAGGCCGTTCACCAGCGTGGTCATGATCCGCGCACCGGTCGAACCGAACGGGTGGCCGAGCGCGATCGCGCCGCCGTGCACGTTCAGCCTGTCCTCGTCGATGCCGAGCTCCCGCGCCGAGCCGATCACCTGCACGGCGAACGCCTCGTTGATCTCGACCAGGTCGATGTCGTCGATGCTCATCCCGGCCCGGGCCAGCGCCTGCTTCGACGCCTCGACCGGACCGAGTCCCATGATCTCCGGCGACAGACCGCTCACCCCGGTCGACACGATCCGGGCCAGCGGCGTCAGACCGAGCTCGCGGGCCTTGGTGTCGCTCATGATCACGACCGCCGCGGCGCCGTCGTTCAGCGGGCAGCAGTTGCCGGCCGTGACGGTCCCGTCCGGGCGGAACACCGGCTTCAGGCCACTGACACCTTCGAGCGTGGTCCCCGGCCGCGGGCCGTCGTCCTTGCTCACCACGGTCCCGTCCGGCAGCGTCACCGGGACGATCTCGCGTTCGAAGAAGCCGTTGCCGATCGCCTTCTCGGCCAGGTTCTGCGAGCGGACGCCGAACGCGTCCTGCTCCGCGCGGGTGATGCCCCGCAGCGTCGCCACGTTCTCCGCGGTCTGACCCATCGCGATGTAGATGTCCGGGACCTGGCCGTCCTCGCGCGGGTCGTGCCAGGTGTCGTTGGTCTCCGCGTACTTCTCGGTCCGCTGCACCGCGTCGGTGAAGACCGGGTTGAACGAGCTCGGGTCACCGACGCCGGCCGAGCCGAAGTTCTTGTACCGCGAGACGCACTCGACGCCGGCGCTGACGAAGATGTCGCCCTCACCGGACTTGATCGCGTGGAAGGCCATCCGCGCGGTCTGGGTCGACGACGCGCAGAACCGGTTGACCGTGGTCGCCGGCGTGTTGTCCCAGCCGAGCTGGACCGCGACCCGGCGGGCCATGTTGCCGCCGTGCTCGTCGTGCGGCTCCGCACACCCGAGCGCGAGATCCTCGATCTGGTCGCCGGTGAGCCCGATCTTTCCGACCGCCGCCTCGATCATCTGGACCGCGAGATCGTCCGGCCGGATGGTGGTCAGCGACCCCTTGTACGCACGTCCGATCGGCGAGCGGGCCGTGGACACGATGACTGCTTCAGGCACAGCGATTCCCTTCTACAGGCCCAGGTCGCGGCCGATGAGTTCCTTCATGATCTCGTTCGAGCCGGCCCAGATCTTCGTCACCCGGGCGTCCCGCCAGGCACGCGCGACCCGGTACTCGTTCATGTAGCCGTAGCCGCCGTGCAACTGGACACACGCGTCCAGGATCTCGTTCTGGACCTGGGCGCTCCACCACTTGGTCTTCGCCGCGTCGACCGCGGTCAGCCGGTCCTCGTCGTGCGCGACGATCGCGTTGTCGACGTACGCCTGGGTGACCTCGGCCTTGGTGACCAGCTCGGCGATCACGAACTTGTTGTACTGGAACGAGCCGACCGGCTGGCCGAACGCCTTGCGCTGCTTCACGTACTCGATCGTCTCGTCCAGGATCTGGGTCGCCTGCGCGATGTTCGACACCGCCGCCCCGACCCGCTCCTGCGCCAGCCGCTCCATCATGTGGATGAAGCCGCGGTCGACCTCGCCAAGGACGTTGTCGTCGCTGACGAACACATCCTCGAAGAACAACTCCGACGTCCCGGACTCGGTCTGGCCGACCTTGTCCAGCTTCCGGCCGCGGGCGAAGCCCTCCATGCCCTCCTCGACCACGAACAGCGTGATGCCCTTCGCGCCCTTGGACGGATCGGTGCGCGCCGCCACGATGACGAGGTCGGCCATGTCGCCGTTGGTGATGAAGGTCTTCGACCCGTTCATCACCCAGCCGCCGTCGACCTTCTTCGCGCTCGTCTTCAGCGCGGCCAGGTCCGAGCCGCCCGAGGGCTCGGTCATCCCGATCGCGGCGACGTACTCACCGGAGCAGAACTTCGGCAGCCAGCGCTGCTTCTGCTCCTCGGTGCCCAGATCCACCAGGTACGGCGCGGCGCAGTCGAAGTGGATGCCGAAACAGCTCGACAGCGACGCGGAGACCTTGGAGACCTCCTCGGCGAACACGGCGTTGAACCGGTAGTCGCCGACGCTCGAACCGCCGTACTCCTCCGGCACGTCGAGCCCGAGGAAGCCCTGCTTCCCGGCCTCCAGCCAGGCGGCCCGGTCGATCGTCTTCTCTTCGAGGAACTGCTCCATCCGCGGCACCAGCGAGCGGTCGGCGTACTCCTTCGCGCTGGCCCGGAAGGCGTGGTGATCCTCGTTGAAGATGACGCGCTCCATCTGGGGCCTCCCCGATTTGAGATGAATCACTAAGCGCTTGCTTAGCTTCGCGAACTTGAGGCAGGGTGTCAACGTGTCCGCAGTCACCAGTCCCCTCGTCTGGGAGCACGTCCAGCCGGCCGCCGCGCGCCGGCTGCTGACCGGCGCCGTCGACGCGTTCGCCGAGCGCGGCTTCCAGGCGACCACGACCCGCGACATCGCGTCTCGCGCGGGCATGAGTCCGGCCGCCCTGTACGTGCACTACCCGTCGAAGGAGCGCCTGCTCTTCGAGATCAGCCTGTACGGCCACAACGCGGCTCTCGACGTACTGCGCTCGGCCGACCACGGATCGACTCCGGCGGACCGGCTGCGGTCACTCGTCTCCGCGTTCACGGCCTGGCACGCCCGGCACCACACGATCGCTCGCGTCGTGCAGTACGAGCTGGCCGCGCTCACCCCGGAGCACCTCGCCGAGGTGGCGACGATCCGCCGGGCCATCTCCACGCAGATCGAGCAGGTGCTGGCCGACGGCGTACGGGACGGATCCTTCGCCGTCGCGGACCTGCCCGGCACGACTCTCGCCGTACTCTCGCTCTCCATCGACGTCGCGCGGTGGTACACGCCACACCGGGGTGACCCGGAAGCGCTGGGCAAGCTGTACGCCGACCTCGCTCACCGGATGGTCCAGGCATGACGAAGCCCCGCACCTGTGCAGGTGCGGGGCTTTGACGTGTGCGTCAGGCCTGGAGGGCGGCCTGGACGTCGAGGTGGATGTCCACCTTGTCACCGATCAGCAGCTTGCCGCCCTCGAGCGGCACGTTGAAGTCGATGCCCCAGTCCTTACGGCTGATCGAGGTGGAGGCCTCGAAGCCGATGATGGTCTGGCCGTAGGCGTTCTGCTCCACGCCGAGGAACTCGACCGCGAGCTCGACCGGCTTGGTGACGTTCTTGATAGTCAGGTCGCCGGCCAGGACGTAGTCGTCACCCTCCGGCTTGATCGCGACGCTGGTGAAGGTCATCTTCGGGCTGTTCTCGGCGTCGAAGAAGTCGCCGGAGCGCAGGTGCCCGTCACGCTGCTCGCTGCGCGTGTGGACGGACGCCAGCTCGACGGTAACGTTCGTGGTCGACTCCTCGATCGAGTCCTTGACGACGATCTCGCCGCCGAAGTCCTTGAACACCCCGCGGACCTTGGTCATCAGGTGCCGGACGGTGAAGCCGATCTCGGTGTGCGCGGTGTCGAGGGCATAGGTGCCGGCCACCAGGCCAGGGATGCTGGTGATGGGGGTCGTGCCGGTGGAAACGGTGCTCATTGCTTCCTCTCGGGAATGTGTTTCGTACTGGTCGGGGGCGACGCAGCCGGAGGGACTGGAAGTTCAACTTTCAACCTCTGACCACGACAGTAGGGATCAACGGTTTAAAAGTCAACTACATTCCCGGTACACTGTTGGCGTGACGATGACGACTGAGACCCGGTGGCTGGACGCCGAGCAGCAGGTGGCGTGGCGGGCCTACCTGCTGGGGACCGCACGCCTGATGACCAAGCTGGACGACGACCTGCGCCGCTTCGGCATCGGAATCAACGACTACGAGATCCTGGTCCGGCTCTCCGAGGCGCCCGACCGGCGGCTCCGGATGGCCGATCTGGCCGACCGGCTGCACCAGAGCCGCTCCCGGCTGACCCACACCGTCGGCCGACTCGAGGCCGCCGACCTGGTCCGGCGGACCTCCTGCACGAGCGACAAGCGGGGCGTCTGGGCCGAGCTGACCGAGGCTGGGTTCGAGCTGCTCGAGCAGGCCGCGCCGTACCACGTCGAGGGCGTTCGGGAGCACCTGGTCGACCTGGCCACCCCGGAGGACTTCGCCGCCGTGGGCCGGGTGTTCGACGCCGTGTCGGAGCACATCGGCCAGCGCTGACTCATCCCGCGGTCCGGGCCGGGGTGATCTCCAGAGCGAGCTCGTCCCGGTCCGCGCCGCGGTAGGCCATCATCGAGTCGCGCATCCGCCGCTTGACCGGTGGGAGGTGGTTGACCGTGCGCATCGCGGTCCGCATCCCGGCGAGTGCCAGCCGCCCGATCACCGGCTTGTGCACCGGATCGTCCGACGTCATCTGGGCCCGCGACTTGAGGACCGCGTCGAAGCCGTACTCGATCATCTTGGCCTCGTACTCGTGGACGGCCGGGATCAGCTCCTGCCGGCCGTCACGCACCTCGATCAGCTTGCGGCACAGGTTCACCGCGTCACGCAGAGCCGTGTTCGCGCCGACACCGCGTCCCGGCGTCATGGTGTGAATCGCGTCACCGAGCAGCGTCACGGTCGTCGTCTCCCAGGGCTCGAGCGGGACCGAGGTCCAGATGTTCACCGGGAAACAGGTGCCGGGATCGGCCAGCTCGAACAGGCGACGCAGATTCGGGTGCCAGCCCGGCGTCATCTCCAGGGCGACGTCGATGAGCTCCTGCCCGCGCAGCTCCATGATGTTGGCCGGCAGCTTGTCCTTGGTGGCCGACAGTCCCCAGTTGATGTAGTCGCGGGTGTTGTCGAACTGCAGTCCCGGCCAGCGCCGGATCAGCTCCTCGGTGTTGCCGCCGATGCCGTCCTTGACGTTGCCGTCGCGGTCCCACTGGAACTCCATCACGTGCACGATGCAGGCCAGTCCCCGCGGCGCGCTGACGATCGAGATCCCCTCGAACACCTTCGGCGGCACGAGCTTCGCGCTCTCCTCGGTGATCGGCAGCTTCCCGGCGATCGCGATGATCCCGGTCTCCTCGGTCCTCGCCCGCGGCAGGTACTGACGCCGTACCCGTGATCCCGAGCCGTCGGCGGCGACCAGGAGATCGCCGCTGGCGTGCGTACCGTCGGCGAAGTACGCCGTCACCCGGTCGCCGTGCTGCTCGAAGCGGGTGAACTCCTTGCCGAACTCGACCACGTCGTCGAGACCGGTCAGCAGCACCTGGCGGAGCGTCATCCGGCTGATCGACTTCTCGCTCTCGACCGGGTCGGTCACCTCCGGGAGCTCCATCGACAGGACCTCCTTGAGGTCCTCGGTGAGCATGTTGAAGTACTTCGGGTCGCGGGCCTTGGTCGCCACGAACGTGTCGTAGAGCTCCCGCGGCAGCAGCGCGTGCAGCGCCCGGCTGCCGTCCGGGTCGATGCCGACCCGGTAGCCGTGCAGGCCGTCCGTCCGCAGCGCGTCCCGTTCGAACACGGTCACCCCGATCCCCGCGCGCCGCAGGCCGTGCGCCAACGCCAGTCCGCCGGTCCCGCCACCGATCACCAGTACCTTCATCGTCATCTCCGTTATCTCGGCTCTTCAAGTATCTTGGCAATCCGAGTATCTTGGAGATCCGAGAGAAATACAAGCTCTATGCTGAGGCGAACCATGACCAGTTCCCGAGAAGAGCTCGCAGGCGAGATCCAGCAGCGGATGATCCGGTTCATCGCCGAGGTGGTGCTGTACAACCACGCCGTCTCCGCGAAGGTGGGGCTGGGCGCGAGCGACTCCCAGTTCATGACGCTGCTGCAGACGTACGGCCCGCTCACGCCGCGACAGCTCGCCGAGCACACCGGGCTGACGTCCGGCACGGTCACCGGCGTCATCGACCGGCTGGAGTCGCACGGCTTCGTCACCCGCGAGGCCGATCCCCGCGACCGCCGCAAGGTCGTCGTCACGCCGTCACTGGCGGCGATCCAGGACAAGCTGGTCCCGCTGTACGCCGAGCAGGGTGCGCGGATGCACGACGTCCTGGCGACGCGCAGTGTCGAGGAGCTCCGGACGATCTCGGCCTTCCTCGCGGACGCGGTCGACAACGCTGTAGCTCCCGACTAAAGGCTTTGAGTCCGGCAGACGGTTTCCGACAGGCTTGCGGCGTGACGGATACCCATCAGGACGGCCGGGCCGGCATCGACGCCGCGCTGGTACGGCGATTGATCGCACAGCAGTTCCCGCAGTGGGCCGGGCTGCGGGTCAGCCCGGTCAAGATCGACGGCTGGGACAACCGGACGTACCGGCTCGGCGACGAACTGACGGCACGACTGCCGACCCACGAGAGCTACGTGGCCGCCGTACACAAGGAACACCAGTGGCTGCCGATCCTCGCGCCGGCCTTGCCGGTCGCCATTCCCGAGGCGGTCGCGAAGGGCTCACCGGGTGAGGGGTACCCCTACCACTGGGCGATCCGCCGCTGGATCGACGGGGAAACGGCCTCTTCGTCGACTGTCGCCGACCTCGACGACTTCGCACAGTCGATCGCCGCGTTCATCCTCGCGCTGCAGAGCGTCGACGCGACGGATGGACCACTCGCGGGGGCGCACAGCTTCTACCGCGGCGCGCACCCCGAGCACTACCACGACGAGACCGTCGAGGCGCTCGCCGTACTGAAGCACCGGATCGATGCGGACCTGGCCCGCGAGGTCTGGGACGCCGCCCTCGCGACCTCGTGGGACCGGCCGCCGGTGTGGTTCCACGGCGACATCGCCTCCGGCAACCTCCTGGTCCGCGACGGCCGGCTCTCGGCGGTCATCGACTTCGGCACCTGTGGCGTGGGCGACCCGGCGTGCGATCTGGTGATCGCGTACACGTTCTTCTCCGGCGACTCTCGGGAGGCCTTCCGCGCGGCGGTCGGTCACGATCGCGGCACGTGGGCCCGCGCCCGCGGGTGGGCGCTGTGGAAGGCCCTCATCACCACGGACCTTCCGGTCGTCGAGCGCGTGCTCGCCGACCACCAGACCCACGGCTGAGGGCCTCGCCGTCAGCCCCGAACGACAGCCAGGCCTCACCCGTCCGCGGGTGAGGCCTGCTGCCTGCCTTGCAGTCTCAGTTGGCGATCATCTCGCGGAGCGCCGCCTCCTGCTCGTTCGACAGGTTGGACTGGATGAGCTCGGGCTTGACCCCACGTGCCTCGAACGGCTCCATCACCTTGTCGGTCACCGCGTCGCTCGACATCAGGAACAGCGCCGACGTGCCGGGCGTGATCTTGTCGCGCGCGGACTTGATGAAGTTGTCGTCGATCCCGACGTCGGTCAGCGAGCCGGCGATCGCACCGGTCGCGGCCCCGATCGCGGCACCGAGCAGCGGCATCAGGAAGATCAGCCCGAAGAGCATGCCCCAGAACATGCCACCCATCGCACCTGCACCCGCCAGGCTGTGCAACTGCCGGGTCTTGGGCTTCTTCGCACCCGGCTGCCACGACACCGTGGCGGCGTCGTGCACGTTGATCAGCTTCTGCTTGGCCAGGTTCTCCAAGGTGGAGACGGCCTCGTCTGCCCCGGTGGGCGTCTCGAACTTCCAAACCGTCAGTGTCGCCATCGCGCTGCTCCCATCGACTGCCAGGTGGTCAGTGGCAGCCTCCCCCGACGGCACAGCGATTTCCTCACCCCGCCAGGGTGAGAATCACCAGTGAATGAGGCCCACCGGCGTACGACTCGGCCGGGGATGCGACTCCGGCTGAGATGCGACTCCGGCCGGGGTGCGACTCCAGCTCGGGCGCGGCCCCGGCTCGGCGTGCGACTCCGGCTCGGGGTGCGGCTCCGCTCGGATCGGCCCGGCTGGGATGAGTCGGCTCACGCCGGCGGTGGCCGGCGTGAGCCATCTGCGGGTTCGGGTCAGTCGCGGGTGAGCTTGCGGTACGTGACCCGGTGCGGACGGGCAGCCTCCGGCCCGAGCCGCTCCACCTTGTTCGCCTCGTACGACGCGAAGTTGCCCTCGAACCAGAACCACTGGGCCGGGTCCTGCTCACTCCCCTCCCAGGCCAGGATGTGCGTCGCCACCCGGTCCAGGAACCACCGGTCGTGGGACACGACCACAGCACAGCCGGGGAACTCGAGCAGCGCATCCTCCAGCGACTGCAGCGTCTCCACGTCCAGGTCGTTGGTCGGCTCGTCGAGCAGCAGCAGGTTGCCGCCCATCTTCAGCGTCAGCGCCAGGTTCAGCCGGTTCCGCTCACCGCCCGACAGGACGCCGGTCGGCTTCTGCTGGTCCGGGCCCTTGAAACCGAACGAGGCGACGTACGCCCGGCTCGGCATCTCGAAGTGCGCCACCTTGATGTGGTCGAGGCCGTCGGAGACCTGCTCCCACACCGTCTTCTTCGGGTCCAGGCCGCCCCGCGACTGGTCGACGTACGACACCTTCACGGTCTCGCCGAGCTTGAGCGTGCCGGCATCCGGCTGCTCCTCGCCGACGATCATCCGGAACAGCGTCGACTTGCCGACACCGTTCGGGCCGACGACGCCGACGATGCCGGCCCGCGGCAGCGAGAAGCTCAGGCCGTCGATCAGCTTGCGGTCGCCGAAGCCCTTCTGCAGCTTGGAGACCTCGAGCACAGTGCTGCCCAGGCGCGGACCCGGCGGGATGTTGATCTCGTCGATGTCCAGCTTCTTGGCGCGCTCCGCCTCGGCCGCCAGCTCCTCGTACCGCTGCAGGCGGGCCTTGCTCTTGGACTGCCGGCCCTTCGCGTTCGACCGGACCCACTCGAGCTCGCGCTCCAGGATCTTCTGCCGCTTGGCGTCCTTGCGGCCTTCGACGACGAGCCGCTCCTGCTTGGTCTCCAGGTACTTGGAGTAGTTCCCCTCGTACCCGTACGTGCGGCCGCGGTCGAGCTCCAGGATCCACTCGGCGACGTTGTCCAGGAAGTACCGGTCGTGGGTGATCGCGAGGACGGCGCCGGCGTACTTCTGCAGATGCTGCTCGAGCCACAGCACGGACTCGGCGTCCAGGTGGTTGGTCGGCTCGTCGAGGAGCAGCAGGTCGGGCTGCTGCAGCAGCAGCTTGCACAGCGCGACCCGGCGGCGCTCACCACCGGACAGGTTGTCCACCAGCGCGTCGGCCGGCGGGCACCGCAGCGCGTCCATCGCCTGCTCGAGCTGAGCGTCGACGTCCCAGGCATTGCGGTGGTCCAGCTCGGTCTGCAGGTCACCCATCTCGGCCAGCAGCGTGTCGTAGTCCGCGTCCGGGTCGGCCAGCTCGGCGGAGATCTCGTTGAAGCGGTCCAGCTTCCGCTTGGTGTCGCCGACGCCTTCCTCGACGTTCTCCAGGACCGTCTTGCCCTCGGTCAGCGGCGGTTCCTGCAGCAGGATCCCGACCGTCGCGTCCTCCGCCAGCCGGGCCTCGCCGTTGGAGGGCTGGTCGAGCCCCGCCATGATCTTGAACAGCGAGGACTTACCGGTGCCGTTCGGCCCGACCACGCCGATCTTCGCGCCGGTGAGGAAGTTCAGGGTGACGTTGTCGAGAACGACCTTGTCGCCGTGCGCCTTCCGGACGTTGCGAAGCGTGTAGATGAATTCCGCCATATCCCACAGCCTATGTGCTCGGGGGTGGCTGATCCCAACCGGCCGTTGTCCACAGATCCGAAGACACCCGGCAGGGCGGGCCGCGAGACGTGCATCTTCTCGGGTGACAGCGGAATCGCGATCACACGGAAGGTGGCCATCATGAGCCTCGGCGAGACCTATGTGACGGTGCTGGGCTGGGTCGGCAGCGACCCGGATTTCAAGGAGATCGGGCAGGTGCCGCACGCGACGTTCCGGATGGGTTCGACCCCACGCCAGTTCGACCGCGTCCTCAATACGTACGTCGACAAACCGACGACCTGGTTCAGCGTCGAGTGCTGGCGCGGCCTGGCCCAGAACGCCTTCGAATCGGTGCGTGTCGGTCAACCGGTGATCGTCACCGGCCGGCTGCGCACCCACGAGTGGACCGACGAGGCCGGCGAGTCCCACAGCCGGGTCGTCCTCGAGGCCTTCTCCATCGGCCACGACCTGACCCGCGGTACGACGACCTTCACCAAGGCGGCGCCTCGCTCCGGTGCGGCCCTGGCATCCGTCCCTTCGGCTCATCTGGCGGAGACGTCCGCCTCGCCGTATCCAGCCGATGAGTACTCCGCGACCCCGCTCCCCCTGACCGCCGAGAGCCCGGCACCGGAATCGGCCGCGGCATGACTATCTCAGTATTGACTTATATAAGCCCTGCCTGGCATTGTGGGCTGCACTCCAGCCGAGCGAGAGAGGGAACCACCCGTGATCGACATCCTCGAGCACATCAACGCGGTCCAGCGCGAGGTCAGCCGCACCGGGGAGACGGTGACCGTGCGGATGCGCCGCACGTACCAGGCCGCGCCGGAGGAGCTGTGGGACGCGCTGACGGATCCCGAGCGGATGCGCCGCTGGTTCTGGCCGGTCACCGGCGACTTCAAGGTCGGCGGCACCTTCCAGCTCCAGGACAACGCCGGCGGAGAAATCCTCGAATGCGAGCCGCCCGAACGTTTCAAGGTCACCTTCGGCGGCCCCACCAGCCTGTTGGAGCTCCGTTTGCTGCCGGGCTCCGGCGCGTCGACCGAGCTCGAGCTCGAGCACTGGATGGGCGAGGCACCGGCTCCCGGCGGTTCCGGCGCGCTCTGGGTCGGGCCGGGCTGGGACGGCGGCATCCTCGCGCTCGCGCTCTACGTCTCCGGCGATCTGCCCGAGGACAACAACCCGGTCGAGCTGGCCGAGACCCCCGAGGTCATCAAGTTCAGCGAGCAGTCGGTCCGCGCGTGGATCGAAGCCGTCCGTTCCTCGGGCACGACCTCCGAAGAGGACCTCGCCGAAGCCGCCAAGATCTCCATGGCCCAGTTCGCCCCGGGCACCGAAGTCTGACCCACCAGGCAGGCGCGCCCGAACGACGCGGGGTCGCGCCTGCCTACCGCACGACCACGCGAGCGCGCACCGGCAGTCGTGCGATGGGCTTGCTGTCAGTCGCGAGCGATGGCGAGGTTGTCGCGGCAGGTGGTGTAGGCCTCGAGCTCTTCGCGGGCCGGCGCCACAACGTGGCTGTCGGCAACCTTTTCGAGCTCTTCACGGAGCGCCTTGGCCACCAGCCGCGAGCGACGAGCGGCGCCGTTGGTCGCGAAGAGACGGCAGGCGAACGAGACCGCGAGTCCGAGGACGGCACCACCGACCAGCATGATCCACGCGTAGGGGATCCCGTTCCACTCCGGCAGCGGCGGGTCGTCCAGGCCGGCGATCCGAGCCACCAGCAGCGCGGCCAGCCAGATGCCACCGCCCAGCGTGATCAGGAACAGCACCCACTGGACGAACCGAGCAGCGCCCCACCAGCCAGGGTTGTTGGACGCGCCAAGGTCGGTCCGCGCGACTGCCTGGTCGAGCTCGTCGCCGAGCGACTCCTCCCGGCGACGAATCGCCGAGCGCACCGAGTCCGCCCACGGACGAGACAGACCCTCCGCGGCCTTGGTGGTGATGTTGCGTACGGCGCTGTCCATCCGGGCCCGCTGTACTGGAGTTGCCGCAGGCAACGAAGACCGGGCGATCGCGACCTCGTTGGACGCGGACTTGCGCAACGCCTTGCCCTGCTGACGCGAGACCTGGTCGACGTGCAGCCGCCGCAACGGATCCGGACGGAACCGTCCGAGCCACTTGGTCAACGGCCATCCCGTCGCCGCCCGAGCCCGCTGAAGGTACGAACGCCGTACGGCATCGACCACGACGGACAGACCGCTCGCGTCGGACAGTGCGTCGACGAGCTCGGTGATGTCGCTCTGGGCGATCTCCGGCGTCTTGGCGGTGCCGCACTGGCTCGCCATCCGGTCCGATACCCGGTCGACATCAGCGGCGAGGCGTTCGCGGGCGGAGCGCTTGTTGCTGACCCGCTTGACCAGCAGGGAACGCAGCTCGTCCAGACCGTCGCCACTGACCGCGGAGGTCGCGACGACCGTCGGCGACTTCAGGCCGTCCGACTTGAGCAGCCGGTCGAGGTCGTTGACGCAGCTCTTCCGCTGGTCCGGCGTCAGCTTGTCGATGTGGTTCAGCGCGAACACCATCACCCCGGAATGCGAGGCGAACGGTTTGATGTACCGGTTGTGCAGCGCGGCATCGGCGTACTTCTGCGGATCCACCACCCACACGAGCATGTCGACCAGCTCCACGAGCCGGTCGACGATCAGGCGGTGCTCGACCTCGGTCGAGTCATGGTCGGGAAGATCCAGCAGGACCAGACCATCCAGATCCTCGGACTGTGCTTCCTCGAGGGAGCTGCGATGTTGCACCTGGTGCCGGCGCGGGATGCCCAGCCAGTTCAGCACTTCGCCGGCCGGCTCCTCGCCCCACACACAGGCGAGCGGCATCGAGCTGGTCGGGCGACGCGTGCCGATCGCGGCCAGGTCGAGCCCGGTCATCGTGTTGAACAGCGACGACTTGCCCGAGCCGGTCGCACCGGCCAGCGCGACCACCGTCAGCTCGCCGGACATCCGCAGGCGCTGCCCGGACCGGTCAACGATCTGCGTGGCCTCGGTGAGCACCACCGGATCCAACCGGCCCTGGCCGGCCTTCGCGGCCGCCTCGATGGCATCGATCTTCTTCAGGACGTCGGTCGCACCCCGGACCGGGGTCTCGATCGTATCCACCGTTTCCGTCACGTGCAGTCCTCCACCGCGCGCGCGGCCTCCGTCAGTTGCCTGGCCGTCTCGGGATCGACCGGATGCTGGTCAAGGACAGCCAGATAGCGGGCGAATTCGGCATCCATCAGGGCATGAACCTTACCGTCAAGGTCTTCACGCGCCTTCTCGACCAGGGTCTGTACGGCCGTGTCGCCGAAGACCGCCTCCAGGAGCTTCTGCGCGACGACCGCACTACCGATCCCCGCGCTGGCCTCGGCTGCCTTCGGGATCCCGGCTCCGCTGGCGAAGGTCGCCACCATCAGCGAGAGACCCAGCCCGTTCACGCCGTACTCGAGGATGCGGGCGGTCGAACGCTTGTCGGCGCCTTCCTTGCGGACCAGGTCGAGCACGTAGGCCCGCCACTTGTGGACGGCCCGACCCGCAGCGGCCGGGAACTCCTCGGACATCGCGCCGAGCTCGGGGCCGCCGACGACGAGCAGTTGGCGTCCGGCAGCGCTCGCCTGCCAGGCCTTCTCGGCCCGCTCGGCCGCCTCCGCGGCATGCTCCCGCAGCAGCGACTCCAGGCCGGACTCGATCGCGTCGTTGACGTCCCGTGTCTCCGCGGGCTTGTTGCCGAGCGAGCTCTTGACCTTGTCGCGCAAGCGGCCGGCGTTGGTCTGCAGGCCCTTCAGAAGCTCACCAGTGCCGACGAACTCCTGCCAGCGGGCCAGCACCTCGCCACGCAGCATCGTTCCGTCCTGGGCCGCCTTGGCGAGGTCCTGCACAGCCTGGTCGTACGCCGACTCGGCGACCGACCGCAGCTCGATGGCAGTGTCCGACTGGGCCCGGACCGCGGTCGCGAACGGCGCCGTCTTCTTCACCATCGCGCTGACCGCGCCCTGCAGAGTGCGGCGGACGACAGCCGACCGGGCCTCCGCGTCGGCGGCCAGGTCTTCCAGCCAGTCCTTGATCGAGGCAACGGTCTCGGCCGGCAGCATTCCGTTGCTGTCGACAACCGTCTCCTGGATCGAGAACAACGGCGAGTCACCCAGGCCGCGCTCGAGCAACATCTGCGCCAGGTGTCCGGTGATGTCGTCGATGGTCTCGCCGGGAGCGCGGTCCAGGACGACGGCGACCGCTGTACTGCGGTCCGAGGCGCTCTGCAGGAAGTCCCACGGGACAGCATCGGAGTACCGGGCGGCGGTGGTGACGAACAGCCAGAGATCGGCCGCGCCGAGCAGCTGGGTGGCGAGATCACGGTTCGCCTCGACGACAGAGTCGATGTCCGGCGCGTCCAGGATCGCGAGGCCGCGCGGAACGGTGTCAGCGGCAACCAACCGCAGCTGACCCGCATCCTCCATGCCGCCCGGTCTGTCGGAGCTCGTCCGCGCCATGTCCGGCAGGACCCGATCACCGACGAACCAGTCCGCGTCGTCCGGGTGATGGATCAACACCGGCGACCGCGTCGTCGGCCGCAGCACACCCGGCTCGCTGACCACCTTCCCGATGACGGTGTTCACCAGCGTCGACTTCCCCGCACCGGTCGACCCACCGACCACCGCGAGCACCGGCGCCTCCAACTGCACCAACCGCGGCAGCAGGTAGTCATCCAGCTGATCCAGCATCGTCTTCTGCTGCTGCCGAGCCTCGTCAGCCCCCACCACATCCAACGGCAGTTGACTACTCGCCAACGCCCCCCGCAACTTCATCAACGCCGTAATCAAAGCCATAGCAGCCTGCTCAGCCGCCAACCGCTCAGCCAACTCCTCCGCAGTCAGCTCCTCAACTGCGTCCTCCTCAGGATCAGCAGCCGGGCCACCCGCCCCAGCCCCCTCGCCGGCCTCCGCACCGGAGGCGTCCCGCGCGGCTCCACGGTCAGCCTCCGCACCCGAGGCACCCTCCGTGGTCCCACCTTCAGCCTCAGCTGGTGCGCGGCCCGCAGCGCCAGAAGCAGCCGGTCCGTCCTCTGAGCCTGCCTCGCCAGCCCCACCCTCGGCCTGCTCGCCGACCGACTCATCCGAGCCCTCGGAGGCAGCCTCGGCAGCACCATCCTCCGACGCACTCTCCTCGGCCTCAGCAGTCGGCCCACTCTCGCCGTCAGCCTCGGAGCCACCCTCGCCGGCTCCACCCTCGGTCTGCTCGGCGGCGGGCTCGTCCGAGCCCTCAGAGGTGGCGCCTGTAGCGCCTTCCTCCGAGCCAGCCGCCTCACCCTCAGCAGCCGGCGCGCTCTCGCCGTCCGCCTCGCCGCCCTCGCCAGCCTTAGCGGCCCGGCCCTTCTTCCCACGCTTCTTCGAGGCAGCCTCGTCAGCTCCACCGTGCTCAGCCGACGCATCATCAGCCTGCTCGCCGGCGGGCTCAGCCTCTTCAGCAGACTCATCCGCCGCAGCGTCGCCGGACTCGTCAGCCTCAGCCTGGTCGTTGACCTGCTCAGCATCCCCGGCCTGCTCGCCGGCGGGCTCAGCCTCTCCAGCAGACTCATCCGCTGCAGCGTCGGCGGACTCGTCAGCCTCAGCCTGGTCGTTGACCAGCTCAGCATCCCCGGCCTGCTCGGCGGCGGGCTCACCCGTTCCAGCAGATCCAGCCTCCGCAGCCTCACCGGGCTGCACGGCGCCGTCCTGCCCGGACCCGTCCTGCTCGGTCGCGGGCTGATCTGAGCCTTCGGAGCCGGCGTCGGCGGCGTGTTCGTCGGTCTCGGCGGCTGGTGTCTTGTTGCCGTCTACCTCGTAGTCGACCTCGCCCTGCTCGGCGGGCGCATCCTCAGCCGGCTCGGTCGCCGCCTCAGTCGACGGCTCGGAAGCAGTCTCAGCGGTCGGCTCGGTGTCTCCTGCCGACTCGCCCGCCCCGACCCCGGCGGGCTCGTCGGTGAAATCACCGTCTACACCCGCGTCAGCCGCGGCCGGAGCTCCGTCTGTGGCGTCGGTGGTGGAGGCGTCGGCTGCGGGCTGGGCGTCTGACTTCCCGGCTTGTTTGGGGAGGCCGACGATGATGTTGCCGTAGTCGAGCGGAAACCCGTCCGGAGACTCGTCCGGCTCGTACACGACACCGACAGTCGGGCGCGCTGGCGCGGCCGCTGCCCCGGCGGTCCCGGCCGCAGCTGCGACAGCATCGGCCTGCGTGGCCTCGGCTGCGTCGGCCTGCGTCGCATCAGCCGCGTCGGACGGCGTTTCGTCAGACGCGTCGGACGTGGCCTTGTTGGTTACCTCGGGGGTTGACTCGGCCTCGTCCCGGGCCGGCACGTCGGTGGAGGCGGCGGTTGGCTCGTCTCCTGAGGCGGGCTTGGCGTCGTCGCCGGCCCTGGCCTCGGGGGTGGGGGCCGCTTGGGGGTCGGCCGCCTCGGACTCGGGCGCGTCGGCTTCGGGGCTCGGCTTCTCCGCGGGGGCGGGCGTGGCTGCAGCGGCCGTGGCTTCGGCGGATGTGGTCGCCTGGCCGTCGGCTTCGGGTGAGGTGGCGGCGGGCGGCGTACTCGCGGGCTCCGCGGTGTCCTCGTGAACCGGCGTACCCGCGGCGGGAACCGGGGTGCCCTCGGCGTCCGTCGTACTGGTGGCTGGTTGGGGGTTCTTGCGGCGGCGGCGGCGCCAGAAGCCTTTGCCTTTGGCATCGGACTGCGCGCTGGACTGGGCGATCAGGTTGGCCAGCTCCTGGGCAGGCTGATCCTGGCTCGGAACCCGCGGCTCCGAACCTTCACCAGCTGCTGACCTGATGTCAGCCACGGCGTCCGCCCACGAGCACAGAGTGCCCGGTCGGACAGCGCAGAAGCAAAGTCATCGTGTTCCCGTTTGGCGGCGTGGACGGGTGGCAGTCACTGCGATGGTGGATACGGACCGTATCCCCCCGGCGGTCCTTGCTGAGCAGGGGGTCCCGGTGGGTAACCGGGCTGGCCCGCTGGGTAGCCGGGTTGACCCGAGGGATACCCCGGCTGAGGCTGTGGATAACTATCCTGCGGACGCGGGTATCCGGCCGGCCCCGCACCGGCGTACGGCCCGCTCCCGGACCCACCCGGCGCCTGACCGCCGGGCAGCTGACCGCCCGCCGGCTGACCACCGGGACCAGGCGGCCCACCCGGCACAGGACCGCCGGGCACAGGACCGCCCGGCATCGGACCGCCGGGCATCGGACCTCCGGGCATCGGGCCGCCGGGGACACTCTGGAACTGCGGCGCCGCCTGAGCGAACGCCGGCATCGGGGGGAACGGCACGCTCGGCCGCCGCTCCCGCAGCTCGTCGAGCAGCTGCTTCTCGGTCTCCAGCGCGTCCGGCCCGATCACCTGGCGGACGATCTTGTCCCGCAGGTACGCCAGTTCGGTCGCGTTCTGCTGGAAGGCCTTCGCGGCCGCCTCGGCCTGGGGCCCGTATCGCTTCGCGTTCTGCCGCAGCGCCTTGCGTCCGCGCAGCGTCGCGATCAGGGGTACGTCCTGGGGGACCAGCCAGCCGAACCGCACATAGTCGTACAGCCGGGACGCGATCATCTGTCCCTCCCGGGACCGCATCACCAGGGCGAACACGACCATGCCGATGAAGATCGGCACCATCAGGAACAGGTAGACGGTGATGAAGCCCCCTCCCCCGGCCCAGCTGGCGCCACCGTTCCAGAGTCCGTGGGCCAGTACTGCGGCCAAGTACCCGACGACCGGGGCGAGGAAACGGACCGCCGTACTTCGATGCCGTATGGCCACACCGATTCCGATGGCGGTGAACGACGTGAAGAGTGGATGGGCGAACGGCGAGATCAGTCCGCGGATGACGAACAGTACGAACGCGCCCCGCAGGCCGGCGTCGCTCCCGGACTCCTCGGACAGCGTGTTGAAGATGCGTCCGTAGTAGAGGATGTTCTCGGTGAAGGCGAACCCGACGCCCACCATCCCGGCGTACACGAGCCCGTCGATGATGCCGTCGAACTCCTTCCGCCGGACCAGCGCCAGCAGCAGGATCACGGACCCCTTGGCGAACTCCTCCACCGGCGGCGCGACGAACACGGCCGACCGGTCGCCACCGACGCCGGTCTCGGCCAGCCGGTGCGACACCTCGGTGTTGATGAAGATCGCGGCCAGGGTGGCGATGAACGCACCCCAGCAGAGCGCGAACAGAATGTACTTGGTCGGCTCCGGCTCGTAACGGTCCAGCCACAGATACAGCGCGATCACCGGGATGACGGGGACGAACGCGAACACCAGCCCCCAGGTGAAGCCGCCCGCGCCGGTCGACTTGGCCACGATGCCGAAGATCACCAGGCCCGCGATCGCGAAGA
The DNA here is from genome assembly GCF_055586945.1 of Kribbella sp. NPDC048837. Classification (NCBI taxonomy): domain Bacteria; kingdom Bacillati; phylum Actinomycetota; class Actinomycetes; order Propionibacteriales; family Kribbellaceae; genus Kribbella; species Kribbella sp. NPDC048837. Next base: position 208,730 of record NZ_JBVJHF010000010.1, read on the forward strand.
CCACCGCGATCACGATGCCGATCAGGATGCCCTGGTTGCGCCGCTGCCCGGGGATCGGGTGGGTCCCGCGCACGTTCGGCTGCGGGTACGGTCCGCCGGGCGAGTACGCCGACCCCGCCGCGGGTTGCGGCGAGCCGGCCGGGCCTGGTGAGGGGTAACTCATGCCCGAAGCCTAGTTGGGGAGCAGACCGGGTGTCAGAACCACCCACTCAGCGTTACCGGGATGGAACGACAAGCCTGTATTTTTCCCGCCGTACGACGCTCCCCGCGACGACATACCCGGGAACCCGGAGGCGCGATCACCCGCCCATCTGAGAGACTCGTCCCTGCCACGCGCCCGTAGCTCAGCTGGATAGAGCGTCGGACTTCTAATCCGTTGGTCGCAGGTTCGAATCCTGCCGGGCGCGCTCTTTGATGGCCGGGGACGTCTGTTGGTGGCGATCATCCGGGCGGGACGATGCGGGCGGGGACTCGTGACCTGATGGTGGAGGCGCACCTGAGGGGAGTCTCATCGTGACGACGCACGCACCACCGTCCGGGCCGGCGCAGATGGATCCGCATGCGGTCATCAGGTCGAAGCAGTATCTGTCGGCGCTGCTGCTGGCCGCGCTGCTGGGCATTCCGATCTCGGCTATCGCGTACGGGTTCCTGGCGCTGGTCAGCGCGATCCAGGAGTACCTGTTCGACGATCTTCCGCAGGATCTCTTCACCGGAGGCTCGCCCGCGTGGTGGCCGGTGCCCTGGCTGGTGCTGTGCGGGCTGCTGGTCGGAGCGACCATCCGGTACCTGCCGGGCAACGCGGGCCATTCGCCCGCCTTCGGGTTCAAGACCGGCGGAGGTCCGTCGGCCGACCGGGACCTCCCCGGCATCATCCTGGCCGCGCTGGCCACGCTCGGACTCGGCGCAGTCCTCGGGCCGGAGGCTCCTCTCATTGCCATCGGTGGTGGGCTCGCGGCGCTGACCGTGCACCTGGTCAAGAAGGACGCGCCGCCGATGGCGCTGACGATTATGGCGTCGGCCGGCAGCTTCGCGGCGATCAGTACGCTGCTCGGTTCCCCTGTGCTCGGCGCCTTCCTGATCATGGAGGCCGCCGGGATCGGGGGTGCGACGCTCAGCCTCGTGGCGTTGCCAGGGTTGCTGGCCTCCGGCGTCGGCGCTCTGGTCTTCGTCGGTCTGGACAACTGGACGGGACTCGGCAGCTTCTCGCTGGCCCTCACCACGGTGCCGCCGGCGGTGGATCCGACCCTGGCCACGATGGCCTGGGCGCTGCCCATGGGCGCGGCCGGTGCCCTCCTGGGCTGGGCGATCCGCTGGATTGGGCTGTCGCTGCGTCCGATCGTTCATCTGAACCGGGTGCTGGTGACGGCGGCTCTCGGCCTGGCCATCGGCCTGACGGCGATGGTCTACCAGGTGGTCTCCGACAACAGCTTCACCCAGGTGTTGTTCTCCGGCCAGGAGGCGCTGCCCGAACTGGTCGAGGACGCCGCGGACTACTCGGTCGGCGTACTGATCCTGCTCGCTGTCTGCAAGACCTTGGCGTACGGGCTCTCGCTCAGCGCGTTCCGTGGCGGACCGGTCTTCCCCGCCATGTTCACCGGTGCGGTGCTGGGTGTCCTCGCGGCGGACTTGCCCGGCATGAGTCTGGCACCGGCGATCGGTATGGGCATCGGAGCCATGTGCGCCGCGATGCTGCGGCTGCCGCTGACCGCCACGCTGTTGGCCACCCTGTTGCTCGGCGCCGATGGCGTGTCGGTGACGCCGCAAGTCGTGGTGGCTGTCGCGGTGGCCTTCGTGATCACGTATGTGCTCCCCGTTCCAGGCCCGAAGGAGCACACCGCCCCTGAGAGCAAGGCCCCGCTCTCAGCTAATTCCTAAGGACTTCTTAGCCGTTCCGCGACTCGATCGCGGAACGGGCTGCGTCTCACCTGCGTTGAGGAACGAAAGTCCCGACGAGAGGACGAGACGATGACGGCCCTGCCGACCGCCGAGAGAAAACGACCCGAGACCACACGACCAGAGCTGCGCCGACCCACCGTGTTGCAGTACCCGCCGGACGCCGTGGTGGTGCTCGCCGGGATCCCGGGCGCCGGCAAGACCACGCTGCTCCGGCGGCTCTATCCCGTGGGCGGTGAGTACGGCGGCGTCCGCGTGTACGACTCCGAACGGCTGCGGGCGCGCTGGATGCCGTTCCTCCGAGTCCTGCCGTACGCCTGGTGGCGTCCGTTGCTGCATCTCACGTACTACGCCCTCGTGCGGAAGGCGATGCGGACGGGCGGAGGCCCGCTGGTGGTGCATGACTGCGCTACCCGGCCCTGGGTCCGGCAGCTGCTCGGTTGGCGGGCGAAGAGGTCCGGACTGCCTCTCCATCTGGTGTTGCTTGATGTGCCGGGGGACGTGGCTCGTGATGGGCAGTGGGTGCGTGGCCGGGTCGTGCGGGCCGGAAGCATGGCGACGCACTGCCGTCGCTGGCCGGAGCTTCTGGCGAAGGCCGCCGACAATCCAGGACACGTCGTACCCGGGGCTGCGTCCGCAGTCGTGTTGAGCCGGGGCCAGGCGAACCAGGTGACCCGGATCAGCTTCGGAATTGTCGGTGGGGGGTGATTGAGTCGAGGTTCTCGTTGGGGAGGAGTGCGGATGAAGGTTCGGGTTGGTCGTGAGGTGCTGGCCGAAGCGGTTGGATGGGTGGCGAAGGGGCTGCCCAGCCGGCCGAGTGTGCCGATCCTGGCCGGGATGGTGGTCGACGCGGCGGACGGTCAGGTGACGTTGTCCGGGTTCGACTACGAGAGCTCTGCGCAGGTGAGTGTGCCGGCGGAGGTCGCGGACGACGGGCGGTTCCTGGTGTCGGGGCGGCTGTTGTCGGACATCTGCCGCAGCATGCCGCGGGACTCGGTGGACCTGAGCGGCGACGCGGCGCGGGTGCAGGTGACGAGCGGGAGCTCCCGATTCGTGCTGCACACCCTGCCCCTGGACGAGTATCCGGCGCTGCCCGAAGTGCCCGCGGCGAGTGGTGTGGTCGACGGGGACGTGTTCGCCCGGGCTGTCATGCAGGTGGTGAGTGCCGCCGGGCGGGACGACACGCTGCCGGTGTTCACCGGGATCCGGGTGGAGATCCGCGGGGCGACCGTCTCTCTGCTCGCGACCGACCGCTACCGCCTCGCCGTACGGACGTTCCCGTGGGAGCCGGTCGATCCGGACGGCGAGGCGAACGCACTGATCCCGGCGAAGCTGCTCGCCGACGTGGCCAAGGCGATGGCCCACCAGGAACTCACTCTCGCGCTCGGTTCAACCCGCACAGGGGACGGGTTGATCGGGTTCGAGGGTGGCGGCCGGCGGGCGACGAGCCGACTGATCGACGGCGACTTCCCGAAGGTCCGCAGCCTGATCCCGGCGGAGAGCGCGCTCGTCAGCACGGTGACCGTGGACACGGCGACGCTCGTCGAGGCGGTCAAACGGGTCGCGCTGGTGGCCGAGCGGACGGCGCCGGTCCGGATCACCTTCGCGGACGGTGCGGCGACGCTGGACGCCGGGAACGGCGAGGAGGCGCAGGCGTCGGAGTCGGTCGAGGCGACACTCACCGGCGAGCCGGTGGTGGCCGGATTCAACGCGGGCTACCTGCTCGACGGGCTCGCCTCGCTGGGTGCGCCGATCGCGCACTTCGCCTTCACCCAGCCGACGAAGCCGGCGAATCTCACCGGCCTCCGCTCCCCCGACGACAGTCGGTCTGCGGACTCGGCGTACATCTTGATGCCGATGCGCCTACCGAACTGATGTCAGAGGACCGCGTCGAGGCGCTGATCGCGCGGTACCTGGCGCGTCGCGATCCGATCGAGCGACCGGTCGACGTGATCGTGCTGATGGGCTCGGCCGTCCTCGAGTCGGTCGAGGTCGCGGCGGGCCTGCACCACGAGGGCGTTGCGCCGCGCATCCTGGTGAGCGGTGGGATCGGCCACTCGACCGACCATCTCGAAGCGGCCGTCCACCGACGCGGGCTGGACGTCGAGACGCGCAGCCGGCCGGAGTCGCATGTCTTCCGCGACCTGCTGATCGGGTACGACGTCCCGCCGGCGGCGATCCTGGTCGAGGATCGGTCCACCAACTGTGGTGAGAACGCGGAGTTCACCCGCCGGATGATCGACGAGCCGCAGACACTGCTGCTGATTCAGGATCCGACCATGCAACGCCGTACGCACGCATGCTTCGAGCGCTCGTTCGCCGATCTGCCCGGCACGGACCTGATCAGCCACGCGCCGCTGATCCCGTGGGTCGGGCCTGGGCAGGTGAGCGCGGGTCCAGGTCAGACAGAGATCTGGAGTCGCGAGCGGTTCCGATCGCTCGTGCTCGGTGAGATCAGGCGGCTGCGGAACGACCCCGAGGGCTACGGGCCGCGGGGGAAGAACTTCATCGACCACGTCGAGGTGCCCGCCGAGATCATTGCTGCGTACAACCATTTGGTTGCCGAGCACCCCGAATCGGTGCGCGCCTGACGTCATCCACAGGTCGCACCCCGGATCAGGCCGTGGACTGACGATCGTCCCGCCCACGTGCGATCTAGTGGAGCCGTGGAACCAACCCGATCAGCCCGGCTTCACGAGATCGATCTGCTGCGGATCGTCGCCGCTGTCTCGGTAATGGCGTACCACTACCTGTTCTCCGCGTACGCCGGCGGACTCTCCACGCTGCACTTCCCACACGCCGACGTGGTCGCGCGGTACGGCTACCTCGGCGTCGATCTGTTCTTCACGATCAGCGGGTTCGTCGTGCTGCTCAGCGCCTGGGACCGCAGCCCGCGCTCGTTCCTGATCTCGCGGGCCGTCCGGCTCTACCCGGTGTACTGGATCGCCGTCACGCTCACGACCATCGTGTCCGTCAGCCTCAGCCGTGGACGGTTCCCCGTCTCGCTGCCGCAGTACCTGGCCAACCTGACGATGTTCAACTCGCTGCCCAACATCCAGAACGTCGATGTCGTCTACTGGACGCTGTGGGCCGAGGTCCGGTTCTACGCGATGATCCTGGTCCTGACCTGGATCGGCATCACCCGCCGCCGGGTCACGATCTTCCTCTGGGCCTGGCTGGCCGCGACCTTCGCCTTCCAGGCCGGACTGTTGCCGCACGCAACCGATCTGGTGCTGAACACCCAGTTCTCCCACTACTTCATCGCCGGGATGGCGCTCGGCCTGATCCACCGGTACGGCGCGAGTCCACAGACTCTCCTGATCGTGGCGATCTCGCTCGGGAACGCGGTCTACCGCGGCATCGGCTTCGCGGACCGGGTCGGCCTGCGCTACCACACCGAGATCCACCGGCCGGCCGTCGTCGCGATCATCGTGGTCATCTTCGCGATCATGCTGGCGGTCGCCCTCAAGCTGACCCAGCGGCTCGGCAGGCCGTGGTTCGCGGTTCTCGGCGCCCTCACCTACCCGCTGTACCTGGTGCACGCGCACATCGGCTTCATCATCTTCGAGCGGCTCGGCGACCAGGTGAACCACGTCCTCCTGGTCGCCGCCACGATGATCGCCATGGTGGGTCTCGCCGCCTCCATGCACTACGGGGTCGAGCAGCCGCTCAAGCGTGTACTGGACCGCAGGCGGCATCCGGTTCACGCACTGAGGAAATAGCCCTTCAGTACGCGCGCCAGCGTGTCGGCCGGGATCGTGTGGAACGTCCCGTCGTGCCCCTGGACCGTCCCGTTCGGCAGCGCGGCCGCAGCCTGCCGGACCGAGTCCTTCAGCCACTCCGGACTGGCGTTGCTGAACAGTGCCAAGGTGTCCTCCGAGGTCGCCCGCAGCAGCTCCACCGGTACGGCGCTGTCCCGCATCTGCAGCCCGTCGTACACGAGGGTGTGGGCCATCGCCTCCAGGCCGGCCCACATCGGCGTCTGCCGGATCTGCTCGACCACCTCCTTCGGCTGCCCCACGGCCTCGACCATGAACAGCTCGGCCGCCCCACCGGGGTTGCCGGCGTCGACGAACTCCTGGAGCCGCTCGAGGTACCGCTCGGGTGCCGGCGGCGCGCCCTCGACCCGGAACGGCGGCTCCACGATCGCCAGCTTCTCGAACGGCAGCTCGGCCTGCAGCAGCACCATCACCCCGGACGAGAACGCACAGGCGAACCGCGCGTCGGTGGCCGAGCGCACCGCCTCCAGGTCCTCCCATTCCCGCTCCACGGCGTACGGCGTCGTGTCGCCGGAGTCACCGCGCCCACGCCGGTCGTAGTTGACCACCGTGAACGCGGACGACAGCTCCTCGGCGTACTGGGTGTAGAACGACCGATCGGTGAACGCACCGGCGATCAGCACCAGACCGGGTCCGCGGCCGCTCACGTCGTACGCGATCTCGGTGCCGTCCTTCGAGACAACCTTGTCCATCACAGCTCCTTGTCGACGAGTCTCTCTGCTCCTCCGTCGATCGGGCCGGCCGCGGACAGACACCCGGCGCGTGTGATCCACCTCACACGACACGACCGAGGGATCCGAGACCTTCCGGGGTCCCGCCGGTCCTCACTACAGTTGGTTTATGTATACAGACGACTGCACACCATCGCGAGGTCGCTGATGCTGCTCCGCCAGCTGGAGTACCTCGTCGCCCTCGCCCGGGAGAAGCACTTCGCCCGGGCCGCGGATGCCTGCTACGTGTCCCAGCCGTCGTTGTCCGCCGCGATCCGCAAGCTCGAGCAGGAGCTCGACGTACCGATCGTTCGTCGCGGCCGCCGGTTCGAGGGGCTCACCCCCGAGGGCGAACGGGTGTTGCTCTGGGCGCAGCGGATCCTGGCCGAGCAGGACGCGCTCCGGCACGAGCTCTCGATGCTGCGCGGCGGCCTGACCGGCACACTCCGGCTCGGCGCGATCCCGACCGCGATGCCCGTCGTCTCGCTGCTCACCACCCCGTTCTGCGAGCGGCACACCAATGCCCGGGTCACCCTCGAGTCGCTGTCGTCGCGGGACATCACCCAGAAGCTAGCCGAGTTCGATCTCGACGTGGCGATGACCTACCTGGACGACGACACGCTCGGCCAGGTCCGGAAGACCCCGCTGTACGAGGAGCGGTACCTGCTCCTCACCCCGAAGCACTCCGAGCTGGCGGAGTTGCCGGTGGCAACCTGGGCCCAGGTCGCCGCACTGCCGCTCTGCCTGCTCTCCCCCGACATGCGCAACCGGCGGATCATGAACGGCTACTTCACCGACGACGGCGTCACCGCCACACCGTCGATCGAGAGCGACACCGTCTCCGGTCTCTACAGCCACCTGCACGGCAACCACTGGTCGACCGTGATCTCGCACGCCTGGCTGCACATGTTCGGAGTGCCCGACGGGATGCGCGTCGTACCGCTGAAGAGTCCGGCCCACGGCCCGCGGGTCGGTCTGGTGATCGCGGCACGCAGTCCGGAGCCAGTGCTGGCCCGTGCGTTGCTCGACGTCGCCCGGCAGGCCGGTGTCCACACCGCGCTCGACCAATTGCTCGACGTGCATCTGATGGGTTCCGGCTATCTCGACATAGCGAGCAAGTCTTTGACCGTCGGACCGTGACGCCGCGACTGTGGAAGTCCCTTCATACCAAGGAGATTCCACAGCATGGCGAAGCTTCTCCGTGTCCTGTACGACGACCCGCCCGGCGGCTACCCGACGTCGTACGCAGGCGACGACATCCCCACCATCGACCGCTACCCGGGCGGCCAGACCGCACCGACTCCGAAGTCGATCGACTTCACGCCGGGCGCATTGCTCGGGAGTGTGTGTTCTGGCCGGCGTATCTGACCGCCGAGCGGATCGCGATGGCCCCGAACCTCAAGCTCGCGATCACCGCCGGCGCGCACAGCTACTCGAGCCGTGTGTAAGCGGGATCACGTCCTCCGTAACCGGGATCACGTGAGACGCGGGCATAACCGGTCAGTACGCCTGGTTGAATGTATACAGAAGCCAGAATTCAAGGAAGGACTGAAATGATCTTCACCCGTAGGTTCGGCGCTCTGGCGGCTCGCCCGCAGTTCCCGGATGCCCCGGAGCTGCAGCACGAGCTGAACAACCCCGTGGACCTGGATGCCGAGCTCGCTCGCCTGACCGGCGAGGACGACCAGCAGCGCGCCGACGAGTCGGCCGCCTGACCAGGCGCGAAAACACTCTGTCCGGTCATGGCACTTGGTAGACTGTCTACCAAGTGCCATGCTGTCTCCAGTGTCAGTAGCGGGAAGGACCTCATGACCACCATCAGTGCGGGAGCGGAACCGGCCGGGGTGCGGCACGTCAAGCGGCCGACGCCGTTGCGCGAGTCCGTCTACGAGGCCCTGACCGAGATGATCATCGACGGCACGCTCGAGCGCGGCCGGCACCTCGTGGAGGTCGAGCTGGCCGGGCTGCTGGGCGTCTCCCGGCAGCCGGTGCGCGAGGCCCTGCAGCGGCTCAACAACGAGGGCTGGGTGGACCTGCGGCCGGGATTCGGCGCGATGGTGCACGTGCCCGCCGAGGACGAGGTCGACCAGTTGCTCGCGGCCCGCGCGGCGCTGGAGTCGGAGTCCGCGCGGCTCGCGGCCCGGCACGCGAGCAAGGAGGACGTGGCCAAGCTCCGCGAGCTCTGCAAGGTCGGCACGGCGTGCCAGGAGGCCGGCGACATCGACGCCACGGTGCGGACGAACGGCGAGCTGCACAGCCTGATCACGGAGATGTCCGGCAACCGCTTCCTGGTCGACTTCGCGGCCCAGGTGGATCGCCGCGTCCGGTGGTACTACACCCCGGTCGCCCCGGTCCGCGGCGCCGCCTCGTGGCGGGAGCACAGCCGCCTGGTGAAGGCGATCAGCGAGGGCGACGAGGACAAGTCGGCCCAGATCATGCGCGAGCACACCGAGCACACCCGCAAGGCCTACCACGACCTCCAGGCGGCGTCCGAGCCGACCGAGACGCCCGACGAGGCCGCTCCCCGCAGGCGTCGCCGGACGGTGAACTGACCCACCGGCGCCGTCCCCCGCCACCTTCACGACCGGCGCGGGACGCCCGAATCACCCGTTCGGGGTGATGCCGTGCGGCCGGCCGGCGGACGAGGCTGACCTGTGACCGCAGGTTGATCTCCCGGCATCGAAGGAGGCCGGCATGACACTGACGCCGACGGGCTCACAGGCACCGGCCGCGGACGTCCTGGTGATCTTCGGGATCACCGGTGATCTGGCCAAGGTGATGACGTTCCGCTCGCTGTACCAACTGGAGGCGCGCGGTCTGCTCGACTGCCCGATCGTCGGGGTGGCGGCCGACGACTGGACCCTCGAGCAGTTGGTCGACCGGGCCAGGACGTCGATCGAGGGCACCGGCGTCACCATCGACAAGGCCGTCTTCGACAGCTTCGCGGACCGGCTCTCGTACGTCGGTGGCGACTTCACCGACGCGTCCGTGTACGAGCGTGTCGGCCAGGCGATCAAGGGTGCCAAGACGCCGGTCTTCTATCTCGAGATCCCGCCCTTCCTGTTCGGCCGGGTGGTGCAGGGGCTGTCCGAGGCCGGGCTGACCACCGGCGCCCGGGTCGTGGTCGAGAAGCCGTTCGGCCACGACCAGCAGTCGGCTCGCGACCTGGCCGACGAGCTGCACCAGTACGTCGACGAGTCGCAGCTGTACCGGATCGACCACTACCTCGGGAAGATGGGGCTGGAGGAGATCCTGTATCTGCGGTTCGCGAACGCCATCCTCGAGCCGTTGTGGAGCCGCAATTATCTGGACTGTGTCCAGATCACCATGGCGGAGGACTTCGGCGTCGAGGACCGCGGCCACTTCTACGACCCGGTCGGCGCGCTGCGCGACGTGGTCGTCAACCACCTGATGCAGGTGGTCGCGGCGGCCGCGATGGAACCCCCGTCACGCGGCGATCCGACCACGCTGAAGGACTCGCAGGTCGCCCTGTTCCGCGCGGTCGAGGAGGCCGATCCGGCCCACTACGTCCGCGGCCAGTACGACGGCTACCTCGCCATCGACGGGGTCGCGAAGGGTTCCACCACCGCGACGTACGCCGCGCTCCGGCTCGACATCGAGAACTGGCGCTGGGCCGGTGTTCCGTTCTTCATCCGCACCGGGAAACGGCTGCCGGTGACCCAGACCGAGCTCCGGCTGGTCTTCAAACGGCCGCCGCGGCTGGGCTTCGGGCCCCGCGGGCACATCGCCGAGCCGAACCAGCTGGTGATCAAGCTCGATCCATCGACCGGGGTCCAGATCCGGGTGGACGCGCACCGGACGGACACCGCCCGGATCGCGCCGATCGAGCTCGACATGGAGTTCGCGGCCGAGGGCGGCGAGGGGCCCACGCCGTACGAGGTGCTGCTGCGCGCGGCGATGACCGGGCAGAGCACCCGGTTCACGCGCCAGGACGCCGTCGAGGAACAGTGGCGGGTGATGCAACCGCTGCTCGACGCACCGACGCCGATCCACACCTACCAGCCCGGGACCTGGGGGCCGGCCGCGGCCGACGAAGTACCGGCCGGGTACGGCGGTTGGCGCAAGCCCTGGATCCCGAACTGACGTCGAGATCCGCGCGGAATCCATCCCGCGTTCACCGAGCTGGCGTATCCTCGGCGGCGTGCAGGGGCCGGACACAGGTTCGGATGCAGCCTCCGTTCCCGTTGCACCACCGACAGTGACCCCTGGGGGCCACAGCGTGGGGTCAGGAGTCCGTGGTGGGCGTGAGCGCCTGGTTCCACGGACCGCAGTTATCGATCGCTTGATGGAATCGCACGAGCCGGTGGTCGCCGTGGTGGCGCCACCCGGCTACGGCAAGACGACTGTGCTGGCCCAATGGATCGAGCGGTTCGGGTCGCGGGTGGCCTGGGTGTCGTGCGAACGCTCCGACAACGACCCGGTCGCCCTGTGGACGGGCATCCTCGACGCCCTCGACCAGATCGAGCCGGTGGGCGCGGACGCGCGTACCGTGCTGGCCGCGTCCGGTGGCGGCGTCGACGTCGTACCCCGGCTGGTCGAGTCGATCAGCGGGTTGCGCTCGCCGGTGCTGGTCGTGCTCGACCACGTCGAGGAGATCACCAGCTCCGACTGCTCGACGTCGATCGCCGAGTTCGCGTTCCGGGTACCGGCCGGCTGGCAGCTCGCCGTCGCGTCGCGGGATGCCGTGCCGATCCCCCTGTCCCGGCTGCGGGTCGACCGCCGGATCCTCGAGATCGGCGTCGACAATCTCGCGATGGACGGGCCCGAAGCGGCCGCGCTGCTGCGTCTGGCCGACGCCGAGGTGTCCGCCGCCGAGGTCGACGAGCTGGTCCGGCGTACCGAGGGCTGGCCGGCCGGTCTCTATCTGGCCGCGCTGGCGATCCAGTCCGGCTCGCCGGCGACCGGCTTCAGCTTCAGCGGCGACGACCGCCTGGTCGACGACTACCTGCGGTCCGAGCTGCTGGCGCGGCTCTCCCCCGCCCAGGCGGACTTCCTCGTCCGTACGTCGATCCTCGACCGGATGAGCGGACCGCTGTGCGATGCCGTCGTCGGCGGGAAGCAGTCGGCCCGGATGCTCGAGGATCTCGAACGCCACAACCTGCTGGTCGTCCCCCTCGACCGGCGCGGCGAGTGGTACCGGTATCACCATCTGCTGCGCGATTTCCTGCAGGCCGAGCTCCGGCGTGGCGATTCCGACCTCGGCGGCGAGCTCCATGCCCGTGCCGCCGACTGGTACGAGGCGAACGGGATGGCCGAAGCCGCCATCGATCACGCCGACGCGGCCGGCGACACCGAACGGGTCGCGCGGCTCGTCCTGGAACTCATGCAACCGGTCTGGGCCAGCGGCCGGGTCGACACTGTGCGCGGCTGGATGGAACTCCTCGACGGCCGCCCGCGGGTCCCGCACCACGCCGCGATCGCGGCGCACGGCGCGTTGATCTTCGCCCTGCTCGGCAGGCCGCGCGAGGCTGAGCGCTGGGTCGGCGTCGCCGAGAGTCTCCCGGTCACCGACACCTTGCCGGACGGCACCACCGTCGCGGCGACCCTGGCGTACCTGCGGGCCAACCTCTGCCGGCAGGGACCCGAGGCGATGCGTACGGACAGCGCCCTGGCCCTCGACGGGCTCAGTCCGGCCAGCCCGTTCCGCGCGACGATGCTGCATTCGGAGGCGATGTCCTGGTTGCTCGAGGGCGACCTCGAGCGCGCCGACGCCGGGTTCAACCACGCGTACGACGTAGCGACCGGCTTCGGCATCACTCCGCTCGCGGCCCTGGTCCTGGCCGAGCAGTCCCTGATCGCGGCCGAGCGGGACGAGCCGGCCGCGGCCGACGCGATGATCAAGCGCGCCGTCGAGCTCGTCGACACCGGGCACCTCCAGGCCTACTGGACCAGTGCCCTGGTCTACGCGGTCGCCGCGCACGCTGCCGCCCGCCGCGGTGAGATGCGCGAGTCGCGCCAGTTCGTCCGCCGTGCCGCCGAGCTCCGGCCGCTGCTGACCTACGCGCTCCCGAGTGTGTCGGTCCAGACCCTGCTCGAACTCGCCCGGACCTACATGGCCCTCGTCGACCCGGCCGGCGCGGATGCCGTCCTCGAACAGGCCCACACCATCCTGCGCCGCCGGCCCGACCTCGGCATCCTGCCGGCGGCCGTCGGGCGACTGCGCACCCGCGTCGACCAGATCACCGTGGCCGCTGCCGCCGGGATGTCCTCGCTGACGACGGCCGAACTGCGACTGGTCCGCTTGCTGCCGACCCACCTGTCGTTCCCGCAGATCGCCGAGCAGCTGTACATCTCGCGGCACACCGTCAAGTCGCAGGCGCAGTCGCTCTACCGCAAGCTCGGCGCCTCCTCGCGTGGGGAGGCGGTCGAGATCATGGCCGAGATCGGTATGCCACGCTGAGGCCTAACCAAGCCGCTCCAGCAAGTGGTCACCGACCCGGAGCGCGTTCGCCATCGCGGTCAGCGCCGGGTTCACCGCGCCGATGCTCGGGAAGAAGCTGGTGTCGACGACGTAGAGGTTGTCGAGCTCGTGCGCCTTGCAGTCGCTGTCCAGCGCCGAGGTCGCCGCATCGTGCCCGAACCGGACGGTGCCGGCCTGGTGTGCGCAGCCCGCGACCGGGATGTCGTTCTTCATGTAGATGCTGCGCGGGATCAGGTGGTGCGGGTGCATGCCCAGCTTGCCCAGGTTCTTCTTGACCCGCTTGTACAACTGTTCCATCGGCTCGCCGTTGTTCGGCGTGTGCGCCAGCACCACGTTGCCGTCCCGGTCGAGCGTCACCCGGTTGTCCGGATCCGGCAGGTCCTCGGTCGACAGCCAGAAGTCGACAGCGTGCTCGGCGACGTCGCGCAGCGCGAACGTCGGCGCCAGCAGGGTCTCGACCGGCTTCTCACCGCGGTACATCGGTGCCGACGACTTGCCCACCATCTGCAGGTTGCCCATCGGGTAGTCGAAGTCGGCGTCGCCGAAGTAGTAGTCGTTCATCCCGAGCGTCTTCTGGAAGCGGGTGTCGTTCTTCTCGGTCGAGATCGCCAGGAAGGCACGGCTGTTGTGGAAGATGAAGTTGCGCCCGACCTGGTCGGACCCGTTGGCGAGCCCGTGCGGATGCCGGTCGTTCGCACTCGCGAGCAGGATCTTGGCCGAGTTCACCGCACCGGCCGACAGGACGACGATGTCCCCGGCGAACCGTTGCTCCTCGCCGTCCACTTCGGCCACGACCGCCGTCACGGTGCGGCCGGTGGCGTCGGTCTCGAGGCGCCGTACGAGCGTGTTCCGCAGCAGCGTCACGTTGTCGTGCTCGATCGCGGGCCGGACGGCGATGACGTCCGCGTCCGACTTCGCGTGGACCAGGCACGGGAACCCGTCGCAGGTCGCGCACCGGATGCACGCGCTGAACGCGGGCCGGCTCTCGTCGAGCATCACCCCGCACGGCGCGTGGAAGGGGTGCAGCCCGACCGCGGCCATGTCGTCGAACAGCTTCTGGATCCGCGGCTCGTGCGAGACCGGCGGATACGGGTACGGCGCCGACGCGGGCGGGTCGGTCGGATCCTCGCCACGGGCGCCGTGGACCTGGTAGAGCTGTTCGGCCTGGGTGTAGTAAGGCTCCATCACGTCGTACGCGATCGGCCAGGCCGGCGAGATTCCGCCGTGGTGCTTGAGCTCGGCGAAGTCGCGCTCGCGCAGCCGGTACAGCGCCGCGCCGTAGAACTTGGTCGCGCCGCCGACGAAGTAGTGCACCTGCGGCTGGAACGGCTTGCCGTCGCCGTCGTACCACTGCTCCGGCGAGACGTAACGGTTGTCGACGAACACGGCCTCGGCGTCCCAGTTCTCGGCCTCGCGCGGGAGCCAGTCGCCCCGCTCCAGCATCAGGATCCGCCGTCCCGACGGCGCGAGCCGGTGGGCGAGCGTGCCGCCACCTGCTCCCGATCCCACGATGATGACGTCGTACTGCTCGGCCATGGCTGTCTCCTCAGTTGCCGCCGGCCGATGTGGTCGAGTCGCCTCGGTCGACGATGATGTGCGGGACGTCGGCGGAGTCGTCACCCCAGGCGATCCGCTGCGGCGTGGCGGACCACTCGACGGTCGCGGCGTGGTCGCGGTCGAAGTAGTCCCAGGCCCAGGACATGAACGCGTCGGTCTTGCTGTGCGCACCGCTGAGCAGCATCGCGTGCACGCCGAGCCAGGCCGCGAAGGCGAGCGGGCCCTCCATCTGGTGCCGGTGCCGGCCGACCTCGGCGACGGCCGCGTTCCGGCCGATCATCGCCATGATGCCCTTGTCCTTGTAGTGGAACGGCTTGGCCTTGTCGCCGTGCAGCTCACGCAGGATGTTCTTTGCGGCCCACGCACCCGACTGCTGCGCGACCGAGCCGAGCTGCGGCAGGATCGTGCCGTCCTTGGCGGGGATGTTCGCGACGTCGCCGATCGCGTAGACATGCGGATGACCGTCCACAGTGAGGTCAGGCTGTACGTCGATCCGCCCGCCACGACCCGTGGTCAGGCTCGTCGCAGTCCCCACCACCGCAGCGGCCGACTCGCCGCCACCCCAGATGACCGTCCGGGTCCGGATCGCCGACCCGTCGTCGAACTCGACCCGGTCCGCGTGCACAGCGGCTACTCCCGTCCCCAGTCGCGGATCCGCGCCTTGTTCGGTGAGCCGCTTGTGCGCGTACTTGTGCGACTTGCGGGAGAACGCTGCGAGCAGGTTGTCGCCCCGGTCGACGACGGTGATCGTCCCTGACTTCGAGATCCGTTCCGTGGCCACCAGCGCGGCCATGAGTTCGGTCAGCGCTCCGGCGATCTCCACCCCGGTCGGACCGCCTCCGACCACGACGACATCGAGCGCGCCCTCGTCCGGCTCCTTGGCGCGGATCGTGGACTGCAGGTGCCGCCGCAGTCGCTCCGCGTCGGCGACGGAGTACAGCGGGAACGCGTGCTCGGCCGCACCCGGAACCCCGAAGAACGCCGGCCGCGCGCCCGCCGCGATGACCAGGTGCGAGCCCGTGATCCGATCGCCGCCGGACAGTGTCAGAGCGAGGTTCCCGGCGTCGATCCCGGCGACATCGGCGGTGCGGATCTCGACCGTCGGGTAGTCGCGGAAGATGGTCCGGTGCGGCCGGGCGATGTCCTCGGCCGGCAGCTGCGACGTGGCGACCTGGTAGAGCAACGGCTGGAACTGGTGGTAGTCGTTGCGGTCGACCAGCGTGACCCGGACCCCTTCGTCCCCGAGCGTGTGTGCGCACGCGACCCCGGCCAGCCCGCCGCCGAGGACGACGACATGCGGGCCGTCCTCCTGCTGCCCGGTCACAGCGACAGCTCCTCCCGGAAGTCGGCCAGGATGATCCGGCCGGCCGCTCCGATCAGGGCCAGGTGCGAGAACGCCTGCGGGAAGTTGCCCAGGTGCCTGGCCTTGTCCACCTCGAACTCCTCGGCGTACAGGCCGAGCTTGGACTCGATCCGCAGTAGCCGCTCCAGCTGGCTCCGGGCCCGGTCGATCTCACCGACCATCGCGAGCGCCGAGACCAGCCAGAACGAGCAGATCAGGAACGTGCCCTCCTTACCGGACAGGCCGTCGTCGGTCTCGTCGGTCTTGTAGCGCAGCACGAACCCGTTCTCGGTCAGATCCTTGTCGATCGCCTCGACCGTCGCCCGCATCCGCTCGTCGGTGGCCGGCAGGAATCCGAACAGCGGGGCCAGCAGGGTCGACGCGTCCAGGGCGTCGGTGTCGTAGTGCTGCCGCAGGACGCCGCGGTCGCTCACCCCGTGCTCGAGGATGTCGTCGCGGATCTCCTCGGCCGTCTTCGCCCACAGCTCGGCGAGGTCCTCCTCGTTGCGGATCCGGGCCAGCCTGGCCGCGCGGTCCAGGGCCACCCAGCCCATCAGCTTCGAGGAGACGTAGTGCTGAGGATTGCCGCGGGCCTCCCAGATGCCCTGGTCGGGATCGCGCCAGTGCGAGATCGCGCACTGTGCCTGCGACTGGACCAGCGGCCAGAGCCGGCGCGGCAGCCGCTTGCTCCGGACGGTGTGCAGCAGCACCGAGTCCAGCACCGCGCCGAACACGTCGTTCTGCCGTTGGTTGTAGGCGCCGTTGCCGATCCGCACCGGACTGGCGCCCTCGTAGCCGGTGAGGTCGTCGCGGGTCGACTCGGCCAGGTCCCGGCGGCCGTCGATGCCGTACATGATCTGCAGCGCGCCGTCCGAGTTCGGCTCCAGGTCGGCGACGAACTGCATGAACTCGTTGGCCTCCCAGTCCAGGTTCAGGTAGTGCAGCGCCTGCAGCGTGAACGTGCTGTCCCGGATCCAGGTGTAGCGGTAGTCCCAGTTGCGTTCGCCGCCCGGTGTCTCCGGCAGCGAGGTGGTGAGCGCGGCGATCGTCGCTCCGGTCGGCATGTACGTCAGACCCTTGATGGTCAGCGCCGAGCGTTCCAGCGGATGCCGGTACCGGTGGTCGGGGATCCGGGCCCTGGCCAGCCAGTTGCGCCAGAACCGGATCGTCGCCGCGATACGTGCCTCCGCGTCGGCCAGGTCCACCGGTGACGCCAGTCCGTCGGCCCACGAGAGCGCGCAGTACGCCTTCTCCCCCTTGGAGACGACGTGCCGGGCCCGGGCGGAGCCACCCTCGATCCCGATCAGCATGTCGGTGCTCAGCCGGAAGGTCTGGCCGGCGCCGGTCGCGTCCGCGGCGTGCGCGTCCTCGCCCACCATCGTCCACTCGGCCGGGACCCGGCCGTAGTCGAAGGCGGGCTCACAGACGAGTTCGACCTCGACCGAGCCCTCGAGGCACTCGATGGTCCGGATCAGCAGGTGGTCGGCGTCGTCGTCGGCCGGCGGGCGGGTGTGCGGAGTGACGATGTCGGGACCTTTCGACGGACCCATCGTCAGCGCGTCGTGGACGAGCAGCCAGCCGGCCGGGGTGTGCCAGGTGGTCGTCATGACGTTGGTGCCCGGCACGTACATCCGGGCGGTCGGCTGGTTGATCCCGTACGGCCCGAACCGGAACGATCCGGCACCGCGGTCCAGGAGGTTGCCGAACGCGCTCGGCGCGTCGAACGCGGGCAGACAGAGCCAGTCGACCGATCCGTCCGGGGCCACCAGCGCGCCGGTGTGGCAGTTCGACAGGAACGCGTAGTCGGCGATCGGCGGGAACGGTGAGGTCGAGGTCATGGCGGGGCTCCTTCACACTCGCGGGCCTACCTCCACCATCGGCCGGTCGAACAGAACGGCAATCACCCGCCAGTGATGATTGTGCGGTCACCCGCGTCCTCGGTCCCCTCCTCGGAGAGCAGCGCACGCTGCTCGAGCACGTAGAGCAGGACGAAACCAGGCACCACGATCACCAGTGCCAGCCCGACCGCCACGAGCAACGTCACCAAGGTGCCCTCGGCGGCGGCGGCCGCCGAGACGGTCAAGGTCTCCGGCAGGATGTACGGCCACTGGGCGATGCCCCAGCTGACGATGATCAGGGCCACCGCCAGAACGGCGAGAACCCGCGCGCCGCGAGCGGCGTACCGCATCAACAGCACCAGGGCGCCGAATCCGCAGACCACACTGAGGATCGCGGTCGGAAGTGCTCTCGACGTCAGGCCGTCGAAGACGTACGGTGCCTCGGCGTTCAGGACGAACAGGCCGACCACCGCGACCACTGCCGCGGCGACAGCGCTCGCCACCGCCCGGCGGCGGAAGTACTCGGCCATCGAGAACTGGCGGAAATGCCTCGCGTCCCAGACGAGGTACACCGCCGCCAGGTACGCCGCCGCCACGACCCCGAGCACCCCGGCCACCACCGACGTCGGGTTCAGCCAGCTGTCCACCGGGTCGCCGGCCTGGCCACCCGACGGCACGTGCCCCGACGCGATGCCACCCGCGATCGCACCCATGCAGAACGGCACGAGCACCGACGACAACGCGAACGCTCCGCCGAAGACCCGCCGGAACCGCAGCGTCACCACCGCCTTACGGAAGGCGAAACTCGCGCCGCGCAGGACGATCCCGACCGCGGCCAGGGTGAGCGGGACGAACAACGTCAGCACGATCGACTCGTAGGCCGCCGGGAAGGCGGTCCAGGTGACGACGAAGACGAAGATCAGCCAGACGTGGTTCGCCTCCCAGACCGGACCGATCGACCGCTCGATCACCGCCCGCGGTTCCGCGCCGCGCTCTGGTCCGCCCGCGGTCAGGTCCCAGAACCCGGCGCCGAAGTCCGCGCCACCGAACACGGCGTACGCCGCCAGGGCGAGCAGCAGCACGACCGCGATCGTCGTACTCACGGTGCCCGCTCCTCGACCGCCTCCTGGGCCTCCTCGACCTCGACGGCCGCAGCGTCCTCCGTGGGTCCGTACGGCGTGTCACCCTCGACGAGACCGCCCGCCCGGCGGAAGCGCCGGCTCATCCCCCGCAGCACCAGGATCGTCGTGACGCCGAGCGCGGCGTAGAGCACGAAGACGGCGATGAACGTGATCCAGACGCCGGTGTTGGCGGTGGCCGCCTCCTCCACCTTCATCCGGTTGTAGACGATCCACGGTTGCCGGCCGACCTCGGTGACGATCCAGCCCGCCTCCATCGTGATCACCGCGAGCACGCCGGAACACGCGGCGGCGCGCAGGAACCACCTGCTCCTGGGCATCCGCCGGCGGAAGAGCCACGTCGCGCCGTACCAGACCGACAGCAGGAACAGCGCGGTCCCGAGCCCGACCATCACGTCCCACGCCAGGTGGACGATGTTCGTCTCCGAGATGGTCGGCCGGTCCCCGACCGGAACGCTGTCCAGGCCCTGGACGACCGTCGCCCGGCCGGTGCTCGGATCGGACAGCCAGGAGGCCAGTCCCGGGATCGGGATCCCACCGGAGATCGTTCCGTTCGAGTTCAGCTTGCCCAGCAAGGTCTCGGGCACGTCGGCACCCGTCGCCGGCACCAGCTCGATCGCGGCGAACTTCTCCGGCTGGTTGTTGTACACCCACCGGGCCAGCGCGTCGCCGACGCCCATCTGGATCGGCGTCATGATCGCGGCGACCGTGAAGGCGATGGTGAACCCGATCCGGTGGTACCGGTCGGTCCGGCCGCGCAGCATCCCGGTCGCGTAGACCGACGCGACCAGGAACCCGCCGACCAGGTAGGCCGCGATCACCATGTGCGCGGCCTGCAACGGCATCGCGTCGTTGAAGATCACCTCGAGCGGGTCGACGTCGGTGATCTCGCCGTTCGCGTTCATCGTGAAGCCGGCCGGCGCGTTCATCCACGCGTTCGCCGCGACCACCGAGATCGAGCCGAAGATGCCGGCGATCACGATCGGGACGCCGGTCCAGAAGTGCGTCCACGGTTTCAGCCGCCGCCAGCCGAAGAGGTAGATCGCGACGAAGATCGCCTCGGTGAAGAAGAACAGTCCCTCGAACGCGAACGGGATGCCGAACGCTTCGCCGTAGACGCCCATGAACCGCGGCCAGAGCAGGCCGAACTCGAAGCTCAGCACGGTCCCGGTCACCGCACCGACGGCGAACGTCACGGCCATGTACTTCGACCACCGTTGCGCCAGCACCAGCGCGTCGCGGTCGGCGCGCTTGATCCCGCGGTAGTTGGCGATCAGCGTCATGAACGCCCACGACACCCCGAGCGGCACCAGGATGATGTGGAAGGCGAGCGTGAACGCCATCTGCGCCCGCGCCCACGGGACCGGGTTCACGGCGGCCGCGACGGCCAGGCCGGCCAGGCCGGTGACGGTCTCCCCCACGATCATCCGAGTCTCCTGCTCACCCGACGAGAGTTGTTCGTCAGACCAGGTTGAGGTCCCATGCCCGGCGGACGGCCCCGTTGCGGCTCGCCACCGAGAGTTTCCGCAAGATGTTCCGCACGTGCGTCTTCACGGTGTTGGCCGAGATGAACAGCTCGGCGGCGATCTCGCTCGTGGTGCGCAGCTGCGCGAGCAATCGCAGTACGTCGAGCTCCCGCTCCGACAGGTCCTCGACGATCGGTGCCGGGTCGTCCGCCGGGCCCGCTGCCGTGGTCTGCTCCGGGCGCAGCCAGCCGGCCAGCGAGCGCAGCGCCGCATCGTCGCGGATGATCGCCCGGAGCCGCGCGGGGGTGTGGGTGAACGGACGGCGGATCCGCTCGCCGCGAGCGAGCAACAGCGCCTTCGCGATCCCGGACCGGCCACCGCCGGCCTTCCCGTCGAGCCATTCCGCCCACGCGAGGTCCAGGAGATCCTGCACCCCCTGCGCTGCCGTCATCGGCGGGCGGTGGATCACGTCGTTCGGCCTGGCCCCGTCCAGACCGACGCCCGCCGCCTCGGCCTCGACGTACCCGCGCAGCCAGCTGTCCGGCGGTTCCAGGTTCCTCAGCGCACACCGGGCACCGACCAGATCGCCGCGGTCCCGCATCAGCCGTACGCGCAACAGCGCGAACACCGAGCTCAGCAGGCTGTCGTCCACGGTCTCGTGGAGCCGGCGAGCGCGGTCGAGGGAATGCTGGGCCCGGGCGAGCTCCTGGCGTTCAAGCGCCACCCAGGCCTGCGCCAGATGGGTTGCGGCGGGACGCTCCGCCCCGGCGCCGGACTCCTCGGCGAGTCGCTCGGCCGTGTCCGCCAGCCCTTGTCCGCGGGACAGATGCCCACGGCAGGCCTCGGCGAGTGCCAGCGTGGCAAGGCATCGCAACCGGAGATCCTCGCAGTCACCAGCGGCGGCCGCCCGGACCGCGTCGGCGAGCACAGCACACGCGACGTCGAGGCCGCCGCTGCGGAGGTACGCCGTACCCTCCGCGCTCAGCACCAGCGCCTGCAGCACCGCGGTCCCGTGCGTGGCCAGATCCTCCCGCTCCGCGCGGGCGGCGAGCAAGGTCTCGTCGATATCGCCTGACTTGGCGTGCAGCAAGGTGGTCACGACCGCGGCCGACACGGCCCAACTCCTGCTGCCAGGCGGATCTATCACGCAGTGCGCAAGGCTTTCGCCGGCCACGGCGACGTCGTCGTCGGCGACGGCGATCGCGGCCCGAACCAGCTGGACCTCAGCGGAGTCCACGTCTGGCATGGCCGACAGGTAGCGGGCCAGCTCCGAGCCCGCCCGGGTCGGCAGCAGCAGGTCGCCGATGCCCAGCCCGTTCACGACGAAGCCGGCGGCGCGTTCCCAGTCACCCCGCTCGGCGGCATGCCTGACGGCCTCCACCATTCGGCCGTTCGCGCCGTACCAGTCCGCGGCCCGCCGCTGCAGGTCGCCGATCGCATACGGCAGCGTGCGGTTCAGCTTGGCCCGGAGGAACTCACGGAAGAGCGGGTGGATCCGGTAGTGATCGGCCCGGCCGCGCACCGGCTGGACGAAGGTGTTGCCGATCGCCATCCGTTGCAGCACCTCGTCGGCGTCCGGGCGATCCGCGAGAGCGGCACCGAGCTTCGGAGTGACGTCGTCGACCAGGCTGATCCTGAGCAGGAAGTCTCGATCGTCCCCGGCGAGATCGCCGAACACCTCCGCGGCCAGGTAGTCGGTCGCGAACCCCGCCGGCAGGGTCCGGTGATCGCCGGCGCGGAGTGCGAGCGCTGCCAGCCGGACGCCGGCCGCCCAGCCGTCGGTCCGGCCGAGCACGTCCCGGGTCGCGGCCTCCGGCTCCGCGATGTCATGGGCGACGAGCAACGCCCCGACTTCCGCGCCGGTGAAGGCGAGGTCGTCGTACCGGATCTCTGCGAGCGTCCCGTCCAGTCTGTAACGGTGCAACGGCAGCGGCGGATCGGCCCGGGTCGTCATCACCACCCGGAACCTGTCCCCGGTCGTGTCGAGCAGCCGGCCCAACTGTTCCAGGACCGGCTGGCGCCGCACGCATTCGATGCCATCGAGAACGAGGACGATCGGACCGGCGTCCACGGTCGCGGCGGCGAGCGCGCAGTGCACATCCGGGATCAACGTGTCCTCGCAGCCGGCCAGTGAGAGCCAGGCCACCGGTGTCTGTCGGTGACTCCTCGCCCACGCTGCGGTGAGCACCGTCTTGCCGGACCCGGCCGGTGCACTGACCAGCGTCAGTGGAACTTCCCGGACGGCCCGCGAGATCCGGTCGAGCAACCGTGGCCGCTGGACCACGCGCAAGGGCGGCGCCGGCGGCTGGATGCGGCCGGGCGCGATGGCCGGTTCGATCACGGATCTCGGCGTGGGCGTCACCGGAGTGTGCTGTCCGATGCGCTCCGCCCGCGAATCCACCCTCATGCCCCGGCCCCCTCCGCACAGCCTGCTTCGCACCGTCCGGCCAGGCCGGACGGTGCGAACGGTCCTTCCTTCGACTGTGAGGTTCCGGTCCGGCACCCGGCATCGCCCCGATGGGGTGAAACGGGGGTCAGGCGACGCGTTTCTTGCGGCCCCGGCCGGTGGCGGCCTTGCGGGCCTCCAGGGCGGCTGCGAGGTGGGCGTACTGCTCCACCGTGCGGCGGGCGTAGATGTTGCGGTCCAGGATGCGGGGCCACCAGTGCCGGCCGAGTTGCTCATGCATCCAGAGGAAGCCGATCGCGAAGCCCATGCTGACCAGGGCCCGGAACGCGAGGAACTTCCACGGTTCCGGTGGGAGTCCCGGCGTACCGGTCACCACCCATTCGGTCACGACCGCGTGCACCAGCAGGGCGAGCGGGAAGCCGATCACCCAATAGACCGCCGCCGGCGCGAACACTCCGGCGGGGACCTTGCCCAGCGCCACCAGTGCGGCGTACCCGGCGCCGAACAGGATCAGCGGGACACCCAGGCCGAGCCCGGTGGCGACGGCCCATCCGGCGGGCTGGCCGATGAACGCGGCCAGACCACCGGCGATGACCCCGGCCGCGGCGCCGACACCGGCCGCCGGGACCGAGAACTCCGCGAGCTGCTTCAGATCGGTCATGTCAGCCCACAGCCACGCCGAAGCGGAACAGGCAGTAGAACAACATGCCCAGGTAGAACACCGCGCCGAACCCGATGATCACGTTGCGCACCGGCCCGGGGCGGATCGGTTTGGGCAGCAGCTTGTTGTTCACCAGGAGCAACACGATGCAGTACGCGCCCATCGCGAACGTGGACAGGAAGGCGAGGGTGTCCAGGATCCCGGCCGGACCGTCGGCCGGGCCGAACAGCAGGATCAGGATGCCGAAGACGATCACACCCCACAGGAACCCGGCGTACAGCCTCGACATCGAGAACCGCTTGGCTCCCGGGACGAAGTAGTAGGTCATGTCCGCCTGGCCGCGGGAGAACGAGTCGAACAGACCGAGGGTCGCGTTCAGCCCGATCAGTGCGATGAAGCCGAAGAACAGCGTGCCGAGGACCGGCGAACCGGCCGACGCGAACGCGTCCGACATCGCCTTCAGCGCGGCTTCGCGGTCACCACCCTCGATCAGCGAGGCCACGTTCGGGTTCTCCCGGGCCGCCGACATGGCCAGCACGGTGAACGAGATCGTGACCAGCATGGTGATGCCCCAGAAGAGCAGGATCGCGTCGAAGGTGACCCACTTGCGCCAGCCCTTCCACTTGGCCAGCTCGGCGGGGTCCTCGGTGTCGAACATGAAGCCCCGCGACGGCATCGACTCGGCCTCGCCGGCCGACCGCAGACCGCGGATCTTCGGGATGTGCGATCCCATCGCGGCGCCGCTGTCACGCAGTTGCAGCGTGTACCACATCTGCTGCATCCCGGACGGTCCGGCGAACGCGATCGAGCCCACCACGACCGGGAACCAGGCCGACGTCATCGCCTCGTGCGGGAAGTACCCGAACGCGAACATCCCGGACAGCGTCCGGCCCAGGTCGTCCCAGCTGCCGACGATCGCCGCGATCACCGACGTACCGACGACCAGCAGGCCGATCAGCAGCCCGAGGAGTTTCTCGAGGAAGTTGTAGATCACCGACAACAAGCTGAACAGCACACCGACGAACACCAGAGCCACGCACGCGGTGACCTGCCAGGGTATGCCGGTGATCTCCTCGAACGCGGCCGCACCGGCGGACAGATGGCCCGGCCACATGTAGATCAGGATCGCCGCGACGTAGAAGAACCACATCATCGGTTTGAAGATCCGCGCCGCCCCGAAGAAGATGCTCTCCCCGGTCGCCATCGCGTACCGGGCCATCTCCAGCAGGACGAACGCCTGCAGGGTGACGCCGACCATGAACAGCCAGCGGATGTCCGGCCCGAACACCAGGACGAGCCGGGGCCACATGTAGGACTCGCCCATGCCGACGCCCAGTGCGACCAGGAAGACGGTCGGACCGAGGATGTGCATCGAGGGCGGCGCGTCCGGAAGCTTCCGGATCGGCATCGGTTCCAGCCTGCCCGCGCGCCAGACCTTCTCGGTCACTGCCGCGGCGGCGGGCTCTTCAGGTAGTTCTGAGGTCTTGCTTGTGACGTCCAAGGCGGACTCCTTAGATCGACGCCAGCTCGCTGACTAACAACGCTCCCCGTGCATTTCCCCCCGGACCAAACGCATCACCGGCTTCCTCCAACAGGGCTATCCCAAAGGCCCGGCGTTGCGGGCCCAGCGGTATTTGGCACCGAGCACCTGGACAGGGGTCTCGGTGGTATACGGATACGCGACCACACCGTGGTCGAACAGGTACTGACTGGCTTCCTCGACCTCGACGTCACCGGACAGCGAGGCCACCACCGGCTTGTCGATGCCCTTGGCCCGGTACTCCTCGACGACCTCGGACACCAGCTTCGCGAACACCATCGGCGGCGTCACGATCGTGTGCCAGTAGCCCAGGATCAAGGCATGGATCCGCTCGTCCTCGAGCCCGAGCGCGATCGTGTTGCGGTACGTCGCCGGCGGCTCCCCGCCGGTGATGTCGACCGGGTTGCCGGCGGCACCGAACGGCGGGATGAACTTGCGGAACGCGGCGTCCAGGTCGGCCGGGATGTCCATCAGCGTCAGCCCGGCGTCCACACAGGCGTCCGAGAGCAGTACGCCGGAACCGCCCGCGCCGGTGATGATGACGACGTTCTCGCCCTTGGGCGTGGGCAGCAGCGGGATGCCGCGGGCGTACTGGAGCATCTCGTTCAGCCCCGGCGCCCGGACCACACCGCTCTGCTTCAGGATGTCGTCGTACACCTTGTCGTTGCCGGCCAGGGCGCCGGTGTGCGAGCTGGCGGCCCGCGCGCCCAGGTCGGTGCGGCCGGCCTTCAGCACGACGACCGGCTTCCGTTTCGACACCCGGGCCGCCGTCTCGGCGAACGCCCGGCCGTCCTTCAGGTCCTCCAGGTGCATCGCGATCAGGTTGGTGTTGTCGTCATTCTCGAAGAACGTCAGGAGGTCATCCTCGTCGATGTCGGCCTTGTTGCCTACCCCAACAATCGCCGACACACCCATCCGGCTGGACCGGCTGAACCCGAGGATCGCCATCCCGATCCCGCCGCTCTGCGACGAGAGCGCGACACTGCCGCGGACGTCGTACGGCGTGCAGAAGGTCGCGCAGAGGCTCTCCGGCAGGTAGTAGTAGCCGTAGATGTTCGGTCCCAGGATGCGGACGTTGTGTTTGCGGGCGATGGCAACGACCTCGTCCTGCAGTTCCTGCTCACCGGTCTCGGCGAACCCGGACGGGATCAGGATCGCGCCCGCGACCCCCTTCTGCCCGCACTGCTCGAGCGCCCCGCCGACGAACTTGGCCGGTACGGCGAACACCGCGACGTCGACGTCCCCCGGCACGTCGGTGATGCTGGGGAACGCCTTCAGCCCGAGGATCTCGTCGGCCTTCGGGTTGATCGGGTAGATGTCGCCGGCGTACCCGCCGTTGACCAGGTTCTTCATCACCGAGTTGCCGATCTTGCCGGTCTCGTTCGAGGCCCCGATCACGGCCACCGCGCGCGGCTTCATGATCCGGGTCATCGCGGTCAGGATCTCCTCCTGGCTGTACCGCTCGACCGGCTTGCCGGCCTCGGCGTCGACGATGATCCGGAAGTCCACCGCGGTGGCGCCGTCCGGGCCGGCCAGCACCGGGTTCAGGTCGACCTCGGCGAACTGCGGGAAGTCGGTGACCAGGTCCGAGAGCCGCTTGATCAGGTCACCGACCGCGTCCTTGTCGACCGGCTTCGCGCCGCGGACGCCCTCCAGCATCTCGTGCGCGCCGATCCCGTCGACCATCGCGCGCGCCTCGTCCGCGGTCAGCGGGGCGAGGCGGAAGGTGACGTCCTTGAGGACCTCCACAAGGACGCCACCCAGTCCGAAGGCGACCACCTTGCCGAACGTCGGGTCGGTGACCGCCCCGACGATGACCTCCTGCACGTCACCGCCGGTCACGAGCATCTTCTGCACCTGGACGCCGACGATCTCCGCGTCCGCCTTGTAGGCCTTCGCATTGTCGACAATCGTCGCGAACGCCTGCCGCGCGGCCTCTTCGGAGTCCACACCGACGACGACACCGCCGGCGTCGGTCTTGTGCAGGATGTCCGGCGAGACGATCTTCAGCACGACGGGGAATCCGATCCCGGAGGCGAGACCGGCGGCTCCCTCGGCAGTCGTGGCCAGTCCCTCGCCCGGTGTCGGGATGCCGTACGCGTCCGCGACCTGCTTGGCCTCGGGCGCGCTCAGCGAGGTGCGGCCGTCCGCCAGAGCCTGGTCGAGGATGGTCCGGACTGCTGCCTTGTCATAGGTCATGCCATAGCTCCTCATCAGATTTCAGATCACGCCGGCTGCTTTGAGTTCCTCGAGCTCGGCGGTGTCGATGCCGAGCGCGCCGTAGATGGCGGGGTTGTGCTCACCGAGACCGGGCGAGGTCTCGACCTGCACCGGGGAGTCGGACAGCTTGATCGGGCAGCCGACGGTCTTGAAGCTGCCGCGCTGGGGGTGCTTGACCTCGACCACCGCGCCGAGCTCGGCCAGCGTCTCGTCCTCGATCAGCTCCCGGGTGGACATGATCGGCCCGCACGGCACGTTCAGGGCGTTGAGCTTGTCCATCACCTCGAACTTGGTGTGCTGCTCGGTCCACTGCTCGATCAGCGCGAACATCTTGTCGAGCTTGTCGAGCCGCGCGAGCGGGGTGGACCAGTCCGGGTCGTCGGCCAGCTCCGGCTTGCCGATCAGGTTGGCGATCGGGGCCCAGCCCGGCGGCTGGACGATCACGTAGATGTAGTCGTTCGGTCCGCCCGGCGCGCACTTCAGCGCCCAGCCGGGCTGACCGCCGCCGGAGGCGTTGCCGGACCGCGGCACCTCGTCGCCGAAGTGCTCGTTCGGGTACTCCGGCAGTGGGCCGTGGGTCAACCGCTGCTGGTCGCGCAGCTTCACCCGGGTCAGGTTCAGCACCGCCTCCTGCATCGCCACGGTGACCCGCTGGCCCTGGCCGGAGTTCGTCCGCTGGTACAGGGCGGCGAGGATGCCGGCGACCAGGTGGATCCCGGTGCCGGAGTCGCCGATCTGCGCTCCGGTCGCGGTCGGCGGACCGTCCTCGAAACCGGTGGTGCTCATCGCGCCACCCATCGCCTGGGCGACCACCTCGTACGCCTTGAAGTCCTCGTACCGGCCGGGGCCGAAGCCCTTGATCGAGGCGAAGATCAGCCGCGGGTTCAGGGTCCGCAGCCGCTCCCAGGTGAAGCCCATCCGGTCGATCGCGCCGGGGGCGAAGTTCTCCACCAGGACGTCGACGCTCTGCACCAGGTCGGTGAAGATCTCCTTGCCCCGCTCGGACTTCATGTTCAGCGTGATGCTGCGCTTGTTGCAGTTCAGCATCGTGAAGTAGAGGCTGTCGACGTCCGGGAGGTCGCGCAGCTGCTGGCGGGTGATGTCTCCGGTCGGCGCTTCGAGCTTGATCACATCGGCGCCGAGCCAGGCAAGGATCTGTGTGCACGAGGGTCCGGACTGGACATGGGTCATGTCGAGAACACGGACTCCGTCGAGGGCCTTTGACATGGCGGGGTCCTCTCTACTTGTACATCGTCTGGTTCATGGTTCCGGGCGCGTACGCGTCCGGGTCGACCCACACGTTGATCAGCGACGGCAGCCCCGACTCGCGGGCCCGCTGCATGGCCGGCCCGATGTCCTTGGGGTCACGGACCTCCTCGCCGTACCCGCCGAGCATCTTGGCGAACTCGTCGTACTTGACGTCGCCGAGCGTGTTGCCGATCCGGCCGCGGGCGGCGCCGTACTTGGCCTCCTGGCCGTAGCGGATCTGGTTCATCGAGGAGTTGTTGCCGACGACACCGACGAACGGGAGGTTGAAGCGGACCAGCGTCTCGAAGTCCCAGCCGGTCAGCGAGAACGCGCCGTCGCCGAAGAGCGCGACCACTTCCTGGTCCGGTCGCGCGTACTTGGCCGCCATCACGAACGGGATGCCGACGCCGATGGTGCCGAGCGGGCCCGGGTCCATCCAGTGGCCGGGCGACTTCGGCTGGACCACGCCGCCGGAGAAGGTGACGATGTCGCCGCCGTCGCCGATGTAGATCGAGTCCTCGGTGAGGAACTCGTTGATCTCGTGCGCGAGCCGCAGCGGGTGGATCGGGTTCGCGTCGGACAGTTGCTTGGGCAGCCGCTTCTGGTACGACGCGTCCTCCTCGGCCCGCAGCTCCGCGAACCAGGCCTTGCGATCGGTCTTCTTGCTCCGGCCCGAGGCCGCCTGGGTGACCGCGGCCAGGATCGCGCCCGGGTCGCCGACCAGGCCGAGGTCGATGTCGCGGTTCTTGCCGACGGTGCGGTAGTCCATGTCGATCTGCACCACGGTCGCGCTCTTCGGCAGCCGCCGGCCGTAGCCCATCCGGAAGTCGAACGGCGTCCCGACGATCAGGATCAGGTCGGCGTTGTTGAACCCGTACCGCCGGGACAGGTGGAAGTGGTGCGGGTCGCCGGGCGGCAGCGTGCCGCGCGCGGACCCGTTCATGAACGCCGGTACGTCGTTCTGCCGGACGAACTCGATCGCCGCATCGGTGCCGCGCGAGGTCCACACCTGGGTGCCGAGCAGCACCACCGGCTTCTCGGCCCGGACCAGCAGGTCGGCCAGCGCCTCGATGCTCGCCGGGTCACCGATGCTCTTGGTGGACGCCCGGTAGCGGCCGGCCTCCGGGATGCTCGCCGACTCGACCGGCACCGAGTTGTCCAGGATGTCGCGGGGGATCTCCAGGAACGACGGGCCGGGCGCGCCGTTGTAGCACTCGCGGAACGCCATCGACACCATGTCGGCGACCCGCGCGGTGTGCGGCACGGTCGCGGCGAACTTGGTGATCGGCGTCATCATGTCGACGTGCGGCAGGTCCTGCAGGGACCCCATCTTGTGCTGGTTCAGCGCACCCTGGCCGCCGATCAGCAGCATCGGGCTCTCCGCCCGGAACGCGTTCGCGACACCGGTGACGGCGTCCGTCGTGCCCGGACCGGCGGTGACGACCGCGCAGCCGGGCTTGCCGGTCATCCGCGCGTACCCGTCGGCGGCGTGGGCGGCGACCTGCTCGTGCCGGACGTCGACCACGGCGATGCCCTCGTCGACGCAGCCGTCGTAGATGTCGATGATGTGACCGCCACAGAGCGTGAAGATCACGTCGATCCCTTCGGCCTTCAAGGCCTTCGCGACCAGATGGCCACCGGAGATCGTCGCCGGTTGCGGCTCGTGGACGTCCGCGGCTGATTGGGATTCCGACACTGTCTGCGCCATCTGCAGTCATCTCCTTGGAAGGCCGGAGGCCGACTTGAATGTAGATTGCATACCGTATGGTGTAGTCGTAGTCTTATCCCACGCCATGGTGCTTGTCCAGAGCTCGGCGCCCGGAGGGTGAGATGACGATCCACGACGAACTCGGCCGGACCCGCCAGGCGGTGCTGGCACTGGAGAAATCCCTTGTGGCGTTGAGGAATCAGCTCGGTCCGCACCTCGACGTCCTGCGGTTGCTGGACGATCTCGAGCGCTGTTCGACCGACCTGCGGCGGCTCGAGGAGCAGGTGCGCGCCCCGCGCCGGCAGGAGCTGGTGGTGATCCCTGACGACGACCGCGACCACGGACTGTGGGGCGCCGGCGACGTCGATCACGAAGGAGTCCGCGCCCCCGGCCGGTAACGAAAGCGGCCCCGCAGATTGTGTCTGCGGGGCCCGTTGACAGCTGAGGTCAGCGGATGGCCTCGACGATCCGGTCGAGGAACTGCATCGGACGGACCAGATCGTCGTACCCGATCGGCGGCCGGCGGGTCTCGGCCATCTCGAGGAAGGCGCGCAGGCCCGGTTCGACGTACGACTTGCCGAGGGTGAGCTCGCGGGCGGCGAGGCCGTGCCGGCCGACGACCATGCCGTGGAACGGAACCCGGCCGTCAGGTCCCGGCAGCACGAGCTGAACGACGACCCGGACCCCGCCGACGTCGGTCGTGGCGATGACGGTGTCGGCGACCCGGTCGACCTGCACGGGACCGATGGCGCCGGGCGCGAGTCTGAGGGCGACGTCGACCGGGTGGATGCCGTAGAAGTAGATGCCGCCGTACTCACTGTCCGGATCCGCCGGACCCGTGGTGATCACCGTCTGTGGAGCGCCGAGCGATGCGGCCTGCTCGGCGAGTATGTCCGTGTCCGGGACCCAGCGGACGGCCGAGGACGACGTCAACGGTGCGTCATGTTCGCGCGCCGCGGCAACGATCGCGCGAGCGTCCGCCTCGGTGCACGCGAGCGGCTTGTCCACGAACACCGGCAGACCTTCGGCCAGGAACGGTACGGCGTGCTCCCGGTGCAGACCGCCGTGCCGGTCGGTGATGATCACCGCGTCGACCAGGCCCAGCAGGTCCGTGGGTTCGTCGACGATCCGCTCGCGCTGGCCGGTGGCACGGAGCTTCTCGTTCCGTTCGCTCGCGCCGCCGCTGAGCGCGACGACGCGGGTCTCGCCTGCGCGGCGTTCGACGTTCAGGTACTCGATGATGTGGTCGACGTGGGAGTTCTCCGTACCGATGATGCCGATGCGCACGTCACTGTCTCCCGGTGAGCCGGACCGGGCCACCGGTCCGGGCGGACTCGTAGACGCCGAGCACGACCTCCAGCGCACGCCGTGCGTCGCGGGTGCCGATCGCCGGCGGGCGGCCGTCACGGACCGCCGCGATGAAGTCGAGGTACTGGTCGCGATGAGCGTCGGCGACCGACCGGGTCACGCCTGCCTCCCCGCCTCCGACGGACAGGGCGGCCTCCCTCGGCTGGTCCGCGGACTCACCGTCGGCGGTGTCGAAGGCGATGAGGTCGTCCTGCTCGATCACGGCACTGCCGCGATCGCCGTACACGGAGAGCCGCACCGGCCGGCCCGGGTACGCCGAGGTCGTGGCGACGATGGACCCGATCGCCCCGCTGCGGAACCGGACGGTCGCCGCCACCGTGTCCTCGACGTCGATCCGCTCGTGTGCGAGCCGATCGCTGTACGCCTGCACCTCCACCGGCTCGCCGAGCATCCACAGCAGCAGGTCGACCACGTGGATGCCCTGGTTCATCAGGGCTCCGCCGCCATCGAGCTCGACCGTGCCACGCCAGCCGCCGGAGTCGTAGTACTCCTGCGAACGCCAGAAGGGCGACTCGGCAATGCCCATGGTGATCCGGCCCAGCCGTCCATCGGTGACGGCCCGGTGCACGAAGGCGGGCGCTTCCTGGAACCGGCGCTGACTGATCACCGACACGGTCAGTCCGGTCTGCTGCTCCGCGTCGATGAGCCGGTCTGCCGCGGCCAGCGTCACATCGATCGGTTTCTCCACGATGACGTGCTTTCCGGCCTTGAGAGCAGTGATGGCCGCGTCGGCGTGCAGGCCGCTGGGGAGGCAGATGCTGACCGCGTCGATATCCGGCCGGGCACACGCCTTCTCCAGCTCGGTCATCGGCTCGCCGCCGTACTTGCCGCTCAGCGCGGTCGCCCGCTCGGCCTCCACATCGACGACCGCGACCAGCTCCGCCTCGCCGGACAGGGACGTGATCAGACGGGCGTGGGTCTCACCGATGACTCCGGCACCCACCACTGCGAACTTCATTCGGACAGTCCTCTCAGTTGCCACGGCACCACGACACCGCCTGCGTCGGCGCTCTCCTGGGCGAGTAGCGCGACTCGGGTCGCAGCGAACCCCGCCGCCGTACTGGTCTCGGGCTCGACGCCCGCCGCAAGCGCGTCGAGCGCGTCGGCCGCCGGTCGCGGGCCGGGCGGCAGCTCCACCTCCCAGGGCGGACGATCAGTCGTTGCTGCGAGCAACCTGTTCTGAGCCCAGAACAACTCTGCCGTCCCCTCGGTGCCGGTCAACCGCATCCGGTAGTCACCGTGGTACGGCGAGGCCGCGGGCGTCAGCCAGTTGACCTCGATCGTCGCGGCGACCGAACCGGCTCTGAGCAGCAGGGACCCGTAGAGCGCGAACTCGCTGCTGTCCACCAGCCCGGTGACCGTGCCTTCGGTCGCTCCCGACAGTAGCAGGACGAGGTCGATGTCGTGGACGGCGAGATCGCCGAGGATCCCGCCGTACCCCTTCCTGGTGAGGAACCAGTCCGGGCGCGTGGGGCGGTTGAGTTTGTGCGGCCCGGTGGACGCGACCTGGACCAACTCGCCGAGCGAGCCATCGACGAGCAGCGCGCGAGCGGCGAGGGTCTCGGGATAGGTCCGCTTCTCGAGCAGTAAGGACACGATGCGCCCGGTCTCCCGCTGGGCGGCCTCGATCGCGTCGAGCTCGGCGAGCGTCGTGCACAGCGGTTTGTCCGCGAGCACCTGGGCTCCGGCGCGGAGTGCGTCGACGATCGCCTCGGCCCGGTCCGCGTAGATGCCCGCGATCATCACGATGTCCGGTCGCAGCTCGTCGAGCAGCCGCCGGTGGTCGTCGTACGCCGGTACGCCGAACTCCTCGGCGTACCGCCCAGCGGTCGCCGGATCCGGATCCGCGACCGCGACTAGCTCGAGGTCCGCACGCAAGGGCACCTCGTCCAGCGCGTACCTGACATGGGAATGCGCGGCGCCGATCACGGCCAGCCGGAGGGGTGCGGGCATGGATCGAGTCTAGGGGGCACCCCCCGCGATCGAGGAGAAACCAGTGACGGCCGAGCCGGCCACGGCCAGGCACTGCTTCAGCAGGCCGCGCAGCCGGATGTCGTCCGCCGCTCGGGCGGCGACGGCCACAGCCTCGGCGGCGTGTTCGGTGGCGACGAAGGTCCGATAGAACGGTTCGCCCCAGCCGAACCGCCCGAGCGCCGGAAGCCACCAGCGCGCCGCTCCCCCGGGTTCGTCGGCCGACCCGAGGAGATGCAGCGCCGTCCGATGGGCGCGCGCCAGCCTGACCCGCTCGTCCGCGCGGATCTCGCCGCTGACCAAGGCCGTCGAGACAGACAACGCGACCAGCCGTGCCGAGCGCTCGAAGCCGACGCGCGCGGTGTCGAGGAAGTGCGGCGCCATGGGCAGCAACTCGCGGCGGCCGGCCGAACTGCTGTGGTCGTGAACCGCTCTGGCCACCGCGCCCAGGACCGGGTGTACACAGGCCGGGCGATCGGTCCACGGCTCCCGAGCCAGCTTCGACACCAGCTCCATCACGCACGGATCGGGCCGCGCCACCTTCGCGTAGCCGCTCACTCGCCCGACCCCGCGACCGGCGTACCCAGCTGTGGCCGGACCGGTAGCGCAGGTCGCCCTGGTTGTTTCAGCAGCCGCACACTCAGTGCGGTGAGTACGCCGAGCAGCCCGGCGCCGAGGAACAACGGCCGGTAGCCGATCACCGCGATCAGCGATGCGGCGACGCCGATGCCGACCAGTCCGCCGACGGCCTTGGCGGAGTACAGGATCGCCTGGTTCTGCAGCAGGCTGTTCTCGCCGAAGAACTCCAGCACGAGGTTGGCCATGATCGCGTAGAACGCACCGCCACCGAGCCCGGCGAACATCGCGCACACCACGAATGCCCACCCCGCGCCGGCCTCACCCGCGACAACCAGGCCGACGTGGGTGAACCCCTCGACCATGAGTACGGCGGCCAGCACCCGGCGCCGGCCGAACCGGTCCGACACGTGCCCGGCGAACGAGCGGCCGAGACCGTTGACTGCGGCAAGCATTCCGGCGGCGAACCCGCCCACCGCGACTCCGAGGCCCGCGCTCACCGCGTAGTTGACCACGAACGCAATGCCGAACAGGGAGAGCGCCGTACTGATCGCGAGCATCAGCCACATCAGGGGCAGCGCGCCGGTGCGCACCGCCTCCCCCGGACGGTAGTGACGAACCGCGGGGAGGTTGTGCGGGATGCTCCGGTTCAGCCTGCGGTCGATCGCCCAGGCCTGCGCGTCGATGTCCGCGGGCCACCAATGCCGCGGCGGATCCTTCAGCAGACCACCAGCCACCAGCACGATGAGGAGTGCGACCAGCGCGGTCAGATCGAAGACAATCCGCTGGCTGGATTGAAGGATTGTCAACAAAGCGATGCTCGGTACGGCGCCGACCGCGAACCCGCCCGTGACGAAACCGATCGTGGCGGTCCGCCGATCCGGGAACCACCGGGCCGACGTCGTAATGCACGCGGCATACACGAGACCGGCTCCGATCCCGCCGAGCAGCGCGTAGCCGACCACGACGGCGAGATAGCTGTCCGCGTGGGCCAGCGTCGCGAGCCCGATCGTCGCGAGCATGCCGCCCGCGACCACGAGCTGCGTCGGGGTGGCGCGCCGGACCCGTTGAGCCCAGGCGGCGGGGATCGCGACGAGTGCCTGACAGGCGACGAAGACGGCGAGCAGCCACAGGGTCTGCGTCGCACCCCAGCCGCGATCGGACTCCAGGCCGAGGGCGGCGGTGCCGAACGAGTACTGCAGCGGGCTGATCGCCAGCATGCAGGCCCAAGCGGCCCACAGTTGCCAGCGCCGCGCATGGCCGGTCAACTCCCGGGCGTCCTCGCCGATCCGGTACCGCCGGCCGTAGACGTCACGGACGTCCCGGGGCTGCGTCTGTGCCGGCTCCGGCGCACTGCCCCGGCCTGGGGGCATCACGTGATTCATGTCGCCTCCTGACTACTGCATACCGTATGAGATCTGTGGTACTCCACCGCGTCTCCGCTGTCCAGACCTCAGCCACTTCTTGTCACCACATTGCATACCGCATACAGTCGTCTGCAGACCGAGGAGGCTCA
Source organism: Kribbella sp. NPDC048837 (assembly GCF_055586945.1). Taxonomy (NCBI): domain Bacteria; kingdom Bacillati; phylum Actinomycetota; class Actinomycetes; order Propionibacteriales; family Kribbellaceae; genus Kribbella; species Kribbella sp. NPDC048837. The sequence continues at coordinate 244,111 of NZ_JBVJHF010000010.1, forward strand.
TGTGGACCTGATGGAGTACCAAGCCAAAGAACTCTTCGCCCGGCACGGCGTCCCGGTGACGCTCGGCCGGGTGATCGACGCCCCGGCCGATGCCGCCGCCGCGGCCGAGCAACTCGGCGGGCGCGTGGTGGTGAAGGCGCAGGTGAAGACCGGTGGCCGCGGCAAGGCCGGCGGGGTGAAGCTGGCGGCCTCCCCCGCCGAGGCGGTGGCCCGCGCGGGCGACATCCTCGGGATGGACATCAAGGGCCACACCGTGCAGCGGGTGCTGCTCGCGCCGGCCGCGGACATCGCCGATGAGTACTACCTCTCCTTCCTGGTCGACCGGGCCAACCGCGAGTACCTGTGCATCGCGAGCACCGAGGGCGGCGTGGAGATCGAGGAGGTCGCGCACACGAATCCGGACGCGATCGCCAAGGTCGCCATCGATCCGGCCGTGGGCGTCGACGAGGCCAAGGCCGCCGAGATCGTCGCGGCCGCGGGGTTCCCGGCCGGCGCGGAAGACGTCGTTCGCAAGCTGTGGGACGTGTTCGTCGCCGAGGACGCGTCGCTGGTCGAGGTGAACCCGCTGGTGAAACTGGCCGACGGGACGCTGGAGGCCCTGGACGGCAAGGTGACGCTCGACGACAACGCGGCGTACCGGCACTCGGACCACGGGGGCTTCGACGACAAGGCCGCCGCCGACCCGCTCGAGGCGGCGGCGCACGAGAAGGGTCTGAACTACGTCAAGCTCGACGGCTCGGTCGGCATCATCGGGAACGGCGCCGGCCTGGTCATGTCGACACTCGACGTGGTCGCGTACGCGGGGACGCCGTACGGCGTGAAACCGGCCAACTTCCTGGACATCGGGGGCGGTGCGAGTGCCGAGGTGATGGCGAACGGGCTCGGCATCATCCTGTCCGACACGCAGGTGCGCAGTGTGTTCGTGAACGTGTTCGGCGGGATCACCGCCTGCGACGCGGTCTCGAACGGCATCGTCCAGGCGCTCGAACTGCTCGGCGACCAGGCCGGCAAGCCGCTGGTGGTCCGGCTGGACGGCAACAACGTCGACGAGGGCCGCCGGATCCTTGCCCGGGCCAACCATCCGCTGGTGACCGTGGTGGACACGATGGACGGCGCCGCCGCCCGTGCCGCCGAGCTCGCCGCGCAGAACTGAGAGGCGTGAGATGGCGATCTTCCTGACCGAGCACAGCCGGGTCATCGTGCAGGGCATGACCGGGTCCGAGGGACAGAAGCACACCAGCCGGATGCTTGCCGCCGGCACCAATGTGGTCGGCGGCGTGACCCCCGGCAAGGGCGGCCGGTCGGTCGACTTCGCGAAGCGCTCGATCCCGGTCTACGGCTCGTGCGCGGACGCGGTCCGGGCGACCGCTGCGGACGTGTCGGTGGTCTTCGTGCCGCCCCGCTTCGCGCTGGGTGCCGTGACCGAGGCCGTCGACGCCGGCGTACCGCTGGTCGTGGTGATCACCGAGGGCGTGCCGGTGCACGACACCGCCGCGTTCTTCGCGCACGCCCGGGCCGCGGGCACGCGCATCATCGGGCCGAACTGCCCGGGCATCATCAGCCCCGGGCGCGCCAACGCCGGGATCATTCCCGCCGACATCGCCGGTCCGGGTCGGATCGGGCTGGTGTCGAAGTCGGGCACGCTGACGTACCAGATGATGTACGAGCTGCGGGACTTCGGCTTCTCGACCGCGATCGGCATCGGCGGCGACCCGATCATCGGGACGACGCACATCGACGCGCTGGCCGCGTTCCAGAACGACCCCGACACCGACGCGATCGTGATGATCGGTGAGATCGGCGGCGACGCCGAGGAGCGGGCGGCCGCGTTCATCAAGGACAACGTGACCAAGCCCGTCGTCGGCTACGTGGCCGGCTTCACCGCTCCCGAGGGCAAGACCATGGGCCACGCCGGCGCCATCGTCTCCGGCTCGTCCGGTACGGCGGCCGCCAAGCAGGAGGCCCTCGAAGCCGCCGGCGTCCGCGTCGGCAAAACCCCGACCGAGACCGCCGGCCTGATGCGCGCGGTCCTGTCCGTCACCGAGGTCGCTGTGTGACAACTCCACCTCAGTGGCGTGGGGGCGCGGTGCTGCTGCGGATGATGAGTTCGGTGGGGACGGCGACGGGGGCGTGGTGGTGTTCGCCGGCTTGGATCTCGGCGATGAGGGCGTCGACGCTGCGGCGGCCGACCTCGGCGAAGGTTTGGCGGACGGTGGTGAGGGGCGGCCAGAAATGGGCCGCCTCTTCCATGTCGTCGAAGCCGACCACACTCACGTCGTCCGGCACCGCGCGACCGCGTTCGTACAGGGCGCGGAGGAGGCCGAGCGCCATCTGGTCGTTGGCGACGAAGACTGCGGTGACCTTGTCGTTGACCGCCAGACGGCGGCCGGCCTCGTAGCCCGAACTGGAGGTCCAGTCGCCGTCGAGGACCGGCGGCACGTCCCGGCCGTGCTCGATCAGGGTCTGCTCCCAGGACCGACGGCGCCGATCCGCCGCGAACGAGGTCGGCGGGCCCCCGAGGTGCCACACGGTCTCGTGGCCCAGCTCGAGCAGATGCTCCGTCGCCAGCCGCGCACCCTGCGCCTGGTCGGTGTCGACGATCGGGTAGTCGTAGTGCGCACTCGAGTCGACGACGACCACCGGCAGGCCGTCCGGAAGCAGTACGCCGGCCTCGTCGAGGGTGTGCGCCTCGATCAGGATGATCACGCCGTCCACGGCCTGCTCGCCGAGCCGGCTGAACGCGTTCGTGACCGCGCTCTGGGTGACGTCGAGCACCGGCAGCAGGTTGATCGCGTACCCGCTGATGGTGGCCGCGGTGGCGATCGCGTCGAGGGTGCGCGTCGTCCCGAAGCTGGACAGCTCGAAGACGATCACGCCGATACTGCGGAACTCGCCGTTGCGCAGCGCGCGGGCGGCACTGTTCGGCCGGTAGCCGAGTTGCTGCATGGCGGCCCGGACCCGGTCCCGGGTGGTCGCGTCGACGTTGTGCCGGTCGTTGGCGACCCGGGACACCGTCTGGCCGGACACGCCGGCGAGTCTGGCCACGTCGGCCATCGACGGCCGGCGCCGTACCGATGATTCGTCCGTTGACATCCGGTGCCCTCCCTCAGTTGTGCCCGCAGTGTAGACATGTTGACGTAAACACGTTACCTTCTCGGCATCGATGTTGACGTCAACATTGCGCGCGTCGCGGTGATCCTCACCGGCGCGGGATCCGAGAGGAGGTCGACGGACATGGCGGAGTCCGTGGCCCAGAACCACGTCACACCGGTGCGCGCGGCCGGCCGGCGGCGCCGGCGAGCGGCGGCCCAGGACGGCAAGGGGTGGCTGTTCGTCGGCCCGTTCCTGGCCGTCTTCGCGCTCACCTTCCTGGCCCCGATCGGGTATGCGATCTATCTCAGCCTGTTCCGCGACCAGGCGTTCTTCGGCGGCACGGTGTTCGTCGGACTGGACAACTACACCGAGGCCCTGCAGGACCCGAAGTTCTGGGAGGCGTTCGGCCGGGTCGCGGTGTTCCTGGTCGTCCAGGTGCCGGTGATGCTGGTCCTGGCCCTGCTCGCCGCGCTCGCGATCGACAGCGCCCGGCTGCACGCGTCCGGCTTCTTCCGGATCGTGATCTTCCTGCCGTACGCGGTGCCCGGCGTGGTCGCGGTGCTGATGTGGGGCTACATCTACGGCGACAACTTCGGCCTGGCCGCGAACCTCAACGACCTGTTCGGCACGACCGCGATCCAGCCGCTCAGCACCAGCTGGATGCTGCCGTCGATCGCCAACATCGTCACCTGGGAGTTCGTCGGCTACAACATGCTGATCTTCTACTCCGCGCTGCGCACAGTCCCTGGTGAGCTGTACGAGGCGGCCGCGATCGACGGGGCCGGGACGTTCCGGACCATCCGGGCGGTCAAGCTGCCGGCGCTGCGCGGCGCGATCGTGATCGCGACGATCTTCTCGATCATCGGCAGCTTCCAGCTGTTCAACGAGCCGAACATCCTGCGCACGCTCGCGCCGAACGTGATCACCACCTACTACACGCCCAACATGTACGCCTACAACCTGTCCTTCGCCGGGCAGCAGTTCAACTACTCCGCCACGATCGCGATCGTGATGGGCGTCATCACCGCGATCATCGCGTACGTCGTTCAGCTCCGCGGCTCCCGGGAGGCATTGTGACGACCACCGTGGACACACCGCGCGTCGCCCGTGCGACGCGGACCGAGAAGAAGACCAGGACGTCGCCACTGCGGCCGAAGCGGTCCCCGCTCCTCACCGGTGTGATGGTGCTGTACCTGATCTACACGCTCGTCCCGCTGGCCTGGTTGTTGATCAGCGCAACCAAGACGCAGGACGACCTGCTGTCCACGCCGGGGCTGTGGTTCGGGAAGAGCTTCGCGTTCTTCACCAACATCAAGGACACGCTGACCTACAACGACGGCATCTTCCTGCGCTGGCTCGGCAACACCCTGCTGTACGTGGTGGTCGGCGCGGGTGGCGCGACGTTGCTCGCGACCGCGGCCGGCTACGGGCTGGCGAAGTACAAGTTCGCCGGCCGGCGCGCGGTCTTCGCGATCCTGCTCGGTGCGGTCGCCGTGCCGGGGACGGCGCTCGCGGTGCCGACGTTCCTGATGTTCTCGAACCTCGGGCTGACCAACACCGTGTGGGCGATCATCATCCCGTCGCTGGTGAGTCCGTTCGGGCTGTACCTGATGTGGGTCTACGCGACCGACGCCGTGCCACCGGAGCTGCTGGAGGCGGCCCGGATCGACGGCGCCGGCGAGGTCCGGACGTTCTTCACCGTGGCGTTGCGGCTGCTGGCCCCCGGCATCGTCACGACGCTGCTGTTCGCGGTGGTGTCCACCTGGAACAACTACTTCCTCCCGCTGATCATGCTCAGCAAACCCAACCTCTACCCGCTCACGGTCGGGCTCACCCAGTGGAGCAACCAAGCGACCGGCGTCGGGGCCCGCCCCATCTACAACCTGGTGATCACGGGGTCCTTGCTGACCATCGTGCCCCTCGTGGTCGCCTTCCTCCTTCTCCAGCGGTTCTGGCAGTCGGGCCTGAGCGCAGGGAGCGTGAAGTGAAAGGAACACCGATGAAGTCACATTGGCGTCGCGTCCGGCAACTGGTGGTTGCCGGAGCCGCTCTCACGGCCCTCGCGGCCGTGGCCGCGTGCGGAGGCGGTTCGGACAACTCCGGCAGCAGTGGCAGCCAGACGACGGGGTCGCCCGACGCCGTCGACGCCGCGCTCAAGGCGGGCGGCACGATCACCTACTGGAGCTGGACGCCGTCGGCGGAGGCCCAGGTGAAGGCGTTCACGGCGCAGTACCCGAACGTCAAGGTGAACTACGTCAACGCCGGGACCGGCAACGACCACTACACCAAGCTGCAGAACGCGATCAAGGCCGGCTCCGGTGCGCCGGACGTGGCCCAGATCGAGTACCAGGCGCTCCCCCAGTTCGCGCTCCCCGGCTCCCTCGTCGACCTGAACCAGTACGGCTTCAGCCAGTACGAATCGGCGTACACGGCCTCGACCTGGGCCGCCGTCCACGCCGGCAGCGGCCTCTACGGGCTGCCGCAGGACTCCGGGCCGATGGCGCTGTTCTACAACAAGGAGGTCTTCGACAAGTACGGCATCGCCGTGCCGAAGACCTGGGACGAGTACGTCGCGGCCGGCAAGAAGCTGCACGCCGCCAACCCGAAGGCCTGGATCACCAACGACTCTGGTGACGCCGGCTTCACCACCAGCATGATCTGGCAGGCCGGCGGCCAGCCGTTCAAGACCGACGGCAAGAACGTCACCATCAACCTGCAGGACGACGGCTCCAAGAAGTGGACGGACACCTGGAACCAGCTCGTCACGGGCGGTCTGGTGTCGAACATCCCGGGCTGGACCGACGAGTGGTTCAAGGCGCTCGGCGACGGCACCATCGCCACGCTGCCGACCGGTGCGTGGATGCCCGGCGTGATGGAGGCGTCGGTCAAGGCCGGCGCCGGCAAGTGGGCGGTCGCCCCGATGCCGACGTACGACGGCCAGCCGGCGACCGCGGAGAACGGCGGCAGCACCGAGTCCGTCCTGAAGCAGAGCGCCAACCCGGCACTGGCGGCGGCGTTCGTGCGGTGGCTGAACCACGACGAGGGTGTGAAGCCGTTCCTCGCCAGCGGTGGCTTCCCGGCGACCACGGCCGACCTGAAGGACCCGGCGTTCGTCGACAAGGCGAGCGCGTACTTCGGCGGCCAGAAGATCAACCAGGTCCTGACCGGCGCGGCCGGCTCGGTCGTGAAGGGCTGGAGCTACCTGCCGTACGAGCTGTACGCGAACAGCATCTACGGCGACACGGTCGGCAAGTCGTACCAGTCGAAGTCCGACCTGAACACCGGCCTGAAGGCCTGGCAGGACGCGCTTGTTGCTTACGGCAACCAGCAGGGCTTCCAGGTGAACGGCTGACCGTGACCCACTTCGCGATCGGTGAGTCCGACTTCCTGCTCGACGGCCGGCCCTTCCGGATCCTGTCCGGGGCGCTGCACTACTTCCGGGTGCACCCGGACAGCTGGGCCGACCGGATCGAGAAGGCCCGCCTGATGGGACTCAACACCATCGAGACGTACGTACCGTGGAACGCGCACAGCCCGCGCCCGGGCACCTTCGACACCTCCGGGATGCTCGACCTCGAGCGCTTCCTGCGAGAGGTGGCCGCGGCCGGCCTGTACGCGATCGTCCGCCCCGGCCCGTACATCTGCGCGGAGTGGGACAACGGCGGGCTCCCGGCCTGGCTCTTCCGGGAGCCGGACATGGGAGTCCGCCGGTACGAACCGAAGTTCATGGCAGCGGTGCAGGAGTATCTGTTCGACGTCCTGCGAATCGTGGCGCCGCTGCAGGTCGACCAGGGCGGGCCGGTGCTGCTCGTCCAGGTCGAGAACGAGTACGGCGCGTTCGGCGACGACCAGACCTACCTGAAGTCGGTCGCCGAGATCATCCGGAACGCCGGGATCACGGTGCCGCTGGTGACCGTGGACCAACCCGTCGACGCGATGCTCGCGGCCGGCGGCCTGGACGGCGTACTGCGGACCGGGTCGTTCGGGTCACGTGCTCCGGAGCGGTTGGCGACCTTGCGCAAGCATCAGCCGACCGGGCCGTTGATGTGTATGGAGTTCTGGGACGGGTGGTTCGACCACTGGGGTGGACCGCACCACACGACCAGCGTCGCCGACGCGGCGGCCGAGTTGGACGCGCTGCTGGCGGCCGGTGCCTCGGTCAACATCTACATGCTCCACGGCGGCACGAACTTCGGGCTGACGAGTGGGGCCAACGACAAGGGTGTGTACCGGCCGACGATCACGTCGTACGACTACGACGCCCCGCTGGACGAGGCGGGGAATCCGACGGAGAAGTTCCACGCCTTCCGGAAGGTGATCTCCCGGTACGCGCCCGTCCCCGATGTTGTCCCGGCGTCGGGGGCTGGTGCGCCGGAGACCTCTGCGGCACTGGTGTCGCCGCTGCGGTTGCTGGCTGGTCCTTGGGGTGCGTGGAGCGAGCACTCGACTCTGCCGACGCTCGACGAGCTGGACGCTCGGCTGGCGCTGTTTCGGACGGACGTGCCGGGTGGGGAGCCGGTGCTGCTGAGTGTGGGCGAGGTGCGGGATCGCGCGTACGTGTTCCTGGATGGTGCGCCGGTCGGGGTGCTTGATCGGGAGCGGCATGACCGGGCGTTGATGCTGCCGCGGGGTGGGCGGCTGGAGATCGTGGTCGAGGACCAGGGACGGGTGAACTACGGGCGCCGGATCGGCGAGCCGAAGGGGTTGATCGGACCAGTCCGGATCGGTCCCGTCGAGCTCACGGACTGGTCGGCGTGTGTGATCGACCTGGACGACGTGCCCCGGCTGTGGGATTCCATGGGACCGACAGTTCCCGGCGTCGGGCCGACCGCGTGGCGGGCGTCGTTCGAGGTCGACGAGCCGGTGGACCACTTCTTGTCGACCGTTGCTTGGGGCAAGGGATTTGCCTGGGTGAACGGGTTCAGCCTCGGGCGGTACTGGCGGCGGGGGCCGCAGGAGACGCTGTACGTGCCGGGTCCGGTGCTGCGGCCGGGGCGCAACGAGCTCGCCGTCCTGGAGCTCGAGGTGCTGCTCGATCCGGTCGCCCACTTCGTCGCCGGCCCGTCGCTGGGCCCGCTCGAACTGTAGGTGGAACAGGTGGGTCCGGCGTCGCTGTAGCCGGACCCACCTGGCTCAAGACCCCGCTGCGGCCGAGCTACCGGCAGGCGCTGTGGCCGAGCTCCCAGCAGGTGCTGTGGCCGGGTTGCCGGCAGACGCTGCGGCAGAGCTGCCGGCAGGCGCTGCGGCGGGGGCGCCGACTTTGGTGGCGAGGAGGTCGGCGACGGCGTGGACGGCGCGCAAGGTCGGGGCCTTGGTGCCGGTGAGATCGGCGAGTTCGACGACCGCGGCGAGGATGACGTCGAGCTCCAGCGGCTTGTCCTTCTCGAGGTCCTGGAGCATCGAGGTCTTGTGCTCACCGACCCGTTCGGCACCGTTGATCCGCTTGTCGACCGAGATCTCCGGATGACAGCCGACCGCGGCCGCGATCTCCAGCGACTCCTCCATCATCAGCCGCACCATCGCGCGCGTGCCCTGATGCGTGGCGATCTCCACCATCGTCGCCCGCGCCAGCGCACTGATCGGGTTGAACGCAGCGTTGCCGAGCAACTTGATCCAGATGTCATTGCGGATGTCCGCCTCGACCGGGCACTTCAACCCACCCGCGATCATCGCCGCGCTGAACGCGTCACACCGCTCCGACTGCCCGCCCACAGGTTCACCGATCGAGAACCGAGTGCCCTCCAGGTGTCGTACGACGCCCGGCCCCTCGAGTTCGGTCGAGCAGTAGACGACACACCCCACGGCGCGCTCGAGCGACAGCACCTCGGTCACCGACCCACCGGGGTCGACGGACTCGATCCGGCGGCCCTCGTACGGGCCTTTCAGTCCGTGGAAGTACCACCACGGAATGCCGTTCTGCGCCGCCACGACGACGGTGCGGTCGTGCAGGAGCGGCTCGATCAACGGGCCGGCGCTCGCGTACGAGTTCGCCTTGAGCCCGAGGAAGACATAGTCGACGGGTCCGACCGCGGCCGGGTCGTCGGTGGCGGGAGTCCGGGCGTCGAAGTCGCCGCGAGGGCTGAGGACCTTCACACCGTTCGACCGGATCGCGTCCAGATGGGCGCCGCGGGCGATCAGATGCACCTCGGTCCCACCGCGGTGCAGCGCGGCGCCGACGTACGCGCCGATCGCCCCGGCGCCGAGAACAGCAACCTTCATGAATGTACCGCCTTCCAAGGAGGCTTGGTATACGGGATACAGTAGGCGGGAGCCCAAATGCGGTCAAGATCACACTCCTCGGTAAGCGCTCGCCGAAAAACTTCGCCGTCCGCCGATGAATCCGGACCGGCCCGTCGGTATGTACCGGCATGAATCACTTGACCGAAGGAGCAGGAGCAATGGGCCGCGTCATCGTCGTCTCGTTCGTCAGCCTCGACGGCGTCGTCACCGACCCGGACGGATCGGCCGGAACCCCGGCCGGCGGCTGGGCGTGGCGGTTCGGACCGGAACTCGTCGGCGGGGACAAGTTCCGGCTGGGGTCGATCCTCGACACCGGGACGATCGTCCTCGGCCGCTCGACCTGGGAGCTGCTCGGGCAGCGGATGCCGAGCCGTACGGACGATTTCTCGGTGCGGATGACCAAGATCCGCAAGCTGGTCGCCTCCCATTCGCTGACCGATGTGTCGGCGTGGGAGAACTCGACCCTGATCGAAGGTGAGGTCGCCGACGCGGTCCGCACCGAGCGCGAGTCCCGCGACGTGGTCGTGGTCGGCAGCCTGAGCGTCGTCCGGGCGCTGCAGGAGGCCGGTCTGGTCGACGAGTACCGCCTGATGACGTTCCCGTCGATCCTCGGCGCGGGCGAGCGGTTGTTCCCGGCTTCCGGTACGCCGGTCCACCTGGAGCTGATCTCGATGGACCAGGTCGGGCCGGCCGTGCTGGCGACGTACCGGGGGTCAGAGGGTCAGGGCTAAGCCGAACGCCGCGAAGATCGCGTCGTCCTGGAAGACGCGGTTGTGGCTGATGCCGGCCGCGGTGATGGTGAACACGTGCAGGGTGTGCATCCGGTACACCGCACCATCACCGCGGTAGACCGCGATCCCGGCCTGCCCGTTCGCCGCGATCGGGAACACCCGCCAGTCGGTCCCCCGGCGCGCGAACACGCCCTCCACGAACCGCAGGTGGTCCTCGCGACCGGAGTACCAGTTGTAGAACGGCGGCATCTCCAGCGTGACGTCGGCCGTGAGCAACTCGGCGAACGCGGCGACGTCCGCCTTCTCGAAGGCGACGATGTACTTGTCGACAATCGCCAGGCTGCGGGGATCATCGGGCTCGAGTACGTCGTCCTCGGCGAGGCCGGTCTCGGCCAGCTTGGCGCGAGCCCGTTGCAGCGCGCTGTTGACCGCGGCCGGAGTCATCTCGAGCTCGGCCGCGATCTCGGCGGCGGACCAGTCCAGCACCTCGCGCAGGATCAGCACGGCACGCTGTTTGGCCGGGAGGAACTGGAGTGCCGCGATCAGGGCGAGCCGGAGGCTGCCGCGCTCGCCGACGACCGCCGCGGGGTCGCTGGGGAACGGCTGCAACCACAGGACTTCCTCACCCCGGACGAGTGGCGCCAGCGGATCCTCACCGCGGGCGACCAGTCCGGACGGCAGTGGGCGGCGGCTACGGCTCTCCAGCTCGTTGAGGCAGGTGTTCGTGGCGATCCGGTAGAGCCAAGTGCGCAGGGACGCGCGGGTCTCGTCGTACCGGTCGAAAGCGCGCCACGCGCGTACCAGCGTCTCCTGGAGCAGGTCCTCGGCGTCCTGGATCGATCCGGACATCCGGTAGCAGTGCTGGAGCAACTCCTGGCGGTACGGCGCGGTCCGCGTCTCGAAGGTCACGCCCCATTGTGTTAGCACCATGGGACAAATGAGCTGGCCGGCGATGGTGTGGACCGGTGGAGCGCCCGGTCCGGGCAAGTCGACGATCGCGCGCGGCCGGCGTATGCGGCGGTGCCGGCGGCGGTGTGGTTGGTGCCGGACGCGGAGCAGACCCGGCTTGGCCGAGCTCCCGCCGGACGCGTTCGCGTGTGAATGCGGTCACTCGGGCTGCTCCGCCACCTGGCCGGGGACGCCGGACGGGTACGACGCGCGGCGTGGCGATGGGTGGTTGGCAGTTGGCTGAGCGTGCTAGGGTCGTCGGCGGTTGCAGTTTTGCAGTTCCACGTTCGTTTCGAAGCGCCCGCGGATTTGTGATCCGCCGGGCGTTTTTCTCATATCAGGACCGTTGGTCCGATCTGGGAGGGCTCGTTGCGGCAACCCGGGACCGGCGTCCGCCGGTCTCGTAGGCCCCACAGAAGGAGCAGATCATGGCCAGCGGAACAGTGAAGTGGTTCAACGGCGAAAAGGGCTTCGGCTTCATCACCCAGGACGGCGGCGGCGCCGACGTGTTCGTGCACTACTCGGCGATCGCGACGGACGGCTTCCGCTCCCTGGACGAGAACCAGAAGGTCGAGTTCGACGTCGCCCAGGGCCCGAAGGGCCTGCAGGCGGAGAACGTTCGCCCGGTCTGAACCCGTTAGACCTGACAGGCCCGGCCGTTTCGGCCGGGCCTGCTTGTCATGTGGTCCAGAGGTACTCGCCGTCGTCCACCTCGTCGGTGCGGGTGAGTCCGGCCGCCGCGGTGACCGCGGCCGAGGCGGCGTGCTCCGGATGGACGTGGGCGATGATCCGCTCGATGCCCTGGGCACCCAGCCACGTGACGAGACCCTGCGCGGCCTCTTTCGCGTAGCCGTGGCCCTGCCAGTCCGTGCCGATCACCCAGGCGATCTCCGCCGTACTGCCGGTAACGGTCGCTTGCACGTAGCCGATCAGCTCGTTGTCGTACCGGATCACCCAGTTGAGCCACTGCTCATCCGGCCGGCCCGGTCCGGCGAGCTGACGTCGGTAGCGGGCTTCCAGTGCGTCCACGGTCGGTGGCTCCCCACCGGTGAAGGTGTAGAGGTCCGGGTCGGACAGTACCTTCGCCATCTCCCCGGCGTACTCGAGCTGCAGCGGCAGCATGCTCAGCCGGTCGGTGTGGAAGGGCGTGATCACAGCTCAACGGTAGTACCGGGCATTGGTGTGCAGGTCGAACTGCGGACTGCGCTGGGCACCGGACTCGTACGGCGCCACCCGCTCCTCGTAGTGCAGATGTGCACCAGTAGCGACGCCGAGCCGGTCCCCTGTCTCCACGGTCTCCCCCTGGCTGACCGCGAGCTCGGACAGACCGCGGTACAGGTGCCAGATCGCGTTCGACTCGACGACGACCTGACCGGCCTCGATCCGAATCACGACACCGGCCAGAGTCGCCCTGACTGGTGTGCCGGGATCAGTGCGATAGTCGCGACCGGTATGCCCCGTGCCGAACTCGCGAACTACCTCTGGGTTGTGCACCGGCGCTGCCATGTTCAGATGCTGGAGCGGCGCCTTCAGACAGTCTTAAAGCCGAGCCGGGACGGCCGGATAGGGCGCCGGCTCGACCTCCAGCTCGGCCATCCGCTGCACGTACGTGCGGTACGCCCGACGGGCCTCGCCATGCGCGCCACTCGCCTGGAACGCCGTCACCAGGCCCAGATGCGCGCGTTCGTCGTACTGATCCCGCTGCAGGATCCGCAGCAGGTATCCGGCCGCCGCGTCCGGGTCACGCCGGCCGCGCTCGGCCAGTACGCGCGCCACCCGGACGTAGAGCGCCCGTGCCTCCTCGCGCATCCCGGCGGCCCAGTCGGCGTACACGTCCTCTTCCAGGAAGTCGCCGGAGTACGCCGCTTCGGCTGTGCGGAGCAAGCGGAGATCGCTGGTGTTGAGCCCCTCTCGCGCGTCGTGCAGGAACAGCTCAACGTCCACGGCGGTCTGCTCGCCGTCGAGCCAGATGGTGGCGCGGTCCGCTCCGACGAAGTGGTCCGCCGGGTACTTCTTCGTTGGATCGAGCACCGAGCGTACGGTCGACAGGGCGACCGAGAGACGTGGTGACGCGACGGACTCGTCCTGGTCCGGCCAGAGCAGGTCGAGGAGTTGCACACGGGCGACCGGCCGGCAGCGGCGGGCGACCAGGATCTTCAGCAGGTCACGGGCCTTCTTGGACGGCCACTCCCCTAGCTGGACCGCCTTGCCGTTGCGTAGTGCGCGGAAGCCGCCCAGGCATTCGATGCGGACCGGTGCAGGGCCGGTCTCGTCGGTGGCTGCGAGTGCTGCGGCGGCGTACCGGGTCGCACCGGCGGCCAGGAACTGCAGGTGTGCACGCTGGGCCAGGTCACGGCCTTCCGCACCTTCAGTGCGGCGGGCAAGCATCAGCTGGGCGCGTGCCTCGCCGAGTTGATCGCCCAGCTCTCTGCGGATGTTCAAGACCTCGTGGAGAACCTCACCACCCCCTGCGGCGGCGTACAGCTCCAGTGCATCGGCCAGGCCCGCGCGGTCGCGGCGCTTGCGGCAGAGCGCGGCGGCTTCCTCCGCTGTCGCGGCGGCTTCGGTCTTGTTGCCGGCGTGCAAGGTGACCCAGCCAAGCGCGACCAGCGCGCCTGACAGACCGAGTACGGGGCCATAGGCAACGGCTTGGCGAGCCAGCGCGGCGAGCTCGGCGGCTCGCTCCGGCTCCTCGATCGCGAGCACTCGCGCCAGTCCGGCCAGCGACGGCACCAGGGACTGCATGTCCTTGGTCTCCTCGGCCATCGCGATCGCCTCTTCGAAGCAGGCGCGCGCCATCGCACGATCACCTCGCTGCCGGTAGACCTCGCCCAGGACAGACAGCGGCTGTGCGACCCGCTTGGACTCCAGCTTCTGGTAGAGCGCTCGCGACGCTTCCAGCTCGCCGATCGCCTCGTCGAGGCGACCCAATCTGAGCAGGGCTTCGCCTCGGTTGTTCAGAGCCAGCGCCCGGAACACTGCGAAGCCGGCGCGGTCGGCCAGCTCCAGTGCAACGTCCAGCTCCTTCAGGCCGGGTGCGTAGTCGCCTTCGGCGATGTGGTGGGACGAGCGGTTCACCCGGATACGAATGGACTGCAGGAGATCGCCGCCTCGCTCGGCATGCTCCAGAGCACGCAGATAGTGCGACGAGTTGCCGGCCGGGTCGCTGTCCACCGCGGCCAGCATGGCGAGGACTGTGTGCACGATCGCCAGTGCTCTGTCGTCGCCGGAGACTTTGGCCGACTCCTCGGCTGAGGTGATCAGCGCGCGGCATTCTTCGAACTCACCGCGCAGCCAGTGCGCACCGGCCCACCACGCCTGCAACAGTGCCTCGTCCGTCGGGTGTTGGCCGTCGATCCGACCGCGCTGGTACATGGCGATCGCAATGTCCGTCTGGCCACGCAGGTGGTGGATGAGACCTAGGCGCCACGCGATCGCGACCGGTATCTCACCGTCAGGCTCGATGATCCGGTCGAAACAGTCCACCGCACCTTGCCAGTCCCCGAGCACCTGACGCGCTTCGCCTTCCAACTGATCCATGGTCGCGTCACGCAGCTCGGTGGGGAGTGCAGCGACGGCAGCGACCACGATCTCGGCCATGCCGCCGCTGACCATCGCATGTCCGCGCTCGGCGAGCATCTGGGCCGCTCTGGCCGGTTCGACGGCTTGGTAGCAGGCCAGGGCGTCTCTGTGCTCCCCGACCGACTCGAACCATTGGCCGGCTTGGACCGAGAGCTCAGCCATCTCTTGCGGGTCCACGGCCAGTCTGTCGTTGGCGAAGTTCTTCACCAGCGGGTTGAGCTCGTAGCCGTCCGCCTCGCCGGCTGAGACGACCAGTCCCCTGATCCGCAACTGCTGCAGGGTGTCTGCGCTGTCGGTGAGACCCATCGCCTGACAGATGTCGGACCCGAACCGTGGGAGGACGGCAACGGCTGCGAGCAAGCGGCGTACCGCTGGTGGCTCGGCGGCGAAGACCTCCTCGGCCAGGTAGTCGTACAGCGGGCCGTCCGATCTCAGGGCGCGCCGCAACCGGGTACCGCGCCCTTCCGGCGGTGCGGTGCGCAGTGCTTCCACCGCCAGGCGTACGGCGGCGGGCCAGCCTTGGACCGCTGACTGCAGCGGCTCGGCCAGCTCCTCGGTGCCGTCGCCCAACACCTTCTCCAGTACGGCGAGGGTCTCGGGGACGGTGAACGCCAGAGCGGTGGCGTCGATCTCCAGTACCTGACCACGGCCGCGGAGCCGGTCGATGCCGAACGGCATGGGGCTGCGGGACGCGACGACCAGGTGCAGGCTCGGCGGCGCCGTACGTACCAGGCCTTCGATCAGTCTGGTGGCGGGGGCGGCCGGGTCGAGCTCGTGCAGGTCGTCGAGGACGAGGACGAGGTCGTCGTCGAGATTGTCTGCGAGGGCGTCGGCCAGGAGAGCGGCGTACGCGAGGGCACGGGTCTGTTGCTCGGCGTCGGCATCCGGGCCGCGCGGGCTCTGCAGTTCGGCCGGGATCGTGTCGAGGGCGGGAACCTGTCTGCGCAGGGCTGTTACCAGTGCTGAGACCATGGCGGCCAGCGAGCCGTCCTCGGCCCGCACGGTGTGCCACGCGCACGGCTTCTCGGTGGCCCACGAACTGAGCAGCGTGGACTTCCCGAAGCCGGCGTCCGCCACCACCGTCAGCAGCCGCCGCTGCACACCCTCGTCCAGCAACGCCGCCAGCCGGGGCCGCCCCACCGTCCCCGCCACGGATTCCACGGCCCCCACCTCCTCCCCCAGATCCCCGAACAGAACAGCATCCGCGGCAGCCCGCCCGCAACCGTGCCGGCCCTGATCTCCCGGTTGATCTGGCAAATCTCCCGGCTCACCCGGGACTGCGTACCCAACAACGGGAGGTGGTGGGGTTTCCGGGCCGGATTTCACGGGAGCTCAGGCGGGACCGCGGCGACTACCTCCCGTTCTTCGGTACGCCGGAGTCCGGATTGCTGGTTCGGCAACAGGATGTGGGAGTTGGGTGTGGGCGGGCGGAGACTGGCGGCATGGTGGAGATCGAGTGGGCGGAAGAGGCTGGGCGGCTCCGGGCATCGGCGGAGGGCGAGGCGGACTGGAACAGGCGGGTTGCCACCAGTCTGGTCCGGGAGGACGACCGGCTGGCTGTGGATGTGGGCTGCGGTGGTGGCGGGATGGCGAAGGCGCTGTCTGAGGCGCTGACCCCCGGGGCGACCGTGGTGGCGATCGATGCGGATCCCGACGTACTGGAGCAGGCTCGGCAACACACGGGTGGTGCGGTGCGGTGTGAGCTGGCCTCCATGGACGACGGTGTGGAGCCGTTGCGCAAGGCAATCGACGGACCGGCCGATCTGATCTGGGCGTCGGCCTCGGTGCATCACGCCGGCGACCAGCAGGCCGCCGTGGACGCGTTGGCCTCGCTGCTCGCGCCGGGTGGGCGGTTGGCGTTGGCCGAGGGTGGTCTGCCGGCGCGGAGTCTGCCGTGGGATGTCGGGGTCGGCGAGCCTGGGCTGGAGCTGCGGCTGGATCTCGCGCAGGACCGGTGGTTCAAGGTGATGCGTGAGTCGCTGCCCGGTTCGGTGCCGATGGCCTACGGGTGGACTGAGGCGCTCACTCGTGCCGGTCTGACTGATGTGACGACGCGGAGCATCCTGACTGAGGTCTCACCTCCGCTTCCGGCTGAGCGCTTGGAGCACCTCATCTCGGCGTTCCGCTTCCGGGTCGAGCGTCTTACTGGCACTTCGTCCGAGGAGACGGGCCACGGACACGGGCACGGGCATCTTGTTCCGGCGGACGCTGATTGGTTGGGTGCCGATGATCTGGCTGCCTGGCAGCAGCTCCTGGACCCGGACGGTCCGGAGTACCTCGGGCGGCGTACCGATCTCGCCGTGCTGTCCGTCCGCAGCATCCACGTCGGCCACGCACCGCGCTGAACACGGTCCCGTGCGCGTGCTGAGATGAGCGCCACGCCCGGCTTGGGGCCGGTGAGCGCCCCGGTGTCGGTGCGTCGCCGTAAGGTGGGTGCCCATGAACGACCGGCTGGTGTGGATCGACTGCGAGATGACCGGCCTCGACCTGGCGGCGGACGCCTTGATCGAGGTTGCGGTTCTGGTCACCGACTATGAGCTGAACGTGCTCGGTGACGGGATCGACCTGGTGATCGCGCCACCACCGGGTGCGCTCGAGCAGATGGGCGACTTCGTCCGCGACATGCACACCGGCTCCGGTCTGCTCGCCGAGCTCGAACACGGGATCCCGCTCGCCGATGCCGAGCAGCAGGTGCTCGACTTCATCTCCGGGTATGTGAAGGAGCCGCGGAAGGCCGCGCTCGCGGGGAACTCGGTCGGCACCGACCGCACCTTCCTGGTCCGCGACATGCCGCGGGTCGAGGCGCACCTGCACTACCGCAACGTCGACGTCAGCTCGATCAAGGAGCTCGTCCGGCGGTGGTATCCGCGGGTCTACTACGCCACCCCGGCCAAGACCGGCAACCACCGGGCCCTGGCCGACATCACCGAGAGCATCGAAGAGCTCCGCTACTACCGCCAGACTGTCTTCGTCCCCCAACCCGGCCCCGACTCCGACACCGCCCGCGCCGCCGCCACCCTCATCACCACCCCCAGCCCGAACACCCCCTGACTCGGGATTTCGAGCCTCACAGACGCACCCGGCAGGCCCGATTTCTGGTCCCACCCCCATCCCTCCCAACGCCCCAACCCGGCTCCGCTCGGTGTCCACGGACGCGTGCGCGAGGCCCGATTTCTGGTCCCACCCCGACCACCCCCAACGCCCCAACCCGGCTCCGCTCGGTGTCCACGGACGCGTGCGCGAGGCCCGATTTCTGGTCCGACCCCAACCACCCCCAACGCCCCAACCCGGCTCCGCTCGGTGTCCACGGAGGCGTGCGGCAGGCCCGATTTCTGGTCCGACCCCAACCACCCCCAACGCCCCAACCCGGCTCTGCTCGGTGTCCACGGAGGCGTGTGGGAGGGCCGATTTCTGGTCCGGGAGGTTCGTCGCTATGATTGCTCAGCCGTCGCAGTCGGGGCGGCCATGGTGGGTGTAGCTCAGCTGGTAGAGCACCTGGTTGTGGTCCAGGTGGTCGCGGGTTCGAGTCCCGTCACTCACCCCACAGCGAAGGCGACCTGCGCCCGCGGAAACCCGCGGACCAGGTCGCCTTCGCCGTTCCGTGCCCCCACGGTCACCGTCCGCGTGGCCCCCCGATGGCAGGATGTGCGGGTGAGATCTTCCGGGAGCATGTGGTTCGGGTACGGCGTGGTGCTCGCCGTCACGTTCGTCGTGGGGTTTCTGGCGTTCGCCGTCTGGGTGCTCTCGAAGGTTTTCTGAGCCCGGTGTGATCTGACGCCGCGGTCAGTGCGTCTCTTGGGGCAGAGGCATCGACCGAAAGGCTGCGATGAGATCCACTGAGGACTTCGAGGAGTTTGCGCGGGCGCGGATACCGCATCTGTACCGGACCGCGTGGCTGCTGGCGGGTGATCGGCATCACGCCGAGGACCTGGTCCAGGAGACGCTGGCGAACCTGCTGCGGACCTGGCACCGGATCGACAACCCGACGGCGTACGCGCGGACCGCGCTGGTGCGGACGTTCGTCTCCCAGCGCCGGCGCAAGAGCTGGTCCGAGCGGCCGACGGCGGACCTGCCGGAGCGGGCCGAACGGGCCGGCGACCCCGAGCTACGGCTGGCTCTGCAGAGCGCTCTGGCCGAGTTGGCGCCACTGGATCGTGCCGTGCTGGTGCTGCGGTTCTTCGAAGATCGCAGCGTCGAGCAGGTCGCGCTCGATCTCGGCAAGAACGCCAGCGCGATCACCACCCGCACCGCCCGAGCCCTCGACCGCCTCCGCGCGGTCCTCGGCGACGGCGCCGCCCAGCTGATCGTGCACTGACACCGAGGAGCATCATGAACACCCAACTCACCGACCTCATGCAGCGCGCCACCGAGAACCTCGAGCCGGTCACCCCGGACCTGCTCGAGCGCAGTGTCCAGCAGGGCCTCCGGCTGCGCCGCCGCCGTACGACGGTGCTCAGCCTCACCGGAGCCGGCGCCGTACTCGCCACCGTCGGCCTGATCGCCGGTGGCGTCCAACTGCTCGGCAGCCCGTCCAACACAGCGGTCGCCGGGATGCCGGCCCCGTTGACCACACCGCCTCCGGCCAAGCCGAGCCAAGTGACGCCGCGGCAGACGCTGGAGATCCTCAAGTCCATCGTCACGGCGCCCGGTCGCACGCTGTCCAAGCCCGAGTCGTGGGGCGGGTCCGAGGACGGCTTCGCGGCAGCGGCGTACGTCGTCAACGACGGCAAGGGCGCCTCCCGGGTCGACGTACTGGTCGCCGGCGGCGGCCAACAGAGCCCGTGTGAAGAGTCGAACTGCATCACCAACCCGGACGGGTCGAAGCTGTTCACCCTGACCGAGCAGCCGGAGTACCCGGGCAACCGGAACAAGGACGGCGTCACCAGCAACTATGTCGCCCTGTACTACCCCGACGGCCGCTTCATCAGCATGACCAGCTACAACGCCCCCGCCGAGAAGGGCCAGCGCCACACCCGCCAGAAGCCCCTCTTCACCGTCGCCGAACTCACCACCATGGCCAAGAGCAAGGCCTGGAAGTTCCCCCCGTCCACCACCGCCAAGTACTCCGGCAAGGCCGTTTCCCCGTCGGCCAAGCTCAAGCCCACCAAGTGAGCCCCGGAGGCCCGGCTACCCCCACAGGTAGCCGGGCCTCTTTGATTAGCGGCGGAGGAAGCGGACCGCGTCTGCTACTACATAGCCGGTGGGGGTGTCGGTCAGTTCGACGGTGGCGGTGAGGCCGGCGGGGAAGGGGTAGGTACCGAGGGTTGTCCACTCGCCGCCGCGGACGTCGGGGGTGCTGTGGAGCGCTTGGTCGACGGGGACTGTGGTGGTGCCGTTGGCGTGGGTCACGACGTACGGCGCGGTCTTGGAGCGGTTGGAGGCGGCGGTGTAGGAGACCTGCACCTCGTAGTTGCCGGCTGCGGGGAGGCATGGTTGCCAGCGGACTCGGGAGGTCCCGTCGCCTGGTGCGTGCGAGGCGTAGTTGCCGCTGTAGTACCCGGCCACACCGGTGCCGGACGGCCAACTGCCGGAGACAACCGTGTAACCGAGCGCACCGTTGTCTACAGGGATGTCCTCGGACACATCTGGTGCGGCCGGTGCCTGCGTCAGCGTCAATTGGTCCAGCGAGATGCTTTCGCCGCCACCACGGCCCGGACCGGCCAGTGCGAATCTCACCACGTGCTTCCCGGCCCTGAGGCGCACAGTGCCCAGCAGGAGTACGTCGTACCCGTTGGCGGTCTCCGAGGTCGTGTCGATCAGGTGGTTCCGTGGTTTCACACCGTCGACCGTCACCGAGACCAGCCCGCCGTCGGAGGACCTCCCGGGTGAGCCACTCGAGGTTGAACCGGCAGACGTTGACCCGCAGCGGGAAGCTCGGGATGTCCCCGTCGCAGCCGTAGATCAAAACGATCGTCCCGTCGGACAGCCGCGCCAGGTCGGAGTAGTACGACCGGTTCGGGTTGATCACTCGGCGGTAGCGGAAGGTCTGGGCGTCGTCGTAGCTGACCGACACGGTCATGTTGTAGCGGACCGGTGCGTCCGGCCGGCTGAACAGGATGCGGCCGCGTGTGTACCCGAGCATGCCCGCGTCGACGGCGTTGAACGTCCCCGTGCCACCGTCCATCGTCGGCGCGGACCAGGTGAGCCCACTGTCCTTGCTGACCGAGGTGATCCGTTGCCTGTTCCCACCGGCGGCGTACCGTCCGTTGATCAGCACAGTGCCGTCGTCGAGCTGCACCAGCCGGGCCTCGTTGATCGGATAGTCCACCGACACCGGTACGGCGCCAGTGGTCTGCCACGTCCGTCCGTGGTCGTCGCTGCAGACGGATGCGACGCCGTACATCCGTTCTGCCACGCTGTTGCCGACGATGACCCGTCGGTGCGCGACGTTCATCAGCAGCCGTCCGTTGTCGAGCTGGATGCCGTGGCCGGGTCCGGGCGAGTGCAGCGCCCAGTCGTAGCCGAAGTGGTCGAACAGGTCGAGGACCCGCGGCTCACCCCAGGTCACACCGCCATCCGTGCTGGAGACGACGTACAGTACGCCGGTGTCGCCGGAGCAGCTCGTGTTCTCGGGCAAACGGCCGGACAGGTTGTAGAACAGGAACACCTCGCCCGTGTGCCGATCAAACACCAGCGCCGGGTTGCCGCAGCAGCAGGTCACGTGGTCCCGCATCGCACACCTCGTGACGGCCCTCGGTGAACGCCAGGATGGTGTCATCAGGCAGCACGGTCAGCCCGTGCACGTGGTAGTTGGCCAGCGATCCCGATGACGCGTCCCACAAGGTCGTCTCGTCGTACGGCGGTTGCCCGGGGCCACGACCCGCGAAGGCCGGCGTGATGCCGGTGACTGCGGCTCCTGCCGCCACACCCAGTCCAACGGTGAACGCCCGCCGGCCGATCATGAGGCACTCCCAGAGATGAGGTGATCCTCCAGCGGCGCCACGACGTCAGCGAGCTGTCGCAGCTCGTCCGGCGTACAGGGCGCGAGCGGTGGTGCGCAGTGCGGCGGGCACAGACCACGTGCGTTCAGCAGCGCCTTGACGGTCGGTACTCCGGGACGCACGGCGTGGATCCTGGTCAGGGCGGTCGAAAGCTCCTGGAGCCGGTCGAGATCGGCGCCGGGGGCAACCATCTCTAGTGCGAGTCCGGGAGCCAGGTTGGCGATGCCGGGGGTGATGCCGTGAGCTCCAGCACGCAATGCGTCGGCGAGCTGCTTCTCGTCGCCCTGGCTAACCTCGAAGCCGGGCCGTGCGATCGAGAGCAGGTAGCGCAGCATGTCCGGGTCGCCCGAGGAGTCCTTGACACCCGTCAGGTGTGGCATCGCGACGAGTGCGCCGGCAGACGCCTTGGTCAGCAGTGTGGAGCGAGGCGTGTTGTAGGCGACCGCGGGCAGCCCGTGGCGACCCAGTGCGGCGAAGTGCGCGACCACCTCGTCGTCACGGTGCTTGAAGAAGGTCGGCGGACTCGCCACGATCGCATCTGCTCCGGCCGAAGCCGCGTCGTCGGCCCGCCGTTCCGCTTCCGCCGTGCCCGGTGCGGTGACGTTGACCAGGATCGTCCCGGCCGGCACCAGCTCACGCCACCGCTTCACCACGCCGGCCACGAACTCGCCGGACACCTCGGCCGGGATCAGCGGTCCTTCCCCGTTGCTGCCGAGCAACATCAACCGCCGTACACCAACCGAAGCCATCGCCGCCAGCAACGGCTCACCGGCCTCCGCCGACGGCACACCAGGCGCCGACATCGGAGTCACCAACGGCACGACCACACCACTCAACAGATCGCCACCACCGGTCATGGGCGCCACCTCTTGTCGTCGAACAGGGTCACTTCGCCGTGCTCCATCAGGACGATCAGACTCAGCAACGCACCCCAGGTCTGGAACGGCTCGCTGTTCGGCTTGTCGCAGGCGCCGCCGTGCACACTCGAGTAGTTCTCGTGGACGTGCCGGTGCTGGTTCCACTCCTTCAGCACCAGCCGCGAACTCCCCTCCGCCAGCCACGCCGCCGTCTCCTTCTCACCGGCGCGCAGCAACCCCAGGTAGACCAGGAAGTTCACCGGCGGCCAGGCCCGGCCCTCCCAGTAGCTGGTCTCCTTCAACTCGATCGGCTCGTGCCTCGGCGACGTCGGCAGGATCCACTCACCGCCGAACCCGTCGTCGCTGACCAGGTGCTCGGCCACCATCCGCGCCGTACGCTCGCCGTCCCCCACGCCGGCCAGCAACGGGTAGAAGCTCATTGTCGACAATCGTTCTGTCGGCAATCCGGTGTCGGTCCGCCGGCTGCGATAGATCCCGCTCGGCTCGTCCCACAACGTCTCCAGCGCGCGGACGACGGTCTGGTGCCGGTCGCGCAGTTCCGTCACCGCATCCGCGTGGCCGAGGATCTCGGCGATCTCGGCCAGCGCCTCGCAATCGGCGGCGTACAGGCTGTTCAGGCCGACGTCGTGCGCGGCGAGCAGACTCTTCGTTTGGTCGAACGGCACATCGTCGAACACCGGATGCCCGTCCCAGCCGCTCTCACAGGTCGCACCGAAGTGCTGATGGATCCGCGGGATGTCCTGCGGCGACGGGAACTCCGGATCGAAGTACGTCGACCCCGCGCAGAGCAGCTCGCCGTCCCGGCGGACGCGCCACCACCAGCGGTTCCAGGACAGTAGGGCGTCGAAGGTCTCCTCGAGGAACCAGTGCTCACCGAACCGGCGGTACAACTCGAGGATTGTCAACGATCCGATCGGCGGCTGCGATCCGTCGTACGTCTTCCGGCCGGTGCCCTGCTCGACGTTCGGTACGAAGCCGTCGGGGGTGATCGCGCGGAGCATCTCGACCGCGTTGAGGTACGCGACCTCCTTGCTCTTCGGGGCGGCGATCAGGGCGTTGAAGAACGCGTCCCAGCAGAACAGCGCGTATCCGCCGCGCTTGCCGACATTCCACAATCGGCTGACGCCGGTGATCACGCGTGACTTGGACGGTTCGTAGATGGTGTTCCAGGAGATCGCGTCCCGGACGATCTCGTGGTGCTGCGCGATGGGATCGGATCCGGCCACGCCGATGTCGGTCGATGCGGCGGCGACGATCTCCGCGATCTCGGTCAGAGTGCGCGCTTGTCCGGTGCTGAGCCCCACGGCACCGATGAGCTCGAGGGCGAGGTACGGCCCGTCGATGTCGACGTACGGATCGTCGATGTGTGGGGCGGTGGCGAAGATGTCGACCGTTGTCCCGCCGGGATGTGTGGCGCGGAGGTGGTCGCGCTCGCGGCTGACGATCCCCGGGCGGTTCCACAGGTAGCTGACGGCGATTGTCAACAATCCGCTCTTCTGCTGGTTGGCCGATGGCGTCACCAGCGCCACCAGGTCGTCACCGGCGTGGGCGGTCTGCACCCGGATCGTGATGCCGGCCCAGCTGACCGTGGTCTCCGTGTAGCTGCCGTCGTACGCGTGCCGCCCGAGCGTCACGCTCTCCGCGCCCTCGATCCGCCGGCCGATCTGCGCCGTCCGCAACGACGTACCGCGGTAGTACTCCTTCAGTCCGAAGGACAACCCCAGCCCTTCCGGCAACAACACCTGCGTCAGCACACTGCGCGTGTCCCACGTATTCCACCCGCGCCCCACCCGCTCCTGAATCTGTCCGTAAGCCGCTTCACTCTCGTCAGTCATCGTTCCCTCGAAGACTCGGGTCCGTTCCGGTGAACAAAGCCTCGCATCAGATTCCTCGGTAATACGAATTATCCGGGTGTCGCAGCACCACGTCGTCGGCACCACTCGCTCGAGCCACGGCCGGGGCCGGGGTCGCCGGGCTTGTTGCGCTGTTGTTTACCGGTTGGCGTGGCGGGGGTGGTTAGGCGGGTGGTGCTTGCGGAGGCGGGTGTAGGCGATCCAGCTGAGGCCGACGAAGATCGTGGTGGTGCCGCCGACGGACACCATGGCGGCGACGACGGACGGGGTCCCGGAGTCGAAGGCGAACTCCTCGGCGTCCACCAGGGCGATGACCTCGGACGGGTCGTCGGGCTTGTAGAGGATGCGGAGCGGGGCGGCGTACCGCGTTCCGGCCGCCAGTGGGTGGCGGCCGTCGGCGTTGCCCTCGGGGTCGCCCAGGATGTTCGACAGCATCGCCTGACGGCGTTCGGCCGCCACGGGTACGTCACGTCGACCTCGTCGATGTAGCTGCCGCCGCGCCCGAACCGGACCCGGACCTCGACCTGATCGGCCACAGCCTGGACCCCGGTATCGAGATAGTCCTGCCCGACGGCTCGCTGATGCCGGATGTCCAGCAACGCCACGAGACCGAGCAACGCGGCGACCAGCGCGAACGCACCGAGCACTGAGGACCAGCGTTGGAAGGAGAGCATGGGCGGCCTTTCGGGCGTGCGGAATCTGCTGCCGACCAGGCTTCCCGGCGCACCAGGCCAGTCCTGCCGGAGCAGGACGGGCTCACTCGTTGTATCCGCGAACCCGGCCTCTGTGTTACGTGGACTCGCCGGGTGCAGAGTGGTGGTGAGTCAGGGGGTCGGGATGGGTGAAGGGGGTTGGGATGGGTGAGACGGCGGGTTCGACTGCCCCGGATGCGCCTGGCCGGACGCCAACGACGGGCTCAGGCTGGACCTCTGTGAGAACGGCATCAAACACGTCGTCTGGGAGATGACCCCGAAACGGGCCGGCCGCCAGCTCTTCGCCGAGCACACCGTCACCGAGCTGGAGGGCTGGACCGATTTCGCGCTGGAGAACGCCGGCCGGCTGACCGAGCCGATGGCGTACGACGCCGACGCCGACCGCTACGTGCCGACGTACCAGGCAGGAAGTTCGGCGGGGTGCAGGCTGGTGGTGTCGCCGGGGCGGCTGAGGGTCAGCACCGCTTGGACGATCTCGGGGCGGGCGTTGAGGGCGTCTTCCAGGCCGTTGAGGCGGGCGGCGACCTCGGACTCCGGGGCGTTGCCGGCGAGGTCGACGGCGGCGACCAGGAAGATCTTGTCGGCGCCGACCCACTCCATGTGCAGGAAGCTGACCCGTTCGATGTCCCGGTGATCGAGCAGCGCCCGGAGCGCGCGGTTGCGGGCCAGCGGGGTGACCGCCTCACCGGTCAGGAAGTCCATGTTCCGGCTGATCAGGAACAGCGCGACGCAGCCGAGCAGCACACCGACCACGATCGACCCGATCGCGTCCCAGACCGCGTTGCCGGTCAGCTGATGCAGCAGGATCGCCAGCGCCGCGATCACGATCCCGATCAACGCCGACAGGTCCTCGACGAACACCGCCCGCAGGACCGGGTTCGACGTGAGCCGCACGTAACGCCACGGCCGCAGCATCCGTTCCAGCGCGCCGGCCTTCGTCTGCCGCAACGCCTGCGCGAACGAGATCCCCTCGAGGACGAACGAGATCCCGAGTACGGCGTACGCCCAGGAGTAGGACGCGGTCTCGGCCTCCCCGCGCTGCAGCGACTGGATCCCGTGCCAGACCGACACCGCCGCGCCGACCGTGAACAGGCCGAACGCGGCGAACATCGACCAGATGTAGCCGACCCGCCCGTACCCGAGCGGGTGGGTCTGGTCGGCCGGCTTCCGGGCCCGGCGCTCGCCGACGAGCAGGAAGATCTCGTTGCCGGTGTCGGCCCAGGAGTGCGCGGACTCCGCCGCCATCGAGGCCGAGCCGGTGATCACCGCGACCACCGTCTTCGCCACCGCGATCAACAGGTTGGCGGTGAGCGCGACGAGCACGGTGAAAAAGCTCTCGCCTCCCGCCGGTTCGTCCGAGGTGCTCACAAGCCGACCCTAAGCCCCGGCCCCCGCCGCTCCCGGCAACCCGAGCGTTCAGCCGGGTGGGCGGATGATCCGTTGCTCGATGGCCCGGGCGACCGCCGCGGCACGGGTGTCGACTTCGAGCTTGGTGTAGATGTGTGAGAGATGCGACTTGACCGTCGCCTCGCTGACGAACAGTCGGCGCGCCATCTCCCGGTTCGACTGACCGGTCGCGAGCAGGCCGAGGATCTCGACCTCGCGCTCGGTCAGCAGCGGACCGGATCGCCGTACCAGCCGGGCCGCGACGGCCGGCGCCAGGACGGTCTCACCGCGCGCGGTGCCCCGGATCGCCCGGAACAGATCCTCCGGCGGCGCGTCCTTCAGCAAGTACCCGGAGGCGCCGGCGTCGATCGCGCTCATGATGTCCGCCTCGGTGTCGTACGTCGTCAGCACCAAGACCTGAGGTGGTTCCGGCAACGCCCGCAGCCGCGCGGTCACCTCGGCGCCGCCCGGGCCCGCGCCGAGGTTGAGATCCATCAGCACGACATCAGGCCGGACCGCGGCGACGAGCTGCTCGGCGCTGTGGGCGGCGGACGCCTCGCCCACCACGGACAGGTCGTCCTGCCCCTCGACCAGGGCACGCATCCCGGCCCGCACCACCGGATGGTCGTCGACCAGGGCGACCCGGATCATGAGCGTTCCAACGGGATTGATGCGGCCAACGCCGTCCCCTCCCCTGGTTCACTTTCGA
Organism: Kribbella sp. NPDC048837; assembly: GCF_055586945.1. NCBI lineage: Bacteria > Bacillati > Actinomycetota > Actinomycetes > Propionibacteriales > Kribbellaceae > Kribbella > Kribbella sp. NPDC048837. The sequence goes on from NZ_JBVJHF010000010.1 coordinate 271,185, forward strand.
GCACCAGAGTCCCGCCGAGCTGCGCCAGGCGATCGCGAATACCGGCCAATCCCCGGCCACGGTCCGGGTCAGTGGGTTGCTGGAGCAGGCCGCGGCCGTCGTCGCGGACGTCGAGGACGACTGCGTCCGGCTGGTAGGTCAACGTGACCACAGCGGTGGTGGCATCGGCGTGTTCGAGCACATTGGCCAGTGCACCACGGGCAGTGCGCAGCAAAGCGGTCTCCACCTCGGTGCCGAGCGACACCGGCGTACCCTCCACCTGGACCCGGACCTCCACGCTGCTGTGCGCGGCAAGTCGCTCACAGGCTTGCCGGAGCGCGTCCGGCAGTGCACCGGAGACCGCCAGCTCCGCGGGTGCCAGGTCGCGGACCACCCGCCGTACCTCATCCAGCCCGTCCCGGGCGGTCGCCGCCGCCTGGGCCGCGTGCTCGCGTGCCGCGGCCGGGCGGTCGTCCCACTCCCGTTCGGCCGCTTGGAGCAGCAGATTGATGCTGGAGAGTCCCTGGGCCACGCTGTCGTGGATCTCGCGCGACAACCGCGCCCGCTCGGCCAGTGCGCCGGCCTGGTGCTGCGCGTCGGCCAGATCACCCTGAGCCGCGTGCAGGTCGTCCAGCAGCGCCTGCCGCGCCAGGGCGTCCCGCTCCAACGCCCGATAGGCCCCAACCGCGAGTACGGCGATGCACACCGGCCCCAGCACGATCGTGGGGTCCAGTCGGTCAGCCATCCGGGTCCACTGCACCACTGTGACGACCACCATGCCCGCAACGACCACACAGGCCGGCCAGAACGCCAGCACCCGCAGGGCCACGAACGACAGCGGTACGGCGCACCATGCGAACGAAGGCGCCACCAGAACCAGTCCGAACCACACCACCACCAGCAACGCGAGCCACACGCGACTGGGCAGGGCTTTGTGCGCGGCGTACGTCGCCAGCAGCACCGCAGCGCCTGCCAGCACCCAGGGCGCCCGGCCATCGAACCCGTGCCCGGTCAGGTACCGGACCGCGGAGGCGAGCACCAGCACGACGAACGCCGCGTGCAGCGCCGTCACGAGCCCGTTGGCATGGCCGAGGACGGCGGCCGGTGTGCGTGAAGTGGTCATGTCCTGCCGATGGTAGGCCCCGCGGACCGCCTTCCGAATCATCCGTTCGGCTATCGCAAGGTGGCCGAACACCCGTCGTGCGAGCGGCCGCGGCGGACCAGTCTGGAGGCAGTCCACCCGTTCGAGTGATGAGAGGTCCTCATGTCCGTCCGCTCCCTGTCCGCGACTCTGGCGCTGTCCGCCGCCCTGGTGGGCGTCGGCGTACCCACGGCGTCCGCCCGGCCCAGTTCTTACGAGCTTCCCGGTGACACCGGTGGGTCGAAGTTCGAGGGCATCGGGTACGACGCTCGCACGCAGCGGTACTACGTCTCGGAGACCACCGGCGGCGAGATCCATCGCGGGCAGCTGCGCTCCTCGGCCGCGACCGAGTGGCTGCCGGGCGACGGGACCGACGGGCGCTGGACCGCGCGCGGCGTCACCGTCGACGCGCGGGGCCGGGTGTACGTCGCAGGTGGTCCGAACGGCATCGATCACTCCGGTGCGCCGGACCTGTGGGTCTACGACCGTGACGGGCGGCTGCTCGCGGCGCTGCGGACCGGCGTACCGAACGCGTTCCTGAACGACCTGGTGATCGGGCCGGACGGAGCGGCGTACGTGACCAACTCGAACGCGCCGCAGGTGTTCCGGGTCGCCGAGCAGCACGGCCGGTGGACCATCCGGACATGGGCGGACGCCACTGCGACGATCCCGACGCAGAGTGGCTTCAACCTTGGCGGCATCGTGCTGTCCCCGGACCGGCGTTCGCTGGTCGTGGCCCAGGGCAACGTCGGCAAGCTCTGGCGGTTCTCGCTGCGCACCGGCGCGGTTTCGGCGATCGACACCGGTACGGCGGACCTGGTCAACGCTGACGGTCTCGTTCAGGAGGGGCGGCTGCTCTGGGTGGTGCGGAACTTCTCGCGGGTGCTGACCACGCTGGAGCTGTCGGGCGACGCTCGTACGGCGCGACTCGTGTCGGCGACGCCCACGGACCCGGACCGGGTGCTCACCACGGCGAAGCTCGCGCAGGGCAGACTGCTGCTGGTCGACAGCAAGTTCGACGAGCCGACCGCGCTGCCGCCGTACCAGGTCATCACGCTGACCCCGCCGCGCGGATGAACAGGCTGCTGACCGCGGCTGCCGTCGTACTGCTGACGGCAGCCTGCACGACCGCTGAGAGCACACCACCGCAGAGGACTACCACCGTGTCGACAGTCAGCACGCTCGATCAGCAACTGATCGCCGCTGCCTGGAAGAACGACGTCGCCGAGGCCCGCCGGCTGATCACCGCCGGCGCGGACGTCAACGCAACCGACGACACCGTGCAGAGCGCGTTCCTGATCGCCGCCAGCGAGGGCTACCTCGACCTGCTCGACCTCACGTTGCAGCACGGCGCCGACATCCGAAGCCTCGACAGCTACCACGGTACGGCGCTGATCCGGGCTGCTGAGCGTGGTCACGCGGCCGTGGTCGGCCGACTCCTCCAGGCCGGTGTGGCTGTCGACCACGTCAACAACCTGGGCTGGACTGCTCTGCACGAGGCGGTTCTGCTCGGCAAGGGCACACCGCAGTACGTCGACACCGTCCGGCTGCTGATCGCCGCCGGAGCCGACCGCGACAAGCCCGCGGAGCGCGACGGCACCACGCCGGTGCAGGGTGCTCAGAAGCTCGGCCAGACTGCGGTGAGCGCCGTACTCGCCACCAAACGCCCGAGCTCCCCTGCCGCCGCACTGCTCGCGGCCGCCAGCTCCGGCGACGCGAACCAGGCTGCCGCCGCGCTGGCCGCCGGTGCGCCGATCGAGTCGCGCGACGGCAACCGCCGTACCGCGTTGCTGCTCGCGTCGTTGAACGACCGCGTTGACGTCGCCCGCCTGCTGGTGGGGCTCGGGGCGGATCCGGATGCTCAGGACGACCGGCAGGACTCGGCCTGGCTCGTCACCGGCGTCACCGGTAGCGTCGCGATGCTGGAGACCCTCCTGCCGGCCAAGCCGGACCTGGCCCTGCGCAACCGATTCGGCGGAATCTCGGTGATCCCGGCCAGCGAACGCGGCCACGTCGACTACGTCCGCCGCGTCGTCCGGACCGGTATCGATGTCAACCACGTCAACAACCTCGGCTGGACCGCCCTCCTCGAAGCCGTCATCCTCGGCCGCGGGACCGAGCCGTGGCAGCAGATCGTCCAGATCCTCCTCGCGGCCGGCGCCAACCCCTCCCTCGCCGACCACGACGGCGTCACTCCCCTCCAACACGCCGAGCACCGCGGCTACGCCGAGATCGCCAAGATCCTCCGATCCGCCGGCGCGCGTTAGGCGCAGACGGCAGCCGGCGCCCGTTAGACCCAGACGGCGGCGGCGCGCGTTAGGCCCAGATCGCGGCGGGTGGGCCGTCGCCGAGGGCTTCGGGAGGGTCGGGGTAGGCGACGGCCCGGCCCTCGGCGTACCGTCTGGCGGTCCACGCGACCGCGGCCGCGTCGAGCACATCGTCAACGCCCGCGAACTCGCCCGCCGGCCCGATGTCGCCAGCGATGCCCAGCCCAACGCCCGCGAGCAGCCGCCGGCGCTCCTCCCCACCGGCCCACGTCGACTTCGGATGGCTCAACGCCCGCCCGGCCATCGTCGCGAAACAGACCTCCGGGTGCACCTCGATGACCGCGCACCCAGCACTCGGCAGCCAAGCGTCGACCTCGAGGATCTTCCTGCGCAACGCGAACGCCTGCTGACTGAGTCCCTTCCCCGTCGCCCGCACGTTCACCGCCGACGCCTCCGCATGCGTGGCCGCCAGCAGCGCCGCCCTGACCGGCGTCGCGAACACCGACGACGCCCGCCGCCCCACCACGCGTCGCGCCAGCACATCCGCCTGCCGCACCCCCGACAACGGCAGCCCGATCGGAATGTCCACCCCAACCACCACCGGCGCCCCGTCCACCCCGACCGCAGCCACCAACTCCCCGATGGTCGCCCCGAAGTACGCCTTCAGGTCATCGGAGATCCCCACCCACCCCTTCGGACAAGCGTCAACCCCCACCACCCGCCCACCCACCGACCCGTCCCGCATCCGTTCCTCCGCACCTCTGGTGACACGATTGTCGGGTGCGGTTGTTCTCGGGTGGTGTGGACGGTGGGGACGAGGCCGTCGAGTTGGCGGTTGGGCATGCTTTGGCGCGGCGGGTGTCGGGCGGTGAGGTCGAGGAGGCGCTGCGGGTCTATCGCCCGACCACGCCGGTGGTGGTGTTCGGTCGGCGGGATACGCGGCTTCCGGGGTTTGACGCCGCGGTGCGTGCGGCCAGGGCAGCCGGGTTCGAGGCGCTGGTGCGGGCAGTGGGTGGGCGCCCGGTCGCGTACACGACCGAGGCGTTGGTGGTGGACCACGTCAGGCACGAGCGGCTGGCACCGGACGGCATGGAGACCCGGTTCAAGCAGTACGGGACGCTGTACGCCGATGTGCTGCACGGACTCGGCATCGACGCGCGGGTGGGAGCAGTCCCCGGCGAGTACTGTCCGGGTGCCTACAGCGTCAACGCGCGCGGCGTGGTGAAGCTGGTCGGAACAGGGCAACGCGTCGTACCCAACGGATGGCTGTTCAGCGCACTGATCGTCGTGGGCGACGACGCACGCCTCCGTCCTCTCCTGGCCGACATCTACCGGCACCTCGAGTTGCCGTTCGACCCGGTGTCCGTCGGCTCGCTCTCGACCGAGGCGCCGGGGCTGACCGTGGAAACCGTCGAGCAGCAGGTCATCAACGCGTACGGCGCGACAGACCCCCAGCCACTGGACTCAGCAACCCTCGCAGTGGCGCAGTCGCTCGCCGGAGATCACAGAGTCGTTTGAGGCGACAGACATCGAGAGGGCAGGTCGAACCAGCGGAGGTGGTCGAAGTCCGCGTTCACTCGCCCTTCCGCGTCCGGTCCGGTCTCCTGGCACGTCGACAGCAGCTCCCGCGCCTCAGCCAAGTAGTCCTGCAGGGCTGACTCCGGCGCGGTGTGGTCGTGGCGCGGATACCGCAGCGTGCCGTCGGCGTCGTACCCGACCTGCGACAGGCGCATCGGCGGCTCGACCGGACCACGGTGGTGGCGCCACAGTCCGGTCGCCGGGTCGAAGCGATAGTCGCCGAGCAGCCGCCACCCGTCCCGGGCGACCAGCTTCACCGCCTCGACGACGTACTCGAAGACGGCCTCCGAGATGAAGTAGTTGAAGTTCACCCGGACCCACCCGGGCTTGATCCCCTCGCAGCCGTGCAGGATCTCCTCGGCGAACTCGTGCGACCGCTCCAGGTCGATCCCGAGCAGCGTGTGCCCGTACGGACCCGCGCACGAGCACCCGCCGCGCGACTGGATCCCGAACAGGTCGTTCAGCACCGCGACGACGAAGTTGTGATGCAGATACCGCCCGGACGGCGCCTTCACCACGAACGACACGATCGACAGCCGCTCGGAGTCCAGGTTGCCGAGGATCTGCAGGTGCGGCTCGTCCTTCCACGCCTCGACCGCGCGCCGCAGGTACGCGTCCTCGTGCGCGCGGATCACGTCGATCCCGACCGCCTGCTTGAGCTGGAACGCCAGTCCGGCCCGGATCGACCCGATGATCGCCGGCGTACCGCCCTCCTCCCGGTGCACCGGGTCGTCGAGGTAGCGGTGCTCCAGCGGGTTCACGTACGCGACCGTCCCACCACCCGGTACGTCGGGCACCCGGTTGCGGAGCAGTTCACGCCTGGCCACCAGGACGCCCGGAGTCCCCGGTCCGCCGATCAGCTTGTGTGGACTGAGGAAGATCGCGTCCTTGTACGACAGGGGGTCCGTCTCGCGGCCGCCGTACATCTCGATCTCGACGTACGGCGCTGCGGCGGCGCAGTCCCAGAACGACAGCGCGCCGTGCCGGTGCAGGAGCGCTGACACCCGCTGCGTGTTGCTGACGATCCCCGTGACGTTGCTGGCGGCCGAGAACGAGCCGATCTTCAGTGGGCGATCGGCGTACTCGATCAGGCGTTGCTCGAGCTGCGGGATGTCGATGTGGCCGTCATGGTCCTGGCTGATCACGACGACGTCGGCGATGGACTCGCGCCACGGGAGCTCGTTGGAGTGGTGCTCGTACGGCCCGATGAACACGACCGGGCGCTGGTCCGGAGGGATCTGGTCGGTGAGGTGGTAGGTGTCATCCAGCTCGGCGGGAATGCGCAGACCGAGGATGCCGATCAGTTTGTCGATCGCACCGGTCGCACCGGACCCGCAGAAGATCACCGCGGTCTCGTCGTCGCCGCCGACGCTCTGGTGGATGATCCGGCGGGCGTCCTCGCGCAGGCGGGTGGTCTGCAGACCGGTGCCGCTGGACTCGGTGTGGGTGTTCGCGTACCGCGGCAGGACTTCCTCGCGGATGAAGTCCTCCAGGAAGGTGAGCGCGCGTCCGGACGCGGTGTAGTCCGCGTACGTGACCCGGCGCGGCCCGTACGGCCCGGGCATCACCTGGTCGTCACCGATCACCGACGCGCGGATCCGCCGCAGCAGCGGCGTATCCGGCGGCATCTCCCCCTGGATACTCATGCCCCAGAGTAGAGCGGACGAGTGACGTTCGTCTCGTGCCGTCGCGGCGTGCTGTGGATAAGGTCGTCCCAGTCGACGGCGAGGAGTGGGGATGACGTTTTCCGGCGAGCTGTGGGACCGCGGTGGAGCCTCCGTGTACGACGAGATCGTCCGGCACCCGTTCATCACCGGGCTGACCGACGGGACCCTCGACCACGATGCGTTCCGTTACTTCATCGTCCAGGACAGTCACTACCTGCGGGCGTACTCACGGGCGCTCACCCTGGTCGCCGCCCGCGCGGTCGACGAGGACGCGGTTCGCATGTTCGCCCTGCACGCCGCCAACGCCATCGAGGTCGAGCGGTCGCTGCACACGTCGCTGCTGGGCTCTTTGGGCCTGACGCCGGCCGATGTGGACGCAGCCGGGTCCGGGCCGACGACAACGGCGTACATGTCCTACCTGACCGCGGTCTGCGCCACGGGCACGTACGCCGAGGCTGTCGCCGCCGTACTGCCCTGCTACTGGATCTACCGCGACGTGGGCCGCGAACTGCTGAAGCGGTCGTCGCCGGACCCGCTCTACCGCGAGTGGATCGAGACCTACGGCTCGGACGAGTTCGACGCGGTGGTGGAGTCGGTGCTCGCGGTCACGGACGGACTGGACGTGAGCGCGTCGGAGCGGGAACGTTGTCATCAGCACTTCGCTACGACGTGCCGCTACGAATGGATGTTCTGGGACGCCGCGTACCGCAAGCTCGATTGGCCGGTGGGATGAAGGACTTCTACGACGTCGTGATCGTCGGCGGCGGGCACAACGGCCTCGTCGCCGCCACCTATCTGGCCCAGTCCGGGCTGTCCACGCTCGTGCTGGAGCAACAGGCCCGCACCGGCGGCGCAGCGGTCAGCGAGCAGGTGTTCCGGGGTGTGGACGCGCGCCTGTCCCGCTACTCGTATCTGGTCAGCCTGCTGCCCGACAAGATCGTCGCGGACCTCGGGCTGTCGCTGGAGCTCCGCTCGCGCGCAGTCGCGTCGTACACGCCGGTACGCCGCTCTGGACGCGACGTCGGCCTGATGGTCGAGCGGCCGGAGGGCGCGGCCACCCGTGCGTCGTTCGAGGCACTCACTGGAGGCAGTGCCGACTATGCGGCGTGGACCTCCTTCTACGGCGACGTCGGCGCGCTTGCCGCCGCCATCGCGCCCACCCTGCTCGAACCTCTGCAGTCGGCCGCCGCACTGCGCTCGTCGGTCGACCCGGCGCTGTGGGACGAGCTCATCGAACGACCTCTCGGCGAAACCATCGAACGGCGCTTCACCGACGACACCGTGCGCGGCGTGGTCGCAACCGACTCCGTCATCGGGACCTTCGCGTCCCTCCACGACGAGTCACTGATCCAGAACCGCTGCTTCCTGTACCACCTGATCGGCAACGGCACTGGTGAGTGGCGGGTTCCTGTCGGCGGCATGGGCGCGGTCACGGACTCCCTGGCCGCGGCAGCCCGCCGGGCCGGCGCCGCACTGGTCACCAACGCGTCAGTGACGTCTGTAGAAGCGGATGGGGTGCGTGGGTCGGTCACCTGGATGGGCGGGGACGGTGAGCGGTCCGTTGACTGCTCCTACATCCTCTCCAACGTCGCTCCGGCCACACTGGATGCTCTGCGTGGCCGTCCGGCCGAGACGCGGCCCGAGGGGTCGCAACTGAAGATCAACCTGCTGCTGCGCCGGCTGCCCGCGCTGAAGTCCGGTGACGATCCGGCGCGCGCGTTCGCCGGCACCTTCCACATCGACGAGGACTACAGCCAGCTCGAATCGGCGTACTCCGAGGCGGCCGCCGGCGTGCTGCCCGTCGTACCGCCCTCCGAGGTCTACTGCCACTCCCTCACCGACCCGTCGATCCTGTCGCCGGCATTGGTTGCCTCCGGCCACCACACGCTGACCGTCTTCGGCGTCCACTTCCCCGCCCGCCTGTTTGCCTCCGACAACGACGCCGTCCGCGCCGAGGCGACCCGCCGGGTGCTGGCCGGCCTGGAGTCCTACCTGGCCGAACCGCTCGAGGACTGCATCGCCCGCGACGCCGACGGGAACCTCTGCGTCGAGGCCAAGACGCCGTACGACATCGAGCAATCCGTCGGCATGCCCGGCGGCCACATCTTCCACGGCGACCTCCAGTGGCCCTGGGCCGGCGACGACGCCGACGTCGGCCGCTGGGGCACCGAGACCGACGTCGCCAACCTGCTGATCTGCGGCTCCGGCGCCCGCCGCGGCGGCGCCGTCTCCGGCCTCGGCGGCCACAACGCCGCCATGACCATCCTGACCGCCTAACCGATTTCGCATCTCCCCGATCCCCCTGCTACGATCCTCATCGTTCGAAAGCACGACAAGCGCCGCTAGCTCAATTGGCAGAGCAGCTGACTCTTAATCAGCGGGTTCGGGGTTCGAGTCCCTGGCGGCGCACAAAAGCCCAGGTCACAGCAGTGGCTTGGGCTTTCGTCTGTCCTGAGGCCATGGTTTATCCCATGCTTTTGCTCCCGACCAGCTGCGAAGCTGGGGCCGGTGGGGCTGGCGGACGGGGCCAGAAGCGACACCGGGGGCGGCGCCGCTTGTTACGAAGGAGGCGTCGATATGCCACTGGACCTCAGCCGCGTCGGGACGGGCGCCGGCGACCCTCTGTTGCGGCCCCGTGACATCTACGCAGCCCTCCCCAAGCGGCCGTGGCCGTACCTCCGTCACGAACAGGGTGAAGTCCTGGACAAGTGGTTCGAACGGCGGACCGATCGTGATCTTGTGATCAAGCAGAACACCGGCGGAGGTAAGACCGTCGCCGGTCTGCTCATGGCACAGAGCACCCTGAACGAAGGCATCGGCAAGGCCGTCTACTTGGCACCGGACACCTATCTCGCCGCGCAGGTACGGAAGGAGGCCGATCGGCTGGGGCTGGCAACTACGGACAACCCGAGAGATCCGGCGTTCCTAGCCCAAGAGTCGATCCTGGTCGCGACCTTCCAGAAGCTGGTGAACGGGATCTCTGTCTTCGGTGTCGCCGGCGATGGCAAGGAGCCCGTGGACCTCGGCATCGTGATCATCGACGACGCCCACGCAGCGTTGGCCACGACCGAAGGGCAGTTCAGGCTGACGATCCCCTCGACGCACGCCGCGTACGCGAAGCTCAGCCAGCTGTTCGCCGGCGACATCAGGCATCAGTCGATGAAGGTGTGGTCGGACATTCAGTCCGGCGACTACACGGCGACGGCGCGCATTCCGTTCTGGGCCTGGGCGGATCGAAGCGCCGAGGTGATGGCAATCCTGCATCCCCACCGTTCGGAACGCGAGTTCATGTTCGAGTGGCCACTGGTGGCGGACGTCCTGCAGCTCTGTACCGCCACCATTAGCAGCCGGGCCATCGAGGTGCGCCCCCCGTGCCCGCCAATCTCGATGATCCCGTCGTTCGTCCGGGCCAAGCGCCGGGTATACCTGACTGCCACGCTGGCTGACGACAGTGTGTTGGTGACCGACCTGGATGCAGATCCCAACCTCGTCAGCCGGCCAGTGACGCCCGGCAGCGCCGCTGACCTTGGCAACCGCATGATTCTGGCCCCGGTGTCGCTCAACCCCAACCTGAGCGATGAGGCCATCCGGGTTTTGGCCAAGCAGTTCTCCTTAGGCGACCGTGACGGCGACAACGTCCGCGACTCGCGTCCGGTGAACGTCGTGGTGCTCGTTCCGAGTACCAGAGCAGCCGGACGGTGGCACGGATATGCGGACCAGACCTACACCGTGGGGGACCTTGAGGTCGGCGTAGCGGCTCTACGCGCTGGCCATGTCGGGCTCGTCGTCATGGTCAACAAGTACGACGGGGTTGACCTGCCTGGCACAGCCTGTGAGCTGCTCGTCCTCGACGGCGTACCGCAGCCACTAGACGGGTGGGAGCGTCGTGAAGCGGCAGCGCTTGAGGACAGCCAAGGCCGAAAGGCTCGCGAGGTCCAGCGGATCGAACAGGGCATGGGCCGCGGTGTCCGACATTCCGAAGACCACTGTGCCGTTCTCCTGCTCGGCGCGCAGCTCGCACAGGCTACCTACGACAAGCAATACCTGGATCTGTTCTCCCCAGCCACGAGGGCCCAGCTCGCACTCAGCCGGGAGGTCGCATCGCAGATTCGCGGCGAAGGTCTCGACGGGATCCGCGCTGCGCTCCATGAGTGCCTCGAGCAGTCGGACGACTGGGTCACCGCCAGTCGGCGCGCCTTGGCCGATGTCCGCTACGCCGAGGTCGGCATCGTGCGGCCCGAGGCCGTCGCCGGCCGACAGGCGTTCGAACTCGCTGCCTCTAACCAGACCCGCGCCGCCGCTGAGGTTCTTCAGGCGGCCGTCAACCGGATCAACGAGTCCTCCCTCAGGGGCTGGCTGCTAGAGCAGGCGGCCACCTACATCCACTTCACCGACCCAGGCGCGGCGCAGGGGGCCCTCGCCGACGCGGTCAAGCAGAACAAGTTTGTCCTTCGACCCGTGGCTGGCATCAAGCCGGCCCGAGTCCGCCCTCTGGCCACACAGGGCAAGGCCGCGGCGGAGTACCTCTCCACGGAGTACGCCGACGGCATGGCACTGGTCCTGGGAGTGAAAGCACTACTCGGCGACATCGACTGGGACAACGACCGGGTAAAGCAGGCGGAGGCTGCGTGGCGGCGCCTGGGGTCGCACCTGGGATTCGCAAGTACGCGACCGGAGGCCGAAGAGGGTGCAGGACCGGACAATCTGTGGGCGATGTCGGGTGACATCTTGGTGCCGACAGAGCTCAAGACTGGTGCAGTGGCCGCAACGATTTCCAAGGGGTACGTTGATCAGCTCGGCGGGAGTGCGCGCTGGGCCGCCGACGAGTTCCCGGGAGCCCAGATTATTCCGGTGATGGTTCACCCAAGCTCGACGGTCGAGAAGGACGGAACGCCGCCGCCGGGGATGCGGATCGTGACCAAGACAGGGCTGGAGTCGCTGAAAGACGCCGTCACCAAGTACGCCATCGCACTTGCGGACGGCCAAGGACGTTGGGGCGATGACCAAGCCGTCGCCGCCCAATTGAACGCCTTCAAACTGACCGCTGGGCAAATCTTTCAGACCTACGGCGTATCACCACTGTCAGCGAGGTGACCTCGCTGCGCGACGCAATCGTGCACCGCGAGGTCACCTCGTACCTATCAAGTAGCGGATCGAATACCTGAATTCAACGCGGCCTCCAGGGCTGCTGCCGCCGCGGGATTCTTTGCCCTGCGTCCCATGTACACGTCCTGGGTCAGCGACGGCCGGGCGTGACCAAGCTGGTCAGCGATCTGACGGGCGCTCTGTCCGGCGTCGTCCAGGATGGTCGCGGTCGTCTTCCGGAACGAGTGCGACGTGATCCAGGCGAGAGCGTCGGCTTGGCTCCCCTCAGCAGCCTCGGTCGAGAGTGCCAGCAGTTCGATCCGGTCGCTACCTCGCACTCGATACAGATCGAGCAGCTTCTCAGCGTCGGCCACCTCCAGCCGCACTCGTGCCGTCTCGACCAGGCTGACGCGCGACCGCGGCCATTTGAGCTTCGCCGCCACGTCCTCCTGGGTCAGGCCAGCCGCCCGTCGAGCCGTCCGGAGCTGAATCCCGAGATCCCGCCGCGTCTCGCTGCCGATCGGTGACCGCGCCTCTCGCAGGTCCCGCCGTACGTTCGTCGGGTCCCGGTAGTCACCGTCACGATTAGCGAAGATCGGCTGATCCAACCGACCGCCGTCCATCAGGCGCCGGCGGAGCATCGCGAGCCCCCACGGCGGCATCTTGAGCACCCGCTCCCCCGCCCTGGACTTCGTCCTGATCCGCACGAGCCCTTCGCCCTTCACTCGGATGATCTGGTGCGTGATCTCCACCTCGCTCGCGGCAAAGTTGACCTGATGTCCGTGCACAGCCAAGGACTCCCCGATCCGTACGCCGGTCGCGAGCATGAAGGTCGAGAGATCAGGTAGGTCGGCCGCGACCGCTCCACGGTCAGCGCGAAGTTGCTCGAACCACGCGTCACGTTCATCGTCCGTCAGGGCACGCGCCTTGCGCTTCGACTCGCTCTCGATCGTGTCCACGTCCCGGATGGGGTTGAAGTCGAGTGCGCCGTATCGGGCCGCCAACCCGAGCGTGCCCGAGACGACGCTTCGGCATGTCTTCGCTGTTGGCGGCCCGATCTCGGACTTGATCTTGCCGATCACCTTGTCCAGCAGAGGTGTCGTCAGCTCCCCCAGACGTACCTCCCCCAGCGCCGGAATTACGTGATTGTCGAGCTGACGTCTGTAGGTGTCCACGGTGCCAGGCGACCTCTTGCCGTCCCGCACCTTGTCCTCCAACTTCTCGAACCACATCTCAGCAGCCTTCGAGAACCGGTCCATCGCATCGAGCCCGATGCCCTGGCTCGCCCGTCGGCGATTTTTCAGCTTCTCCAGCAGGTTGTCTTCGGCCAGCGTCTTCGTGCGGCCGTTCGCCTCAACTTGCCGTACCTTTCCATCGAAGTCGCGGTAGTTGGCGACCGACCGGTACGACGTCACCTTGCCTTTCTCGTTGGTCGCGGCAACGTAGGTGCGGATCTTCCCCCAGCCACCCAACGGGAGCGGTTTGCGTGCCATGTCTGGATTCCTCTCAGGCTGCATTCTTCTGGGACTCGAACCAGGCCACGACGTCGGCCGGGTCGTAGCGCAGGTGCTTGCCGATCCGCGCGCCAACTGGCCCGTCGCCGGTCAGCCGCCACTTGTAGACGGTCTTGACCGAGACCCGCAGGAACTCGGCTACATCGTTCACAGTCCAGCGGGCGACATGCTCGCCGATCTGTGGCAGGTCGAGTTCGGCGATGCCTTCGGACATGTGTGATGCCTCCCTGTTCAGGTGCAGGTGGAGTGTCGTACTAGCCGTGCTCATGCAGGCGTCTCCTTGGGGTGGATGACCCCTGACAAAACTGACAAAACTGACAGAACTAGGTGCTTGTCGGTTTTGTCGGTTTTGTCATGGGGTTCGCAGGGTGTCCGGGTGGACTTCGTACGCGGTCGAGGGACGGCCACCCTTGCTCGACTTCTCGGAGGTCTTGGGTCGGATGTGGCCGTGGTCGGTGAGCAGGGTGAGCGCGGGGTCGAGGTCAGCTGCGGTGCTGAATCGGGTGCGGCCTTGGAGGGCGCGGAGGGCGTCTCGTCGGGTGAAGGTGGGGTGGCCTCGTTTGGTGATCCAGGCGAGGACCTCCCGGGCGTCGTCCAGGTCGGGGTCAGATCGGCCCATGAGGTCGTAGACGGCAAGGGCGTGGTCGAGGTAGTAGCGGCCGACGTTCTCGGCGGCGCGCATGGTGTCGGCGGCGATGGGCCGGGCGTAGCCGTGGTGGAAGTTGTGGGCGATGTGGATCAGGGCGGCAAGCCGGACGACGGCACCGGCGAGCTTGGATGCCCAGTCGGTGATGCCGGCGAGCTGTCCGGTCTGCGGGTGCAGTCGTGGTTCCAACCAGTTCTGGAAGTCCAGCAGCACCTGTCCGGCTTCGGGTTCGAGGTCGAGCTGATGCGGCTGGTCGTGGTCAGCCAGGACGAGCACGAGGGTTTTGAGCGCGTCGCGGTATGTCGTTTCGATCTGCTCCGGGACCGGCTCGGCTTCGTTGTTGCGGCTGCCCACGGTGTTGGGCGGAACGCTGTAGAGAATCCGCGCCAGCACACCGCGGTCCCGGAAGCCCGGCTGTGCCGCCAGCCCTGCGAGGGTTCCTGGCTGGGTGGTGACCCCGAGCGTGAGTGCCGGTCGTTCGACCGTCTCTGACTCGCGGCCCTTGCGGTCAACTTGGAGCTTGTCGCCGGCGTGACCCTTAAGGAACACACCCAGGTTGGGCTGTGCGGAGTAGCGGGTGCCGGTGAGGGTGGCGAACACGTCACCTTCGGCGGACAGGACGGCCATGCGGCCGCCGTGGGTAGCGAGTAGCGAGATGCAGGATTCGGGCGTCACGTCGTCGGTCATCAGCCGGGGCAGCTCGGGTACGACGATGCCCGCGGCTTCCTTCGCGGCGGCGGTTGCGTCGGCCAGCGCCTCCCGTGGGTTGGCGGTGGCACGTTCGGCCTTCTTCGCAAGGTCTTCGGCGCGTGCGAACGCGATGCGGGCAGCCAGCTCGGCTTCCACCCGCCGTTCTGCGGCGATCTCCCGCAGCGCCTCCTCAGCATCGGACAGGGGCGCGGTCATGGCCCGGAACACCGGTGACTTCCGGGAGCCGGGCGGGAGCGCGGTGACGGTGTAGAGGTTGACCTGTTCGACCCACGACCGCGTGACCCGAACGAGCACCTTGCCGCCGGCTGCCGTGGACAGGCACGCCAATGCCACCGATCCCGCCAGGTCGACCGGCGTCTGCGTGGCTTCCGCGACCGCGCCAACCTGATCGGCCAGCCAGCCGGGGAACACCTCTACAGGGAAGGGGCGTACGAGCCGCTTAGTCCTCAGCGGCACCGGTGGTCCGTCCCATCCCTGCACGACGGGTGCAAGATCGCGGCGCGGCGCGGGAGGGCGGCTTTCGGTGAGCGCCGGGCGGATCGGCGTTGGAGGCACCGGGTCCCACGGGTCGTCGGGTGGCTCGGTGAGTGGTGGCAGGGGTGGCAGCCAGTCGGGCAGCTCGGCAGTCACGCGGCGATCCCTTCGGCACGGAATCCGCCAGTGATGGCGGCTCGGATTTCGCGGGCGGTCTGTTCGGCTTGCTGTCCCACGTCGGTCAGCGCGGCAACGGCGTCGGTGTGGCTGATCGCACCGGCCGCGACCATCCGTGCAACGCCCCTCGCAGCGCCGTAGAGCGTCGTTCGGCGCTTTCCCTCGGGTGCGTGCCGCACGGCGTCCAAGTGCGCGTCCAGCAGCCGTTCAGGGTGCGAGATGCCCCCGGCTTCGGTGGTCCGGATCGGGCCGCACGGCTGAGATGTCGCTGGCGCGACGGGCAGGCACGCATGGATCAGCGGGGGGGGCATCTCGACCGGCTCGCTCAGTCCCGCGGCCCACCGGTACGGCCGACGAGTGCGGTGGTGGATCGAGGGCGGGAGCACGACGTACCCGCCGTCAGCCTTCACATCGATCCCGGCCCTGTTCGGCATCGGCCGCGAGCCGATCTCCCATCCGGGGTGGCGGTAGTACAGGTGCACCCCTCCCGTGCCGGTGCGGACCCACAGCGTGCGGGGCACCAGCTTGTGGGCCACAAGCTCAGCCAGGCTGTCACTCCCGCCGTGGGCGGGGTCCACGTCGATCACCACGAGCCCGGACACGGCACCGGTCCGCACCGCGAGCTGTCCAACCGGTATGGCGGCCACGATCGCGGCCACGCGCTCGGGGTCGGTGGTGGCGGCGTAGAACCCATGGCAGGTCAGGTGCCCGCAGGTCGCCGGGTCGTGCGGGTTGTCGCGGCAGTCGTTGCAGTTAGCAACGGGCCGCTTGGAGCGACCGAGCATGAACACCGGCCAGCCGCGCTCGGTCGCGGCGACGGCGGCGGTCAGCAGGTCGTTCATCGGAGATCTCCTCTCGAGTAAGGGCAGTCGGCGGTCAGGCAGCAGCCGGGTAGTTGGCGGCGTCGATGCAGTCGATGCATCGACCGTCAGAGCTCGGGATGCAGTAGCTCGTGACGACCCCGCAGAGTCCGCACGTCCGGCGGGCCTGCATCGCCTTGTCCAGCGCGTTCAATTGCGCCGGCGACGGCACACGGGACGGCTTGGCGAGATCGAGCCGGTACAACCATGCCCACCGCTTCCCGTTGCGCCACACGAGCAGCGCGTACGGCTCCTGCCCGCCCGGACACATCCGCATCGCCCGCAACTGGCGGCGTGTGGCTAGTCCTGCGGGCGCCCACCGGAACCGGAACACCGGCGTTCCGTGGTGGTCCCAACCGAGGGCCTGCTGTCCGTTCCACAGCTCGATCCAGCGCGACGCCGCCGGGCGCAACGTGGCGCGGTCCAGCGCCGTGCTCATGCCGCCTCCCCGAGCGTTACCGTGCTCGCGATGTCGGCAGCGGCGACGCGGCGGGCGACCCATTCGAAGACGGGGACGGCGACGCTGTTGCCGAGCTGCCGGAACCGGTGCGAGTCGGCCTGTCGACGGCCGTTGCTGGTCAGGGTCCAGCCGTCCGGCAGCCCTTGCAGCCGTTCGCATTCCAGCGGGGACAGGCGGCGTACGGTGCCGTCGCTGTAGGCGATGAGCTGCCCGCCCGCGGCCATTTCGGCGTCCAGCCGGTCACCGCGCCCGTCACCCGCTGCCTGCAGCGTTGAGGCATGGTGCGCGACGTAGGTCAGTCCGCTGTGCTCGCGAGCGCCCGAAGTGCGGCGTCCAGTGGTACTGGCAGAGTCCGCCGTCTCCGGGCGGCTCTGCGCAGAATCCCCGAGGCGGCTTGCGGGCTCAAGCAGTACTTGTGCAGGTGCTCCCCGCAGTTCTCCAAGATGTCCAGCAAGGATGAGCCGGCGCCGTCGCTGGGGGACTCCGAAGTGGGAAGCGTCCAGTACCCGCCAGCAGAATTCCATCCCGAGGCTGGCCAGGTCCCCGGCGATGACGGCGAAGTCACGTCCAGCGTTGACGGAGAGAAGCCCAGGGACGTTTTCGCCAACAAACCAACGGGGACGTAGCTCAGCCAGCAGTCGCGCGACGTGCACCCACAGGCCCGACTGTGCATCACCCAGGCCGCCACGACGACCCGCCACAGAGTTGCCCTTGCACGGCCACCCGGCGGTGAGGACGGTGCGGCCTGGAACAACTCCAACTGCGATGAGGTCATCAGCGGTCACCTTCGTGAGGTCTTCGAACAGGGCAGGACGAGGGAACCGATCGGCCAGCACACCGCGGGCGTACGGGTCGATCTCGACAGCGGCCAGGGGCGGGATGCCGACGCGGTGGAACGCGAGGTCGATGCCGCCGATCCCGGCGCACAGCGACACGACATGCAGACCCTCGGTGGGGCGCTCGATGGATCCAGGCACGGCGCTCTCCTCTCGTCAGCGGTTCTTGTTGGTGTGGTTGAGCACGCGGCGGCCGAGGCGTTCGCGGCGACCGGTGCCCTTGCAGCGCGAGCAGTTGCGGAACTTCTTGCCAGACGGGGACCGGGACTTGCCGGACCCGTCGCAGCGGTCGCAGTTGGCGTACGGCCAGACCGCGCAGGCGAGCAGGTAGAGCCCGGTCAGCAGCAGGGCACTCATGACCAGGACGGCGATCCGTTCGGGGCGGCTGAGTGCGTCGGCCTTGCCGGCGGCGTCGGCGATCGTGGCGGTCGCGGTGAGGATCAGCCCGGACCCACCGACGAGTACGGCGTGGACAGGATCAGACATCGTCATCACTTTCTGTAGTCGAGTCAGGGTGTGGCGAGCCGAGGCAGCGCCCTGATGTGGCCCGCCTAGTTGAGTGAGGTTGGATGGTTAGGTGGCGGTGATCGGGTTAGGTTCCTAACTCCGACCGTCCGGCGGGGCTAATGTGGGCGTGACCTGCGGAAAGTTAGCGAGTGAGCCGAGTTAGCCGGGGGCCGGAAACCGCTGGTCAGAGCCGTTTCGGGGCGGTTTCCGACCCCCGAGCGTGGGCTAACTCGCCAGGTCGCCGGCGTCGGCTCCGCTCTCGTCCGCGTCGTCGGCGTCCTGCTCGCGCCGCACGATCGCGTCACGGACGGTGACCGGATCGAGGGGGTAGCGGTTCCCGGTCGAGGGGACCTTGATGCCGTGCTCGCGCTCCAGCTGCTCCCGCAGTGCCTTGCCGGTCAGGCCCTGGTACGGCGTCCAGGTCGGCGCGTGCCGCTTGAGCAGGGCCGGCACGTCCGCGATCGGGCGCGGGTCGTCTCCGAGGACTTCGTCCAGGTCGGCGAGCAGATCGCGGGTCTCGATCGGCACCGGCTTGCTGTCCGGGATCGTCTTGCCGAGCTTGGCGATCGCGTCCAGCGAGCGCTGGATCAGCGGGGTGACCTGGTCGTGGCCCTTGGCGACGTCGAGGTAGTACCACTGAAGCATCTCCGACCGTTCGCCGGTGAAGCCCTTGACGACGGCGGTGCCCTTGTCGGTGCCGGGGATCAGCTCGGTCGCCCGGTGGCCGGCGCTGTAGGCGCCCTGCCCGAGTAGGGCGTCGTTGGCGACGTGGTCACCGACCGCGAACGCGATCCCGTTGGAACAGTTGCGGGTCACATCACGCGGCATGGAGTCCTTCGTGGGCGCCTGCGTCGAGACGATCATGTGGATACCGCGCTTGCGTCCGAGCTTCACGATGTCCACCAGCAGTTGCGCGATCTCCTTGCCGTAGGTGCCGTGCTGGATCGCCACGTGCGCCTCCTCCAGCAGACACACCAGCGGGTGCAGACCGACACCAGCCGAGGCGAGTTCACGAGTGACCGAGGGCACCTCGTAGCGAAGCAGGAGTTCGCCGCGCCGCTGGACCTCTTCATGAACGTTCACGAGCTGGTCGCGGATCGCTTTCATGGAATCGTCGTCGGCGCCCATGATGTAGCTCGCGCAACGCGGCTTGAACACCTCGAAGTCGTAGTTCACGTCCGGCACCCAGATCCGCAGCTCGGCAGTCGGGTCCAGCGCGCAGCCGACCATGATCGCCCGCGCCGCCGACGACTTGCCCTGACCCGGCATCCCGCCGGCGATCGTGTTGCGTTCCATGACCGGCGCGGTCAGAGCGTCACCGCGCAGCGTCTTGCCCGCCGGGACGCCCTTGAACACGTCCACTAGCCCGCCGCCGATCAGCGGGTACTCGCCCGCACCCTCAGCCAGCGCGCCCTTGTCCGCGATCCACAGATCCATGATCCCGGCCTCGGTGCCGGTGGTCGGCCAGACCTCCTTCGCCGCCCGGTGCAGACCGGTCGCCAAGTCACCACGGCGCCGCGCGATCTTGTCCGCCGTCACACCGGCAGGCAGCCTCACGACCGCGTGCGTGCCGCGACCGTCCACGCGGGCCGGGGTGATGAACTGGAGCTTCAGACCGGCTTTCAGGTACTGCGTGATCGCCGGGATCCGCAGCGCCTCCAGCGCTCGCGCGATCGTGGTTTCATCGATCGCCGCGTCCCACTCCGGGTCAGCCGTGGTGACCAGCCACGCCGGCGGTTCCGCGCGGCGCTTGCCCTCGCGCCACGCGGCCAGCACGATCAGGAACGGAGCCGCGATCGACACCCCGGACCAGATCAGGGCGCCGGCCGCGATCAGAAACCCGATCAGGGCGAAGAACCCGAGCCACACGCCGGTGAACGAGCCGTGCCCAGTCGCCTTGGTCAGGATCGCGATCAGCAGCACCAGGAACGGCACCCCGACAGTCATCGCCACAGTCACCTTGAGGAGACCCCAGGCGAGCTTCGGGAGATCCATCAGGCGCCGGTGGCGGCGGTCGGTCGCGGACTCCTTGCGGTCGGTCCACTGCTTCAGTTCCTCGCGGTCCCCGACCGCCTCAGCCGCCTTGATCTGGCGCCGGTAGACACCCATCGTGGACGCGTCCCACGCCCGCTTCGCCCACGACTCAAGGCCCTGCACGACCGTGAACGACTCCCGCAGCACCACCTTGCCCACGGTCTTGGTCTTGTCGTGCGTCGCAACCGTCCTCGATGCCCGCGCCACGACCTGCGTGGTCGTCACCGCACGCCGGACCAGCGCGCCACGGTTCTCCAGGCGCCGGTCCAGCTCTGCCGACTCCTCATCGGACAGGATCACGGCCTCGGAGTCGTCATCGGTCGAGGTGATGTCGGCAACGCCGTCAGCGTCGACCCGTTCTGCGGGCACGTGGATGATGCCCTGCGCAACGTCCTGCACGTCGTCCTGTACCGAGTCCTGCGGGCGGCTGCTGTCGTCGTTGCCGGGGTGAAGCTTGTGCACGTTGTCCATGCCGTCTCGCTCCTATCGGGTCAGGCCGCGACCGGGGCGATCTCGTCCGCCGCGTCCGTGTCGTTCGTGCTCGTCTGAGAGGTCTTCTGCGGGGAGGTCAGCTCGTCGCGAACAGCAGCCGCGACCTTCGCCGACAGGCCGGTAGAGCAACCGGTCGTGTGCCGCGCCCACGCCGGCGTGATCTCGGCAGCCGCCGTGCCTGGCCCGATCGCCGCGAGAGCTTCGGTGATGTAGTCGGCCAGCAGCTTCCGGCCGGTCTTGGCGGGCTTCCTGCGGGTCTGGGAGGGCTTGCGGTTGGGTATGGGAGCCGGGGCGGCCTCGGTCGCCTCAGCGGGCTTCTCCGGGCTCTTGGCCGGGTTGGCCTGCTCAGGTTTTGCCGGAGCGGTGTCGAGGCGGTGGGATGCCCCCGCAGGGTCTGCGAGGGCCGCCGCGCGCTCAGCTCGCAGCACGGCCTCAGTCAGCCGATCCCGCAGCACCGGTGCGGTCTCGGCAGCGCAGAACACCAGTAGCGGCGGCACCGAGTGCAGCACGATCCCAGCCACGTCACCGTGCCGGAATGACGCCCACGTATTCATCGCGTATGTCGCGGCGAACGCGAACCGCTTCGTCCGGCCGATCCACCTCGTGTGGTCGCTCACCTGATACCGGGCGGTGATCTGCTCGGCACGTAGGACCGCAATCAGCACCAGCGACACCATCGGGTCCAGCAGCCACGCCGCGAACCACGGCAACGACCACAACACCGCACCCTGCGCCGCGAACGCCTGAACGTTGACCATCGTGAACGCCAGCCCAAGCACAATCCCGACCCACATGCACCGGTCCACCTGCGTACGTACCGACTCCACCCGCAACGCCACCACGTCCGGGTGAGTGGACAGCGCACGCACGTGCGACGCCTCGGACGCCGACGCCCGAAGCTTGTCCACCCCGCTCGCTTTGTCGTTGCCAGCCGCAACCATCTCGTTCGCGGTCATCGCGTCTCACCTCCGGTGAGGTGGTTGGCAACCCAGCCGCCCGCGTGAGGCAGAGTGTCGGTGGTGTGCAAGACGTGGTCGCCACGCCAGACGATCCACGCCGTCCCCAGCGCCGTACGGGGCGACACCACCTGCACCAGGTCGTAGCCGGCGCACTTCCACCAACCCAGATCGACCCGGACGAGATCCAGCGGGGGCATCTCAGCAACCGTGCTCACGCCGCACCCTCCGTCTCCGGCTCGCGATCAGCCAGCTCCCGGCCGATCTCCAGCACGTGACGCTCGGCGCGGCGGATGCGGCGCGTCTCCAGCGCCGACGCGTACGGCCCGGCGTTGATCAACGCGATCTGCGCGTCCAACAGGTCGAGCTCAGCCGCGATCAGCGGCCACTCCCGCTCGATACCGGCCAGGTCTGCCGCCGATGGCTCCTGGCTAGCGACGGTCGACAGGTGGATGATGCTCATTGGGTTGTGCTCCTGTTCGTGAAGGGACTGGACCGGCCCTGACGCCTCGGCGGTTGCACCCGCCGGGGCGTCGCTCTGTCGGGCCTGACCAGAACATGAAGCGAAACTAAGGTGCGCACCACGGTATCGCTTCGTCGATAGTTGCGCAAGCGAGGTGCGATACCCTGGATTGGTGACTGACCTACGCGACGAGTTGAAGTCGGCGACACTGCGGTATCGCGAGACCGAGGCTGCGCACGAGCAATCCCGGACCGAGATGCTCGCGGCCGTCCTGGCGGCGCTCCGTGGTGGCGTGCCGCCTACTGAGGTCGAGCGGCTGTCGCCGTTCACGGCGGCGTACATCCGCAGAGTTGCCCGTGCAGAAGGCGTCCCGCCAGCGACACCTGGGCCGAAGCGGGTGAGCTCCTGAGTGGTCGGCTCGTTCATGCGTCCAGCGTCGAGGCGAAACGATCGATTGATGTGCACTCAGCAGCCTGCGCACTTTTGTGCGCATTGTTCGGGCCGGGAGCGGGTTCACTAGAAGGACCAGATCAACCGAGGGGAAGTGCAGATGCACGTAGGTGAGCGCATCGGGGCGTACCGGAAGCGGCGCGGACTGTCGCAGGACGCCCTGGCGGGCCTCATCGGAATGTCGCGCTCGTGGCTGTCTCAGGTCGAGCGCGGTATTCGTGGTGTCGATCGGCTGTCCACCCTGAACGACCTAGCAACCGCTCTACGAATCGACGTGGCCGACCTGATCGGCCGCGACTGGATCCTTGCTCCTGACGCTCCCGAGCACGTGACGGCGGTTGATTCCGTACGAAGCCAGTTCGCCAGCTATCACCATCTCTTGGGAGAGCGGACGACCCCCTGGCCGCTACCGCAGCTGCGTAACGGCGCTGTCCAGGTCAACCAGGCTTACCAAGCGGCGAAGTACAAGCAGGCGACCGCGATGCTCCCAGACCTGATCCAAGCCGCCGACGCGTACGACGGCTATCAGGGGCGCGACGGCCGCGAGACACACTTGGCGCGATGCTCGGTCTACACAGCTGCCGCCAAGCTCCTCACCAAGGTTGGTGAGCACCAGCTCGGTTGGCTTGCTGCCGATCGCGCGACTCACGCCGCCTTAGCCGCTGAGTCTCCAACGGCACAGGGCATGGCCGCCTATCACGTGGTGATCGCACTGCTCCGCAGCCAGCAAACGGACGATGCCGAACACGTCGCCGTCCGTTCAGCAGAAGGCCTGATGTCGCTCGCGAGTTCAGACGCTCCAGACGCCGTATCTCTAGCCGGCGCACTCTGGCTCATCTCGTCGGTCATCGCCGCTCGGCGCTCTGACCGCTCAGCGTCCACAGAACGGCTAGCCACCGCGACGCGGCTCGGAGATCTCCTCGCCCACGACGGCAACCACTGGTGGACAGCCTTCGGTCCGACCAACGTCCTGATCCATCGAGCCTCGGTCGCAGCCGAGTTCGGAGACCCGTCCGGGGTGTTGCGCGTGGCAACCGAAATCGACACCGAAGCTATGCCGGCGGGACTCCGAGGCCGACGCTCACGCCTGCATCTCGACCTGTCATGGGCACAGGCACAGGCCAAGAACGACATGGAAGCGATCCTTCACCTGCAGCAAGCCGAACGAGTCGCCCCTGAGTCCATCCGGTACCACACGATCGCCCGCGAACTGGTCCGCGAACTCCTCAAGCGCAGCCGCAAACCCACCCCAGCCCTGACCGCAATCGCAACCCGCGCAGGAGTCCTCGCGTGACCGACCGCACCCTGTACATCGTCACCTGTGGCGCACCACTGGCCTCCCGAGTCAGCGACGGCGTACGCGCCGCCCGAGAGCGCGGCTGGACGCCGTACGTGATCCCCACAGACGCAGCCCTCCCCTGGATCGAAGGCCAAGACCTATCTGACGCCCTCGTCCTGACCGGCAATCGCAAACCTGGCGAACCGAAACGCACTCCGAAGGCCGACGCAGTTGCCGTGGTGCCCACCACCTTCAACACCCTCAACGCCTGGGCCAATGGCAATGCACACACGTATCCACTGACGACTCTCTGCGCGGCCCTTGGCTCACGGACTCCGACAGTCGCCGTGCCATTCGCCAAGCACGACTTGGCGGGACACCCCGCCTGGCTGGCATCACTCGCGGTCCTTCGGTATGCGGGCGTGCAGATCATCAACCCTCACGACGGATCATCAGCCGTGGTGGAGCCAATCGAATCAGGTATGGGCGAACTTGTGACAGCGCAATTCGACTGGGAATGGGTCTTTAAGGGCATCGACATCGACTAGCCCTCGGCGAACGGTCCTCGGCAGCCATCGGAGCCAGTGGACAACACATCGGCAGGCTCGGGCCGCGAGGGGTGCTGCAGCCCTCGCGGCCCGAGCTCATTCCCTGAAGCCCCAGACCTCCGAGGCGGGAGCGTCCGGCTCGACCTTGAGAAGCATTGTCATCGGCTCACCAATTCCGTCATAGCCAACACTCACAATCTCTGCCCCCGAGGCGTTTACTGCCTCATTGAGGATATCTATCCAGAGCATCCCTTCCTTTCCAGGGTTGTTTTCCTTAAATTGCTGGACAAACTCCTTACTCCGTACGAAACGGTATTTCATTAGCCTCCTCGTCTAACCCAATGAGACCTGCGGGAACGTTCCGCATCCGCCGCCGGTCCCGCCGAATCTTGCTCACGATCACGAATTACTAGCGTCGCCAGCTTGCTTTGATTCGCTGGCCGCTGCCTTCATCAGATCCGTAACTGTGGTGAGGCACCGAGTGAGCCTCGTGACTACCGACTCGAAAGCCTCCAAAGGAGACATTCCCGAGATTCCGAGCGCCGCTGCAGCCTTATCCTTTTGAGACCCTGCTAGATGCGCTACGCCACCCTTCGAACGAAACCCCTGCAGCTCACGCAGAATCTCGGCCGAATCCTCCGTATCACCGAGCTGTTGCAGGTAGCGCTGCAGCAACTTGATCGATTGCTCACCTTTCTCATAGCTCGCCAGATTCGATTTCAGGGCTGCGGAATCAATGCCGTCAACGAATGCCTTCGTGAGAAGGAGCAGTGGCCCACCGAGTGCGGCGGCGTCGCTTGCAATTGGACCGATAAGCGACTCGAACTCCACTCCGGTTTCTTCACCAAGCGACTTCCACAGCGGTTGTCCAAGTAAGTTCGTCGAGGCATCGATAGCCGCCTGCCGCGCGCGGCGAAGGTCTCCCACGACATCCTTCGAGCTCGCCCATTGATTCAGGAAATCCCGCCTGAACCTGCCCTCATCCATAATCCCCTCGGGCGGGACGTTATAAGAGCGCCAATGCCCCCATTCGTCTGATGGAAGGTCACGCCCTAGATCACCTAGATAGACTTCCACAAGCCCAGCGCTATTGAATGAGATGTCAATCCCCCAAAGATCCAGGCAGGTCAGGCGAGTGGATGACAGGTGGTATCTGCCCGGCTCGGCAGCATACGGCTGCAGCACCTCACGCTTAAAGTAAATAGGGGTGAGGTAGTGCAGGCGCGTGCCATCCTTATCGAAATATGTTCCGAGCTGGTCTGGATCACATCCATGGGTCAGGGGCTCACCGGTGTCCGGATTGAGACCGTAGATGAATGGGGGATAATCCCTCTCCCGCTCCCTTTCCTCGAAGCGCGGGACACGAGAGTTCCGTAGGCCTGTGAGCAAGTATTGCCCGAGAAGACGTGAGAACGCCGGCCGGTCGCCCATCGAACTTTCATGCAGGACATGGAAGTCGAAGTGCGACCAGGTAGTCTCATGATCGTCGTCCACGCGCGGAAAGGGTGGGTGCTCCAACTTGTGCACGTAGTCGATCTGGATGATCGCACTCTGATCACAAGCAGCCAAGAATTGACGGAATTCGAGGGCGCGCACTTCGATCCGCCAACTATCCTTCGTCCGCTCCCAGCGGATCAGATCTTGCTCGCGGCCAGCTCGATTGAGATATCGCCACCCACCCGCAAATGGAAAGGCGTCCCAGTACCACAGGAATGGGTAGGTGACCTCAATGACCGGCAGCGACGCTCCACTTGGGCGGCGCCCTTGCGCAAAGAACTGAAGGTGGACGTCTCGATCGACTCCCCGGAGGCCGTCCTCGAATCTGGGTTCGTCCCAGTTGGGCCCACTCGTCCAAATCCCCACCTTGCCGAGATCGTGGCCAATCCACGTCGTATCGTTCAGCGCATCGGACGATTGGTCAGGGCGAACAAGCACGCAGCCTGTTCCACCATGCTTTGCGTCCGTGAAGAAGTGCTCCTCTACCAGCAGCCAACCCGTCGGATTGCTTGAGATGGCCCTCAGATCGTCGATTGGCCAGAGCCCGTCTGGAAAGTCTCCCGCCGGTCTTGACCAGAGGTCGGCAAGGTTGGTACTCGTGGGCTTGGCCGTGTAGCCCGGAATTTCTGGCGTGCTCATTCGCGAAAGCTTAAGGCTGACAGAAGTTGCCCGCCATATCTCATGCCCGCAGGTTCGGCGACCGGGTGGCCCATCCCACCCCGCAAGGTCGGCACCCAAAGGGCGTCCGTGCCGGTGGCCACGCTACTCGCTGCGAGCCGATTCGTTGTCCACGTCCGTCTCGGTCTGATCGGCCGGCATCGCCAACAGCAGCTTGGCGACGTACTCGGGATACTCCGGCGACATCACCGTCACTGCCACGCCGCCACCATCGGCCGGACTGTAGCAGTGGCCTACGAACGCAGGGACCCCGAACTCCTCAGCCTGCTCTCGGGTGGGGGCGGGCACCTCGTCCCGGGACTTGTATTCGACGGTAAAGCGGCCTTCTGTGACGGTAACGAGGGCTATGCCGTGAGTCAGTGCGAACTTCACGGCACCCGACTGGTAGGGAGCGGTCGAGATCATCACGGACTTATGGGCGCCGACGCTCTGCTGCTTGGAGTACAGGTCCCGGACGGCGCTGGCCTTGATCGGATTCTTGTGTTTCCGTGCCTCAACGAGGACGAGGAACGCCAGGCCCGCAATCTCGTAGCGGACGGTCGCGTCGAAGTCGAACTCGCCGTCGGAACCTTCGATCTTCTCGTGTAGCTGAACGTTCAGTCCCGGTACTTGGTCGGCAGCACTGTCGAATAATGACGTCGCGAAGACCTCGAAGTCTGCTGGAGTCATGTCGGGCATGGGGTACTGGGCGGTGGCGCGGCTGACCACCTCATCTTCAGACATTGCACTCTCCGACTGCTGCGAGGTCCGATCTTCGGATCAGACGAGCATCGCACGTGGCTCGGTCTGGCCGTGTCTACCTTCGCCCGTGGGCGTGGCGAGCTAGGTGCAGTTGTCCAGTGCGGCACTTACTCTGCTCCCATGGAGATCGCTGGACTGGCACTCGCTGTAGTCGTCGCTGCGGGAGGCTTCCTCGCGTATCGGTGGAGGCGCCGGGCGCATGGCGCATTGGAAGCTCGCCAAGCCCTGATCCAGCTTCGAGCGACGACCAGCGACAGCGAGACCGTATTCGTCCGCGGCCATGGTGTTCTTGGAAGTGATGGTCAAGCCGCGATGCGCAGCCTGCAGAGCGCCCGAGTGTCGGTAATCGACAGGAAGCTCATCGAACTCATGGGCGATATAGAGGAGATGTACCGCAAGGCTCAAGCCGATGCGGTGCCGCCTGGACAGACGAGCCCCTGGGAGTACGCCGCCCGCCACTTTCAGGAGGATTTGCCCGCAAGGGAGCTCAGGCTGCGGATCGCCGAGGCGATCACGAGAGCTACCAAGCTCGACCGCCGGCGAGCTGGATCGTACTAAGTGGTAGCTGAAGTTCCGGTGACCGGTGCGCTGGCCGCCGTACATCTGGACAAGGTGTCTCGGACGACACCCGCAAGGTAGACGACCGATGCGCTGACGAAACGTCCCTCTCAACGCGAACTGCGGCGTGCGACCACAAGTCTGGAGCATGATTGCGGGCGACCGAGCCGTCCCGCGTAGGGCCAACCCGACGGATTACAGACTCCATCGCAGCGAAGTGCCGCGCCATTACCAGGATAGACTTCGCACGCCTGCGCGTGACAGATTCTTGGCTTAACGAGAGAGATGATATGGCGACCTTCCTGAATTCCGCCGCCCTAACCGAAGATCACCTCTTCAGACTCCAATGGTTCCAGGAGAAGATGGGAAGCCTAACTGGATTTCCTGCACCCTTGAGAGATGGTCTATTGCTCACAAGTGCGCCGAAAGGCATCTATAAACCCAGGGATTTGAAGTACGCGCTGAGCATCCGGATCAACTTGGTTAGCAAATACCAAGATGGAGTGATCGCGGAGCGAGAGGACGGGAGCTGGTCGTTCGCTTACCATCAAGAGAACCCCGATCCCAATCTCCGCGACATGCAGTACACAAATATCGGCCTGATGGAATGCATCGAAGATCAAATACCTGTTGGAGTCCTGCAGGAGGTGGAATCTCCCGGTCGCGCTAGCGCATACAAAGTCGTCGGCCTCGCTGTTCCTGTCAAGTGGGTCGACGGCTACTTTTACTTCGAAGGGTTGAGCCCAGATGGCCACAGAACGAAGTGGGATACCTTCAATGACGTCATCCTCGCAGCGGCTCAACTTGATCCTCAAGCGCCCGCCCCAGCCAGCGACTATGACGCCAGAGTACGGATCGCACGTCAGATCGTAGCGCGAAGAGGGCAAAAGAAATTCCGGGCCAAGCTATTGAGGGAGTACGGCGATGCTTGCACCTTCACCGGAACGACAGCCGAGGCGGTACTTGAGGCAGCGCATATTCGCCCATACCGAGGCGATGAGTCAAATATTGTCACCAACGGCCTCCTGCTCCGCGCTGATATCCACACTCTGTTCGACCTATACCTGATCGCAATCGAGCCTTCCGAGAGGAAGATCGTAGTCGCCGATGTTCTCGCCAATACCGAATACGCGAACCTTCACAGCAGGCCGCTTCGCGAACCACGCTCACCGGCAGCTCGACCGGATGAAAACGCACTCGCCGCCGCATGGCAGGAGTTCACAGTCGCAGAGGACCTCAGACGCTAGCAACAGATACCAGGTCACGCAGATACTGCCGGCTCCCGTGACCGCGCGCACATCGTGGAGAACGCGAGGCGTGAGTATCTGGCGGCGCCTGAACGCGACGGCTCGGAGCCACTTGACCCGCGGCCCAGGGACGGGGAGCCGCATGCACGGGCGGGACGGTCTCCCAGGGCTTCGTGCGAGTGAGTGGAGCTAGAACTGTCGGAGACCTGTTGTAGGCTGCGTTCGACGACACAAGGTGGCGTCGTAGTGATGGCCAGGCTTGGGGCACCGACCCCAACAGAGGCCAGAAGGTCCGTCAAGCGATCCCCCCTCGCCGAGACCCGACACTGCGGCTTAGACCTTGCGCCGCCTGCACTGAACCTGGGCCCAGATCCAGGGGATGGTGAGGCGTGGACCAGTCGGTGCCTGGTTCCCGCGTGATACTCCGCGGGAAGAGCTCGCGCGGAGGTCCGTGTTCGAGGAGTTCCACCAGTGACCACATCTCCAACGCTTGATCCCAAGAGCGGTCTGCTGACTGTGCCGCGTGCCCTGGCTGCGATCCCGCCGGTTCCTTCGCGTCAGGACCAGAGGGACCTGAAGGCCGCAGCGAAGGCGCAGCTGGGTATGACCGACGCCAGCGCCACGCAGTTCTCTTATACCTGGGTCGATCCGGTCGACATTAAGAATCAGCTCGGTCGCCCGCGGAAGATGCGCATTCCCGGCGGGACCCTGCTGGTAGTCGAGGGCGAGGCCTGGGTGTCTGCCGTCTGTCCGGACTTTGACAACCCGCGAGTCGGGGCGACTGTCGCCTACCCGCTCGCGGTTCAGAGCGCCGGCAAGAAGATGCCCTTCCAGCGGGCGTCCACCCCGCGTGCTGCGTCGAGCAGTGAACTGACCGTCGATGCAGTCTCGATGAAGGACCTGATTGAGCAGGTCTCTGCAGCTACAGGCCTGACCCGGGATGCGAATCCGCTGCATCCCTCGGTGACCGAGCAGGGCATCATGGATCCGCCGCTCGCGGTCATGACGAGGGTGGTGTTCGAGGACTCTTCCAAGAGCATTTCGATCGCCCTGATCCGTGAGGGCACGAGCCGTGTGAGCCACGCGCAAAAGGCTCTGAACCTGAGCGCCCGCGATGTCCTGCAGACCTTTCCCGCTTCGTCTTCGCCCGTCACCAAGCTGATTCACGAACTGAATGTGCTTGTATCGAAGCCGCTCAGCGATCTGACCGCCGCCGACATGGCCAAGATCCGCTGCATGGTGATCCCGCTTGTCATGATCGTCGGTTTCGAGAGTGATGCCGGCAGCGGCGAAGACCTCGCCGAGGCGGTTGAGGTCAAAATTGGGCAGGAGCACATCAACCCCAAAGCGCCGTGGACCGACTCCGCCCGCTGGGGCAAGCTCGGTACGGCCTGCCTGACTGCGGCCATGGAGGCTGGGGTGTTCCAGGTCAACTCGGAGGCCAAGCGCGAGTGGCTGAGTGGCGAGCTGTCTCAGCCGGACGCCAAGGCTGCCGGCGTCAAGCGGCTCAACCCTGATACCCGCTTCATCGACCTGGTCTACCTGTTCGGCACGGCGAAGCCCAAGGTGCACCAGGCGATCCGTAAGGCTATTGCCCTCGCCGTAGAGCGGCCGGGCAAGTCCTCCAAGAACATCACCCGGAACACCAAGATCCCGCTGGCCGTCGAACTCGCCGTCCGGGCTCTCCGGCTGGGCGAGGGTCAAGGCGGTCCGAGTCCCC
This sequence comes from Kribbella sp. NPDC048837, assembly GCF_055586945.1. Lineage (NCBI taxonomy): Bacteria > Bacillati > Actinomycetota > Actinomycetes > Propionibacteriales > Kribbellaceae > Kribbella > Kribbella sp. NPDC048837. The sequence goes on from NZ_JBVJHF010000010.1 coordinate 301,750, forward strand.
GCGCGCTGGAGCAGATCACCACCGTTCTCACCGCAGGAGCTGATCGCTCACTGGGTAGCTGGGTTCCGACTGGGAAGACGATCAAGCAGCTTGAGGTGGATGCGCTCGCCGAACTCGCCGATGGAGGCGCGCCCGGATCAGCTGCGTTCGAGCTGTCGATGCGCGGGCTCTACTACCTCGGCCAGTACGACGCGATCCGTGGCCCCCGCAACGATGAGGGCAAGGGCGCAGATCGCCGGACGATCGGAGATCTGCTCGACACCATGATTAAGAGCGAACATGGTGTCAAGGTCCTGGCCCAGGCCGTCATTGACGGCCGCGATGGCAAGGCGCCGACCATGGTCGACGCGGCCGGCAACACTGTAATGGCAGGACACGGCGGCCCGGCGCTCGTCGACAACGAAGGCCTGCGCAAGACGTTCCTGAAGGTCAAGCCGCTGACGAAGGACCCCGTCCAGATCGGCCTCGACAAGCTTGGCGACGCACTCGACACCGTGCGTACTTGCCTGGAAGACCTGCAGAAGCCGGGCTCAAGCGGCGGAGTGCCCGAAATCGACATCCAGGGCGTCGAACCGACCCGTGCCGGCACTCTCCTCGCGATCCTGAAGGAAGGGACCGATGCGCTGACCAACTGGCAACTCGCGTACTACAAGAAGCAGCTCCACAATCCTCAGCCGGATGACTCAGCGCAGGACAACACCGAGCCGGATGAGAGCGACACCGACGACAGCGACGTCGAGGACGACGAGTGACGGCGGGCGTCGATGCGCTCGAGACCGGCGTACTGCGGTTGCTCGGCGAATGGGCCACCGGCCGGGTCGAGCGCCGGATCATCGGAAACTCGGAAGTCGCGCCACTGGTTGACTCGGCGATCTACGTCGTCGAAGACACTTCAAAGCGAGTCGACTACGTCGGACAGATCCACCGACCAGGCGACGAGCGGGCCATGACCGACCGATTGCGGAGTCATTTCCTGGCCTACGAGCGGCGGACGCTCTGGTCGGTGCTGTACGTGTTCGAGCTGAAGCCAGGCATCGAGCAGGTCAAGGTGTCCGACCTGGAGGGCGAGGTCATCCGGGCACTGCTGCCGAGGAGCAACAAGGCCGTGCCTCGCCGTCGCCGCTAGGGCAGGTTCTGACACGCCAAGTCTGGGGCTGGCCCACCATCGTCCGAGTGGGCCAGCCCGAGGTCCACAACCGAGGCTCACCTGGGAATCGACCTGGTTTCTCTTGCGCACGCGTTGCGCACGCCCTCGACCGACACCCACGCCTCACCCCACACAATTGGACGGGCAGCAACGAGCATCAAGCGACACGATGCTGCACGATGCACAGTGCATCCTCGCAGGCCAAGCGCCTGATAGGGGTAGTGACGAGCACTATCTGCCCATCCTGATAGAGAATCAGCGGGTTCGGGGTTCGAGTCCCTGGCGGCGCACAACAGCCCAGGTCAGAGCGTTGGCCTGGGCTTCTTCGTGTCCGCAGGTCACCTCTTACTCGCCTCTTTGCCATGGTCGCCACTGTGGCAGCCCTCGGCGGCCACCAATCATCTGACTCCCACAGCCCTCAGCTGATCGTGACTGTGCGTCACATCACATCAGTTCGCATCGTCGCCGACTTGCTCGGTTCTCCGCCGCCGCCAGCGTTGAGCAGCCAACCACCACACAGGTTGGAGGCTTGACATGCCGAGGCCACCACTGCCCATCGGAACCTGGGGAAGCATCTCCACCAAAGTCGTCAAGACCGACAAGAACGGCAAGCCCCTCAAGCACCAATCGCAGGCGAAGTTCCGCGACCACGACGGGCACGTCCGCACCGTAACCGCGGTTGGCGCGACCAAGACACGCGGCCGAGCGCGCCCTGCAGATCAAGCTCCAGGACCGCGCCAAGACCAACCGGTCCGGCGAGCTGACCGCGATGCATAAGATCAACCATCTGCTCGACCTTTGGGAGCAGCGTTTCGAGCGGCTGGTTGCCGACGGGAAACGCTCCCCCACCTCCCTCGACACCTACCGGCGGGCGATCAAGAACCACGTCCGCCCCGCCCTCGGCGAATACCGCATCGGCGAAGCCACCACACCCCGCATCGACACCGTCATCACCAAGATCAAAACCACCACTGGATGGCTATTGACGGCTACTAAGGGGCGTTCGGGGGCCTCTCAGGGGCCCGGGTCGGTACATGTAAGTAGCACTCAGGATCGCCTATGGGCGGGCGCGGTGGCATCGTCCGGCTTCGTCGAAGTCCGATAGCATCGACAGAGGGAGAGGGGCGAGCGACTGTGGCATACAACTTGGAGATGGCGGCTGCACTCGGGTGCGACGGTCAGTCAGCTCGCCTATTGGCGCAAAGCCACAGAGAACGGCAAGCCAGTGCTCGTGCCTGAGGTCTCGTCTGCGCGACCGATCCTCTATTCGTTCCGTGATGTCGTTGCTCTCCGCACCTGCGCCTACCTCCGCAATCGGCTGTCGCTGCAGAAGGTCAGACTGGCGCTCGGCACGCTCAAGGACCTTGGTGGGACCGGCCACCTCTCTCAGTATCGGCTCGTGGCCGAAGGACCAAGCGTTGTGCTCGTCTGAAGTAAGAACGACGCGGTTGACCTTGTCCACCGTCCGGGTCAGCAGGTGACCGTCGTGATGGCTGACGTGCTGCGCCCGTTCGCAGTCGGCTCGATCACAGTGCCAGACCTGCGGCTTCCTTCGGCGGACGTCTCAACACGGGTGAACTGAGCGACGACAGGCGACTCCCCGCCGGCCGCGGTCGGCCGCACGATCGCCTTGACCGACTGGAGCCACTACGCACTGCAGTTCAAAGGCCGGCGAATTGGGAGCAGATGCAGAATCATGCGGCAGGCAGAAGGCAGCATGGTCCCGGCGCAAAGCAGCCAATGACACAGCACAATCGGACCGATCGTCTACGCTCGGTGATGCCAGCGTGGAGCGCGCACAGGATAGTCGCAGATTTGCGTGCCGAGGTCTTGTCAACCAGCGCGGAGCGGAATTGCGTGCCGGGTGTAGCCGTAGCTCGGGGGAACTGCGACCACCCGGACAGTGCTCACCGGCATCCCGGGCGCGCCGCGCAGAAGCGATCCATCTACCCGAGGAGCGTCATGCGCAGGATCAACGTCGCCGCGACAGTCGCCGCGGCCTTCGCAGCACTACTTCTCCCCACGCTGGCCCAGGCCGCGCCAATCACACCCGGCGGGTCGACCGAGGTCACCGTCGGCAGCAATGACCAGCTGTTCTCGCAGAACAAGCAGAACGAGCCCGGTCTGGCCGTGAACCCGGTCAACCCCGCGATCCTCGCGGCGGGAGCCAACGACAACATCGACCTGGAGGCGTGCAACGCCGGCGACGACCGCACCTGCCCGTTCACCCCGGGCGTGGGCGTGTCCGGCATCCAGTTCTCGACCGACTCCGGCCGCACCTGGACACAACCGACGTACACCGGCTTCTCGGCGCGCGTCACACCGTCCTGCCTCGGAGCACCCGACGTCGCGCCTGGCCAACCCCCGGCCGGCGACACCGGCTGTGTGCCCGATCCCAACGGCCCGATCGGCACACTGCCCAACTACGACGTCAACGGCATGGTCTCCAACGGCGACCCGGAGCTGGTCTTCGGTCCCGTTCCCGACGCCACAGGGAACTTCTCCTGGGACAACGGGCAGCGGCTGTACTACGCGAACATCGCCACCAACTTCCCGGGCAATCCCGGATTTGCCGGCGATGCAGCCATCGCGGTGTCCCGCACCGATGACCTGGCAGGCGCTATCGCCGGTGACAACGACGCCTGGATGGACCCGGTGGTCGTGACCAAGCAGAACCAGGCCCTCTTCAGCGACAAGGAACAGATCTGGGCCGACAACGCCGAGAGCAGCCCCCACTTCGGCAACGCCTACGTCTGCAACGTCGGTTTCCGCGGGACCGCCGGATCCGAACCGGTGCTGTTCGCGCGTTCCACCGACGGCGGCGACACCTGGACCACGCGCCAACTGTCCGCGGCGACCAACAACAACCAGACCGGCGGACGGCAGGGCTGTGCCATCCGAACCGACAGCCAAGGCGTGGTCTACGTCGTGTGGATCGGCACCGACATCCGAACGCGCCAGGGCGTCTTCTTCCAGGCCCGGTCCTTCAACGGTGGCCAGACCTTCGAGCGACCCAGGGCCGTGGTCTCGGGGCTTGGCGGAATCGGGCAGTTCGACCCCGCGCAGGGCCGGTTCACCATCGACGGCATCGCCGGCGCCCGGACCAACACCTTCCCATCGTTCGACATCGCCAACGGTGCGCCGACCGGTGCGGACGCCACCGACCAGATCCTGCTCACCTGGTCCGACGACAGTCAGGGAACCAACCTCGAGAAGGCCTTCCTCGTGAGCTCGACCAACGGGGGCGGCACCTACTCGGCCAAGGCGGTCGTCAGCCAGGGCAGCGACCGAGCCAACTTCCCGGCGGTGGCGATCTCGCCCGACGGCACCGACGCGTGGCTGGTCTACAACGCCTGGCTCGACCCGTGGCGCAACGACACGACCTCCGCACGCCGAGTGCTGGGCGTGGTCCGGCACGCCGACATCGCGGGCACGGCCCACACCGTCGGCGCGTTCACCACAGTGTTGCGCGGCGCAGTAGGCGACGGGCGCGCGTCCAGCGCCAACGGCCTGACCTCGGAGTTCCTCGGCGACTACAACTACGCCGTCGCCACGCGGGACTACGGCTCCGGCGTCTGGAACGACATGCGCAACGCAGCCGTGTGCCCCGCCATCAACACCTACCGTCAGGCGTTCGTCGACGACGTCCTGGCCGGCACCACTGAACCCATTGTGGGAGACGAGAAGGAGGACCAGGACGCGGCAGCCGAACTGCCCGCCACGCACTCCACGGACCTGCGCCCAGGACCCAACAACGACTGCCCGGCAACCTTCGGCAATTCCGACATCTTCGGCGGAACCTTCAGCGACGACTCCTGAGCCCGTCCGAGCCGCGGCCACAGCGAGCCCGACGGCCGCCCACCTAGGCGGCCGTCGGTAGCGGCGCGGTGATCCATGTGACCTCGGACGGAGTGGCGGACGCGCGCGCAGGAGCTCCCCTCACCATGTCGGACGCGACGCCGGGAGAGGCCTGCACGGGTCCGGCTCAGCGCTGCCCTGGAAACCTTCGAGCGGACCGGCGCCGAAGGCTTCGCACAGCGGGTCCGCGGGGAACTCCGCGCGGCCGGCGTCGCGTACGGCGTCCAGCCCGCCACCCGGCCGCCCTGACGGAACAGGAACGGCAGATCGCCGATCTGGCCGCCACCGGGCTCACCAACAAACAAATCGCCGAACGCCTGTTCCTGTCCCACCGCACCGTCGGATCCCACCTGCACCGGCTCTACCCCAAGCTCGGCGTCACCTCACACACGGCCCTGCGCGCCGCCCTGGACGCGATCGCCCGCGACGGGAACGTTCCACAGCCGGCGCACTCTGTCGAGGACTGACGTCGGTCGCCGCGGTGTCACGCGACGCCGTACGTCTTGATATTTGCGAACTGGTCCATGCCGGACTTGCCGAACTCGCGACCGAATCCGGATGCTTTGGTGCCGCCGAAAGGGATCTCGACCGGGCCGCCGAGGAAGCCGTTGATGCCGACGCTGCCGACATCGAGCCGGCGCGCGACCGCTCGCGCCCGCTCGGACGCTCCGAAGACTGTTGCCGCGAGCCCGTACTTGGTGTCGTTCGCCAGTGCCACCGCTTCGTCGGCGTTCGCGACCCGGTAGATCATCGCCAGTGGCCCGAACGCCTCCTCGTTGTAGACACGCATCGCAGGCGTTATGTCGGTGATCACGGCCGGCTGGATGAAGAAGCCCGGCCGGTCGAGGCGGCCTCCAGGCAGCAGGACGGTGGCTCCCTTCGCGAGAGCATCGTCGTACTGCTCCTGGAGCATGTCCAGGGCCGCAGCACTGGACAGCGGACCAACGGTCGTCTCCCGGGCGAAGCCGTCCCCGACGCGCTGGTTCCCGAACGCTTCCAGAAATTCGGCGACGAACCGGTCGGCGATGCCAGGCGTCATGATGATGGGCTTCGGCGAGTTGCACATCTGTCCGCCGATGAGCCGGCGGCACATGACCGCGTACGAAGCCGCCGTACTGACGTCCGCGGAGTCCAGCACGACGTACGCGTCCGATCCGCCCAGCTCGAGCACGACCGGCTTGAGATGCCGCCCGGCCTGCGCACCGACCGCGGAGCCGGCCCGGTCGGAACCCGTCAGGGTCAGCGCGCTCAGGCGCGGGTCGGCGATGTACGACGAGACCTGGTCGGTGGACACCAACGCCGTCTGGTAGACGTACGACGGGAATCCACCCTCGGCGAAGACCTGGTCGAACAGCTCGGTCGATCCCGCGGCCAGCTCTGACGGCTTGAGGAGAACCGTGTTCCCGAGCATCAGGTTCGGCACGGTCGCCCGCATCGCCTGGAACAGCGGCCCGTTCCACGGTTCGATGCCGAGCACCACGCCCACCGGCTCGCGCCGGGTGAAGGCCTGGCTGAACCCGGGCACCTCGACCGGCTCGTCGGCCAGCAGGTCCTCAGCGTTCGACGCGTAGTACGAGAAGATCTGCGTCACGATGCCCGCCTCGAGCTGCGACTGCCCGATCGGCGAGCAGCTCAGGGCGTGCGGTCATGCCGCGCGAGCCTCCATGCCGCGCAAGCCTTACGAACCGATGACGGAATCGGCCTGGTGAGTGCTTTCGGAATTAACGTCAGGATCGGGATGCTCGAGGTTGGAGTTGGTTCTGATGCGCGCGGTCGTCGCAGTCGCTGCCCGCGGACTGGTGCTGCTGGTCGGCTGCGGCAGTGACTCCGGGGCCGGGTCGCCACCCGCGCCGGCTCAGTCAGCGGTCACGGCGCCGTCGTCACCTCAGCCGTCACCGAGCGCCGGTTCGATCTCGCCCGGCAGCCAATCCACGTCGCCGCTGCCCACCGGGACCGGCGTCAAGACTGCTGCCAGCGACTTCGGCGTGATCCTGTTCGACGGAACGGGCCAGGCGATCTACCTGTTCGACAAAGAAGAATCGGCGACCGCGGCGTGCTACGGCGCCTGCGCCGAGGCCTGGCCCCCGGTGCTGACCAAGGGTCCGCCGAAGGCGCTCGGCGCGGTGAAGCAGTCCCTGCTGGGTACGACGAAGCGTACTGACGGCACCGCGCAGGTTACGTACGGCAGGCATCCGCTGTACTTCTACGCCCACGAAGGCAAGCACGAGGTGAGGTGTCACAACATCGAGGGTTTCGGGGGGCTGTGGTTCGCCGTCACCGCGGCCGGCGAAGCAGCTCCCGCGTGACGGGCCGCCGAGGTCAGTCAGCCGTCGCGTGCGCTATGCGACATTCCTGGCCAGTACCCCGAACAGCCCGCGCCTACCCCGGCGGTCACCAGCAGGTCGACCAAGCTGCCCACGACGAGCTCGGCGACCGATCCACGATCGGCGATCGTGTCTGTGTACCGGGTCACGAGTCCTCGTCTGCGGCTGGGTGACATATCTCTTATCGGCACCCGTGGCTGGGCGAACCCTGTGCACGGTGCGATCGCCCCTTCGCCACCGGCCCGGCGCGGCGGACTCGTACTCTCGCGGCAGAAGATGCAGCGGAACAGGTCGGTGGCCGGCTCGTACTCGAACTTGTGACCGCGGACACCGTCGTCGGGCGGACCGCTCACGACCGCGACCGGTGCCAGCTCGGCCAGGTCGTTGTCCGGCACGTGGGACTCGATGCACCGCCGGCGGCTACGTCGCGGACATCGCTGTGAATGCTTAAGGGAGCTACGTTCGACTGCGGGTACCTCCGTCCGCGCCCGCCGATACCGCCTGACTGGAACGGTAGAAGAGGCGACAGCAGCTGATGGGCGAGCGCATGCTGGTGGCTGTGACCGGCGACTGGTCGTGTGGGAAGTGCTTGGGAGCTGATGTCCCGGAGCACCACCGGTTCTGCCCCAAGTGCGATCAGCGGCTGCAGGTCGACCGCGTGGTGATCGTGGTCTGGCCGCCGTTCGGCCGGCGCCGCGCACGCCCGAAGAGCCGTGGTGACCCCGGCGGGACGAGGTACTGACGCCGCGGTCCGGATCCCGACCGGTCTGACCGGACCGGTCGACCTCGTCCGGGCCTGCGCGGTCGAGGAGATCCCCGGCCCGCATGACGTGGCCGGAGGCTCCAGATCTCAGCCGCCGGCGGCCAACCGACCGACGGGAGACCGGTATGTTGGGCGACGGACGCCGCCTACGACGCCCAGTCGTGGGCACGACGGAGCTGACCTTGGTGCGATTCGATCAGGGCCAGGTAGCCGAGGCACGACACTGTCAACGCATCGCATCCCGGTGCCTGCACGCGGGCCGCTGACGCGAGGGCTCGACGCGCGGCGGCGATCGCGCCGCCGCGCAGCAGTGCTGTTCCCTTGCTGGCCTGGACGAGCGCGGTCAGTTCAGCGTGTGCGACGACCTTCCCGCTCCAGCTTGCTGAGCTCGTGTTGGGCCAGGTCCGCGTGGGCGACCACTGAGCGGCCTTCTTGTGCAGGCGTACCTGGCCGGTGCGTGATCGGTGGACCAGCTCTGCGCGCAGGAGATCACGCAGGAGCGGATGGTAGCGGTACCAGCCACGGTGATCCGCCAGCGCCTCGACAAGAATGTTGCCTCGTGCCAGCGAAGCGAGCGTGCGTGCTGCTGACCGTCCGGCGAGCTCCTCTGTCAACCCAGGCTGAAGAACGTCGACGATGCTGGTGCGCAGCAGTAATGCCCGCACCTGCGCGGGTTGTGTCTGCAGGATCTCGACGATGAGGTATTGAGCGACGCTTCCCGTGTCGCCGGCGAGCTGGTCGGCGGCCTCGTCCGCATTACCGCTCCTGTTGAGGAACATGCTCGCGAAGCGAAGACCTGCGGCCCAGCCATTGGTGCGATAGGCAAGTGCACTGATCGAGGTCGTGCTCAGGTTGATCCCCGACTGCCGCACCAGCTGTGACGTCTCCAGCTCGGTGAATGCGAGATCCGCGATCAGTATTTCGGTCATCATCTCGGCCAACCGGTAGCGGTGCAGTGGGAGCATCGGGTCGACACGTGTCAGGAGCACGACGCGCAGGCCTTGATCACTGAGGTTTCTCAACGAAATGATCTTTGCAATCACCGTGCAGTTCGACACGGGCGGCCACGCAGGTTGCCATCACAGACAGGCGTGAAGCCCCTGGTAGGACAGGTCTCTTGTACAAAGATCGTCCGCTGAACCAGAGGCTTCACGTTGATCCCCTATGCTGCCACCCTCGACGTCCCGCGCCACGTCGAGTTCCTCGCCCGCAGGCTCGCTGCTCACCGCCGCCGGATCGGCACCCCGAAGGGCTCCCGCGCACTCGGACCGTTCCGGCAGGCAGTGCTGGTGCTGCGCTGGTTCTGCGACCGCGGCTGCGTGCACTGTCTGGCTCGCGACGCCGGCGTCTCCCAGGCCACCGGCTACCGCTACCTGCACGAGGGCATCGATGTCCTCGCCGACTGTGCCCCCGACCTCCACGAGGTCCTGAACCGCTGCCGCCGCGAAGGCATGACTCACGTGATCCTGGACGGCACATTGATCGCGTCGGACCGGCTCGCCGGCGCCCGCGGGAATGGCAACGACCTGTGGTTCAGCCAGAAACACAAAGCGTTCGGCGGCAACATCCAGTTCCTCTCCGCCCCGGACGGCACCCCGTTGTGGGTCTCCGATGTCGAGCCCGGTTCCACCCCGACATCACCGCCGCCCGCATCCACGCTCTGCCCGCCCTGTACAAGGTGGCGGCCGACGGCCTGCCGACCCTGGCGGACAAGGGCTACATCGGCGCGCGCATTGGCATCGTCGCACCCGTCCGATGCCCAAAGGGAAAGTCCGAACAGGCACTTCACGTCGACACGCGCATGTTCAACACCTGGTGCGACACGTGCGAGCCCTCAGCGAGCGCACCGCCGCCGAACTCAAGCAGCGATGGCGCACCCTGCAATACGTCACACTCAGCCCCAGCCGGATCGGCGATATAGTCCGCGCAGCCCTCGTCCTCAACGGGAACTGGACATGAGCTGTGCCGTCTCAGAGCATCTGGTCCGCCGTCAGGGCCGTGACCTGTGGCGACGCGATTCCAAAAATCACGTGAGGCACTCGGCGTGCTTGGTTGAGGATGGTCACCATGACCCACGTGATCGATTCTCCTCGTGCTGACGACGCTGCGTCTCTGGGCCCGCTGCAGTTGAGGGTCTGGCTGGAGACGTATCCCTGCGCAGACGCAGGGATCGACGAGACCTGGATCCGTGAGCATCGTGGCTCCTCTGCCACCACAGAGGGAATCGCCCAGTGGCGAGAGTTCATCGAGGCGGCAGGGAGGCAGCCTAACCTGCTGTTCTGCCGTGTCGTCCGCTCCGGGACGGAGATCGTCGGCTTCCTGTGCGGCCGCCGGGACGAGGTGGTCACCCTCGGGCCCATGTACCTGCTGGACGAAGCCCAGGGCCGAGGCATCGGAGGCCGATTGATGGGTGAGTTCCTCACCTGGGCGGGGAGTGCACCTATGCGCCTGTGGGTCACCGACTACAACGAGCGCGCGATCCGCTTCTACCAACGCTACGGATTCAAGGCCACCGGCGAGCGAGAGCTTTGGCGAGGGAAACTGCCGAACATGCGCATGATCCGCGACGCCACATCGAGCGGCAATCTCAGCTGAGCAGGCATGGGACCGGGTCACCTGGGATGAGGCATGATCTTCGTCGCCGTCGAGTACCAGGGTCAGCGGATGCGTCTGCCCGGCGAGCGCATCGGCGAGTCTGGTGAGCATCCGGGAGTGCGCGGGGGGGGTAGGCGCGACCGGCAGGACCACGCCGAGCTGGCGGAGTGACTCGTGAACGTGCGGCCAGAACGCCGTGGCCGGCGCATCCCACTCCTCGAAGGTGATCCAGGCCGTGCCGCCGAGCGCTTGGCACGCAAGAGCACCACCTGCTGCGCTACGAGCGTCGGTGCCCGACGTACTTCTTGGAGCTCCTCGGCATGAACGCTGACTCTCGTGCGCGGCCCGCGCGCCGCAGGCTTGTGTGCGGCGCCGCTCCGCGATCAGCCCTAGCGAGCCGGCGCACGCACCTGTGGTTCGTGTTGTCCAAGCCCTCGCTCAAAGCTCCATGCATGACGGACGGCGGAGCGGTTGTCCAGTATGGCGGTGAGTAGTTATCGGCTGGCCGGTAGTCCTGGAGGTTCGGTTCGCGAACAGCTCGTCGGTTAGCCGCTCGCGACCATGCGGCCTGTCGGCATGGCAATGACAATGTGGGCGATGATCCGCACCGATGGCCAGGTCATGGCTCATGAACAGATAGCTGCGGCCGAGCTCTCGCGGCCGATCCGCAAGCAGTTCGAGGATCTGGGCTTGGACAAGCACGGTCACATGACCGGCGTCAGGCTGGGCGCCGCGCTGCGCGGCCGCTGGGCGTACTCGTGCTGCGGCGTGGTGACGACCTCGGCGGCCGAGATGTCCGCGGACTCGTTGCTCCCGACATCCATCGGATGCTCCTCCTGACGACCGAATGGTCGCGCTTGAACCGGTCTCCGGTCGTCGTGGCCCCAGAACTGTCGTTCAAGCAGTCTCGTGTGCTTTGCGCGCCTCTGACGCGGGCGTCGTGCCCGTGGTCGACGGCGGGGTGCCGCTCGGCGTGATCACCGAGTACGACGTACTGGTGAAACTCGAGTTTCACGGTGGTGTCGATCCGGCCCCGCTGATTCTCGGTAGCGCCGGCCGCCGGCGGCGCCGCAAGGCCCGGGCCGCGACAGCTGCTGAGCTGATGAGTTCGCCGGCGCCGACTATTTCCTGCTCGGCGGGCCTGGGTGAGGCAGTCCACAGACTCGTCCTTCCGGGCTTTCCGGCGCTGTGTGTGGAACGGCATCGACCAGGACCGGGCGTTCGCCGTACTGAAGCGCTACACCCCAACACACCAACACCAAACTTCGCCGCGTCATCCAACGGCTCATCGACACCCGGCACCTGCCAACGTGAGGTCACGCCTGAGCAGACCGAGTCACCTCCAGGGGCGTCACGTCTGGGTTGTCCGGACGCGTCGCTGAGGCGGATTCGCAGTTCGCGATCGTGGTTGTAGGGATCGCTCTCTCTCTGGTTCTGAACGCGATCAGGCCGTTGTCGACGTTCTCGTTCGACCCCTGGAACAGCCCGACGAGTGAGACCCCGACTCCGGCGAGAACCGCGAGTACGACGACGGCCATCGGGCGGGCACCGTTGCGGACGTCGAGCAGAGGACCGTGCCCACGATCAGCAGGACCCCGTAGATCACCCAGCCTGTGTCCATGACCGCGCCGAGCGGAGAGTTCCCGACCTGCCCGACGCGGTCTGGGCCGGTCCGGTCAGGCCGAGGTGGCTGACCCAGTTTGTACGGCGGCGAGTACGGCGGGTCCTGCCAGGCTGCCGCGGTGATGAACTCGGCGGCCCAGGACACGAGGGGACCGAGCATGACCAGGAGCGCGCCGGTGGGAGCGGTCGCGCCGGCGCGCACGATGCGGTTCACGACAGTGCCATTCCGGGGACCCGCCGGCGGATGGCCTCCAATTCGGCCTCGTCGGACATGCCCTGCCAGTCGTAGCGCGGCGAGTAGGGAACCTCCAAGGCGCGTACGTCGTCGTCGCTCAGCTCGACTTCCAGGGACGCCACAGCCTCGTCGATCTGCTGGATCGAGCCGGCCCCGACCAACGGCGCGGTGACAACCGGCTGACGGCGCAACCAGGCGAGTGCGACCTGTGCCCGACTGACGCCGTGGCCTTGGGCGACCTGTCCGACCGCGTCGATGATCGCGCGGTTCGACGCCTCCTGCTCAGGCGAATAGAGCATGTCCGCAAAGGCGCCGTCGGTCTCGGATCGCGCGGTCGACCTGGCGTCATCCCACCCGCGAGCAAGGCGGCCGCGGGCCAGCGGGGACCAGATGATCGTGCCGACGCCCTCGTCCAGACATAGCGGGATCATCTCCCGCTCCTCCTCACGCGCGAGCAGGTTGTAGTGGTCCTGCATCGAGACGAACCGCGCCCACCCGTTCTGCTTCTGCAAATGCAACGCCTTCGCGAACTCCCAGGCGTGCATCGACGACGCACCGAGGTACCGCACCTTGCCGGCCTTCACGAGATCGCTGAGCGCCTCGAGAGTCTCCTCCCACGGGGTCGAGTGGTCGTTGCGGTGAATCTGGTACAGGTCGATGTACTCCGTCCCGAGCCGCCGCAACGAGTGGTCGACCTCGGTCATGACCGCCTTCCGCGACAGACCGCGGCCATTGGGACCGGTGCGCATCGGGTGCCGCAGCTTGGTCGCGATCACCACGCTGTCGCGGTCCGCGAAGTCCTTGAGAGCGCGGCCGAGGATCTCCTCGCTGGAACCGTTGGAGTACATGTTCGCGGTGTCGAAGAAGTTGATGCCCGCCTCCAGCGCGTGCTGGATCAGCGGCCGCGCCTCCGCTTCGCCCTTCGACCACACCGGATGCCCACGGTCGGGCTCCCCGTAGGTCATCGCACCGATCGCGATCGGTGACACGTCCAGGCCGGTGGTGCCGAGCTTGATGTACTGCATGATGCTCCTCTAAGCTATGTGGAGAGTTCTCCATTTACCGTAGTGGAGAGCTCTCCACTTAGCAAGGTGAGGTTCCAGTGGTTCGTTCGGACGCCCGCGAGAACCGGGCCCGCATCCTCGCGGCTGCGCGCGAGGTCTTCGCCGAGGACGGCGCGACCTCCATGAACCAGGTCGCTCAGCGCGCGAGCGTCGGCGCAGGCACGCTGTATCGCAACTTCCCCACCCGAGAGGCGCTGGTTCTCGCCGTCTACCAGGAAGAGGTCGAGCGGATCACCGGCGCCGTGCCCGGGTTGCTGGCCGAGCTGCCGCCACTTGAAGCGCTTCGGCACTGGACGACCGACCTCGTCGAAGCGATGCGCAGAAAGCACGGCCTCGGTGATGCCCTCAGCCCCACCGCACATCAGGCGATCACCGAGCAGACCTACGGGCCTGTTGTCGCAGCGATCACCGAACTCCTTGACGCAGGCAAGAAGGACGGCTGTATCCGAACGGATGCCGACGCCGGCGACTTCCTCCAGCTCACCGGCGCACTCTGGCGCACTCCATCCGGTCCTGAAGACCGGTCACCCCGCATGCTCGCCCTCATCCTCGACGCGCTCCGCCCACAACCCCACCAGTAGAGATCGGCATGTCCGCCGACTCAGCTGATCGCTAGACAGGTTCAGTGAAGGCAACCGTCGTATTTAGGCTCGTATCGCTCATGCCCGCGTGAGCACAGAACGCTACGACCAGCGTGCCAGTCGCGAACACCTCAGAGCAGCACTCCGTTCGTACGACGTGAGCGTTGACCCGGTGATTCAGGCATCGCCGGCCATCGTGCAGGCCCGCCTGCTTCGCGCCCGCGGGGAAGTCGACCAGGCGATTGCTCTCCTCGAGACGATCGGCCCTCGATCCCAAGGCAAGGCGGACTGGCCGGCCGAGCTGCTCCTGCTCGAACTGGCGATGCTGAAGGTCGTGCAAGGCGAACCCGAGGTCGCGGTACGCATGATCGACCAGCCCAGTGACCGGGATGAGGCCACCAGGTCGCTGATTCTCGGGTACGCACAGTGGAACTGGAAGACTGGATCGGCGTCGAGAAGTCGATGTCGGCGATCCAGGACCACAGCTCGGAGTCGCCTACGAGCTGCACCGGCGACAGCCAGGACGGGCGAGGGTCGCGCTCAACCGCTCCCGGCCGTTCCGTGAGGCTCCTATGGCCGTCCGGCGATTCCTGAAAGCCGACAATACGTCCCATGGGAACGCATTGATCGGATCCGTTGTCGACTCCGATCCCAAGGCCATCACCCAGCGAAGCGTGAAGGCGGGAGGTAGCACCAACGAGGTGCACCTCGAACCCCATCTCCAGCCACTCACAGCGAGGGAGCTGGAAGTGCTCGGGTCACCTGTCCGAGTTGCTGACCACCGAGGAGATCACGACGGCGATGTTCATCCGAGTTGACTGCACCAAGTCTCTATCCTCGGGCGAGTCGCCTGGTGACGAGGAGGTCTTGGTTCGTGGACGAGCTCCGACAAGATTTGCTGCACGGCCGGATCGATGTGCCGCGGGTTGGCGAGGTCCTCGCGGTCCAGGGACGGTTCCCGCCGTTCGTCGTGGTTGATGCCGACGGCGCCGAGGTTGCGGCAGCGGTTCAGTATCTGCGGGATCTGGCGCTTGGTGATGTGAGTCCGTTGACGTGCCGCAGCTACGGATTCGATCTGCTGCGTTGGTTCCGGCTGTTGTGGCTTCTGGGGGTGGACTGGGATCGGGCGACCTCGTCGGAGGTTGCGGTGCTGGTCGGCTGGATGAAATCGGCGCGGAACCCGCAGCGAACGCGGCGGGTGGGGCTGGCTGCGGCGGGGATGGTGAATCCGAGGACTGGTAAGCGAGCGCTGGCGGCGGGTTATGCGCCGCGGACGATCAACCACGCACTGACGGTGGTCTATCGGTTTTACGAGTTCCATGCCCACCACAGCGCGGGCCCTGTGCTCAATCCGGTACCGGTGTCGCGTGAGCAGCGAGCGACACTGTCTCACCGCAGTCCGCTTGAGCCGTTGCCCGCGGTGCGGCGGTCTCGGCTGCGTCAGCGGGTGCCGAAGCAGTTGCCACGGGCAATGTCAGATCGGCTGTGGGAAGGGTTGTTCGCGGCGATGGGGTGCGATCGAGACCGCGCGCTGCTGTCGATGTATGTGTCCAGCGGCGCTCGTGCATCGGAGCTGCTCGGGATCGGATTGGCCGATGTCGATTGGGGTCGGCAGCTCATCCATGTGGTGTCGAAGGGCACCAGGCTGAGGCAGGCGGTGCCTGTCTCACCGGAGAGCATGCGGTACCTCGCGCTCTACCTGGCTGAGGCCGACGTGCCGGGCGAGGGAGAGCCGTTATGGCGGACTCGGCGGGGCGAGCCACGGCAACTGTCGTACTGGGCGATGCGGCGCACCCTGCAACGGGCGAACGAGCGGCTGGGGACGGACTGGACGCTGCACGATCTGCGACACACGGCCGCGACCAGGCTGGCGAACGACCCGGGTCTGACGCTGACTGAGGTGCGCGCGATCTTGCGCCATGCCGACATCAACACCACCGGGATCTACACCGCGGTCCGGGTCGAGGACCTGTTCGACAAGCTGCAGGAGCACTACATCAGGCCACGGCCATCGCGCCGCCTACCCGCCGGCTACGACCCCGACGACGTGAAGGTTGTGTTCGGTGGCTAGGCCGGACGGTCGCGCCGACCAAGGCCAGGCCACGCGGACCGTCGGTCACCTGATGGAGGCCTTAGCCGATCAGCGGGTTGTCCGGGAACTGGATCCGCGGATCGTGCGATCCGGCCTCCGCCCCGCGCCGGCCGCTCGTCCCTCGGCGAGACCAGGTCGGTTCGGAGATCTGTCCGCCGCGTCAATTGAGGATGCGACCGACGCGGTGACCCGCGCGTGGGGCGGCGGCAAGGCGGCCGGACCGCCGCGGCGCGGCGCCAGGGCGGTGCTAAGTCATCTTGCCGGGTTCCCCGGCCAGACCTGGCAGGAGCGGTGGGAAGCCAGCGGACTCAACGCACTCGGTCGACGCGTCGGCGACATCGCCGGTCCACCGATCGGTCGGGCCGGTCGACGGGAGGTGATGACCGCTGGGCTGCGCGCGCTGCTCTGCGTCAGGGCCTTCCGACCCGCGCTCGCAGCGCTGCGATCGAACCGGATCCTGCGCCTGGCGGAGACATTCAGACTGGTCGAGGGCGACGAGCTACTCGACCGGTTCTTCGAGGAGGTGGCGAGCTCTGGGCGCAGTGCAACGGTCCGGACAGCCGCGGTTCTCGATGTCACCTACGCCTTGCTGAGCCAGGGCATCGGGCTTCGGGACCTGACACCGGAGGCGTTGCTGCATTACGCGATCGAGTCCGCACGGCTGCGTGTGACCCCGAGAGCGGTCGGTAACGCGAACCGGCTTGCTGGCGGCGCAGCATGGGACGCGCTGCACCGCATGGGCCACTTCGGGCCGGGCGCTCCGCACGCGCTCAAGGTCTGCCTCAACAGTGGACAACGGTCAGCGGCCGAGCTGGTCGACCGCCACGATGTCAGCAATGCCGACGTCCGCGAGGTGTTGATCGAGTACCTGGAGCGCCGGCGGCCGGAGTGCGACTACAGCACGTGGGCCGGGCTGTCGCTGCGTTTGGTCGGCCAGTTCTGGAAGCAGATCGAGCTGATCGATCCGCATCAGAAGGGCCTGCGCCTGCCGAGAAGCACCTACGAGCAGTGGGCGGCCGGACTGAGGGTCCGCGCCGACGGTCGCGCCCGGCTCCGACCGGAATCGATCGTGGCGACGGTCCGCAGCTTCTACCTGGATCTGCAGAGCTGGGCGATCGAGGAGCCAGACCGGTGGGCGCGGTGGGCGGCTCCATGCCCGGTCCCACCAGGTGCTGGCCGCAGCAGTCGCGCCAGTCAGCGACGGGTGACGGAGCGGATCGCGGATCGCATCAGACAGCGGCAGCCGTGGCTTCCCACCCTCGTTGAGCACGTCGAACGCCAGCACGCCAGGCTGCGCGAGTTCCTTGGCACGGCCGGCGAGATACCGGCCGGTGCCGAGTTCACCTACGCCGGCCGACTCTATCAGCGCACCGATACCGAGCACGACCGGCAGATGGTGACCCGCGGACAGACCCACATCCGCGTAAGGGACATGGTCTCCGGCGAGCTGACGAACCTGACGCTTGCCGAGGACGCCGCGTTCTGGACCTCGGCCTGCGTCGAAACCCTGCGGCACACCGGACTTCGGATTGAGGAGCTCCTTGAGCTCAGTCAGCTGAGCATCCGCCAATACGAACGGCCAAACGGCGAGCTCATCGGTCTGCTGGTCGTCGCTCCCTCGAAGACCGACCGGGAGCGGGTGATTCCGATGTCGGCGGAGCTACTCCACACGATCGCCGCAGTCATCCGGCGGACACCGCCACCGGACAGTCGATCCGGGTCGTACGGCGCTGGGACCCGCACGAGCGGGTCTGGTCCGCCCCGATGCCGTTCCTGTTCCAGCGGCCTCTGATCAGCGCCGGAGCCATGAGCTTTCAGAGCGTACGGGAGGCGATCACCCGTCAGTGCGAGCAGATCGCCGCGACGAACACGGCGTTCACCGGTGTGAGGTTCACCCCGCACGACTTCCGGCGTCTGTTCGCGACTGAGCTGGTCAACAACGGCTTGCCGATCCATATCGGCGCCAAGCTCCTCGGGCACCTCGACCTGGCCACGACCCAGGGCTACGTCGCGGTGTTCGAGGAGGACACCGTGCGGCACTACCAGGATTTTCTCGCCCGCCGCCGTGCCCTGCGCCCGGCTGACGAATACGGCCCAGTCGACGCCGAGCAATGGTCGGAGTTCGAAGAGCACTTCGACAAACGCAAGGTCGAACTCGGCAACTGCGACCGACCCTACGGCAGCCCGTGCCAGCATGAGCATGCCTGCATCCGCTGCCCGATGCTCCGCATCAACCCCGCAATGCTGCCGAGACTGGCCGAGCTCGAGACGGACCTCCAGGCACGCCGAGGCCGAGCATCAGCCGAGGGCTGGCTCGGAGAGATCGAGGGCATCGACCTCACCCTGCGGCTACTCCGCGAGAAGCAGGCCACCGCCGAACGCATTAGTGCAAACAGCGCCACGAGCGGTGTGGTCGAC
Source organism: Kribbella sp. NPDC048837 (assembly GCF_055586945.1). Taxonomy (NCBI): domain Bacteria; kingdom Bacillati; phylum Actinomycetota; class Actinomycetes; order Propionibacteriales; family Kribbellaceae; genus Kribbella; species Kribbella sp. NPDC048837. The sequence continues at coordinate 320,450 of NZ_JBVJHF010000010.1, forward strand.
CTCGGCATGCCCGGCATCGCTGCAAGCACCGCGCCGATGGGATCGTCGAGTCTGCCATCCACCCTCGCGACCTAGCGCTCAGTATCGCGTTCAAACTTGGCCGAGATTCAGCCCCATAGGGTCACTCGTTTAGGGCTACACCGTGATGCGCGTCACCCGCCGCTACGGCCACTTCGCAGAGATGACCTCGAGCGCACCGTCGCCGCGTGGCTGGACCAGGCGCCTCTGTGCTTCGCCGGAGGGTTTGACACGGCGGGAAGGACCTGTCACCTTGCTGCGGTGCGGGAAGGGTAACTATTCAGGGCATTGGCTGTTCCGTTCGCCGCGGGTGCTCGCGGTCGTCGAGCTGGCTCGGGCGTTTCCAGGCTGGACTGTCTTGCTGGTCGGGTGCGTTGTCCTGACCGCCATCTGGCCGGCGATGTTCGCGGCGTTGGTCGCGCACCTGATAGCAATCCTTCCGGCTGCGGCCAGTACGGGGCCGGACTCAGCTGCAGGAGCCGACGTCGTTTCGGTGCTGGCCGGGATCGCGTTTGTGCTGGCAGCGCAGGAGGTGACGCGTGCCGCCTATGAGGTGGCGCGTTGGGCCCTGTATCGGCGGTACGAGGAACACTTGATCGGTCGGGTGATCCGAGCCGCACTGGGCGCGAGCACCTTGGATGTCTTCGAGCGGCCGGACCTGGCTGCGAAGACCGACCGTGCCGTGCGCGTCGCGGGTCTCGAGCCCGGGGATCTGGTCGATGGCTTGAGTATGAAGTTGTCCCTGCAGGCTCAGGGTGTCGCGGCGGCCGTGTTGGTGGCCACCGTCTCCTTCCCGGCCGCCGCAATCCTGGTCCTGGTCTGGGTCCTGGTCGGCAACAGGCTGCACGCGAACATGCGCCGCGCCGATCAGTTCACATGGGAAGACGCCGTACATGCCGCGAGCTACACGCACCGGATCGGATTGCGCCCGGAGTGGGCGAAGGAGGTCCGCATCTTCGGTCTCGTCGGCTGGTTGGCGGATCGCTATGGTCGCCAGACGGTTCGCATACTCGCGGAGCTGGCCAGTGCCCGTAAGGTCGGACAGCGCCCGCTGGCCATCCTTCTCGCTGTGGTTGTTGTGGCCAATGCCGCCGTCGTTGCGCTGGCCGTACGGGCGGCTCTGAGTGGAGACCTCGGCGTCGGCGCTGTCGTCTTGCTGCTTCAGGGCTTGCTAGGCATGAGCCTTCTTGCCGATCAGACCGGTGACGATCTGATCGAGTACGGCGCTAGTCGTGTCCCCGTTGTACTCGAGATGGAACACCTCGTTGCCCACCACTCGTCCACCACACCGACTGGCACCGCCGGTGCGTCAGGACGTCCGGCAGAGTCGATCGTGTTCGAGGATGTGACCTTCGGGTATCCCGGGGCAGGCAAGGTGATCTTCGATCGGTTGAACCTCGAGATCCGGGCGGGAACGTCACTCGGCATCGTCGGCCTGAACGGGGCCGGCAAGACAACGCTGATCAAGCTACTCACCGGGCTCGAAGTTCCCCAGAGTGGCCGGATCCTCGTCGACGGAGCCGATCTTCGCGAGATCGATCAGGAATCGTGGCGGAAGACCGTGGCGGCGATCTTCCAGGACTTCGTGCACTACGAGATGTCCGCGCGGGACAACATCGGTCTCGGAGCAGTTGAGCAGTTGGCACAGCCAGGTATCGACCGGGAAATCGAGCGCGCTGCCGGCCGAGCCGGCGCAGACGCCATCCTGAGTGGGCTTACGCGTCGTCTTGACACGACGCTCTCCTCCCGATTGGAGGGTGGCGTCGACCTGTCTGGTGGACAGTGGCAGCGGGTGGCCCTCGCCAGATCACTCATGGCTGTTCAAGGCGGCGCGCGCGTTCTGGTTCTCGACGAACCAACCGCACAGCTTGACGTGCGCGCCGAGGCAGACATCTACAACAAGTTCCTCGATCTCACGGCCGGCTTGACCAGCGTCGTGATCAGCCACCGGTTCTCCACAATCCGTCGCTCCAGCCGGATCATCGTGCTCGACGGTGGACAAGTCATCGAAGACGGCAGCCATGAACAGCTGCTCGTGGCCGAGGGGGTCTACGCCCGCATGTTCCGCAAGCAGGCGATGCGGTTCAGCTCCGACGCCGAGGAGGACATCGATGGCTGAGAACACCGGCAGCACCAGCCGCAGTACTAGCCGCCTGCGCGTCATCACGACGTTGCTGCACCTGGCCTGGCAGGCAGATCGCGTAGCGGCGGTGCTCGCGTTCGTATTGACCGGACTGCAGGCGATCACCCAGGCGTTCTACGGTCTGTGGCTGATGTTCATCGTTGATGGCATCCGCACTGGCAGTTCAGTCCGCCTGGTGGTCGGTGTTGTCGGAGGGGTCACCTCGATTGCAGCCACTGTCAGCCTCGCGTATGGCGGACAACGCGCCCAGTCTCGGCTCCGCGATCGCACCCGGTACATGATGAACGCGCAGATTCTCAACCTGGTCAGCGCGGCACCAACCCTCGAATTGCACGAGAGCCCACAGCATTTGAATCAGCTATATGCGTTCCAACGAGAGGGACATCAGCTGAGTCAGGTCCTGCCGAGGATGGTCGAGCTCTGCGGCGTCACCGCGCAGATCATCACGACCGCGGTCCTCATGGTTCTTGTCAATCCTCTCCTCCTTGCGCTGCCGTTGTTCGCGGTGCCGTCGCTGCTCGTCAGCTTCAAGACAAGCCGAATCATCCGCGATAGTGGCCAGCGCGCGGCCGAACCGGCCCGACTTGCTGAGCATCTCGTGGAGGTGACGGCCACCCCGGGCGGCGCGAAGGAGGTCCGCCTCTTCAGGTTGCAGGCGGAGATGCGGTCCAGGTTTCAGCAGGCGCACCGGCAGATCCGACGCTTCAACGGACGAGCCCAGATGCAGGCCGCCGCCTGGAGTCTTGCCGGACGACTGGTGTTCATCGCCGGATACGTCGCTTCGATCGCAATTGTTGTCCGGCAAGTCACCATCGGCGAGGCAACCATCGGCGAGGCCGCATTGATCGCGGTCCTCGCCGGTCAAGTGCTCGGCCTGGTCAGCGGTTCCAGTGAGGTCCTACAGCTCACGATCCGCAGCCTGGTCGCGGCCGACCGTTTCGTCAGCCTGCAGGACCTCTTCGGCCGCGCGGTTCAACGCGGCCGCAGCGTGCGTCCTGTTCCCGAGCGGCTCAGTCACGGTATCTCGCTGCGCAACGTTTCCTACCAGTACGACGGCGCAGCGCAGCCTGCCCTTGAAAAGATCCACTTGGACCTGCCCGCCGGCTCGACGGTCGCCGTCGTTGGCGAGAACGGCGCCGGCAAGTCGACCCTGGTCAAACTCCTGGCCGGCCTCTACCGCCCGACCAGCGGCACCATCACCGTTGACGGGGAAGATCTAGCCTCGGTCGACCTCACCCGGTGGCAGGACAGGGTTTCTGCCGCGTTCCAAGATCACGCCCGGTTCGAACTCCTGGTACGCGAAACCGTGGCGCTCGGAGACGTCGAAACATTGTCCGACGAAGCCGCTGTCGATCTAAAAGTACTTGGCGCGCTCGAGCGCGCCGCCGCCACCGACGTTCTGTCCGCTCTGCCGCGCGGGCTGGATACGCAGCTCGGCGCAAGCTGGCCGGCCGGAGTCGACCTGTCCGGAGGGCAGTGGCAGAAGCTCGCGATCTCCAGAGCAATGATGCGTCCCGCTCCTGCCTTACTCCTACTAGACGAACCCTCAGCAGCATTGGACCCTGAAACTGAGCATCGACTGTTCGAGGCCTGGACAGAGGTCGCGCATGATCTGCGGCAGCGCGTCGGCTCCATCACCGTCCTCGTCTCGCACAGATTCTCCACGGTGCGCATGGCGGACAGCATCATCGTGCTACAGCACGGAACGATCGCAGAACACGGCTCACACGAAGAACTGGTCCACAAGAACGGCCTGTACGCCGAGCTGTTCGATCTCCAAGCCTCTGGCTACCGATGACACAGTCACAGACAGCAGTAGAAGAAGGATCAGTATTCGGCCGTAGATCGACCCTGCTCAGATGGGTGCGTCACCATCCGCGCCGCCGGCGCAGAACCGTGTTGCGCCTGACGTTTGACTCCGACTGACTCCCGACGACCATCACGAGACTTGACTAGTGCAGAGAATCTCGGTGAACACCGTCCGATCGCACGTCCGCAGCATCCTTCGGAAACTCGCGGTCTCACGCCGGAACGAGTTCATGCGACGCGCCCGACATCTCAGCCTGATCCCCGGCTGACGTCTGGAGAACCCGTCAGCGGCCTGCGGGAAGGTTCCGTCTGCGTCGAATCCAACGGCTGCCCGGCTAGCCGCGGATGATGCAGCGGAATCCGAGGTGGGACGTTGCGGTGTCGATCGCCTGCGGCATCCGTGCCGCCGGGCGGTAACGGCGGCAGTAGTTGGGCGCGCACAGGTGCGAGCCGCCCTTCATCACCTTCCGCGGGATGCGGATGCCGGGCAGTTGCGAGTCGTAGCTCCGCTCCCGATCGCCACCGCGAGGGCTCTCGACCGTGCAGCAGGCATGCGAGGTCTCGGCGTGTGCCTGGTACCAGTCGGTGGTCCACTCCCAGACGTTGCCGATCATGTCCGCCAGGCCGTAGCCGTTGCGTGGGAACGACCCGACCGGCGCGGTGCCCACATAGCCGTCCTGCTTGAGGTTCTGGATCGGGAACTGGCCCTGCCAGGTGTTCGCCATCCACCTGTCTCCTGGGGTGAACTCGTCGCCCCACGCGAACTCGGCGCCCTCGAGGCCACCGCGGGCGGCGAACTCCCACTCGGCCTCGGTCGGCAGCTCCTTGCCCGCCCATTCTGTGTACGCGACGACGTCGTCCCAGGCAACGTGCACCACGGGATGGTCCGGTCGCTTCTTGATGGAGGTGCCCGGCCCCTGGGGATGGCGCCAGCTCGCGCCGGGCACATAGAACCACCAGTTGTAGTGATTGCGCAGGTCCACGGGGTGGTCGGGGGACTGGAAGACCGTGGACGCCGGTACGAGCATCTCGGCTTTGGCGTTGGGATAGTCGCTGGGTTCCGCGGCACGCTCGGCCAGCGTCACGTAGCCGGTCTTGGCGACGAAGCGTCCGAACTGGCGGTAGGTGACGGTGTGACGGTCCATCCAGAAGCCGTCGACCGTCACTCGGTGCGCGGGCGCCTCTTCGGGATAGTGGTGATCGGAACCCATCAGAAACGTCCCGCCGGGGATCCAGACCAAATCAGCACCTGCCCGGCTGTCCGCTCCGCGCGGCGGGACTGCAGAAACCGTCTGCCCTGGGGCGTCGATCTCGCGCGCCACGTTCACCTGCCCCTCGTGACTCGGATGCCTCTCCTAGTTTCCCTGGCGTTGCGCGGCGGACTGCATCACCGCTTCGACCATGCCTTGAGGATTGAAATCAGGTGGCGCCTGCCGGGGCGGGAACTCCAGGAACGTGTTCGCGTGCTGCTGGATGAGGGCACCCGCGGGCAGCACAGTCCACAGCTTCTCGCCGGCATAGAGCGGGTAGGCCGGCGCGTCCATGTGTTGCTCGAAGGGGTCCACCCTCAAGTTCACCGGTCGCGGGATCGTCGGCCTGAGCAACGCGCCGGCGAACCAATCGTCCTTGACCTGGAAATGGACCTTCCAGTTGTTGTACCGGAGCGCGAACAGGTCGTGCTCGCCGTAGTAGAAGAACTCATGGCGAGGCGACTCGTCGGTCTCGCCGGTCAGGTACGGCAGCTGGTTGTAACCGTCGAGGTGGACATGGAAGGTCTTGTCGCCGGCCTGGTAGCCCTCCAGCAACCGCTCCTTGACGTCCGGAACACCTGCGGCCGCCATCACGGTCGGCACAATGTCCTCGAGTGACACGATTCCGTTGAGTACCTGGCCAGGCGGGATCCTGCCGGGCCAGCGCAGCACCAACGGTGCCCGGAAGCCACCCTCCCAGCCCAGGCCCTTCTCACCCCGGAACGGCGAGGTGCCGCCGTCGGGCCAGGTGAACTTCTCGGCACCGTTGTCGGTGGCGAACACTACGATGGTGTTGTCGGCGATGCCCAACGCGTCCAGCTTGCCGAGCAGCTCGCCGACCACCCAGTCCAGCTCCTGCATGCCGTCGGCGTACACGCCAAGCCCGGTCTTGTCCCGCCACCGATCCGACAGGTGTGTCCACACGTGCATACGCGTCGTGTTGTGCCACAACAAGAACGGCTTCCCAGCCTGGTCGGCACGCTCCATCACGTCGAACGACCGGGCCAGCAGGTCGTCCTCGATCGTCTCCATCCGTTTGCGCGTCAGCGGACCCGTGTCGACGATGCTCTGTTTGCCGACGCGCCCGAACCGCTCGTCCTCGGACGGATCGTCCACGTCAGTGGCTCGGCAGTCGAGCACCCCGCGCGGGAAGAAGTAGCGCTGGACGAGCGGGTTGTCCTTGGGGTAGTCGGGCTGCTCAGGCTCTTCCTCGGCGTTCAGGTGATAAAGGTTTCCGAAGAACTCGTCGAAACCGTGCACGGTCGGGAGGAACTCGTTGCGGTCGCCCAAGTGGTTCTTGCCAACCTGGGCAGTCAGGTAGCCCTGCGGTTTGAGCAACTCCGCCAGCGTCGGGTCCTCGGGCTGGATGCCCTTCTCCGCGCCCGGCATACCCACCGTCGTCAGGCCGGTCCGCATCGGCAGCTGCCCGGTGATGAACGCCGCCCGCCCCGCCGTGCAGCTGGCCTGCGCGTAGTTGTCGGTCAGCATGACACCCTCGGCGGCGATCCTGTCGATGTTCGGCGTCCGGGTCCCCATGATCCCGCGGTGGTAGCAACCCACATCGAACCAGCCAATATCGTCGGCCAGAATCAGCAGGACATTCGGTTTCTCGGTTGCCATCAGTTGCCCCCTCAGGCCCTCGTCTGCCGTTGACCATCGACCTCACACCGCGTGCCCGGCACGCTCGGTGACCGGTCCGGCAGAGGTGACCCGCCGGACCACGCTGTGCTCTGCCCTGCTGAGGCGGGCATCACCCACCCGGGATGAACGCGCCGCCAACCAGCGAAGCCTTCGTGGCCGGTCCAAGTCCGGCGTGGCGGGCGCCAGAGCGACCGACTCTGCTCAGTCGACGGACCGGTGCAGACCTCGCACGCGCTCAGCAGTTCAGCGTGGGAAACACTGCGGAACAAGGGGGCGCTGATTCGAGTCGACTGGAGTCAAGATCGGCCGAACTGGTGTTGCCTGGTTACGCCGGGAGAGGCGTATGTAGGCGTGGTGCGGTTTCCTAAGCTGCGCGTCTTCATCCGGACAGCGTGACATCGCGGGCGGTTGGCGGTGCTGCGTACCTTCTCGCGAGTGGCCCGGCACTGAAGCCATGCACGACGACGCTGAGTACGACGGTGAGTCCGATGACCGCGACGACGTCGTTGCCTGCGTCGTGTAGATCTTCCAGGGCGAGCAGCGCGAAGATGACGGAGGCGAGCCCGCGGGGGCCGAACCACCCGATGATTGCGACGCTGAATCGGTCGAAGCCGGCGCCGAGGAGTGCCAGCGCCACTGGCAGCATCCGCACGATGGTGAGGCTCAGACCGGCGTAGACCAGCACGCTCCAGCTCAGGCGATCGCCGATCACGGGCACCGCCAGCGCGCCGAAGACGAGCCAGCTGATCATTGAGGCCAACGCGCCGGACTGGTCGACGAAGTAGACCTCTTTCTCGCCGCCGCGTCCCGCGAATCCGCCGAAGACGAGGCCGCCGACGAAGGCGGGACGAAACCGTTGCCATCCACCGCCACCGCTGCGGTGTAGGCAAGCAGGGCAAGGGCCAGGACGGCGGGGCCGGAGAGTTCCTCGGACAGCCAGCCTCGCCGCCGGGCGAGCCGGGTGGCGGTGCCGCCGAGCCCGCCGGCCGCGGCCCCGGCCAGCGCACACACCAGTAGCGCGAGGCCTGCTCGGCCGGGGCTGTCGAGCCCCGCGATTCCTTCGTTCGCGGCGACGCCGGCTATGGCCACGAGCACGATCGGCGTGGCGATGCCGTCGTTGAGTCCGCTTTCGACGTTGAGTGCGCGGCGCACCTTGTCGGGTACTCGGGGGTTCGACATCACGGTGGCCCCGAGCGCGGCGTCCGTGGGCGCGAGCGCGGCACCGAGCAGCAGCGCTGCCCACAGGTCGAAATCCAGTACTAGAACCGCGGCAGCGGTTCCCAGCGCAATGGTCAACGGGAGCCCCACTCCGAGCAATCGCCCATAGATGCCCAGATCTCGCCGGAACTGCCTGAGCTGCACGCGCGATGCGTCGGCAACAGCACCCAGACCAGCGTCACCTCGGCGATGACTTCACCAGCTCAGGTTCGGCCTCGAGTTCCAGGTCTCCCAACACTTCGGCGAACACGAAGCCGGCGACGACGAACACCATCGGAGCGGTCAGCCCTGCTCGTTCCAGCCGTCTGGCGAGGAGGCACCAGCCGAACATCGTGGCAAGGACCGCTGTCAGCGTCACGACTCCCATCGGACATCTCTCCGATCACTACTCAACCAATCCGTGGATCCAGATCCACGTCGCTCCTCATCCGGTGAGGCCGCGCCCGTGGGCGGCCAGCACATCGGCACTTCTCAACGCTGGCGAGCGCTGCCGCGATCCGCGTGGCCGCGCCGTCCGGGCCGCCGGGGGTGCGTGGCTTGGGTGGGTTGGATGGTCGGGGGACTAGTGAGGGTCGGCGTCGATCGTGACGGTTTTGAGGGTGCCGGTGAATCGGAATGGTGGTTTGTAGGCCGGCGAGATGGGTGTGCCCCAGTCCTCACCGACGTCGAAGGTGTCGTCGGTGGAGAAATAGACCGGGACCGTCTTGTCGATCCGGCCGTTGCCGACGGCCTGGCCGTCGAGGCGTAGCGTGCCGGTGCCGCCCTTGCCCGGGCCGCCGCCGTCGTAGGCGAAGTCGAAGCGGATGGTTGACGGTCCCTTGGGCAACACCTGCGACGACGTGATCGTGTAGTGCTCCTTCCCGAGCCAGTTGTATTGGAAGGTCGCTATGCCTTCCAGCACGTAGAAGGCGAATCCACCGGTCTCGCCGCCCAGGGTGACGAGCATGCCCTCGGCGTCGCCGTCGGGGTTGTCCACGTCGGCGATGACCGAGAAGGACCGGTTCTTGATGTCGATCACCCCGTCCTCGGGGAGCCGGATCGTGCCGGCGCTGTAGCTGGCCCGGTTGCCGGACACGAGCCGCGGCCGCTTGGCGGTCAGTAGGTCGAAGGCGTTGTTGACCATCGGGTAGACGTTGTAGGTGCGCGCCTCGTGGTCGAAGAGCGCCTGGAGTTCCGCGAGCCGGTCGGGGTGCTGTACTGCCAGGTTGGTGGCGTGGCCGAAGTCGTTGCGCAGGTCGTAGAGCTCCCACGCGTCCTCGTCGAACGGCACTACCTGCTTGGCGGCGGCTGTCACGCCGTCGAGTCCGTGGCGGGTGCCGGCCCACCAGCCGTCCTGGTAGATGGCGCGGCTGCCGGTCAGTTCGAAGTACTGCGTCGTGTGCCGGTCCGGCGCGGTCGCGTCGTCGAAGGTGTAGGCCATGCTCACACCGTGCATCGGCATCTGATCGATGCCGTTCACCTGCGTCGGCTCCGGCACGCCCACGAGTTCGAGGATGGTCGGCGTGACGTCGATGAGGTGATGGAACTGCCGCCGGAAGCCGCCTCGGTCGGTGATGCGCGCCGGCCAGGACATGACCACTGCCGTGCTGCACCCGCCGCCCGACGTCACCATCTTGCCGTAGGTGTACGGCGTCGACGTGGCGTAGGCCCAGGCGGCCGGATAGCAGCCGTGCGAGGTCGGGCCGCCGAACTCGTCCAGGCGCTCCACCAGGTCGTCCAGCGACTCCGTGAGCCCGTTGTAGTAGGTCAGCTTGTTCATCGCGCCGTGCAGGCCGCCCTCGGGCGTCGGGCCGTTGTCGCCGGCGATGAAGATGACCAGGGTGTTGTCGAGTTCGCCCAGCTGCTCGACCGCCTCGACGATTCGGCCGACCTGGTAGTCGGTGTGCTCGACGGCGCCGCAGAAGACTTCCATCCAGCGCGCGCCGACCAAGCGGTCGTTGTCGGTCAACTCATCCCACGACGGCAGCGCCTCGGGCCACGGCGACAGTTCGGTGTCGGCAGACACGATTCCCAGCTCCTTCTGCCGCGCGATGATGCGATCCCGCAGCACGTCGTAGCCGTCGTCGAACTCGCCGCGGTACTTCTCGATCCACTCTTTCGGGACGCCCACCGGCGGCTTATGCCCGTTCGGGGCGTAGTAGGCGATCCACGGCTTGTCGGGCTGGATCGACTTCTGACGCCGGATCCAGCCGATGGTCCGATCGGCCATGTCGGCCTCGAGGTGATAGCCCTCCTCGGGCGTCCTCGGCGGTTCCAACGGCGTGCCGTTCTCCCACAGCGGCGGATGCCACTGGCTCACCCCGGGACCGAAGAACCCATAGAAGTACTCCGCACCCATGCCCATCGGCCACCGATCGAACGGCCCCGCGGCAGTGATCTCGTGCATCGGGGTGAGGTGGGTCTTGCCGACCCACGCCGTGGCGTACCCGTTCAGCCGCAGGATCTCCAGCACCGTCGCGGCGCTGCGCGGAACCGAGGCGTTGTACCCCGGGAACCCGGCCGACGCCTCCGGCACGCAGCCCATCCCCACGGCATGGGAGTTGCGCCCGGTCAGCAACGCGGCACGCGACGCCGCACACACGGGCGTGGTGTGGAAATTGGTGTAGCTCAGGCCGTGCCGCGCCAACCGATCGAACACCGGCGTACGCGCGGGCCCGCCGAACGCGCTCATGTGCCCGAACCCGATGTCGTCACCCATCACCAGCAACACATTCGGGGCGCCCGCCGGCGGCTTCAACGGCACCGGAAAATCGGGCGACGAGTCCCCAAACGCCTCTCGGATCTCACCATGGAACGACGGATCAGGTGGCGGCAGCACCCGCCGGTCAGTCGACGTCGCGTCGGGTACCTCAGCCATCGTCCCTGCCCTCCCATCTCCGCGCGAGATTCAACCCACGCACCCACCCCCAGGTGACTCGGAACCTACGCAAGGCCGGTCCACGCCCACATCACACACAAGGGATGATTCGGCTGAGGCCCATTGATCAGCAGCCGGCCGAGCCAGGACGTCGTCCCCGAGGCGCCTGCGACGAGGCGGATTCGGACCCTTCTCGCGGATCCCGGACCCGTTCATCCACGCATTGCCGTCGTCTTCCCGATCCGCCGCAACCACCGCAACCGCCCCAATCCGGCGAGGGGACGGCGCCCAGCGCCGGCCGGGCGCCGGCGCCCCGCCGCGACACAGGCGACCGGGCGCTAACGTCGACTCATGCCGGTGGGAGGTCGGCGGGTGCTTCGTCGGTTCTGCGGCGTCGGCGAGCGGTCAGGAAGACGGCGCCGATCGCGACAGCGGTGATGAGCCCGGAGATGATCACCGAGGCGAGCGGGAAGCCTGCCAAAGCAGTGCCGACCAGATAGGCGAGGCCACAGGTGTAGACCGACCACAACGTTCCACCGATAGCCGACCACAACAAGAATTTCCGGTACGGGTAGGCCGCCACGCCGAGAGTGGCGTTGACGACGAGCCGCAGTCCCGGAACATAGCGCCCGAGGACCAGCAGCATGGCCGCGCTCGAGCCGATGAAGCCCAGCGCCGCCGCGACCCTCTCGTTCTTCATCGCCGCGTCCATCCGCGGCTGGACTCTGTCCCTGTTGCGACGAGCGATCCAGTACAGCGTCGAGTCACCACGCACAGCTCCAGCCGCGCCCGCCAGCATGACCAGCCCGAGGTCCAGCTCCCCCTGGGCTGCCAGCGTCGACGTGGCATTAAGGGTCGTCTCACCCGGAAACAATGCCAACAGGGCATCACCAACACCAGCAAGAAAATGGTCAAGTACGCCCAGTCCCCCACTGGCCTCGTCGATCGTCGAGAAGCCGTTGCCACCGGCCAGGACCTGCAGCACCACGACAAGCAAGACCGCAGCCAGCACGATCGTCACCACCACGACCGGGTGCCGAAGCCGACGACCCCGCCGTGGCTCCCCCTCCCGCGCATCCGCCGCCGGCCCGCTCACAGTCGCATGATCGCGACAATCCCCCGCACAGCGCCAGCCCACGCTCCGCGCCGACCCCTGCCGACGTGGTCCGAACCCGGTGCGGTGACCGTGTCCCGGATCGGGACGTCCTGTCCGGCTTGCGTCGCCTCGACCAGCGGCCCGTACCCTGCCGCCATGGCGTGATGGAAGACGTCGCAGACCAGCGGGTCGGTTGCCGCCGGCACCTCCGCCCGCCCGCGACTGTAGAGGGCTACGCCGGCATGGGAAGAGTCCAGGGCCTGGAGCGCGAAACTGCACGACCGCCCCGACCGTCTCATCGAGTCCGCCCGCGCCATGCAACTCGACCGCCAAACGGGCGAACGCCTCGGCGGCGCCTGCGCCGGCAGGGTTACTGGTCGCCATCTCGGTCTCCTGGGTTCACCCGAGGCGGCCCACAGATTCATGTTGGGCAGCGGTCGGTGCGTGCGCCCCGCGTGGCGCTAGTCTCTGCCAATGGCCAACGAAAGCGTGCCTGATCTGCACGTGACCGGGTTTGACGTCCAGGCTGGAGTCCGCCACGCAGGGCTGGGCAGCAATGTTAGCCCCGCCGTTCCTCTAGTGGCTCTTGAGATCGAGGGCCGGCCAACCCCGGACGCTGCCGACGTGTCGCTTTGGCTCCGCCTCCCGGTCACGGTGGCCAGGGCACTCGCCGTCGAACTCATCGAGCAGGCGGACCGCGCAGAGCAGCTGGCACGACGGTCAGACGAGCCTCGCGGAACTAGCACACCGGGGTCAGACGACCCTGCGGACAGCGCGTAGGGCCCGAGGGCTCTACTTGAGCGCAGATGCGCAGCCGTGCTGTAGCTCCATGGCAAAGACCTCGGCAAATCCCACGGCCCATCTAGTTGCTCTGGGCAACAGAGACGTCGGCAGAGCAAGTCACACTCGGGAGCTCGGTGACCACCGCGCGCCCGACAGAATCGACCTTCACCCAGTCGGGCGAACGGGCTGGTACCCGGTCGAGGGGGGCCGTTGACAAACAAACCCCTTGGACACAGCTGGACCTGAACGCTCGAGCCACACTCAGGTCTCATCGGTGTCAGCCGTCAGGCGGAACACTCGCGGGTCGCGCCCCGGCCAGAGACGCCACTTTCCGCATCCCTGCAGCCTGATGTTGACCAGTGTGGCAAGTGACGTGGCTCTCAGAATCCCTGCCTCTGGGCTCGAGTCCCGCCTACCAACACCGAAGTCCTGACCGGGCTCACGGACCGTTGCCGTCTGCGGTACTGCGTCCCGCCACCGCGATGGCCAAAGCGAGCGTTAGGGCTATCACCCCACGCTGCGGCTGCTGGTGTTACCTGACGACGGCGAGCGCGAGTTCGAGTACACGCCTGGCGCAGAGCAAGCCCTCGAGCGAGCCCCAGAGGCCGACTGGATCGTCGTAAGCATGAGGAACGACTGGGCCACGGTCTTCTAGGGTCGGCTGAAACAAGCGTGTTGTCCGGGGGTCCGCTGTTTGGGTCGGGACAACTGTGCTGCCGGGTCCGCGCGGTGGGCGCCGCTCAGCCTCATCTCAGTCGTTCAGAACGGCATGTGATCTGGGCCCCGACCTTCCGCGGTCGTGAGGTGCGGCCCAGGGGCGGCATCGGAGGCCTTCCGTAGCAAGGCTCGCGGGTCAGCCCTCCGGGCGTGCGGGCAGCAGTCCCAGCTCCCACGCCCGCCGTACGGCCTCGTTGCGGCGGGACGCGCTCAGCTTGCGAAGAATGCTGCGCACATGGCTGCGAACCGTGTTGACCGAGACGTACATGGTGCTCGCGATCTCCTCGGTGGTCAGCAGTTCGGCGAGGTACTCCAAGACCTCGTGCTCCTTGCTGGTCAACGAGGCAGTGACGACTAACTCGGTCCGCGGCATCGCCCAGCGATCGGGGGCACGGCCGCGAGGCTGCCGACTCGGTGCGCGCAGCCACGGGTGATGTCTCATCAGCTCACCGGTCGGGTGCAGCATCTTGCGCAGCGACGGCGGCGCCTCCGCGAACGGCCGGCGGAGCTGCTCGGGAGCGGCCAGCCTGAGGGCACGTTCCAGAGACAGCCCGCTGCGGCCAGTGTCCCCGGTCCGGATCGACTCGGCGGCTTGGACCAACCAGCTCTCCACCTGGGTTTCGAGCGGGACGGCCCGATCCCTGACCGGGGGTGGCGGAGCGGGCGGACGCTCGCCGGCCTCGGCAGCCGCGTGCTGCAGCACCAACAGCGATCCGACCTGGTCGCGCCCCGGGGACTGCTCGATCACCGTGATGGCCTTCTGCGGCTGGTTCTGTGCGACGAGCATCTTGGCCTCGTCGACGACCAGGGCCTGGTCCAGCCAGCCGCCTTGTGCGCCGTACCGCTTGCTCGCCGCCCGCAGCTCGGCCGCGGCCAGATCGATGTCGCCGCCGGCCCGCAGCAGCCTGGCCCGAACCAGCGCGAGTACGGCGGCGAGGACCCGCCAGTCGTAGGTGGGAGCGGCCTCCGCGGCGCGCTGCACCAGCTCTTCGGCGCTGGGCAGATCCCCCTGGTCGGTATGCACCCAGGCCCCGGCGACAATCGCGGACTGAGACAGCTCCGGCCCAGACTCCGCCAGTGCCGTCGCCTGCGCGACGACCTCGCCGGCCCGCCGCAGATGCCCCCAGACCGCCTCCACCAGCGCCACCATGCCGAGGAAGTCAGCCAGGGTCTCGTGCGCACCAGCCTCTTCCGCGATCGCGATCCCCTCGCTGAAGGCTGCCAGCGCCGCCGGAAAGTTTCCGCGCTGCAGCAGCACCCGACCCCTACAACCGGCGAGCAGCAGCCTCGGTTCCGGACGCGCGATGACTGCTTCCCGCGAGGTCGCTCGCAAGTCGGCCTCCGCAGTCAGGACCGCGCTCAGCGCGGCCCCGGCGTTCTCCTGGAGACTCGCGCAGACCGCATGCAGGACGCTGATAGCCGGCCCTGCCGCCTGGCTTCGAGCCAACACCTCCTGGTCCACCAGGTGCCGGGCCTTGCCGAGCTCCGACCTGCAGAGGTCGACATCAAACGCGGCCAGCGCCCGGCCGGCTCTGACAATCGCGACCCCGGAATCGTTCAGATCGTCGGGAAGGCCCTCGAACAGGGTTATCAGCTGCCGACGCCGGCGCCCAACCAGCAGGCCGGCGACATCGAGATCCTCCACCAGGTACCGTGCCGCGCGCCGCCAGTCACCGGCCGCGACGGCATGGTGGATCGCCTCCAGCGGCTGATCGTTCTGGGCGAACCAGGCGGCGGCGGCACGATGCAGCGCGGGAACGGTGGCCGGCCGCTCATACAGCAACTGGGCACGAAGGAACTCACGGAACAGCGGCTGATAGCCATAACTGTCCACAGTGTCCGGAACCGGCCGGATGAACGAGTTGCCGTGGGCCAGGAACTCCAGCGACCGAAGGCCGCACGCAGGCCCCGCCAGCGCTCTGGCAAGCCCCGGGCGGACCTCGTCCACAACGCTGGTCCGGAGCAGGAACTCGCGCAACTCGGAGGGTTGCGCGTCCAGTACCTCGGTCATCAGGTACGCAGCCACGTTCCCGGCGTCCCCACGGAACTCCCGGATGACCTGCTTCGCGTCGGACTTGCCGGCCAGATTCATGGCTGCGAACATCAAACCGGCCGGCCAGCCCTCGGTCCGGGCCTGGAGTTCGGCGACCTCGGACGCCGTCAGCTCGAGGTTGTGCCCGCGCGTCAGCGCCGTGGCCTCGTCCGTCGTGAAAGCCAGCTCGTCGGCCCGGATCTCCGCGATGGTGCCTGCCAACCGGTAGAGGTGCAGAGGGAGCGGCGGGTCGGTCCGCGTCGCCAGGACGACCCGGACGCGTCCGGCGTTGCCGCGGATGAGGTGATGGAGGCTCTGCCCGAACTCCTGCGTCATCGTCACATCGCCGCAGTCCACGACAAGCACCAGTATGTCGTGATCGCGGTTGTCCACACCGTCGCGGACGGACTGCAATAGGGTCGCGGTTTCATCGCTGCCATCCAAGGCGATGCGC
Source organism: Kribbella sp. NPDC048837 (assembly GCF_055586945.1). Lineage (NCBI taxonomy): Bacteria > Bacillati > Actinomycetota > Actinomycetes > Propionibacteriales > Kribbellaceae > Kribbella > Kribbella sp. NPDC048837. The sequence continues at coordinate 336,468 of NZ_JBVJHF010000010.1, forward strand.
CGGACCACGGCCGGCCCCTCATAGCGTGCGACCCACGCATTCAGCACCATCGTCTTGCCAAAGCCCGCGGGCGCACTCACCAGCGTGAGCGGCCGGTGGATCCCGAGGCTCACGCGATCGACAAGTCGCGGCCGCGACACCGTTCCAGGTGGAATCCGGATCCTGGCCGTGGACCGGGCGTGATCTTCGAATGGTGCACCCGGTGAAGTACTGCGCCCGTTGTCCGCCTCCGCGTGCTGATCGGTCGGCATTGCCCCTCCTAGCGACGTGCAGGATCACTGATCGCTGGGGAGGCGGTGCGCGGCGAGCCGCACTCCTCGACGAAATCACGGAAACGCCGGTAAAACCAGCATCACCCGTCCGATTGTCGGACATTTCGAGACGAGGTCGTCTTAATTTGAGAACTCGAGAAACACGCACAACGCCTAGCGCGGGCAGCTCACCGCGCAGGGGTCATGCCGCGAACCCCGACCCTTTGCAAGCGTCGAACGCGCACTGTGGAGCGGAGTGGGTCGATGGCCGACGCGACGTACAAGATCCACGTGGCCGACGCCGTACCCGAGCACCTTCGAGACATGGGCGGGGTGACACTAGCTGTCGATCAGGTGAACACCGTTGTCTACAGCATCGCTGATCAATCGGCGCTGTACGGTCTGCTCTCCAGACTGCGGGCCCTGGGCATCGAGGTCGTCGAGGTCCGCCGGATCCTGAAACCCGGGTCATCGTCGGAGCGGATCGACATCGATCCGGACAGGGAGATGATGAACCCACATGAGCGCCGGGGCGTCGTACCAGGTGGCCGTTCAGGGGACTGAGGCCGATGTGGGCACGTTTGCGCAGCTTGGCTCAGCGTGACCCGCAGCGGCTCTGTGGAACGGTTTGTGGAACGAACCGGCGAATAACAGCGCTGCTGGAGTCAATGAGATTCGAACTCACGTCGGCCTCTGAGGATCAAGACAACCCGCTGGCGAAGCGGTCCGGCGGCCTTCTGAACAAGGCGTCCCTGCCTGATCTGTCGAAGATCCAATGTGGTTGGACCGGGCTGATCCCTGCAGGCTGCCGCCAGACCTCCAAGGCTCCAGCTGCGCAAGCTGGGCCAACGCTCACCAGTTCAGCATGGGAAGGCCTGGGCACCAAGAGACCAAGAGACGTCGATTCACGTCATCTGGAGTCGAAACGGACCCAACTGGTGATAGCTGGTTACGCCTGCAGAGGCGTATGTCGGTGGGGTGCGTCGGTTTCCTAAACCGAACGTCAGGCCCGAGCCGGCCTGGCGGAGCCCTGTTGCCGTGTGCAAGATCCGATACCTGCGGCCCGCTGATGTCGGCGCCGCGGTGGACTACATGCGTATGTCCGTGTCGGATCGCCAGGTCACTCGCCTCGACAGCGGTAGCTCGTCCCGGCGCACGTCGCCGACCCCACCTCGATGCGTGTCTCCCGCGCCCGACGCGGACGACAGCGGCTTGGCACGCGGACCTGGATTCGAAACACGGCGTCCTGCTTGATCCGCGCGGGTGGTGGGTACCGGCCGCGCACCATGCTCGAGACACCGGGTGCCGGTCTCGAGCCGGCGCGCGCGTGTCACGGGTTCCTTGCTGGGCGAACTGCCCACCTGTACGAAAGGTGAACCGCGATGTCGATGGATGCATTCGACCCCTGGAACTACCGAAAGACAGCCGGCTACACCGAGGGCACCGACCTGACCGGGTACAAGATCGCCGCCGTTGACGGCGATATCGGCAAGGTCGACAAGGCCACTGACCAGACCGGCACCTCCGGCCTGGTGGTCGACACCGGACCGTGGATCTTCGGGCGCAAGGTGCTGCTGCCTGTCGGTGTGGTCGAGAGGGTCGACCACGACGACGAGAAGGTCTACGTCGACCGGACGAAGGATCAGATCAAGGACGCCCCCGAGTATGACCCCGACGCCGGGGTCAACGACGACTACCGGACCCGACTCGGCGGCTACTACGACGACACCTACCGCTCCGGCATGTAGCCAACCCTGACCGGAGCGTTCGGCGGCCGGTGATCGGGTTCGGCACCACACCGGCCCGCGGCCGCCGAACGCACGGACCGCCCACGACCCCGCAGCAGTTGCCCGGAGCAACGGTTATAGACCGCAAAGGGCTGGCGCGTGCTCAAGCAACCAGGAATCTCGGTGCTGCTTCGCACAGTGCTGCGATGTCGCGGCCGGCTCGCAGCACCGTGAAGTCTGGTCGTACCAGTGCAGCTGCAGCTTTGCCGTCTGCGAGCCACTTATACAGGGGTGAGCCGGGTGCCACCTCGAGCACCTCGGTCCCGCGGCCCGCCAGCAGGTCGCGTTGCTCGGTGGAGAGTGGTACGCCGGTCACGAACACGAACCCGCGACCGGTGACGTCGTCGTACCGGATGTCATTCGTCAGCGGCGCATTCGGACACAGCCGCCCGTTGAGGCACTTGCGGAATCTGCGTCGATCCACCAGGTTGGACCGGGACAGCGGCGGCGTCTGGCTGTCTAAGAGACGATCCCGCAGACCGGGGACCCGGTGAAGCCGCGGAGCGACAGCTCTACGGATCAGCTCACCCACCCTGCCGCCCTGCGTCATGGCGACGCCGACGAGCCTGGCGAGCTCGATGAGAGCCCGGGCGTGTGGTTTGCGCTCCGCCTCGTAGGTGTCGAGCATCGACTCGGGCAGGTCTCGGGAGAGGACGCCGGCGATCTTCCAGCTGAGGTTCATCGCGTCACGCAGTCCGGCGCACAACCCCTGGCCGATGAAGGGGGGCGTCAGGTGGGCGGCGTCGCCGAGGAGGAATACGTTGCCGTCTCGCCAGCGATCGGCCAGCTGGGCCCGGAAGGTGTACTCGGCGACGCGCACCAGCTCGAGCTGGTCGCTGGGGACGCGCTTCACCCATGGTCCGATGAGGGGCTGGAGGGCTTCGATGGATGCGAAGTCAGCGGCGGTCTCGCCCGCTTGCAGCCGGAACTCCCAGCGGTAGCGGGTGTCGCCGATGCGCATGTATGTCGCCGCGCGGTCGGGGTCGCAGACCTGGTGCACGCCTTCCCATTGGTCGAGCTGGACCGTGCTGGCCACGTCGATCACGAGCCAGCGCTGCTCGAACTTGAGGTCCTCCATCGTCGAGCCGATCGCCGTGCGCACCACGCTGCTGGCGCCGTCGCAACCCAGCACATAGGTGGCCAGCACGGACTCCTGCTCGCCGGTGAGCCCGTCGGTAAAGTCCACCCGGACCCGGCCCCGGCCGTCCTGGGTGACGTCGGTGACCTCGACGTTCCCGCGCAGGCTGACCGTGGTCTGGTCCTTGAGGTTGGTGCGCAGCAGGTGCTCGAGCTCGGGCTGGTCGAACATGTTGGCCCTCGGGTGCCCGTGCCGGCCGTGGTCGCCGGCCCGGTCGAACACCGCGAACACCCGGTGGTTCCGATCGATCAGCTGCAGCCCGCGAGTGGGCCGGGATACGGCCGCGAACTGCTCGGCGATGCCGACCCGCACGAGGACCCGGTAGATCTCGTCGTCGAGGTGCACAGCCCGCGGCTGCGGGTAGACGCCGTCCCAACGGTCCAGGACGAGGCAGTCGACGCCGTACTGCCCGAGAAGGGTGGCGGCGGTGACGCCGACGGGGCCGGCCCCGACGATGACGACGGGAACCGGGTCGGCCCGGGTCTGCTGAGAACGGTTCATCGCAAGTCTCCGACCACGAGAAGCAGGAAGCTCAAGGTCACCAGGCCGAGCACGACGGCCGGCACTATCTCGCGCGGGCCGTCCCCGTTGCGGAGATGAGCGACGATCGCCCCGCCGAGGAGTAAGAGGAGTCCCGCGGCGGCCAGGGCACCGATCACCGGCACGAACGCGCCGACGAGCAGGCCGACGACGGCGAGGACCTCGAGAAGGCCGATCCGGCGGTACGCCGAGACACTGAATCCCACGTGCTCGGCCTTTGCGCGCATGGCGGGTACGGCGGCGAGCTTGGCCGACCCGAGGGCCGCGAGGGCCACGATGAGGAGGCACGCAAGAATCGATGCTGGGTTCATGACAGTTCCAATCTCCAGGTGATCGCGAAGCGGCCGAGTGCGTCCTTGACCGAGGACTCGTCGGCACCAGAGGCCAGGTCGACGATGGCGACGACCGCACCGTCCTCGACCGCTCCTCGGACTCCGGTGACCGAGGGCATGTCGCGGAGCGCGTCGGCGACGGCCGCTCGGGTGGCCTCGGCGCGCAGGGCGGGTTTGAACGGTTTGCCGACGAGGGTGACGGGGAGTGCGTCCAGCACGGTGACGGCCTTGGGCGCCGCCGCCTGCTCGGGCACGTGGTCGGACGCCCAGGCACGCAGCTCCTCCGGAGTCGCGCCGGCGCCTGGGGCGAGCGTGACGAACGCGACCGGCACCTCGCCGGCGTGCACGTCCGGACGACCCACCGCCTGCGCGGCCGTGACCGCCGGATGTGCCAGCATCGCGTTCTCGATGACCGACGGGTCGATGTTGTGACCGCCGCGGATGATCAGATCCTTGGCTCGGCCGGTGAGGTGGATGAAGCCGTCCGGGTCGACGCTGGCCAGGTCTCCGGTGTCCAGCCAGCCGTCGCGCAGCTTGCCCATGCCGTCCAGCACTGGCCCGTCGGAAGTCCGGCCGGTGACATAGCCGGGGAACACGGTCGGCCCGGTGATGGCGAGCACCCCGACCTGACCGGCCGGCAGGTCTACCCACTCACCGTCGGCGGTGACCTGGACGGCCCGAACCTGCTGGTACGGCAGGCGCTGGCCGACGGACCCGGGACGCGGATGGTGGGGAAAGCTCAGTGCACTAACGCAGGTGGCCTCAGTGAGGCCGTAGCCCTCGACCAGTCGGATGCCGGTGGCGGACTCAAAGCCGTCCCGCACTGCCTGCGGCAAGGGTGAAGCGCCGACGACGGCGAAGCGGAGGCTGCTGATGTCGGCGTCGACCGGGCGGCCGGCGAGCACGGAGTACACGGTGGGCACGGCACTCATCGTCGTGACCCCATAGCGCTCGACGAGCTTCCAGAAGTGCGAAAACAGCGCCTGGTCGCGGTAGCCCAGAGGCCCCGCCCAGATGACCCGGAGGCCCCTGAACAGAGGGGCCAGAACGGTGACCAGGAGTGCGTTGACGTGGAAGAGCGGCAGCGCCGCGAACATCACCGCGTCGCTCAGCAGGCCGTTGGCAGCGATCATCCAGGCGTCGCTGACCTCGTTGGCGTGGGTGTGGGCGGCGAGCTTCGGCGTGCCCGTCGTGCCGCCCGTGTGGAAGACAGCGGCCAGGTCGGTGGCCGAGGGCGTCTCACCCACGAAGGCGTCGGGTGGCTGCTCCGCCGCCAGAGCGGAGACGTGGGCGACGCGGACGCCGGCGATCGGGAGCAGCTCCACCCCTGCTGGGCTCACCCCCGTCGGGCCGAGGGCGAGGAGGGCTTCCATCCCGGCCTGGACGGCGAGCTCCCGGGCGCTCTCCCACGCCGCGGGCGCGAGCTCGGGGCCGGCGGCCACGAGGACCCGGGCGCCCGACGTGCGCAGCAGCTCGGCGGTGTGCTCCCGGGAGAGCCCGATGTTGAGAGGCGCCGCGATCCCGGCGAGCTCGGCAGCCAGGGTTGCGGTGACGAGCTCATCGCAGTTCGGGGCGAAGAGGGCGACGCCGTCGGTTCGACGTACCCCGAGCGTGTGGAACACGTTGGCGTAGCGATGTACGTCTATCAGCAGCTCGGCGTAGGTTCGCTCCGCCGGCTGGTCCCACCGTTCGCCGTCCGGGAGCACGGACAGGGCGACGCGATCCGGCCACAACCGGGCGGCCCGCACGAGCAGCTCGTACGTCGTGCCCGGAAGCCCGCGGTCGGCAAGCGGCACAGCCTCGATCGCAGCGACGTCGCCGGGCCCGTCGTACGTCGGCCAGAGCAGCTCGCCCATCAGGCCGCCCTCACAACCGTGCGCTGCCGACCGAGGTCGATCGCACCGTCGTCGGTACCGATGGCGACCTCGACGACATCGCCATGCTTGAGGTACTTGGGGTTCTGGGCCTGCCGCTCGAAGAAGATCCTCCACTTCAGCGCCGGGGGCAGGAACGCGGCGATGATCTCGACCGGCTTCGGCGGCGCACTGAGAGCAGTGCCCTTCGGAGTCCCGGTGAGCAGCAGATCACCGACGTCCAGCCGCTGGAACCGGCTCAAAGCCTGCAGCGCCTCGAGCGGTGGGTAGACCATGTCGTCGTCGACGACCGAGTCCTGGCGCAGCTCGCCGTTGACCCAGAGGCGCAGGCGCAGGTCGCCGAACCGCTTGAGCTCGTCGTCGTCGAGCAGGACCAGCGACGGCCCGACCGGCGTGAAGGTCGGGTACGACTTGGACTCGAAGAACTGCGTCTTCGGCAGCTGCACGTCCCGCGCCGAGACGTCGTTGGTCACCACCAGGCCCGCCACGAACGAGGTCCAATTGTCTGCGGTGACCTGCGTGCCCACCGGCAGCTCCCGGCCGATCACCAGGCCGATCTCGACCTCGTAGTCCAGGAAGCGCACGTGATCTGGGCGGACGATGTCGTCGAACGGGCCGCTGAGAGAACCTGACGCCTTGCGGAAGAACGTCAGCGGGATGGTGACCGGGTCGAGCCCCGAGTCTTTGACGTGGCTGGCGAAGTTCGTCATCTGTGCCACCACCCGGCAGGGCGCTGTCACCGGGGACACCAGCTCGAGGGTGGCCGGGTCGACGGTTGCCCTGCTCCCCCGGGCGGTCTCGATCTGCTCGTGCTCGGCGAGCAGTCCGCCGGTGGTCGTGGCGTCGGTGGCGATGCGTGCGGCGCCGCGAGGCGTGCGGACCCACCAGGCGTCGGGCGTGCGTAGGATCGAGATGCTCATGAACTCGTCACTTTCAGGAGGCCGCGAAGGCGGGTCAGGTCGAACTCGTTGTCGTCACGCAGCGAACGAGCCATCGACAGCAGCTCGTGCAACGCCTCTCGTCCTGGTGCGAGGCCCAGGAAGTCCTTGGTGGCCGGCGGTCCCCACTGGGCCAGCCCGGACACCGTCATCGGTGACCAACCGGGCTCGAGGCTGGAGTCGAACAGGTCACCGTCGGCGAAGTGCTCGACCAGGAGCCCGTCCGGATCGCGCCAGTAGTCGAAGATCTGGCTGCCCTCGATGTGACGACCGATCCCCCAGGAGCGGTGGAAGCCCCGCTCGCGGAGGTACTCCCCGCCCGCGGCCAGCGCGTCGAGGTCCCCGACCTGGTACGCAGAATGCACGTACCGGTTACTGGGGCCGAGCATCATCGCCAGCGTGTGGTGGTCGGTGGGAGTCATGCCTCGGTCGCAGCGGATGAAGCTCATCGTGGGGCCGCGCTCGCGTTGCCCCTCGTAGTACTTGAAGTCGCTGACGATGAGACCGAGGTTCTCCAGGTACCAGTTCAGGGACTCGATGTACCTCGTTGTCTGGAGCACGACGTGGCCCAACCGCTGGATCTTCGCGGGGGCACGCGGCGGGCGTTGCGTGGTGTTGGCGCGCCGCACGTCGTGCCCGAAGTTGAACACCTGCGTCGACTGAGGCGGCAGGGTTGCGAGCTCGTGGGTGTCGGCGACAACGCGGACCATGACGCCGCTCGGGTCGGTCAGGTCCACGGTGAGCCCACCCAGGTGCTCCGGCAGCTGTTCGACCTTCGTCCCGGTGGCGTCGGCGAGCCGGGTCAGGTCGGTGGGTTCCGCCGCTCGGAAGGCCGCACCGAGGTACCTCGAGCGTGTGCCGCGTCGGACGATCACACAAGGCGCGCCGGAGTCGGTCCCGCGCAACTGCAGCTCGTCCGCCGTCCGGCTCACGGTGGTAAAGCCGAACGCGTGCGCGAAGCGCTCCGAGGCGACCAGGTCGGGCTTGACGAACTCGAGCCAGGCCAGATCGACCACCTTGGTGACGGGGTTCTTCGCCCGCCCCGGATGCTCGGCGGGCAGCGCACCCTGCTCGCTGTGCAGGTCGTTGTGAGTCCGGTGGTGACTGGTCATCTGTTGCTCCTAAGTCAGTTACTGACGATATCGTCATTCACGATCATATGCTCAGTCAAGAGGTTCTGAGGCAATCGTCATTTCTGACTGGGACACGCTAGGATGGGTGTACACAATTCGAGACGAGGACGCAGAGGAGTGGTCGTGAGCAACGCACCCACGCAGCAGGCCAATCGACTGGACCGTCGCAAGGCCCGGACCCGAGCGGCTCTCATCCGGGCTGCGCAGACGCTCATCGCCGAAGGCAGGACGAACGTGCCGATCCTGGAGATCACCCAGGCAGCCGACGTCGGGATGGGCTCCTTCTACAACCACTTCGAGACCAAGGAGCAGCTGTTCGAAGCTGCTGTCGAGGCAGTGATGGACGGCTACGGCCAGCTGCTCGACGACCTGACGGCCGACATCGAGGACCCCGCCGAGGTGTTCGCCTGCAGTTTCCGGCTCACCGGGCGGCTCCAACGCCGGGAGCCGGAGCTCAGCCGGGTCCTCCTCAACAACGTGCTCCGGCTGCTCAGCGCCGACAACGGCCTAGCACCGCGCGCTCGGCGTGATATCGCGGCCGCCGTGGATGCCGGCCGCTTCGACGTCGAAGATCTTGACGTCGCGGTCACGATGGCTGCCGGCGCCCTGATCGCCCTCGGCCAGCTGCTGCACGACCAGCCGGAGCGCGATGTCGAGGAGACCACCGACCGGTTGACCGCGGATCTGCTGCGCATGTTCGGCTTGACGCGGCGGCAGGCGCAGCGGATCTGCTCGCTGCCGCTGCCGGAGATCGGCGCCGTTCGAGGCGACGGCTCGGCGGCCTGACGCTTCGCTTTGCCCCGCGGAGCGGGCCCGAGGCCGCCCAGCTACCAGCGCACGCCGGGCGGCCGCCACCGCGGCGCGCCCGGTCCGCTCCGGACCCTCGGTGCGCCAAGCCTTCCGTGGTGGCGTGGCTCGGGCGGCGCCTGGCTGCTCCGCGCCTCCTCGGCGTGGCCGCTTGCCTGCCTGTCTCCCACGACGTCGCCATCACTTCTCCCGCTACGCCGAACTCACCAAACTGACGAAATCATCACTATCGAGGTATCCTTCAGTCAATTGGTGCCTAACCGGGCACCACGACCTGCACACGTCGCCACCTGTGACCACGAGGAGATCCTTCGATGAACACCGCCACCACCTCCAGGCTCGCCGAGAGTGCTGCTCCCCTCGACGTCCTTCTGGTCGACGCCGCCCTCGGCCCGGTACGCCGCTTCGTCCCCGACATGTCGACGGCCAAGTGGGCGGTCTCTCTCGCGCGCAAGCCGGCCATCACCGCGCGGCGGCTGGGCGGGCTGGGTGCCGAGGCCGGGCGGATCCTCACCGGCACCTCGACGCTGGCGCCGCACCGCGGGGACCGCCGGTTCACCGATGTCGCCTGGACCGAGAACCCGTTGCTGAAGCGGCTGGTCCAGCTCTACCTGGCCGGCGGACAGACCGTCGAGCAGCTGGTGATCGACGCCGACCTCGACCCACGCGACCGCAAGCGCGTGCGGTTCTTCCTCGAGAACGTTATCCAGGCGACCGCTCCCAGCAACGTCCCACTGGTCAACCCGGCCTCGGCCAAGGCAGTCATAGATACGGCCGGGCTGAGCCTGGTCCGCGGGGGCAAGCAGCTGGTGACGGACCTGGCCTCGTCACCTCGTGTGCCGGAGATGGTCGACGGCAGCGGCTTCGTCCTGGGCGACAACATCGCCGCGACGCCAGGCGGGGTCGTCTTTCGCAACGAGGTGCTGGAGCTGATCCAGTACGCGCCGCAGACCGACGAGGTCTCCGAGGTGCCGGCGCTGGTGATCCCGCCCACGATCAACAAGTTCTACGCGCTCGACCTCGCCCCGGAGCGCAGCCTCGTGGAGTTCGGCGTCCGGCAGGGCAGGCAGATGTTTGTCGTCTCCTGGCGTAACCCGGACTCGCGGCACGCCTCCTGGAACTTCGACACCTATGTTCGTGCCGTCCTGGACGCCCTCGACGCCGTTGAGGAGTTGACGGGCAGCGCGCAGACGGTGCTCGGTGGAGTGTGCTCCGGCGGCATCCTCGCGAGCATGGCAGCGGCCTACCTCGCCGGTATCGGCCGGCAGGACCGGCTGGCCGGGCTCTGCCTGGCGGTGACGGTCATCGACAACCACGATGCCGGGACGGTGTCGGCCCTCGTCGACGAGGGGCTGGGGGGTCTGGCAAAGGCGAAGTCGGCGCGCAAGGGATACCTCGACGGCCGGGCGCTGGCCGAGGTGTTCGCGTGGCTCCGGCCCGGCGACCTGGTGTGGAACTACTGGGTCAACAACTACCTGCTCGGCAAGCGACCGCCGGCGTTCGACATCCTGTTCTGGAACTCCGACACCACCCGGATGACCGCCGCACTACACGCCGACTTCATCGACCTGGCGATGGAGAACTCGCTGACCCGGCCCGGGGCCCTCACAGTCCTCGGCGTGCCGATCGACCTCGGCGCGATCACGGTTGACACCTACGTGGTGGCCGGCATCGCCGACCACATCACCCCCTGGGAGAACTGCTACCGCAGCGCCCAACTCTTCGGCGGCAATACCCGATTCGTGCTGTCCACCAGTGGTCACATCGCTGCCCTGGTCAACCCGCCGGGCAACCCCAAGGCGTCCTTCCACACCAACGACGACCTGACGTCCGACGCCAAGGTCTGGCTCGAGGGCTCCGACGTCCACCACGACACCTGGTGGACCGACCTCGGTCGGTGGCTCGACGAACGCTGCGGCGCGCAGCGTCCGGCGCTCAAAGCGCTCGGCTCGCACCGCCTGGGCGTGCTCGCGGAGGCGCCCGGCACCTACGTCTTCGACAAGTGACCAGGTTCCTCCGGGTCCGTGTCCTCGGCCACGACGTCCGGGTTACGGTCCGTCCGGGCACGGCGCCCGGGCCGCCGCTGGTGCTCTGCAACGGCATCGGGGCCAGCCTCGACCTGCTCCAGCCGTTCGTCGACGAGGTCGACCCGCGGATCGAGGTGGTCCGGTTCGACGTACCGGGCGTGGGTGGTTCGCCGATGCCGAAGGCGCCGTACAACTTCGCGATGCTGGCATGGCTCGTCGCGACGCTGGTCGACCGGCTCGGCTACGACCGGTTCGACGTCCTCGGCATCTCCTGGGGCGGCGGCCTGGCCCAACAGCTGGCGTTCCAGTACCCGCGTCGCTGCCGACGACTGGTGCTGGTCAGCACCGCGACAGGCATGCTGATGGTCCCGGCCCGCCCCAGCGTGCTCAGCAAGATGCTCACCCCGAGGCGCTACCGCGACCCGGCATACGCCAAGGCCATCGCGCCGGTGCTGTACGGCGGCCGGATGCGCCACCGACCCGACGAGGTCAGGCACGTGGTGTATCAGCAGGAGCGCCTCGGGTCCAGGACCGGGTACTACCTCCAGCTCCTCGCCGGGGTCGGCTGGTCGAGCCTCCCCGCGCTGCCGCTCATCCGGCAGCCCACCCTCGTCCTCGCCGGGAACGACGACCCGTTGATCCCGCTGGTGAACGCGCGGATCATGCGGACGTTGCTACCCCACGCCACGCTCCACGTCTTCGACGACGGCCACCTCGGGCTGCTCACCGCCGCCGACGAGCTCGGCCCGCTCGTCTCGCAGTTCCTTACCTCCCACAGAGCCGATGGCGTCTCATCGAGCCGCTGAGGCTCGCTGCCCGCTCTCCCGAGATCCGTTCGCTCGGCGAACACAGGATCGCAACACCTCCTGGCCGCCGACGTAGGCGCATCGAGCTACGTCTTCACCAACGGACGCGACACCTCGGTGCTGCGTGAGCGCAGTCATTCACCGAGCGCCTTGCCTGCGCGTCCATCCGCAGAGCCGAGATGGTGCCGGCCTCCTGAGGAGACCCCGGATGACGACGTTCACCGCGCCCAGGTTAGGCAGTTCGTAGCGCGAGATTGCCAACTCACGCGTTTCCGGAAGGAGCCGGGTGGAGCTCGTAGATAGTGAGGGTCGACATGAGCCATACCCAGGCCTCATAGTCGCAGACCCACAAGCCGAGATTCGCGTCGCCGCCCTTGTCGCCGGAGCGGGCATGCACGATCTCCCCGAGTGAGGCGACGACCAGTTCACCGGCGGTCCATGGCGCTGGGACCGATAACGCGGGCGACGGTTCGGTCTGCCGGGTGGTGGTCGTGGCCGTCGATGCGGGCAGGTGCAGCAGGTTGAACGGATGGCTCGCTCGACCAGAGTGCCGATAGCGGACGGCCAGCTAGCTGAGGATTTCGTCATGTCATCACCAGGACAGCTTGACCGCCTGCAGTACTGACGATATCGTCAGTACTGCAGGAACCTTACAAGCGGCCCATCGGGCCCGAATCTAACGAAGGTGGTAGCTCATGACGCAGCACACAGACTTCTCCACGCGGCTGGACGATCTGCAGAAGCGGGTTGCGACGGCCAAGTCGGCGGTGCAGACGGCCGCGACCGAGTCCGAAGCACAACTCAAGGAGCGGATCGACCAGGCCCAGTCCAACTTGGATCAGTCAGCCCAGAACGCACGGCAGGAGGTCTCGCAGGCCGCCGATGGCGCTCGGGCGAAGTGGGCGCAGGTAAAGGCTGACGCCGCGGCCAAGATGAGCGATGTCAAGGCAAACATGGACAAGCGGAACCGCCACATGGATGCCAAGGTCGCCGCGAACGACGCCGACTGGGCAGAAGCTGACGCGGCCGAAGCCCTCGACTTCGCCGACTGGGCGGTCGAGAACGCGCAGCTGGTCATCCTCGATTCCATCCACGCCCGCGCCTACGCCGACAAGCTCGCCAAGGCCGCAGACAACTCGTAGTCCCAGTCGGACCGGGGTCGGCAAGCCCCAGTCCTCCTTACAGCACTCGCGCCGCCGGGCAGGAATGCTTGACGACCTGCCCGGGCGGCACCAACCAAAGGAAGTTTGCAATGAGTAATGACCTGAAGACCCACGCCCCGGTGCCCGACACGATGCGGGCCGGCGCCCAGGACGCGGCGGCGGTCAAGGTCCACGACCTCGCCTGGCCGGAGTTCGAGAAGCCAGCCCTGGACCGGGACGAGGTCGACCAAGCAGCAGACAAGGCTGTTGTCGACGCATTCACCATTCCCTTGAAGCCGGAGATCCAGCCATGACTACCCCACTCCTTGTTTCCTTGGCCGCACTCATCGCTGTCGCCTTTGGGGTGCTGGGCGCAAGCAAGATCCGAGCCGTTCCGGCGATGCAGGCCCGGGCCGCGCACGTCGGCTTCAGTGTCGGTGCCTACCAGCGCATCGGGGTGCTGGAGGTCGCGGGTGCCGCAGGAGTCCTGCTCGGCCTCGCGATACCCTCGCTCGGCGTGCTCGCCGCGGCGGGTTTACTGCTTCTCATGGTTGGAGCCCTCGGCGCGCACCTGCGCCAGCACGACGGCATAGCCGAGATGACACCAGCGCTCGTCGTCATCGTGCTGCTCGTGGCCTATCTGTGGCTCGCCTTCGGCAAGATCTGACGAAGAGGCCGCCATGACCAACCTCAGCCAGAAACTCACCGAGTCCGCCTCGATGTACCCGGACCGCCCGGCCGTCCGGATGGATGACCACGTGCTGACGTACGCGGCCCTGGACGACGCCGCGTCCCGGATGGTCACGCTCCTGCGCGGCAGCGGCCTGCAGCCCGGCGACCGTGTCGGGCTGATGCTTCCGAACGTGCAGTTCGCGATCTCCTACCACGGCATCCTCCGCGCCGGCGGGGTCGTCGTGCCGATGAACCCGCTGCTCAAGGCGCGCGAGGTGGAGTACTACCTGCGCGACTCCGGCGCCAAACTGCTACTTGCCTGGCATGACTGTGCCGCCGAGCCGGAGGCAGGTGCAAAGGCCGCAGGCCCCGACTGCCTGGCGGTCGCGCCCGGGGACTGGGACTTCCAAGCCGCGCTGGCGGCGACGCCGCCGGCGACCGACCCGGTCAGCCGGTCCGACGACGACATCGCGGTGATCCTCTACACCTCCGGCGCCACCGGCAAGTCGACGGGCGCCGAACTCACCCACGGCTGCCTGAACCGTAACCAGGCGGTGACCGCACGGGCCCTGATCAACGCCGCCAGGATCCGCAGCGGCGAGCGGACAGGGACACGATCCACGCCACCCGCGCTGCTGCCTTCCTTGCCGACACCGACGTCTCGCAGGCCGGTCCCGGCGAAGCTGAGGCGGCCATAGCGACGCGTTGGGGCACCCTGTGTCCGTCATCGCCGACGCGCTTCTGCCCGATGTAGGACGGTCGCGCCCAGCCACTGCCTAGCGAGCAGGGCAAAGGTCGCCCGGCTCCCTTGGGCAAATTCGCGGGCGCATATCCGACCGTGCCACCTAGCCGGCCGCGGCCGGCCACCCGGCCGGACGCCACAGGCCCGACGGCCTCACCGCCGAGGGGTCCACGATCACGTTCGTCCCGCTGACCGGGTGCACCGACCCGGGTGTGGTGATGGACCGGGAGTCGGACCTGCTCGACGGGGTCGGCGCCAAGAGTGACGACGCGGAGCGCTGGCTGAACCTGGTCCGGCAGGCGCTGACGGCGCTGCTGCACGCCGCAGCGCTCGGCGGCGACACGATGGCCGATGTTCAGCGGTGGATCGCGCACCCCGACGACCGCGCCAAGCACGACGTGCTGTACGAACTGCGGGCCGCGAACGCGACCGGGTTCGAGCAGCACAAGGCACCTCCGGCGACGTGGCCGTGCACTACCCACCCCTAGAGAATTCACCTCTACCCAGTCGCGACGGCCGGGCTGGCATCTGGTCGACGCGCCTTTCACGACCAGTCCTTCGACGCCGGAGGGCTTGAACGCCTCCAGCCACTCCTTCGCGTCGTCAACATCGCTGGTCACCGGTAACAGTTGCAGCGACGGCGCCCGGGTCCTAGCGAGTGATTCGAGGCGCTGACAGCGCGCGGTCCAGCGCATCGGCAGTACGTCGACGCTGCCGACTGCAAGGACATCGAACACCACGAGCGACGCCGGCCGTGTGAGTGCGACTCGGCGCCGGACGGTGGCTGCGGTGTTGACCGTGCGCTGCTGCAGCGCGTCGAAGTCGAGCCGGGCTCCGGTCCACACGACCAGTTCGCCGTCGAGGACGCAGTCGGTGGCGATCTGGGCGGCGAGGGCGGCCTGGACATCGGGGACTTCGCGGTGAAGTCCGTGCTGTTGCGCGACCACAATCGGAGCCCGCCGCCGCGGCAGACCACTCCGGGGTTAGGTGACTGAACTCTTCGGGTGCCCGATTGGCGCGATCGGTGCCGGACTGGAGAGGGTGTGCCGGTGGCGGATGTCGTTCTGGGCCGAGTGGTGGAGTTCGAGCAGGGGCTGCTGTGGCGGGTGGTGTCCCAGACATCGAACACGCTGGGGCTTCGGGGTTTCTCCGTGAGCTGGCCGCGTCGGACTGTTCACCGGCCACCTTGCGCAGCTACGCCTTCGACCTGCTTCGGTGGTTCCGGTTCCTGCACGACCGCTGGACAGCCTGGGAGGGCGCTGAACGTTCCGATGTGTGCGTGAGTTCGTGGAGTTGTTGCGTGAGGCACCGGTCCCGCAACGGCTAAAATGCCGTTTCGGTGCGGCGCCTCCGGGGTCGGTGAATCCGGTCACGGGCAAGGCGACGCTCGGCTCGACGTACGCCGCCCGGACGATCAACCATCAGCTGAGCGTGCTGTTCGGGTGCTACGAGTGGGCGTGCGCGGCGGGCTCGGCCCGCCGGCGAACCCTGTTCGGGCTCAGCGGAGCCGGGCGACGGGCGGGCGCTTGAACGTCCACCAAAATCCAATGGAGAACTTCGTCATCCGTCAGCGGGCGACGTACCGGCAGAAGACGCCGCGGCCGGCGTGGCGGGCGATCCCTGACGATGCCGCCGATGCGCTGTTCGGCGCCCTGCGCAGCCACCGTGACCGGGCGTTGGTGTCGTTCTGGCTGTCGAGCGGTGCGCGCGGCTCCGAGCTGCTCGGGTTGTGTCACGGCACCGACCTGGATGCCGGTGCGAACACGATCACGGTGGTCAGCAAGGGAAGCCGCGTGCGGGAGACGATCCCGGCGAGCGTGGACTCGTTCGTGTGGCTGGCCCTGTATCTGCAGCAGGAACGGCCGCCCATCGAGCCCGGCGGACCGGTGTGGTGGACCCGGCAGGGTGCGCCGCGACCACTTTCCTACCAAGCGGCCAGAGCGGTGCTGCAGCGCGCGAACTCCGCGTTGGGATCGAATTGGACACTGCACGATCTGCGGCACACGGCGGCAGCACGGCTGCTGGCCGATCCGGCGTTCACTCTGTTCGATGTGCAGACGATCCTTCGCCATGCCAGCGTTGCGACCACTCAGATCTACACCCAGCCGCGGCTGGAGGATCTGGTCGCGAAGGTCCTGGAGCATCATGCCCGGCCGCGGCCTGCAGGTCCGGTGATCGAACCCGTCTACGACGAGGCTGCGGTGCGGGAGCTCCTCGGGCTGCGCACATCACCAGACCACCTGCTGGCGGTTCCGGTCTGGTGACCGATCCTCGCGCGCCGGCACGGATCCAGGCGGCTCACACCCGGGCAGCATCGGGCCCGACTTCCAGGCCGCTGTCCCCGCCTGGCGTGGTTGCGCCGGACCCTGCTGTTTGGGTTGAGCGGCCGGGTGCTGCCGCCACGCGCCTACGACCTCGGACTCGAGCCGCCAGCACTGCCGGCTGGCGGGGCTGGTGCGGAGATTCAAGATCTCGGCCTGGATGAGGCGATCGAAGTCACCCCGGACCGGCCGGTCGGCGTGTTCCCGAGCCGCAAACCGACCTCGACCGGTGTTCGGCGGATCCTGGGCTGGCTGGACCAGTTCGACGGTGAGACCTGGGAGCAGCGGTGGCTCGCCAGCGGCGCCGACCTCGCCCCGAGGGCCTGGCGTTCGGCTGTGATACCTCGAACGCCGAAGGCCTCGGTGGCTCAGGGAGTGAACGCCTTGATGGTGGCGCGGGCGCTGCGCCCGTCCTATGGCCGGCAGCTGGTCACCGGGGCCGGCGCCTACCTGCCGCAGCGAATGCTCGGCGTTAACGATCCGGAGCAGCTGCAACGGTTACGGGCGTTGCCGGCCTACCGGTCGGCGCTGATGCGCCATCAGTACGACGCGGAGCATGCTTGTCGCGGGTGCTGATCCGGACCGGCAAGCAACTCGATCAGCTCCAGGGCGAGGACCTGTTGTTCTACGCCGACGTCGTGCGCACCTCGGGGCGGACCCGGCGCGAGCACCTGGCCTGGGAGCTGCTGGTCGCGCTCGACCCGTTCGCGGGTGAACCGCTCACCCTGCGCGCTGCGTGGTCGGCCAAAGGCAACACGCGGCAGCACTCCGTGCACACTTTGGTTGATCGCTACGGCATCCCGCCCAGCGGGGTGCGTGACCTGCTGGTCGACTATCTGAGCGAGCTCAAGCCGTCGATGGACTACGGCACGTTGGAGGGGAGGGCCAACCGTCTGGCGCGGCTGTTTTGGTGGGACGTGCTGCAGATCGACCCCGGCCAGACGGATCTGCACCTGACACCGCAGGTTGCGACTGGGTGGCGCGAACGGCTCTCGGTGACCATCGACGGGCAGCCGCGCCGCGAGATTCACTCCACTTTGTTCGCGGTTCGCGGGATGTATCGCGACCTGGCGGAGTGGTCGCACGACGAGCCGGCCCGGTGGGGACCGTGGGTAGCGCCGTCGCCGGTGTCACGGCACGAATCGAAGAGCGCCTCGAAGGCGAAGCCGTCGTCAGCTGTCGCGGATGCAGAACCGCACCAGGGCATTGACGCCGCTGCTGCCTGCGCTGGTCGCCGAGGCGGTGCGCCGCCGGGACTGGTCGGCCCGGCTGTTCACCGCGGCTCAGCGGGCCAGTCACGGGAAGCGGTTTGTGGTGGACGGTTCGGAGTTCGAGTTGTACCAGCCGCCACCGCGTACTGCGCCAATCGACACGGCCTGGTCGACATCACTGCGGCCGAGTCCGACGGGTTCTGGGCGTGGGCTGTCATCGAGACGCTGCGCCTGACCGGGATCCGGGTCGAGGAGCTGCTCGAGCTCACGCAGTTGTCGTTACGCCACTACACCGCCGTCTCGCCGGGACGCTGGTGCCGCTGTTGCACCTCGTGCCGAGCAAGAACGACGTCGAGCGGTTGATACCGATGACGCCGGAGCTGGTGACGGTGCTCGTCACGGTCCAGCGCCGCGCGAAGGGCAGTGGCGACCGGATCCCTTTGTCGGTGCGCTACGACCCGCACGAGAAGGTGCACGGTGAGCCGTTCCCGCACCTGTTTGTTCGCCGGATCGGGGCTCGCAGCGAAGTGCTGTCACCGTCGGTGGCACGGCGGCTCATCATCGACGCCGCAGCCTCGGCCGGCCTGCAGGACGTCGGCGAGCCGATCTACTTCACGCCGCACGACTTCCGGCAGCTGTTCACCACCGAGATGGTCTCCAGCGGCCTCCCGCTGCACATCGCGGCTACCCTGCTCGGCCACCTTAGCCTCGACACCACCCGCGGCTACACGGCCGTCTTCCCCGAGGAGGTCGTCGCGGCGCACCAGCACTTCATCGAACGCCGACGTGCGACCCGTCCGGGCGGCGAGCTTCGACCGGCGACCGGGGAGGAGTGGGCGGAGTTCGACGAGCACTTCTTGCTGCGGAAGGTCGCTCTCGGCGAGTGCCACCGCCCCTACGGCACGCCCTGTGTTCACGAGCACGCCTGCGTGAAGTGCAGGTTTCTGCGTGTTGATCCCGCTCAGGTGCCGCGCATCGAGGAGATGACCGCCAACGCCACGGAGCGGCTCGCAGAAGCCAAAGTCCGGGCCTGGCTCGGCGAAGTAGCTGCGCTGGAAGACTCGCTCAAGCACCTACGGCAGCGTCACGTCGAGGCCGCAAAAGCAACTCCAGGAGCCGTTGCTCGCAGCGAGGAGTCCCGTTCGTCGTGGCCCGGCCACCGGTCGGGCGTGACTGGTAGCTCTGGCTCTGTCTGATGAAACGCAGAGCTGCCAGCGTTTCGATCGTGCCCGGCAGATGTCAGGCTCCGCGCGGAGAACTTCGTCGGCGCAGTTACGAGGTCTGCTGGACGGATGGGGCTAGTTGTTGTGTCGTGGCGGCCCAGCTGGCGAGCAGTTTGAGGGCGTCTTCGGTGGCTGAGCCTGGTTCTGCGGCGTAGATGGTCATGGTGAGGTCGGGGTCGGCGCGTAGGTCCATGCTTTCGTAGGCCAGGGCGAGATCGCCGACGATGTGGTGATGGAAGTGTTTGACGCCGGTGCCGTGGGTGCGGACGTTGTGGGCACCCCAGCGGCGCCGGAAGTCGTCGCTGCGGGTCGACAGTTCCCCGACGAGGTCGTGGAGGCCTTTGTCGTGGGGGTCCTTGCCGGCGGCGGTGCGCAGGTTGGCCACGGTCATGTCGGCAGCCAGGTCCCAGTCGGGGTAGAACCGTCGCGCTGCGCTGTCCAGGAACGTGAACCGGGCAAAGTTCGGTGGACTGGCCGGGTCGGTGTAGACGTCGCAGTACATGGCGCGTCCCAGTTGGTTGGCGGCCAGCAGGTCGAGGCGGTGGTTGCCGATGATTGCGGGCGATGTGGTGATGGCGTCGAGCGTCCACTGCAGGCTGGCGCGCGACGATGCAGGTTTCGGGCGTCGTGGGCGGCGCAGGACGGCGCTGCTGCCGTCGGCTTCGTGCGCGAGGCTGAGGAGGTGGGCGCGTTCGGCGTCGTCGAGCTGCAGTGCCCGGGCCAGGGCGTCGAGGACGCCGGAGGAGGCTCCGGCCAGAGTGCCACGTTCGAGCTTGGCGTAGTACTCAACGCTCATGCCGGCCAGCGCGGCGACCTCGCTGCGCCTCAATCCGGGGACACGCCGCTTCCCGCCGGCGGGTAGACCGGCCTGCTCGGGGCTGATCCTGGCGCGCCGGGTGGTGAGGAACTCGCGCACTTCGACTCGATTGTCCACACGATCGACAGTACGACGCACAGCGCGCAGGCGGGATGTACTGGCAGTACACCCATCGTCAGTGACTTCCTCACGCCACGGCCGCGCGGTTCTGCTTGAGCCATGATGTTCACCGGGTGGAGCCGAGCGGCAGCCGGCGTAACTGCGGGAGTCGCTCTGCTCGCGGCCACGCTGACTTGGCGGCCGACGAAAACGGACACCGCGGCCACCGCCATGGCCTCGGTCGCCGCCTCGACCGCGACGACGCCGGTCGCCACCAGCATCAATCCCGGGCTTCGGGTCGTGTTCCTGTTAGGCGACCAGGCCGTCGAGGCGACATTCGCCGACACGCCGGCTGCGCGGGAACTCGCGTCGATGCTGCCGCTGACCATCGAGCTCAGCGACGCCTGGGGTCAGGCCAAGACCGGACGGTTGCCGCGCCCGCTCACCGTGAGCGAGGCATCCCGGACGATGAAGCCCACGCCGAGTGGCATCTACTACTGGCCGGACACGGCGACGTCGGCCGTCTACTACGACGACCTGGGCCAGACGGTCCCGCCGCCGGGCCTGATCCGCCTCGGAGAGCTGGGCGCCGACCCGGCCACGATCGCTGACACCAGCCGCAAGGTCACAACCGTCATCGACTGGGCCGCCAGGACTCGGCGCTGACCTGCCCGATTCCATACCCGACTCTGATCTATTTCTAGGAGACCTTTTCATGCGTGGAGTTGTCATGCACGGACCCGGCGACGTCCGGGTCGAGGACCGCGAGGACCCGAGGATCCTCGAGCCCACGGACGCGATCGTCCGGCTGGCGGCGACCTGCATCTGCGGCAGCGACCTGTGGCCGTACCGGGGCGTCGAGCCAGTGGACCACCAGGTGATGGGCCACGAGTACGTCGGGGTGGTCGAGGAGGTCGGCCCGGCCGTCCGCACCGTCAAGGTCGGTGACTTCGTCGTCGGCTCGTTCTGGGCGTCGGACAACACCTGCAAGATCTGCCGGGCCGGCTACCAGGCGTACTGCGTGCACCGGGTCCTGATGGGCACGATCGGGACGCAGGCCGAGCTGGCGCGGATCCCGCTGGCCGACGGCACCCTCGTCGCAACGCCGGGGATGCCCAAGCCGGACCTGATCCCGTCGCTGCTCGCGGCATCCGACGTACTGGGCACCGGTTGGTTCGCGGCCGTCGCCGCTCAGGCCGGTCCGGGCAAGACGGTCGCGGTGGTCGGCGACGGCGCTGTCGGGCTGCTCGGGGTCCTGGCCGCTCGGGAGCTCGGCGCCGAGCGGATCATCGCCTTCAGCCGGCACGCCGACCGGCAGGCGCTGGCCAAGGAGTTCGGCGCCTCGGACATCGTCGAGGAACGCGGGGACGAGGGTGTTGCCCGTGTCAAGGACCTCACCGGTGGGCTCGGCGCGCACTCGGTGATCGAGGCCGTCGGCACGCAGGAAGCGATGATGCAGGCGATCCGGGCCACCCGGGCGGGCGGGCACGTCGGGTTCGTCGGTGTCTCCCACGACGTCGCGATTCCCGGTGATGAACTGTTCATGGCCGGTGTTCACCTGCACGGCGGACCGGCGCCGGTGCGGCGGTACCTGCCCGAGCTAGTGCGGCTGATCTGGGACCGCAGGATCGACCCGGGCAAGGTCTTCGACCTGACGCTACCGCTGGACCGAGCCGCCGACGGCTACCAGGCGATGGACCGGCGGACCGCCGTCAAGGTCCTGCTCACCGTCTGACCGCAGCCCACTTCCGGAGAGAACCAATGAAGACTGTCCGCGGTATCGCCACTGCCGTCCTGGTATCGGGTGTCGTGCTGGTATCGGCCGCCTGCGGAACCAGCGCGACCACTGAAAGCACCGGACACCCCACCACAGCGGTCAACTCGTCCGTCGCCCCGTCGACCGGATCGCCGGGCGACGCTCAGCGATCCAGCCAGCCCAGCTATCAAGGATCGACCAGCACCGAAGAGGCAGACATGAGAATTCAGATCACGATCGGTGGCCGGTACTTCCAAGCCACTCTCGACGAGAGTGCAGCCGCCCGCGATCTGGTCGCGCAGCTTCCGCTCACCGTTGAGATGCGCGATCACGGTGGTGTGGAGAAGACAGGGCCGCTGCCCGCCCCATTGTCCCTGGTCGGCCAGCCGGCAGGCGCGGATCCCGACGTCGGGTACTACGCCCCCGGCAACGACCTCGTCCTCTACTACGGCGACCAGTCCTACTACGAAGGCATCGTCGTTCTGGGCCGGCTACATGACGACGCCGCCGAGCGGATCGCGGCCATGGACGGCTCCGTCACGGTCCAACTCCAGGCCTGACATCACTCGCACACCGAAGAGGATCGATGCAACAAGCTCCGCTACCTCCCGACGTTGCTTCGTCGACACCACCCGTGCCGAAGCCGCGTCGCCGGGCCCAGCTGAGCGCCGGGCTGATCGCGACCGTGGTGTTCCTGACCGCGATCGCGCCGCTGGCCACCGACATGTACGTCCCGGCGTTCCCCCAGGTCGCCGGGGAGTTGTCGACGACCGCGACGCAGGTCCAGCTGACGCTGACCACCTTCTTCCTCGGCATGGCGCTCGGTCAGCTGATCGGCGGGCCGGTCTCGGATCAACGCGGCCGGCGGACCCCGCTGCTCGCGGCACTGCTGGCCATGACCGTGGCCTCGATCGTGTGCGCGCTCGCGCCGACCATCGCGGTGATGACGGTGGCCAGGCTCGTTCAGGGCTTCGCCGGTGGGTGGGCGATGGTGATCGGCAGGGCGATCATCGTCGACCTGGCCACCGGTGCACGGCTGGTCCGGGTCCTGAACGTCATCGCCGCGGTCGGTGGACTCGCCCCGATCGTCGGCCCGCTCCTGGGCGGGCTGATCCTGCAACTGTCGCACTGGCGGGTCTCGTTCTGGCTCGTCGCGGCCCTCGGCGTTGCGATGACCGTTGCGGCCCTGATCGCCGTGCCCGAATCGCTCCCGCGCGAACGCCGCCACGCCGGTGGTCTGCGCAGCTTCCTTGCCGCTGGGCGGACCGTCCTGGGCAACCGCGAGTACGTCGGCTACCTGGTCGTCGCCGGCGCAGCGATGGGCGCGCTGTTCGCCTACGTCGCCACCTCGGCGTTCGTCCTGCAGGCCATGAACGGCCTCTCCCCGATCGCATATTCGCTGGACTTCGCCGCCAACGCCGCCGGAATGACCGTCGCTGCCCTCGTCGCAGCCCGCTTGGCCGGCCGGGTCGACACCCGCAAGGTCATCGTGACCGGGCAGATCGCCGCACTGCTCGCAGGCATCACCCTGCTGGGCGGCGCGCTATGGCTGGGGACACCGCTGACCTTGACGATCGTCAGTTTCTTCGTCTTGATGACCGCCCAAGGCCTGATGATCCCCAACGGCGGCGCTCTCGCATCCGCTGCCGTCCCCGATCACCCGGGCACCGGATCAGCCGTGCAAGGCTTCGTGCAATGGGTGGCCGCCGGAACCATCGCCCCCATCGCCGGCCTCGGCGGTGCAGCCACAGCCGTCCCCATGGCAGTCCTGGTGACCGCCGGAGCCGCGACCTCCATGCTGGGCCTCCTCATCGCCGCCCGCAGCAGATCACGAACGCTCCAGCGCTGACATCCACGTCTACCGACCAGCCCGATCGTCGCTCGCAGCAGAACCCATCCACTCTTCAGCGGCACCGACTGTCACGACGTCTTGTGTGACAAGCGCATGAGGGCTCGATACATCTGCCGAGGAGTCGGTGGGTCCGGCAGCGGCTCGGCCCTTGCGGCGGCGAACGACTGGATCAGGTAACCGACCAAGCGTCGCCAGGCGTCCGGGGCGGCATCGCGGGTCGCGGTCACCACGCCGGCGTTGGCCATGAGGATCAGGGGCACGTCCTGGTGGGCGAAGTCCTCGCGCAACCGGCCAACGGCTTTGGCGCGCTCGAGTAGGTCGGTCAGCTTCTCGGCGGACTGGTTGCGTTCTTCTTCGAAGGCTTTGGCGGTGGGAAAGGTCATGGTGAGGACGTCGGCGAACCCGCGGTCGTCGGCCTGCATCTGACAGACGCGCTCGATGTAGCCGCAGAAGCCGTTCCATGGGTCAGGGTCGGCGAGGGCCTCGTCGATGGCGTCGGAGTAGGCGTGCATCTTGTCGGCGAAGGCCGCGGCGATCAGATCGTCGCGGGTCGGGAAGCGGCGAAACAGCGTGGCGACGCCAACGCCGGCCCGGCGGGCGATCTCGTTCGTCGAGGCGTCGAGCCCCTGCTCGGCGAACACGTCACGGGCGGCCTCGACGACCCGCTCGCGGTTGCGCTGCGCGTCGGAGCGCAGACCCGGGCCGTCCGAGCCAGGTGTTCGCGCCTCCGCGTCCCTCGTCATGCCCCCATCCTACCCATGTGGAATACCCACTCCACATCCGGTGTTATCGTCTTCACCGACAAACGGAATACCCGTTCCACTCATGAGTGAGAGTGAGCAGCAACCGATGAACGTGTTCTTGTGGATCCTCCAGATCGTCCTGGCGGGCATGTTCGCGATGGCCGGCGTCATGAAGTCCACCCAGCCGAAGGACAAACTGCTCGGCCGGCTGCCGTGGGTCGAGGACTTCTCTGCCGGCACCGTGCGGTTCATCGGCATCGTCGAGCTGCTCGGCGCGATCGGCTTGGTGGTGCCGGCAGCCACCGCCATCCTGCCGGTGCTGACGCCGCTGGCCGCGACCGGTCTGGCGGTCCTGATGGTGCTGGCGATGAACACCCACCGTCGCCGCCGCGAGCCCGGCGCGATCGCGTTCACCGCGGTGCTGTTCGCCGTCGCCGTGGTGATCGCCTGGGGCCGTTTCGGCCCGTACTCGCCCTGATCGGGCCGTTCGACTTCAGCGTCCAAACTGCTTTTTGAATCTAAGGAGATCTGCCATGCGTGCATTCGCACTGACCGCGTTCGGGTCCGACCCCGAGCTCGTCGACATCGCCGTGCCCGAGCCCGCCGAGGGGGAGGTCCGGGTCCGTGTCCATGCCGCGTCGGTGAACGGCTTCGACCTGGCCGTGGCATCCGGCCGGCTCGAGGGGATGATGGAGCACCGGTTCCCCGTCGTACTGGGCAAGGACTTCGCCGGCACCGTCGACGCTGTCGGCGCCGGGGTGAGCGACTACCAGGTCGGCGACCGTGTCTTCGGGGTCGTCACGAAGCCCTACCTGGGTGATGGCTCCTTCGCCGAGTACGTCACTGTTCCGACCTCCGTGGGCCTGGCCAAGCTGCCGGACTCGATCGACTTCGTCGACGGCGCGGCGCTGGGCCTGGCTGGGACGGCTGCTCTTCAGGCGGTGGATGCCGCCGAGCTTCAGCCCGGGCACAGTGTCCTGGTCGTCGGCGCCACCGGCGGTGTCGGCAACCAAGTCGTGCAGCTGGCCGCGAACGCCAGTGCGCACGTCCTGGCGACCGCGGCCACAGATCAGGAGCGGGAGCTCGTCAGCAGGCTCGGAGCGGCCGCCACGGTCGACCACACCGGCGATGTCCTGTCCGCCGTGCAGCTAGAACACCCCGACGGAGTCGACGCGATCGTTCACCTGGCCGGTGACCCGGCGGCCGTCCTCGCGGCGGTGCGTCCTCAGGGCCGGTTCGTGTCGACCCTGATCCAGTCGCCCGACCAGCTCCCCACGACCGAGGCCACCGTCACCGGGATCTACGCCAACCCCGACCCCGCAACGCTGCAGCGCGCCGCCGGCCACCGCGCCGACGGGACCTGCGAAGTGCACGTCCAAAAAACCTACTCACTCGATGACGTGCCGGCAGCCTTCTCAGCGTTCGCCGAGGGAACGCTCGGCAAGCTCATCATCACCATCGCCTGACCTGATCCCCGGACGCGGCCGGGATCGATCACGCGGCAACGCCGCCGGCGCCGATCCCGCCGCACCCACTCCTTCTACCCAAGGACATCTCATGGAGCTCGGCGTCATCTCGCTCAGCGACATCCAGACCGACGCCGCGACCGGCCGACCGCACAGCCACCAGCAGCGGGTCGATGACATCGTCGGCTACGCCACCCTGGCCGACCGGACCGGCCTGGACGTGTTCGCCCTCGGCGAGCACCACACCCTCGACTTCGCAGTGTCCTCACCCGCCGTCGTGCTAGCCGCAGCCGCCGCCCGCACCAGCAGGATCCGCCTGACCAGCGGCGTGACCGTGCTGCCGGTGCTCGACCCGCTGCGGGTCTACCAGGACTTCGCCTCCCTCGACCTGGTCAGCAACGGCCGCGCCGAAATCGCCGCCGGCCGCAGCGCCTTCAGCGAACCGTTCGGAATCTTCGGCGTCGACATCGCCGACTACGACGCCGTCTTCAGCGAGAAACTCGACCTGCTGTTGCAGCTGCGCGACAACGACCACGTCACCTGGTCCGGCAAGTTCCGCCCACCCCTGCAGGATGCCCCGGTCACTCCGCGAGCAACGCAGAAACCGCTACCGGTGTGGCTCGGCGTCGGTGGCTCCCCAGCCAGCGCCGAGCGAGCCGGGCGGCTGGGCCTGCCCATGATCCTCGGCTACATCGGCGGCCCGCTGACCCACGCCCGCCGCACCGTCGACCTCTACCGCGCCGCCGGGGAGCGCGCAGGACACCCCGACAAGCTGCGCGTCGGGATCTCCACCCATTTCTACGCCGCCGCCACCCCCCGAGCCGCACGCCAGACCTTCCCGTACTACCACGAATACCTACGACCCAAGGCTCCCGGCGGCCGCGGCTTCATCGTCGACCAAGCACAGTTCGACGCAGGAACACAACCCGGCAACGCGATCATGATCGGCTCCAGCGAACAACTCATCGAGAAGATCCTCGACGCCCACCAAACCCTCGGACTCGACCGATTCCTCGGCCAGATCGACTGGGGAGGCCTTCCCCGCGACGCCGTGACCGACTCCATTCACCGCTACGCCGACGAAATCGCCCCCGCCGTCCGCGCAGCCACCACCTGACCACCCAACACACTCACCGACAGGTCACGCGCCATGCAGGTCACCGTCTTCGGCGCGACCGGCGGCATCGGCCACCACGTCGTCGATCAACTCCTCGCCGCCGGCCACGACGTCGTCGCCTACGTCCGCAACCCAGCCAACCTCGACCGCCAACCCCCACACCTGCGCCTCGTCACCGGCGAACTCGCCGACCGCGAACGCATCCGCGAAGCCGTCAAAGGCAGCGACGCCGTCATCAGCGCCCTCGGCCCCTCCCTCAAACGCGGCACCCGAGGCACCCCAGTCGCCGACGGCACCCGCAACATCGTCAACGCCATGCAGGCCACCGGAGTCCACCGCTTCGTCGGACTCGCCACACCCAGCATCCCTCCGACCCCCACGACAAGCCCACCCTGAAAGCCGGAGCCCTGCCCGTCCTCGCGAACCTGATGTTCCCCAACGCCCTACGCGAGCTGCGCGGCATGACACAAGCCGTCACCGAATCCGGACTCGACTGGACGATCGCCCGCATCACCAACCCCACCAACAAACCCGCCACCGGCACCACCCGGGCGGGCTTCCTCGGCATCGACAACATCGGCTCCGCCATGACCAGAACCGACATCGCCACCTTCCTCGTCGAGCAACTCACCGACACCACCTACCACCAGGCAGCACCGGCCATCAGCAACTGAACCGCAGCAGCCACCCGGAGGCGATCTCTCGGGCCAACTTGACGGGTTCAGTGAAGGTAGCCGTCCCACTTCAGCTCGTAGCGGGATCCGCCTGGCATGCCGTAGGGGCCGGGCAGTTGTTCGACCGCCCGGCGAGTTGGAGCCCGACAGGCCCTGCGAGTTCGGGCGCTTTGTTGCCCATGGCATCAGTGTGCACCCCGTTTGCGCGGACGCGTCGCGCTGTATCCGCTGCGCCGAGTGCACGAGATCAGTGACGTTGGGTGTCGAGCCAGGTGAGTGCCGCGTTCTGGGCGAGCGCGAGCGTGGTGGTGATCGGTATCGCGCTACGCGCCGGGCTACCCGATCAGCTTCTGGGAGCTCACCGCAAAGGCGTGGTGATCGCCGCGATCACCATCGTCGTTGCGGCGCCGTCTCTGTGGGTGCGCTTCTTCGTCGTGGCCTGACCGGCGCTCGATGTCGCCGCCACGGTGGGCTGGTCAGCGTGGTCGACCAAAAGACGGTCTTGTACCTTGCTGCGCTGCATTGAGTCAGCGGCATCAGCGCTGACATGGTGACGGTGTCCGTCCGGGAGGAACGGCGGCGGGGACGCTGCCCTCACCGCTCGTCGCGCAGGGACTTCCGCGCGAAGTCGACGGCTTCGGTGAGCAGGATGCGCCATAGCTCCGGATCGGTCGTGGGGATCGAGACCCACTCGCGGAAGACCTTGCCGGCGGGCGCGAACGGGTCGCCGCGGCCATCGTCGACGAGCTCGGTGACCCGCTCGCGAGGCAGCTTGACGATCAGGGAGCCCGCCTTGTCGTCGTAGGAGGCGAGGAATCGCCCGGCCAACCGCACGCACGGATATCCCATCATGGTTGCCCGGCCGATGGCGGGGTCGTAGAGCAGGTCGTCGGTGAGTTCGTCGTACAGGGTGCGAGCGTCGTCCCCGGCGGATGGCTCCGACGGGGACGTGCCCTCGTGGCTTTTCGCCATCAGGCCGCCGGTGGGGTGAAGACGCCGAACGTGTTGCCCGCCGGGTCGCGCAGGTAGGCGAACGTCGGCGCGCCCGGGCCGGGGTCGAGGTGCTTGCTCACCACCGAGCCGCCGAGCTGCTCGGCGTCGGCGCAGGTGGCCTCGACGTCGGCGACAAGGATGTAGAACACGGCGTGGCTAGGCACCTGGCCACCGGTGCCGAAGATCCCACCCATCGGCCGGTCGGCCCCGGAGGCCTTGATGTTGCGGTAGTCCATGCCGCCTGACGCCGCGGGGCCGTCGGCCTCGAAGCTCCAGTCGAAGAGGCTGCCGTAGAACTTCACGGCGCCGTCGGGGTCGCTGGTGGCGACCTCGAACCAGGCCAGGGTTCCGGGAGCGGGGGTGGTGGTCATGGGTATCTCCTCTGCCTCGGTTCACCCGCCGGGGCGGCGGGTTACACCCACCGTCTCCGCCCCATGCGACAGCCCTATGTCGGTGTTTGGCAGAAGATCTTCCGGACGCAACGCCGACGCAGGCAGCTTCGTCTGGTGGCCGTCGACGAGCAGCTCCGGGACGACGTGCCGTAGGCGCGGCAGCGACGGCGCCCGCTCGGCGCGGGTGATGCGGTCCATGCGGAACACCCGGTCGTTCTGCCGCAGATGGCACCAGGCCGTCAAGTACGAGCCGTTGGGGCCGACGACGACGTGCTGAGGCTCGACCTCCCGCTCGGTCTCGACGCCGCCGACGTCGATGTAGCGGATGTGCAGCACGTGGTTGTCGCGCACGGCGCGCCAGATCGTCTCGGCGATCTCGGCGTCGGGGCCGGGAACCGGGTGAACCAGCAGCCGCACCTTCTCGGCAGTAGCGCGCGCCTCCGCAAGCGCCCGCTCCGGCATCGCCGCCACGATCTTGTGCAGCGCGCTGCGGGCGTCCTTGGTGAAGAGCACGTGCTCGCTGCGGCTCAGCGCCACGGCGACAGCGGCCGCCTCGCCGGGAGTGAAATTCAGCGGCGGGAGGCTCATCGAGCGATCCAGCGTGAACCCGCCCCCTCTCCCCGGCTTGGTCGCGAGCGGAACGCCGGCCTGCCCGAGCGCACTCAAATCCCGCTCGATCGTGCGGACGCTTACCTCGAAGTGCCCGGCCAGCTGCCGCGCCGTACGACCGCGCGGCCCAGCTGCCCGCAGCTCCTCGACCACGGCGTACAAGCGGTCGGTGCGGTTCATGCTCGCAGCGTAGGCGCGAACGGGGACATTTTGCTGAGATTCTGAGGCGAGGGCGTCCTGATCGGCCGTCGGCCGTTCGTCAGTAGGTCGAAGCGGGATCGGCCCGCGGAATCGAAGGAGTTCGGATGAATCAGTACCTTCTGTCGCTGTACGACGTGCAGGGGGAAGTCCCGGGTGCGCCGTCCTCGCCCGAACAGATGCAGGCCTTCATGGGCCGCATCATCGCGCTCGAAGAGGAGATGGACAGCGCGGGCGCGTTCGTCTTCGGCGGTGCCCTGCACGGGCCTGACGCAGCCACGGTGGTGAGCGGCGGCACCGGCCTCGACAAGGTGACCACCGACGGGCCGTTCGTGGAATCGAAGGAACACATCGGCGGCTTCTACATCATCAACGCCGACGATCTCGACGCGGCGCTGGCGTGGGCGGAGAAGGTCGTGGAGGCCACCGATCACTCGATCGAGGTCCGGCCGTTCCGGGCGACCGGACGCCTGCAGGCCGGCCACTGACAGGCCCTGTGGATGGACGACGTCGAACGGGCGTTCCACGAGGCGCACGGACAGGCCGTGGCCACACTGACGCGTCTGTTCGGTGACCTCTCGCTCGCCGAGGACGCGGTGCAGGACGCGTTCGCGATCGCGGTGGATCGGTGGCCGCGGGACGGCGTCCCGGGCAACCCGGCCGGCTGGATCGTCACCACCGCGCGGAACCGGGCCGTCGACCTCATCCGCCGAAGCCGGCGCGGACGCGAGCTCACCGAAATGATCGCGTCCGACCAGCAGCGGCGCCAGTCCACCGCCGACTGGGAGACTCCAGACGTCATGCGCGACGACCAACTACGGCTCGTCTTCACCTGCTGCCACCCCGCTGTCCGGGTGGAGCACCAGGTGGCCCTCACTCTCCGCCTGATCGCAGGACTCACCCCCGCCGAGGTCGCGTCGGCGTTCCTGGTCAGCGAGGAGACCATGGCCAAGCGCCTGGTACGGGCGAAGTACAAGATCAGGGCCGCGCACATCCCCTACCGCGTACCCGACGACAACGAGCTGCCGGACCGGCTGCGCGCGGTGCTGTCGGTGCTGTACCTGGTTTACAACGCCGGCGCGGACAACGCCGCCCGGCCAGACCTGCGCGCAGAGGCGATCCGACTCACCAGGCTGCTCGCGACCCTGATGCCAGACGAACCGGAGGTGATGGGTCTGCTCGCGCTCATGCTGCTGAGCGACGCGCGGGTGCCGGCGCGCGGCGATGAGGCTGACCTGGTACTGCTCAAGGACCAGGATCGGACGCTGTGGGATCGCTCGCTGATCGCCGAGGGACACGCTCTCGTGCTGTCCTGTATGCGGCGCCGCCGGCTGGGGCCGTTCCAGATCCAGGCCGCCATCCAGGCGCTGCACTGCGCGGCCTCCCGCTACCAGGACACCGACTGGGCAGCGATCCTCTGGTTCTACGACCGACTGCTGGCCGTCATGCCCACGCCGATAGTGGCTCTGAACCGTGCGGTGGCAGCGGCCGAGACCCAAGGACCTCGTGTCGGCCTATCCCTTCTCGACGAGATTGAGGACGAGTTGGCTACCTACCACCTACTGCACGCCTCGCGCGGCTCCATGCTGGAGCGCCTCGGGCGACGGGACGAGGCCGCCGAGGCATACGCCCGCGCGGCGCAGTTGGCCAAAACCGAGCCAGACATCCAGTTCCTCCGCCGGCAGAGCGAAACGATCAAGCGGGGCGTTGAGTGAAAACCCGCGGCACCCCGCCACTGAATTGGAGGCCTCCGCGGGGCCGGATGCGCGAGATCAGTGACGTTGGGTGTCGAGCCAGGTGATTTCCGCGCTCTGGATGGCGTCATGGGGCGAGCCGAGTGGTGGGGTGTCGGACAGGCGAGCTCGGGGATGTAGTCGACTGTGCCGCCGTAAAAGATGGTGGTGGCGAGGATGTCGATGCGCTTCGAGGCCTGGCCCTGCAGGTGGCCGACGAGTTGGGCGCCGAGGAGTTTGCGGGTGACGGTGTCGCCGGTGATGCGCCGGGTGATGGGTGTGGCGCCGGGGTAGTGGATCTTGTGATCGTCGGCCTGCGCGGCGGCTGTGGATGGCCGGTGCCCGACGGCTGTGGCCTCTTCGTGGCGAAGTCCGGTGGCTGCGGCGACCAGGTCGAAGATCCGTACGACTTGGCGCCTCAGCGATCCGGCGCACGTCGCGGTGCCGCCGACGGCGCTCTCGCTCGCGACTCGGCCTTGTTTTGTGAGCGTTGGTGCCGAGCGGGACGTAGGTCGGCTGGTTGAGGAGCCGGTGGTGGTGTGGACGCAGTCGCCGGCGGCGTACGCGCCGTGCAGGTTTGTGCGCATGCCGTGTCGGCGGCGAGCGCGCCGCCTAAACCGGTCTTGGCGACGGCCAGCTGCGTGTCGGGCAGGCACTTCCGCGGCCTTGGGTAAGGGGCACATCAGCCGGGCCATTGGCAATGAGCAGGTCGGTGGACCTTTCTAACGACACTGCTGACAACGGCTTGGGATCTGGGCGGGCCACGGTGCACGATCAGCCCCGACTGACGGCAGCGCCCGAGCGTTCGAGAGATTGTGGTGGACGTCCCGAACTCGACCTCGGATCGGAAGGTTTGGGTGGCCGTCCGGCTGAGGGTTATGTCGGGCCGCTGGCTTCAGGGGGTGTCGTTGTGGCGGGGTCCCCGGGTTTGGTTGGGGCGGCCAGCGACGAGGATGGTGCCAACGATGGCCGCACCCAGGGACGAGCCGAGGTTGGACACGCTGCGCGACAGACCCGAGATCTCGCCTTGGAGCTCCCCTCGCTGAAGCGCGATTGCACCACATTGACCGAAGGCCATCTGCCGCAGCGCCGACTCGTTGCCCACGGCAAGGGGCGATGGGTCACCGGGAAGGGTTTGCGCGCGAGGCCCCGATGGGAGAGGCATGGCCCGGAGCGCCGGGAAGTCTGGTCGGCAGTACCCGTCCCCAGCCGGGGTGCGGGGTGCCTGACGACCCTGGAGGCGGCATGATGGTCTCGTTAGCGCTCCCCCCTGGCGACCTCGGTGCCGCGTCGTGTCGGCCGAGCGTGTGCGGCGTATGGTGCGAGTGTGCACGGAGAGCAGATGGCCGAGGACTTCCCGGTGGTCAGCCTCGATTCACAGGCCCGCGAGGCGGTCGAGTTGCTCGCCTCGCGACGACTGCCCGGTTTGATCGTGGTGGACGAGCAGGGCCATCCGCACTCGGTCCTGCCGGCCTCCCAGGTGGTGCGGTTCCTGGTCCCCAGCTACGTCCAGGACGATCCCTCCCTGGCCCGGGTGA